>CANMQJ010000003.1 GCA_947500005.1 uncultured Paracoccaceae bacterium | reverse complement strand
GGCGACCGCTCGGGCGACGATGCCGTGCAGGAGGCCTTCGTCATCTACCGCCCCACCGGCCAGATCCTCTGGGCGCTTGTGGATGGCGAGGGTCAAGACCAGATCAACCTCCAGATCGGGGGCGAGACCTTCGACCTGATGGCCTGACACGGCTGGAGGCGAATCCGCGCGCCGGCCTTTCCCTCCGTTCAGGGATACCAGGACACGTAGGCGTCAGAGCAGGAGATCGTAAGTCTCCTGCTCCAATGCGAGGTTGATTTCCGGTTCAGCCGCGCCATCCACAAGCGACCAGAGGATCTGCCCCGTCGGCCGGTAGATCACGAATGCCTCGTCGATACCTGCCATTCCGGCACTTGCGGTGTTGGCGAAGTTCACCTGAAAATCCTCGCGCGCCGCCTGTCCTCCGAACCTGAGGACGTCTCCTTCGGTGGCGTTGAAATCCTGAATCCAGTCGGCGCCATGACTGAACACGCCTTCATGGTAGAATTCGTCAGCCCCGGTTCCCCCGACCAGTTGGTCATAACCGCTTCCTCCGTTCAGGAAATCCGCGCCGATCCCACCGCTGAGCAGATCGCCCAGCGCTCCACCGCTCAGATTGTCGTTGCCGTGCTCGCCGCTCAACGTATCGGCGCCGTCCCCCCCGGTCAGAGAGTCGTCTTCGTACTGGCCATTCAGGCTATCGTTTCCCGCGCCCCCGTCTAGAAAATCGTTTCCATTCGCCCCGTAGAGGTGATCGCCGCCGTCATTGCCGAAAAGCTTATCTTCTCCGAGCCCTCCATAAAGGATGTCGTTCGCAGATCCGCCGTAAAGGGTGTCGGCGCCTTCTTCCCCGTACAAAACGTCATCATCGACACCACCGGCCACCGCATCGTTGCCTTGACCGCCGTATATCGTGTCCTGTCCGCTCGCCCCCTGCAGCACGTCGTTGCCGCCAAGACCATGTACCACCTGCGACCCGCCGGATTTGGGACCGAAGATGAAGTCCCCCTCAGACGTTCCCAAGACGGTCGGGGCCTGGCTGGGGCTATGCCTCTGCAGAGCCCAGCCCGCGTAGTCGCCCGCTGGCACGAAATTGAACGGGTTCACATATTCCACGGCGGGCTTCGAGAGGATCCCGTCCAGCGTCAACTCGCTTTCGAAATGCTGCTCATCTGTACCATCGATTGTTCGGACGCCCTCCAGCGCGAAGAGCGCCGCCTTTTCCGATCCGACCTGCATCCGCAGCCATTGTTGACCATGATGCTCGATCACCGAACCTGTCACGTTTCCGATATCGAGCAAAAGGTCGTCCGCCGCGTTCAAGACGTTCAGATCGAGCGTTGTGCCATTGACTTGTATGACATCCTGTGTCGGATCGAAGGTATCAAGGCGCCCCGTCGTGCGGTCATGCAGCATGTCGAACTGCGTGAAGCTGTAGAGATCGCCGCCGCCATAGCCATAGACATGATGCGAGTCGTGACGCGGACGGCCATTCTCCGGGTTCATGTTGTTCAACTGAATGTTGAAGATGTCATCGTTGACGGTACCGAACCAGTGGATCTGACCACCGTTCGAGTTGAAGCTTCCAGTCCGCGTGGCCATGCCGTTCTCCCGGGGGTGTTCTCGCCAAAACGTGCATTTCAGATGCACCCACCTTCAAGAAACAATCATAAGAAGAACAAATTTACAATACAGCAACCTGGCGCTGTATCTCCGGACACACACGCGCTCTTCCGCGTCCGAAAGCCTGCCCCCCCCGGGAAAAGGAAAAACGCTTGGAATGCTCGTGCAATCAGAGGGCCGGGACCCATTCCTCATCGGCGGTCGTGCCGGAGTTTTTGTACGGGGCTAATGACCCAGCGCCTTTAGCCGGGCATTGATATCGGTTGCATCGGGTGCCGCGCCACCCCGTTGCACCCCCAGCACGTCACCGGGTCGGATCTCGGTGAAGCCGAGGGCGCGGCCGCCGTGTTTGCGGGCAAAACCATCTGCCGCATCGCGATCGGAGAAGGGGACGAACTCCGGTGCTCCCATACCGCCGATCGCGCCCGAACCAGTGACGTAAATCGCATCGTCGGCACGAATCCAGTCGCCTGGTCGGTCCCAAGTTGCCCCGGTCATGTCTTGGACGTAGACCACGGTAACCTCATGGTTCTGCTCGGGCATATGCATATACGCAATTGCATCGCGCACCTGGCTGAAAAAGATCGGAGCGTCGAGCCCGTCGAGATGGGCCTGACCCTTGGGGCCGTCATGTTCCGCGAGTTCCATCTGGCAGTAAAATCCAAGTGCCTCATCGCTCATCCGGACTGGCGGCGGAAGGCTCGAGGCCTCCTCCTTGCAGCCGGCTAAGGCCAGAAACGGGATCAGGAGCAGGAGTCTCATGGATTCACCCTCTGAAAGAACAGCCGGGCCAACAGCGCGGCAGCAACGGGCCAGATCAGAATAGCACCAAGCGGTTTCCACCAGGCAATGGACGAAGCTGCACCGGACAGGCCCGAGGCAGCGTCGACCGCTTCGGAGGCTGCCAGGTTGAAGATGCGGAAAGCATCGGCCGGGTTCAGAACCAGTGCCCAAGGAAGGAAGTCGGTGGTGAAGCGCCCCCCGTCATCGGCGACGATGGCAGCGAGCAACCCCAGGTCGAAAAGCACCACTGCCACCAGCCAAAGCCCTATTGCCATCGCTGCGGCACCCGAAGGCCGGTTCGAGAGGCAGGACATGGCATGGCCCAGTGACAGGAAGGCCGCCCCCAGCAGAACCGAGGTCCAGACCAGCCGCCAGAGCGCCGGCAGACCTTCGGTCGCGGCGATGCCGCCGCTGCTGAAGGCTACCACCGCCGCGACGGCATAGCCCGCGACAACGGCGATGGTCACGACCAGCAGCTGCGCAACCAGCTTGCCGGCGAGAAGCTCGGTCCGGGCCAGTGGATACGTCAATGCCAGCGCCAGTGTTCCGCGCTCGGCCTCTCCGGCAATGGCGTCGAAGGAGATCAGAAGCGCGATCAGCGGCACCAGGTAGACAGCCAGCGAGATCAGGCTCGCGACGGTGACCGACAGCGGGTCGGCGGCCATCGCCCCCGAGGGGGCCGACCCGGCCAGCGACAGGATCAGGGCGAACATCATCATCATCGCGACCGAGACCAGAACCCACCGGTTGCGTCGGGCGATGGCAAATTCCAATGCGGCCGTGGCAAGTATCCGGGAGACCATCACGCGGCCCTCCGACTGATATGCGAATACAGATCATCAAGTGTTGCGGCATGCACATCGAAATCGGCCACATGTCCACGCTGCGCGGCGACCCGTTCCAGCAACTCGAGTTTCTCCTGTGGCTGAATCGACAGAACCAGCCGACCGCTTGCACACCGCGCCTCGGGGAATGCCGAGCGTAGCGCCCCCAGTGCGCCGGCTTCCGGGGTGATATGTACGGTGAGCGGCAGCGCGGCCTCGGCCCTCAGATCGGCCAGCGTGCCCTGCGCCACCTGCCGTCCCTGCGAAAGGATTATCATGCGGTCGGTGCGCGCCTCGAGCTCGGACAGTGCATGGGAGGAAAGCAGGATCGCCGTGCCATTGGCGGCCAGGCCGTCGAGCAGACCATAGAACTCGCGCCGCGACACCGGGTCGAGACCCGAGGTCGGCTCGTCCAGGATCATCAGCTTTGGCGCGCCGATCAGCGCCTGCGCCAGCCCCACGCGCTGCCGCATCCCCTTGGAATAGGTGCCGATCCGGCGCCCGGCGGCATCAGCCAGCCCAACCTTGGCCAGCAACGCGTCAGCCTCGGCAAGAGGTCTGCCTCGCAGGCGCAGGAAATAGCGAATTTGCTCGCGCCCTGTGAGCGCGGGGTGAAAGGCCACGTTTTCCGGCAGATAGGCCGTCAAGCTTCGCGCGGTGGCTGATGCCCGCGCATGGCCCTCGATGGTAACATTGCCGCCATCGGCACGGATCAGACCCAGAATCAGCTTCATCAGCGTGGATTTCCCCGCCCCGTTATGTCCAAGAAGGGCGACGCGCTCGCCGGCGGCCACGTCGAAGCCGACAGCGTCCAGTACGACACGTCCGCCATAGCGCTTAGTGAGAGATGAGAGGGTCAGTATCGTCATCGGTGCGTCCTTTGGCCCAGAGCGGCACGGCACGGGCCATTTGTTCGATGGTTTCGGGAATAGCCCGCCGGGGCCCCACGGTCAGCGGGTGGCTGTCCACCACGCCGCCGGTGCGCGCGGCGGGGAATTGCGACTGGCTCCAGCGGACCAGCTGTACGGCGGGGGTGCCCAAGAGCAGCTTGGCGGCGGGTTGCGACCACAGGATATGGTCCATAAGGTCGTTGGGGCGATAGGCACTGTCGGCGCGCGCATCGCCGTCGAGGTCAAAGGCTGGATGATCCGACCAGAAATTGCCGCGACCCTCATGGCTCCACTCCACATCGGTCGTCCCGACATACTTGACCTGTGTCCGGTTGCCGACAAAGGCGTTGCCGGTGATCGTATTGCGCTCCGACCCGGCAGTGAAATGCACGCCGATCTCGCAGCCGACAAAGCTGTTCTCGGCGATCAGGTTCTTGTGAGAGTTGTAGATGAACGTACATTTCTCAGTGCCGCCCGTAACGAGATTGGCGAAGATGTCGGATTGCTTGGTATAGTTCAGCATCACCCCATGATCGCGGTCGTTGATCGAGATGTTGTCGCGCGCCACGATGCGGTCGGAATACATCAGGGCAAAGCCCAGGTGATTGCCGATCGAGATGTTGCCCTCGATCACGCTGTCATTCGTGTACATGTAGTGAACCGCGAAGCGCAGGTCGCGGAACAGGTTGCCGCGATAGACATTGCGCTGCGAGACGTTGGAAAAGATGCCGTCGCGGCCATAGCGGATCTCGTTGTCGATCACTTCGGCCCCGGGTGCGTTCCAGACATAAATGCCATTGCCGCGGTCGTTCATCCGCGCCAGCCGCAGCCCCTCGATCCGGTTGCCCTGGACGAGCGCGTCGCGCGCCCCGTGAATGTCCACGCCAACCAGGTTGCCGGTCAGAACGTTGTTCAGCACCCGTGCGCCGCGCGCCTTGCTTGTCAGTTTCACCCCCGCGTCGATCGGCTCGTGCACCCGGCCCGAACCCGTCAGGTGCAGGCCACGTATCGTCACATCGGGCGCATCGACCAGCACAACGGAACCCGTGCCGCCCGCGTCGATCATCGCCCCAGTCTGCCCGGTGAGGGTCAGCGGCTTGTCGATGGTCACCGGGCCGTCATGGCGGCCCGGTAACAGAACGATTTCACTGCCCTCTGTCGCCGCGACAATGGCGGCAACAAGTGCGCCCTGACCCGGTGCGACGGTCACCGTCCCGGCGAGGCCGGGCGAAACGAACCAGCCCAAGACGGCGATAAGGACAGCGACCAGTCTCATGCGCCTGTGGGCTCCACCAGCATCCGGCCGCGCATCTCCATGTGCAGCGCGTGGCAGAACCACTGGCAATAGTACCAGTAGACGCCCGGTTTCGACGCGGTGAAGGTGACCGAGGCGGTGGCCTGCGGCCCGACCTCCATCGCGACCCCGTGATTGTTGAGCGTCCAGCCGTGGGTCAGGTCATCGATATCGTCGAGGTTGGTGACATATACCGTCACCTCGTCACCTTGCTTGACCGTGAACTTGTCGATCGAGAAGGCCGGCGCCTGGCTGGTCATGTAGACACGCACCTTGTTGCCATCCCTGATGACCTGGTCCTGCCAGTCGTCAAGATCGACACCATCGGCCTCGGCCTGAGCCCGCGCATCGGCCCACATCGGATCGTTGCGGTCCCAGACCGATTTCGGGTTCACCTTGGACCGATGCACGAGGATGGAGTCGTGCGGCTCGGCAAAGGTCGGGCCGTCATGCAGCAGAACCATCTCGTCGCCCTCGATGCTGAACAACTGCTCGTTCTCGGGCTTGAGCGGCCCGACATTGAGGAAGCGGTCCTTCGAGAACTTGTTCATCGACAGGTAATACCTTGCCGAGGCGTCGAGCGTCTCGCCCTCGCAGGTGGAGTTGTGACCCGGCTGGTAATGCACGTCGTGCTTGGTGATGATCGGGTTCACATCCTCGCCGTTATAGGCCCGGATCGCGTTCTCGATGTTCCATTTCACAACCTGGCTGTCCAGGAACAGCGTGGTGAAGGCGTTGCCCTGACCGTCGTAGCAGGTGTGAAGCGGTCCGAGACCCAGTTCGGGCTCGGCCACGACGACCGAGCGGGGGTCGATGCTGTCATCCTCGAACAGAGCGTCGAACTTGCGCACGTCCAGAACGGAAACCGTGGGCGACAGTTTCCCGGCGACGCAGAGGTGGATCTTGTCAGGCGCCATGTTAATGCCGTGCGGGCTGTTCGGGATTGGCACGTAACGCGTGTATTTCTTGTTCTGACCTTTCCGCCCGTCGATGACCGGAACGCCGTTCAGCTCGATGAAATCGCCGTTCTCGATGCCCTTCTCGATCTCCTTGATGTTGAAGATCACGACATGGTCCATCTCGGCTTCCATCATCTCGGGCAGGGTCATCCCCATTTCCGAGTTGTAGGAGGTCGAGAAGGCGTATTTGCCCTCGTAGTCGCAATCGGTGTTGTCGAGATTGCCCGACACCATCACCTGCCAGGCCACCTTCATCTCGTCGGCGTCGACGGCCGTGTAGAAGTTGACGTATTTCTCGGGCTCGTCCAGCACGGAGCCATCGTTGACCATGGGGACCTCGTCCTCGCCATTGGCGAAGACATAGTTGGTGCGCGGCCATTTCTGCGGACGCAGGCCGTGGATCGCCTTGGCGTTTGGAATGTCGATGATCTTGTCGGCCTTCATCACGTCGCAGCGCACGCGTGCGATGCGGGTATTGGCCTTGTCGTTCATGAACAGGTAACGCCCGTCATACTTGCCCTCGGTAAAGGACATGTGGACGTGGTGCAGGTCGCCATTGTCATGGACGGTCTTCCCCTGCGCGGCCAGGTATTCCCGTGTCTCGGGCAGCATGTCCTGCGTCAGGATCTTGAGGCTTTCGTTGGTCTGGCCCCAGCCAGTCGCCGAGCAGCGGTTGAAGACCGGCACCCGCATCAACTCGCGCATCGACGGCACGCCGAGAATGCGCATCTCACCGGTCTGTCCAGAGGACCAGAAGCCATAATACTCGTCCAGCTCACCGGGGGCCGGGGTGGCATGTGCGCCCTGCGCCAGCGCCGCGCCGGGGACGGATGCGGCGGTAACCGCAGCCGCACCGCCAAGCAAGCCCATCCGGGCACCGCCCGCGCCCATCATCGCGGCGCCAGTGGCCGTGGCCCCCATGAAGCCCCGTCGGCTGATACCTAGTTTTGATTTGTCGGACATGTCTGTCTCCTCTCAGGTTTTCCGAATGTTCGGATGGTTTTCCAGGCCCTCTCGCTGCGCGAGAAACGCACTGGGATCCGCGGTCGCAGCTCTGCGTTTGAGCTTCTTGATCACCACGGGGCACTTGGTTTCGGACTGGTAGAGCACTTGGCAGTGCATGCAGTTGAGGCATTCGTTCGGGTTGATCTCACCCGTCGGATGGATCGCCTGAACCATGCATTCCTTGGCGCATGTCTGGCAGGGATTGCCGCATTCCTTGTATCTCCTGAGCCAGTCGAACATGCGCAGTCGAGCCGGGATCGCCAGTGCCGCGCCAAGCGGGCACAGATAGCGACAGAAAAACCGTTCGACGAAAAGCCCCGCGATGAGAAGCGCCGCGGCATAGGCCACAAAGGGCCAGGCGCGAATGAAATTCAGCACGATCGCAGTCTTGAAAGGTTCGACTTCGGCCAACTTCTCGGCCTGTTCGAGCGAGGCCAGGGAAACGCCGAAAAGCCCAAGGAAAATCATGTATTTCAGCGGCCACAGCCGTTCGTGCAGCCCCCAGGGAAGCCTGATCTGCGGTATTTTCAGCGCCCGGGCGACGTGGTTCGTCAGTTCCTGGAGCGCGCCGAACGGGCACAGCCAGCCGCAATAGGCGCCTCGGCCCCAGAACAGGATCGCAGCGGCCACTGCAAACCACAGGATGAAGGTCAGCGGATCGAGCAGGAAGGCCTGCCAGCTGAAATCAGTTGTCAGCGCCCCGAACAGGGCCATGAGGTTGACGACAGACAGCTGTGCCTTGGCATACCAGCCCAGGAAGACCAGCGTCACGATCAGGAACCCGTAGCGGAAGATGCGCACTGCCCGCGCAGACCGCGTCAGCTGCATCTGGAAGAAGAAGGCCAGCGTCAGCACGACCAGCATGGCGAGCAGGCCCGCGATTTCGACGGTCTTCTCCTGCCAGATCCTTTTCCACAACGCCTGCTGGGCGACCGTTTCGGTGTCGTCAGCCGTCACCGGCGCGGTTTCGGCGGCGGTTGCGACAGGCTTCAGGTAGGTTTCGGGCAACCGGTAGCTCAGGTCGAAGGTGGTAAATACCTTCTCGATCGCCGCGACCTCGCGATGCACAAGCAACTGCAGGTGAAAGGGTTTCGTAGGGTCGAAGCCGCTATCGGCAGGGATCTTGAACAGATCCCGTTCGGTGAACTCGGGCGCGTCTTCCAGCGCGATGCGGCCCATGCGGCGATGGCCCCGGTCTCGGAAGCGAACCGACACATCGTCCTGTATCAGAACGATCCGGTCGAAAATCCCCCCACGAACATAGCCAGACCCCTTGAAGGAATAGAGTCCCCGTCCCATCACGGCGATGGCATGCTCCCCGGGTTCGAGCCAGGTTTCGAGGTTGTCAAAGTCCGCTTCGCCCAGAATGGCGCGCCCAATTGCAGGCACGGAGACCAGCGCCATTTGCATGTCGATGAACCCGGTGTCGGGTTGTTCGGTCAAAGCGCGTTCCCCGGCGCGTGGGTCGTCCATCGCCGCAAATGCTGCATTCATCTGTCCGACATCCAATGACAGCCTACGCAGGGTGCCGTCGCCCTCCATTTCCATCCAGCTGTCAGGTGCTTGGGCGGTCTCGTCGATCTCGAAACCGGGGCCGGTATCGACCTCTGAGGCAAGTCCGCCCAAGCCCAGCGCGCGCGCCACCTTCAGGCCTGAGCGGATGATCGAATCGTCGATCACCATTACCGTCACCGTCGCGCCGGATATGATGTCCAGCTGATGCCCGGCGCCTTCGGCCGCGGCCTCTTCGACCAGTGAGAGCCCGCGAAAATCCGCGGCAAGTGTCTTGATCCGGGCTTCCGGAATTCCGATCAGGACGATGGGTTCGTGATGCTTGACCAGTTCGACGCCCAGGATCACCGCATCATCATCGACGGCCACGATGGTGTGAATGGGTTTGCCGGAATAGCCCGTAGTGCCCACGAAATCCGAAGTGACGAAGACATGCCCGATCTCTCGCCCGCCCGACAGCAGCGGCGCGACGGGCAGGTCGTTGCGGAGGGGTCCGAAGGCATCGGCACCTTCGACCAGCATCGCCGGGTCGACATCGGGAAGAAGCCGCGCCAGAACGCTCTGTGCCGATTGCGCGCCTGCGGCGCTCGCGACGCAAAGGGTCAGGGCGGCAACGGCCCAGAGCCGGGTCAATTTCGACAGCAACCTCGCGGTCGCGGAGAGGGCCAACATCATCATTTTCAGCAGTCTTCCGTGAGTGGGAATACCCGCAGCCGGGCGTCGATAGAGCCCGCCCCGCCAGTCTCGATCCCGAACAGGGGGCGTTTGTGGTCATCGCGGGGTTCCGGGCGCCACAGCGCCAGATGCGCTCGAACGTCGAAAGCGGCGCACGCATGGCCCTTATCGGGTACTCCACCGGCGAAGAGCGCGGCGAGGGAGATCATCAGGACAAGATGGGCAAGTAAACTCATGCCCGGATCTCTATCGACCGTCGCGAGGGCGAACGTTGTGGAAACGCAAAGTAAGGGCAAGGTGATCGGTGGAGTTTCATGATGGGGCAGCTATGCGCCGGCCCGATGCCCTTCTTTCACGCCCCTCTACGGGTGTTCCGGGTGAAAGGCGCTGGCCCCCTTTTTCATGATCTTGACCCGGGGATTTCGGAATACCGGCTTGAAAGCGACCGAACCGGAAGCCTGTGTCCGTGAACAGATCCAAAAAAATTGACCAAATGATTTGACCAAATGGTATGTTTAGGTTTTGCTGGTTCTCGGAAACGCGGGAGACAACCTTGGCTACAGTCGATCTGGAGGCCCTGAAGGCGCTTGAGCGAAAGTGTCTTTGGCTCAGTGCCTGGACCATCCACAACGCAAATCATGTCCGTCCGAACCCCGACGGGCTCAAGGTCGGTGGGCACCAGGCCAGCTGCGCCTCGATCGCGGCGATCATGACGGCGCTGTATTTTCGGGTTCTCAGGCACGAAGACCGAGTGGCCGTCAAACCCCATGCCTCGCCGGTCTTTCACGCGATACAGTTTCTGTTCGGCAACCAAAGTCGGGAGGCGCTGGAGGCATTTCGCGGATATGGCGGGGCGCAATCCTATCCCAGCCGCACCAAGGATGCCGACGATGTAGATTTCTCGACCGGGTCGGTGGGTCTGGGCGTGGGCATCACCGCGTTCGCCTCGATGGTGCAGGATTATGTCCGCGCCCGGAAAAACTGGTCCGCTTCGAAACGCGATGAAGGCCGCATGGTGGCACTGGTCGGCGATGCCGAACTGGACGAGGGCAATGTCTTTGAATGCCTGCAGGAAGGGTGGAAACACGACCTGCGCAATTGCTGGTGGATCATCGACTATAACCGGCAATCGCTGGACGGCGTGGTGCGCGAAGGGCTGTCCAAACGGATCGACGCGATCTTTACCGCCTTCGGCTGGGAGGTGGTGCTGATCAAGTACGGCGCCCTGCAACGCTCCGCTTTCGAGGAGGAGGGCGGCGAGGCGCTACGACGCTGGATCGATGATTGCCCCAATGCGCTCTACTCGGCGCTGACCTTCCAGGGCGGGGCGGCCTGGCGCAAGCGGCTGATGGCCGATATCGGCAAGCTTCCGGGCGTCGCGACCCTTCTGGAGCGGCGCGACGATGACGCGCTGGATGCCTTGATGGCAGATCTGGGCGGGCATTGCCTGGAAACCCTGCTCGAGACTTTCGAAAGCATCGATCACGACCGCCCCGTCGCCTTCCTGGCCTACACGGTCAAGGGACGCGGCACGCCGTTGGCTGGTCACAAGGACAATCACGGCGGGTTGATGACCAAGGCGCAGATGGACGGTTTCCGTGTCCGCATGGGCGTCGCCGAAGGGGAGGAGTGGGAGCCGTTCGCCGGCCTCGACGTGCCCGAGGCGCGTCTGCGCGCCGTTCTGGACAGCGCACCCTTCAACAGCCGTGGCACGCGGCGCCTGACCGGTGACAAGGTTCCGGTGCCCGCGCTGCTGCCCCCCCAAGATGAGGAGACCTCGACACAGCTGGCCTTCGGCAAGATCCTTTACGACATTGCGGGCGGCGACAGCGACCTTGCCGCGCGGATCGTCACCACCTCGCCCGATGTCACTGTTTCGACGGGGCTGGGCCCCTGGGTCAACCGACGCGGCCTTCATGCCCGCAGCGAGATCGCGGACACATTCCGGGACGAGCGTGTGCCCTCGACCCAGAAATGGCGGTTCTCGCCCGAGGGGCAGCATATCGAGCTTGGCATCGCCGAGATGAACCTGTTCCTGCTGTTGGGTGCGGCGGGGCTGTCGCATTCGCTGTTCGGCGAACGTCTCTTGCCCGTGGGTACGCTTTACGATCCGTTCGTGTCCCGTGGCCTCGATGCGCTGAACTATGCCTGCTACCAGGATGCGCGGTTCATGATCGTGGGCACGCCTTCGGGCATTTCGCTGGCGCCCGAGGGTGGCGCGCATCAGTCCATCGCGACGCCGCTGATCGGGATGAGCCAGGACGGGCTCGCCGCGTTCGAGCCGGCCTTTACCGACGAGCTTGCCGTTATCATGGGATGGGCTTTCGACTACATGCAGCGCGATGGCGGGCGCGACCCGGACGAGCGGACCTGGCTGCGGGACGAGACCGGCGGGTCGGTCTATTTGCGGCTGTCCACGCGGAGGTTGCAACAGCCGCGCCGCAAGCTGGACGACGCGTTCCGTCAGGGCGTGGTCGACGGCGCATATTGGCTGCGCGAGCCGGGGCCGGGCTGCGAGGTGGTGATCGCCTATCAGGGCGCCGTGGGGACCGAGGCCATCGCCGCCGCCGGGATGATCGGCGAGGACCGGCGCGATATCGGCGTGCTGGCGGTGACCTCGGCCGACCGGCTCAATGCCGGCTGGCAGGCGGCGCAGCGGGCTAGGGCACGTGGCAACGCGGGCGCGATCAGCCATGTGGAGCGTCTGCTGGCCGATCTGCCGCCTCACGCGCGCATCATAACGGTGATCGACGGGCACCCGGCGACGCTCAGCTGGCTGGGCGCGGTGGGCGGCCACAGGACCGCCGGGCTGGGGGTCGAGCATTTCGGCCAGACCGGCCGGGTTGTCGATCTCTACCGCCATTACGGGATCGACCGCAGCTCGATCGCCGCGATGGCACAAAGCATCGCGCCGGGGCGTCCGGTCCGGTTGGCAGGAGGCAGGTAATGAAACGATACTGGTCCGACCATACGAGCGAGGAATTCTCCCGGCTCGACCGCGAGAACCTGGTGGCCGTCCTGCCGGTGGGGGCGACCGAACAGCATGGCCCGCATCTGCCGATGAAGGTGGATGCCTGCGTGGCCGACGCGGTGGTGGCGCGGCTGGTGGCCAGGCTGCCCGATGACAGCCGCGTGCTGTTCCTGCCCACCCAGGCCGTCGGCAAGAGCAACGAGCATCTGCGCTTTCCCGGCACGCTGACCCATTCGGCCGAAACCCTTTTCGCCATCTGGTGCGAGATCGGCGCCTGCGTCGCGCGGGCGGGCGTGCGCCGGATGGTGCTGCTCAACGCGCATGGCGGCAACATTCCCGTCATGGACAATGTCGCACGCGAATTGCGGGTGCGCCACGACATGCTGGCGTTTTCCGTCAACTGGTTCGGGCAGGGGATGCCCGAGGGAACCTATGCGCCCGAGGAGATGACGCACGGCATCCATGCCGGCGACATGGAAACATCCGTCATGCTGGCCATCGACCCAGCCAACGTGGCGATGGACAAGGCCGAGGATTTCCGCCCGCTCAGCCGCGAATGGGAGGCCGATTACCGCTACATCGCGCTTGGCGGCGGTGCGAAACCCGGCTGGCAGGCGCAGGACATGCACCCCAAGGGCGCCTGCGGCAATGCCGCTGCCGCCACCGCCGAAAAGGGCGAGGCGACGCTGGGTTTCGCCACCGACAGGCTGGTGGAACTGCTGGCCGAGGTCGAACGCGCGCCCCTTTCCTGGCTGGAAACGGAGCCCGCATGGTGATGGAGAGCACGATGACCGCACAGGCCGCCCCGGCGCAGGACGCGCCCACGCTGATCCGCATGGAGGGTGTCAGCAAGCGTTTCGCCAACGGCACCGTCGCCGTTCGCGACATGAACCTCGATATCCGCGAAGGCGAGTTCGTCAGTTTCCTGGGCCCCTCGGGCTGCGGCAAGTCCACCGCGCTCAAGATGATCGCCGGGCTGCTGTCGATCTCGGCCGGAGAGATCACCGTGAACGGCCATCCGCCGGGCAAGGGGGCCGAACAGGATATCGGCTTCGTCTTCCAGGACCCGACCCTGATGCCCTGGGCCACGGTGTTCGAGAACGTCTTTCTGCCGTTGCGGCTGCGCGGGATGTCGCGCGCCGATGCCCGCGACCGGATCGAGGAGGCGCTGGCCTCGGTCGGGCTGGCCAAGTTCACCAATGCCTATCCGCGCGAATTGTCGGGCGGCATGAAGATGCGCGTCTCGATCGCGCGGGCGCTGGTGACGCGGCCGAAACTGCTCTTGATGGACGAACCCTTTGCCGCGCTGGACGAGATCACGCGCTTCAAGCTCAACAACGACGTGCTCGACCTCTGGGCGCGGCACAAGCTCACGGTGATCTTCGTCACGCATTCCGTCTTCGAATCCGTCTACCTGTCCAGCCGCGTGGTGGTCATGGCTGCCCGGCCGGGCCGGGTGTCCGATGTGGTGGACCTGCCCGGCGGCTATCCCCGGACCGAGGCCTATCGCACCACGCCCGACTATGCCGAGAACTGCCGCGTCGTCAGCGCGGCCCTCGAGGAGACTATGAAATGAGCTCAACCACGGACTTCCCCGCGCCCGCCCCCGAAGAGACGCAGGATCCCGCGGCCGAGATGAACGCCTCGGTCGAACGTGCGGCACGGCGCGAGAGGCGGATGCAGGTCCTGATGCCTGTCGCGGCCCTGTCCTCGGCCTTGCTGCTGTGGGAATTCCTGGTCTGGTACAACGAGGTGCCGCATTACCTGATCCCCGCGCCCAGCCTGATCGCGCAGACGCTGGTGACCGATTTCGCGACGCTGATGGACTCGATGTGGTTCACGGTGAAGCTGACCCTGCTGTCACTGGCCCTGGCCATCGTGGGCGGGGTGCTGCTGGGGATGCTCTTCGCGCTCAGCCGCACGATCGAGGTCAGCCTGTTTCCCTTTGCCGTCATCCTGCAGGTAACACCGGTCATCGCCATCGCGCCGCTGATCCTGATCTATGTGCACGACACGTTCTCGGCGTTGCTGATCTGCGCCTGGATCGTCGCCTTCTTCCCGATCCTGTCCAACACCGCCATCGGGCTGCGCAGCGCCGATCACAACCTGCGCGACCTTTTCACGCTCTACCAGGCGACGCCGCTGCAACGGTTGCGATTCCTGCTGGTCCCTTCGGCGCTGCCCTATTTCATGGCCGCCCTCAAGATCGCGGGCGGTCTGGCGCTGATCGGCGCGGTGGTGGCCGAGTTCGTGGCCGGCACGGCGGGGCAGAATACCGGGCTGGCCAGCCGCATCCTGGAATCGAGCTTCCGGCAGGAGATCCCGCGCATGTTCGCGGCCCTGTTCCTGGTCTCGCTGCTGGGCATCGTGATCTTCCTTGCCACCAGCTTTCTGTCCAAGGCCGTGCTGGGCCATTGGCATGAAAGCGAGATCAAGCGGGAATCGTGATGAAGGACGCCGCACCTCAGGTGTTCGACGGCGTCAGCATCGCCGGACGCGATGGCCGATGGCGGCTGGAGCTTTCGGGTGGGCGGATTGCCGCGCTCGACGCCTCCGAAGGGCAGGGGGGCGGCACGATCCTGCCCTTGCTGGCCGATGTCCATGTGCATCTCGACAAGACCTTCACCGCGCACAGGCTGCCGCATCGCGCCGCCTCGCTGTTCGAGGCCATCGACATGATGGCCGCCGATGCCGAGGGCTGGACCGAGGCCGACCTGGCCACGCGGGCGGGGCAGGGGCTGGCGGCGGCCCATGCCAGCGGCACCGGCGTGATCCGGACCCATGTCGACTGGACGACGATCGAAATGCCGCGCGCATGGTCGGTGCTGGACGACCTGGCACAGGACTGGCACGGGCGGGTCACGCTGCAGCGCGCCTCGCTTTCGCCGCTCGACCTGCTGGCCGAGGCGGGCGAGGAGATCGCCGCGCGTGTGGCACGCGACGGCGGGGTGCTGGGCGCCTTCGTCTATCGCAACGAGGCGCTTGCGGAGAAGGTCGCGCGCGTCTTCGACCTGGCCCAGCGGCACGATCTGGCGCTTGATTTCCATGTCGACGAGGGGCTGGAGCCCGAGGCGCGGGGCATCGACGCGATCATTCATGAAACCGCCCGGCGCAAGATGGGCGGCCGCGTCCTGTGCGGGCATGGCTGCGCCCTGTCGATCCGCCCCGAGGAGGAGGTGCGCGCGCTTCTGGGCCGGGCCGGCGAGGCCGGGCTTGCCCTGACCGTGCTGCCCACCACCAATGCCTGGTTGCAGGACAACCGGACCGGGCGCACGCCCCGCCTGCGCGGGCTGGCCCCGCTGCACGAGGCCCGAGCGCAGGGGGTCGAGATCCTTTTCGCCTCGGACAATGTCCGCGATGCCTTCTACCCCCACGGCGACTACGACATGACCGGCATACTGCGCAGCGCCACGCTGGCCGCGCAGCTAGACCCCGGCGCATGGGTGGACAGCGTCACTGCTTCCCGCTGGTGCGGCGCGGAGCATCGCCTTGCCCCCGGCGCCCCCGCCGATTTCATCTGGCATGATGCCACCGACCTTGACGACTTGATCGCCCGCCCGCGCGCCCGCCGCCAGGTGTGGCGCGCGGGCCGTCCGCTTGCAGGAGACAGCGAATGAACAAACCCGACGCCCCCCCGAACGCACAGGGCGCGCCCATCGACTGGGCCGCCTTCCGCGCCGAGATCGACGGCATCCGGATCTATGACGACCCCAAGCTGGTCGAGGCGCGCTCGCGCGATTACTTCTGGTATTCACCCATCCTCGACGCGCAGCTCGACGGCGTGCGGGGCGACCTGGTCGTCATGCCCCGGGACCAGGACGAGGTCCGCCGCGTGGCCGCCGCGGTGGCGCACCACCGCGTGCCGCTGACCCTGCGCGGCGGCGGCACCGGCAATTACGGTCAGTGCGTCCCGCTCGAAGGAGGGGTGGTGATGGATCTCACCAAGCTGGAACGGGTGATCGAGATCGCCGATGGCCGCGTGCATTGCGAGGCCGGTATCCGGATCTCGCGACTCGACGATGCCGCGCGCGAGACCGGGCAGGAACTGCTGATGTATCCCTCGACCCGGCAGATGGCGACGATCGGCGGTTTTCTGGCCGGTGGCTCTGGCGGGATCGGGTCGCTGCGCCATGGCATGCTGCGCGATCCGGGCAACATCACCTATTGCAAGGTCGTCACCGTCGAGCCCGAGCCGCAGGTGATCGAGCTGCATGGCGACGAGATCCAGAAGGTGCAGCACGCCTATGGCACCAACGGAATCGTGACCGAGCTGGAACTGGCGCTGACGCCCGCGACCGACTGGATCCATTGCGCCGCGCTGTTCGATGGCTACGACACCGCGCTGCGCTTTGCCCAATCGGCGCAGGAGGACGGGCTGGACTGTTACCTGCTGACCACGGTCGAACGCCGCTTCGCGCCTTATTACAAGAAATTCGGCGATCTCTTCCCGGCCGACCGCGATGCCGTGTTCGCCATGGTCGCCCCGGCCGAGATGGAACGGTTCACCGCCAAGGCGCAGGGGATGGGCGGACGCATCTCCTTTGCCATGACCAAGCCCGAGATCCGCGAGGCCGGCCTGCAACCCGCCTACGAATGCGGCTGGAACCACACCACGCTTCAGGCGCTCAAGGCCGACAAGGGCTGGACCTACCTTCAGGTCGCCTATCCGCAACCTTTCGACCCCGCGCTGGTGATGCGCCAGATGGAGCGTTACGGCGACGAGATCTTCTGGCATCACGAAATGGCGCGGATGGGCGGCAACATCCAGATCTTCGCGCTGCCGCTGGTGCGCTGGCGCGGGCGGGTCGAGATGTACCGCCTGATCGGAGAGCTCGAGCGCGAGGATGGCTGCACGATCTACGACCCGCATGCGATCACCATCGAGGATGGCGGGATGAAAGAGATCGACACGGGCCAGATCGACTTCAAGAAAAAGGCCGACCCCTATGGCCTGATGAACCCGGGCAAAACCCGGGGCTGGACCGCCGACATGGCGAAAACCGACTGACAACCAACCGGGAGTTTGGAAATGACAAGGATGATGACGGCCGCCGCTGCGGCGCTTTTTGCCACTGCGACGCTGGCGGCGGCACAGGATGATCTCGACAAGGTGGTGATGGGCACCAACTGGCTGGCCCAGGGCGGGCATGGCGGCTTCTACCAGGCCGTGGTGGATGGCACCTACGAAGAATACGGTCTCGACGTCGAGATCATGATGGGCGGGCCGCAGATGAACAACCGGCCCATGCTGGCCGCCGGGCGGCTGGATTTCCTGATGGCGGGCAACCTGCTGCTGTCCTTCGACAACGTGCGCAACGACATTCCCACCACCGTCGTCGCGGCGTTCTTCCAGAAGGACCCGCAGGCGCTGATCGCGCATCAGGGGGCATACGAGGATTTCGCCGATCTGACCACCGCGCCCACGGTGCTGATCTCCAAGGACGGGCAGTTCAGCTTCTGGCAATGGCTTGTGGATGCGCACGGGTTCCGCGACGAGCAGCTGCGCCCCTATGGCTACAATCTCGCGCAGTTCCTTGGCGACGACAAGATGGTGCAGCAGGCCTATGCCACGGCCGAACCGATCTATGCCGCCGCCCAGGGCGCCGAGGTCGAGACCTTCCTTCTGGCTGACCAGGGCTGGAACACCTATTCCACCACGATCGAGACCCGCGACGAGCTGGTCGAAAACGATCCCGACCTGGTGCAGCGCTTCGTCAATGCCTCGATCGAGGGGTGGTACAACTTCCTCTACGGCGACCGCGAGGCTGCCTATGCGGCCATCATCGAGGCCAATCCGGATATGACGGTCGAGAAGCTGGAGAAGGAGATGGCGCAGTTCGAAAAGCTCGACATCATCGACTCGGGCAATGCGCTTGAAAAGGGCATCGGCGCGATGAGCGCCGAACGGATCGCGGCGTTTCATGACCTGGCGGTCAGCGCCGGCATCATCGAGGCGGGCGTGGTCGATCTGGACAAGGTGGCTACCACCCAATTCGTCAACAAGGGCCACGGTCTGGACATCAAGTCCAGGCTGACCGGCAAGTGAGCGGGGCAGGGCGGTGCGGGTTCTCGTCGTCTTTTGCCATCCGAGCGAGACGAGCTTCGGCGCCGACCTGTTGCACGCAGCCCGTGCTTCGCTCGAGGCATCCGGGCACGAGGTGGAGGTGATCGATCTCTACCGCTCGGGATTCGATCCGGTGCTGCGGCCCGAGGAATGGGACGCCTACCTGTCGGATACCGACCGTGTCATCGAAAATGTCTCGGGCCACGTGGCGGCACTGCGGTGGGCCGAGGCGCTGGTGATGATCTATCCGACCTGGATGTACGGGCCGCCTGCCATGCTCAAGGGCTGGATGGAACGCGTCTGGTTGCCCGGGGTGGCCTTCGACATTCCGCAAGGCAAGAAGAAGCGCGCCATGGGGTTGCTGACGAACATTCGCAGCTTTGCGGTGATCACCACGTCCGGCTCGCCCTGGTGGTGGCTGCGGCTGATCCGCGATCCGGGCCGGTCGATGCTGGCCCGCGGATACCGCGTGCTGTTTCATCCCCGCTGCCGGGTGCGCTGGTTGCAATTGCATGACATGAACCATACGACGCCGCAGGACCGCGAGCGGTTCCTTGGCCGGGTAGCGCGGGAAATGGCAGGAATATGACACAAGGGCATTTCAACGAGGCAGTCGCATGAGTTCGGCCCAGAAGCGCCGCGTGCAGATCCGGCAGGCGATCCTTGACGGGGCCATCCGCGAATTCGCCCGCAACGGCCTCTCGGGCACCTCCACACAGGCGCTGGCCGATGCGGCGGGACTGACCAAGGCGCAGCTGCATTACTACATCACGACCAAGGAAGACCTCTACGAGGAGGCGCTGCGTTTCATCGTCGAGGAATGGCGCCACATATTTTTTGTCTCGGCGGGGCCCGACGATCCCGCGGCGGTCATCTCCTCCTATATCGAGCGCAAGATCCACCATGCGCTGGACTATCCCGAAGTGTCCCGGCTGTTCGCCAACGAAGTTGGGCGCGGGGCGACGGTGCTGTCGCGCTACTGGGGCGAGTTGAAGACGGCGGTGGACGCGGCGACCGCGGTGATCGAAGGCTGGATCGCCGCAGGCCAGATCCGCCCCGTCGATCCGCTGCTTTTCCAGATGAACATGTGGGCCGTCACCCAGCATTATGCCGAGTACGAGGCGCAGGCCCGTCACCTGTTGGGAACGCCGCAGGGCTTGCCGCTGGATCGTGACAGGATCATCCGGGAAGCTCAGGAGACCTTCTTGCTGCGCTGCGGTTTGCCTGTTCCGAACCACTGCACGCGCGGGTAACCCAGGGTCGGGACCGGCAGGGTTGATGAGAAGTCGACAGTGCCTGTTGTGCTGTCGAGTATTTTCGTCAGACGATATTGCCATGCGAAACGTCTCGAATTAGCCTTCTCGGCATCGAAGTAAATGGACGCGCGTGATGATCCCCGAGAAATCCGACAAGACACTTCGTCTGGAATCGCAGTTGGCCGAATTCATGGAGGCGCATGTCTATCCAAACGAGGCGCGCTACTTCCGCGAGTCCGAAGAGGTTGGCCCTTGGGGCGTGCAGCCCGTCGTGGAAGAACTGAAGGCTAAGGCGCGCGACAAGGGGCTTTGGAACCTGTTCTTGCCGGATTCCAATCGTGGGGCAGGGCTGAAGAACCTGGAATACGCACCGCTCTGCGAGATCATGGGGCGCAGTCATCTTGCGCCCGAAGTCTTCAATTGCTCGGCGCCCGATACTGGCAACATGGAAACGATCGAGCGTTATGGATCCGAGGAGCAGAAAGAGGAATGGCTGGAACCGTTGCTGCGCGGCGAGATCCGGTCGGCCTTTGCAATGACCGAGCCGGCGGTCGCCTCTTCGGATGCGCGCAACATCGAAAGTTCGATCCTGCGCGATGGCGACGAATACGTCATCAACGGCCACAAGTGGTACACGACCGGGGCCACCGATCCACGCTGCAAGATCATTATCTTCATGGGCAAGACCGACCCCGGGGCCGACCCCTATCGCCAGCAGTCGATGATCCTGGTTCCCAAGGACACGGCAGGCGTCACCGTCCGGCGCTCCATTCCCGTCTTTGGCTTTTACGGGGTACCGGACCGCGCCTCGGAAGTGGTTTTCGAGAATGTGCGCGTCCCGGCGAGTAACATGCTGTTGGGAGAGGGGCGCGGATTCGAGATCGCGCAGGGTCGCCTGGGGCCGGGGCGCATCCATCACTGCATGCGACTGATCGGGTTGGCCGAGCGGACACTGGAAAAGATGGTGGCGCGCGCCGGCGACCGCGTCGCTTTCGGCAAAGCCCTGTCGGAACAATCGGTGACGCGCGAACGCATTGCAGAGTCGCGTATCCTGATCGAGCAATCGCGGCTTCTGACCTTGCGGGCTGCGCACATGATGGACACGGTCGGCAACAAGGAAGCCCGCTGTGAGATCGCGATGATCAAGGTCGCAGTGCCGAACATGGCCTGCAAGGTGATCGACTGGGCCATCCAGTTGTTCGGTGGGGGTGGTACCAGCAACGATTTCGGGCTGGCCAGCGCCTATGCCACGGCCCGGCTCCTGCGGCTTGCCGACGGCCCGGACGAGGTTCATCGCGACCAGATCGCCCGCCTCGAATACAAGCGCCAGGGAAACAGGAACACGGGCGCGCCCACACAGGAATGGCAACCGGCGCTGAGCGCCGTGGCGCTTGGGCCCAATGCGTGACGGGTCGTCGGGATCGGGAATGGCATCTACGTGATCACCTACGTCAAAACAGGAACGGAGGCTGCTGCGGGCACGGTTCTCCGCGACGACCTGCGCGGTCCGAAAGAGGTGCACTGCCCGGCCCGGCGGCGCTGTTTGAGAAAATGTATCGAGCCGAGGGAGTAGGTCAATGTCCGTAACCAAGGGGGCGCCTGTCGAGATCTCCGCCGCCGAGCGGGATCCGCGCATCTGTGTGATCACACTGAACCGCCCCGAGCGGCGCAATGCCTTTGACACCGCGATGGCCGACGCCTTGGCGCGCGCGGTGGATACGTTCGAGGCGGAGGACCGGTTCCGGGTGGCGATCCTGCGCGGCACGGGGCCGATCTTTTGCGCCGGGATGGATCTGGGCGCTTTCAGCGCGGGCGACCGGCCGGGGCTGGATTCGGCGAATGGCTTTGCCCAGTTCGTTCGGCGCCCGCGGGCCAAGCCAATGATCGCGGCGGTGCAGGGCGGCGCCCATGCGGGCGGGTTCGAGATCGTCTTGGCCTGTGATCTTGCCGTGGCCGAGAAAGGCGCGAAATTCTCGCTGCCCGAAGTGAAACGTGCCATCGTCGCGGCTGGTGGCGGCGCGGTGCGGTTGCCGTTGCGTATTCCACCGGTAATTGCGCGTGAGATGTTGTTCACCGGAAAGGCTATTTCCGCCCGGCGGGCCCACGAGCTGGGGCTGCTCAACGCGCTGGCCGAAGAGGGTGCGGTGGAGGAAGCTGCCTTGGGCCTTGCGGCTGAGATTGTCGAAAACGGACCGCTTGCCGTGCTGGCGACAAAAGCGATTGTAGACGATGCGTTGGCCCTGGGCGAAGCGGTGGCATGGCATACAAACAAACGTGCGCTCGACGATATCCTTTCGTCCGAGGATGCCAGAGAAGGCGCCATCGCTTTCAAGGAGCGCCGCCCGCCCGTGTGGCGAGGCAAGTGACGTGGCACAGGCTGACCGCGGGACGCTGCGCGCAATGACAGACGGGAGCGAGCGGGAGATGACAGGGGATCCGATACCAACGAGCCACTGGCCCGATGAAGCGCGGCTGGCCGAATGGATGGACCGGAATGTTGCGGGTTTCCAAGGCCCTCTCACGCTGTCGAAATTCGAGGGTGGCCAGTCGAACCCGACCTTTCTGGTCGATGCCCGGTCGGGCCGGTATGTCCTGCGGCGCAAGCCGTTGGGCCCGGTTCTGCCCAGTGCCCACGCCGTTGACCGGGAGTTCCGCGTACAGGAAGCGATGAAAAGGGGCGGCGTTCCTGTGGCCAATGTCCGGGCGCTTTGCTTGGATCCCGATGTCCTGGGGAGCGATTTCTACATAATGGATTTCGTGGAGGGGCGCGTCTTCTGGGACCCCCGCTTGCCTGACATGTCCCGCGAGGAGCGGTCGTCGGTCTTTTCGTCGATGAACGAGACGATCGCGCAGATCCACAGCCTCGACCCCGATGCGATCGGGCTGTCCGATTTTGGCCGCAAGGAGGATTTCCTGAAGCGCCAGATCTCGCGCTGGACCCGGCAGTACGTGGCATCGCGCATGACGCCCAACCCGGCGATGGACGGGCTTATCGCATGGCTGCCGGATCATGTTCCCGCCGAACATCCCGCCCGCGTCGTGCATGGCGACTATCGCCTGGACAACGTGCTGATCCACCCTTCCGAGCCACGTGTAATTGCAGTTCTGGACTGGGAACTTTCGACACTGGGCAACCCGATCGCCGATTTCGCCTACCACATGCTGAGTTGGCATCTCTCCGCCGGACTGTTTCGCGGCATGGCCGGCGAGGATCTGGCGGCGCTGGGCATTCCGGGCGAGCGGGAATATCTGGAAATGTACCTTGCCCGCACGGGCCTGGAGCCGCCCGACGACTGGGAGTTCTACATCATTCTCAGCATGTTCCGCATCGCGTCGATCCTTCAGGGCATTGCGAAACGCTCACGTGACGGCAACGCGGCCAATTCCGATGCCGCCGAGATCGGCGCCAAGGCGGTTCCGATCTCGGAACTCGCCTGGCGAATGGTCCAGGCCCGCCACGACGGCCCGAGGTAAAGACCGCCGTCCCGGGCCATGAACCTGTCTGAACGATCCTTGCATCATCCGATTTCGAAAGGGGCGCGATCGCAAGGCAATTCTCTCTATCGGGGAATGAGGGAAGACGATCCGCCCCATTTCTGTTATGCGATACAAATTGCATAATATAAAAAAAAAGGTTTTAACAATCCAGCAGTGACGTCTCGTAGGGGAGGAGAGGATGTCCAGCGTGTCCAAGGTCGAGATTCTGGGAGGGGGTCCCGGCGGTCTCTACACCGCCATCCTGCTTCGGCGGTTGATGCCCGGGGTCGAGGTCCGGGTGACCGAACAAAACCCCGAGGGCGCCACATTCGGCTTTGGCGTCGTCTTTTCCGACCAGGCGCTGAACTTTCTGAATGCCGACGACCCCGAGACGCATGAGTTGATCCTGCCGCATATGGAGCGTTGGCGCGACATGACCCTCAACCTTCCGGGTGGGTCGGTGACGCTGGACGGGATCGGTTTCACCGCCATCGGCCGCCTGGACCTGATCGAGATCCTCAAGGATCGGGCCCGCGCGCTGGACGTGCCGATCCGCTTCGGGACCGAGATCGGCTCGCTCGATGAGTTCGAGGCCGACCTGGTGATCGGGGCTGACGGGCTGAACTCGCTGGTTCGGCAGTCGCTGCAGGATCGGTTCCGCCCGAGGATCGAACATTTCGACAACCATTTCGCCTGGTTCGGGGCGAGCGTCCCTTTCGACACGCTCACGCAGACCTTCATCGAAACCGAAAAGGGGCCGATGAATGCGCATCACTATCGCTATGCGCCCGATCGCAGCACCTTCATCGTCGAGTGCGAGCATGACACGTTCGAGCGCTATGGCTTCGACGAGATGGATGAATCCGAGAGCGCACGACTATGCTCCGAGCTGTTCTCGGACGTGCTGAAGGGCACGCAGCTGATCACCAACCGTTCGATGTGGCGGCAGTTTCCGCGCCTGTGGTGCGACAGCTGGATCGCGGAACGGCACGTGCTGCTGGGCGATGCCGTCCACACCGCGCATTTCTCGATCGGCTCGGGTACCCGTCTGGCGATGGAGGATGCCATCGCACTGGTTCACGCATTGGCGGGTCATGACGAGCTGGGCGCGGCCCTGCGCGCCTACCAGGAGAAGCGACCGCCGATCGCGCGCAAGATCGTCGATGCCGCCAACACCTCGGCCGCGTGGTACGAGAGTTTCGGCGCGAAGATGAAGTTGGCGCCGATGGATTTCGCCCATGACTACCTCATGCGTTCGGGCCGCATGACGGATGAGCGGCTGAGCCAGATCGCGCCGCGCTTCGCCGAGGATTACATGCGCCATCGGGCGGCGGCGGGCTGATGGAAAGGGGAGGGGACATGGCCGGGGCGAAAGTTGAGATAACCGATCCCGTCACCGGCACGCCGCCGGGGGCGGAGGAAATCGGGTATGACAAGGCGGCGCATCCGAACTGCGCGGCGCTTTTGTGGCAGAACCTCGAGCGCAACCCGGACAGGACCGCGGTGATCGGTCCGGCCAGGGCGATGAGCTACGGCGAACTGATCGCAGAAGCCGCGCGCTGGGGCAATGCCTTGATCGCGGCGGGTCTGTCCCGAGGCGAGCGGATCGCGTTCTTCCTGGACGATACGCCGGTCTTTGCTGCGGCCTTCTACGGCGCGGTGCGCGCGGGGTTCGTGCCTGTGCTTCTGAACACGCAGACGAAACCGGATATCCTGAATTACTTTCTCAAGGACAGTGGGGCGCGGGTCGCTCTTGTTGAGGCGGCCTTTCTGGACGTGTTCAACGACGAGGCGCAGCAAGGCACCGGGCTGACCACCGTGATCGTCGCCAATGGTGAGGCGGGGGCCGGCGCGGTTCCGGCCGCGGCGTTCCTCGAGGGTCAGGCCGATACGCTGGAGGCGGCCGATACCGGCCCCGACGACATGGCGTTCTGGATGTACTCCTCGGGCTCCACCGGGCGGCCCAAGGGGATCGTGCACCTGCATCACGACATGGCCTATATCCAGCAGAGCTTTGGCGCGCATGTCCTGCGGCTGCGGCCCGACGACATCTGCTATTCCGTGCCCAAGGCCTATTTCGCCTACGGGTTCGGAAATTCGCTGGTCTTTCCCTTCTGCGTCGGGGCGAGCACGCTGATGAAGCCGGGGCGGCCACTGCCCGAGACGGTCCTCGATGCGATTGAGACTTATCGCCCGACCGTGTTTTTCGGCCTGCCGACCCTGTTCACCGCGCTTTGCCGCGCCGAGGGGATCGAAGCGCGCGACCTCTCCTCGATCCGGCAGTCGATGTCGGCGGCCGAGATCCTGTCTGAAGAGGTGTATTCGGCGTGGAAAAGGCTCGTCGGCCACGGCCCGACCGAGGGGCTCGGATCGACCGAGGTGCTGCATGTCTATCTTTCCAATGCGCCGGACGATCACAGGCTTGGTGCTGCCGGCGCGCGGGTCCCGGGCTACGAAATCCGGCTGGAAACGCCCGAGGGCGACCTTGCCGGGCCGGGCGAGGAAGGCGTGATGCTGGTGCGGGGTCATTCCACGGCCCCGCAATACTGGAACCGGCCCGACAAGACGGCCGAGACCATGCGGGGCGAGTGGCTCTATACCGGCGACCGTTTCCTCGAAAAGGACGGCTACTACTACTTCCAGGGCCGCGCCGACGACCTGATCAAGGTCTCCGGCCAATGGGTTTGGCCGCTGGAGGTGGAACGCTGCCTGAACGAACATCCCGACGTGCATGAATGCGCGGTTCTGGCCCATGAGATGGACGATCGCCGCATGGCGCTGCGCGCGGTGGTCAGCCTGAAACCCGGGATTGCCGCGCACGACGAGACCGGCGCGGCATTGCGCGATTACGTCAAGGGACGGTTGACCCCCTACAAGGCGCCGCGCCAGTTCGACTATGTCGTGGACCTGCCCAAGACCGGCACCGGCAAGATCGACCGGCAGGCGCTGGTGCAATTGGGCAGCAACACAAGGAACTCACGATGACCTACATCTTCGATCCCATGCCGACGTCCAGCGTGGCCGTGGCCGATAGCGACGCCCGGATTCCCGTGCGCCGCATCTTCTGCGTCGGGCGCAACTATGCCGCCCATGCGCGCGAGATGGGCAGGGACCCCGACCGCGAGCCGCCCTTCTTCTTCACCAAGCCCGCCGATGCGGTGGTGGGCGATGGCGAAACGGTTGCCTATCCGCCCGAGACGGAAAACCTCCATTACGAGGCCGAGCTGGTGGCCGTGATCGGAACCGGCGGGCGCGACATCGCCGAGGCGGAGGCGCTGGACCATGTCTGGGGCTATGCCGTGGGCAACGACCTGACGCGACGCGACATCCAGCTGGCCGCGCGCGACAAGGGCCGGCCCTGGGACATGGGCAAGGGGTTCGACCGGTCGGCAGTAATCGGGCCGGTTCACCCGGTCGAGACGGTGGGCCATCCCGACAAGGGATCGATCAAGCTGTCGGTCAATGGCGAGGTGAGGCAGGATGCCGATCTGGCAGAGCTGATCTGGTCGGTGCCCGAGATCGTCTCGATCCTGTCGCGTTCGGTCACGCTGCGGCCCGGCGACCTGATCATGACCGGCACGCCAGCCGGCGTCGGCCCCTTGGTCGCGGGTGATGTTTGCACCGTGTCGATAGCGGGGCTCGGCTCCATCGAGACCAGGATCGGGCCGCGCGGCTGAGACACTGAGGGACTCGCGCCCCATTCAACCCAGGAGGACATCATGAACGAAGAATTGTCCCACGACACCGTGAAACACAGCATGCAGCCCGAGGACACGCCGGAACTGCGCGCGCTCTACAAGGGGTTCGAGGATAATCACCTGATTCCGCTCTGGACACAGACCGGCGACCTGATGCCGATGCATCCCAAGTCCAGGGCGGTTCCTTTCGTGTGGAAATGGTCCACCCTGCTGCCGCTGGCCGAGAAATCCGGCGAGCTGGTGCCGGTCGGTCGGGGCGGTGAGCGGCGCGCCATCGGGCTGGCCAACCCGGGGCTGGCGCCCAACGCCTATGTCTCGCCCACGCTCTGGGCCGCGATCCAGTATCTCGGCCCGCGCGAGACCGCGCCCGAACACCGGCACAGCCAGAACGCGTTTCGCTTCGTCGTCGAGGGCGAGGGGGTCTGGACGGTGGTCAACGGCGATCCGGTGCGGATGTCGCGGGGTGATCTGCTGCTGACGCCGGGCTGGTGTTTCCACGGCCACCACAACGACCGGGACGCGCCGATGGCCTGGATCGACGGGCTGGACATTCCCTTCAGTCAGCAGATGGATGTGGGTTTTTTCGAGTTCGGCTCGGATCGGGTGACGGATTACGCCACGCCCAACTTCTCGCGCGGGGAACGGTTGTGGTGCCATCCGGGCCTGCGTCCCTTGTCGCAATTGCAAGACACAATCGCCTCGCCCATCGGCGCCTATCGCTGGGAGTTCACCGACCGTGCGCTGACCGAGCAGTTGCTGCTCGAGGACGAGGGCCAGCCCGCCACGGTGGGGCAGGGCCACGCCGCGATCCGCTATGTCAACCCGACGACCGGCGGCGACGTGATGCCGACCATCCGCTGCGAATTCCACCGCCTGCGCGCAGGTGTCGAGACGCCGACCCGGCAGGACGTGGGCTCGAACGTCTTCCAGGTGTTCGACGGCAAGGGCGCCGTGGTGCTGAACGGCGAGACCCATGAGCTGGAAAAGGGCGACATGTTCGTCGTGCCCTCGTGGATTCCGTGGTCGCTTCGGGCCGAGACGCAGTTCGACCTGTTCGCCTTCTCGGACGCGCCCATCATGGAGCGGCTGAACTTCATGCGGCACAAGGTCGAAGGCCGCGAGTGATGCCGCGGGCCGGGACCGACAGCGCCGCCCGCGCCGCCCTGCGAGCGCGACAGGGTGCGGGGGCGCGCTATGACGCCGAGACCGCGCCTGCCGAGGAGCTGCTCCTCGCGCGGCGGGGGGCGGCGTTCTTCGCGCGCAAGCTGAACGAGTTGCGGGATGACGATTTCGCGGGTCCGTCGCGGCGCGTTGGTTGGACCCGTGCGTGTCTCGTGGCCGAGATCAGTTTCCGCGCCCGGCAAATGGCGATCGCGCTCAAATCCCTGCGCGAGGACCTGACCGGGGAAGAGGCGGCCTGGGCCCCCGATATCGACTTGGCCGTAACCTTGCCCGTCAGGGCGCTGCGCGGTCTCTTTCATCACAGCGACGTCCATCTCAACGTGGAATTTCGCGACCTCTCACCCGAAGGCTGGAAGCGTGAACTTGAGATCGGCGGGAAAACGATTCCAGTGAGAAACCTCCCCCTCCTGCGCGCCCACGACCTTTGGCACGGGGCCATCGACCTCGCGAACGGAGCAAGAAAGACAGATCTGCCGGAGGCGATCAGACCGCGTCGGGATCTGTCGGAAGAATTGCGCTGAGAGCGTAGGCGTCCCCGACCATCTGGCAAACCGGCTTTCCCGGCTCGATGAAGGGCTGGTCGATCCAGGTTTCCTGAAATGATCGAGGCGCTGCCATGCTGGTCAGGTCCGTGCCGCTGTCGCGGCAGCAGCGCCGTTGAACTCCCGGTAGACGACTCCTTCGTCGATGATGTTGTCCTCGCCAAGGGGCTTCTGGATCGCACGCTGTCCTGAGAGTTTGGCCGGAACTGTCGGCCCCAGTTCGGCCACCGTCCTTGTGCCAGGACAGACGCGTGAGGCCCTCGATTTCGATACGGCGCGAGTGCGGCGCCCGGGAAAGACTGGCCTGATCCGAATGAACTCAGACTGTGAATTCATCTTGCGCGGTGCCATCGATCAGGGTCAGAGTATCTGAACCATCGGGCGAGAGGAGAACGGCCCAACGTCGGCATTTCCGACACTTCGGATCGTTCCTGGTGCGGCGCACGCAACCGGGCAGCTTTTCGGACAACAGATTACGAAGGCCTTCTGCTCACCGCCTTGGCGAGCAGAAGTCCCGAACGAAGTTGGTCGCTGGGGTGGCCAAACTTACACTCCAGAGATTGTAAGCGCCGCAGCAATAATTGGACCCCTTTTGAGGATGAATTTCAGCTATGCCCGATACTTTGAATTTTTCGCAACGCGGTCCGCAGATCACGATCTCCACCCCTGAGGGGGATTATTTCGGAACACAGACGCGTCTGCTGCTGCTGGGCGATGATGGCTTTGTCCGGTTCTTCTCCGGATCGGGCTCGGAGGGTGACAACACCTTTATCGAAACCCTGCTGCCCACTGGCGAATCCGCGGGCGCGGTCGCCCGGCCCTTCGATGCGCTGGGGCAATATTACCTGGGGTCCGTGAACATGGATGCCCTTGCGGATGGCCGGGCGCGGATCATCATCGAGGTTCAGCAGACCAACTCCGAATTGCGCAGCGAGAGCAACTTTCAGACCATGCTGTATTCGCCCGATTCCGGTGCGCTGACCGAACCGGTGACGCTGCACCAGTACGAGCCGTTCGGAGCGTTCGAGGTCCACAGGACCGTTTCGAACCCGGATGGAAGCTTTGCCCTGATCACCCAGAACACGCAGGACAGAGTCCCTTCGGTCCAGCTTTTCGGGCCGGATGGAACGCCGGTCGCGGAGGCCTATCAATTGCCCGCATCGGTTAATACTTACTCGACCGATATCGGCTTTCTCGGCGACGGACGGGTGTTCGCGACATGGAACGAAAGGCAAACCAATCCTCCGCAATTTGATGAAACCACCAGCAGCATTCAGGTTCAGCTGATCGGGACCGATGGCATCGCCGGGCCCATCCGGACTGTGGCGACAACCGTAAGTGACGGAACGGGCCCGTACACGACCCTGCTCTCGGAAGGCGTTTTGGAACTGCCCGGACAGGCGCTGCTCTTGATCTGGGGTCGTCAACAGATCGAGAACGGCATCGCCACCGAAGACTTTTTCGCGCAAAAGCTCGGCGCTGACGGCACGCCCACCGGAAATGTCTTTGACCTGGGCCAGTTCGACCGGATACTCGACACGATCACCTATCCCGATGGCAGTTTCGCCTTGGTGACGCGAACCGAAGTGACGATCGGTGACAGCTGGACGCAGGAGTTGACGCTGCGCCGTTTCGATGCCGACGGGCAACCCATCGGTGAACCGGCGGTTCTGGATCGGATGCGCGACTGGAACGACATAGAGTTTCTGCCGGGCGGCGGCGTGGGCATCGCTGCGGTCGATTACAGTCAGAACGACGGACGCGACTTGCATCTGAGGTTCTTTGACGAGACCGGGACCCCCGAAGGCCCGGGAGACGTCATTTTCTCGATGGAGAACGGTTCGCCGGGGGCCGATATCCTGGTCAAGGATGACGGGACCTTCCTGGTCCAGGCGCTGTCGCAGGATCGCCATTTCCAGGAATATGCCAGGGTGGATTTCCGCCCCCTGACGGAGGGCGATGACACCGAAACCCTGGCTGGCCCCGAGGCGGTCGATGGCCTGGGCGGGGATGACAGCCTGACCGGCTCGGACGATACCGACCGGTTGAAGGGCGGCGAGGGCAACGACACGCTCGATGGCGGCGCTGGCGATGATTTCCTCTCGGGCGGTCCCGGCACCAACATGCTGGATGGCGGCGATGGCGACGATTCCGCCTGGTTCACCGGTCCCGTGGCGGCCTACACGTTCGAAAGCGACGAGACCGGAGACTTGATCACCATCCTCCGCGACGCCGAGCGCCACGAGACGACGGGGATAGAGGAATTCGTCTTCACCGACCGGATCCTGAACGCCGAAGAGGCGCTGGTGCGCGCGGGCTTCTTCGACATGGACGAGACGGGCGGCGACACGAATGACCTGCTGCAGGGCGGGCTTGGAGATGACCGTCTCGATGGCGCCGGCGGCAATGACACGATCCACGGCGGCCAGGGCTCGGATACTCTTCTGGGCGGCGACGGGGACGACGTCATCCAGGGCGGCGAGACCGAGGATGACCTTCGCGACGTGATTTTTGCCGGGGCGGACAATGACAGCGTCGATGCCGGATACGGAAATGATCAGGTGTTCGGTCAGGAGGGCAACGATACCATCTCGGGCGGCTTCGGCGCCGATGAACTCCAGGGACAGGAGGGCAATGACGTGCTGAGCGGCGGCGCGCTTTCCGACCTGATATACGGCGGCGCTGGCCGGGACTTCATCAATGGCGGTTTCGGATACGACCGGATCAATGCAGGCGACGGGGCGGATCATATATTTCACCTCGGCGTCTTCGACCACGGCTCGGACTGGGTGCAGGACTATGCCTCTGCCGAGGGCGACGTGCTGGTCTTCGGCAATGCAGAGGCAACCCGGGACCAGTTCCAGGTAAACCTCGCGCACACCGCCACCCCCGACGGGGACCGCTCAGGCGACGACGATGTCCAGGAAGCGTTCGTGATCTATCGCCCGACAGGACAGATCATGTGGGCGCTTGTCGATGGCGAAGGGCAATCCAGCATCAACCTCCAGATCGGTGGCGAGGTGTTCGACCTTTTGGCGTAAACCCGCGGGAGCGTGACGGCCTTGCTGCGACGCGGCGGTTTGCCTACCTCGCACATATAGACTATGTGGAGGTCGATGAGATCGCCGAAGGTGGTCAGGCAGGAGACGGACGACTTGTTCGGCGCCAGCCCCTGATCCACCCGGGTTTCCATCTGGCGGACTAACGATGGGCGCCGTCGCGGCGGAAGAACGTATCGCTCGCGTAGCGGCCCTTTCGTCTGACCTGGACCGCCAAGCACCGGAGGGAAGCTTGGTGATGGAGGCCATTTTCATGCGCGCTGTGCGCAATGCGTCGTCGTAGAGGGTCAGAGGCGGGGATATTGGGGGCGTAGTCCAGCGTAGCAGCATCCGCCGCCAACCGTTTGAAGATACATAAGAAATGAAGATAGATCAAAACGCTAGACTGTCGACGGCCCCGATGATGGATGGTGCCGTCGAGTCTTGAGAAGCCTTATTCTATTGGTCGAAATGAACATGGACAAAACGTGTTGCACCCGGTTTTGCACCTTGGTCCGCGTAATACGCCTCGACTGCGTGTAGACGATCCTATCGCACCCTTCGCGCATGAACTTCTTCTGGCCCTTTCTTGGCGATGGCAAAGGCGGAAATCTGACCTTTGATGCCTTTCAAGCGAGCAGGGGCACAGGCCCGACACTCGTCTTTGTTCCCCAAGAGTGCCACGACTCAAACACGTCGATTTACTGCGCTTCCATCTCCGCGACCTCTTCCCCAACAAGCTCAAGAAATGCCTGTGCCATGCCGGCGAATGCCTGATCGTCTTCAGTCCAAGCCATCAGTTCCTCGATATACTCGTCAGCCGTGGTTCGGTAGATCTCTGCTATCTCTGGCGTTTCAGCCTCGATCCACTTGTTCAGCTTGTCGATCAGCCGGTTTCGGAGTCTGCGCATCTCCAGCAGACGAATCCGCCTGTCTTCTTCCAGCCAGCGCCGGTTCAGCCCGAGAATTCTGCGCGTCGCCTCTCCCACCGGGCTTCCGTTCTTGGCCCGCACGGTCGAAGCGCCCTGGAACAGGACCCAGTCCAGATGCTCCTCCGGGTCCACGTGGACGGGGTTCAGGATCAGCGGCTTTTCCGTGGTAAGGTTCCCGTCTTCGTCCGTCACCCAGACGTTTCCCTCAGTTGGAAAAGCGTTCAGTTTGCCTGCCCTGGTCTTTATCTGGCGTTCGAGGAACTCCCATAGCTCATCTTCGGTCTCCAGATCGTCGGAGATGATGACGTGGTAGCTGCGTGACTGGTTGCAATGCTGGCAGGACAGCACCAGGTTTTCCCAGCGCATCGCCAGCCACCAGTAGCCTGGGTGCTTAATCCCAGCCACATCCGCCTCACGCCCTTCTTGGGGCGGTAATGCTCCACGTCCGTATCCTGCGACCCGGCGATCTTGCTTTCGCAATAGGCGCATTTTCCGCGGAACATCTCGCGCAGGGCATCGCGCGCGGCCTGACTGCCATAAGCGCGGAAGTCGTCGCTCTTGAGCGTCTCGCCCCGGGCGAGCTTTTCCTTCAACCGGCGCAACTCGCGCGGTCCGGCGGCACCGGGGTTGGCCGGGTCCAGAGATGAGGGACAAGGCGTGCGCTTGACCCGGATCATGAACGTTTCTCGAAAAGCGCGGAGAAGGTTGCGCGCAGGTCGGCGCGACGCGGGAACGGCTCCGTGTCGGCGCCACCTCCTGCCGCTCGACCTCGGATTTCAGCGCCTCGGCATAGGCTTGTCCGCGCAGGGTGGAGCCAAGGACCATACCGTCGTCCAGCGCCGCACGCAGGCGGCGAAGCTCTTCTCGCTCCTCATCCGAGAGGCTTTCGATCCGGGCTGCCAAGCGGTTGTAGCGCAGGAGGCGCGCGTCGGTCTCCGGGTCGGTGGAGCCTAGGCCGAAGAACTCGGACGTGAGGATCTGCTCTGCCCGCATCCCGCGGATCGGGAGCAGGTCCGTCACCCGCTCGACCTGGTCTTCGGCAGACCGCTGCAGGACAAAGACCTCGCCATCGTACATGCCGCGCAGGCAGAGCGGATCGTGCGTCGTGGCGATGAACTGGATCTTGGGAAAGGCACGGCGCAGCAGGGTCATGATCTGCATCTTCCAGCGCGGGTGCAGGTGGGTTTCGATCTCGTCGATGAAAACCACGGCGCTTGCAAATTCGAGGTTGTCGTAGTGGTAAAGCATCTCGCGGATGATGTCGCAGACCATGGCGATCACCGACTTGCAGCCGACCGAAAGATCCTTCATCGCAACGCGTTGTTCGCCTTGGCGGATGTATATGCTGCCGGGCGTATCCGGGTCCTCGTCGCGTTCGAAATCGTCGTCCGACGCCAGCATCAGCACCTCGCGCAGGGCGCGGGCCGCGGCTTCCCAATCCTTGCCTTTGAGCGCTGACAGCCAAAGGACCGGGTTGGCGATCATGTCCATCGGGTCGAAGAGCGACTGAACGCGATGCGCGGGCGCCCGCATCCGGCGTGTCCTGCGATTTGTGAAGTAGCGGCGGGGCCCGTAGGCTAGCACGACCTTGGAGCAATGGGTGTCGCCGGCAAAGCGGTCGTCCCCGGCGCTGGCGTTCAATTCGACAGGAATGGAGCTGTCGAGAAAGAATAACCGGATTCCCATGTCCGGAGCTGTATTTGACCAGTGGTAAGGGTCGGGTCGATGGATCAGCTCGGCCGGCGACAGGTTCTCGGTGTCGATTGCCTCGTCCAGCGCGGCAGCCTCATCGGAGCCGATCACGGCAAGCGCCATGGCCTCAAGCACCGAGGACTTGCCGGTGGCGTTTTCGCCCAGCGGCATGCAGGGCGATTGCTCGGGGTCGGCGATATGCTCGGGCAAGTCGAAGGCGATCTCGCGGAGAGCCTTGAAGTTCGAGATCTCGACCCGCGTGATCGGGTGCAGGGCATTGGGCAGCTTACGGACATCGGGGGTGCGGCTCCGCGGCCTCGGTTTGGGCTCTGGCGGTTCTTCTGGCGCGGCGGTTTCAACTTCGCCGCTGTCACCGACCAACAGCTCTGCTGCGAAGGCCGCACGCTCGGCATCGGAAAGGGCGTTCAGGAACTGCACCAGGCTGTCGACATCCAATGCCTCGCTGTTCCACTCCGCTGCGTGGTCGATGAGCGCGAGCGTCACCGCCCCTCCATGGGCGGTGGGTTCCGAACTGCTTTCTGCAGTGGGCACGCCGCCCTCGTTGCGGAGCTTGCCCTTGGCTAGCATGTCCGCAAGACTCGTTATCGCATGGCGCCTGCGTTCAATAAGATCGCTGCGGTTCAGATCGAGAACCGCGATGGTCGCCTTGCCATGTTCCGTGCGATGCCCAACGGTCCCGTCCAGAGCGAAGCTCTGGTGGAGGGCCGCCTCGTCGTGGCACGGGTCGAGCATCAGCGCGCCTTCGTAGTCGCGCAAGTCCTTCACCGGCATATGGGGCTCGCCGCGCTTGCCCTGAACGAAAAGACGGTTGCCCTTGAGCCGCGCGCAGGCCGGGCAGAGCCAGAGCAGGTTCTCCCAGTCGTAGATCAACCAGCAATAGGCCAGAGGGTCGGTGTTGCCCTTCTGGTCCTCGGCCAGCATCGGCGGGCGGTGTCGGCCCACCACGCCGTCCGCGGGACCAAGCGTTTCGGTCTCGCAATAGGCGCAGCGGTAGCCGAAGAGTTCCGCCATCTCCGACCGGAACCCCTCGTCATGGTCCAGCCAGTCCGGTTCCGGCGCCCGCCTTGTGCGCCCTTGCTGTAGGTCTGCTCCATGAAGTCTTGGACGTCTAGCCGCGCACCCTCGGTGCGATCGTCAAAGAGAAGTGCAGGAGGGGTCATCCGGTTTCGGTCGATGAAACGCATGGCCTACACCAGGATTCGCAACGCGCGGCGCAGCTCGGCGATGTGGTGGGGCACCGTGACCGCGCCTGTCTCCGACCCCTTGTCCAGCGCCCAGTAGTCATTGTGCGAGAAGAACGGCCGGCGGTGACCTTCCGCCACCTGACTGTTGGATGTCACCGAGAACTGACCCAGTGGCGATAGGAAATGTCACTGAGAATTGCCCCATGTGGAATCCTCCCCGTGACGGGATTTGTCGGAGGTCATTGGAGTGATCGACATGGATTTTTTGAGCGTCATTCGACGGTGGGCACTGCGGGACAAGATGCCCATCCGGGGATTTCGCGGCGGACTGGACTGTCGCGCAACACCATCAGGCGTTACCTGCGGGCGGGGATTGTCGAGCCCAAGTTCAACGTGCCGTCACGGCCGAGCAAGCTCGACCCGTACGCTGAGAAGCTGTCGGGCTGGTTGATGGCCGAACAGCGCAAGTCGCGCAAGGAGCGGCGGACGGCGAAGCAGATGCACGCGGATCTGGTTCAGCTGGGGTTCGACGGGTCCTACGAGCGGGTCTCAGCCTTTGCCCGCGCCTGGAAATCGGACCGGCAGCGGGCGCAGAGCACGACGGACCGCGGGACATTTGTGCCTCTGGTGTTCAAGCCAGGCGAGGCCTTCCAATTCGATTGGAGCGAAGACTACGCGATCATCGGGGGTGAACGGACCAAGCTGCAGGTCGCGGACGTCAAGCTGTCGCACAGCCGCGCGTTCCTGGTCAGGGCGTATTTGCTGCAGACACACGAAATGCTGTTCGACGCGCATTGGCATGCGTTCAGGGTGTTCGAAGGCGTTCCGTGCCGCGGGATCTACGACAATATGCGCACGGCGGTGGACCGCGTGGGCGTCGGCAAGAAGCGCGACGTGAATGCGCGCTTCATGGCGATGACCAGCCACTACGTGTTCGAACCCGACTTCTGCAATCCGGCGGCGGGATGGGAGAAAGGCCAGGTCGAGAAGAACGTCCGCGATGCTCGCAGCCGGATGTGGCAGGTGATGCCCACCTTCCCTGATCTCGATGCGCTGAACCGCTGGCTGGAAGAACGGTGCAAGGCGCTGTGGGCCGAGACCGCACATGGCGGCTTGCCCGGCAGCATCGCAGACGTCTGGGAAGCTGAGAAGTCCTCGCTGATGCCGTTGCCCACCGCGTTCGACGGCTATGTCGAGCAAAGCAAGCGGGTGTCACCGACTTGCCTCATCACGTTTGATCGCAATCGCTACTCCGTGCCTGCCAGCTTTGCGAACCGGCCCGTCAGCCTGCACATCTACCCCGAACGGCTGGTTGTCGTTGCTGAAGGGCATGTCGTCTGCGAGCACCAGCGCATCATTGAAAGGTCGCATCGACAACCGGGCCGCGTCATCTATGACTGGCGTCATTACCTTGCCGTGGTCCAGCGCAAGCCGGGCGCGCTTCGCAACGGTGCCCCGTTTGTCGAGATGCCGGAGGCATTCCGCCAGCTGCAGGATAAGCTGCTGCGCAAGCCCGGTGGTGATCGGGAGATGGTCGACGTCCTGTCATTGGTGTTGCATCACGACGAAGAGGCGGTCCTGTGCGCGGTGGACATGGCGCTGAAGGCAGGCGTGCCGACCAAGACCCACGTGCTGAAACTGTTGCACAGGTTGGTGAACGACACTTCGGCCGAGCTGCCAGACGTGACGCCGCCTCCAGCGTTGATGCTGAGCAAGGAGCCCGAAGCAAACGTCGCACGCTACGATGGGCTGCGCACGTCCGGAGGCAAACGCCATGCGTCATGATCCCGCCGGAGCTGCCATCGTCATCATGCTCCGCAGTCTGAAGATGCCAGGCATGGCGCAGGCCGTGCATGACCTCATGGAACAAGGCGCACCTGCGTTCGACGCGGCGATCCCGATCCTGTCGCAGCTGCTGAAGGCCGAAATGGCCGAACGTGAAGTGCGGTCGATCTCCTATCACATGAAGGCAGCGCGCTTCCCGACCCACAAGGACCTGTCGGGCTTCGACTTCGCGGCCAGCGAGATCAATGAGGCTCTCGTCCAGCAGCTTCATCGATGCGAGTTCCTGGACGCCGCCGAGAACGTGGTCCTGATTGGCGGACCCGGCACCGGGAAAAGCCATGTCGCGACGGCCCTCGGTGTTCAGGCGATCGAGCATCACCGTAAACGCGTGCGCTTCTTCTCCACGGTCGAGCTGGTGAACGCGCTGGAACAGGAAAAGGCGCTGGGCAGGGCCGGGAAGATCGCCCAGGCGTTGGTGAAAACCGAATTGGTGATCCCCCCCTCTCGGCAGATTGCTGCGCAATCGCCTGCCGGGCAATGGACGAGCTCGGATACCTGCCGTTCAGCGCCTCGGGTGGCGCCCTGCTGTTCCACCTGCTGAGCAAGCTCTACGAACGCACCAGCGTCGTGATCACTACGAACCTGAGCTTCAGCGAATGGACCAGCGTATTCGGCGATGCCAAGATGACCACCGCGCTCCTCGATCGCCTCACACACCGCTGCCACATCCTGGAAACCGGAAACGACAGCTATCGCTTCAAGGCCAGTTCGGAGACCGCGAAAAAGAAGAGGAAAGGAGACGCCAATGTTGACCCCATCATGAACCGACCGACATACTGACAGGCGGGTCAAATCTCGATGACAATGCTGGGTCAGTTCTCAGGGACATCCAACATGTTGCTACTCGTTGGCAAGCTGTCTTGGAAAACCCACGGAAACCGGAGAAAACCCCCGGGAATCACGAGAAATCCCGTTAGGTGGCCGTCTGCGCATATGGTGATTAAGTATATGGAAATAAAAGCAAAATATGCGTCACGGCTTGCCGTGGCACCCATGATGGACTGGACCGACCGGCACTGCCGCTATCTGCACCGGCTGCTCAGCCGGCAGACCTTGCTTTATACCGAGATGGTGACGGCGCCCGCCCTTGTTCGTGGCGGGGCTCTCCATTTGCTGGATCACAGTCCTGAGGAGTATCCGGTGGCCCTGCAACTCGGAGGTTCGGACCCCGCCGAGTTGGCGCAGGCGGCACGGTTGGGGGCGCAGGCAGGATATGCTGAGGTCAATCTCAATTGTGGATGTCCGTCCGACCGGGTGCAGTCGGGCACGTTCGGCGCGGTCCTGATGAAGCAGCCGGCACTGGTCGCCGAATGCGTCTCGGCGATGCGGGCGGCGGTGGATGTCGAGGTAACGGTGAAGTGCCGCATCGGGGTGGATGACCAGAACCCCGAGGACGTTCTGCCGGAATTCCTCGCCCGGATCGTCGGCGCGGGGTGCGAACGGGTGGCGATCCATGCGCGCAAGGCATGGCTCCAGGGATTGAGCCCCAAGGAGAACCGAGACATCCCGCCCCTCGATTACCCGCTGGTGCATCGGATGAAGGAACTGTTTCCGAACCTTCATATCTCGATCAACGGGGGGATTTCGTCTTTGGAAGAAGCACAGAGCCATCTCGAGGGCGGGCTCGACGGGGTGATGATCGGGCGCGCGGCATACCACCAGCCGGCCGATCTCCTCTGCGCCGCCGACAGGGTGATCTTCGGCGAGGGCGAAGACAGCAATCCATTCGAGGTGGTTCGCGCCATGCTTCCCTATATCGAGGGGCATCTGTCTTCCGGCGGCCGGTTGCACCAGGTTACCCGCCACATGCTTGGCCTTTTCGCCGGCCGGCCCGGCGCGCGGGCCTGGCGCCGGACACTTTCCGAAGGGGCAACCCGCAGCGGGGCCGGGCCGGAACTTGTCGAGCAGGCGCTGGCCACGGTTGCCCAGGGCACACGCGCGGCGGAGTAGTGGCGGCCGCTCTGGCGTTGGCCCGTGCGCCGGTGTAAGCGGACGTCGGCAGCCGAGGAGAGATGCAGATGCCCGACACCACGATCCTGATCCAGATGCTGGGCCTCCTGCTGGCCATCGGCGCCTTTGCGGGCGTGCTGGCGGGGCTGTTGGGCGTAGGCGGCGGCATCGTTCTTGTCCCGGCGTTCTTCTACGCGTTTCAGACGCTTGGCTATGACGGCCCGCAACTGATGCAGATGTGCCTGGCCACGTCGCTTGCCACGATCATCGTGACCTCGGTCCGCTCGGTGCTGAGCCATAACAAGAAGGGCGCGGTGGATTGGGCGATCCTGCGCGGCTGGGGCCCTGGCATCGCGATCGGGGCGATACTGGGCGTTCTGGTCGCGGCCTCCCTGCGGTCGGTGGCACTGCAGGCGCTGTTCGGGGTGCTGGGGATCGTTATCGGCGCCTACCTGGGTCTTGGGCGGAGCGAGTGGCGGCTGGGATCCTCCATGCCGCGCGGCGGTCTGCGTGCGATCCTTTCGCCGGTGGTCGGTTTCCTCTCGACGCTCATGGGAATCGGCGGCGGCAGTTTTGGCGTGCCGCTGATGAGCCTCTATGGAACGCCGATCCACAGGGCGGTGGCGACGGCGGCGGGGTTCGGCGTGATCATTGCGGTGCCCTCGGTGCTGGGCTTCCTGTTCCTTCAGATCGACCCCTCGCAGCGTCCGCCGCTGACCTTCGGGGCGGTGAACCTGCCGGCTTTTCTGGTGGTGATCGCGATGACGCTGATCACCGCGCCGCTGGGCGTCAAGCTGGCCCATGCAATGGACCCCAAACCTCTCAAACGCATCTTCGCGGTCTTCCTGACGCTGGTCGCGCTGAACATGCTGCGCAAGGCACTGGGATGGTAGATGGGCTGGCCGGGCGTGGATGGGTCCGGTTTGGCCACGATCGCGCTCTGGCCGAGTGGGTCGCCTCGGTTCTGCCTGCCGCCCGGGCCGCCTTGCGCGATCCGGCGTTGGCCCATTGGCATGATTGCGAGGGGACATGGTTCGTTGGGGTCGATGCGCTGCCAAATGACGCGCAAGGGCGGGTCGGCCCGGGGCCGGCATTGTCCGGTCCCGCGATCGAGGCCGCGACAATGCTGTTCGGCCCTCTGCCCCTGCATCCCGCGCAGGTCTCGGTGATCCGGCCGGGCTATCCGCGCCCGCGCCGAGGCGAGTCCGAGGCCGGTTTCCGCTACCGCGTGCGGCGGGATGCGGCCCATGTGGACGGGTTGAAGCCCTCGGGGGCCGATCGCCGACGTCATGTCGAGGAGCCACACGCCTGGATCCTCGGAATCCCTTTGACCGACGCAGACCCGGACGCGGCGCCGCTTGTCGTATGGGAAGGCAGTCACCTGGTCCTTGGCGATGCGCTGCGCAAGGCTCTGGCAGGCCAAGCCGCCGACCGGTTGCATGAGGCAGACGTTACGGATGAATACCAGGCCGCGCGCCGGGCCGTGTTCGAGACCTGCAAGCGTGTGGCCTTGCCCGCGCGTCCGGGCGAGGCCTATCTGTTGCATCGGCATGTGCTGCACGGCGTCGCGCCCTGGGCCGAAGGTGCAGGGGCCGATCCCGATGGCCGAATGATTGCCTATTTTCGGCCAGTCCTGCCGGGCGGAGTGGAGGCATGGCTCGAATCCGCGTAGAGTCCATGCTGGCGGAACCGGAGGACAGACCATGATCGCGATCGAGAAACAGATGGATGGCGCACTGCTCGAGGTAGAGATCTCGGGCAGGCTGACGGCGCAGGACTATGAAAGCACCTTGGTGCCTGCGGTCGAGGCCGCGCTGGCCGATCATGAGCGCGTCAGGATCGTCGCGATTCTCGGGCAGGAGTTCGAAGGATTTGACCTGGGTGCGGCCTGGGCAGATACCAAGCTGGGACTCAGTCACTGGAACGGCTTCGACCGCATCGCTCTCGTGACCAATACCGGCTGGCTCAAGGGATCAGCGCGTGTGTTCGCGCCGCTGATGCCCTGCCCGCTGCAGGTTTTCGATCTGGCCGATGCCGAGGAGGCGCGGCGCTGGATCCGCGAGTCGCTGGGGGCCGTGCATTTCGTCGATCTCGGCGGGCCCTGCCTGATGGTGCAACTGGTGGGCAAGCTCGAGCCGGCGGTGATCGAGGCGGCCGAGGAGGGCCTCGATGCCGAGATCCGCGCGCGCGACGGATTCCGGCTGCTGCTGAACCTGTCCGAGTTCGACGGGTGGCACGGGCTTTCGGCGATCATGGCCCATGCCAGCCTGGTACGCGAGAACGCGCCGCTTGTGCAGAAGGCCGCCATCGTGGGCGACAGCGCCTGGCAGCACATGGCGGAACGGGTGATGTCGCGTTTCCTCAACGCCGAGACCCGCTTCTTCGATTCCACCGGGCTCGATCGCGCAAAGACCTGGCTGGCAGAGGGCTGACGCGCCGCGCCGGGTTGTTCTTTTCCCACACCCGCAGTATCGGAGGCTTCGGTTTTTCTGAAGGGAGACGCGATGCCCAGCGGTGAGGCGCAGCCGGCCTTTGTCCTCGTGCGGCCCCAGATGGGGGAAAATATCGGCGCCGCCGCGCGCGCCATGTGGAATTTCGGTCTTGATCGGATGCGCATCGTCGGCCCGCGCGACGGCTGGCCCAATCCGCGCGCCGTGGCGATGTCGAGCGGGGCGGGCCGTCTGCTGGACGAGGCGCAGCTTTTCGACGACCTGCCGGGCGCGCTGCATGACTGCACCTATGTCTTTGCCACAACCGCCCGCAACCGAGAACTGACCAAGCCGGTCTACAGCCCCGAACGCGCCATGCGCATCGCCGCCGAAAAGGTCGCGGCGGGCGAGAAGATCGCGGTGCTTTTCGGACCCGAGCGCGCAGGGCTTGAGAACGAGGATATCGCCCAGGCCAATGCCATCATCTCGGTGCCCGTGAACCCGGCCTATGCCTCGCTCAACCTTGCCCAATGCGTGCTGCTCACCGCCTATGAATGGATGCGCCAGGTGGGCGAGGTCACCCATGAGCGGATCGAGCCTGGCCCCAAGGGGGAGTGGGCCACGGGAGTCGAGATCGAGAAACTGGCCGCGCATTACGAGGAGCGGCTGGAGGAGGCGGGCTTCTTCTACCCCGAGGCCAAGGCCGAGGGAATGAAGATCAACCTGCGCAACCTGTGGAGCAGGATGCGGCTGACCCGAGCCGACGTCCAGATGCTTCACGGGGTCATGCGGCAGATGGTCCGCTGGAAGGACAAGGGCTGACGCTGGACGGGGCGCATGTGCAGGCCTAGCTTGCGCGGCGACAGAGTGAAGGAAACGGATATGAGCGAGCGGCGCAGTATCTTCGAGGAGGTGTCCGAGGAAACCCCCAAACAGTCGGCCCAGCCCGGGCTGATCGATCGCGGCCGGCGAGGCGCACGGGGAGCGATCCGGGGCTGGCTGATGGTTCTGTTCGCGCTGGTGGTGGTCATGATCGCGGTAGGCGGTCTGACACGCCTGACCGATAGCGGGCTGTCGATCACCGAATGGCGCCCCGTGACCGGCGCCATCCCGCCGATGACCGAAGCCGACTGGCAGGTCGAGTTCGACAAGTACAAGCAGATCGACCAGTGGCAGCTTCAGAACCGCTGGATGGAGCTCGACGACTTCAAGTTCATCTACTGGTGGGAATGGGGCCACCGGCAACTGGGCCGGGTGATCGGCCTCGTCTGGGCGTTGGGTTTCTTCGGATTTCTGGTCGCGCGGCGCATTCCGCCCGGCTGGACTGGCAAGCTGCTGATCCCGGGTGCCTTGGGCGGTATCCAGGGGGCGGTTGGCTGGTGGATGGTCGCCTCGGGCGTGACGCAGGGCGAGGGGATGACCTCGGTCGCAAGCTACCGGCTGGCCACGCATCTGGGCCTCGCCTTTGCCATCCTGGCGGTTCTTGCCTGGTACATCTTCCAGATGGGGCGCGAGGAACGCGACCTGATGCAGGCGCGCCGCGCGAAGGAGGGGAAGCTTTTCTCGCTCTCCACGGGCCTGCTGCATTTTTCCTTTCTCCAGATCATTCTCGGCGCGCTGGTGGCCGGGATCGACGCGGGCCGCTCCTATACCGATTGGCCGCTGATGGGGGGGCAGATACTGCCGCCGGACCCGATGATGCTGGAACCTGCCTGGCGGAACTTCTTCGAAAACCCGGGTCTGGTGCAGTTCATCCACCGCTGCGCGGGCTACCTGCTGGCGGTTTTCGGCATCGTGGTCTGGCTGCGCGGACGGCGCAGCGCCCATGCCCGCACACGGTTCGCCTTCAACGCGGTGATGGCCGTGCTGTCGCTGCAGATCGTGCTGGGCATCGTCACGGTGCTGTACGCCGCACCCTGGCACATCGCGATCCTGCACCAGTTCATGGCTGTCGTGGTCTGGACGCTGATCCTGCGGGCGCGGTTCCTCAGCGCCTATCCCATTTCCATTTCCCTGCGCGGAGCGTGACACATGACGGCATATGACAAGCTGATGGCCTACCAGCGCGAAACCTCGGCGCTGGCGCAGATCGCGGGCCGGCTGGGCTGGGACCAGGAAACCATGATGCCGCGCGGCGCGGCGCAACAAAGGGCCGAAGAGATGGCGGCGATCGAATCCGTTCTGCACGCCCGCCGCTCTGACCCGCGCGTGGGCGATTGGCTGGACTCGGCCGAAGTGGGCGATCCCGTGCAAAGCGCCCAGCTGCGCGAGATCCGCCGCGCCTTCGACCGGGCAAACAAGGTGCCTGCCGATCTGGCCACGCGCATCGCCCGCGTCACCTCAGAGGCGCAGGGCGTCTGGGCTCAGGCGCGCGCTGACGAGAATGTGGCGGGCTTTTTGCCGATCCTGACTGAGGTCGTGGCCTTGCGCCGCGAGGAAGGGGCCGCACTGGCGCAAGGCGGGAATGTCTACGACGCGTTGGTGGAGGATTACGAGCCCGAAACGACCGGCGATCAGATTGCCGCCATCTTCGATGCGATGCGGCCCCGGCTGGTGGACCTGCGCGCCGCGATCCTTGACCGGCCAGTGCCGCGCGGGGTCGAGGGACGCTTCGATGCGCTCAAGCAGATGCAGCTGAGCCAGACGCTGGCGCTAGCCTTCGGCTATGACCTGGGGCGCGGGCGCATCGACAAGGCGGTACATCCCTTCAGTTCGGGCAGCGGGGCTGACGTGCGGATCACCACGCGCACCAACGAGACCGACCCCTTCAATTGCTTCTATTCGACCATCCACGAAGTCGGCCATGCCGCATATGAGCAGGGCGTCGATCCGGCCTTTGCGCTCACGCCGCTCGGGCGCGGCGTGTCGATGGGGGTTCATGAAAGCCAGAGCCGTATCTACGAGAACCAACTGGGTCGTAGCCGGGCCTTTACCGGATGGTTGTTCGAGCGGATGCGCGAGACATTCGGAGCGTTCGGCATCGACGATCCCGATACCTTCTACGCAGCGGTCAATCGTGTGCAGAACGGCTATATCCGGACCGAGGCGGATGAGGTGCAGTACAACTTGCACATCATGCTGCGCTTCGACCTCGAGCGCGCCTTGATGGCGGGCGACCTGCAGACGACCGACCTCGAAGCGGCATGGAACGACCGCTTCGAGGACGATTTCGGCTACGCGGTGGATCGCCCCTCGCACGGGCTGTTGCAGGATGTGCACTGGTCAATCGGGCTGTTCGGCTATTTCCCGACCTATGCGCTCGGCAACGTCTATGCCGGCTGTCTGCACCAGGCGCTGCGCCGGGATGTCCCGGAGCTCGATGCGCAACTGGCCCAGGGCGATACGTCGAAAGCCACCGGCTGGCTACGCGACCATGTCCAGCGGCATGGCGGCCTCTACGCCCCGCGCGAGGTGATGGCGAAGGCGAGCGGCATGGTACCTTCGGAAGTACCCTTGCTGGATTATCTGGAAGAAAAGTTCGGCGCCCTCTACGCCCTTTGAAACGCGGCCGGGGGAGAGGACGACGAAGAGCCCCGGCCGCGCCCGGCCATCAGGCCGTCAGGTTCCACCCCCGGCTGTGCAGCGAGAATGCCCCGCCGCCGCGCAGGATGACCGGAAGGGCAAGCAGGGCCGCGATGGCAAATTCCATCAGGTGCTGGGTGAAAAGGGTGGTCTCATGCGTTGTCATCACCAGCATGAAAGACAGGGCCAACCCCCAGACCGCGAGGATCCGGCTGCAGATTCCCAGGATCAACCACATGGCTGCCCAGAGACAAAGGCCCGAGATCAGGTACGGCGCAATGATCAGCCCGAACTGCTCCTCGAGCGGGGTGATGGTCGACGTGCCCCATGCGGGAAAGAAGTAGAACAGCGCCTGCTTGATGAGCAACGCCGCGACGACGCAGCGACAGAATGCCCGGAAGAGCGGAAAAGCCTGGAGCACGATATTGCCTCATGGTTGTTATTTTTTTTCATGCTCACCGCAAGGCGTGTGTCTCACAATGGGATATGTTGCAAGAGCGCTCTTGCAGTTTTTCATGTGTACAGGAGTGAACTATTGTGGCGACGGGGCAGGCAGGTTCCGCGCCAGCCAGTCGCGGGCCTCCTCGCGGCTTCGTCGAACTTCGTCCGCGATCCAGGCTGCAGCCAGCCGGATGGCGGGATCATCCCGGCGGGTCTCGTGGTAGCACAGATAGACCGACAGGGAATGGCTGCGTGTCTCGACCGAATGCGGGACCAGACCGGGCCAGCGCCGCGCCACGATATCGGGCAGGACGCCCGCAAGGCCAGACGCGTGGATGATCCTCGCACAATCGTCGTAATTCTCGACCCTGTAGACGGGTTCGCCGCGATAGAGCGTCGCCGTCCACTCGCCAGATCCATAGGTGTCATGCGCGCGTGTCAGCGCGACCCAGTTGAGCGGATCGGGAACGACGTCGGGCAAGGCATAAACGTGAAAGGAAATCGCGCCCAGAGAGCGCACGACGAGACGGCCCTGCTCGGGAACGACCGGCGTCAACAGGATGTCGCTTTCCCCCAGGGTGATCGCCGGAGCTTCGTGGCGCAGGTCCAGGTGAATGTTCGGGGCGCTTTCGCGCAACCGGCCCAGGCCCGGACAGATGATATGGCTGATCACCGTCGGCGGGCCGCTCACCGTAAGGGTAATGACACGCCCCTCGCGCTCGGCGGGCAGGGTCAGGGTGTTCTGATGACTGAGGAGCCGGCTTGCGAATTGCGACAGATCGTCAAAGAATTCCTCAAGCGCCGGGTTCGGTACCCAGCCGCCCGAGCGCTTGATATAAACCTCGGTTCCCAGGGCCTCGGACAGGCGGGCGAGGCGCCTTGAGACGGTCGCCGGATCGGCGTTCAGCATCCGGGCCGCCCCGCTCATGCTGCCGGTCTTCAGGACGGCCGCGCAAAAGCGCAGGTCGTCCCAGTTCAGTTTGCCCCCAGCCAACGGCATGGCGCGCCTTTCGTGGTTCCGGGTGACATCCGGCGGTTCAGGATCGCTCACGGTCCCTTGTCTGGTGTCACCCGCTTGGCCTGACCGGCAGGTCTAGGCCTGTTCGTCCTCGTCGCCCTGATCCGCGATCCACGCGACCGAGACCACCTCTTCCCCGGCGCCGGTGTTGAATACCTTGACGCCGCCCGCGCTGCGCGAGCGGAACGAGATTCCGTCCACGGGGACACGGATCGACTGCCCGCGCGACGTGGCCAGCATCACCTGGTCATCCATCTCAACCGGGAAGGCCGCCACGATCGGGCCGCCACGCATGGTCTTTTCCCAGGCGGTCACGCCCATCCCGCCACGCCCGCGTACGGGATAATCATGGCTGGAACTCAACTTGCCCAAACCGCCCGCGGTGATGGTCAGGATCAGGTTCTCGGCCGCCGACATCTCGGCATAGCGTTCCTGCGGAAGCGGCGCGTTGGCGTTGCCTTCCTCCTCATCGCTCTCCGTCTCTTCGGTCACGCCCGCCATCGCCCGGCGCATCTTGAGATAGGATGCGCGCTCATCGGACTCCGCATCGAAATGGCGGATGATCGACATCGACACGACCCGGTCGCCATTGAGCAGCCGGATGCCGCGCACGCCGGTCGACTTGCGGCCCTTGAACACGCGCACGTCGGTGGTCTGGAACCGGATCGCACGGCCGGAATCGGTGACCAGCATCACGTCGTCATCGTCCGACGCGATGCGCGCGTTGACCAGTTCGACGCCTTCGGAAAGTTCCATCGCGATCTTGCCGTTGCGCTTGACGTTGGTGAAATCGCTCAACGCATTGCGTCGGACGTCGCCCGCGCTGGTGGCAAAGACGATCTGAAGGTCGTCCCACTCCTCTTCGGGCCGGTCCACGGGCATGATCGCGGCGATGGAGACCCCCGTGGGGATCGGCAGGATGTTGACGATCGCCTTGCCCTTGGAAGTCCGTCCGCCCAGCGGCAGGCGCCATGTCTTGAGCTTGTAGGCCATCCCGTCGGTGGTGAAGAACAGAAGCTGCGTATGCGTGTTCGCCACGAAAAGGGAGGTGACGACGTCGTCATCCTTGAGCGTGCCGCCCGACAGACCCTTGCCGCCGCGCTTCTGCGCGCGGAAATCGGCCAGCGGGGTGCGCTTGATGTAGCCGCCTTGGGTGATGGTGACGACCATATCCTCGCGCTCGATAAGGTCCTCGTCCTCCATGTCGCCGGACCAGTCGGCGATCTCGGTGCGACGAGGCACGGCGAAGAGTTCGCGCACCTCGCGCAGCTCGTCGGCGATGATGCCCATGATCCGCTCGCGCGAAGAGAGGATTTCCAGGTATTCCTTGATCTTGCCGGCCAGTTCCTCGAGTTCGTCGGTCACTTCCTTCACGCCCAGCTGCGTCAGGCGCTGCAGACGCAGATCGAGGATGGCGCGGGCCTGTGCCTCGGACAGGTTATAGGTGCCGTCCTCGTTGACGGGGTGGAGAGGGTCGTCGATCAGCTTGAGATAGCCCACGATATCGCCGGCGGGCCAGCGCCGTTCCATCAGGCGGCGACGCGCCTCTGCGGCATCGGCCGAGGAGCGGATTGTCGCCACAACCTCGTCCACGTTCGACACCGCGACAGCGAGACCGCAGAGGATATGGCTGCGCTCGCGCGCCTTGCGCAGGTCGTGAGCGGTGCGGCGGGCGACGACATCCTCGCGGAAATCTATGAAAGACGTAAGAAAACGGCGCAGCGTGAGTTGCTCGGGTCGACCCCCGTTCAGCGCCAGCATGTTGCAGCCGAAGGAGGTCTGCATTGGCGTGAAACGGTAGAGCTGGTTGAGCACCACGTCGGGCGTCGCATCGCGCTTGAGTTCGACAACCACGCGCACGCCGTTGCGGTCGCTTTCGTCCTGCACATGGGCGATGCCCTCGATCCGCTTTTCGCGGGCGGCTTCGGCGATCTTCTCGATCATCGAGGCCTTGTTCACCTGGTAGGGGATCTGGTCCACGATGATGGCGTAGCGGTCCTTGCGCAACTCCTCGATGCGGGTCTTGGCGCGGATGATGACGCTGCCACGCCCCTCCAGATAGGCCTTGCGCGCACCCGAGCGGCCGAGCATCAGGCCGCCCGTGGGGAAGTCGGGGCCGGGCACGTAGTCGATCAGCTGCTCGGAGGTGAGATCGGGGTCGTCGATCAGCGCCAGCGTGGCATCGACCACCTCGCCCAGGTTGTGGGGCGGGATATTGGTCGCCATGCCGACGGCAATGCCGCCCGCGCCGTTGACGAGCATGTTGGGAAACCGCGCTGGCAGCACCGTCGGCTCACGATCCTTGCCGTCGTAATTGTCTTGGAAATCAACGGTTTCCTTCTCGATATCGGCAAGCATGTAAGCCGCGGGCTTGTCCATGCGCACCTCGGTGTAGCGCATGGCGGCAGGGTTGTCGCCGTCCATCGAGCCGAAGTTTCCCTGCCCGTCGAGCAGCGGCAGGGACATCGAGAAATCCTGCGCCATGCGGACCAGCGCGTCGTAGATCGCGCTGTCGCCGTGCGGGTGGTACTTGCCCATCACGTCGCCCACGGGACGAGCGGATTTGCGATAGGGCTTGTCGTGGCTGTTGCCGGATTCGTGCATCGCGTAGAGGATGCGGCGATGCACGGGTTTGAGCCCGTCGCGCAGGTCGGGGATCGCGCGGGAGACGATGACCGACATGGCGTAGTCGAGATACGATGTGCGCATCTCGGATTCGATGGAGACCGTCGGCCCGGAATGCGCGGGACGTTCGGGGGGCATTTCACCCATGTTCTCAGGGGGTTCCGGCGTATCGCTCACGTATGCTGCCCGTTTATTGTTCGCGTCTATATCTTGTGTGGGCACTCTATCAGACCCGGCATATCGGGTGCAATGGCTGGCGGTCGATTGCATTGGCAGCCCTCGCGCATGACTGCCAACATACTGTTTTTGTTGATTTTTGCAGAATTCGTGGAATCATTGTCAGGGCGAGAGCAGGAAGGAAGCGAAAATGGCGCTATCGGAAACCGAACTGATGCTGAAGGGCTATGGGCTGACCACGGCGGAGTTCTATTACCACATGCCGGACCATGCCCATGTCCTCAACACCTTCATCTGGCAGGATTACGACCTGGCCCCTGACCATCCGCGGCTGTTCAAGTTCATCGAGTTCTGGCGCGAGGAGATCGAAGGCCCGCTGCATTCGGTGAGCTTCACCCATCGCAAGATGATCGGGCCCGGAGAATGGCGGCAGGTGGTCGGAGAGTTCCGGCTGCACTGAATTGACCGTTTTGTACGCCGGTTTCGCCCCCGTTTGACCGTTTTGTACAAGGGGGTACCGGGCCCTGCTGGGCGGGGTTCTCCCGCCCCCTGCGGGGCCGCGCTGCCGCGCGCCCGCCTCGGGGTTGGGCCGGGCGCGCGCTTCGCGCGCGGCGCATTCCTGTTTCGCGCCCGTTCCAGGCGCATGCGAGGCGCTGCCTCGCGCTCCGGGATATTTGTCGCAAGAGGAAGGGGCGGTGCGCGGCGGAGCCCGCGGTCAGGCGGAACAGGAGGCGCCGCCCAGGACGCAGAACTTTGCGCAATGGGGGTGGTTGAGGTGGACCGCGCGCTCGGCCTCTGCCAGCGTTTCGCCCAGTTCGAATTCGGGGGCGTATGGCAGCAGCGTGCAGGCCAGAACGGCGGGGCGGGCGGCGCCCTTGCGCTTGACCACTATGCGCGAGGAGGCGCACATCACCGAAGCGGGCGATTTGCCGAGAATGTCCCAGCAGGCGGTGGTGATCTCGGGCACCTCGACGGTCTCGTCCATCTCGGGGAAGAGGACGGTCTGGCCGGGGTCGTCGGCGTCGATGGGAAAGCCGTGGCTGGCATAGAGCGCGGCGTAGCCCGCGCGGGCGGCGGCGTCGCTTTCGTGCCGGAGGCTGCGCCCGGCGACCGTCATCGCGATACCGGTGTCGCGGAGCCATTCCATGCCGCGCAGCGACTGCTCGAAGCTGCCCGGCCCGCGCTCCTCGTCGTGGCGGGCGGGGTCGTAATGGTCGAGCGAGATGCGCAGCGTGAGCAGGTCGCCGAAATCGCGGTGCAGGGCGGCAAGCCCCTCGCGCATGGCGGGGCGCATCATCGGGCGCATGGCGTTGGTGAGGATCAGCACGCGGTAGCCGCGGTCGAGCGCGGCGCGGGCCATGCCGATCATCTGCGGATTCATGAAGGGCTCGCCGCCGGTGAAGCCGATCTCGGTCGCGTTCCAGTTCCGCTGTTCGAGCTGGTCGAGATAATCGACCACCTCGTCCCGGGTGATATAGACCAGCGCGTCATTGCCGGGCGAGGAAGCGATGTAGCAATTGGCGCATTCGATGTTGCAGAGCGTGCCCGTGTTGAACCAGAGCGTCTGCGGATCGGTGAGCGCGACCGAGGCGCGGGCCTGGCCGTCCGCTGTCACGAACCTGTCACGGAACCTGGTATTGCTGGCGACTTGCGGGGCGTGGTCTTTCATGCTGTGGTCGGGCCTGCCTCTCATGGTGTTTCGCCTCACCTAGCCCATGAGGCGCCGGAAGGCCAATCGCCCGGGCGCGATGTGACACCTTTGTGATGGGAGCGGCGCGATGGACTTGGACCGGGGTCGGGGGTAAGCACGGGACATGGTTTCACGCGTCATTCCGGTCGATCCCTTCGATCTCGTGATCTTTGGCGGCACGGGCGACCTGGCCCGGGGCAAGATCCTGCCGGCGCTCTATCGGCGCTGGCGGGCGGGGCAGATTCCGCCGGGCGCGCGCGTCATCGGCGCGGCGCGGGCGGCGCATGACGACGAAAGCTATCGCGTGCTGGTGGGCCAGGTGCTGGCGGCGGCGGATGGCGGGCCGGACGAGCTGGCGGGGTTCCTGCGCATCGTGGCCTATCAGCGCATCGACGTTGCCGCGGATGCGGGCTGGGAGGCGCTGGCCGCGCGGCTGGCGGACGGGGCCGGGCGGGTGACGGCCTATTACTTCTCGGTGGCGCCGGGGCTGTTCGGGTCGCTCGCGGCGCGGTTGCAGGCGCATGGGCTGGCGGGCGAGGGCGCGCGGGTGGTGGTCGAAAAGCCGTTCGGAAACGATCTGGCCAGCGCGCGCAGGCTCAACCGGGACCTGGCCGCGCATTTCGAGGAAAGCCAGATCTATCGCATCGATCATTACCTGGGCAAGGAAACGGTGCAGAACCTGATGGCGGTGCGCTTCGGCAACATGCTGTTCGAACCGCTGTGGAACAGCCAGTATGTCGATCACATCCAGATCACCGTGGCCGAGACGGTGGGCGTGGGCGGGCGCGGGGCCTATTACGACGGCGCCGGCGCGATGCGGGACATGGTGCAGAACCACCTGATGCAGCTTTTGTGCCTGATCGCGATGGAGCCCCCGGCGCGCTTTGCCCCCGACGAGCTGCGCGACGAGAAGCTCAAGGTGATCCGCGCGCTGGACCCGGTCAAGCCGCACCATATCGTGCGCGGCCAGTACGAGCAGGAGAGCTGCGGGTATCGCGCGGCGGTGGGCAATCCGCGCTCGCGCACCGAGAGCTATATCGCGCTGAGGACCCATATCAGCAACTGGCGGTGGGCCGGCACGCCCTTTTACCTGCGCACGGGCAAGCGGCTGGTGGCGCGGTCCTCGGTCATCAACGTGATGTTCAAGGACGCGCCGCATTCGATCTTCGGCGCCGAGGCGGGGCGGCATGCCAATGTGCTGTCGATCCGGTTGCAGCCCAACGAGGGAATCACGCTGAAGGTCACGATCAAGGAACCGGGACCGGGGGGCATGCGTCTGGTAGATGTGCCCCTGGACATGAGTTTCGCCGAGGCGCTTGGAGCGGAGGAGCATGACAGGCCCGACGCCTATGAGAGGCTGATCATGGACGTGATCCGGGGCAACCAGACCCTTTTCATGCGTGGTGACGAGGTCGAGGCCGCCTGGGCCTGGACCGATCCGATCATCGCCGGGTGGGAGGCGCGCGGCGACGTGCCCAAGCCCTATGACAGCGGCAGCACGGGACCCGGCGACGCCGAGCTGCTGATGCAACGCGACGGACGCCGGTGGCAGGGGATAAAGCCATGAACCTCATCGAATATGTCGACCGCGACCTGCTGGCCGTGGGGCTTGCCAACAAGCTGGCCGGAGCGCTGGAGCATGCGCTGTTCCACCACGAGACGGTTTCCTTCGCGGTGCCGGGCGGGACCACGCCGGGGCCGGTCTTCGACAGTCTCTGCGCCGCGCGGATCCCGTGGGACCGGGTGCATGTGCTGCCCACCGACGAGCGCTGCGTGCCCGAGGGCGACGCGCGGTCGAACGCGCGGCTGATCAAGGAGCGGTTGCTGGTGGAGCGCGCCTCGGCCGCGCGGTTCCTGCCGCTCTACCTCGAGGGGCACGCGCCCGAGGAGTGCCTGGCCGAGGTCGAGGCGGCGCTGGCGCCGGAGCTGCCGCTTTCGGTCCTGCTGCTGGGCATGGGCGATGACCTGCATACCGCCTCGCTCTTCGCGGGGATGGAGGGGCTGGAGGATGCGCTGGCCCCGGGCGCGCCGGTGCTGGCCGTCGCGCGGCCCGAAACGCAGCCCGAGGCGCGGATCACCCTGTCGGCGCCGGTGCTGGACGGGGCGCTGGACAAGCATCTGGTAATCCTTGGCACGAAGAAGCGCGAGGCGCTGGAGCGCGCCCTGGGCCGCGCGCCCGAGGAGGCGCCGATCATGGCGGTGATGGACGGCATCACCGTGCACTGGGCGGAATGAGGGGCGCGGCCATGTTCGAGGAGTTGAAGCGCCTCGCGGCAGGGCGCACGGGCCGGATCCTGGATCTGTTCGAGGCGGACCCCGAACGGGGGGAGCGGTTTTCCATCGAAAACGGGGGGCTGCGGCTGGATTATTCCAAGACGTGGATCGATGCGGAGACCCGCGCGGCGCTGCTGGCGCTTTGCGACCAGTGCGGATTGGCCGGCCGGCGCGAGGCGATGTTCTCGGGCGCGAGGATCAACGAGACCGAGGGGCGCGCGGTGCTGCATACCGCCTTGCGCACCCTCGATGGCGGGCCGGTCGAGCTGGACGGGCGCGACGTGATGGGCGATGTGCGCGAGGTGCTGGACCGGATGCGCCGCTTTGCCGACGGCGTCCGGGACGGATCGTTGGCGGGCGCGGGCGGGCCGTTCACAGACGTGATCAATATCGGCATCGGGGGCTCCGACCTGGGCCCGGTGATGGCGACGCTGGCGCTGGCGCCCTACCATGACGGGCCGCGCGTGCATTACGTCTCGAATGTCGACGGGGCGCATCTGGCCGACACCGTGCGGGGGCTGGACCCGAAACGCACGCTGGTGATCGTGGCCTCCAAGACCTTCACCACGATCGAGACGATGACCAATGCGCGCTCGGCGCGGGAGTGGATGGTGGCGGGCGGGGGAGACCCCGAGAGCCAGTTCGCCGCCGTCTCGACCGCGCTGGAGAAGACCGGCGCTTTCGGTATCCCGGAGGACCGGGTCTTCGGCTTCGCCGACTGGGTGGGCGGGCGCTACTCGGTCTGGGGGCCGATCGGCCTGCCGGTGATGATCGCGGTGGGGGCGGAGGATTTCGCCGCGTTCCTGCGCGGGGGACAGGAGATGGACGGTCATTTTCGCGCCGCGCCCTGGGCGGAGAACCTGCCGGTGATGCTGGCGCTGACGGGGATCTGGCACCGGCAGGTGCTGGGCTATCCAAGCCGCGCGGTGCTGCCCTACGAGCAGCGGCTGGCCCGCCTGCCGGCCTATCTGCAACAGCTGGAGATGGAATCGAACGGCAAGCGCGTGGCGATGGATGGCACGGCGCTGGAGGTGCCCTCGGGGCCGATCGTCTGGGGCGAGCCGGGAACGAACGGGCAGCATGCCTTCTACCAGCTGATCCACCAGGGTACCGACGTCATCCCCTGTGAATTCATGGTCGGCGCCGAGGGGCATGAGCCGGATCTGGCGCATCACCACAGATTACTGGTGGCCAATTGCCTTGCGCAATCCGAGGCGCTGATGCGCGGCCGCCCGCTTGAAGAGGCCCGCGCGCTGCTGGCGCAGAAGGGCCTCGAGGGTGCGGAGCTGGAGCGGCAGGCGCGCCACCGGGTGTTTCCGGGCGACCGGCCCTCGGTGACGCTGGCCTATCCCAGGCTGACCCCGCATGTGCTGGGCCAGATCGTGGCGCTTTACGAGCATCGCGTCTTTGTCGAGGGGGTGGTGCTGGGCATCAACTCCTTCGATCAATGGGGGGTGGAGTTGGGCAAGGAACTGGCAAGCACGCTGGGCCCGGTCGTGGACGGTACGGAGAGTGCGGCGGGCAAGGACAGCTCCACCGCGGGGCTGGTGGACTACGTCGCGCGGCATCGCGGTTGAGCGCGCCGCCCCCGCCGCGGCGCCCGGCCCCGATGGGGCGTTGGAGTATTTGTGAAAGAGATGAAGCAGGGGACCGGTGCCCTTGACCGGGCGGCGGCACCCTTGGGGCCGGTGCCGTCCATGGCCTCTGTGGGAACGGCCCGGCGGGCGCGGGCGCCTGTGCTTCATCTCTTCTGAAAATACTCCCGCCGGAGGCGGTCCTGCGCGCGCGGCCGGGCGCGGCGCTCGGGGCGGTACGTCTCAGCCGGGGCTGGCGCCGTCGCGGCCGATCAGCTCCCGGCGCAGGGCGTCGGGAAGGGCGAGCTTGCCCGAGCCGTCATCGGCCAGCACCACCATCACCGCGCGCAAGCTGGCGCGCAGATCGCCCGACCAGAGCTGCTGTTCCATTACGAAGGAGCTTTGACGGAAGGAGGCTGTGCGGGCGGTGGCGATGTAATCCTCGCCCGCGACCATTTCGCGGATGTACTGGATCTCGGCCGAGCGGATCACCGGGCGGGGTCCGGGGCCGGTGGAGAAATGCGGCGCGATGAAGGCGTCGAAATAGGCCACGCGCAGCGATTCGAACCAGCCCAGATAGGCCTTGTTGTTCACGTGGTCGAGCGGGTCGAGCTCGGAATACCGGACGCGGTCGGCGATGGCCACGGGCTGGGCCGCGGTCAGGCCGGCCTCGATCTGCTCGGCGGTGGTCAGGGGGGTGAGATAGCGCATGGCGCTGCGCTAACTGTCGTTGCGGCAAAGGGCAAGCGCGCAGTTGTCTTTCCCGAGCGGGCTTGGCAGGCTGCGCGACGCAGAACATATGCAGGCATTCGGGAGGAGACCGCCATGCTGGGACTGATGATGACCAAGCCCTTGCTTATCTCATCGCTTATCGACCACGCCGAGCGCTATCACGGGGGAACCGAGATCTGGTCGGTCGAGACCGCGGGGGGCGTGGTGCAGACGAGCTGGGGCGAGGTGGCGCGGAACGCCCGGCGGCTGGGCGCGGTGCTGGCGGGCAAGGGGCTGGAGCCGCAGGCGCGGATCGCGACGATCGCCTGGAACAACCGGCGGCATCTGGAGATCTATTTCGGCAGTTCGGGCGCGGGCTTTGTCTGTCACACGATCAACCCGCGCCTGCATCCCGAGCAGCTGGTCTATATCATCAACCATGCCGAGGACCGGATCCTGTTCATCGACGCGACCTTCGTTCCCCTGGTGGCGGCGGTGCGCGACAAGCTGGAGCCGGTCAGGCATGTCGTGGTGATGGGGCCGCGCGACGAGGCGCTTGCGGAGAAGCTGCCGGGGGTGGAGTTCTATGACGAATGGATCGAAACCGGCGATCCCGATTTCGCCTGGCCGGAGCTGGACGAGAACACGGCCTCCTCGCTGTGCTATACTTCCGGCACGACGGGGCACCCCAAGGGCGTGCTCTATTCCCATCGCTCGACCCTTCTGCACAGTTTCGCCTCGAACACGAAGGATGTGATCGGTTATTCGGCCCGGGACGTGGTGATGCCGGTTGTGCCGATGTTCCACGTCAACGCCTGGGGCGCGCCCTATGCCTGTGCGATGTCCGGCAGCCGCCTGGTGATGCCGGGGCCGGATCTGAGCGGCGAGGCGCTGGTGGGGCTGATCGACGAATACGGTGTCACGATGGCGATGGGCGTGCCGACGATCTGGCAGGGCCTGCTGGGCCATGCGGCCAAGTCGGGCAGCAAGCTGGAAAGCCTGGAGCGCACGGTGATCGGCGGCTCGGCCTGTCCGCCCTCGATGATCGACACGTTCCGCGACAAGTACGGGGTGGAGACGGTTCATGCCTGGGGCATGTCCGAGATGAGCCCGCTGGGCACCTCGAACCATCCGCTGGCCAAGCATCGCGACCTGCCGGCCGAGGAGCAGCGCAAGCTGCGCGAGAACCAGGGCCGGCCGCCTTACGGGGTTGAGCTGAAGATCGTGGATGACGAGGGCAGGACGCTGCCGCAGGACGGCGTGACGCAGGGCGACCTGATGGTGCGCGGGCACTGGGTGCTGACGGATTACTTCAAGAAGGAAGGCGAAGGGCTGCTCGAGGATGGCTGGTTCGCCACGGGTGACGTGGCGACGCTGGATCCGGACGGCTACATGACGATCAAGGACCGCTCCAAGGACATCATCAAGTCGGGGGGCGAGTGGATCAGCTCGGTCGAGCTGGAGAATATCGCCATGGGCCATCCCGAGATCGCCAGTGCCGCCGCCATCGGGCTGCCGCATCCGAAATGGGACGAGCGTCCGGTGATCGTGGCGGTGAAGGCCGAGGGCGTCGACCTGTCCGAGGAGAAGGTGCTGCACTGGTTCGACGACAAGGTGGCCAAGTGGCAGATCCCCGACAAGGTCGTGTTCGTGGACAGCCTGCCGCTGGGCGCGACGGGCAAGGTGCTGAAGCGGGAATTGAAGGAGCAGTTCCGCGATTTGCTGGCGGGATGATCGACCGGTGGCCCGGTCGATCGAATTGGCCGGGCCCGGTTATTCCCAGGATCGTTTCGTTTTCTCGGGCACCGGTTGCATCGAGACAGGCTCGGGCGGGAGAGCGCAACCTTTCTGCCTCATTTTCGAAGTGACGGCGTCGTAATTGCCTTTTGCGGCGGACAATGCCGTGGCGTTGTCCTTTGTCGCCGCCAACCCGATTGCAGCGGGCCAGAACACCACGAGCGCCACGCCTGTCAGAACGGCATCGGTCGTCGCCGCTTCTCGTTGATCTTCCGTCAAGCCGTTGACACGATGGACGATTTCGTTTCGTTCCTCCATCAATTGGGCGCAGCTTCGGCCGTCATAGGTGCTGGGGCTGACATAGCTGGCCGCAACCTGATTGGGGGCCTGAGCACAGGCGGACAGCATGGCGAGGCCAGCCAGGAGAAACGGCAGGGTAGTCTTTTTCATTTCTATTCCGATATTTACTTGCAGTGCCGATCTCAATAATCTGAAAAATATCAAGGAACAGTGAAAACGGTCGATTCCTGCGGGATTATGCAATTCGATGCACGGATGCCACTTTTGCATCTATCGATTGCAATAAAGGGAAGTTGGTCATCGGAATCCCGCCCGCTGAGTCGGGGCGGAATTCTTTATTCACCCGGTATTGCCGTCACGCCGGAAGGTGGATCCGGAACCGCGCACGGATGGCCGCGTCGGTCGCTGGGTCGAAGCGGGCGGCGGCCCGGTGGGAGAGGATTTCCTCCTTGCGGGCGGTGGCGCGGGCGATGAGGTCGGGCTTGCCCTTCTCGGCCCATTCCTTGGGCGAGGTGCGGTCGCCCATCGCGGGATAGACATGGTCCATCTGCATCCGCGACAGCGTTGCCTCGGTGCCCAGGTAATGGCCGGTGCCGCCCAGGCAGACCTCGGCGATCTGGTCGACGGCGAGCGTGTCGTCGCTGACCTCGATCCCGCGCACGCAGCGCAGGGCCTGGCCGATGATGTCGTCGCCGAGGATCAGCGATTCGTGGCAGAAGCCCAGCAGCGAGGCATGCATCCCCGCGGCCTCGTAGACCATGTTGAGCCCGGCAAGCCCCGCCATGACGTTCGAGCACATCTGCTCCCACCCGGCCTGCATGTCGGGCAGCTTGGCATCGGCGATGCCCGCCGCCGCGCCGCCGGGCAGATCGTAGAACTTGTGCATCTGGGCGCAGCCCGCCGTCAGCAGCGCCTGTTCGCCCGATCCGCCGGTCATCGCGCCGGTGCGCAGGTCGAGGCCGAAGGGCCAGGTGCCGAAGATCGCGGGCGCGCCCGGTTTCACGGCGTTGACATAGACCAGACCGGCGAGACATTCGGCCACTGCCTGCACGATGGCGCCTGCGACGGTGGAGGGCGCGGTGGCCCCGGCCATGCCGGCCGAGAGCAGCAGGACGGGCATGCCGCCCTCGATGCAGCGTTCCATCACCTGGCAGCTTTCGGTGGCGAATTTCATCGGCGGCACCACGAAGCAGTTCGAGTTCGACACGAAGGGCCGCGCGCGCCACTTGCCCTCGCCGCCCGCGATCATGTGCAGCATCTCGAGCGCGTCCGCCACGAAGGCGGGATCGGTGAAGGAGACGCCCACATGTTTCGTGGTGCCCGAACAGCAGGCGTAGATGGAGTTGAGGTCCATCTCGCGGTTGTCTGGGATGTCGCGGGCCACCATCGGGCGCTGCACGAAATGCAGGTTGTCCAGCACGTCGCAGATGCGGGCGGCGTCGTGCAGGTCCTGCACGGTGGAATCGCGGTATTCGCGCCCTAGCGCATCGACCATGTGCACGGCGGCGCCTGCGGTGCCGTAGTGAACCCGCGCGCCCCAGAGGTCGAGATCGTGCTGTCCGTCGCGGCTGTGGAGCGTGACCGAGCGGTTGGCGCGCGCGATCATGTCCTCGACCAGCACGCGGGGGAAGCGGATGCGGCCGTCATCGCCCAGGGTGCAACCCGCCCCGGTCAGATGCGCGACACCGCTGGGCGGCGCATCGGCGAGGCCCACGCGTTCGAGCACGTCAAGGGCGGCGGTGTGGATCCGGGCCATGCCCTCGTCGGTGAGAGGTTTGTAGGTGCCGCCCTCAAGCCCCGGACGGACAGGTTTGAGGTGATCGGGCAGGGCGGTCGAGCGGGCGGCGCGGCGTGCGGCGCGGCCGCCGCTGCGCGGGGTGGAACGGGTGATCTGGTTCATTTCGTGGAATCCGGGTCTGGTGCGGGGAAGGGGTGGCGGGTGTCACGCCGCCGGTGGTCTTCCGCGCGGCGCCAGCCCGCGTTCCGCGCCGATGGTGCGGCAGATCAGGACGATCTTGCTGAGCTCTCCCTGCACGCGGGCTCTCCTTCCATGCGAATGAAGGAAAGCTGGCATTCCCGGTGCGACCGGTCTGTTCCATTTGCGACCTCGCGGTCGGTCGGGGCGCTATGGCACCACCGGAGCGCCCTGAAGTTCGGCAGCGAAGCCGCAGAGCGTGCGCAGCGCCTCGGCGAAGGCCGCATCCTCGATGGTCATGGCGACGCGGACATGGCCCGCCGCGGCCTGGCCAAAGCTTTCGCCCGGCATCACCGCGATGTGGTGGCGGTCGAGCAGCGCGTTGGCGAATGCCTCGCCGCTCATCCCGGTGCCGCGGATGTCGAGCATCAGGTACATCGCACCCTGCGAGGGGACGGGGCCGACGGCCTGCTGGCCCGAGAGGATGTGCATGGCCAGTTCGCGGCGGCGGCGGAAGGGCGCGGCGATCTCGGCTTCGAACGCCGCGCCCTGTCGCAGGGCCCAGAGCGCCGCGTCCTGGATGAAGCCCGGCACGCCATAGGTCGTGTGGGTGGCGAGGTTGATCAGATGCGCGATGGCCTGTTCCGGCCCCACGATCCAGCCGCAGCGCGACCCGGTCATGGCAAAGGATTTCGACATGGACCCCACGACCAGCGTGCGTTCGGCCATGTCCGGCAGGGCGCGGGGCGAGAGATGGGTGCCCTCCCAGACCTGGGTGTCGTAGACCTCGTCGGAGATCAGCCAGAGGTCGTTTTCGCGGCAGACCTCGGCGATCCCGTCCAGCGTGGCGCGGGAGTATACGATGCCGGTGGGGTTGTTGGGCGTGTTGATGAGCAGGGATCTGGCGCCCGGAGCGGCCTTTTCCAGGTCGTCCTTGCGGGGCTGAAACGCGTCCTCGGCCCGGGTCTGCACCGCCCTGGCCATGGCGCCGACGCCCCGGATCGTGCCGGGATAGGTGGCGTAATAGGGATCGAGATAGAGCGCGGTGTCGCCCGCGTCGCAGGTCGCGGCATGGCTGGCGAAGAGACCGGCCTGTCCGCCGGGCGTGATCAGCACGTTGGCGCGGGTGGTGGGAACGCCCGTGCGCTCGGCCACGCGGGCGGCGACGGCATCGCGCAGCGCATCCGTGCCGGGCACCATCGCATAGCCGGTGTGGCCGCCGCGCGCCGAGGCGTTCATCGCGTCGAGGATGCGCGGATCGGTGCGAGTGTCGTGCTCGCCGATGGTCAGCTCGGTGACATCGACACCTTCGGCGATCATGCGGCGGGACTTGATGAACAGCTCCCAGCCATCCGAGCCGCCGCCGGTGAGATGGGTGATGCGATGCGAGAGTTTCATGGCGCCTCCGGTCCGGTTTTGCGGCGGAGAGGGTCAGAGCGCGGCCGGTTTGTCAATCGCGCGGGGCATCATCCATCCCGTCCGGGTTCGTTCGGGTCGCTGGAGAACAACGCGATCTTGTTGCCTTGCGGGTCGCGCAGGTAGCCGACGTAGAAATGCGGCCCATAGGCGTCGCGGAAGCCCGGCTGGCCCGCATCGCGGCCACCCGCTCCAAGTGCTGCGGCGTGAAGGTCGCGAACCTGGCCTTGACTGCGCGCCTCGAAAGCAACCATCGACCCGTTCCCGGCCGAGGCCGGACGCCCGTCGAAGGGGGGCTTGACGTAGAAATCGGGCATACGGGGAGATTGGCCTGGCTGGGCGGGGAGGGCGAAGCTCAGGCCTTCGGGGCCTTCTGCCAGCGTGTAGCCGAGGGCGGGCAGGAACGCGGAATAGAACCGTTTCGCCAGCGCGATGTCATCTGCGCCAACGGTGACATAGGCAATCATTCCCTGCGGTCCCTTTTCACGCGACCTCACTCCACCCGCGGGGCAAGGGCGGCCTGCGCCTTTTTCGTGAGGCCCGCCCGCACTATATCATAGGAGCTGTGGATGCGGTGGCGCAGTTCCTCGGGCGCGGCGTCGAAGGGCAGGCGGATCCAGCTGCGGTGGAAATAGGGGGCGCGATCGCCCACGCCCGCATCGATCAGCATGGTCGCGGTCTCGATATCGGGGGTCTTGACCGAGACGCCGTCATTGCGGCTGCCGATGCAGGCGAACATCTTGCCGCCCACCTTCCACGCGTCATGGCCGCCGCCCCCTGAACTGGCCCAGGGATCGGACCATTCGGCGCCGGGCAGGGCCCGGCAGATCGCGTTGACGGACTCTCTGCTCATGCGGTCACTCTGCCGCGCGGGGGCGGCGCACTCAAGTCTTGGCGATGCGCCGGGGGCGTGCTATTGCACGGTCATGATCCGGATGAGCACCCTCATTACCTGCTGCATTCCCCGCTGAGTTTCCCGCGGGCCGGTTTCTGTCGTTTTCTTCCCAAGGACAAGTTGCTAAGCCCGCGCCCAAGGCGCGCAGCGCCACTGTTCGAGGCGCGCCGCGCCGCTGTTTTAGGACGAGACCGATGACGACGATCAGGCTGCACAACACGAAGACCCGGACGAAAGAGGTCTTTGCCCCCATCGACCCCGAAAACGTGCGGATGTATGTCTGCGGGCCCACCGTCTATGACCGGGCTCATCTGGGCAATGCGCGGCCCGTGGTGGTGTTCGATGTGCTCTACCGGCTGCTGCGGCATGTCTATGGGCCGGATCACGTGACCTATGTGCGCAACTTCACCGACGTGGATGACAAGATCAACGCGCGGGCGCAGGAGAGCGGGCGGCCCATCGGGGAGATCACCGCCGAGACCACGCAATGGTTCCTGGACGACATGGCCGCGCTGGGGGCGCTGGAGCCCGACCAGATGCCGCGCGCGACCGAGTACATTCCGCAGATGATCGCGATGATCGAGACGCTGATCGAGAAGGGCCATGCCTATGAGGCGGAGGGGCATGTCCTTTTCGCCGTGGACTCGTGGCGCGAGGGCTATGGCAGGCTGTCGGGCCGGTCGGTGGACGACATGATCGCGGGCGCACGGGTGGAGGTCGCGCCCTACAAGCGCAACCCGATGGATTTCGTGCTGTGGAAACCGTCGGGCGAGGACCTGCCCGGCTGGGACAGCCCCTGGGGGCGCGGGCGGCCGGGCTGGCATATCGAGTGCTCGGCGATGAGCTACGAGTTGCTTGGCGAGAGCTTCGACATCCATGGCGGCGGCAACGACCTGATGTTTCCCCATCACGAGAACGAGATCGCGCAAAGCTGCTGCGCGCATCCCGAGGGGGAGTTCGCGCGGGTCTGGCTGCATAACGAGATGCTGCAGGTCGAGGGAAAGAAGATGTCCAAGTCGCTTGGAAACTTCTTCACCGTGCATGACCTGCTGGAGCAGGGCGTGCCGGGCGAGGTGATCCGCTTCGTGTTTCTCTCGACCCATTACCGCAAGCCGATGGACTGGACGGCGGAGAAAGCGCGGGAGGCGGAGGCCGTGCTGCGCAAGTGGCGGGCGCTGACGGCGGGCATCGAACCCGCCGCCAGCGCGGCCCCCGCGGTGACCGAGGCGCTGGCCGACGACCTGAACACGGCGGGGGCCATCGCCGAGCTTCATCGTCTGGCCTCGGGAGGGGCGGTGGCGGAACTGCTGGCCTCGGCGCGGATGCTGGGGCTGCTGACCGAGGCGTTGGGCGATTGGGCCGTGACGGCGGCTGATCTCTCGGCGCATGAGGCGCGGCTGGCAGAGGCGCGGGCGGCGGCGATGGAGAGCAAGGATTTTGCCGAGGTCGACCGGTTGAAGGCGGCTTATGTGGCGGCGGGGCTCGAAGTGCGGATGAGCAAGGCGGGTGTGGAACTGGTTCCCGGCCCGGGTTTCGACGCGGGCAAGCTGGAGGCGGTGTGATGCGTGGTGACCGGGCAGGGGGGCTGTCTGCCCCCCGATCGCAAGCGATCTCCCCCCGAGGATATTTCGGGCAAGAGGAAGGCAGGGGCGTGGCGCATGGTTGAGCGGCTTTATCTTTACGACACCACGCTGCGCGACGGGCAGCAGACGCAGGGGGTGCAGTTCTCGACGCCCGAGAAGGTGCAGATCGCCAGGGCGCTCGACGCGCTGGGCGTGGATTACATCGAGGGCGGCTGGCCCGGGGCCAACCCCACGGACAGCGCGTTTTTCGAGGCCGCGCCCGAGACGCGCGCGACCTTTACCGCTTTCGGCATGACCAAGCGGGCGGGGCGGTCGGCAGAGAATGACGACGTGCTGGCGGCGGTGATGAACGCGGGTACGCAGGCCGTGTGCCTGGTGGGCAAGACGCATGATTACCACGTCACCCATGCGCTTGGCATCTCGCTGGAGGAGAACACCGAAAATGTCGGGGCCTCGATCGCGCATCTGGTGGCGCAGGGGCGCGAGGCGCTGTTCGATGCCGAGCATTTTTTCGACGGCTACAAGGCCAATCCGGGTTACGCGCTGGAAGTGTGCCGGGCCGCGCTGGAGGCGGGCGCGCGCTGGATCGTGCTGTGCGACACCAATGGCGGCGGGCTGCCGGCGGAGGTGGGCCGGATCGTGGAGGAGGTGATCGCCGCCGGTATTCCCGGCGACCGGCTGGGCATCCACACCCATAACGACACCGAGAACGCGGTGGCCAATTCGCTGGCCGCCATCGACGCGGGCGCGCGGCAGGTGCAGGGCACGCTCAACGGGCTGGGCGAGCGCTGCGGCAATGCCAACCTCACGGCGCTGATCCCGACGCTGCTGCTCAAGGAGCCCTATGCCAGCCGTTTCGAGACGGGGGTGAGCCGTGCGGCGCTGGAGGGGCTGACTCGGATCAGCCGGAAACTCGACGACATCCTCAACCGGGTGCCGATGAAGCAGGCGGCCTATGTCGGCGCCTCGGCCTTTGCGCACAAGGCGGGCCTGCATGCGAGCGCGATCCTCAAGGACCCGTCGACCTATGAGCATGTGCCGCCCGAGACGGTGGGCAATGCGCGGGTGATCCCGATGTCGAACCAGGCGGGGCAGTCGAACCTGCGCCGCAGGCTGGCCGAGGCGGGGCTGGAGGTGGTGCCGGGCGATCCGGCGCTGGGTCGCATCCTGGAGCGGGTCAAGGCGCGCGAGGACGAGGGCTATTCCTATGACACCGCGCAGGCGAGTTTCGAGCTGCTGGCGCGCGAGGAGCTGGGGCTGAAGCCCGCCTTTTTCGAGGTCAAGCGCTACAAGGTCACCGTGGAGCGGCGCAAGAACAAGTATGACCGCATGGTCAGCCTGTCCGAGGCGGTCGTCGTGGTGAAGGTCGATGGCGAGAAGAAGCTGTCGGTGAGCGAGTCGATGGACGAGACCGGCAATGACCGGGGCCCGGTGAACGCGCTGGCCAAGGCGCTGGCCAAGGACCTGGGGCGGTATTCGGCGCAGCTGGAGGACATGCGGCTGAAGGATTTCAAGGTGCGCATCACCCAGGGCGGGACCGAGGCGGTGACCCGCGTGGTGATCGACAGCGAGGACGGCTCGGGGCGGCGCTGGTCCACCGTCGGCGTGAGCCCGAACATCGTCGATGCGAGTTTCGAGGCGTTGCTGGACGCGATCAACTGGAAGCTGCTGCACGATGATGCGGCGCAGCGCGTGGCCGATGCCGTCTGAGGACCTGGCCGCCTGCGCCGCCCTTGTGGAGCGGGCCGACCCGGACCGGTTCCGGGCGGCGATGGCCGCACCTGTGGCGGCGCGCGGGGTCCTGTTTCCGCTTTACGCCATGAATGTCGAGGTGTCGCGCGCGCCCTGGGTCACGCAGGAGCCGATGATCGCCGAGATGCGGCTGCAATGGTGGCGCGACGCCCTGGCCGAGATCGCGGGTGGCGGGCCGGTGCGGCGGCACGAGGTGGTCACGCCGCTGGCCGGGGTCGTGGCGCCCGATCGGGCCGCGGTGCTGGACGGGCTGGTCGAGGCGCGTCGCTGGGACATCTACCGCGACGCCTTCGAGGACGAGGCGGCGTTTTCCGAGCATATTGACAGGGTTTCGGGCGACCTGATGTGGGTGGCGGCGGCCTCGCTGGGCCGGGCCGAGGAGGGCGTCGTGCGCGACTATGCCTGGGCCGCCGGGGTCGCCTCCTGGCTGCGGGCGATCCCGGAGCTGGAGGCGCGGGGCCGCATCCCGCTGCTTGACGGGACCGAGGCGGGCGTGCGGCGGCTGGCCGAAGAGGGCTTGGAGCGGCTGGCCCGTGCGCGGGCGCGGCGCGATGCCGTGAGTGCGGCGGCGCGGCCCGCGCTCTATCCCGGCTGGCAGGCGGAACACGTGTTGAAACAGGCCGCGCGGGAGCCTGCGCGGGTGGCGGCGGGCGCGCTGGGGGTGGGGGCGTTCCGCAGCGCCGCCGCGCTGATGCGCGTGGCGGCGACGGGACGCTGGTAGATCAGGCCGCGCGCGCGCCGGGGCGCAGCACCAGCCAGATCAGCGCGCCGCCCGCAAGCGCCAGGAAGGGCGCCATGGCGAGGTTCACGGCGGTCCAGCCCTCGACGGGTGTCCCGCCCGAGCAGTTCATCAACCCGCCGCTGGAAAGCGATGCGAAGGTCACGCCGCCGAAGACGATCAGGTCGTTGAGCCCCTGCATCCGCCCGCGCTCATGCGCCTCATGCGCGCCGGAGAGCATGGTGGTCGCGCCGATGAAGCCGAAATTCCAGCCCACGCCGAGCAGGATCAGCGCGATGAAGAAATTGTTCAGGTCCACGCCCTGAAGCGCGACCGCACCCGCGCCGGCGAGGATCACCAGGCCGGCGGCGACAATGCGTTCGACCCCGAACCGCGCGATCAGGTGGCCGGTGAAGAAGCTGGGCACATACATGGCGAGCACGTGGCTGGTGACGACGTCGGCCGCGTCCCCGGCGGTATAGCCGCAGCCCACCACCGCCAGCGGCGTCGAGGTCATCACCAGGTTCATCAGCGCATAGGAGACCATGGCGCAGATCACGGCGACCGCGATGCGCGGGGTGGCCAGAAGCTCGCGGCGCGAGCGGCCCTTGGGTGCGTCCTCGGCCGGGATGGGCGGCTTGGGGATGTCGAGCAGGAAGAACAGCAGCGAGCCGATGAGGTTCACGCCAATGACCGCGAAATACGTGCCGAGGAAGGGCACGACATAGGCCTCGGCCGTGAGCTTGACCATCTGCGGCCCGATGATCGCGGCCGCGAGGCCGCCCGCCATGACGTAGGAGATCGCCTTGGGCCGGTATGCGTCCGAGGCCGTGTCGGCGGCGGCGAAACGGTAGAAGCCATGCGCCGACATGTAGATGCCGGTGATGAAGCTGCCCAGCAGGAAGACCGGGAAGGAGGCGATGGCGAGGCCGTAGGCCCCGATCGCGCCGCCGATCGCGCCCGCGGTTGCACCGACGAAGAACCCCGCGCGGCGGCCGTAGCGCTGCATGATGGCCGAGACGGGGGTGGCCGCCAGCATCGAGCCCAGCACGATCAGCGAGATCGGCAGGGTCGCGAGGCAGGGATTCGAGGCCAGCGACTGGCCCGCGAGTCCGCCCACGGTGAAGATCATCGGCATCTGCGCGCCCAGCAGGGCCTGCGCACAGACCAGCACGGCCACGTTGCGCTTGGCGCGGCTGTCGTCGGGGGCGGTGGTTGTCATGTTCATGACTCGGATGCGTATCGCTGAATGCGTGCGATCTCAAGCGTCATTCGTCTCATCCTAGCACTTCGCGCGGGGTTGCGCCGGGGCCGCGTTGGGATAGGACTCGAAGGGGCGGGCGGCGCCCGCAAGGAACGCAGCGAGGAGCGGCCACCGGTGAGGGAACGCATCATCCACGATCTGGACGACGTCGCGGAAGGGGCCGCGCATCTGGCGGCGGCCTGCCCGCGCATGGCCCATGCCATCGAGCGGACCCGCCCGCTTCCGCTGCGGCGCAGGCCGGACGGTTTCGACCAGCTGCTGAGCGCAATCGTCAGCCAGCAGGTCAGCGTCGCCGCCGCGAATGCGATCTGGACGCGGATGAAGGAGGCCCGCCTGACGGGTCCGCGCAAGATCACGTGGGCCAGTGACGAGGAATTGCGCGCGGCGGGCCTGTCGCGCCAGAAGATCCGTTACGCGCGTGCGCTGGCCGAGGCGCGGATCGACTATCGCGCCCTGCGCGAGGCGCCGACCGAGGAGGTGATCCGCACGCTGGTCGAGGTGCCGGGGATCGGCGTCTGGACGGCGGAAATCTATGCGATGTTCAGCCTTGGGCGCGCCGATGTCTTTGCGCCGGGCGATCTGGCCTTGCAGGAGGCGGCGCGGAGCCTCTACGACTTGCCCGAACGGCCCAAGGAACGGGCCTTGCGGCAGATGGCCGAGGACTGGTCGCCCTGGCGGTCGGTTGCGGCGCGTGTGCTCTGGGCCTATTACCGGGTGGCCAAGGACAGGGAAGGGATCAGATGACACGCGTTTTGAAAGCCGGCCGCAAGGGGCCGGTCTCGGGCACGACACGCTCGGTCGTGGTTTTCGTGCATGGCTATGGCGCCAACGGGGCCGACCTGCTGGGGCTGGCGGACGTTCTGGGCGAGCATCTGCCCGACACGCTTTTCGTGGCGCCCGACGCGCCCGAGACCATTCCGGGGATGCCCACGGGATTCCAGTGGTTCCCGATCCCCTGGCTCGACGGCTCCTCGGAGGAGGAGGCGCAGCGCGGGATGGCGGCGGCGGTGGATGACCTCAATGCCTTTCTCGACGCGCTGATGGTGGATGAGGACGTGCTGCCCGAGCAGGTGGTGTTGTTCGGCTTTTCCCAAGGCACGATGATGAGCCTGCATGTCGCGCCCCGCCGCGAGGATCCGGTTGCCGGCATCGTGGCCTTCTCGGGCAGGCTGCTGGAGCCCGAATTGCTGAAGGACGAGGCGGTGAGCCGGATGCCGGTGCTGCTGGTGCATGGCGATGCCGACGAGATGGTGCCGCCGCAATCGTTGCCGCAGGCGGCGGAGGCGCTGCAGGAGGCCGGGTTCAAGGAAGTCTATGCCCATGTCATGAAGGGCACCGGTCACGGCATCGCGCCCGACGGGCTGAGCGTGGCGCTGGCCTTCATGCGGGACAAGCTGAGCCTTTGACCTAGTCGCGCCAGAGAACCCTGGCCGCCCGCAGCAGAACGGCCGGGTCGCGGTCGGTGCGCACCACCGGGATCGGGGCGGAGTGCCCGGTCAGCGCATGGACCGCTTCGCGCGCGCTGCGCACCGAGTATTCCACGGTGAAGACGGTATCGTGCGGCAGTTCGACATATTGACCCATCAGGGCGAAATTGCGCGCCCCGGCGGGCCGGGGTAGCGGGCGGTCGCCCGGCGATCTGGGCAAGAACTGGCTGGTGATGAACGGCATGTGGCAGGGCAGGACGCGCGCGCCCGCGAACCATTCGGCGCGCTTGTCCGACAGGCGCAGATGGCCGCAAAGCTCTTCGATCATCTGGTCGCCGGTCGCCTCCCGCATCGGTCTTGCCACGAAATCGCCGGGCCGGTCGCCGCGCAGCCCATAGGCCCAGAAGACCGTGGACCCCTCGGCCTGGCCGCGGAAATGCGGTTGGTTGAACATGACGAAGGACATGAGCCAGGCGCTGTCACGGATCGTGACCAGCCCGCCCGTGCCGGTGGCGTTGCCGGTCAGTGTCTCGATGTGATCGCGGAACTCCGCGCGGGGCATGGTGACGGTGAAGGAGGTCCAGCCGGTGCGCTCGGGCGTGCCGCAAAAGGTTTCGGGTGCGCCCAGGCCGGGGGACTGCCGGGCGAGCGCGCGCCACAGGTCCCAGGATGGGCACGGGCCCGGGGCGCGCGGGGCCGGGGCTGTGTTGCTGCCATAGGTCGCGCCGTCGGTCATCGAGCCGAGGGTGAGGAGGACGCGGTCCTCCGGCGCGACCGGAACCCGTTCACCGGAACCCAGGTCCAGCGCGGCGATACGGCGGTCTTCGGCGCTGCCGACGATCTCGGCGCCGGTGACGGTCGCGCCGGTCTCGATCCGGACGCCGCGCGCGGCCAGCCAGTCGACCAGCGGCGCGATGAGGCTGTCATACTGGTTGTAGCGGGTGCGCAGCACGCCCTTGATCCGGGTCAGCCCCGGCAGAAGGTGGATGAAGCGCCGCATGTAGCGCCGCATCTCGGCCAGCGAGTGCCAAGGCTGGAACGAGAACATGGTCGACCACATGATCCAGAAATTCGTGTCGAAGAAGGCGCGGTCGAACCATGAGGCGATGCTGCGGCCGGCCAGCCGCCCCTCGGGTGTCAGCATCAGCCGGTTGAGCGCCAAGATCTGCGCCGGTGAAAGGCCGAGATGGTCCATTCCCGCCTTGGTGTCTTGCGCGATCAGGCGGCAGGTGGAGGCTGCGCGGACCTCGCGATTGAACCGGCGGATATCCTCGCCTGCCGAGATCCCGGATTTGTCGGCGGAGGGGATCGTGTCGAGCAGGTCGAAGGTATTTACGAAATTCGGCTCGAACATGCGGCCGCCGCGGGTGAGATAACCCCATGTCGGATCGCCCCAGCCATCGAGCGCGCCGCCGGGCCGGGGCCGGTCGTCGAAGATGCGGATGTGGCGCCCCTCGACCCCTGCATCGCGGATCAGGAAGGCGGCGGCGGAAAGCGACGCGATGCCGCTGCCGACCATGTAGTGGAGGGGGGTGTGGGCGGTGCCGGGCATGACGCGATCCTCGGGTTGCGTCCGTCCAGTCTAGCGCGCGGGTCCAGGTCACGCCTTGCGATGGCGCAAGGTCACATGTCGGACCAGAGCCGGGCCTCGGCGAATTCCACCGAGTTGCCCGCCGGGTCGCGGACATAGAGAGAGCGGGCGCCGTTGGGCCAGTCGAACTCGGTGTCGATGGGAACCTGCGCCGCCTCCAGCCGGGCGCGCATGGCGGCGATGCTCGCCCGATCGAGGGTAAAGCAGACATGGCCCGGCCCGCGCGCGCCGTGAGGCGGCACCGGCAGGTCGGAATTGCCCGGCGGATCCTCGGTCCGGTCGGGGTTGAAGACCAGCAGCACCGCCGCGCCCAGCCGGTAGAAGACGTGGCGGTCACCGATGCGGATCAGCTTCTCGAGCCCCAGAAGATCGCCGTAAAAGGTTTCGGCGGCGTCGAGGTCGGCGGCATAGATCGCCGCTTCGAGGATGGCATCGGGGGCGGGCGCGTCGGGCAGGGTCATGGGGTCAGCCTATCAGCGGTTGCGTGGCCTGTCAGGTGGGGGCAGCGCCTCCCACCTGCCGGGGGCGAGCCCGTCGAGCGACCAGTCGCCGATGCGCGCACGGATCAGGCGCAGGGTGGGGTGGCCCACGGCGGCGGTCATGCGGCGGACCTGGCGGTTGCGGCCCTCGCGGAGGGTGAGTTCGATCCAGCAATCCGGAACGCTCTTGCGGGCACGGATCGGCGGGTCGCGGGGCCAGAGTCCCTCGGGTTCGTCGATACGGCGCGCGCGGGCGGGGCGGGTCCGGCCATCCTTGAGTTCGACGCCCTTGCGCAGCATCTCGAGCGCGGCGTCGTCGGGCAGGCCCTCGACCTGCGCCCAGTAGGTCTTGGCCATCTTGTGTTTCGGGTCCGCGATGCGCGCCTGAAGCGCGCCATCGGAGGTCAGCAGCATCAGCCCCTCGCTGTCGCGGTCGAGCCGCCCTGCGGGATAGACGCCCGGCAGGTCGATGAAATCCGACAGCGTCCGGCGCGGCCCGCCGGCAGTGCCGCGATCAGTGAATTGCGACAGCACGTCATAGGGTTTGTTGAAACGGATGAACCAGCCCATGCGCGTCCCCATAGCGCGGGCGGGGGCTGTGGGGCAAGCTGTGGATAAGCTTCATCTGCCTGTTACGGAGGCAGGATAGGAAACCTGCGAAATGTAGTGGCAATCTAAGGCTTGCCAGAGGTCAACCACGATATATAGTCAACCACAAGCTGGGGCGGGGCTCCCCCGCTCTGGCGTCCGGGGGCAGCGCAGAGCAGGGAGCGAGTCGCAGATGGATGGTGATTTCAGGTCGGATTTCGTGAGACAACCGGGGGCGTTGCGGCATCATCCCGCGCTGGTCCTCAATGCCGATTACCGGCCGCTCTCCTATTACCCGCTGTCGCTCTGGCCTTGGCAGGAGGCGATCAAGGCGGCCTGGCTGGACAGGGTGGACATCGTCGCCGAATATGACGAGGTGGTCCGGAGCCCGAGTACCGAGATCCGAATACCCTCGGTGGTGGTGCTGAAAGATTACGTAAAACCCCAGAAGCGCGTGGCCTTCACGCGCTTCAATTTGTTTTTGAGGGACGAATTCCGCTGCCAGTATTGCGGCGCGAAGGGGGATCTGACCTTTGACCACGTGGTGCCGCGCGCCTCGGGCGGGGTGACGAGCTGGCAGAACGTGGTGGCGGCCTGCTCGCCCTGCAACCTGCGCAAGGGATCCAAGAGCTTGCGGCAGGCGGGGATGAGCCTGCGCAAGCCGCCGCGCCAGCCAGGGGCGGAGGAGCTGCGCAATGTCGGGCGCAAGTTTCCGCCCAACCACCTGCACGAGAGCTGGATCGACTTCCTTTACTGGGACGCGGAACTGCAGGCCTGAGACCGCTTCCATTCGCCTCGAACCGGGTTTCAGGCCCCGATCTTTCGCTTTGACCAAACGCGGGCCCGGATTGGCCATGGGTGACCGCCTTACTGGACATATATGTCAGGTCGAAGGCGAGCTCTTGCGCCTGCAACTGGACATAAATGTCCAATAATTGACGTCGAGGGGTGAAATTTCCTTGCGCCGACTCGCGGCGCGCTTCCTGATGTGGTCGGGGACCGGGATGAACGGGGCGGAGACAGCCCTCGCCGGTCCCAAGGCGGCGCCGGGCGAAAGACCGGCGCCGGGGACATGACCGGGAGGAAAACATGACAGATATGGACGAGACGGAAACCATCCGCCCCATCGTGCGGTCGATGGCCGAGGACGCGAAGGCCGGCCGGATGAGCCGGCGCGAATTCCTGACGCTGGCCAGCGTGATGGGCGCAAGCGCCATGTCGGCTTACGGGCTGCTGGGTCTGGCCGCGCCGACGCCCGCCCATGCACAAGGTGAGCCCAAGCGCGGAGGCGTGCTGAAGATCGGGATGCGCATCCTCGACCTCAAGGACCCGCGGACCTGGGACTGGACGGAGCCGGCCAACGTGGCGCGGCAGTTCTGCGAGCCGCTGGTGCGCTGGGAGACGGATTTCACCTTTACCGGGATGCTGGCGGAAAGCTGGGAGGTCAGCGACGACGCCAGGACCTATGTGCTGAACCTGCGGCGCAACGCGACCTGGAACAACGGCGATCCCTTCACCGCCGATGACGTTATCTTCAATCTCGAAAGGTGGTGCGACAAGGGGGCCGAGGGCAACTCGATGGCCGCGCGCATGGCCTCGCTGATCGATGCCGATACCGGCATGGCGCGCGAGGGTGCGATCGAGAAGATCGACGACCACACCGTCAGGTTGAACCTGCTGGTGCCCGATATCACCATCATCCCCGGCATGTCGGATTATCCCGGCTTGCTGGTGCATCCGAGCTATTCCCCCGAAGAGGGTCTGGCCGAGAACCCCATCGGGACCGGCCCGTTCGAGCTGGTGGAGTTCGAGGTGGGCCAGAAGGCGGTGGTCAGGCGCCGCGAGAATGGTAGCTGGTGGGGCGGTGACGTCTATCTGGACGGGGTGGAGTTCATCGATTACGGCACGGACGAATCGAATATCGTCGCCGCCTACGAGGCGGGAGAAATCCACGCCAACGACACCACCAATGCCGATTTCGTGGACGTGCTGGACGGGCTTGGCCTGGTGCGCAAGGAAGTGCCCACCGCGTCGACCATCGTTGCCCGGATGCGGCCCGACAGCCCGCCCTTCGACAGCAAGGACCTGCGCAATGCGGTGCAGATGGCGGTGGACAATTCGGTCGTGCTGGAGCTGGGCCTGAACGGGCTGGGCCAGGTGGCGGCGAACCACCATGTGGCCCCGATCCATCCCGAATACGCCGATATCGGCCCCGCGCCCCATGACCCCGCCAGGGCGAAGGAGTTGCTGGAGGCCTCGGGCCATGCCGGGACGGAGCTGGAACTGATCTCGATCGACGGGGACTGGCGGACGGTCACCACGGACGCCATCGGCGCGCAGTTGCGGGATGCAGGGTTCAACGTCAAGCGGACGGTGATCCCCGGGTCCTCCTTCTGGAACGACTGGACCAAGTACCCGTTCTCGACCACCAACTGGGGCGGGCGGCCGTTGGGCGTGCAGGTCTACGGCCTGGCCTACCGCTCGGGCGAAGCCTGGAACGAGTCGGGCCATGCCAACCCCGAATTCGACAAGCTGCTGGACGAGGCGGTGGGCATTTTCGACGCCGACAAGCGGCGCGAGGTGATGGCCAGGCTGGAGGAGATGCTGCGCGACAGCGGGGTGATCGTTCAGCCCTATTGGACCAGCGAGTTCGCGTTCCGCGTCGAGGGCGTGCACGGGTTCGAGCGGCACCAGTTCCGCGAAATGCACCTTGAAGAGGTGTGGATCGACGTCTGAGACGGGCGGCTCCGGCGGAAAGACCGGAGCCGTTTTTCGCTATTGCCGGCCTTCGGCTGTTCCCAGACGCCGGACGCCTGTTGGACGCGCCTTCAGGCCGCGGCCTCCGGCGCCGCGCGCTGGAGCATGCCGAACAGGTCGCGCGGGTCGTCAGGATCGGCCAGCAAATCGAGGGCGTGGTAAAGGCCGGTCTCGCCAAGCCGGTCGCGGACGTAGCGCAGGGCGCTGAAATCCTCGATGGCGAAGCCCACGGAATCGAACAGCGTGATCTGGCGGTCCGAGGTCCGGCCCGGCGCGCTGCCCGCGATGACCTGCCACAGCTCGGTCACGGGATGATCGGAGTCGAGTTGCTGGATCTCGCCCTCGACGCGTGTCTGGGGCGGGAATTCCACGAAGATGTCCGAGCGGTGCAGGATCGCAGGCGCAAGCTCGGTCTTGCCGGGGCAGTCGCCGCCGATGGCGTTGATGTGCACGCCGCTGCCCACCATGTTGTCGGTGAGGATGGTGGCATATTGCTTGTCGGCAGTGCAGGTGGTGAGGATCTGCGCACCCTCGATGGCCTCTTCGGGGCTGGCGCAGGCGACCACCTCGATGCCGTGCCCGGCGAGGTTGGCGGCGCATTTGCGCGTCGCGGCGGAGTCGGTGTCGTAGAGGCGCACGGTCTTCAGGCCGAGGATCGCCTTCATGGCAAGGGTCTGGAACTCCGACTGGGCGCCATTGCCGATCATCGCCATCGTGTCGGCGCCCTTGGGGGCCAGATGTTTCGCCACCATCGCCGATGTCGCGGCGGTGCGCAGCGCGGTCAGCAGGGTCATCTCGCTGAGCAATACCGGGTAACCGTTTGAAACATCGGCAAGAAGGCCGAAGGCGGTGACCGTCTGAAGGCCGTCGCGCGTGTTCTTGGGGTGGCCGTTCACGTATTTGAACCCATAGACCTCGCCATCGGAGGTGGGCATCAGCTCGATCACGCCCTCGGCGGAGTGCGACGCGATGCGCGGGGTCTTGTCGAACAGCTCCCAGCGTTTGAAATCGGCCTCGATATAGTCGGCCAGGCCGCGCAGCATCTCCTCCAGCCCGGTGCGGTGGACGAGTTGCATCATGTGATCGACGGAGACGAAGGGCACGAGGGCCTTGTCGGACGGTTGCATGGGTTCTCCTTCAGGCAAAGGCCCGGGTGGGGCGGTCGAAGACGCGGCGGCCGAGCGCGGAGGCGGCGAGATCCACCATCAGCTGTGCGGTGCGGCCGCGTTCGTCGAGAAAGGGGTTGAGTTCGACGAGGTCGAGCGAGCTCAGCAGCCCGCTGTCGCAGATCATCTCCATCGCGAGATGCGCCTCGCGCACGGTGGCGCCGCCGGGAACGGTGGTGCCCACGGCCGGCGCGATGGAGGGGTCGAGGAAATCGACATCGAGCGAGACATGCAGCATGCCGCCCGCCTTGGCGACCGTGTCGAGGAAGGCCGACAGGGGGCGGGCGATGCCGTTTTCGTCGATGTCGCGCATGTCGTGCAGGCGGATGCGGGTCGCTTGCAGCGCCTCGCGCTCGGGGCCGTCGACGGAGCGCAGGCCCATGATGCAGATATTCTCCTGCGGGACGGGCGCGGTCACGGGCGGGAAGCCCTGGAACCCGTCGCGCCCGGTGACATAGCCCAGCGGCGTGCCGTGCAGGTTGCCCGAGGCGGAGCTCTGCGGCGTGTGATAGTCGGAATGCGCGTCGAGCCAGAGGACGAAGAGCGGCCGGCCAACCCGGTTGGCATGGGCGGCCGCGCCCGCCACGCTGCCCAGCGAAAGCGCGTGATCGCCGCCGAGAAAGATCGGCAGGCCGGTGGGCAGCGCTTCCTTCGCCGCGTCGCCCAGCGCCTTGGTCCAGGCGGCGGTGCGGTTGGGCTGGTAGAGCGGGCCCTCGCCATCGGGCGCATGGGGTGCGGGGGCGAGGTTGCCGCGATCCTCGACCACGTGCCCCAGGTCGGCCAGCGCGCGGGCCAGCCCCGCGGTGCGCAGCGCGTCGGGGCCCATCAGGCAGCCGGGACGGCGCTTGCCGCTGTCCACGGGCGCGCCGATCAGGATGCAGGTTTGCGGGGTCATTGATGCCTCATCTGGTCGTTTGACCTCAGGTAGTCTCCGATATGCGTTGACCGCCAGAGGGTATTTCGGCCAGATCGGACCCGGATTGATCAGAATGGAGTGTAGGTTTGGACAAAACGGATGAACGGCTGATCGCGGCGCTGCGGCGGGACGCGCGCGCCTCGCTCTCGGACCTGGCGATTGGGCTGAACCTGTCGCGCACCACCGTGCGCGCCCGGATCGAGCGGTTGGTGGAGCGCGGCGACATCCTGGGCTTTACCGTCGTGACCAAGGCCGACGCCCTGCGCGACCCGGTCCGCGCGCTGATGATGATCGGGATCGAGGGGCGCGGCGCGAACCGGATCACCCGACAGCTTCAGGGCCTGACCGAGGTACGGGCGATCCATTCGACCAACGGCCGCTGGGACCTGATCGTGGAGCTTGGCACCGAAACGCTGGAGGACCTGGACCGGGCGCTGAGCCGCATCCGGTCCTTCGAAGGGGTGCAGAGCAGCGAGACGAACCTGCTGCTGGCGACGCGCAAGGCCGGTTAGGCGGAAACCGGTGCGATCGCCGCGTCTGTCGGTTTGGTCCGGTCGATCCGCGACGGTTCAGACGCTTCCGGGCGTCTGCGGAATGACTGCGCCATCCATCTGCCCGTCATCCCCGTGAAGGCGGGGATCTCGTTGGTGCGGGAGATCCTCGGGTCAGGCCCGAGGATGACGGGGAGGCAGGTGGCTGGGTTGCGCGCTTGCGCAGCGGCCGCGGCAATCCTCCCTGCGCGCGCAGGGAACCCTCAACGCGCCCGCGCCGCGGCGATCCAGATCAGCACGAGGATGGCGGACAGAATGGCGTTCCAGTTGGCCATTGTGAGGCCCAGGAAGAACGGCTCGAACGTGTCGCAGAGCACGAGCGCGGGGGCATCGGCCGCACCGGGCAGCAGTGATTCTCCGGTCAGACCGCCCAGCGCGCCCGCATCGCCCGTGCAGCTGGAGGGGCCCTCCCACCAGTCGCGCTCGACCCCGGAATGGTAGAGGCCCAGCCCCGCGGTGGTGGCTGCCGCCAGGCCGCCCAGCGCGGGCAGGATCGGGCCGGGCAGGACGAAGCCCAGGGCGCCAAGGGCAATGGCCGCCGCATGGGGCCAGCGCTGCCACAGGCACATGGCGCAGGGTGCCCAGCCAAGCGCCTGAAAAAAGAAGGCGCCACCCAGCAGGGCCAGCGATCCGCTAGCGGCGAGAAGGATGAGGAAGCTACGATAAGTCATAGATATTTCACCAGAACGAAGCCGCCGATCAGCAGCAGGACAAAGGCCGTGAAGACGAGGCCCAGGTATTTCTCGATGAAGTCGCGGATCGGCGGGCCGAAACCGCGCAGCAAGGCCGCCACCACGAAGAACCGCAGCGCGCGGGCGAGAATCGAGGTGGCGATGAAGGTGCCCAGCGCCATGCCTGTCCAGCCGGACATGATGGTGATGACCTTGTACGGAAAGGGCGTGACGCCCGCCGCCAGCACCGCCCAGAACCCCACCCCGTTGAAGCGGGTGTTGAACGCCTCCATCGCCTCGGCCTTGCCCATCGCCTCGAGGATGGGGCGGCCCAGGCTTTCGTAGAAGAAGGCGCCGATGGCATAGCCCAGAAGCCCGCCCAGCACCGAGGCGACCAGCGCCACTCCCGCGATCAGCCAGGCGCGCGAGGGCCGGGCGAGGATCATCGGGATCATCAGCACATCGGGCGGGATCGGAAAGACCGAGCTTTCGACGAAGGCCACGATGGCCAGCGCCCAGAGCGCGTTGGGATGGTCGGCCAGGCGCATGGTGCGGTCGTAAAGCGCGCGGATCATGGGTGGGGCGGGTCCTGCGTGACGGGGCCCGATTGCAAAACCACGCGGGCGCGGTCGGGTCAACCGCGCAATCGCCGCCGGGCGTTGTTTTGCCTCTGGACCTCGCCGCGCAGCGACGCTAACCAAGGGGCGTGGCCCAAGTGGCGGAATGGTAGACGCAGGGGATTCAAAATCCCCCGCTGGCAACAGCGTGCGAGTTCGAGTCTCGCCTTGGGCACCACCCCATCCGATCTTCGACGCGGCGCAGGCGGTCTCGTAGCGGCGCCCTTTTCCAGGCCGTTGACGCGGCGCGGAGGCCTGTCCTAGCTTTCCTGGAAGGGATGGGGCCGCGCGGCAAGGCTCCGTAAACGGTTCAGGTTTTCACAGGGGCTTTCATGACACCCATTCTTCTTCCCGACGGGCGCACGGTTTTCTTCCATTCCGCGCTGTCCCCGGATCCCGAGGGGCCGTCCTCGCGGCTGGCCATCCACGTGACCGGTCCGGATGGCGCGCGCCCGGTCGAGAGCAGCTTTCTCGACCTTCAGGATCTCGACGCGCGGCATGAGGAGATCGGGGCGACCCTGCTGGAGAACGGCGACATCCGCGCCTTCTGGCATGAAAGCCGCGACCTCACCATCCACGCGCAGGATTTCGCTCCGGACGGACAGGCGCGCGGCTTGGCGCAGCTGGTCGAAGATGCGGGATACCGCGCCTTCACCAACCCGGTGATGCTGACCTTGGGCAATGGCAACATCGTCTACGGCGAGACGCAGATCTGGGTGATCGACCAAGAGTTCAACCGGCTGCCCACCGATGGCGGGTTCACCACCTGGCCCGCGACCTTTCCGCAGCAGTTCAACCCCTATGCCGGGGCGCTGGCGCGGATCGAGGGCGGCTTTGCCTGGGCCACGATGGACATGAACACCGACGAACGGATCATGCTGCATCTCTTCGACGAGGATTTCGGACAGATCGCGCTGAGGATTCCGGTGGGCAGCGGGCTGAACCGGGTGGCCACCGGGCGGACCAACGATGCGATCGACGTGGTCGAACTGTCGGACGGGCGTCTTGCCGTGGCCTATGCCAGCCGCAACTTTCCCGATGCCGGATTTGCAGAGGGCACCGGCAATGACGGTGTCTTCCTGACCGTGCTGAACCGGGACGGCTCGGTCTCGATCCCCGAGATGCAGATCGACCCGCTCGATGCGGCCGAGCAGGAAGAGGGAATGATGCCCCGCCTCTGGGCGCTGGACGACGGGGGTTTCGTTGCCGGGTGGACGGTCTGGCCCTCGCGGGTAGAGCTGCGGCGGTTCGATGACGCCGGGACCGAGCTGGAGGCGCAGAGCTATGACCGCAACGACCCCGAAGACCCGATTTACCGCAAGTTCGGAGAGCTTGTGATCGAGCCCGAAGGGGATTCCTATTTCGTGACCGATACCGCGACCTTCCCGCTTGAGTCTTTCGGCGGTTCCCCGGCGCCGGTGGTCCGCGGCAGCGAGGCGGACGAAACGTTGGAGGGCACCGAAGCCTCCGAACGGATTCTCGCCTTTGGCGGTGACGACCTGATCCGGCCCGGCGGCGGGGCCGACACGATCGACGGCGGTGCGGGTGTCGACATGCTGGATTTCCATGTCCAGCCCTTCGTGGACGGCCTGACCGACAGCAGTTACCTGCTTGACCTGTCTCTGACCCTGGGGGTGGCCGATGTCTTCGGTGTTGGACTGCATGTCGTGATCGATATCGAAAATGCCACCGGCACCGCCTGGGCGGACAGCCTGGCAGGTGATGCGCTGGCCAATACCCTGGTGGGGCTGGGCGGCGCCGACCGGCTTATCGGGCTTGAGGGCGACGACGTTCTCAACGGCGGTCACGGCCCCGACACGCTCAACGGCGGCGACGGCGAGGACCGCATCACCGGCGGGCCAGACGGGCACGAGGCCGACCAGAGCAACGTGATCTACGCCGGCGCGGGCGACGACCGTGCCGAGGGCGGCGGCGGCAACGATTTTCTCTACGGACAAGAGGGCAACGATTCGCTGGCGGGCGGTTTCGGCGCGGACAGAATCGAGGGGCAGGGCGGCGACGACGTGCTGACCGGCGGGGCGCTGTCGGACCTCGTCTTTGGCGGTGACGGCAATGATTTCGTCAATGGCGGTTTCGGCCATGACCGGATCAATGGCGGTTCGGGCGCGGACAGCTTCTTTCACCTCGGCGTCACCGATCACGGCTCGGACTGGGTGCAGGATTATATCGCGGCCGAGGGCGACGTTCTGGTCTTTGGCGGGGCGGCCACGGCGGCGGATTTCCAGATCAATTACGATCACACCGCCACGCCCGATGGCGAACGGTCAGGGGATGACGGCGTGCAGGAGGCCTTCGTGATCTACCGCCCCACGGGTCAGATCGTCTGGGCCCTCGTGGATGGCGAGGGGCAGGCCGAGATCAGCCTGCGCATCGGCGGCGAGATTTTCGACCTGATGGCCTGAGCCCGCCAAGGGCGCACCCGCGCGTGCCGAAAGGCGCGCGCCCGGCCCAACCGCCCAAGCGCATCTGCGATGCGCGAGGGGCGGGCGGGAGCGCATCCGGCACCAATCGCTCAGTCGGTGAAACGGACCTTGCCGATATGGGGCAGGTTGCGGTTTCGCTGGGCATAGTCGATGCCATATCCCACGACGAATTCGTCGGGGATCTCGAAGCCTGTCCAGTCGGCCTTGAAATCCACCTCGCGGCGCGAGGGCTTGTCGAGCAGCGCGATGCTCTTCAGCCGCTTGGGATTGCGGCTTTGCAAAAGGCGCGTGACATGGCTCAGCGTGTGGCCGGTATCGACGATATCCTCGACAACCAGCACGTCGCGCCCCTCGATGGCGGCGCGCAGGTCTTTCAGGATACGCACCTCGCGGCTCGATTCCATCGCGTTGCCGTAAGAGGACGCCTCGAGGAAATCGACCTCGATCGGCAGGTCCAGCTCGCGCACCAGGTCGGCGATGAACACGAAACTGCCGCGCAGCAGGCCCACCACCACCAGCTTGTCGGTGTCGGAAAACTCGGCCTTGATCTCGCGGCACAGCGCCTCGATCCGGGCCGCGATGGCCTTGGCCGAGATCATCTCGTCAATCACATATGTGCGGTCTGTCATCCCGGCCCCCTTGATCTTTGCGCTGCAACATACGAAATCACGCGTCATTGTCACGCCGCAAAGCACTGGATTCATGCCCACACACTCGGAAACCCGTCACCTGCCCTACACAGCACAGCAGATGTACGACCTGGTTGCCGATGTGGGACGCTACCCGGAATTCCTGCCCTGGTGCGCCGCCGCGCGCATCCGCTCGCGCCGGCCCGAGGGCGCGGCCGAGGTGATGGAGGCGGAACTGGTGATCTCGTTCAAGGTGTTCCGCGAGCGCTTCGGCAGCCGCGTGGTGCTGCACCCGGAGGACATGACCATCGACACCGAGTACCTGGACGGACCGTTCCGCTACATGAAGTCGAACTGGGCCTTCGCCGATCTGCCCGACGGCGGCTGCGAGGTGAAGTTCTTCGTCGATTTCGAGTTCCGCAACGCGGTGCTGCAGGGGCTGATCGGCGTGGTGTTCAACGAGGCGATGCAGCGGATCGTGCGCGCCTTCGAACGGCGCGCGGCCGAGCTTTACGGCTGAGGCTTTCCGTCTTTACCCGGGCCGGGGCTTGGCTAGGATGCAGGCCATGCGCGATCTGACCCAGGCCCTTGCCGGTTTCGCCGCCGGCCCCGTCTCGACCACCTCCGCCGCGCGGTTGGTGGCCTCGCTCTCGGCGCTCGACTGGGTCGCGGTGGGCCGCGCGGGCGCTGCCGAGCCGGTGGCGCGCATCACCCGGACCATGGTGCTGGAAGAGGGCGGCGCCGCGCAGGCGACGCTCTTCGGCACGGGCGCCGCGCCCATGCGGGGGGCTGCGCTGGTCAATGGCACGATCTCGCACGCGCTCGATTACGACGACACGCATTTCGCCCATATCGGGCACCCTTCGGTGGCGGTGTTCCCGGCCGCGATGGCCTGGGCCGAGGCGAACGGGCAGAGCCTGGTCGAACTGCTCGAGGCCGCGCTGGTGGGCATGGAGCTGTCGGTGCGCGTGGGCCTGTGGCTGGGGCGCGGGCATTACCAGGCGGGGTTTCACCAGACGGCAACGGCGGGGGCCTTCGGCGCGGCGGCGGCGGTCGGGCGGCTGGCCGGGCTGCGTCCGGCGCAGATGGCGCAGGTGCTGGGCCTGACCGCGACCCGCGCGGCCGGCCTCAAGGCGCAGTTCGGGACGATGGGCAAGCCCTACAATGCCGGGATCGCGGCGGCGGCGGGGGTCGAGGCGGTGCAGCTGGTGCGGCTGGGCTTCGACGCCAATCCGGCCGCGATGGAGGGAGCTTACGGCTTCGGCGCCACCCATCACGGGGCCGGCGATCTGGAGGCCGCGCTGGAGGGGCTGGGGCAGGGCTGGTTCTTCGAGGAGGTCAGCCACAAGTTCCACGCCTGCTGTCACGGGCTGCATGCCGCGCTCGAGGCCGCGCGAGAGCTGGACATCGCCGAGCCCGAGCTGGAGCGGCTGAGCGTGCGCACCCATCCGCGCTGGATGAGCGTGTGCAACCAGCCCGCGCCCGAGACCGGGCTGGGGGCCAAGTTCTCCTATCGCACGGTGCTGGCGATGCGGGCCCTGGGATATGACACCGCGCGGCTCGACAGTTACAGCGACGCGCTTTGCGCCGATCCGCGGATGCAGGATTTACGCGACCGGATCACGGTGGAAGAGGACGAGAGCCTGAGCGAGACGGAGGCTGTGCTGCACCTGCTGCGCCGCGACGGGCAGGAGCGCGAGGCGCGGCACGACCTGCAGGCGCCGCTGTCGTTGGCGGCGCGCGAGGAGCGGGTGCGCGGCAAGGCCGCAAAGCTGATCGGCGGCAAACCCGCCGACGCGATCTGGACCTTGCTCAGGCGCGGGGGCGCCGCATCGGACCTGTCGCGTTACCTCACAGCGCCCCTCGTGCTGGACAGGCCCTCTGCCTGATCCTTGGCATGACGCCCGCACCGGTGGCGCTCCCGCCCCCTGCGGGACCGCCCTTGCGGGCGCTCTCCTCGGGGTTGGGCCGGGCCGCGCGTTGCGCGCGGAGGTCGCGGCGCGATGTGGCCTCAGGCCCGTGCGGCGGCGGGTTCGGCAGGGGCGCAGAGCTGGCCCAGCACCTCGCCCGCAATCTCGAAGCTGCGCAGTCTTGCGGCGTGGTCGTGGATCATGCCGGTCACCATCAGCTCGTCCGGGCGGTGCCGCTCGACGATCTCGCGCAGCCCGCGCGCCACCGTCTCGCGGCTGCCGGTGGCCGAGACCGACAGCGCCGCGCGCACCTGCGCCATCACCGGCGGGGGGATCTCGGCCGCGATGTCGCGCACCGGCCGGGGCAGGGGGCCCGGGCGGCCGGTCCTGAGCCGGGCAAAGGCCAGAAGCTGCGAGCTGCGAAGGTACTCCGCCTCGGCATCCGTGTCGGCGGCGCAGACCCCGGCGGCCACCATCGCGTAGGGCGCATCGAGCCAGGAGGACGGCTCGAACCGGCTGCGGTAGATCTCCAGCGCTTCCTCAAGCATGGCCGGCGCAAAATGCGAGGCGAAGGCATAGGGCAGCCCCAGATGCGCGGCAAGCTGCGCGCCGTAGAGGCTCGACCCCAGAATCCAGACCGGCACATGGGTGCCCTCGCCGGGAATGGCGCGCACCGGTGCCGATCCCGGTTCGGCATGGAGATAGCCCAGCAGCTCGATCACGTCCTGCGGGAACGCATCCTCGGGTGCCATGTGCCGGCGCAGCGCGCGCGCCGTGGCCATGTCGGTTCCGGGCGCGCGGCCCAGGCCCAGATCGATCCGGCCGGGATAGAGCGTCTCGAGCGTGCCGAACTGCTCGGCCACGACCAGCGGCGCATGGTTGGGCAGCATGATACCGCCCGCGCCCACGCGGATCGTCCGGGTCTTGCCCGCGACATGGCCGATCACCACCGAGGTCGCTGCGCTGGCGATGCCGGGCATGTTGTGATGTTCGGCCAGCCAGTAGCGGGTATAGCCCATCCGCTCGGCCAGCTGCGCCAGTTCGACCGAGTTGCCGAGCGCGTCGCGCGCGCTGCCGCCCTCGGGGATCGGCGAAAGATCGAGAAGGGAATATGCCTGCATCGGGATGCCTCTTGAGAACCGTTTGTCCCAATATCAGGACGGCACCGGCCCCGCGCAACCCCGCGGGGCGCTGAGCGATCGGCGGCCCCCTTGCCTTTTCCGTCCCCGGAGCGCAGGAAGCACGGGCAAAGGAGCGGCGGATGAGCGAAACGACCAAGGGCATTCTGGCGATGATCGGCGCCTGTACGATCTGGGGCCTGTCGCCCATCTATTACAAGCTGCTCTCCCATATCCCCGCGCCCGAGGTCATGGCCCACCGCATCACCTGGTCGCTCGTCTTCTTCGCGGGCGTCCTGGCCGTGCAGGGCCGGCTGCCGGTGCTGCGCGCGGCCTTCTCGGGCGGGCGCCGCATCGCCACGATCGCGCTCGCCTCGGCGATGATCTCGACCAACTGGTTCCTGTTCATCTTCGCCACCCAGATCGGGCGGAACACCGAAACCAGCCTTGGCTATTACATATTCCCGCTGGTCGCCGTGCTGCTGGGCCGCTTCGTGCTGGGCGAGAAGCTGGGCCGGTTGCAATGGGCCGCCATCGCCCTGGCCTTTGCCGGTGTCTCGGTGCTGACCCTGGGTCTGGGCGTTGCGCCTTACATCTCGCTCGCGCTGGCGGTGACCTTCGGGCTTTACGGGCTGATCAAGAACGGCCTGCCGCTGGGTCCGGTCGTCTCTGTCACGGCCGAGGTCGCTGTGGTCGCGCCCTTCGCTCTGGCGCTGCTGGCCGCGCGGCATGGCGGCATCTATGGCGAGGGGTCGGGGGCCTTCGGCGCCTCGATGCAGGACAGCCTGCTGCTGATGCTGTCCGGCCCGCTCACCGCCTCGCCGCTGATCCTGTTCTCGGCGGCGGCGCGGCGCGTGGCGATGTCCACCGTGGGGGTGCTGCAATACATCAACCCCACGCTGCAATTTCTCTGCGCCGTGATCCTCTTCGGCGAGGCGTTCTCACCGGTCCACCAGGCGGCCTTCGCGCTGATCTGGGCGGCGGTCGCGCTCTACTCGCTGGGCGCTTTCCGTCAGGACAGGGCCTCGCGCAGGGCGGCCATGGCGGCCTCGGGATCCTCGACCCAGGTCAGGTAGCCGGCCAGCGAGGCGTCGGCGAAGCCTTCCTCGACTGTCCGGTCCACCAGCGTGCGCAGCCCGTCCCAGTAGCCCTCGACGTTCATCACAAGGATCGGCTTGTCATGCAGGCCCAGCTGCCGCCAGGTCAGCGCCTCGAACAGCTCGTCCAGCGACCCCGGACCGCCCGGCAGCACCACGACCGCATCGGCATTCATGATCATCACCTTCTTGCGTTCGTGCATGGTCTCGGTGATGACGAAGCGAGTCAGGTCGCGCTTGCCCACCTCGCGCTGCATCAGGTGCACCGGGATCACGCCGAAGGTCTCGCCGCCCGCCGCCTGTGCTGCGCGCGCGACCTCTCCCATCAGCCCGACATCGCCGGCGCCGTAGACCAGCCGCCAACCTTCCCGCGCCAGCGCCGTGCCAAAGGCCTTGGCCGCCCGGGCATGGGCAGGGTTCGCTCCGGGCCGTGACCCGCAATACACACAGACAGATTTCAGGGTCATTCCAAGGCCTTTCTGCGCTTGCACATGGCATTATTTTGACCCCTGATAGCTGGATTGCTAGATTGGCTCAACACTGCGGGGGCTGGCCCGGGCAAAAGCGCCCCGGCCCGTTCCCATCACGGGGGATGAACGGACCATGGCAGCCGATGGGGAAGGCGGCGCAACCGGCACTTTTGCCTGGGGCGCGCTTGCGGGCGTGGCAGCGCTTGTCGCGGTGGCGGCGCTCTATTCCGCCGGGGTCTTCTCCCCGGGCGGGGAAGAGGCCGCGCCGGCAGAGGTGCCGCGGACGGCCGATGCGCCCGCACCCTCCGCGCCCGCCGAGCCTGCGGCCACGGAACCGCCCGCACGAGCGGGGGCCGAGGTTGCGCAAACCCAGCCCCAGGAACCGCCCGCGCCAGAGGTGCCGCAAACCGGCCCCGAGATCGCCGCGCAGCCTGACAGCGGCACCGCGCCCCAACCCCTGGCGGAGACCGGCGCGCGGCTGACCGAAGCGGCACCGCAACCGGCCGCGCCCGAGACGCCCGAGCTGGAACCGCGCGACCGGACGAAGGAAAAGGCCGCCGGGCCAGCCGACACGCCCGCGGCAGGGACGGCGACCAAGGCCGACGCGGCGGGGCAGACGGAAACCGCGGCGCTTTCGGCACCCGCCGACAGCCCGCAGCAGGCCACGACCGCGCCCGAAGCCGCTCAGACGCAGGCGGAGCCCGAACCGCAGCTCGAGGCGCCCTCGCTCGACCAGATCTATGTCGAACCGGACGGCACAGCGCTTCTGTCGGGCCGCGCCGCGCCGGGCTCGGAGGTGGCGATCCTGCTCAACGGGGTCGAGTTGCACCGGTTCAAATCGACCGGAAGCTTTGCCGAGTTCCTGACAATCCCCTTTAACGACAAGGCGCAGGACCTTGTTCTTAAGGCAGAAATGTCTGGTCAGTCCGTGCTGTCCGACGATTACCTGATCGCCGCCTTGCCCGCCCCGGCCCCCGCCGAGCCGGAGCAGCTCGCAGCGGCCGAACCCGCACCAGAAGCAGCGCCGGAACCCGCCCCGGAAGCCGCGCCGGAACCGCAGCCTGCCATGCCCGAACCGCAACCCGAAGCGGAGGCGTCACAGCCCGCTGCGCCGCGCGAGGAAGCGATTGCCGAGGCGACCGGGCCTGCCGCCGCGCAGCCCGACACGACCCCCGGCCCTGAGCGCCAGTCCGCCGAACTGGCGGGCGAGGCACCGGAGGAGGGCACACCCGAACAGCCAGCCGAAACGACCCTCGCGCAGGCCGAACCCGAAGCCGAGCCCGCGCTGCAGACGGTCCCGCAAACCCGCCCGCAGGCGCGTCCGGCGGCCCCGCAACAGGCCCCCGCCGAGCGGATCGTGCAGGCGCCGGCCGCCGAAGCCGAGGAGGGGCCGCCCTCCCGGACGATCGAACAGCAGGCGGAGCGGGTGGCCGAGAAGCCAGAGGCCGAAACGCCGGCCAGCACCGCCGAAACGGCGCCTCGGACCGGCGAGAGTGCTGCCGAGGAACCGGAGCCCGCCCGGCTTGCACAGGCCCAGCAACCTGGAACCGAACCGCGGGAACCGCGCCCGGCCGCCAAGCCCGAAGCGGCAGCCGACAGCGGCCCCGTGGCCATTCTGCGCTCGGGCCGCGAGGGGGTGGACCTTGTGCAGCCCGCACAAGGCGATCCGGCGGTCAGCCGGGACCAGGTCGCGCTCGATACCATAGGCTATTCCGACCTGGGCGAGGTGCGGCTGTCGGGCCGCGCGCAGAGCGGCTCGACCGTGCGCGTCTATGTCGACAACAGGGCGGTGTCCGACATCCCCGCCGGGACCGACGGGGCCTGGCGGGCCGAGGTGCCGGGGATCGACCCGGGGATCTACACGCTGCGCCTCGACGAGCTCGACGCCGCCGGCGCGGTGGTCAGCCGGATCGAGACGCCCTTCAAGCGTGAACCGCCCGAGGCGCTCCGGCCGCCCGTCTCCGAACCCGGCGTCGCGCCCGGAACGCCGCCCATTCAGGCCGTCACAGTGCAACATGGCGACACGCTCTGGGCGATCTCGCGCGAGCGCTATGGCGAGGGCATCCTCTACGTCAAGGTGTTCGAGGCCAATCGCGACGACATCCGCGATCCGGACCTGATCTATCCCGGCCAGATCTTCACCCTGCCGGAATGATCGCGGCAGGGCCACTTTCCGCTGGCTCCTCGGCCCGCATGGGTTATCTATGGCCGCAGCAAGGCAGGCGGAGTGAATTTTGGCCCCCACCGATACCGATCTGACCGCCGAGGCCGAGCGCCGCTCGGGCTGGCGGACCATCCGCAAGGTCGCCCCCTATCTCTGGCCGCCGGGCGAGACCTGGGTCAAGCGCCGCGTGATCCTGGCCATGGTGATGCTGGTCCTGGCCAAGCTGATCGCCGTTTACACGCCCATCCTCTACAAGGGCGCGGTGGACGCGCTGGCGGGCGAGGGCGTGCCGCCGCTGGCGCTTGGCGCGGTGGGGCTGACCGTGGCCTATGGCGTCTCGCGCATGATGAACACGGGCTTCCAGCAACTGCGCGACGCGATGTTCGCCCCGGTGGGGCAACGCGCGCTCCGCGCCCTGGCGCTCGAGACCTTCCGCCATATCCACCGCCTGTCGATGCGCTATCACATCACGCGGCGAACCGGCGGGCTCAGCCGGATCATCGAACGCGGGGTCAAGGGCGTGGATTTCCTGCTGCGCTTCCTGCTCTTCTCGATCGGTCCTCTGATCCTCGAACTGCTACTGGTGGGTGTCGTCCTCGTCGCGCTGTTCGACATCCGCTATCTGCTGGTCGTCGCGGTGACCATCGCCATCTACATCTGGTTCACCTTCGCCGTTACCGAATGGCGGGTGAAGCTGCGCCGCGAGATGAACGAGCAGGATACCGAGGCGAACCAGCGCGCCATCGATTCCCTGCTTAACTACGAAACAGTCAAGTATTTCAACGCCGAAGAGCGCGAAGCTCAACGCTATGACGTGTCGATGCGCGCCTATGCGGGGGCCGCGCTCAAGACCGCCTATTCGCTGGCCTTCCTCAATTTCGGGCAAAGCCTCCTGATCACCTGCGGGCTGATCGGGGTGATGGTGCTGGCCGCGCTGGGGGTGCAGGACGGCACGCTGACGGTGGGCGATTTCGTCATGGTCAACGCCTACATGATCCAGATCACCGTGCCGCTCAACTTCCTCGGCACCGTCTATCGCGAGATCCGGCAGAGCCTCGTCGACATGGGCGAGATGTTCGTGCTGCTCGAACAACCGGCCGAGGTCGAGGACAAGCCGGGGGCCAAACCGCTCAAGGTGACGGGGGGCGAGATCACGCTGAAGGACGTGCATTTCGGCTATGACCCCGAACGCGAGATCCTGCATGGTGTCTCGCTCACCGTGCCGGCCGGGCAGACCGTCGCCATCGTCGGTGCCACCGGCTCCGGCAAATCCACTATCGGTCGGCTTCTGTTCCGCTTCTACGATGTGACCAAAGGTGCGCTGAAGATCGACGGGCAGGATATCCGCGACGTGACGCAGGAAAGCCTGCATGCAAATATCGGCGTGGTCCCCCAGGATACCGTGCTCTTCAACGACACGATCCGCTACAACATCGCCTATGGCCAGGAAAACGCGACCGAGGAGCAGATCGAGGCCGCCGCCCGCGCCGCCCAGATCCACGAGTTCATCATAACCCTGCCCGAAGGCTATGACACCAAGGTGGGCGAACGGGGCCTGAAACTCTCGGGCGGCGAGAAACAGCGCGTGGGCATCGCCCGCACCCTGCTCAAGAACCCGCCCATCCTGCTGCTGGACGAGGCGACCTCGGCGCTCGACACCGATACCGAGGGCGAGATCCAGGGCGCGCTGGCCCGCGCGGGCGAGGGGCGCACCGTCATCACCATCGCCCACCGGCTGAGCACCGTGGCCGAGGCCGACCGCATCGTCGTTCTGGAAAAGGGCGAGATCGTCGAGCAGGGAACACATGCGGACCTGCTGGCCCGCGCCGGGCGTTACGCACAGCTCTGGTCGCGGCAGCAATCCGACGACGCCGCCTGACCGGCGGGGCTGCCTGCACCGCCCTCACCGATCTCCGTAGGGTGGGGTTTCACCCCACCGTTTGGCGCGCGGCCGCGTCGCGGGGCGGTGGGTTGCAAACCCACCCTAAGCCGCTTTTCCCGCCTTTCACTCCGCCGCGCGCAGCGGCGGGGTCAGGCCCGGCGCGTTGGGGGCGCTTTCGCGTCGCGGGTCGTATTCCGACAGGTCGTCCCAGATAATCTCGGTCGCCTTCATCTGGCGTGCCTTTCGGAACAGCGCCATGTCGCGCGCGATCCGGCTCGACCGGCCCTGCGTGACCCGCGCCAGCAGCCGGCCCAGGGCAAAGACATAGGTCCAGAACCACACCCGCAGCGCCAGCAGCGAGGGGGTCACCACCAGCGTCAGCACCGTCGCGATCCCCAGGCCGAAGACCACCGCCGTCGCCAGCTGCTTCCACCAGAGCGCAGTGGGGCTGTCGATGGAATAGCCGCCCCCGATGAAATCGAGGCTCAGGCCGAACATCATCGGCATCAGGCCCGCCATCGTCGTGATCGTGGTCAGCAGGACGGGGCGGATGCGCGCCTCGGCCGTGCGGATGATCGCCTCGATCCGCGGCATGTAGGCGGAATATTCCTGGTAGGTGTCGATCAAAACGATGTTGTTGTTCACCACGATCCCCGCCAGCGCCACGATCCCCGTGCCCGTCATGATGATCGAGAAGGGCTGGTCCATCACCATCATCCCGATCAGCACGCCGGTCGTGGAGAGCACCACCGCCAGCAGCACCAGCACGGCGTTGTAGAAACTGTTGAACTGCGCCAGCAGGATCACGAACATCAGCCCCAGCGCGGCGGCAAAGGCGTTTTGCAGGAAGGCCTGGCTCTCCGCCTGGTCCTCCTGGTCGCCCGTCCATTGCCAGTCGATGCCCGCGGGGAACGGATCGGTCTCCAGCCAATCGGTCAGCATCTCGATCCGCTCGTTTGCGTTGAGGGGGGCGAACTGCGCGCCCTCCGCCGAGGCCGCCTCGCGGACCTCGTCGAGACTGTCCGCCCCGGTCAGCGCAACCACCTCGAAGGACGTGCCGTCGGCCCGCGTGACCGTGTCCCCGTCGGTCCCTTCGCGCAGGACGGCCAGCCGTTCGGGGCCATCCGGCCCCCCGGCCACCAGCTTGACAAGTCCCGGCGCCACATCCGCTTTCACGTCGAAATAGCGTGTCTGGTCCACCCGGTTGATCTCGGCCAGCTTCTCGACCGGCTTGCGCGCGACGAAGTTCGACAGCGGCACCAGCCCGTCCTCGGTCCGCACCTTCAGCGAATCGAGCGTGGACAGCACCCGGTCCCGGTCGGGCAGGCGGACGCGGATCTCGATCTCCTCGTCGCTGTCTTGCGGGCGCATCTCGCCCAGCAGGATGCCGCGCGTGACCAGCTGCACCATCGCGCCCACCGTCGCCACGTCGGCGCCGTAGCGCCCGGCCTTGGCCACGTCCACGTCGATCTGCCAGTCGATGCCGGGCAGGGGCAGGCTGTCCTCGACCTTGATCAGGCCGGGAGTGGTCTCGAATTTTTCGCGCGCCTGCTGCGTGGCCGACACCAGGTTCTCCCAGTTGTCGCCCTTGATGCGCAGATGCACCGGCTTGGCCGAGGCCGGGCCACCGGTCAGCGGCTCGATATCGGCCTCGAAACCGGGCAGGGTGTCCAGCTGCGCCTGCAACTGGTCGATCACCAGGTCGCCGTCGAATTCCGGCGCGCTGACCTCGCGGCTCAACCGTCCGCCCAGGATCGGCTCCGACACGGTCGGTCGATCCTCCCAGGGGATGATCTCGAACTGCACCCGGCCCACCGTGTCGGCCGGCGCGCTGGCGCCGCCCGTGTTCTGGTTCAGCCCGCCCTCGCCGGCAAAGGAGAAGACGTTCACCACCGCCGGATGCGCGGCGATGATCTCCTCGACCGCGCGCACCATCTCGTCCTTTTCCGCCAGCGACAGGTTGCCTCGCGCCCGGACATAGGTGGTGGCCTGTTCCGGCTCGCTCTCGACAAAGAATTCCACCCCGCGCGAGTTCTCGGGGAAGATGACGAAGGCCACCTGGTAGACGGCGATGAACACCGCCACGATGGCCACCACCGGCATCACCGGGTTGCCCGCGATGAACTTGATGACATGGCCGAAAGGCGTATGTCCGCCACCCTTGGCCACCTTGCGCTGCGGGAACTCGATCTTCGCGGCGCCCAGCGTGATGGACGAGGCGAAGGCCGCCAGCAGGAACACCGCCGCTCCCACGACCTCGCCCAGCACCATGTCCTCGTTGCCCGGCACCAGGTAGCTGGGGTTCAGCATCTGCATCGCGCCCAGGAACATCCCGTAAAGCGCCGGTGGAACCAGCGCGGCCCGCACGATCCAGGGCGTGCGCGCCCGCAGCCCGTCGGACACGCGCGAGAAGACCCGGCTGATCCGCCCCGAGACGCCGCCAACGACCGGCAGGTAGATCAGCGCCACCACCAGCGAGGCCGACAGCACGAAGATCAGCGTCACGGGCAGCATCCCCATGAACTCGCCCGGCACGCCGGGCCAGAACAGCATCGGCAGGAACGCGCAGAGCGTCGTCGCCGTGGAGGAGATGACCGGCCAGAACATCCGCTTGGCCGCCTCGACATAGGCATGCATCGGGCCCACGCCCTCGGCGATGCGCTTGTTGGCGTATTCGACGACCACGATCGCGCCGTCCACCAGCATCCCCACGGCCAGGATCAGACCGAACATCACGATGTTCGAGATGCTCACCCCCATCGCCGCCAGGAAGGCGAAACACAGAAGGAACGAGGTCGGGATCGCGAACCCCACCAGCAGCGCGGCGCGGCTGCCCAGCGAGGCCAGCACCACGATCATCACCAGCGCGATGGCCGTCAGGACCGACCCCTCCAGCTGGCTCACCATCGAGCCCACGACCCGGCTCTGGTCGTTCGATGTGCCGACCTGCACCGCCGCGCGCAGCTCCTCGGGCCAGTCGCTCTCTGCCTGCGCGATCGTGGCCTTCACCAGTTCCACCGTGTCGATCAGGTTGAAGCCCTTGCGCTTGACCACCTGCAGCGCGACCGTCGATTCCCCGTCGAACCTTGCAGTTCCCGCGCGGTCCTCGAAGGTGTAGTTGATCTGGGCCAGCTCGCCCATCGTCACCACCCGGTCGCCATTGACCTTCACCGGCAGGTCATAGACGTCCCGCGCGGTCTTGAACGAAGAGGGGATCTTGACCGAGAAGGTGCCCTGGTCCGTCTCGACCTCGCCGGCGGCGATCAGCTGGTTGTTGTTGTTGACGACATTGATCAGCTCGGCCGCCGTGACGTTGTAGGCCTCCAGCCGCAGCGGGTCGATCACCACTTCCAGCATCTCGTCGCGATTGCCCGCGATCCCGGCCTCCAGCACCGCGTCCAGCGCCTCCAGCTCGTCCTGCAACTCCTTGGCGACCCGCGCCATGGTGCGCTCGGGGACCTCGCCGGTCAGGTTGACAATGACGATGGGAAACTCGGAAAAGTTGATCTCGTTCAGCGAATACTGCTCGGCCCCCTCGGGGAACTTCGCCTGCGCGCTGTTCATCGCGTCGCGCACATCGGCCATGATCGCCGTCTTGTCCCAGCCGAACTCGAATTCCAGCGCGACGCCGGCATAGTTCTCGGCCGCGGTCGATGTCATCTCTTTTAGCCCGTCGAGATCGGCCAGCTCCGTCTCCATCGGCTTGATGAGGAGGCTTTCGCTGTCCTCGGCCGAGATTCCGGGAAACTGCACCGAAATGAAGAGCGCCGGGATCTCGATATCCGGCTCGCCCTCCTTGGGAAGGGCGATATAGGAATAGGCTCCCACCGCCAGCGAGATGACGATGAAGGCCATGACCATGCGGGCGCGCGAGGCGGCCCAGTCGACGATTCCGGTCATTGTGCGGCCTCCCGGAAGGTGGGCGCGACGCGCACGCCCTCGGTCACGAATTCCTGCCCGACGACGATGACATCCGCCGTCTCGGGCAGCCCGCCGACCCAGACGCCCTCGGGCGTGTCGCGGATCAGGCGCACGGGGCGGAACGACACCTTGTCGCCCTCGGCCACCACGCGCACGCCCAGGTCCCCCTCGTTGTTCAGCGTCAGGGCCGATTGCGGCAGCAGATGCGCCTGCGCCCCCTCGGCCGAGATCATGATCGTCGCGGTCTGCCCGTCGCGAATCTCCAGATCCGAGTTGGGAACCGTGATCTCCACCTCGAAGGTGCGGGTCGTCGGATCGGCCGACCGGCTGAGGAAGGTCACCCGGCCCTGCACCCGCTCGCCGCTCACCAGTTCGGCCCCCGCGCGCGCGCCGACCTCGACGCGGTTCACCTCGGCCTCGGGAACGAAGCCCACCAGTTTGATCGGGTCCAGCTGGATCACCGTCGCGCAAAGCGATCCGGGCTGCATCAGGCTGCCCAGCTCGGCCGTGTCGCTTTCCAGAAGCCCCTCGAAGGGGGCCTCGATGGTCAGCCGGTCGATCTCGCGCTCGGCGGCGTCTACCGCGGCGGTTGCCGCCTCGATGCCCGCGCGCACGGTTTCAAGCCCCGCCTCGGCGGACTTGATTCCCGCCTCGGCCGTCCGCACGGCCGCCTCGGTCCCGATGCGGCGGGTTTCCGAGGCATAGCCCGACTGGCTCAGCTTCTGGGCGGCATTGTCATTGACCTCGGCCTCGGCCAGCCGCGCGCGCGCCTCTGCCAGCCGTGCCTCCGCCTCGGGCATCCTGGCCTCGGCCTCGGCCTTGCGGGCGCGCGCCTCGGCCAGCGCGCTCTCGCGCGTTCCGGGGTCGAGTTGGCACAACAGCTGACCGGCCTCGACATAGGCGCCCTTGCGCAGCGGCTCGGAAACCACCGTCGAGCTCGTCTCCGAGCGTACCTCGACCTGGCGCATCGCGCGGGTCTGGCCGCGCAGCACCACGGCGCTGTCGATCTCGCGCGCCGCCGAATGCACCGCCACCACGCCCACGGCGCGCACGGGCTCCGCCCCGGCCGCCACGTCCTGCGGGACCACGTCCGCAGCCTCGGCCGGGTCGCCTTCGCCGGGCAGCATGGCACTTGCCTCGACCTCGCCCTTGGCAAAGGCGATCAGGTCGTCGCGCTCGAACACCAGCAGATACATCGTCGCGGTCACCAGAATCGCGGTGAGGAACGGGATCAGTCGCATCAAATGCCTCTTTCAATCGTCGCGGGCGCCCGGCCGTCCCGGCACGTCGCCCAGCCGGTCCCATAAGGCCCGGACCCTGTCGCTGCGCGTCACATGGGCACTCGGCCATGTCTTGTCTACGCTGAACTGACCAGTTCAGATTATTTTTTTTTGACATGCGGCGCAACTGCCCGCGGATTGCGCAGGAAAGGCCCCCTTGGCTTGTTCCATGGGGCACGGTAAGAGGGGCCGGACCGAAACAGGACCGATCCGAAAGCGGGGACAGGGATGAGCGACGCCGACAGTTTCATCGACGAGGTGACCGAAGAGGTCCGTCGCGACCGCATGTACGGATTCCTGCGGCGCTGGGGCTGGGTCGGGGTGGTCGTCGTGCTGGCCGTGGTCGGCGGCGCCGCCTGGAACGAATACCGCAAGGCGCAACAGACCGCGACCGCGCAGGCGCTTGGCGACGGGCTGGTCGCGGCACTTGAATCGAATGCGCCGGAGGCGCGGGCCGAGGCGCTGGCGCAGGTCCAGCCCGAGACGCCGGGCGGTTCGGCGGTGCGCGACCTGCTGATCGCCGCCGCGCAGGCCCAGTCGGGGGCCGAAGAGGCCGCGGCCGAAACCCTGGCGCGCGTAGCGACACAAGGCGAGCTGCCAGAGATCTATCGCCAGATCGCCACGTTCAAGGCGTTGCTTCTGCAATCCGACACCTTGCCCGCCGCCGACCGCCGCCAGCAGTTCGAGGCGCTGGCCCAGCCCGGCGCGCCGCTGCGCCTTCTCGCGCAGGAGCAGCTGGCCCTGATCGAGATCGAGGAGGGCGCCCCCGAGGCCGCGATCGACCGGCTCCAGGGCATTCTCCAGGACGCCGAGGCCAGCGTGGACTTGCAACAGCGCGCCTCTCAGTTGATTGTGGCGCTTGGCGGCACCCCCGAACCGACGCCGGGACAGCAGGGCTGACCCGCCGGGCGGGCAGGGGGGCCGAACCGCGCCGACAAGGGGCGCGGACGTGAACGAAGGACGACAGGCGAGTTTCTGACGATGGTAGACATGAGCTTTTCCCGTATCGGGCTGACGCTGGCGGGTGCCGCCCTGCTGGTTCTGACCGCCTGCGCCGAACGTGAAACGATCCTGCCCGGCCCGCGCGAGGATATCCGCCCCGAAGGCCAGTCCGCCACCGCCCCGCTCGAGGACGGAACCGGTCCCCGCGCCATCCGCCTGCCTGCGCCCGCGACCAATGCCAGCTGGACCCAGGGCATCGGAACCCCGGCCTACCGTCCCAGCCACCCTGCGCTGCGTGCCACGCCGCAACGGGTCTGGGCCACCGACATCGGCGAGGGCGACACCCGCCGCACCCGCATCACCGCCGACCCGGTCGTGGCGGGCGGGCTGATCTACACGCTCGATTCCGGCGCCACCGTCTCGGGCGTCACGCCGCAGGGCACGCTTGCCTGGCAGACGAACCTCATCCCGCCCGGCGAAAGCGAGGGGCAGGCCACCGGCGGCGGGCTCGCCTATTCCGACGGGGTTCTCTATGTCTCTTCGGGTTTCGGCCGCCTGACCGCGCTCGACGCGCGCACCGGCGCCGTGCGGTGGCGGCAAAAGCTGGACGCCACCGGCTCGGGCAAGCCGACCATCCGCGACGGGCTGATCTACCTTGTTGCCGGCGACGAGATCGGCTGGGCCATCGAGACCAAGACCGGCCGCATCGCCTGGCAGACGGTCGCCACCCCCAGCGTCGGCAACGTGCTGGGCGCGCCCGCGCCCGCCCTGGGCGACGATCTGGTGGTCTTCGCCTTCGGGTCCGGCGACATCTCGGCCAATTTCAAGCGCGGCGGCGTCCGCCGCTGGAACTCCGCCGTGACCGGCCGCACCCCGGGCCGCGCCGCCGCGCGCATCGGCGACGTGACCGGCGCGCCGGTGATCTCGGGCAGCAGCGTCTATGTCGGCAACCATTCGGGCCGCACCGTGGCCTTCGGCATGGAAACCGGCGAGCGGCTCTGGACCACCGATGAGGGCGCGCTCGGCCCGGTCTGGCCCGCAGGCGACAGCATCTTCCTCGTCTCGGACCGCAACCGCCTGCTTCGGCTGGACGCCGCCAGCGGCGCGACGGTCTGGGCGGTGAACCTGCCCGGCTTCGTCAAGGACAAGCCCCGCAAGCGCGGCGCGGTCTATGCCCATTATGGCCCCATCCTCGCGGGCGGGCGCATCGTCGTGGCCTCCAGCGATGGCATGCTGCGCTTCTTCAGCCCCGAAAGCGGCGCGCTGACCCACCAGGTCGAGATCCCCGACGGCGCCACCACCGCGCCGGTCGTGGCGGGTGGCACGCTCTACGTCGTGTCCAAGGACGGGCAACTGCACGCTTTCCGTTGAGGCGCAGACGCGCTATAGCGCGCCTTTAGAGTCGCGAAAGCCGAAAGACACCATGTCCCTGACCCTCGCCATCGTGGGCCGCCCCAATGTGGGCAAATCCACCCTGTTCAACCGCCTCGTGGGCAAACGCCTGGCCCTGGTCGACGACCAGCCCGGCGTGACGCGCGACCTGCGCGAAGGCGAGGCGCGGCTGGGCGACCTGAAATTCACCGTGATCGACACTGCCGGGCTGGAAGAGGCCACCGACGATTCGCTTCAGGGGCGGATGCGCCGGCTTACCGAACGCGCGGTGGACATGGCCGATATCTGCCTGTTCATGATCGATGCGCGCACCGGCGTCACCCCCACTGACGAGGTGTTTGCCGAGATCCTGCGCAAACGCTCCGCCCATGTGATCCTCGCCGCCAACAAGGCCGAGGGCGCCGCCGCGGATGCCGGCGTGCTCGAGGCCTACGGGCTGGGCCTGGGCGAACCCATCCGCCTCTCGGGCGAACATGGCGAGGGGATGACCGATCTCTACACCGCGATCCAGCCGCTGGTGGACAAGATGGCCGAAGAGGCCGCGAGCCAGGACGAGGAAGCCGCCCCCGAAACCGACGTGACGGTCACCGAGGACGAAAGCGACGAGCCCCCGCAAGGGCTCGAGGAGCGCGCCCGCCCGACGGCGGCGAAGCCGCTCCAGGTGGCGGTCGTGGGCCGTCCCAACGCGGGCAAATCCACCCTCATCAACCGCATCCTGGGCGAGGAGCGCCTGCTCACCGGCCCCGAGGCCGGGATCACCCGCGACGCCATCTCGCTGCGCATCGACTGGCCGCGCGAGGGGGGCGAGGCGACGCCGATGCGCCTTTTCGACACGGCCGGAATGCGCAAAAAGGCGAAGGTGCAGGAAAAGCTCGAACGCCTCTCCGTCTCCGACGGCCTGCGCGCGGTGAAATTCGCCGAGGTCGTGGTCGTCCTGCTCGACGCCGCCATCCCCTTCGAACAGCAGGACCTGCGCATCGCGGATCTCGCCGAACGCGAAGGCCGCGCCGTGGTGGTCGCCGTCAACAAATGGGATATCGAGGAGAACCGGCAGGACAAGCTGCGCGAGCTGAAGGAAAGCTTCGAACGCCTGCTGCCGCAGCTGCGCGGCGCGCCGCTGGTGACGGTCTCTGCCAAGACGGGCAGGGGCCTCGACCGGCTGCATGACGCGATCCTGCGCGCGCACCAGGTCTGGAACCGCCGCGTGCCCACCGCCGCGCTCAACCGCTGGCTCGCCGGCATGGTCGAGGCGCACCCGCCCCCCGCGCCGCAGGGCCGCCGGATCAAGCTGCGCTACATGACCCAGGCCAAGACGCGGCCGCCGGGATTCGTGGTGATGTGCTCCCATCCCGACAAGATGCCCGACAGCTATCGCCGCTACCTGGTCAACGGGCTGCGCGAGGATTTCGACATGCCCGGCACGCCGATCCGGCTGACCCTGCGCGGGCAGGGATCCAAGAACCCCTACAAGGGGCGGCGGGAAAAGAACGCGGGCGCGCTGGCCAAGCATCTCGGCAAGAATTCCGGACGACGGTCCTGACCGACAGGCCGGGGGGCGCTGCCCCCCGGACCCCCCGGAGGTATTTGAAAAGAGATGAAGGGGCCACGGCGCGCGGGGTGGTGACAGCGGCCGGGATTCGCCTTATGTCTTGCAAAGACAGGAAAAATCCCGGCGCGCGGCTTGCCCGGCCCGGGCGGCCACCTATCTTGACGTTGCGACACGGGGATCTCGCAGGGGAAGACGGACGACATGGATCTCAGGGCCTATACCCGCCAATATGCCAAACAGGACAACCGCCTGGCTTCGCTGAGCTATTTCGGCACGTTCGCGGTCTATTTCACCACGCTGGCGCTGGCCATCGCCCATGTCGACCGCTGGTACGTGCTGCTGCCCGCGGGGGTGGTCTTTGCCTTTGCAGCGGTGCGCCTTTACGTGCTGCAACATGATTGCGGGCATCACTCGCTCTTCGAGACTCGCGCGCAGAACGAGCTGGCGGGCCATGTGCTCTCGCCCTTCACCTTCGCGCCCTTCGAGGTGATGAAGCAGAATCACAATCTCCATCACGGCGGTATCGGCAATCTCGAACATCGCGAGACGGGCGAGATCCACACCATGACGCTGCGTGAATGGAACGCGGCGGGTTTCTGGACAAGGCTGCATTACAGGCTTTACCGCAACCCCTTCGTGCTGATCCCGGCGGGGGCACTGTTTACCTATTTCATCCGCTACCGCTGGCCAAAGAACACGATGCGTTTCGGCTGGAAGGGCGTCGTGGCGCATAACCTGTCGATCGTCGCGCTGCTTGCGGGTCTGTGGTGGATCGCGGGGCCAACGGGCCTCTGGGTCTGGCTGATCTTCTCCTTCCTCGGCGGGATGCTGGGCGTGTTCCTGGTCTATCTCCAGCATAATTTCGAGGATACCTACTGGGATCGCCGCCCCGATCTCGACCCGCAGCTGGCCGCGCTCCAGGGCTCCTCGGCGCTGGATTTCGGCTGGTGGTTCGACCTGGCGGTGGCCTGCATCACCCTGCATGACATCCACCATTTCAACGCGCGAATCCCCTCCTATCGGCTGCGCGCCTGCCATTACAACCTGCCGCCCGATTACGCGCCGCGCCGCATCAAGTTTCCCGAGGCGGTGGCTGCGCTGAACCTCAAGCTCTGGGACGAGGAAGCCAAGCGCCTCGTTCCCTTCCCGAAGACGCGTGCGCCGCAGGGACAGCCGCAGGCGGGGTGACCCGTCGCCACCTTGCCGTGTCTGCCCGGGTCGCAGGACTGCGCTTGTCCATATGTATATCTTTGGTATATACAGATATGCGAGGAACGAGGAGACATCCGAGATGACCCCAGTCAGCAAGATCCGCGGTGTCGGCCCCGCGCTTGCTCAAGCGCTTGCAGCCCATGGCTTCGACACCGCCGAGGTGATCGCGGCGACGACGCCCGAGGCTCTGGCGGCAGTGCCCGGGATCGGCGTCGCGCGGGCGCCCGCGTTGATCGCCGCCGCCCGCGAATTGCTGGGTGCCGCCGTGCCGCCGGCCACGAAGCCGCGTCGCCCCGCGACCCGTGCCACCACCAAGCGCCGCCCGGCCCGCCCCGCCGCCAAGCCGCCCGCCCGGCCCGCCAATGCGCAGAGCGCCCCGACCCTGCCAAAGGCGGAGCTGGCGAACAAGGTCGAGAGGAAGGCACAGCAAGCCGCCGAGAAGGTCGAGGCGCTGGAAGCGGAATTCAGCGAGGCCAAGAAGAAGGTCAAGGACAAGCTGAAGAAGGACAAGAAAAAGGCCGAAAAGAAAAAGGCCAGGAAGAAGGCCGAGAAGAAGAAGGCCAGGAAAAAGAAGAAGGACAAGAAGAAGGCGAAGGGCTGAACACCCTCCGCCGCGCTCTCACGCCAGCTGTCCGTCCGCACCCAGCGTCAGCTTGCCGCCCAGGTAGGGGGCAAGCACATCGGGCAAGGTGACCGTCCCGTCCTCGTTCTGACCGTTCTCCAGCACCGCGATCAGGCAGCGCCCCACGGCAAGGCCCGAACCGTTCAGCGTATGCACGAATTGCGGTTTGCCGCCGCCCTCGGGCCGGAACCGCGCGTTCATCCGCCGCGCCTGGAAATCGCCGGTGGTCGAGACGCTGGAAATCTCGCGATAGGCGCTCTGCCCCGGCAGCCAGGCCTCGATGTCATAGGTCCGCCGCGCGCCGAAGCCCATGTCGCCGGTGCACAGAACCACGGTGCGATAGGGGATCCCCAGCGCCTCCAGCAGCCCCTCGGCACAGCGCAGCATCCGCTTCTGCTCCTCGTCGGAGTGATCGGGATGGGTGATCGAGACCATCTCGACCTTCTCGAACTGGTGCTGGCGCAGCATGCCCGCCGTGTCCTTGCCCGCCGATCCGGCCTCGGAGCGGAAACAGACCGTGTGCGCGGTCATCCGGATCGGCAGCGCCGCCTCCTCCAGCATCTCGCCCGCCACGGAATAGGTCAGCGTGACCTCGGATGTCGGGATCAGCCACCAGCCATTCGTCGTCTGATAGCTGTCATCGCCGAACTTCGGCAGCTTGTCCGTGCCGTACATCGCCTCGTCGCGCACCAGCACGGGCGTGGCCGTCTCGGTAAGCCCGTTCCTGTCGACATGCGTGTCCAGCATGAACTGCGCCAGCGCCCGGTGGATGCGCGCCACGCCTTTCGACAGGTTCACGAAACGGCTGCCCGAGGTCTTGGCGGCGGTCTCGAAATCCATGCCCTGCGCGACGCCCGCGATCTCGTAATGCTCCCTGGGCTGAAAGGCGAAGTCGCGCGGGGTGCCCCAGCGGTTCACCTCGACATTGTCGGCCTCGTCGGACCCGTCCGGCACGTCCTCGGCGGGCAGGTTGGCGATGCGCGCCAGCTGGTCGGTCAGCTGCGCATCCAGTTCCTTGGCCTCGGCCTGCATCCGGGCCACCTCGGCCTTCTTCTCGGACACCAGCGCGCGCAGCCGCTCGAACTCGGCCTCGTCGCCCCGTCCCTTTGCCGCGCCCACGTCCTTGCTGGCCTTGTTCTGCTCGGCCTGGGCGGTCTCGGCGGCCAGGATCTTGGCGCGCCGCGCCTCGTCCAGCGCCAGAAGGTCCTGCGAGACCGGCGCATCGCCCCGCCGCGACAGGGCGGCGTCAAAGGCCTGCGGGTTCTCGCGAATGGCGCGGATGTCGTGCATGGGTCCGGTCCCTCTTGCCGTGAATCACTTGCAGCCGCCTTATGCACCATCTTCACCGCCTGCGGTAGCGCCCGGTTGGCGCGGCCCCCACACGCAGGGCCGCGCCATCTCCGCTCAGTTCACCACCATCTCCGATCCGGCGCGCTGTCCGCTCACCCGGTGGCGCGGCGGCTGCATCTTGATCTCGCCGGTCAGGAAATCGGCGTAATCGCAGGTCAGCTCCGTGCCCGCCGGGATATCGGTCAGCGCGACGCCCCATATCCCGTCCGAGAAGTCGAGATTGGGATACATCGAATGGTTCATGAACCGCCCCTCGTCGCTTTCCAGGATCAGGTATCCCGGCCGGTTGATGTCGGGATAGCTGTAGCGCTCGAGGAATTCCCGCACATGCGGCTCCACCTGGTCGAGCTTGGTTTCGGGGAATGTCATGTCGAGCATCCGGTCATGACGCCACACCTTGTCGCCGCGCGCGATGTCGTCATGGCAAAAGACGCCCAGTCCCTCGATCTCCGAGGGGGCGAGATAGCAGCGCACCATCATCATGCGCCAGTTCCTTCTCATGGGTGGCCGGGCCGCCTTTCCGGTCGGGTGAGAGGGGCCCCGGAACTCTCGGAAAACCCCGCGCCAGGCGGCTTGCGCAGAGATATCCTAAGCGGTGATTCGGACTTTCTGGCAAGGGATTTTACGTAGGGTCATCGGGGGTAGTGCTGGCCGCTCTCGCATTGCACGACATGCGCTTCCCATGCGCAATGGAAGGGACTGAACAATTGCGCTGAATCCTCTTCGGCCTCGTCGGCCACATGCCCATGCTCCGGAGCGGTGAGCCCTTCGGGCAAACGAACCGCGCCAGAACCGGCGCGCAAGCCAAAGGCCGCATTGACCTGGCCCTGCATTAACCCGACGGTTGCGATACAATCCACCGATCTGAGGCGCGTGTGGATCGGTACTTGGGTCATCAGGGCAGCCTCCACCGAGTCGTCTTTCCCCCACACTGACGCCCACCCGCGTCAGAACCAAGCCCCGGCGTTTTGTACAAAACGGTCAAACCCCCGCGTCACCCATGTACAAAACGGTCAAAAGGCGCGTTTCGTCGCCTTGCAAACCCAAGGGCCAGCGCATAGTTTCCCGCCCAACTCAGGGGCCGAGGTCCCGCCTCATCATGCAAAGGAACATCTCATGGACGGTGGCGCAATCGCCCAGTTTCTCCCGCTCATCCTGATCTTCGCGATCATGTATTTCCTGCTCATCCGGCCCCAGCAGAAGAAGGTCAAGGAGCATCAGGCCATGGTCGAGGCGCTGCGCCGGGGCGACCAGGTCGTGACCCAGGGCGGCATCATCGGCAAGGTTTCGAAGGTCAAGGAAGACGGCGAACTCGAAGTCGAGATCGCCGAGGGCGTCAAGGTCCGCGTGGTCAAGGCGACCGTCGCGCAGGTGCTGAGCAAGACCGAACCCGCGAAATAAGCGCGCCCTCCAACCCTTTGTAAAGGCAGGGTAATGCTACATATTGATACCTGGAAACGGGTCCTGATCTGGGCGGTCTGCGCGGCTGGTCTGCTGCTGGCCCTGCCGAACGTCTTCTACAACCGGGTAGAGCAGTCCAACGATGCGCGCGCCGCCATCGAACTGGGGGCCGACACCCCCGAGAACCAGGCGATTGCCGGCCAGTGGCCCGGGTGGATGCCCTCCTCCCTGGTCAATCTCGGTCTCGACCTGCGCGGCGGCGCGCATCTTCTGGCCGAGGTGAATGTCGAGGATGTCTATGCCAGCCGGATGGAGGCCATGTGGCCCGAGATCCGCGACGCGCTGCGCGATGAACGCGCGACCGTCGGCACCATCCGCAGGCAGCCCTCCGCCTCCGAAGAGGTCCGCGTTCGCATCTCGCAGCCCGACGGAATGAGCCGGGCGCTGGAGGTCGTACGCGATCTTTCCCGACCGATTCAATCGCTTACGGGGGCAGGGGCGTCGGATATCGAGGTTCGTGCCGAGGGCGACGAGGTCGTCGTGACCCTCAGCGAGGCCGAGAAACTCGCCAGCGACGACCGTACCGTCCGCCAGGCGCTCGAGATCGTGCGCCGCCGGATCGACGAGGTCGGAACGCGCGAACCCACGATCCAGCGGCAGGGCTCGGACCGCATCCTGATCCAGGTGCCGGGCATCGGCTCTGCCTCGGAACTCAAGGACCTGATCGGGACCACCGCGCAACTGTCCTTTCACCCCGTGGTGGGGCGCGGCACGGATGCCGAAGCGAATGCAGGTATCGGCAACAAGCTGTTGCCATCAATGGATGAATCCGGGATCTTCTACGAGGTCGAGGCAGCCCCCGTCGTCACCGGCGAGGAACTGGTGGACGCCCAGCCCTCCTTTGACCAGAACGGCCGCCCGGCTGTCACCTTCCGGTTCAACACCTCGGGCGCGCGCAAGTTCGGCGACTACACCCGCGACAATATCGGCTCTCCCTTCGCCATCGTCCTGGATGACGAGGTGATCTCGGCCCCGGTGATCCAAAGCCACATTCCGGGCGGCTCGGGCATCATCACCGGCAATTTCAGCGTCGAGGAAAGCACAGACCTTGCCGTGCTGCTGCGCGCCGGCGCACTGCCTGCGGGGCTCGATTTCCTCGAGGAGCGCACGATCGGCCCCGAACTTGGCCAGGACAGCATCGAGGCGGGCCGCATAGCGACCATGGTGGCCTTTGCTGCGGTCCTTGTGTACATGGCGCTAAGCTACGGACTTTTCGGCATTTTCGCCAATGTGGCACTGATCCTGAACATCGGGATCATCTTCGGCCTGCTCTCGCTGATCGGCGCGACGCTCACCCTTCCGGGTATTGCCGGGATCGTTCTGACCGTCGGCATGGCGGTGGACGCGAACGTGCTGGTCTTCGAGCGGATTCGCGAGGAGCTCAAGACTGCGAAAGGCCCGGCGCGCGCCATCGAACTTGGCTATGAAAAGGCGCTCAGCGCGATCCTCGACGCCAACATCACCACCTTCATCACGGCGGTGATCCTGTTCGCGATGGGCTCCGGCCCCGTGCGCGGCTTCGCCATTACCCTCGGCCTCGGCATCGTCACCTCGGTCTTCACCGCGATCTTCGTGACGCGGCTGATGGTCGTGATGTGGTTCGAGCGCCGCCGCCCCAAGACGATCGAGGTTTGACATGAGACTGCGACTGGTTCCCCAGGAAACCTCCTTCGATTTCTTCAAGCGGTGGAAGCTTTGGCTTGGCATCTCGGCTTTGATGATGGTGATCGGCTTTGCCTCCTTCGCTTTGCAGGGGTTGAATTTCGGCATCGATTTCCGGGGCGGAACGACAATCCGGACCGAAAGCACGCAGCCGGTCGATGTCGGCCAGTACCGCGACGCGCTGACCGCGCTCGAGTTGGGCGATGTCAGCATCACCGAGGTTTTCGATCCGACCTTCGGGCCGGAGCGGAACGTCGCGATGATCCGCATCCAGGCGCAGGAGGGCGACGAAGCTGTCTCGGCCGAGACCATCGCCGCAACCGAAGAGGCGCTTTCGGCCGTGGTGCCGGACATCCAGTTTGTTTCGGTCGAGTCGGTCGGCCCGAAAGTGTCGGGCGAGTTGATCCAGACGGCGGTGATCGCGGTCGTGCTCGCGATCGGGGCCGTGCTCATCTATATCTGGTTGCGCTTCGAATGGCAGTTCGCCCTGGGTGCGGTGGTCGCACTTGTGCATGACGTCATCCTGACCATCGGCATCTTCTCCGAGCTTCAGATCCGCTTCGACCTTGCAATCATCGCGGCGCTGCTGACCATCGTCGGCTATTCGCTCAACGACACGGTGGTCGTGTTCGACCGCGTCCGCGAGAACCTGCGAAAATACAAGAAGATGGAGTTGAAGGAGGTGATGAACCTCTCGATCAACGAGACCTTGAGCCGGACGATGATGACCTCGGTCACCACGCTTCTGGCGCTGATCTCGCTCTATGTGCTCGGCGGCGACGTGATCCGTGGCTTCGTCTTCGCCATGATCTGGGGCGTGATCGTGGGAACATATTCCTCGGTCTTCGTGGCCTCCACCATCCTGCTGTGGCTCGGGGTCAAGCGCGACTGGTCGAAGCCCACCAACAATTCAGGCAACCAGTTCGCCAATATCGATGCCTGAAATTTTCGGTCAGACCCCCTGGGGTCTGACTCTCATCGCTTTCGCGGCCTTCCTCGGTGGGCTGGTGCGCGGGTTTTCGGGGTTTGGTACGGCACTGGTGTTTCTGCCCATAGCGGCCCCTTTTCTGGGTCCGTTCGGCGCGCTTGTGGCGATGACCCTGATGGATGTCCTGGGGCCTATTCCCAACCTTCGCAGAGCCTGGGTGAACGTGGAGAGAGGTGACCTTGCGCGCCTGCTCCTCAGTTGTGCGCTGGCCTTGCCTCTCGGTCTGTGGCTGCTCACCATGGTCGAGCCGGTGGTTTTCCGCTACGCGGTGAGCCTCGTGTCGCTGACCATGCTGGCGGTCCTGGTCCTTGGCCTGCGCTATCGGGGAAAGGTCAGACGGGCCATGGTGGGCGGCATCGGCCTGGCGGCGGGATTTCTGGGCGGCGTTGCCGGCATTCCCGGTCCCCCGGTCATCCTGTTCTACATGGCGCGGCCGCTGCCGGTCGCGGCGATCCGGGCCACCATCCTGCTTTTCCTGTTCGGGTTCGATTTCTTGATCCTCGGGTATCTCGCGGGGATGGGGCGTCTTTCGGTGGCGACTGCGCTTCTGGGACTGGCTCTGGCGGTGCCCAACATGGCGGGCAACCTGCTGGGCGGCTGGCTGTTCCGCCCCGAGCGCGAACGCGCTTATCGCTGGGCTGCCTATGCGATGATCGCGCTGGCGGCCTTGTCTGGTCTGCCGCTTTGGGGGTAGAAAACGGCATGCGCCTTAACGAGATCACATACACCGACGCCAAACCCGTCGACGGGTACGGCCCCGGCTTCTTTCGCATCGGCGGGACCGTTCATCACGGTGCGCTGCTTACCGGCCCCTCGGGTACGGCGCCTTGGGGTGGGTATGACGACTTGAGCGCGCTGGTCGCGCTTGCGGACAAGGTCGATGTGCTCTTTATCGGCACCGGTGCCGAAATCGCGCATATCCCCGGCGGTCTGCGCCGTGAGCTGGAGGAGGCGGGCGTCGGGGTCGAGACCATGTCCTCGCCCGCGGCCTGTCGTACCTACAATGTTCTGTTGTCCGAGGGGCGCCGCGTGGCGCTGGCGGTACTTCCGGTCTGAGACCTCAACGCATCCAGAGACCGGCCGACCGGATCTGGTTGCGGATCGCCTGTTCCTTGCGCGGCAGGTTATCGCGGTCGAACAATGCGCGCACCCTGGCGCCCTTGCCCTGATAGACCATCTTCTTGAACGGTTCGTGGTTTCGCAGAACCTTCTTGACCTTGTTCGGGGCTGACACCGTTTCAAGCACCTCGATCGCGTGATCGTCCTCGCGGGCGTAGAGCAGCGGGAAATGCCGGTAGTGGCAGCTGACAGCGCCGTCGAGATAGCCTTCGGGCAGCGTGTCGCGCCCGCCGCCGAAAGAATGAATCACCAGCGGGAGAGCGACCTGGTCCAGCCACGGATCCAGGCTTTGGCCCACCAGTTCCGTGGGCGGATCCTGCTTGATCGACTTGGCATAGGTCAGGAAGCGTTGGCCGAAAGCGCGCGGACAGCGGTAGAAGAACCATCCCGCGTTGAAATACAGATAGCGGCGCCAGTATTCGTCCGGCTGGCCCAGATCCAGCGTGCTTTCGAAATCCAGCCCGAAACGACGGTAGAGCGAGGCCCAGATCTCGGAATAGCCGGGGCCGTAAAGCGTGGGCTCGGGCCATGTGCCCTCGCGCCGCAGCGAAGCCGTTGGCCGGTCGAAATCGAACGGCACGTCCATCAGTTCGCCGGTGATCAGCGTGTCGGTGTCGAAGAAGACGAAGGGCTCCCCTTCGGGCATCGCCAGCAGCGCCTCGATCTTGTTGCCGTGCGGATAGCTCTCGCCGAAGATACGGCTCTGGAATGGCAGGATCTCTGCGTCGAGCCATTCGAGCGCTTTCAGCACATCCTCGTTCTGGATGCCGGGGTAACCTTTCCAGCGTGGCCCGGGCTGCGGCTCGGCGACAAAGAGCCGTCCCGCGAAGCCGGGCGAGGCATGGCGCAGCGAGGCCGCGAAGAGCACGGCCTCGTATTGCAGCCGGTTGTTCTGTCCGACGATCACGATGTTGAAGGCTTGGCGCTCTGCCTCGGTCTCTGCCATACTCTTGTCCAGCCGCGTTTTTTGCGGTGTCTGCCCGTCCGCCGCAACTATAGGCAGGGAGAGGCTTTGCCGAAAGCCCCCAATTGCGCCGGGCAGCAGGTTGAACGAAAGGGATTGGAGATGATCGGATTTCTTTTCATGCTTTTTACGGCGGCGCCGCTTTCAGGGCCGACCCCGAGCCCCGTTTTCCCGGTTTCGGAAACCGCGCTGGAGGCAGAGCCGCAGGACGTGCAGGGCCGCTTCACCACGGCGACCGAGATCAAGCCGATCCTTGGCGCCACCCGGGCAAACTGGATCGCTGTTCGGGAATATGGCGGGCAGGACCTTGTATACGTCACGCATCTTTGGTCCTGGCGTTGTGGACTCAAGCAGATCCGCATTGGTCTGAACGGGGCGGCGCCCGAAATCTGGGCGATGCCGGAGTGCCACGAGGACAGCAATGCACCCAATGCCATCGCGGATGGGGACGGTCTGCCGTATCGCGCCTTTCCGGTGGGGAGTGTCCAGACAGTCGAGGTCGAACTGGTTTACGACGACCTGACGCGGGAGACGGCCCAATTCGACCGTCCGGCGATCCTGATGCCGTGAAACTGGCGTGATCGCCCTTGCATGTGACAGGTTGCGGGACAGATCAGGATCGGATGAACAAGGAGAGCGCAGATGCGGATCAACGCGGATTTCAGCAAGCGTGCAGCAGTGCATTTCGATCAGACGGAATGGGTCTCGTCGCCTGCAAACGGGGTCGAGCGCAAGATGCTCGACCGGATCGGCGAAGAGGTGGCGCGTGCAACGACCATCGTGCGCTTTGCTCCTGGCAGCGCCTTTGCCGCCCATACGCATGACGGGGGCGAGGAATACCTGGTGCTCGAAGGCGTCTTTCAGGACGAGATGGGCGATTTTCCCGAAGGCAGCTATGTACGCAATCCGCCCACATCGTCGCACAAGCCCGCCGCCGAACCGGGCGCGGTCATCCTCGTGAAACTGCACCAGATGGACCCCGACGATCGGACCGAACTGCGCCGCTCCATCCTGGGACGGAGCGATGCCCTTTTGCACAAGGATGCACGCGAGGAGGTGCGGGTGCAGACCTGGGCCGCTGATACCGTGATCCACCGCGAGAACCCGGGCGGGACCGAGATCTTCGTCATTTCGGGCGGTTTCGAGGAGGGCGGAGAACGGTTTGATCGCTGGGACTGGCTGCGGCTGCCGCCGGGCCGCCCGGTCAAGCTGCGTACCGGGCCGGGGGGCGCGCGGATCTGGATGAAGACGGGGCACCTGGCGCAATTGGTCTGATGCCGAATCTTTGGGCGAACCCGGTCCCGGCGCACCGATTCTGGCGCGATCGCGTAATTTCTTGACCATATGATAAATTTTACCAGTTGATAAAAAATCCCGCTGTGGCACTCTGACCCCAAGAACGAACATATCTTCAGGGAGAAGAGCGATGGCACAGGGCCAGATGGCTCCCGGCGTGCAAGCCGGGCGGCTTTCCAGCGACGAGTTGACCTCGAATTTCGCGGATCTGCATCCGCCTTACGCCCCGCATGAGGCAGCGGTGGCCGCCGATCGGTGCTATTTCTGTCACGATGCGCCTTGTGTGACAGCCTGTCCCACCGCGATCGACATTCCGCTGTTCATTCGCCAGATCCAGGTCGGCCAGCCCGAAGCCGCAGCGCAGACCATTTTCGAGCAGAACATCCTCGGTGGCATGTGCGCGCGGGTTTGCCCGACCGAGACGCTCTGCGAGGAGGCCTGCGTGCGTGAAGCGGCCGAAGGCAAGCCGGTGGAGATCGGACGCCTGCAACGCCACGCGACCGACAGCCTGATGGCGCGGCAGGGCCATCCATTCACGCGTGCGCCCGAAACCGGCAAGCGCGTCGCGGTGGTGGGGGCCGGACCCGCCGGCCTGGCCTGCGCACACCGGTTGGCGATGAAGGGCCACTCGGTCACGATCTACGAGGCCAAGGAAAAGCCGGGTGGGCTGAACGAATACGGCATCGCCACCTACAAGACGACCGATGACTTCGCCCAGCGCGAGGTTGACTGGCTGCTTGGCATTGGCGGGATCACCATCGAACACGGCAAGGCTCTGGGCGAGGGGCTGACGCTCGACTCCTTGCGCGCCGATTATGATGCGGTCTTCCTCGGGATGGGTCTGGGCGCTGTCAACGAGCTGTCCTGCGAGGGGGCCGAGCGGGAAGGGGTCTGCGACGCGGTGAGTTTCATCGCCGATCTGCGCCAGGCCAGCGATCTGACAAAAGTGCCCGTCGGGCGCAACGTGGTCGTGATCGGTGGCGGCATGACGGCGGTGGATGCCGCGGTGCAGGCCCGCCTGCTGGGCGCGGAAAACGTGACACTGGCCTATCGTCGTTCGCGTAAACGCATGGGCGCCTCGAAATTCGAACAGGATCTCGCGGCCTCCAAGGGGGTCCGGATCATCGACAATGTCATGCCGGTGGCCATTCATGGAAACGGCGCGACCGCCGAGATCGAGATGGAATATACCGCCGAGGCGGATGGCAAGCTGCAAGGCACCGGCGAACGTCTGCGCCTGCCCGCCGACCAGGTGTTCCGCGCCATCGGGCAGAGCTTTGTCGAACCGGGCGGTGTCGAGATCGACCGCGGCAAGATCCGTGTTTCGGAAACCGGCCGCACCTCGCTTGACGGTGTCTGGGCAGGGGGCGACTGTACGGCTGGCGAGGATCTGACCGTGGTGGCCGTAGCCGAAGGGCGCGACGCCGCCGAGGACATCCATGCCGCTTTGACCAAGGGGTGAGGGCGCCCGCATGTCGAGTTTGTTGATCACGCTTGGCGCCCCGTTCTTTCGGTGGCAAGGCCAGATCTGGCTGGAACGCCAGACGATCAGCGGACTCAAGGCGTGGCAGGAGCATTTCGACACGGTCATCGTCTGTGCGCTTTGCAAGGACGAGAAACCGCCCGAGGATTGCATGCCGGTCATCGAGGAGGGGATAACCCCCCCGGCCTTCGAATTGCTGCCGCTGCCGGACGGGTATCACCTGCCAACCTACGCCCGTACCCGCCGCAAGGTCGAAGGGCAAATACTCGCTGCGATGCGGCGCGCCGATTACGTCTCCTGTGCGATCGGTGGGTGGATCGGGGACTGGGGCATCGTCGCGGCACGGGTGGCACGACGCAACGGTATCCCCCATGCGGTCTGGTTCGACCGGGTGGAAAGCCAGGTCCTGGCCGCCTCGGGCGAGGGTGGGCCGAAGGAGCGCGTGAAGGCCGCGATCAAGTCCGGTGTCACGGCGCGGAACGAACGGGAGGTTCTGGCCGGTGCGGATCTGGCTCTCTTGCACGGAAGGACGGTGTTCGATGCGCTCGGCCCTCTGTCGCGCAATCCTCACCTGGTCGAGGATATCCATCTCGACGAGGGCGACCGCATTCCAGCGGAGGCTTTGACGGCCAAGCTGACGAGCCTGCCCGACGCGCCCTTGCGGATCGTCTATGCAGGCCGGGCCCACAGAATGAAGGGTGGGCTGGACTGGATTGAAACGCTTGGAAAAATTACCGAACGCGGTGTCGCGTTTTCGGCCGAGTGGGCCGGGGATGGCGAGATGCTGGAGACGATGTGGGCCAAGGCGAGGGACCTCGGGTTGGAGGACCGCGTGACCTTTGCCGGTTTCGTGACGGACCGCGTCCGGATACTCGAGCTGTTGCGCGGCGCGCATCTGCTGATGTTCTGCCACCTGACGGATGAATCCCCTCGGATCCTGATCGAGGCGCTTCATGCGGCGACACCCCTGGTGGGCTATCGGGACGCTTTTGCCGCCGGGCTGGTCGAGGAGGAGGGGGGCGGTCACCTGGTCGAGCGCGGCGATACCGATGCGCTGGCCGATACCGTGTCGACGCTTGCCGCCGACCGGCTGCGCCTCGCCGACCTGGTGGACCGCGCCGGACGGTCGGCGCGCCACCTGACGCGGGCGCAGGTCTTCGCGCATCGCAGCGAAATCATAAAGGAAAACCTCAAGCCTCTAAGGGAGGTCTCGTAAGATGGCTGATCTGACAACAGAGTTTCTGGGCATAAAAAGCCCCAATCCGTTCTGGCTGGCATCCGCGCCACCCACGGACAAGGAGTACAACGTCCGCCGCGCCTTCGAGGCCGGCTGGGGCGGTGTCGTGTGGAAGACGCTGGGCTCCGAGGGGCCGCCGGTGGTCAACGTCAACGGACCGCGTTATGGCGCGATCTACGGGGCCGACCGTCGCCTTCTGGGGCTCAACAATATCGAGTTGATCACCGACCGCCCGCTCGAGACCAATCTCGAGGAAATGGCACGGGTCAAGGCCGACTACCCCGACCGGGCGCTTATCGCCTCGATCATGGTGCCCTGCGAGGAAGAAGCGTGGAAGGCGATCCTGCCACGGGTCGCGGAAACGGGTGCGGACGGGATCGAGTTGAACTTCGGTTGTCCGCACGGGATGAGCGAGCGCGGCATGGGCTCGGCCGTGGGGCAGGTGCCGGAATATATCGAGATGGTCACGCGGTGGTGCAAGCAATACTACGACCGGCCCGTCATCGTGAAATTGACCCCCAACATCACCGATATCCGCAAGCCGGCGGCCGCCGCAAAACGGGGCGGTGCCGATGCCGTGTCGCTGATCAACACGATCAACTCGATCACCAGCATCGACCTCGACTCGTTCAGCCCGGAGCCATCGATCGACGGAAAGGGCAGTCATGGCGGGTACTGCGGGCCGGCGGTCAAGCCCATCGCACTGTCGATGGTGTCCGAGATCGCCCGACACCCCGAGACGCACGGCCTGCCGATCAGCGGCATCGGCGGGGTGACCACCTGGCGCGACGCTGCCGAATTCATGGTGCTGGGCGCGGGCAATGTGCAGGTCTGTACCGCTGCCATGACCTATGGGTTCCGCATCGTCGAAGAGATGAAACGCGGGCTGAGCCAGTGGATGGACGAGAAGGGCTATGCCTCGGTTTCCGATTTCGTCGGCAAGGCGATCCCGAACGTCACCGACTGGCAGTATCTCAACCTCAACTACGTCGCGAAGGCGAAGATCGACCAGGAGAAATGCATCAAGTGCGGGCGGTGTTACGCGGCCTGCGAGGATACCAGCCACCAGGCGATTTCCATGTCGCCCGAACGGGTGTTCGAGGTGATCGATGAGGAATGCGTGGCCTGCAATCTCTGTGTCGATGTCTGCCCGGTCGAGGATTGCATCTCGATGGTTCCGATGGCCGCCGGCGAGGTCGATCCGAGAACCGGCAAGACGGTCGAGGCCGATTATGCCAACTGGACGATGCATCCCAACAATCCGATGGCGCGCGCCGCGGAATGATGGGTCAGCCCGAAATGGCCCCGAAATGATCCGGGGGCGAAAACCCGTCGGTTCGTAAGAAGACCGGACATGTCAGACCGCCACTCCGCGTCGACTTCTGCGCGCAGGTGGCGGTCTTTCGATTAGCGGTGCTGCCTGTCCGTTAGAGGTTGACCACGCAGTTAACGGAAAACGCGCCACTTGCCTTTGCTGCGCGCAGGACGCTAGGCACGAGGGAAGCGCCTTTCGATTTTGCGAGCCCGAGTCCCAACATGCGACAGCTTTTCCCCATCACGGCCCTGCTGTTCGGCTCGGCGCTTCTGCTCTTCGCCGGGGGGATGAATGCTCTGATCCTGCCGATCCGGGGGGCAGAAGAAGGTTTCACCGCGGCATCCCTGGGCATTCTGGGAACCGGCTGGGCACTGGGATATGTGGCGGGCTGCGTGATCACGCCGCCGCTTGTCGGAAAGGTCGGTCATATTCGCGCCTTCGGGGTGATGGCGGCCTTTGCCGCCGTGGCTGTTTTGCTTTCGCTCATACTGATCACGCCCTACGCGTGGGTGCCCTTGCGGGCCATCTCGGGTTTCTGTTTCGCGGGGGCTGCGATGATCGTGGAAAGCTGGCTGAGCGAGCGGGCAGATCCCGGGTCGCGTGGTCGGATTTTCGGGATCTACACGATGGTCAACCTCGTGGCCTCAACCGCAGGGCAACTCGTTCTGACATTGGGCAATACGAGTGGTTTCCTGTTCTTCGTTCTTCCGGCGATCTTCTATTGCCTGTCTCTGGTGCCTACGGCGGTCTCCACCAGTGCGGTGCCCAAGCCGCTTGTCAGCGTGCGTCTGGACCTGCGCGCGCTGTGGCGAAATTCGCCGGTGGCCGTGTTCGGCGTTCTGTGCGTCGGTGTTTCGAACAGCGCTTTCGGCACGCTGGCGGCGGTCTATGCCGACCGTGTCGGGCTGCCCGTTTCCTCGGTCGCGCTATTCGCGAGCCTGCCGGTCCTGGCTGGAGCATTGAGCCAGGTGCCGATCGGCTATCTTTCGGACCGGATGGACCGTCGCAAGGTGCTGGTCGCGGTCGCATGCGCGGCACTGGTGGCCGATCTCGTCTTCGTCTTCATGCCGGTGACGGGAACCACGGGGCTGCTTGCCCTCTCAGCAGGGTTTGGTGCGGCGATCTATGCGATGTATCCGATCATCATCGCCCATGCCAATGATCACGCCCCCGACGGGACGGCGATCCAGGTAAGCGGCGGGCTGCTGATGGTCTTCGGTCTCGGGTCGATCGCGGGGCCGGCTTTTGCGGGCTTTGCCATGACCGGGCTGGGTGAATGGGGGCTGTTCATGACCTCGGCCGGCGCGCATGTCTTGCTCATCCTCTTTTCCCTTTTGCGGATCGTGACGCGTGCTCCGGTCGAAGCCGAGGACAAGGCGAGCTTCGTGATGTCGCCGGGGGCACGGTCGCTGACGCCCGAGACAGCGGCGCTGGCCAAGGGCGAGGAAACCGAGAGCGAGGATCTGCCCTCGGTCGACGCGCCGGTTCAGGGGGGCGACAACAGCCGGCGATAGAGCGTTTCGATGAAATCGGACGCCCCGTCGAACGGGTCTTCCGTGTCGAGTACCGCGCGGACCTGTACATCGAAATCGGAATAATGCTGCGTCAGCGACCAGATCGAGAAGATCAGGTGATAGGGATGGACCCGCGCGATGCGGCCCTGTGCCATCCAGCCCTCGAGTATCGTCACCTTTTCATCGACCAGCGCCTTGAGGTCCCGGCTCAGCGCGTCATGGATGCGGGGCGCGCCCTGCACGAGCTCGTTTGCGAAAAGCCGACTTTCACGTGGAAATTCTCGGCTCATCTGGAGTTTGCGGCGAACGTAGGCAAGGATTTCGTCCATCGGTTCGCCGGCGGGGTCGAGGTCGCGCAACGGGTCCAGCCAGGTGTCGAGCAGTCCTTCGAGCAGGGCAGCATGCATCGCCTCTTTCGACGGAAAATAATAAAGCAGGTTCGGTTTGCTCAACCCCGCCTGGACGGCGATCTGATCGACAGTGGCCCCCCGGAAGCCATGCGCGGAAAAGACTTCGAGGGCGGCGTCGAGAATCGCGGCGCGGTTCTTTCTCTGGATCCGGGTCGGTGCGCGATCCTGCGCCATGCGGGCATTGCCTCGATTTCATGCGCAGAGGTGCCGATTGATGCCTTTTTCGGCACGACCCCTTGCAATTTCTTGACTGGTTACAGCCTCGTGATAGCGTGAGTTTGACCAGATGGTCAAATCATTCGACACACGCGGCGACAGACCGCGAACCAACAGGGGGATCGTCATGGCAGCACCAGCGCAGAATCTCAGGGTAGACGGCGACCGTCTCTGGGACAGCCTGATGGAAATGGCAAAGATCGGGCCGGGGGTCGCGGGCGGCAACAATCGCCAGACGCTGACCGACGAGGATGCCGAGGGTCGTGCATTGTTCCAGAGATGGTGCGAGGCGGCTGGCTGTTCCATGGGGCTCGACGAGATGGGCAACATGTTCGCACGGCGCGAGGGCACCGACCCGGATGCGCTGCCGGTCTATGTGGGTAGCCATCTCGACACGCAGCCTACCGGTGGCAAGTACGACGGCGTTCTGGGCGTGCTTGGCGGGCTGGAGATCGTCCGTACGTTGAATGACCTGGACATCAAGACGAAGCATCCCATCGTCGTGACCAACTGGACGAACGAGGAAGGCACGCGCTTTGCCCCTGCGATGCTGTCCTCAGGCGTGTTTGCCGGGATGCACACGCAGGACTGGGCCTATGACCGCGAGGATGCGGCGGGCAAGAAGTTCGGGGATGAGCTGGAGCGGATCGGCTGGAAAGGCGAGGAGAAGGTCGGCGCGCGCAAGATGCACGCCTTTTTCGAACTGCATATCGAACAGGGACCGATTCTGGAGGCCGAAGGCAAGGATGTCGGTGTCGTCACCCACGGACAGGGGTTGAGCTGGACGCAGGTGACGGTGACAGGCAAGGATGCGCACACCGGGTCGACCCCCATGCCCATGCGGCGCAACGCGGGGCTGGGCATGGCGCGAATCCTGGAGAAGGTCGAGGAAATCGCCCTTTCCCACGCGCCCCATGCCGTCGGCGCGGCGGGCCATATCGATGTCTATCCCAATTCGCGGAACGTGATCCCCGGCAGGGCCGTCTTCACCGTCGATTTCCGGTCGCCCGATCTTTCGGTGATCGAGGACATGGAGCGCCGGCTGCGCGAGGAAGGCGAGAAGATCGCCCGCGACATGGGGCTCGAGGTGGCATTCGAGAAGGTCGGTGGTTTCGACCCGGTGGAGTTCGACCCCGGCTGCGTCACGGCGGTCCGGAACGCGGCCGAGCGGTTGGGATACAGCCACATGAACATCGTTTCGGGCGCCGGGCACGATGCCTGCTGGATCAACCGGGTTGCGCCCACGGCGATGGTGATGTGTCCTTGCGTCGATGGCCTGAGCCATAACGAGGCCGAGGAGATCAGCAAGGACTGGGCGCGTGCGGGGGCGGACGTGCTCTTTCACGCGGTGGTGGAGACGGCGGAGATCGTGGAGTAGGCGAGGGGCCAGCCCCTCGCGCTCCCCGGGATATTTGGAGCAAGAGGAAGGAACCGGTCGTCGCGATGGGCAAGCAGGCGCCAGATACCGCGGCAGAGATCAAGACCTTGATCGCCGCCGAGATCGCGGCCTACCCGGTAGACAGCCGCGAGGCGCGCATGACCGTTGAGGCGTTCAAGGCCAACCTGCGCGAGCCGCGCCTGGTGACGGTGAATTTCTCGGGCGGTATCACGCAGAAATGCTGGTCGGTGGCGCGCGGAGACGGGTGTTACCGACTGATATACCTTCCGACGGCGGGGTATTTCTCGCTTTGCGTCGAGAGTGATTTCGGGCCGCTCGATATAGGGGTCCATGGAGATGCGATCGGGTGTTTCAGCTCGGTCTGACAACGAAAACAGGGAGTGAACGACATGAGCACAGTCATCAAGAACGGCACGGTGGTCACCGCCGACCTGACCTACAAGGCGGATGTGCGCATCGAGAATGGCAAGATCGCGGAGATCGGGCCGGATCTGAAAGGGGACGAAACGCTGGACGCCACGGGCTGCTACGTCATGCCGGGCGGGATCGATCCGCATACCCATCTCGAGATGCCTTTCATGGGCACCTATTCCAGCGACGATTTCGAAAGCGGAACGCGCGCGGCACTGGCCGGTGGTACGACGATGGTGGTGGATTTCGCGCTTCCCAACCCTGGCGAAAGCCTGCTCGACGCGCTGAAACGCTGGGACAACAAGTCGACCCGCGCCAATTGCGATTACTCCTTCCACATGGCGGTGACCTGGTGGGGCGAGCAGGTGTTCAACGAGATGAAGACCGTGATCGAGGAGCGTGGCATCAACACCTTCAAGCATTTCATGGCCTACAAGGGCGCGCTGATGGTGAACGACGACGAGCTTTATGCGTCGTTCCAGCGTCTGGCCGAGCTGGGCGGTATCGCCATGGTCCATGCCGAGAACGGCGACGTCGTGGCGGAACTGTCGGCCAAGCTGCTGGCGCAGGGAAACACCGGCCCCGAGGCGCATGCCTATTCCCGTCCGCCGCAGGTGGAGGGCGAGGCCACCAACCGCGCGATCATGATCGCCGACATGGCGGGCGTGCCGCTTTATGTCGTGCATACCTCCTGCGAGGAGAGCCACGAGGCCATCCGTCGGGCGCGCCAGTTGGGCAAGCGCGTCTGGGGCGAACCGTTGATCCAGCACCTGACGCTGGATGAGGGCGAGTATTTCAACCAGGATTGGGACCATGCCGCGCGGCGCGTGATGTCGCCGCCGTTCCGCAATGCCAAGCATCAGGAAAGCCTGTGGCACGGGTTGCAGGCCGGGTCGCTTTCGGTCGTGGCAACGGATCACTGCGCCTTCACCACCGAGCAGAAACGCTATGGCGTGGGCGATTTCACCAAGATCCCGAACGGGACAGGCGGGTTGGAGGACCGGATGCCGATGCTGTGGACGCACGGGGTGGAAACCGGGCGGCTGACGCCGAACGAATTCGTGGCTGTCACGTCAACGAACATCGCCAAGATATTGAATTGTTATCCTAAAAAAGGTGCGGTTCTGGTCGGGGCGGATGCGGACCTGGTGGTCTGGGATCCGACCAAGACCAAGACGATCTCGGCGAAGAGCCAGCAATCTGCCATCGATTACAACGTGTTCGAGGGCAAGGAAGTCAAAGGCCTGCCGCGGTTCACCCTGACACGCGGCAAGGTCGCCGTGCATGATGGCGAGATTCGCACCGAAGAAGGGCATGGACAATTCGTCCCGCGCGAGGCCAATACCACGGTGAACAAGGCCCTTTCGACCTGGAAGGAACTGACCGCGCCGCGCCCCGTCGAGCGCAGTGGCATTCCGGCGACAGGCGTCTGATCAGGGATCGGGCCACGCGGCCCGATTTCCAAATCCTTTCAGGGAAATAGAATGACAAATGAAAGCAATTCCCAGCCCGTGATCGAGGCAAGGCAGCTTGATCTCACCTTCGAGACCAATGACGGGCCGGTTCATGCGCTGAAGGACGTTGATCTGACCGTCGAAAAGGGCGATTTCGTCAGTTTCATCGGACCTTCAGGCTGCGGCAAGACGACTTTTCTGCGGTGTATCGCAGCCTTGGAGGCGCCGACCGGCGGCACGCTGTCGGTCAACGGAATGACGCCGGACGAGGCGCGGCGGCAACGCGCCTATGGCTACGTGTTCCAGGCGGCGGGACTGTACCCGTGGCGCACGATCGCCAAGAACATCAAACTGCCGCTGGAAATCATGGGCTATTCCCGCGAGAAACAGCAAGAGCGCGTCAAGAGCGTCCTTGAACTCGTTGATCTGGAAGGATTCGGAGAGAAGTTTCCATGGCAGCTTTCAGGTGGGATGCAGCAACGGGCAAGCATCGCCCGGGCGCTTGCCTTCGACGCCGACATCCTGCTGATGGACGAACCCTTCGGCGCGTTGGACGAGATCGTGCGCGATCACCTCAACGAGCAATTGCTGGCGCTCTGGGCACGGACAGGCAAGACCATCGGTTTCGTTACCCATTCGATCCCGGAGGCGGTCTATCTCTCGACTCGGATCGTCGTCATGAGTCCTCGCCCGGGACGGATCACCGACGTGATCGAAAGCCCACTGCCAAGCGAGCGTCCGCTCGATATACGGGATTCGCCGGAATTCATCGAGGTTGCGCACCGGGTACGCGAAGGATTGAGAGCGGGGCATTCCTATGATGAGTGACATTTCGGGGGAGGCCGGCGCATGAAATCTGTCCTGGCGGTTCTTACCGTGGTCGCGGCGCTCGTGGCGCTTTGGTATGCGGCCTGCGTTCCGATGAACATCAAGGGAGTGCTGACCGAGGCCGAACGTGCCGGAGCCGAAGTCGAACCCGCAAGCCCGCGCGAGCGGCGCGAGGCCAGTGCATTCGGGCTAGTGGCGAAAAACGGGTTCGCCATTCCGGCAACCTGGGCGCAGGAAAGGCCGCGACTGCCCGCACCGCATCAGGTGGTCATCGAGCTGTGGGACACGACGGTAGCGCAGAACATTACCTCGAAGCGATCGCTGGTCTATCACGGCTGGGTGACGCTGAGCGCGACGCTGATGGGCTTCGTGATCGGAACCGGGCTTGGCATCCTGCTGGCTGTCGGCATCGTTCATTCGCGCGTCATGGACATGTCGGTAATGCCCTGGGCCATCGTCAGCCAGACGATCCCGATCATCGCGCTGGCGCCGATGATCATCGTGGTGCTCTATTCCATAGGTATCCAGGGGATCATCCCCAAGGCGGTGATCTCGGCATATCTGAGTTTCTTTCCCGTGGTCGTGGGGATGGTCAAGGGATTGCGGAGCCCCGATGCAATGCAGCTCGACCTGCTGCGGACCTACAATGCCTCGCAGTCACAAGGGTTCTGGAAGCTTCGTTTGCCGGCCTCGATGCCTTATCTCTTCGCCTCGCTCAAGATTGGGATAGCCGCCTCGCTGGTGGGTGCGATCGTGGGCGAATTGCCGACCGGAGCCGTCGCCGGGCTTGGCGCGCGGCTGCTGGCCGGGAGCTATTACGGGCAGACGGTGCAGATCTGGTCGGCCCTGTTCGCGGCGGCGATCCTGGCTGCCTCTCTGGTGGCGCTGCTGGGGTTGATGGAACGCAAGGTGCTTAAACGGATGGGAATGGCATGATGGGACGCGAAACTGGGGGCTCTGCCCCCGCGCCTTCGGCGCTCCCCCGGGAAATTTCAGGCAAGAGGAAGAGAGGGGGGCAGGCATGATCCTGGTCGTTTTCGCTCTGGTTCTCTGGGCGCTTGGCTGGTGGCTGAACGCGCGGCTTGCCGCCGGTCCGCAGGCCGATACCAGGGCGGTGCAGCTTCTCGTGCCGGTGATCTTCGGGTTGACCATCGTCGCTGTCTGGGAATTGTTGGTGCGCGGACTGAACGTGCCGCTGGTTATCCTGCCCGCGCCTTCGGTCATTGCCGCGCGGTTCGCCGACAGCCTGACGACGCTCTGGGCGGATTTCGTTCAGACAATCCTCAAGGGAGCGCTAAGCGGATATGTGATCGGCTGTTCCGCCGCGTTTCTGACGGCCATCGCGGTGGATCGGTCGGAATTCCTTCGCATGGGATTGTTGCCGGTTGGCAATTTCGTGGCGGCGCTGCCCATCGTGGGAACAGCCCCGATCCTGGTGATGTGGTTCGGGTTCGACTGGCAGTCGAAATCGGCCGTCGTGGTCGTGATGGTTTTCTTTCCAATGCTGGTGAACACGGTGGCCGGGTTGCGGGAAACGACCGCGATGCAGCGCGACCTGATGGAGACCTATGCCGCGACCTACTGGCAGAGCTTTTTCAAGCTGCGGCTTCCGGCGGCAATGCCCTTCATATTCAACGGGCTGAAGATCTCGACCACCCTGGCGCTGATCGGGGCGATTGTCGCCGAGTTTTTCGGCTCGCCCATCGTGGGTGTCGGGTTTCGCATCTCGACAAGCGTCGGGCAGCTTGCGCTCGACATGGTCTGGGCCGAGATTGTGGTGGCGGCGCTGGCGGGAACGCTGTTCTATGGAGCGGTGGCCGCCATTGAACGGGCGGTGACCTTCTGGCACCCCTCACAGCGAAAATGAACAAGATCCCGGAAGGGACGGATAACTCAACAAGGAGAAAGACGAGATGAGAAAGTTACTGAGCGGGGCGGTTGCCGCCCTGACCCTGGCAGCCGGCAGCGCCTTTGCCGCCGACGAGGTGACCCTTCAGTTGAAATGGGTGACCCAAGCGCAGTTTGCGGGATACTACGTCGCAAAGGACAAGGGGTTCTACGAGGAGGAGAACCTGGATGTCACGATCAAGCCGGGTGGACCTGACATCGCGCCTGAACAGGTGATCGCGGGTGGCGGCGCCGACGTCATTACCACGTGGATGGCGGCCGGGTTGGCGGCGCGGGAACGCGGCGTGCCGCTGGTCAATATCGCGCAGCCCTTCAAGACCGGCGGGCTGCAGCTGACCTGCCTGGAATCGACCGGTGTCAGCAGCCCCGAGGATTTCCCGGGGCGGACGCTGGGCGTCTGGTTCTTCGGCAACGAATACCCCTTTTATGCATGGATGGCCAAACTGGGCATCGAGACCGATGGCGCGGATGAGAATGGGGTGACCGTCCTGAAGCAGGCCTTCAACGTCGATCCGCTGTTGCAAGGGCAGGCCGACTGCATATCGACCATGACCTATAACGAGTATGGGCAGGTTCTCGATGCCGGATACGGGCCGGACGAGTTGGTGAATTTCAACTATCTCGACCAGGGGATCGGGATGCTGGAGGACGGTCTCTATGTCCTCGAGAGCGATCTGGAAGATCCCGAATTCGTGGACAAGATGGTGCGTTTCGTCCGCGCCTCGATGAAGGGCTGGAAATATGCCGAGGAAAACCCAGAGGAGGCCGCGCAGATCGTGGTCGACAATGACGCCTCGGGTGCACAGACGCTTGAGCACCAGACCTACATGATGGGCGAGGTGGCCAAGCTGACCGCCGGGTCCAACGGGGCACTCGACCCGGCCGATTACGAGCAGACCGTTTCGACGCTGCTCTCAGCCGTGTCCGAGGACAATCCGGCGATCACCAAGGAGCCCGAGGGCGCCTGGACGCATGCGATTACGGACAAGGCGCTGAACTGAACCTGCCCTTTGAGGCTTGTGGCGCGGCTCCCTTGCGGGGGCCGCGCATTTCCTTGCTCAGTCGAGGCGGACGGATGGGCCGGTACGCGGGTCGCGCAGGGTCTCGACCTCGGACAGGAGCAGCGGTGCGGCCAGTGATATTGCGGTCATCGCGGCAAGCGCGGCAAGAAAGGCTTTCATGTCAGTCCTCCGGTGATGTGGCGCGGCGCAGATAGGCGATCAGGTCGGCGCGGTCCTGCCTCTGGGCGATACGTTGCATCGGCATTTTCGAGCCGGGAATGTAATGATCCGGTCCCTCGTCGAACAGGGCGTCGATGCTCTCTTCGGTCCAGACGATTTCGGAGTTCGCAAGGCGGTCGGAATAGAGGTAGCCCGGCAGGCTGCCCGCGCGGCGACCAAACAGTGCGTGAAGGCTGGGCCCGGCGCGTCGTCCGCCATCGGGAGTGAGCGTGTGGCAGATGGAGCATTTCCGGGCGAATTGCCTCTCGCCGTTACTCATCTCTTCAGGATCCTTGAGAAAACCGCGTTCTTCCTCGGCCATCGGGTCCTGGTCACCGAGAGAGGCGATGGGCCAACTGTACATCGCATCGTCGATTCCTCCCGCATGGATGTTCCGCCCGTCCGGTGAAAACGCCAGTGCCCAGATCGGGCCGCGCAGCGCTGCGCGGAAGTCATGTGCGATCCGCCAGGTCTCGGTATCGATCACCATGATATAGCCCTCGCCATCTCCGACGGCGAGCAGTTTGCCATCGGGGCTTAGCGCCAGCGCAAGGATAGGACGACGGTCGAGAGTGAAATCGCGCTCCTCCCCGGTTGAAAGGTCGCGGATCCGGGTGACCCCGTCCACAGCGCCATACGCGAGCCAGTCGTCTTCGGGGCCAAGAACTATCTCGTTGATTCCGAAGCCATGCGACAGGACCTCCTGCAACGCGTCCCCGGTCGTCACGCTCCATAGACGCAGGCCGCCATCCATGCCGGCTGCGTAAAGCCTGCGGCCGTCTTTCGTGAATGCAATGGCGTTCACCCCGCTGCCGGTGGGGCCGAGGAGACGGCCCTCTGCTCCGTCCCGCGGCCAGATCCCGATGGTGCCGTCCCAACTGGCGGTCGCGACATGGGTTTCCGACACGGCAATGGAGACGATCTTGCCCTTGTGGCGGCCCATCACGCTGCCACCGGGCCAGCGACGCAGGGTGAAGTCGTCGCCTGCGGAGAACACCTCATGGCCATCGATGGAAACGGCATTGACCGCGGCCTCATGCCCCTCGAACCACTGCGGAACGCGCCGCGTCCACAGCCCGACGGAGTTGTCGAAGCTTGCAGTGGCGATCCGCCCGTCCGGGGCCGCGTCGATCCCCATCACGGGGCCGCCATGCCCCTTGAGGGTGAAGAACTCGGACGCCCCAAGGGGGGATGCGGCCAGCAGGGCGACAAGCGCAACGCCGCGCATGTCACTCGGCGGGCGTGGGGGCCTTGGACCCCGCCTGACCCTCGCGGGCCTTGACCTCATCCAGCCAGAGAGAATGGTGCTCGCGCGCCCATTGCTCCTCGACCTCGCCCGAGCCCATGGCGTCGAACGCGCCCTCCATCCCGATGGAGCCAAGATAGATATGGGCGAGGATGATGGCCATGAAGACGAAGGCCACGATCACGTGCCAGAGCTGGGCGTATTGCATCTCTTCGTGCGGGGCCAAGACCTCGGGCAGGGGGGCAAGGCCAACCCATCCGGGCGCGCCGATATCGTTGAGGATGATGAAGGTCTTGGCGAACATCGGCATCTCGAACGGAAAGATCAGCGAAAGCCCCGACAGCGAGATCGAGACCCCGAGAAGGATACAGGCCCAGAAGATGATCTTTTGCCCTGCGTTGAACTTGCGCGCGGGGGGATGAACGCCCTTGCTGAACAATCCGCCGCCCTTGGCGAGCCATTTCAGGTCCAGCAGGGTGGGCAGGTTGTGACCGATCCAGTTGACGGTGACGATCACCAGACCCAGCATGAAGGCCCAGGCTATATTGTTGTGCAGCCATTTGCACGCCAGCGCCAGCGTGGCGAACCCCTCCTTGCCCAGGATCGGAACGAATGCATGCCGCCCCCACAGGGTGATGAGCCCGGTCGCACCGAGGATCAGGAAAGAGCCGGCGAACAGCCAGTGACCGAACCGCTCGAACCCGGTGAATCGGGTCACTGTGCGGCCGGTCTTCTCGCCATCGATACGGATGCGGCCACGGACCAGAAAGAACAGGGCCAACAGCACAAGCATCCCGGCCAGGGCCCAGGTCCCGTATTCGCGGATCGGACCCTCGCGCAATTGCAGCCATCGCATGCCGCCATCCTGGATGATCACCTCGGACGCCGGGCCGCGCGAGGAACTTGTGACGTCTGCCGCGTTGTAGCGAAGGGCGCGGAAGACGTCGCTGTCCGATGCTACCCCGCGGGTGTCAAGGCCCGGTGCCGTCCCCTCACGGTTCGATCTTCCCAGATTTTCCGAGCGGTAGCTGTCGTCGACTTTCAGACCTTCCTGCCTGCGCAGGATATCCTCTAGCGTGGTCGCCCCGCCGGTCGCGCCCCGGTCGGGCGGGGGCGCTTGCGGTGTTTCCTGCGCCGAAGCGGGCAGGGCGAGGCACAGAATGCAGATCAGCAATCGGATAAACGGCATGAGCGCCCTCGTACTGTCTCTGGGTAAGGCAAATTGATGGCCCTTGGGCCAGGAATTTTCGACGAAATTCTCAGTCGGGGCCGGCACGTGATCGCACCGGCCCCGGTTTCGGTCAGTTGGGGTCAGCCGCCCTTTTGCTCATAGGCCGTGCCCCAGCCCCAGGCGCCGGTCCCAAAGCCGCGGGCCACCACGCGTTCGCGGTAGATGGCCGAGACAACATCGCCGTCGCCTGCAAGCAGCGCCTTGGTCGCGCACATCTCGGCGCAGATCGGCAGCTTGCCCTCGGCGATCCGGTTGCGACCGTATTTGGCGAACTCCTCGGTGGAATGGTTCTCCTCCGGTCCGCCGGCGCAGAAGGTGCATTTGTCCATCTTGCCGCGGGACCCGAAATTGCCCGCCTGCGGATATTGCGGCGCGCCGAAGGGGCACGCGTAGAAGCAGTAGCCGCAGCCGATGCACAGGTCCTTGGAGTGGAGGACCACCCCTTCCTCGTTCTGGTAGAAGCAATCCACCGGGCAGACCGCCATGCAGGGCGCGTCCGAACAATGCATGCAGGCGACCGAGATCGACCGTTCGCCGGGGGTGCCATCGTTGATGGTCACCACGCGGCGGCGGTTGATGCCCCAAGGCACCTCATGCTCGTTCTTGCACGCCGTCACACAGGCATTGCACTCGATGCAGCGCTCAGAGTCGCACAGAAACTTCGCTCTTGCCATTTTCCGTCTCCTTTACGCAGCCGAGATCTTGCAGAGAGTGGCCTTGGTCTCCTGCATCTGGGTTACCGAGTCATAGCCATAGGTCTGGGCGGTGTTGGTGCTTTCCCCCAGCACGTAGGGATCGGCGCCCTTGGGATATTTGGACCGCTGATCCTCGCCCTGAAAATGGCCGCCGAAGTGGAAGGGCATGAAGGCCACCCCCGCACCCACGCGCTCGGTCACCATCGCCATCACCTTGACGCGGCCACCTTCGGGTCCTTCGACCCAGACCTGCGCGCCATCACGTACACCGAGATTGTTGGCGTCACGCGGGTTGATCTCGACGAACATGTCCTGCTGAAGCTCGGCCAGCCAGGGGTTCGACCGGGTCTCGTCCCCGCCGCCTTCGTATTCCACCAGTCGGCCAGAGGTCAGGATGATCGGGTAGTCCTTGGAGAAATCCTGCTTCTGGATCGAGGCGTAGAGGGTGGGCAGGCGATAGGAATGCCGGTCCTCATAGGTGGGATAGTCGGCCACCAGGTCGCGCCGGTTGGTGTAAAGCGGCTCGCGGTGGATCGGGATCGGGTCGGGGAAGGTCCAGACCACGGTCCTTGCCTTGGCATTCCCGAACGGGGCGCAGCCATGCTTTATCGCGACTCGCTGGATGCCGCCGGACAGGTCCGTTTTCCAATTCACACCGCCAATATTCTCCGCGCTGCCCGCGACACGCTCGATCGTCGCACGTTCCTCTGTGGTCAGGTCGCCGTCCCATCCGAGATCCATCAGCATCTGCATGGTGAATTCGGGGTAGCCGTCCTGGATTTCCGAGCCGACGCTGGCCACGCCATCGGCCAGCAGGTTCTCGCCGTCCCGCTCGACGCCGAAGCGCGCGCGGAAGGTGAGGCCACCTTCGGCCACCGGCTTGGACATGTCGTAGAGGTTCGGCGTGCCGGGATGGCCCATCTCGGGCGTTCCCCAACTCGGCCAGGGCAGACCATAGTAATCGCCGTCGGCCGGCCCGCCGATCGCTTGCAACGTCGTGCGGTCGAAGGTGTGCTGGTTGGCCATGTGCAGCTTGAGCCGCTCGGGCGACTGGCCGGTATAGCCGATTGTCCACATGCCGCGATTGATCTCGCGCAGCGTGTCCTCGATATTCGGGGTCACGCCGTCATCCTCCAGCGCGATATTGCGGAACATGCGATCATGGAAGCCGAACTTCTTCGAGAAGAGGCCGATGATCTCGTGATCCGTCTTGCTCTCGAAAAGCGGATCGACGACCTTTTCGCGCCACTGGATCGAACGGTTGGACGCGGTGACCGAGCCGTAGGTCTCGAACTGCGTGGCTGCAGGCAACAGATAGACACCGTCGGTCCTGTCATGCAGCACGGCCGAGACGGTGGGATACGGGTCGATCACGACCAGCATGTCCAGCTTCTCCATGGCCGTCTTCATCTCGGTCATGCGGGTCTGCGAGTTCGGCGCGTGGCCCCAGAGCACCATGGCCCGGACGTTGTTGTCCTGATCCATGTTCTCGGGGTCTTCCAGAACGCCGTCGATCCAGCGAGACACGGGAATGCCGCTGAGGTTCTGGAGCGATTTCTCCTTGCCATCCTTGCCGGTGGTCGAGGCGAACTGGCCGGCCAGCCATTCGGGATCCTCTTCCCAGACGCGCGCCCAATGGGCCCAGGCGCCTTTCGACAGCCCGTAGTAGCCGGGCAGGGTGTGCGAGAGCACGCCAAGGTCGGTCGCGCCCTGCACGTTGTCATGGCCGCGGAAGATGTTGGTGCCGCCACCGCTCGTGCCCATGTTGCCCAGGGCAAGCTGAAGTACGCAATAGGCGCGGGTGTTGTTGTTGCCGTTGGTGTGCTGGGTGCCGCCCATGCACCAGATCACCGTGCCGGGACGGTTGTTGGCCATGGTGCGCGCCACGCGGCGCAGCTGTGTGCCCGGCACGCCGGTCACGCGCTCTGTCTCCTCGGGCGTCCACTTGGCGACCTCTTCGCGGATCTGGTCCATTCCCCAGACACGGGTGCGGATGAACTCCTTGTCCTCCCAGCCGTTTTCGAAAATGTGCCACAGGATGCCCCAGATCAGCGCCACGTCGGTACCGGGACGGAAGCGGACAAATTCGTCGGCATGTGCGGCCGTGCGGGTGAAACGCGGGTCGCAGACGATCAGCGGCGCATTGTTCTGCTCCTTGGCGCGCAGGACATGCAGCAGCGAGACGGGATGTGCCTCGGCCGGGTTGCCACCGATGATGAAGATCGCGCGGCTGTTGTGGATGTCGTTGTAGGAATTGGTCATGGCGCCGTAGCCCCATGTATTGGCAACCCCGGCCACGGTGGTCGAGTGACAGATCCGGGCCTGGTGATCCACGTTGTTCGTGCCCCAGTAGGCCGCGAACTTGCGGAACAGATAGGCCTGCTCGTTATTGTGCTTGGCCGAGCCCAGCCAGTAGACGCTGTCGGGGCCGCTCTCCTCGCGGATCTCCATCATGCCGTCGCCGATCTCGTCGATCGCCTGTTCCCAGCTGATGCGCTTCCACTCGCCGCCCTCTTTCTTCATCGGGTACTTGAGCCGGCGTTCGCCATGGGCATGTTCACGGACCGAGGCGCCCTTGGCGCAATGGGCGCCGAGGTTGAAGGGGCTGTCCCAGCCGGGTTCCTGTCCGACCCAGACGCCATTGCTGACCTCGGCCACGACGGTGCAGCCGACCGAGCAATGGGTGCAGATGGATTTCACGGTATCGACCGCCTGCGCGGCAGCCGTCTGGGCGTTGGCCTGCGTCACGGTCCCACCCGTGGCGCCGATCGCGGCAAGGCCGCCGATCGCAAGACCCGAGCCGCGCAGGAACGCGCGTCGATCGACGGTCTTGTCGCCGATCCGGGTCAGGATACTTGCCCGCTGGGGGCGTCGCGCAACCCCGTTGGTCTTTTTCCTAAGCATATGTCTCTCTCCCTTGCGCGCCGCGGGCCTCTCCCGCAGCTGGCGTGGTACTTCCCTTCCAGACCGGCATCAGGGCGTCACGCAACCGTCGGCCGGGTGTGACCTCGTCCGGACAGGGCCGGGCGCTGTCGCTTCACGCTTGGCGTCTCAGAATCGAGCGCTGTCGAGATAGGCGCGGGTATGCGCCGTATCCTGCATCCGGGTCTCGTTGACCGGAGCTTCGGCCGCTTGCGCCGCGTCACCCGATGCCACGGCAAGGGCCGCGGCGGGTGCGGCTGTACCAGCCAGTTTCAGGAAATCGCGGCGGTTCGCGCCGTTTTCCTTCTTGTTGCTCATGGGAACCTCCTTCCCAGTTGCGGTTCAGGCGGCCCGCAAAGGCCGCCGGCGATGGGCGGATCACTCCGCCGACATGCGAAAACCCTCGCGTTCGATCTCGGTGAAGAGCCGGCCGGCCGTGCCGACGGAGGCATAAAGGACAGAGGCCTCGGCCGCTTCGAGATCGGAAAAGAAATGCCCGGACCACGGCCCGATATGGCGGTTCCAGAACATCCGCTGATCGGCCAGCGGTACGGGCGCGCCGAACCGGCCCAGGATCATGCCCGCCATCATCTCCATCAGAGAGGCGATATTGTCCTCGGGTTCATAGACATTGGGTGCCCTCGTGATCCGACGCGCGGCCATGTCCTGACGCAGTTGGGCCAGAGGTTTCTCGTTCAGGAAACCCGTGAGGTAATAACTGGCATAGGGAAGAAGCTCGCCGCGCCCCAGCCCGATGAAAAGCGCGGTGAACTCGCGCTCGGCAGCTTCGGGTCGCGTCACCCTGGCCACGCGGGCCATGGCCTGCACCGCCTGCCCCAGATCGCTCTCGTCGCCCCGCAGGGCGGCCATGCGCTCCAGCAACGCTCCATCGGGCGGCGCGGCCAGAAGCCGACCGAGGAAATCGTAGAACTCCGCGCGCAGCCGGTCCTCTTCGGCGATCTCTTGCAGGGGGGCGGCGGTCATTCTGTCTCCTTCACGACTGGAATTCGAAACGCATGCGGCGCGGGGCAGGCGGGCCGGCCTCCTCGAAGTCCCCTGCGGGGACCGCCTCGTCGGCCGGGGCGTCGGCTCGCGCCGCCGCCGGCTCGGGATGCGAGGGCGGATCCCAAGAAGCGTCGTCGGTGGGGGTGTCCGGGGTCTCCTCCTCGGGCTCGGCCAGGTCCGCGGCCAGCTTCTCGACATGGCTCAGCATGCCGCGCCCGACCTGATAGGCGGTCTGGAGGTTTTCCACGACGCAGGCGGCGTCCGTGTAATCCTCGCCGTAATCCACCAGCCCGTCGACATTTGCCAGTATCGGGTTCACCTGCCAAAGCCTGCGCAGCGCGCGCCGACGCAGGCGGTCCGGCACGGCTTCGCGCAGGAAGGCAGATATGTTGTCGCCCGGTGCCAGCCGATCGGGATCGGGAAGGTTCAGTTCCGCCAGGATCTCGTCGTCCGACCGAGCTTCGAGCGCTTCGCGCCTCTCGGCTTCTCGAGCGGATCGCGCGGCGGCCTCCTCGGCGCGTTCTTCTGCCTCGACGGCGGATCGGCGGCGGGACCAGAAATCCTTGGGCCGGCTCATTGTGTCATCCTCCGCGGCGCACGAAAGACATCCGACGTTTGACGGATGCGCGCGTCACCCTTGCCATCCTCGACCAGATCCACCCGCTTGCGATCGCGGCGGCGCTTGACGAAGGCTTCCTCCCGGTGATGGTCGAGGACGAAATCGCGCACCCAGGCGACCAGCCCTTCGGTCATCGGGATCTTCTCGACGATTTCCTCGCCGGTATCGGCATAATCCTGCGCCTCGAAGGGGGAGGCGGTCACCAGCACGGCCTCAAGCGGGCGGTCTGCTTCGGCCTCGTCACGCAGGACGAGATAAATGGATGGTACAGCATCGGAAAGGTTGGCAAGGTAAGCCTCGGTCTCGGCGGCCCAGAGCGTGAGGGAAAGCGTCGCGGCGTGGTACTCGATGGCCTCACCCTCGCGCCGCAGTTCCAGCCAGTCGGCCGGTCCGGCCCCCGGAAGGACGGCAACCGCACGCCACGCCCAGGGTGCCCAGCGCGTGACACCGGGCGTCCGGCGCACGACGACACCCAGCGGCATTTCGATGTGAACGGCAGTGGTCAATCAGTCCTCCGGCCGAGGCCCCTCCCTGCCATCGGCTATTGATAAGTATGGCTCAGGACTCCATGGTATGCCAAGCCTGAATTTGCACTATGACGCAGCAGACCAACGGGAATTGCGTTGTCGTGCAAATAGTTGACAGAATTCCTTTGGCTAAACATGTGTCGGCGATGCACTATTTTGCCGATCGGGCCGGGGAGGGAGCGCCGGAAAGGAACACGCATGACAAGACAGGTGTTGCTGTGCAACTGCGAAGGATCGCAATCACTGGATCGCGACGGCTTGCAGCAAAGCTGCGGCCTGGCCTGTTCACGCGTGTACCACGCGCTCTGCACTGTCGAGATCGAGGCCGCCGCCCGCGCAATGCAGGACGGCCCGACCATCATCGCCTGCGGGCAGGAAGGCGCACGGTTCGAGGAACTTGCCGAGGATCTGGGCGTGGAAGCGCCGTTCATGGTGGACCTGCGCGACCGGGCCGGCTGGACCGAGGCGGGCTTGGTTGCCCATCCCAAGCAGGCCGCGCTACTGGCCGAGGCGTTGATGCCCGCCCCTGTGACGCCCTCGCTCGATGTCGTGAGCGAGGGAACGGTCTTGATCATCGGGCCGGGAGGGACGGCTTTCCCCCTTGCCGAACAGCTTTGCGACACGCTTGCCGTGACGGTTCTGACAACCGACGGGGCAGAGCCGATGTCGCGCGCCTGGGACACGGTGCGTGGCCGGGTGCGGCAAGTGGATGGCGCCCTGGGGGGATTCAACCTGCGCTTTGACGCGTTGCAGGTAATCGAACCCGCCGGGCGCGGCGCCTTCGGCTGGAGCGAGCCGCGCGACGGGGCGCGCTCGACCTGCGATATCATCGTCGACCTGAGCGGGGAGGCCCCCCTGATCGCGGCCCCCGAAAAGCGGGAGGGTTACCTGCGCGCCGATCCCGGCGATCCCATCGCCGTTGCACGCCTGGCTGCGCGCGCGCTCGACCTTGTCGGCACCTTCGAGAAACCGCTCTATGTCCGGCTGAACGAGGCGATCTGCGCGCATTCGCGTGCGGGGCAGGTCGGGTGCACGAATTGTCTCGACATCTGCCCCACGGGGGCCATCACGCCGGATGGCGAGCATGTCAGCATCGACCCGATGATCTGCGCGGGATGCGGCGCCTGCGCGGCGCTGTGTCCCTCGACCGCCATCACCTATGAGGATCCGCCGGTCGGACATCTGCTGACACGGATGGAAACCCTCGCACGGACCTATCGCGCGGCCGGAGGACAGGCGCCGCGACTTCTGATGCACGACTCGCACGGGGCCGAATTGATCCGGCTGGCGGCCCGCTTTGGCCGCGGGCTGCCGCCGGACGTGATTCCGCTGGACCTGTCGGTGATCTCGGGCGTGGGGCATGCCGAGATGTTGGCGGCGCTGGCGCATGGTTTCGCGCGCGCTGATGTGCTGCTCGCGCCCAAGACGGAACGTGACGCGCTGGCCCGTGAACTGGCATTGGCCGAGGTCATCGCGGGACCGGGCCGGCTCGGCCTTATCGACGAGGCGGATCCGGAGGCCGTGTCGGACCTGTTGTACGAACAGGATGTTCCCGCGCCTCTCGAAAACCCGGTTCTGCCGCTGGGCAACCGCCGACAGATCGCGCGGCTTGCGGCGCAGGCGCTCAACCCCGGCGGGCCGACGCTGGAGCTGCCGCCGGGCGCGCCATACGGGGCCGTCGCGGTCGATACGGATGCCTGCACGCTGTGTTTGTCCTGCGTCTCGCTTTGTCCCTCGGGGGCGCTGATCGACAATCCGGACATGCCGCAGCTGAACTTCCAAGAGGATGCCTGCCTGCAATGCGGGATCTGCCGTACGATCTGCCCCGAAGATGCCATCGCGCTGGTGCCACAACTGGATCTGTCAGACGCCGCTCTCTCGCAGCGGGTAGTGAACGAGGAAGAGCCTTTCGCCTGCGTCGAATGCGGGGCGCTTTTCGGCGTGAAATCAACGGTCGAGCGGATCATGGAGAAGCTGGCCGGAACGCATCCGATGTTTGCAAGCTCGGCCCAGGCGCGCATGATCCAGATGTGCGACGATTGCCGCGTCAAGGCGCAGTTCCACTCGGGCAACAACCCCTTTGCGGGTGGCGAGCGGCCGCGGGTGGTGACGACCGAGGACTATTTCAGCAAGCGGCGGGATCATTGACCCGCGCCGCGCCGCGCGGTTCACTGGAACTGAAGCGGCGCCCCCAGATCGGCGGCCCCCACGACGGAGACGTAGGCGAGAATCGCCTCGAGATCGGCAAGAGTCATCGTCATCGGTACGATTGGAGGGGGGCGTTCGGGATCGAAGGGCGGGGTCACATCCTCGATCTGAGTGAAGGAAGGATGCGGCGCCAGGACGTAGAAGACCTGGAACCGGTCTGCCCAGTCGGGCAGGGTCCGAAGCACCGGAAAAGACGGGGTGGAGCCCAGCCCGTTCATCCTGTTTTGCGGGCCGATCACGTGACAGCGTCCGCAAAGCGCCAGCGACAACTCGGCACCGCGCGTGGCATTGCCCTCGAAATCGGGAATCGCCTCGACCTCGGCGGATTGGAAATCGGTGCTGAACGGCGCGCCATCCGGGGGAGCGAATCCGGCGATCGTGCGTCGGCCGACCTCCGAGCGCATCCAGTCGCGGAACCGCTCCTGTTCCTCGCCCCCCGTGATGCGCAAGTGATAGGTGATGCCATCGCGTCGCATTACTGGCGTTCCCGGTCCTGTTTCGGCCAGGGACATCTCGCCCTGCGGGTCGGGTTCGACCCTGATCCCGGTCTTGAGCGAGAAGCGCGGAAGGATATGTTGCAGGAGGCCGGAGCCGTTTATCGCCTCGGGCGCGGCCAGTCCGAGCGTGTCCTGCCCCAAGGAGGGGCTGGCGGAGAGGATCAGGCTCAGGCACAAGAGAAACCGGCGCATGGGCCAAGCCTAGCGAGGCAGGGCCCCTTGCGTCAAACGCGATGCGAGCACGAAGGGAGACCGATGCCATGAGCGCGGATTACAACATGTCGATGCGCAAGTTCCTCAAGCAGGTCGGCGTGACCAGCCAGCAGGCCATCGAGGAGGCGCTGCGCGAGGCGGGGCATCCCGAGGGCAAGAGCTATTCCGCCAAGGTCGTGCTGACGGTCGAGGGGCTGGACGTCGAACACGTGGTCACCGGCGAGATCAAGGACAGCGACGCATGAGCATCCGCGACGCGGTACTTGCCAATCTCAAGAAGATCACCGACCCCCTCTCGGGACAGGACATCGTCGCGGCCGGCGTGGTGCGTGCGCTCAATGTCGAGGACGGAATTGTCCGTTTTGTACTCGAGATCGACCCCAAACATACCGATTTGTACAATCCGATACGCGACGTTGCCGAGGAGGCCGCCAGCAGCGTCTCGGGGGTGGAGCGGGTCTCGGCCATGATGACCGCGCATTCCGACAAGGCGCCGCCGGAGCTGAAGCCCAAGGCCAAGCCGCAGCCGCAGGGGCCGCAGGCGGTGCCCGGTGTCGACCGGATCGTGGCCATCGCGAGCGGCAAGGGCGGCGTGGGTAAATCCACCGTGGCCGCGAACCTGGCCTGCGCGCTGGCCGCCGAAGGGCGGCGCGTGGGTCTTCTGGACGCCGATGTCTACGGTCCCAGCCAGCCGCGGATGCTGGGCGTTTCGGGACGTCCGGCCAGCCCGGACGGCAAGACGATCCTGCCGCTGCGCAACCATGGCGTCACCATGATGTCGATGGGCTTGATGACCAACGAAGGGCAGGCGGTGGTCTGGCGCGGTCCGATGCTGATGGGCGCGTTGCAGCAGATGATGAGCCAGGTGCAATGGGGCGGGCTGGATATCCTGATCGTCGATCTGCCGCCCGGTACCGGGGACGTGCAGCTGACGCTGAGCCAGAAGTTCCAGGTGCATGGCGCCATCGTCGTCTCGACCCCGCAGGACGTGGCGCTGATCGATGCGCGCAAGGGGATCGACATGTTCCGGCAGCTCAAGACGCCGATCCTGGGCATGATCGAGAACATGTCGACGCATATCTGCTCGAACTGCGGGCATGAGGAGCATGTGTTCGGACATGGCGGCGTGGCGAGCGAGGCGCAGCAGCTTGGCGTGCCGTTGATGGGAGAGATCCCGCTGCATCTCGATATCCGGGTGGCGGCCGATGGCGGCGCGCCCATCGTGGTGAGCAAGCCCGACAGCCCCCAGGCGCAGGCGTTCCGCAAGATCGCGCGCGACTTGATCGCCAGCGGCAACGCGTGAGGCCGGCGTGACCATGCAGCCGACCTTTCCACCGCTGTTGCAGGGGCAGCCCGCGCGCGCGGGCGAGGATCCGTTCGAGCGGGCCAAGGCAATGGCGGCCCTGGGCTGCGACGGGGGCACCATCCTTCACGCGATCCAGGCCGACCGGCTGCGGGTGGCCGTGGTCCTGGCGCCTGAACTGTCCTTGCGCGACGCAATGGCGATGCTGCCGCTCTGTGCCGTGGGGTTCCAGAACGCGCTGGGTGCGCTGGCCCCGCCCGAGGTCGCCGTGCACCTGACATGGGATGGCGAGATCCGTGTCAACGGCGCCCGTTGCGGGTATCTGCGCGCGGCGGCCTCGGTCAACGATCCCGATGCGGTTCCCGACTGGCTGGTGATCGGCTGGGAAGTGGCGCTGATGCAGGTGGGACAGGCACCCGGGGAGACGCCCGACGTGACCGCACTGCACGAGGAAGGCTGCGCCGACCTGTCGCCGGTCTCGCTGGTCGAAAGCTGGTCGCGCCACATGCTGTCCTGGCTGCATCGCTGGGAGGAAGAGGGCAACGCCCCGCTTCATGCCGAGTGGATGGGATTGGTGCAGGGTGTGGGAGAGGACGTGTCGCAAGGCGGGATCTCGGGCACCTTCCTGGGCACGGATGACCGTTTCGGGATGCTGATCCGCACGAACGAGACGACCCACCTGGTGCCAATGACGACGCTGTTGGAGGAAAGCCGATGAAACTGGCCCGTGCCATCCATTTCGACGAGAGCGACATGAACGTCTTCCATTCCCCGGCGCGGACGGGGGAATGGTGCATCTCGGGCGGGTTCGAGTTCTCCAACTGGTCCGAGGCCGACCTTGAGGGCAAGGCGCGGCAGGCCTTTGCCAATGGCTGGCTGGGTCTGGAGACCTTTGGCCGGGTTACGTTCGTCGCCGTGACGCAGGTCGAACCGGCCGAGGTCGAACGGCTGGCCGAGGCGTTGGCGGAACATTTCGTGCAGTTCTATGGCGCGCCCTCGGTCGAGGCGGCGATGGGGGTGGCGCGGGACGAGATCGCACAGATGGCCGATCTTTGCGACGAGCACGCGCCCAACACGCTGCTGACCGTGGCGCGCGACCTTACCGAGGCCGGGGTGCGCGAGAGTTTCCGGGTCATCGAACCGCAGGAGGCCGAGATCGACCTTCTGGCCGTTCACGCGACGCCGGACAGCTGAGCGTGGTCAGAGCAGGCCCGTGAAGGCACCGTACTGGCCACGCTTGAAGATCAGCCCCTGGCCGGGACGGTGCATGGCGCGCGTGACCTCACCCACGATGATCAGGTGATCCCCCGCCTCATGCGCGGCGGAAAGACGGCACTCGAACCGCGCGAGGCAATCGTCGAGGAGCGGCACGCCGGCCTCCCCTTCCTGCCAGTGCGCGTGGGAGAAATCCGTGCCGTCGCGGGCAAAGTCCAGCGCCAGGGCCTGCTGTTCCTCGCCGACCACATGGATGGCATAGGCCTGTGCCGCGGCGAAGGCGTCGAAGCGGTTGGACTGGTGGTCGAGGCACCACAGAACCATCGGCGGTGTCAGCGAGACCGATGAGAAGGAATTCACCGTGATCGCGCGCGGGCCGGCATCGGTCATGGTGGTCACCACGGTCACACCGGTCGCGAAACATCCCAGCGCCTCGCGGAAGGCGCGCGTGGTATCGGGGCCGGGAATGAAGCTGGTCTCGGTCATCGCGCGCCTTTTCTTGGCCGTCGGGCTTGCGCCTGACCTGCCACGGGTCGGCGCGATTGTCCATGCCTGCCGGGGCGTTCGCGATCAGTTGAGGTCTTCGAGAAGGCGGCCATGCTTGCGCGTCTCGGCGATCACCTGACCGAAGGTTTCCATGCCGCGGGCCTGCAGCATGGGCAGCATCCGCACCAGCACCTCGGCCGTTGCGCGGGCATCGCCCAGCGCGGTGTGGCGCAGCGCCTGCGGGATCTCGACTTCGAGCCTTTCGCAGAGCGCGTCGAGCGTATGGGTCTCGGCCGCACCGAAAAGGACCGCCGAGAGCAGGACCGTGTCGAGGATCGGGTGATCCCAGCTGACACCCATCCGCTCGCCGTGGCGGCGCAGGAAGGCCATGTCGAACGGCGCGTTATGGGCCACGATCACCGCGTCGCTGGCGAAGCGGTGAAAGGCGCGGCCCGCAGCCACGATGTCGGGCTTGCCCGCGACCATGGCGTCGGTGATGCGGTGCACCTTGGTCGAGGCCGGCGGGATGGGCCGGCCGGGATCGACCAGCATGTTGAGTTCTTCGCCCTCGATGATGCGTCCGCGCAGCACGCGCACGGCGCCGATCTGCACGATCTCGTCCTTGTGCGGCAGCAGGCCCGTGGTTTCCGTGTCGAAGACGACGAAGCACAGATCCGACAGTTTGCGCGTCTCGAAGGCGGCTTCGCCCGTGCTTTCCAGAAGGTCGAAATCATAGACCAGCGGGCGGGCGGCCTCGGGCGCGATGCGGGCCTCTGCATCGTCGAGAAACAGCATGTAGCCGGGCGCGTCGCCAAGGGGCCGCATCCGGGCGGAATAGGATTGCGCGTCATCGGCGGTGGCCAGGGTGCAATCGACCTCCTTGCCGCTGCGGGCAAGGCGGGCATATGCCGCCTCCACGTCCTTTCGCGCGAAGTAATCGAAGAGCGAGGCGTTGAGGCGCGGATGGGCCACCTGCGCCAGCACCTCGGCGGCCTGCCCGTCATAGAGAACGATCTGGTGCGCGGGATTGACCAGCACCATTGCCACCGGGATCTCGGTCAGAAGGGCGGTCAGACGGGATTTCTCGGCGGCGAGCCGGGCTGTCTGTTCCGCCACCGCCTCTGCCGTCATCATGGTGCTGTCGGAAAGCTGGCCCGCGAGCCCCGCCGCCGCAGGGGCCAGATCGCCGAGATAGCGCGCGGCATGCAGATCCACCTTGCCGCCGACGCCTGCATGGGCACGGGTCCGCATCTGCGCGGCCAGCCGTTCGATCGGGCGGGCGACGTTCTCGTCGAACAGCAGCCAGATCCCCGCCACCAGCGCGAGCTGGCCGAAACCGATGACGATCGCGGCAAAGATGAAGGCGTCGCTCAAACCCTCGGCCCCCGACCGCGCATGGGCCCAGACGAGCGCCCCCAGCGCCAGCGCGATGCCGCCCGCCGCGAGCAGCGCGAAGAACAGAAAAATTCGCAGCCGCAGCGAGAGCGAGGTCCCCATCACGCCACCTCGCAGACCGCTTCGAGCAGCGGATCGTCCGGCATGGCCGCGACCCAATCGACCCCTGCCAGATCGCCGGCCGAATCGAACTCCACCCCGTCACCCAGCATGGCGCGGCGGTTCGCGGCGCAGTCGAAGGCCACCGGCAACTTCTCGACCGCCTGCCACCGGCCGAAGAAGTACAGCTGCGCGATCTTCTGGTCGGGTTTGCCGGGATGGCTTTGCATCGTGGCGACATCCGCGGCGACGAAGCGGTTTACATAAGGGGTCACGTAGGTCCAGGGCTGGTAGAAGACCCGTTTCTCGACGGTCTGCGCCACCACCAGCCCCTCGGGCAGGGCCGAGGCCGTGCGTGAGAACCAGGAATATTCGCTGGAGATCGTCACCGCGAGCATCGCAAGCCCCGCCGCGACGGGTGTCAGCCAGCTTGGCAACCTGCCACCGGTCAGCTTGCCCAGAAGCATCACGATGCCCGCTACGGCGATCCCGGCAAAAATCGTGCCGATAAGTTCCAGAAACATCGCGCTCCTCCTCCTCGAGGCACCGCCTCATCTTCTTCTCGTACAAAATACGGTCGCCGAAGGCGATTCCGCACCCCGCCACCGGCACCGGTGTCAGCCGAGCATTCCCTTGCCATGTCCCACGGCCGACTGCATCGTCTTTACCACGACAAAGGCATCGCGCAGATGACTTCGCTCGAAATCCGACAGGTCCGTGGGGGCAAGGTAGTTGTCCGGTTTCTCGCCGCGCCGGGCCATCGCGACCTGATGTTCCAGCCGTGTCTCGGCGATCAGGTCATAGGCGTCGATCAGGTCGCGCCCGCCCGAGACGCTGAGCACGCCCGCCGCCTCGGCGGCCTTGAGCCGCGCGCGGGTGTTGACCTCGGGCAACTTGCCCTGAAGCGCGTAGACCCGGCCGAGATCCACGACCGGCACCACGCCGTTATGCTTGAGGTCCAGCGTGTTGCGATGCTCGCCCGACCGGATTGTCGCGAAGCCGCGCAGAAGGCCCAGGGGCGGCGTATGCTTGAGCGAGTTCGAGATCATGTGCGCCACGAAGATCGAATTGCGGCTGGCCAAGGCCAGAGTTTCGGATTGCAGGCCCTCGAACAGGCTGCGTTCCCCTCCGATGGGGCGCAGGTCGAACATCACCGAGGCCAGCATCTGCGCCTCGGGATCGGGTTTGGCGATCCATCCCGAGAAATAGTTGCGCCAGACGCGGACCGGCTGGCACCAGCACGGGTTGGTGGCCATCATTTCGCCGGGGCACAGGAAATAGCCGCAGGTGTCGAGCCCGGCACAGACGAATTGCGCAAGGGATCGGAAATAGGGCATGTCGGCTTCGGTCACCGCGTCATCCAGCATCAGGCAATTGTCCTGGTCGCTGACGCCGGTCTGTTCCTGCCGGCCCTGACTGCCACAGGCGAGCCAGAGATAGGGAACCGGCGGCGGGCCGAGTTCGGCCTCGGCCAGGGCCAGCAGGCGCCGGGTGGCGGTGTCGGCGATATCGGTGATGAGCCGGGTCACAACTTCGTGCCGGTTGCCGCCAGCGACCAGCTGCACCAGCAGGCGCGGGATCTCGGCGGTGCTGCGGGCCATTTCCTCGGCGCTGTTCGCGCGGGAGATGGCGCTGACCAGTTCGGCTGAGCTGACGGCCTGGAACCGGGTCAGGTCGGTCTGGGTGACGATGCCCACAAGGCGCCCGGCCTCGGTGATCGGGATATGGCCGATGTGACGCTCCATCATCGCGTGCAGCACGTCCGAGCCGATGGCATCGGGCGAGAGGGTGAGAGGGGCCGGCGTCATGACCTGCGACACGGGCGTATCCGAGGGCAGGGCGCCCGCGACGACCTTGCCCGAGAGATCGCGCACGGTGACGATGCCGGCCAGCCGGTTGCCCTCGGTCACGCAGAGCGAGGAGATGCCGCGGTCGCGCATGATCCGCGCCGCTTCCTGCACGGATGTTGCGGGCGGGCAGGTCGCGGGGCTCGCTGCCATGAAGGTCTCGACACGCGAGGTGGCGAGGTCGCTGCCCCGGCTCCCTTCGGCGCGGCGCCGGTCGAAAAAGCGGGCGACCGTGGGTTCGGCTTCCATCAGGGCCTCGAAATCGGCACGCGGCAGAAGCAGCAGAAGGCTGTCGGCGCTGGCGCGTGCGGATGTCACGGCCCGCCCGTCGCGGGTAAGTCCGCGTTCGCCGAAGGAGTTGCGGGGCCCGAGGATCGAGACGGGCGCGTCGTTCTCGTCGCGCACCGTGACCTCGCCGTCGTGAATGAGGTAGAGCCCGTCGAGCAACTCTCCAAGGGCATAGATGTCCTGGCCCGCCCTGGTCTGGCGCTGCTCGAACCGAGGGGCGAGCGCGTCGAGCCGATCGGAGTCAAGGCTGTCATAGGGATGGACGCTGCGCAGGAAGCGGATCAGGTCATCAGGCGAAAGAGGCATCACGGCATCCGTCGGAAAAAGGAAAGGTCCCGCCCGGCTTGCGGCGGGCGGGACCGTTGGCAGAGGGGCGGGCCAGTGAGGGCCCGCGCCTGAAGGATCAGTGATCCTGTGCCGCCGCGGCCCCGCGGGGGATGCGGACGCTTTCGACAAGCTCCTCGATCTCCGTGGGGATCGGCTTGCTTGCTTTCGAGACGAAGTAGGCCACGGTGAAGTTGATCAGCGCGCCGATCGCCCCGAAGGAGGTCGACTTGACCGTGCCGAGCAGCGGATCGGCGTCGGTGAAGCTGTTGGTGTCGGGGATGAAGAACCAACCCTTGTGCAGGAAGATGTAGACCAGGGTCACGACCAGACCTGCGATCATGCCCGCCACGGCGCCCTTGTTGTTCACCTTGGTGAAGATGCCCATCATCAGCGCCGGGAAGATCGAGGCTGCGGCGAGGCCGAAGGCGAGGGCCACGGTCTGAGCCGCAAAGCCCGGCGGGTTGAGGCCCAGATAGGTCGCCACCGCGATGGCCACGGCCATGGCGATCCGTGCCGAAAGAAGCTCGCCCTTTTCGCTGATCTGCGGGTTGATCGAGCCCTTGATCAGGTCATGCGACACTGCCGAGGAGATCGCCAGAAGCAGACCGGCTGCGGTGGAGAGCGCGGCGGCGAGACCGCCGGCGGCCACCAGACCGATCACCCAGCCCGGAAGGTTGGCGATTTCGGGGTTGGCCAGGACAAGGATGTCGCGGTTGAAGTTGGTCAGCTCGTTGCCTTGCCAACCGTTCGCGGCCGCTTTCTCCTGCATGGCTTCGGAGGCGTCGTTGTAGTACTGGATACGACCGTCGCCATTCTTGTCTTCCCAGCCCAGAAGGCCGGTTTTCTGCCAGGTGGCCATCCAGTCATAGCGCGGATCGGTCTCGATCATCTCGACCGAAACGGCCTGTGCGTCGGTTCCGTTGGGCCAGAACTGCTCGGTGATGTTCAGGCGGGCCATTGCGCCGACCGCAGGTGCGGTGAGGTAGAGCAGCGCGATGAAGACCAGCGCCCAGCCCGCGGACCAGCGTGCATCCGCAACGCGGGGAACGGTGAAGAAGCGCATGATCACGTGCGGCAGACCGGCGGTGCCGATCATCAGCGACAGGGTGAAGAGCACCATGTTGAACGTGTCGCCGTGATGCGCCGTGTACTCGTTGAAGCCCAGCTCGGTCACGATGGCGTCGAGCTTGGCCAGCAGCGGCTCTCCGCTTGCGGTATGCTCGCCGAACAGGCCCAGCGCCGGGATCGGGTTGCCCGTCAGTTGCAGCGAGATGAACACGGCCGGGATGGTATAGGCCATGATCAGCACGACGTATTGCGCCACCTGGGTATAGGTCACACCCTTCATGCCGCCGAACACGGCATAGGCGAAGACCACACAGGCGCCGATCAGCAGGCCGGCGGTGTTCGACACTTCGAGGAAGCGGCCGAAAGCCACGCCGACGCCGGTCATCTGGCCGATGACATAGGTGAGCGAGGCCACCAGCAGGGCGATCACGGCCACGATGCGCGCGGTCGGGCTGTAGAACCGGTCGCCGATGAACTCGGAGACGGTGTACTTGCCGAACTTGCGAAGATAGGGCGCAAGCAGCAGCGCCAGCAGCACGTAGCCGCCGGTCCAGCCCATCAGGTAGGTGGAGTTGTCATAGCCGGTGAAGGCGATGAGACCGGCCATCGAGATGAACGAGGCCGCCGACATCCAGTCGGCCGCCGTGGCCATGCCGTTGGTGACGGGGTGGACGCCGCGCCCGGCGGCGTAGAATTCGGACGTGGACCCTGCGCGGGCCCAGATCGCGATGCCGATGTAGAGCGCAAAGGACGCGCCCACGAACAGCAGGTTGATGGTGAACTGGTCCATGACGGTTTACTCCTCCTCCACGCCGTATTCGGCGTCCAGCTTGTTCATGCGCCAGGCGTAGAAGAAGATCAGGCCGAGAAAGACCAGGATCGAGCCTTGCTGGGCGAACCAGAAGCCAAGGTCGGTGCCGCCCACGGCGATGCCCGACAGAAGCGGGCGCAGCAGGATGCCGAACCCGAACGAAACCAGCGCCCAGATGACGAGGCTGATGAGAATGATGCGCACATTGGCCTGCCAATAGCCCTTGTCGGTACTGGCCGCCTGCGCCGTATGTGTGGTCTGATCCGCCATTCGCGGGTCCTCCTTGCTTCCTCCAGGGCTGCCGGGATGCAGGCAGACCCTCTCCATGCGCCCGCCGCGGTGTTCGATGCGTCGGGCAAGCCGTTACCGGTCCGCCAGGGCGGGTGTTCCGGTCACATTCCTTTCAGGGGGATGGAGAGAGGCGGTTGGTCTGCCTCTCCCCTGTCCTTATCGCACCTGTCCCATCGCCCCCTGGACGATGGTGGCGAGGCCCTGGGCGATCTCTTCGATCCCGCCCATGGCGTCGATCCGTTGCAGCACGCCCTGTTCATCGTAATAGGCGATGAGCGGGGCGGTCTGCGCGTGGTAGGCCGCGAGGCGGCTGGCCACGGTTTCCGCATTGTCGTCGGCGCGGCGCTTGAATTCCGTCCCGCCGCACTTGTCGCACATGCCCGACTGCTCGGGTTGCTTGAACGTGTCGTGATAGCCTTCGCCGCAGCTACCGCAGGTGTAGCGGCCCGAGATGCGGGTCACCATCGCCGCGTCCTCGACCTCGAGGCTGATGGCGGCGTCGATCCTTTGACCGTTCGACGCCAGCAACTCGTCCAGGGCGGCGGCCTGCACCGTGGTCCGGGGGAAGCCGTCGAGGATCACGCCGCCGGCGCAATCGGGCTCGGCCATACGGTCGCGCAGGATGGCGATGACGATGTCGTCGCTCACGAGCCCTCCGGCCTCCATCACGGCCTTGGCGCGCTGCCCGGCCTCGGTTCCGGCGGCGACGGCTGCGCGCAGCAGATCACCGGTGGAAAGCTGCACAAGACCGAATTTTTCTTCGAGCATGCGGGCCTGGGTGCCCTTTCCGGCGCCCGGAGGGCCGAGAAGGATCAGCACGGCGGGTGTGGTTTCGACAACGTCTTTCATCGTCCGCTCCTTACTGGCCGCCGCGGTTCTGGATCAGGTCGTCCACGACCGACGGGTCGGCCAGGGTCGAGGTGTCTCCCAGGCTGCCGAAATCGTTCTCGGCGATCTTGCGCAGGATGCGGCGCATGATCTTGCCCGAACGGGTCTTGGGCAGGCCCGGCGCCCACTGTATCACGTCGGGGCTTGCGATGGGGCCGATTTCGGTGCGGACCCAGGCGCGCAGTTCCTTGCGCAGATCCTCGGACGGTTCGCGGTCGTTCATCAGGGTGACGTAGCAATAGATGCCCTGGCCCTTGATGTCATGCGGGTAGCCCACCACGGCGGCCTCGGCCACGGCGGCGTGGGCCACGAGCGCGCTTTCGACCTCGGCGGTGCCCATGCGGTGGCCCGAGACGTTGATCACGTCATCGACGCGGCCGGTGATCCAGTAATCGCCATCCTCGTCGCGGCGGCAGCCGTCGCCGGTGAAGTAATACCCCTTGTAATCCGAGAAATAGGTCTTCTCGAACCGCTCGTGATCGCCCCAGACGGTGCGCATCTGGCCGGGCCAGCTGTCCTTGATGACAAGCACGCCCTCGACGCCGTTGCCGGTGATCTCCTCGCCCGATTGCGGGTCGAGAACGGCGGGCTGCACGCCGAAGAAGGGCTTCATTGCCGCGCCGGGTTTCAGCGCGTGTGCGCCGGGCAGGGGGGTCATCAGGTGGCCGCCGGTTTCGGTCTGCCACCAGGTGTCCACGATGGGGCAGCGGCCCTTTCCGACCACGTCGTTGTACCAGTTCCAGGCTTCGGGGTTGATCGGCTCGCCCACGGTGCCGAGGATGCGCAGATCGCTCAGGTCGTGTTTCTCGACCGGCTCGTTGCCCTGGCCCATCAGCGCGCGCAGGGCGGTGGGGGCGGTGTAGAACTGGTTGACCTTGTGCTTGGCGCAGACTTCCCAGAAGCGGCCGGCATCGGGATAGGTCGGCACGCCCTCGAACATCAGCGTGGTCGCGCCGTTGGCCAGCGGCCCATAGACGATGTAGCTGTGCCCGGTGACCCAGCCCACATCCGCGGTGCACCAGTAGATGTCACCATCGTGATAGTCGAAGGTGACCTCATGCGTCAGCGCGGCATAGACCAGATAGCCGCCGGTGGTGTGGACCACGCCCTTGGGCTGGCCGGTGGAACCGGAGGTGTAGAGGATGAAGAGCGGATCCTCGGCGTTGATCTCTGCGGGCTTGGAATAGTCGTCCGCCTCGAGCGCCATCTCGTTGTAGTCGAAATCGCGATCCGCGATCCAGGTGGTCTGCCCGCCGGTGCGCTTGACGACAAGGCATTTCACGCTGTCCTTGCAGTGCAGCAGCGCCGCGTCGGCATTGGACTTGAGCGGTGTCTTGCGCCCGCCGCGCGGTGCCTCGTCGGCGGTGATGACCAGCTTGGCGTCGCAGCCGTTGATGCGGGCCGACAGCGCGTCGGGAGAGAACCCGGCGAAGACGATGGAATGGATGGCGCCGATGCGCGCGCAGGCCAGCATGGCATAGGCGGCCTCGGGGATCATCGGCAGGTAGATCACCACCCGGTCGCCCTTGCGCACGCCCAGCGTCTCGAGGATGTTGGCCATCCGGCAGACATGGCCGTGAAGTTCCTTGTAGGTGATGTGCTTGGCCGGATCGGTGGGCTCGTCCGGCTCCCAGATGATCGCGGTCTGGTCGCCGCGGCTGGCCAGGTGGCGGTCGACGCAGTTGGCGGCGACGTTCAGCGTACCGTCGGAGTACCATTTGATGTTTACATTGCCGAAATCGTAGGAGACGTCCTTGACCTGGGAGAAGGGCTTGATCCAGTCGATCCGCTTTGCCTGTTCGGCCCAGAAACCTTCGGGGTCGCTGATCGAGGCTGCGTACATCTCCTCATAGGCGGCGGCGTCCACATGGGCGCGTGCGACGATGTCCCGCGAGGGTGCATGGGCTGCGGCTTCGGTCTTTGTGGCGGTCGTCATTTGGGCTCCTCCCTCCGACTGATGTATTGCCCGGACTTCATACCACCCGTGTCGCCGGGGACGAAATCCGAACTCCTCCTGGCGGCAGATAATACGCGAGACTGAAAATAATGAAATAACTTCCCGTAAAGTAAGGATTTGTCTGTAAAGTTTTTTGATGCATCCAAGATGTTGTGTAAAGTTTGTTGGTGATGACCTCAATTTTCCCAATTCTGCACGGGGCGACGGAGTCAATGGAGCCGCCAGGGCCGCCGGCAGTTAACGCTATCGGCGCGGCGTGGCGTCCGTCATTCATCCTTTTGCGGCGGTGTGACAAATCGTTCCCAGAGGAATTCGGTGCACCATTGCATACCCGACGAGTCGCGCAAGCAGGCTGACCCGCAGGGGTTGGCATGTCCCCCTGTTAACGCTAGCCTCTCTGTCAAGCGGCCGGCGAGAAAGAGGGGCCGCATCAACTGGGAGAGACATCATGACCAAGTTCCTGACCGGAGCGGCCGTGGCCGCGCTGAGCGTCGCGCTCGTCACAGAGGCCGCCGCGACGGAGTGGAATGCCTCTGTCTGGGGCAAGCGCCGCGCCTTCACCGAACATGTCGAGAAGCTGGCCGAACTCGTTTCCGAAAAGACAGACGGCGAATTCACCATCAACGTCAGCTATGGCGGACTGTCGAAGCCGCGCGAGAATCTCGACGGCATCTCGATCGGCGCCTTCGAGATGGCGCAGTTCTGCGCCGGCTATCACCGCGACAAGAACCGCGCGATCACGGTGCTGGAACTGCCCTTCATCGGCGTGAACAACCTGGAAGAAGAGGTGGCCGTGAGCCACGCGGTCTATGAGCATCCGGCGGTCAAGGACGAGATGGCGCAGTGGAACGCCCGGATCATCATGACCTCGCCCATGCCGCAATACAATCTGGTGGGCACCGGCGATCCGCGCGATACGCTGGCGTCGATGGACGGTATGCGCGTGCGCGCGACCGGTGGCCTGGGCGAGGCGTTCTCGGCGGTGGGCGGTGTCCCGACCTCGGTGCCCGCGACCGAAGCCTATAACGCGATGGAATCGGGCGTGGTCGATACCGTGGCCTTCGCGCAGCACGCGCATCTGTCTTTCGGCACGATCAACAAGGCCGACTGGTGGACCGCGAACCTGAACCCCGGCACGGTGAATTGCCCGGTCGTGGTCAATATCGACGCCTACGAGGCGCTGCCCGACGCGCATCGCGAGGCGCTCGACAGTTCGATTGACGAGGCGATCGACCATTACCTGGCCAATTACGGCGAACTGCTCAAGCGCTGGGACACCGTGCTCGAAGAGAAGGGTGTCGAGAAGGTCGTGATCTCGGACGAAGTGCTTTCGGAGTTCCGGGCCAAGGCGGCCGACCCGATCCGTGCGGCCTGGATCGAGGAGATGTCCGGCCAGGGCCTGCCGGCGCAAGAGCTGTGGGACATCGTGGAGACCACGCTTAGCGAAACACGCGGCGGCAGCTGATCCGCGCGGCCCGGGCGCCTCTGAGCGCCCGGGCCCCTCCGCCCGATCCCCCGTATCACGAAGGAGTTCTGCGATGGCAGGACATACATCGATCCTTGAGGACGACAGCCGTCTGAGCCGGATCGACCGGGCCCTGTTGCGGCTTGAACATGTCATGGCGCTCGTGAGCGGGCTTGCCGTGTTCAGCCTTATGGTGCTGGCGGTGATCTCGGTGGGAGGGCGCAACATGTTCAACGCGCCCTTGCCGGGATATGTGGACTGGATCGAGCAGGCGATGCCGCTGATCGCCTTCCTCGGAATCTCCTATGTGCAGCGGCAGGGCGGCCATATCCGCATGGATATCCTGATCGGTCAGTTGAAGGGCCGGGCGCTGTGGCTGTTCGAGCTGTTCTCGGTAGTGCTGATCCTGATGCTGATCCTTGCCCTGATCTGGGGCAGCTGGGCGCATTTCGCCCGCTCCTTCGATTTCGGCGCTCCCTTGTGGAGCCGGGACAGTTCCATCGATATCGGCATCCCGCTCTGGCCCGCAAAACTGCTTGCGCCGGTGGCGTTCGGCGTCCTGGCCTTGCGGCTGGTTTTGCAGATCTGGGGCTATGGCCGGGCGCTGGTACTTGGATTGGAAAATCCGGTAGCCGTGCCGCTGATCCAGGATACGGCGGCGCAGGCGGCGGCCGAGGCCGAACAGCTGGACGGCCACGGGTAAGAGCAGGGACGGGACATGGACACAATCGAGATCGGGCTTTGGGTCACCGGCGGCCTGCTGGTCCTGGTGGTCACCGGAATGCGCGTGGCCTTTGCCGCGGCGCTGGCCGGGCTGGTGGGGCTCTTGTGGGTTTTCTGGTCGAAACGCGGGTACGACCCCGAGCAATTCGGCTGGGCGCTGACGGTGGCGATCAAGACGGCGGGACAAGTGCCCCATTCCAAGGTGGCGGCCCACACGCTGAGCCTGATACCGACCTTCATCCTGATCGGGTATCTCGCCTATTACGCGGGGCTGACGCGCGCGCTGTTCGAGGCGGCGAAACGCTGGGTGGCCTGGGTGCCGGGCGGGCTGGCCGTTTCGACCGTTTTCGCCACGGCGGGATTCGCCGCCGTGTCGGGCGCGTCGGTGGCGACCTCGGCGGTCTTTGCCCGGATCGCGATCCCGGAGATGCTCAAAATAGGCTACAACAAGCAGTTCGCCGCCGGTGTCGTCGCGGCCGGGGGCACGCTGGCCTCGCTCATCCCGCCCTCGGCCATCCTTGTGATCTACGCGATCATCGTGGAGCAGGACGTCGGCAAGCTGCTGCTCGCGGGCTTCATTCCCGGCGCCTTTTCGGCCATCATCTACGGGCTTCTGATCGTGGGGATCGCGGTCGTGTTCAAGAACGTGGGGCCGCCCGTCAGGGGATTTACCTGGAGGCAACGGTTCGCCGCGCTGCCCGGCGCGCTGCCCATCTTCGCGGTGATCCTCATCATCATCGGCTTCGTCTACAACCCGTTCGGCGAGCAGGCCTGGGGCACACCGACCGAGGGCGGGGCCATCGGTGCCTTCATCGTGTTCCTCTTCGCGCTGTGGCGCGGGATGCGGTGGGAACAGTTGAAAGCGGCACTGCTGGAAACAGCCAAGCTGACGGCGATGATCTTCTCGATCATCTGGGGCGTGCTGATCTATGTCCGGTTCCTGGGCTTTGCGGACCTGCCGGGAGCGTTCTCGGACTGGATCACCTCGCTCACCCTGTCGCCGATGCTCATCCTGATCTGCATCCTGCTGGCCTATGCCGTGCTGGGCATGTTCATGGACGCGATCGGCATGCTGCTCTTGACGCTGCCGGTGGTCTACCCGGCAGTGATGGCGATGAACGGGGGCGAGATGGTTTCGGCCGCGGAAAGCACCTTCGGGATGTCGGGGCCGATGTGCGCGATCTGGTTCGGGATCCTGGTGGTGAAGATGGCCGAATTCTGCCTGATCACCCCGCCCATCGGCCTCAACTGCTTCGTCGTGGCGGGTGTTTGGCCGGATCTGAGCGTGCAGGACGTGTTCCGGGGCGTTACGCCCTTCTTCATAGCAGACGGGCTGACCATTGCCGCGCTTGTGGCCTTTCCGGGGATCGTCCTCTACCTACCGTCGCTGGCGCAATAGGGCCGGCGGGACGGCACTGTTTCGCCTGCGGCGAAAGGCGCCCGCCCGCCGACCCCGGCCTCAGCGGAATTTCGGCGGCCGTTTCTCGAGAAAGGCGCGCATGCCCTCCTGAGCGCCGGGTGTGGTCTGCGACATGGCTGCGGCAAGGCTTTCAGTGAAAAGGCCGTCGGCGCGGGACATGTCGTTGATCCGCCCGATCGCTTGGATCATCAGGTAGTTTGGAAAGGGCGCGTTATCGGCGATGGTGCGTGCCAGTTCCATCGCCTTCTCCAGGGCTTGGCCTTCGGGTACGACGTAATGCGCGAGGCCCAGCCGCTCGCCCTCCTCGGCGGTGAGCTTGCGGCCGGTCAGCATCATCTCGCGCATGCGGTCCGCGCCCACGATGCGGCCCACGCGCACGGTGGCGCCGCCGCCCACGAAGATGCCGCGCCGCCCCTCGGGAAGCTGAAAGCGTACGCTCGTGTCGGCGACCCGGACATGGGTCGCGGTGGCGATTTCCATGCCGCCGCCGATCACGGCGCCGGTCATGGCCGATACGACCGGCAGGCCGCCATATTCGATCAGGTCGGCCACCCGGTGCCAGTTGCGGGAGTGATAAACGCCCTCTTCAGGGCTGCGCTCAGTATGCTCGGCCAGGTCGAGCCCTGCGCAGTAATGCCCGCCCGCGCCGGTCATCACGACGACATTCACGCCCTTGGGTGGGTGCGAGAAGAACGCGTCAAGCGCATCGACCAGCGCGCCGTTCATCGCGTTGCGTTTCTCGGGACGATCGAAGGTCAGCAGGGCGATGTCGTCCCGCATTTCGACCCGGATCGGGGATGTCTCGGCCATGATGCACTCCTACCATTATGAGGGGGTGATACCGCGCAACGGCGTGGGAGAGTAGTCGTTTCGATCGCGGTTCAGCCCGAGAAAACCCCGCGATACTGCGACGGGGTCTGGCCCCGCGCCGCGCGGAACCGTTTGGAAAAATAGGAAGCGTCGGCAAAGCCCAGGCGATAGCCGATTTCCGAGACGGGCAGACGGGTGAAGGCAAGCAGGCGACAGGCCTCTTCGATCCGGGCCTGTTCGATATAGGCGGTGGCCCCGCGGCCCGTCGCTGCCCGGCAGAGGCGGCTGAGATGTCCCGCGGTGATCGACAGGGCAGCGGCATAGTCCGAGGCGGTCCAACCCTCGGCCATGTGGCGCGCGATAAGGGTGTCGAGAACCGCGAGGCGTGTATCCTCGCCTTGCCTGCCGTTGGCCACCTGCGCGGCTTCGGCCACCAGCGCAAGCACGGAATGTGCCAGACCGACAGCGCGCTGCGCGCGGAAGGGGCCCGTGTCCGCCGCCGTGCGGACGAGATAGCCGGTCAATGTCGACAGATGCGGCCCGGCGAGGCCGGTTACCGGGCGGGCGAGGGCGCGCGCCAGCTCGTGCGAGGCGGGGCCCATGGCGTTCACAACCGCCCCCGGAACCGAGATGACCTGTCCATCGGTGTCCGGCTGGAAGTGGAATTCATGCACTTTCTGCGGTGGGATGTAGAGGAAGGCACCCGCAGCCAACACCGTCCGCACCCCGTCGACAAGCGCCTCGCCGCCCCCTTCGTTGATCAGGAAAAGCTGCGCGACCTGGGAATGGCGGTGCGCGGGGATGCGCCAACGGTGCTGGGGCGAACGGGCCGATAGGGGCTCGGCATGGACCACGTCGGGAAAGCTGCCCGTTTCGCCGAGCAGGGTGAAGACGGGAATTGGATCGCTTTGCGTCATGCACGAAAAGTACCAGAGGAGGCGCGCGGCGTCCATTCTGCGGAGGAAGGTGCGCCGCTAAGCTCATTCGGCGGGCAGGGAGGATGCCATGAAAACGCAGGTCGCCATCATCGGGGGCGGGCCATCCGGTCTGCTTCTGTCGCAGCTTTTGAACCGGGCGGGGATCGAGACCGTGATCCTGGAGCGCGCAAGCCGCGAGCATGTGCTTGGCCGCATCCGGGCGGGCGTGCTGGAATGGGGCGCGGTGGAACTGCTGGAGGCGGCGGGCGTGGCGGACAGGCTGCACCGCGAGGGCATGGTTCATGAGGGCTGTTTCGTCACCGATGACGAGTTGATGGTGCGCATCGACTTCAAGGCGCTGACCGGCAAGACGGTGATGGTCTATGGCCAGACCGAGGTGACCGCCGATCTTTACGCCGCGCAGGATGCCATGGGCACAACCATCCTGCACGAGGTGGAGGATGTCGTGATCCATGACGCCGACAGCGCGGCGCCGCATGTCACCTTCACCGATGACGGCGAGGTCAAACGGCTCGACTGCGCCTATGTCGCTGGCTGCGACGGGTTCCACGGTGTCAGCCGCAACACCATCCCCGAGGCGAAGCGGCAGGCGTTCGAGCGGGTCTATCCCTTTGGCTGGCTTGGCATCCTGTCGCGGACGCCCCCCGCGAACCACGAGCTGATCTATGCGAATTCGCAAAGCGGATTCGCCCTGGCCTCGATGCGCGGGCCGATGCTGAGCCGGTATTACGTGCAGGTGCCGCTGTCGGACAAGGTCGAGGAGTGGAGCGACGAGCGGTTCTGGGCCAAGCTGAAAACCTGCCTGCCGTCGGAGGTGGCCGAGACCATGCAGACCGGTCCTTCGATCGAGAAATCCATCGCGCCGCTGCGCTCCTTCGTGAGCGAACCGTTGCGCTGGGGGCGGCTGTTCCTGGCGGGGGATGCCGCGCATATCGTGCCGCCCACCGGGGCCAAGGGGTTGAACCTGGCGGCGTCCGACATCTTCTATCTGCACCAGGCGCTGATCGACGCGATCCGGGGTGACGCGCGGGGGATCGACGCCTATTCCGAGAGGGCGCTGGCCCGCATCTGGAAAGCGATGCGCTTTTCCTGGCAGATGACCACGATGTTGCACCGGTTCGAGGGCGAGGACAGCTTTGCCGAACAGATGCGCCGTGCAACATTGCTGCATCTGTCGCAGTCCGAGACGGCACGGCGCGATCTGGCCGAGAACTATATCGGGCTGCCATATTGAGGGAGGCGGGATGACCGGGCGATACGACAAGGGGATGGAGGTGCGCCGGGCCGTGTTGGGCGCCGCGCATGTGGATCGCGCCGAGGCCAACCGGACGGAGGAGGATACACCGTTTCAGACGCTGATCACCGAAGGGGCCTGGGGCACGGTCTGGGCCTCGGACGCGATCTCGCGGCGGGAGCGGTCGATGCTGACGCTGGCCCTGCTGGCAGCGACGGGGAATTTCGAGGAAATCCCGATGCACATTCGCGCCTGCGCGCGCACCGGCGCCACGCGGTCGGACGTGATGGAGGCGTTCCAGCATGTCGCGGTCTATGCGGGCGTGCCGCGCGCCAATCACGCGATCAAGCTGGCCAAGGCGACATGGGCCGAGATTGCGGCCGAAAAGGAGGAAAACGATGACTGATACCGCAGCTCTCATGCCGCGCCAGCGCGACAAGCACCCGGTGCCTTACTGGCCGGATTACAAGACCTCCGTGACGCGCTCGCCCTCGCTGCCGCTCCTGTCGATGGAATCGACGGTGAGCGAGGAGACCGGGCCGCGGTTCGGCCATTCGCTGATCGGGGAACTCGATAACAATCTGATCCTCAACTACACGCAAGGGACGGCGCCTGCGGTCGGCGAGCGTATCCGCGTGCATGGCCGGGTGCTGGACGAAACCGGGCGCGCGGTACCGAACACGCTGGTGGAGATCTGGCAGGCCAATGCCGGCGGGCGCTACCGCCACGTGAAGGATACCTATTTCGCCCCGCTCGATCCGAATTTCGGCGGTTGCGGGCGAACGCTGACGGATGAGACCGGGTACTATGAGTTCATGACGATCCGGCCCGGCGCCTATCCCTGGCCCAACCGGGCCAATGATTGGCGACCCATGCATATCCACTTCTCGATCTTCGGCCATGCTTTCGGGCAGCGCCTCATCAGCCAGATGTACTTCGAGGGTGATCCGCTGATCGACCGCTGCCCCATCGCCGCGACGATCCGCGACCGGGGACAGCTCGAACGGCTGGTCGCGCCGCTGGACATGCAAGGCTCGCGGCCTTTGGATTATCTTGCCTACAAGTTCGACATCGTACTGCGCGGACGGCGCCAGACCATGTTCGAAAACAAGCCGGAGGGGATGTGATGGTGCAAGCGCTGGACCTGTTGACCGAGACGCCAAGCCAGACGGCGGGGCCCTACGTCCATATTGGCTGCATTCCCAGTTTCGCCGGCGTCGAGGGGATCTATCCGCAGGATCTGGGGCTGAGCCCGATTGCCGAGGGGGCGAAGGGCGAGGTCATCACCATCACCGGCTCGGTCTTTGACGGCACCGGCTGGGCGATGCGGGACGCGATGCTGGAAAGCTGGCAGGCGGATGCTGCCGGTCTCTATCCGGGGCAGGCGGGGGCCGACCCGGCGGTCTCGGGCTTCTGCCGCTTCGCCGCGGACAAGGAGAGCGGCGAATTCACCCTGCGGACCGTCAAGCCGGGCGCGGTGACGGGGCGCGGCGGGGTGCGGATGGCGCCGCATATCTCGCTCTGGATCGTCGCGCGGGGGGTCAATATCGGTCTCAACACCCGGATCTATTTCGAGGACGAGGAAAACGATGGCGACCCGCTGTTGGCCCGGATCGAGCAGCGCCCGCGCGTCGAGACGCTGATCGCGAGCAAGACGGGCGAAGGCGCCTATCGCTTCGACATCCGTCTTCAGGGAGAAGGCGAAACCGTCTTCCTGGACCTGTGAGCGTGAACCCGGTCGTGATTGCAGGCGGTGGCATCGGCGGGCTGGTAACGGCCCTGACGCTGCACCAGATCGGTGTGCCCTGCATCGTGCTGGAGGCTGCCGAGGAAATGCGTCCGCTGGGCGTGGGCATCAATCTTCAACCCAATGCGGTGCGCGAACTGTTCGACCTGGGGTTGGACGAGGCCGCGCTGGACGCGGTGGGCGTACCGGTTCAGGAATGGGCGCTGCTGGGGCTCAACGGCTGCGAGGTCTATGCCGAGCCGCGCGGGCGCAAGGCGGGCTATGGCTGGCCGCAATTCGCGGTGCATCGCGGTGATTTCCACATGCTGCTCTATCGTACGGTCCTTGACCGGCTGGGGCCGGAGGCGGTGCGGCTGGGCGCGCGGGTCACGGGCTACACGATCGAGGACGAGGGCGTTCGGGCGCATCTGGAGGGTGGCGACAGCCTCACCGGCAGCCTGTTGATCGGCGCGGATGGTATCCATTCCCGCGTGCGCGCGCAGATGCATCCCGACCAGCCTCCGATCCATTGGGGCGGCGCGGTGATGTGGCGCGGGACGGTGCGGGCGAAACCGATCCGGACCGGGTCTTCGTTTGTGGGGCTGGGGACGCATCGGCAGCGCATGGTGATCTACCCGATCTCGCATATGGAGGCCGATGGCACCGCATTGATCAACTGGATCGCCGAGGTCACGGTGGACAGTACCGAGGGATGGACCGGCGAAGGCTGGTTCCGCCCGGTCGAGGTCGAGCATTTCGTCCACCATTTCGACGGGTTCCGCTATGACTGGCTGGACGTGCCCGAGATGCTGCGCGCGGCCGATTGCGCCTATGAGAACCCGATGATCGACCGTGACCCGATCCCCACCTGGGTCGAGGGGCCCGTGGCTTTGATGGGTGATGCGGCCCATGCGATGTATCCCACCGGCTCCAACGGGGCGAGCCAGGCGGTGATCGACGCGCGCACGCTTGGGGCGAAGATGCTGGAACACGGTGTCACGCCGCAGGCGCTTGCGGCCTATGATGCGCAGCTGTGCGGTCCGGTCTCAGAACTGGTGCTGCGCAATCGCGGGGCGGGGCCATTCGGGCTGCTGAACCTGCTCGATGACCGGTGCGGCGGGGTGTTCGACGATATCGACGACGTCATTCCCGAGGAGGAACGCCGCGCCTTCATGGCCGGCTACAAGCAGGCGGCGGGGTTTGCCATCGAGGCGCTGAACGAGGCGCCAGCAACCATTCCCTCAGGCGCCAGGGTTCAGTCGGGCAGAGGCCGGTAACGCAGCCCGTCATCGAGGTGAATGGCGTGCCACGGCCCGCCATCCTCGAGCCGCCCGACCCCCTGCGGCGCGCGCAGCAGCGAGGCTGGTATGCCGGTCGCCATGGCAAGCCCCTTTTCCAGCGGCAGGCCGACATCCCAGGTCATCACGCGCAGCGCGCGGGGCAGGTCCAGGTCCGCACCTGCAAGGGTGCCGTCCTCGAGCGTCAACCGCCCGTCACGGCGCAACACCCTGCGGCCGTTCAGGGAGAACTCGGTGATCTCCGCGCCGACGGTCGCCATCGCATCGGTCACAAGGAACAGCCCCCCGGCCCCCTTGGCGTTCAGCGCCGCGCGGATGCTCAGCGGGTGGACATGGATGCCGTCGGCAATCAACCCGGCGGTGACCGGCGCGGTCAGTGCTGTCCCCACCAGCCCGGGCATCCGGCCTGACAGCTGGCTCATCGCGTTGAAAAGATGCGTGATGGCAATGGCACCTGCGGCGATGGCCTGCTGCGCCGCCTCGGCGGTACAGTCGCTATGCCCGAGCGAGACGATCACGCCTGCCTCTGCAAGGCGCGCGATCTGGTCCGCAGTGGTGGCTTCGGGGGCGAGGGTCACCATCAGGTTCGGCAAACGCTTGGCCGCGTCGCAGAGAAAGGCAAGATCCTCATCCGACATTGGGCGGATCAGCGCGGCGTCATGCGCCCCCTTTCGGCGCGGGTCCAGGTGCGGCCCCTCGAGATGCAGGCCCAGCACACCCGCAATGCCCCGGGCGATGGCCTCTTCCACGGCCAGCACCGCCATGCGCGAGCGCGCGGGTGTGTCGGTGATAAGTGTCGGCAGGAAAGCCCGCGTGCCGGTGGCGCGATGGGCGGCCGAGATCGTGGCGAGCCCCTCTGGCGTGGTCTGGTCGTTGAACATGACGCCGCCGCCGCCATTGACCTGAAGATCGACGAAGCCGGGCAGGATGGTGCCGCCGCCCAGCGGGATTGCGCGTGCCTTGGTGGGAACGTGGTCCTCGGGTGCCAACTCCATGAAGACGCCATTCTCGACCAGGGCCGCATGCCGGTAGTGAAGCGCATGACCATCGAAAATCGCGGCACCGGTATAAGCGCAAAGGCTCATGTCATGTCCTCCGCAAGCCGCTGTGCGAGGTTGAGGGCTCCGGCAAGCGCATCCCCTTTCGGTGCGTCGAGCCGGGACCGTGTCCGGTCTGACAGGTAGGGCGCATAATGCGGGCCGAGACCACCGGAGAGGCAGATCACCTCTGCCCGGCGCAGGTCGACGACCGCCAACAGCTCTTCAAAATAGGCCGCGCCGCGCGCCATCAGGCTTCGGCCCACGGGATCGCCGGCCTCCGCCGCCGCGACGATTTCGGGGGCAAGGCGCGCATAATCCGAGGGTTCCGCGCCGCGGGCGAATTCCACGATGCGCTCGGGGCGCGCGTCGAACCGGGCCAGGACGGTGCGGGCGAGGGGGCTGTCGGGTCTTGCGCCATCCTCGACCATCAGCACATGGGAGAGAAGCTCGCGGCCCAGCCAGGCGCCTGACCCCTGGTCGCCCAGGCGCAGACCCCAGCCGCCGAGAAAGCGCGTTTCCCCGCCCCGTCGCAGGCCGACGAAGGACCCTGTTCCCGCCGCGAGAAGCGCGCCATCGCGCGCCCCGAGCGCGCCGTGCAGCGCGGTGACCTGATCGTTGGTGACCGAGACGTGAGCGAAGGGCAGACGGGCGGCGATAGAGGCTGCATGCTCTGGCCCGAGAACACCGGCCAGCCCCAGATGGGCCGTCAGTTCGGCGAGACGCGGCGCGCGCGGGCCGAGTTCGAGCGCTGCGCGCTCCACCGCGTCGAGCAGGTTGCCGATCGCCGCGCCGGGATCGCTGGTGATATTGGCCGGGCCGCCCTCGGCGCGCGCCAGAACCGGGCCGCAGGCTTCGGCAAGCGCCACCCGGCATCCGCTGCCGCCGCCATCCACCGCGCATATCAAGGGCCTGTCACTCATGCAGGAAGATGTGGCAGAGCGCCGTTGTCGAGGAAAGCCGAAACCTCACGGCACCCGCAGGTCGAGATCGGCGACCAGCGCGTTGAAAGCGGGATCGGGCGCCCGGTCGGTCACCAGCAGATCGCCCGCTTGCATCACCGGCATTCGCAAGGGCGCATTGGCCTTGGTGCTGTGCCACTTGCTGTGATCCACCGCCATCAACCGCCGGTCGGCAATACGCGCCATCGCGATTGCCATGTCCACCTCGTGCTGGTCATTGGCAAGAAACCCAAGCTCGGGATGCACCAGCGACGCGGACAGGATCGCCATGTCGACGGTAAAGCGCGAGACAGTCTCGAAGGCCGATTGATCGAAGGCCGCCCCGTCATGGCTGCGCAGTTGCGTGCCCGCCATGTAGACCCGGTTCCCGTCGATCATCGCGAGGACCGATGCGATATGGGCCGAGTTGGTCACCACTGTCAGGTCGCGGTGTCGCACCAGGGCCTGCGCCACGAAAGAGGAGGTGGAGCCGGTGTCGATGGCCAGCGCCGCGCCGTTCGGGACGATTTCGGCCACCATGCGTGCGATCAGCGCCTTTTCATGTCGATGTGCCACCAGCCGGGTCGCCAGTGGCGGATCGTTGGGTGCGCCTACCGAGACGATGGCGCCATGCACCTTGCGCACCTCGCCGCGCTCGACCAACGGCTTGACGATGCGGCGCACGGTCTGGTCGGTGACACTCAGCTGCTCGGCCAGGGCCATCACCGACACTGTTCCGTGCAGCGCGACCGTATCGAGGATTTCCTTTTCGTATTTCGACATGCCCAAGGGTTCTTGTGTGTTTCAAGGTCATTCTAGGCGGCAGGCCGCGGTCTTCAATCGTAAAATAAGACATAAAGCAACAAAAATGTTTACTTGGTGTCGATTCGGGGTGAATGCTTCGACAAAACCAACAGGAGTATCGACTCATGGCCCAGTTCGCTGCCAAGCATCTTGTTATCGGGGGCGGTATCATCGGCTGTTCGGTTGCCTATAACCTGGCCCGCGCCGGAGAGCGCGATGTGGTGGTGCTGGAAAAGGCAGCGATCACCGAAGGGGCCACATGGCATGCGGCGGGGCTGGTGGGTCAGTTGCGCTCGGGCCGGAACACGACCCGGATGCTTAAGAAATCCGTGGAGCTTTATGACCGGCTCGAGGCCGAGACCGGCATGGCCTTTGACTGGAAGAAGGTCGGCAGCCTGCGGCTGGCCGCTACCAAGGACCGGCTGCTGGAGGCCAAGCGGCTGGCGACCATGGCGCAAAGCTTCGATCTGGAGATGCACATCATCACGCCAGCGGAGGCCAAGGAGCTTTTCCCTTATATCGACGCCACGGGACTGGAGGGTGCGGCCTTCATCCCCTCGGACGGGCATGTTGATCCGGCCAGCCTTTGCCAGGCCATCGCGGCGGCCGCGCGCAAGCTGGGCGTGCAGATCAGGCAGGGCGTGAAGGTCGAGGATTTCCGCGTCGAGAACGGCCGCATCACCGCGGTCGAGACCAGCGAGGGCGTCTGGGAGGCCCAGACCGTCACGCTGGCCGCGGGCATGTGGAGCCGGGAACTGGGCCGCAAGCTGGGCCTGCATGTTCCGGCCTGCGCGGTGGAGCACCAGTATATCGTGACCGAGCCGCTGCCAGATACCGACAGCGTGGCGAACCTGCCGACGCTGCGCGACCCCGAACGGCTGGTCTATTACAAGCCCGACGCCGGCGGGCGGCTGGTGATCGGCGGCTATGAGGAGGGCACGCTGCCCTTTGGCGATGACGGCATCCCCGGTGAGTTCGTGCGCCAGTTGCTGCCCGACAATCTCGACCGGTTCGGTCCGCTGGCGGAACTGGCCGCGCAGGTGACGCCGGTACTGAACGAGGTCGGCATCCGCTCGGTCATCAACGGGCCGATCCCCTATTCGGCGGATGGCGATTTCGTACTGGGCTGGCAGCCGGGCTTCGACAACCTGATGATGGCCACAGGCTTCCTCTATGGCATCGCGGCGGGTGGCGGCGCGGGCGAGATGATCGCGGAATGGATCCTCGACGGGCGGCCCAGCCTCGACCTCTGGCCGCTGGATGTGCGACGCTTCTCGCCGCATCACGGCACGCGGGCGTTCATGTACCCGCGTGCGGTGGAGCATTACGAGTACCATTACAAGCAGCGCTATCCGGGGCAAGAATACCAGAGCGCGCGCAACCTGCGCCTGTCGCCGTTGCACGAGCGGTTGAATGCACGCGGGGCGATCTTCGGGTCCAAGAACGGGTGGGAGCGGCCGCTGTGGTTCGCGCCCGAAGGGGTGCCGCAGGAGGACCAGCTTGCCTTCCTCGATCCCGGCTACAAGGTCTATGTCGCCGAGGAGCATCGCGCGGTGCGCGAAGGCGTTGCGCTGATCGACCAGAGCTCGTTTTCCAAGTTCGAATTGATCGGCCCCGGCGCGCTGGACCTGCTGCAACGGCTGGCGGCCTGCAACATGGACAAGCCGGTGGGTTCGGTCATCTATGCGCAGTTCTGCAACGAGCGGGGCGGGACCGAGGCCGACATCACCATCACCCGGACGGGCGAGCAGAATTTCTACCTCGTGACCGGGTCCGGCTTTGGCGTGCATGACAGCGACTGGATCCGGCGGCACATGCCGGATGACGGCTCGGTCCACCTGATCGACATGACCTCGGCCCGCGCGGTGATCAACATCGTGGGCCCCAAGGCGCGCGAGGTCTTGCAGGCGGTCAGCGAGGACGACCTGTCGAACGCGGCCTTCCCCTTCGCCACGGCACGCGAGATCGTCGTGGGGGCCGCCTTGGTCCGCGCGGCGCGCATCGGCTATGTCGGCGAGTTGGGATGGGAGCTGCACATACCCACCGAATTCGCGGCGCATGTCTATGACACGCTGTGGGAGGCCGGGCAGGCGCACGGCATCCGGAACGTGGGCTATCGCGCGATCGAGAGCCTGCGGCTGGAAAAGGGATATGTCTACTGGTCGGGCGACCTGACGCCGGATCATACGCCGATCGAGGCCGGGTTGGGGGTCCGCGTGCATCTGAAATCCAAGGGCGATTTCATCGGTCGCGCGGTTCTGGAGAAACAGAAGGCCGAAGGGCCCGAGCGGATGCTCTGCACCTTCGTGACCGAGGCGAACCTGCCGGTGTCAGGAGGCGAGCCGATCCTGCATGGGGGTCGCACCGTCTCGCTCGCCAGTTCGGCGGGGCGCGGTTACAGCGTGGGCCGGACGATCCTGATGGGGTATCTTCCTCGCGATCTGGCCGAGGAAAGCGAATTCGAATGCGTCGTCTTTGGCGACACCTATCCGATCACGCGGGTTGATGGCCCGCTTTACGACCCCGAAAACGCCCGATTGAAGGCGTAAGGGGAAAGACAAATAGGGAGAGATTTCATGCTCGATGACAATACCGACAGGGTGCTTGGTGCCCTGGCCCGCACGCCGGGATACGAGGGTCTGGAGGCGGGGTCCGTGACGATCACCCGTCAGGGAGGGCTGACCAATCTGGTCTACCGGGTGGATGCGCCTGGCAAGGCACCGCTGGTCGTGCGTATCCCCGGCGCGGGGACCGAGGAATATATCGACCGCGAGGCGGAGTTGACCAATGCCCGCGCCGCCGCGCGCGCCGGGGTCTCGCCCGAGATCCGCTTTGCCGCGCCGGAGGAGGGGATCCTCGTGATGGATTGCATCGACGGCATCACCACCATGACGCCCGAGAATTTCTCCCTGATCGAGGGCACCCCTGCGCGGGCCGGCAAGGCGCTGCGCCAACTGCATGTGTCCGGCGAGGAATTTGCCGGCCGGTTCGAGCTGTTCGCGATGATCGACGATTATCTGGTGGTGCTGGGCAAGAAGGGCAACGTGGACCTGCCCGAAGGGTATCATGACGTCGTGGCCTCGGCCCGGCCGGTGAAGGAGGCGCTGGATGCCGCACCCGTGACGCTGGCGCCCTGCCATTGCGACCCGCTCTGCGAGAACTTCCTGGACGACGGCGACAGGATGTGGATCGTCGATTACGAATATGGCGGCATGAACGACCCGCTCTGGGACCTGGGCGACCTGAGCGTCGAGGGGCATTTCACCGAGGCGATGGATGACGAGATGCTGCAAGCCTATTTCGGCCGCGCCCCAAGGCCGGACGAGATGGGCCGCGTGGTGATCTACAAGGCGATGTGCGACCTGCTCTGGACTCTCTGGGGGTTGATCCAGCATGCCGATGGCAACGAGGCCGAGGATTTCTGGGAGTATTCCACGACCCGTTTCGCCCGCTGCAAGGCGCTGATGAACACGCCCGGTTTCGCCGATCACGTCGCGGCGGTACGAGCCTCTGCCTGAGGGCCGGCCAGCAGGTCCAGCAACTCGGCATGCAGGGCGGGGGTCGCCGCGCTGACCACCCGCCCGTCGGATTCGAAGCCCAGCGGCCGGCCCTGCCAGTCCGTCATCACGCCGCCCGCCGCTGCGACCACCGCCGCGACGGGCAGGTAGTCATAGGGTTTCAGGTCGTAATCCACCACGGCGTCTATCCGTCCTTCTGCCAGCAGAACATGGGGTTGGCAGTCATAGCTCAAGCGCCGCAAGCGACCTGCGGTGCAGAGCCTGCCGAAAAGATCCGCATCCTCGGTCCAGATCTTTTCACCCTCGTTGATGAAGAGGGTCGCATCGGACAGGCGGGTGCACGAGGAGGCATGGATTGGTTTCCCGTCGCGCCGGGCCCCACCGCCGCGCAACCCGGTGTACACGGTGCCAAGCGCAGGAAGGCGCACGATGCCCAATTGCGGCGCGTCCCCTTCCATCAGCGCAAGGAGCATCCCGAAAAGCGGCACGCCGGTGATGAAACTCTTGGTTCCGTCGATCGGATCGATGACCCAGATGCGCGCCCGGTCGAGGCCTTCGGTCCCGTACTCCTCGCCGAATATCCCGTCACCGGGAAAGGCTTCCATCAAGGCCGTGCGCAGCATCGCTTCGGTTTCCCGATCGGCGCGGGTGACGGGGCTTTCGTCGGATTTCATGTCCACCTCGGGTGGGGTGGCGAAAGCCTCGTTCGGGATTTCGGCGGCCCGCGCGGTGATCTCGAGCGCAACTTGCAGCGTGGCGGCAAGATCGGTCATGCGCCTTCTCCTCCGGGGGCCACGTCTACCTCGATCTCCAGTCCCGCAAGCGCCGCCGCCAGGTCATCGGGCGGGGCTGCGTCGGTGACCAGCAGATCCAGCAGTTGGGGATCGGCCAGCGAAATCGGAGCGCGTTTTCCGAATTTCGAACTGTCGGCGGCAAGAATCCGGGTGGTCGCGCGATCCATGATGGCCCGCGAGAACTTGGCCTCTTCGAGATCGAAGATCAGCACACCCTTGGTCGCATCGATGGCCGCGGCCGAGAGGATGGCGAAATCGGTCTGGAACCGTTCCACGAAATCCAGCGCGTCGACCCCGAAGATGCCGCCGTCATGCGGCCGCAATTCCCCGCCAGGCATGAAGACACGGTTGCCGTTCCGCGCGGCCAGCGCATGCGCCACGGTGACCGAGTTGGTGACGATGAACAATTCGGAATGCGACTGCAGCGCCTGCGCGATATAGGCGGTGGTCGATCCGATATCGAGAAAGAGCGACGCACCGTTGGGCACGCGTGACGCGACATGCGCGGCGATCCGGCGCTTGGCCTCCGTGGCCTCGGACATGCGGGCGGAGAAGCTCAGTTCCGTCTTGGTGTCCAGCAGATGGACCGCGCCATGCACCTTGTGGACCAGCCCGTCCTTCGACATGCGCTTGACGTTGCGGCGTACGGTTTCCTCGGTCACGCCGAGCCGTTCGGCCAGGGCATGGATCCGGCTGCTGCCACCTGACAGGCGCAGGATCTCGAGAATCTCGGGGCCGCGGGCCGCGGCGGTGGGAATCGGTCTGGGGTCCATTGCGCGTGACCTCCCGTTTCTGACCCGTCAGGGCGTGGAATATGCCTCAAAAAGCCACAATAAGCTACATAAAGCCAAGCAATATTCGCGCTCAATGCAGAAAAATGTTGATTTGTGTCCGGATCAGGGTGAGTTTTGGTGAGGGCGATGACGGGACGTAACCCGCGGCCGACAGAACAGGAGAGGTGTCATGAATTTCTTGAAGGCAATGGGGGCCGGGGCCCTGATGCTGAGCGTCAGCAGCGCGGCGCTGGCCGAGGTCGAAAGCAGCGATCCGATCAAGCTCACGCTGCATGACTGGACCGGCCAACTGCTGACCACCACGATCATGGGCAAGGTGCTGGAGGAGGCAGGCTATAACGTGGAATACGTTCAGGCCGACTACATCGCGCAATTCGCGGGCCTCAAGACCGGCGACCTGCATGTCGCGATGGAGATCTGGGAGACCACGGGCCGCGAGGCGATGGACGAGGCCATCGGGACCGGCAATGTCGTCAACCTTGGCCCCACCGGCATGAACGCGATCGAGGAGTGGTGGTATCCGGCCTACATGAAGGATGTCTGCCCCGGTCTGCCCGATTGGCAGGCGCTGAACGACTGCGCGCAGGAATTCGCGACGGCCGAGACGGCGCCGTTCGGCCGTTACCTTGGCGGTCCGGTCACCTGGGGGGGCTTCGACGAGGAGCGGGTGGAATCGCTGGGCCTCGATTTCGAAGTGGTCCACGCGGGCACCGATGCCGCGCTCTTTGCCGAACTTGAATCGGCCTACCAGCGCCAGGCGCCCATCGTGCTCTGGCTCTATTCTCCGCACTGGGCCCCCGAGAAATACGAGGGCGAATACGTAGCCTTCCCGCCCTATGAGGCAGCCTGCTACGACGACCCGTCCTGGGGTGTGAACCCCGACATGGCCTATGATTGCGGCAAGCCTACCGGCAACATCTGGAAGGTAGCCTACAAGGGTGTCCCCGAGAAATGGCCGGGCGCGGCAAAGGCTATCGAAGCCTTCACCATCGACAACGCGGCGATGGGTGACATGGTGGGTCAGGTCGATCTTGAGGGCAAGGAACTCGATGCCGTGGCGCAGGCCTGGCTCGACGCCAACAAGGATGTCTGGTCCGGCTGGATCGGGCAATAGGATCTCTCCGTCGGTCGACTGACCGACCCCTTGCCCGCGCCGGTTCGGTTCCTGCCGGCGCGGGTCTTTACCCATCCATCGCCACCGCCTTGTCGCTGCAAGGCGCCCGGGAGATTTCGCCCATGACCCAAAGCTCGATCCTGCTGGAGTGCCGGGACCTCTGGAAGATCTACGGCCACGCGCCCGAAACGTTTCTAAAGGCGCATGGCGGCGCGCCGAGGGCCGAAGACCTGCGGGCGGCGCAGATGATCGGGGCCGTGCAGGCGGCGAACGTACAGATCGCACGCGGCGAGATCTTCGTCATCATGGGCTTGTCGGGGTCGGGCAAATCGACCCTGGTGCGTTGCCTGTCGCGATTGATCCAGCCCACCGCGGGAGAGTTGATCTTCGATGGCGAGGAGATACTGGGCAAGACCGACAAGCAACTGATCGAGATACGGCGCAAGCGGATGGGCATGGTGTTCCAGCATTTCGCTCTGTTGCCGCACCTGACGGTCCTGCAGAACGCGGCCTTTCCGCTGGAGGTGCAGGGCATGGACCGCGCCACCCGAGAGGCGCGCGCCCGGGAGGTGATCGAACTGGTCGGTCTCAAGGGGCGCGAGAATTATTACCCCGCGCAGCTTTCGGGCGGCCAGCAACAGCGCGTGGGCATCGCCCGCAGTCTCGCGGTGGAGCCCGACCTGTGGTTCCTGGACGAGCCTTTCTCGGCCCTCGATCCCCTGATCCGGCGCGAGATGCAGGACGAGTTCCTCCGCCTTCAGGGGATGCTGAAAAAGACCATCGTCTTCATCACCCATGATTTCGACGAGGCGATCCGGCTGGCCGACCGCATCGCGGTCATGCATGACGGCAGGATCGTGCAGATCGCCACGCCCGAGGAGCTGGTGCTGAACCCCGCCGACGATTACGTGGCCGAGTTCACCCGCTACATCCCGCGCGCAAAGGTTCTGACTCTGGGCGCGATCATGCGGCCTGGCGCCGCCGCGGAAGACGCGGCCGGTGAACTGTCCGTGCGCGACCGGATCGAAACCGTCGCCGACCGGATCGAACGGGCCGACGGGCCATTCAACCTGCGCGACGATGCGGGTGCGCTGATCGGCCATGTCCGTCGACAGGAGGTGATCGACGTGCTGGTCGGGCGGAGCATCGGGGCATGATGCAGGCCGATACCGATCCCCAGGCGCTGAAGCAGACCGGGCCACGCCGCTCGGTCGGCGACCTGCTGCGCAGTGGCTGGGTATTCTGGGGTGGCCTGTTCGTGGTCACCTGGGCGCTGTCCACCTATGCCTTCGATATTTACAAGCTCCTGGATGCGCGCTGGATCGTACGCTTTCCGGCGGCCTGGCAGCCGGATTTCGAAGGCGCCATCTCGGGCTTCATGGATTGGCTGCTGGAGGATGCATCACTTTTCGGCATCCAGTTCCGAGAGATGACCCGGGCCGTCGCCGCGATGATCGAGGCGCCCTACGACGTGGTGATCGGCGTGCTGGTCGAAGGTCTGGTGATCGGGCAGGGGCGCGACGCGGTGCAACTGCTGCCCCCGCTCAGCTGGGTGGCCGTGGTGGTCTCGGTCGTGGCGCTGGGACATTACACCAAAAGCTGGGCGCTCGCCACGCTGACGGGGGCCTGTTTCATCTACCTCGCCATATTCGGCCAGTGGGAGAGTGCCATGGTCACGCTCTCATCGGTCCTGATCGCGGTGCCGTTGGCGGCGGGGGGCGGGCTGCTCCTGGGGATCGGCGCCTACCGGGTGCGTTGGATCGACCTCGCGATGCGCCCCATCCTGGACCTGATGCAGACGGTGCCGGTCTTTGCCTATCTGGTGCCGATCCTGTTCATGTTCGGCTTCGGCCCGGTCTCGGCGCTGGTGGCCACGGTCATCTATGCCATGCCGCCGATGATCCGGGTGACAATCGTCGCGCTTCGCGGCGTACCCGAGGAACTGGCCGAGCTGGGTCGCATGGTCGGCTGCACCCCGCGCCAGCAGATGTGGAAAGTGCTCGTGCCCTCGGCCAAGCCGACGATCATGGTGGGGGTGAACCAGGTGATCATGCTCTCGCTGAACATGGTCATCATCGCCTCGATGATCGGGGCCGGAGGGCTGGGCTACGACGTGCTGACGGCGCTCCGTCGTTTGGATATCGGCGGCGGGATCGAGGCGGGCATCGCCATCGTGGTGCTGGCCATCGCGCTGGACCGGCTGAGCCAGGAATATGCCACCCGGACCGTGACCCGGATCGCGGCGCAGTCGCAAGGCGGGTTCCTGCGCCGCCACCGCTGGTCGCTCTCGATCCTCGCCGTGATCGCGCTGACCTATCTGGGCGGAATCATCTGGCCCTGGATCCAGAGCTATCCGGCCAGCGCCGAGATCTCGACCAGTGCGTTCTGGACGCGGGCGATGGAGTATATCAACGTCACCTATTTCGACACTCTGGACGCCATCAAGACGGTGATCCTGCAATGGTTCATGCTGCCGGTGCGCAAGTTCTTCACCGGCATCCCCTGGGCCTGGGGTCTGATCGCGGTCACCCTGATCGGGCTGCGGGTGGGCGGCTGGCGTCTGGGGCTGCTGGTGTTCTGCCTGGCCGGGCTGATCATTCTGGCGGGTCTGTGGACCCCTGCGATGATGACCGTCTATCTCTGTGGTGTCTCCGTCGCCATCGCCTCGACCATCGGCATCCCGCTGGGCATCTTCGCGGCGGGCAACCCCACCTCGAACCGGGTCGTGGGCGCCTTCATCGACACGCTGCAGACATTGCCCAGCTTCGTCTACCTGATCCCGGTGGTGATGCTGTTCCGGGTGGGGGACTTTTCGGCCATGATCGCCATCGTCGCCTATGCGCTGGCGCCCGCTGTGCGCTATGCCGCGCACGGCATCCGCAATATCGATCCGCAGATCGTGGAGGCGGGCATCGTTTCGGGCTGCACGCAGGGGCAACTGATGCGGCGGATCAAGCTGCCGATGATCGTGCCCGAGCTTTTGCTCGGGCTGAACCAGACCATCATGCTGGCCCTGTCGATGCTGGTGATCACCGCGCTGGTGGGCACCCGCGACCTGGGCCAGGACGTCTATATCGCGCTGACCAAGGCCGATACGGGGCAGGGGATCGTCGTCGGGCTGGCGGTGGCCTTCATCGCCATCATCGCCGACCGCATCCTCGCCGCCTCGGCCCACCGGATGCGCCGCCGCCTGGGGATGGAGCAATGACCGAAGACGAAGCCATGGCGCGTGCGCTCGCGCTGTCGATCTGGACCGACCCGGGCGCGGCAGAGGCGCTCAGCGGCGGGATCACCAACCACAACATCAAGCTGTCCGATCAGGGCCGGGACTATGTGGTGCGCGTGGGCGGCGACATCCCCGTGCACCAGGTGATGCGCTTCAACGAGCAAGCCTGCCACCGCGCCGCCCATGCCGCAGGGCTGTCGCCCGCCATCGTTCATGCCGAGCCCGGCATCCTTGCCATGGAATTCGTCGCCGGGCGCACGCTGGACGCGGCGGATATCCGTGCGCCGGGGATGGTCGAGCGCATCGTGCCGTTGCTGCAAAGGCTGCATTCAGATGGCACCCGGGTCCTGCGCGGCCCTGCGCTGATGTTCTGGGTCTTCCACGTCGTGCGGGACTACGCCGCGACGTTGCGCGCTGGAGGTTCGCTCCAAGAAGCCGTCCTGCCAGAGTTGCTTGGGGCTGCCCAGCGACTGGAACACGCCGTCGGGCCGATCGATATCGTTCTTGGGCATAACGACCTGCTGCCCGCCAACCTGATCGACGCGGGTGAGCGGCTCTGGCTGATCGACTGGGACTATGGCGGCCTCAACTCTCCTCTCTTCGATCTTGCGGGCTTGGCCTCCAACGCCGAACTGCCCGAGGCGCGCGAGCTCGAGATGCTCGCCGCCTATTACGGGCACCCGCCCGATGACGCGCTCTGGCGGCGCTACAGCGCGATGAAATGCGCCTCGCTCCTGCGCGAGACGATGTGGAGCATGGTGTCCGAGATCCACTCGGCCATCGCCTTCGATTACGCGGCCTACACGGCCGAAAACCGGGCCCGGTTCGACGCCGCGCTCAAAGACTTCGAAAATGCGTGAGGATTCCATGAGCGACTTTCCGACCAGCGCCAAGGCCGTCATCATCGGCGGCGGCATCGTGGGCTGTTCGACAGCCTATCACCTGGCCAAGCTGGGCTGGACCGAGGTTGTGCTGCTCGAGCGCAAGAAACTGACCTCGGGCACGACCTTTCACGCGGCGGGGCTGGTGGGCCAGCTGCGCAGCTCGGCCAACATCACGCAGCTTCTGGGCGAGTCCGTGCGCCTCTACCGTACGCTCGAGGAGGAGACCGGCCTCGGCACCGGGTGGAAGATGAATGGCGGGCTGCGTCTGGCCTGCAACCAGGAGCGCTGGACCGAGGTCAAGCGGCAGGCCACCACCGCGCGCAGTTTCGGCCTGGAGATGCAGCTGCTGACCCCGAAAGAGGCGCAGGAGCTGTGGCCGCTGATGGATGTCGATGACGTGGTGGGCGCGGCGTACCTGCCGACGGACGGGCAGGCCAACCCCTCGGACATCACGCAGGCGCTGGCAAAAGGTGCGCGCATGGCGGGGGCGGCGATCTTCGAGGATACCAAGGTGCTGCGTGTCGACGTGCAGGACGGCGTGATCAAGGGCGTCGAGACCGACAAGGGTTATATCGCCTGCGAAAAGGTCGTGCTGTGCGGCGGCCAGTGGAGTCGCGCCTTCGCCAAGACCGTGGGCGTCAACGTGCCGCTGGTGCCGGTCGAACATCAATACATGGTCACCGAGCCGATCGCGGGCGTGCCCGCGAACCTGCCCACCCTGCGCGACCCTGACCGGCTGACCTATTACAAGGAAGAGGTCGGCGGCCTGGTTATGGGCGGCTATGAGCCGAACCCGATCCCCTGGGCGCTGGACGGTATTCCCAAGGGGTTCCATTACACGCTTCTCAGTTCGAATTACGAGCATTTCGAGCAGCTTATGGAGCTTTCCCTGGGTCGCGTACCGGCGCTGGAAAACGCGGGCATCAAGGAGTTGGTGAACGGCCCCGAAAGCTTCACGCCCGACGGCAATTTCATCCTGGGCGAGGCGCCCGAGCTGAAGAACTTCTTTGTCGGCGCGGGCTTCAACGCCTTCGGCATCGCCGCGGGTGGTGGCGCTGGCATGGCGTTGGCCGAATGGGTCGCGAAGGGAGAGCCGCCCTATGATCTCTGGCCCGTCGATATCCGCCGCTTCGGGCGGCCTCATTTCGATACCGACTGGGTCCGCACCCGGACGCTCGAGGCCTATGGCAAGCACTACACGATGGCCTGGCCGTCCGAGGAGCATGACTCGGGCCGTCCCTGCCGCAAGTCGCCGCTTTACGATACGCTCAGGGCCAAGGGCGCGGTCTTTGGCGAGAAGCTGGGTTGGGAACGGCCGAACTGGTTCGCCGAAGCTGGCGAGGAGCCGCGCGACATCTACACCTTTGGGATTCCCAACTGGTTCGACGCGGTCGGCCGCGAACACAAGGCCGCGCGCGAGGCGGCGGTGCTGATCGATCAGACCTCCTTTGCCAAGTTCGTGCTCAAGGGGCCCGACGCAGAGGAGGCGCTGAGCTGGATCGCGGCCAATGACGTGGCCAAGCCGGTGGGCGCGCTGATCTACACGCAGATGCTCAACGACCGCGGCGGGATCGAATGCGATCTGACCTGCGTGCGCGTGGCGCGGGACGAATACTACATCGTGACGGGAACGGGCTATGCAACGCATGATTTCGACTGGATTGCCAGGAACATCCCCGAGGGGCTGAACGCGCAGCTGGTCGACGTCACCTCGGCCTGGTCGGTGCTGTCGCTCATGGGGCCGAAAGCACGGGAGATCCTGGAGAAGGTGACGCGCGACGACGTATCGAACGAGGGCTTTCCCTTTGGCACCGCCAAGACCATCGGCATCGCGGGCTGCCCGGTGCGCGCGCTGCGCGTGACCTATGTGGGCGAGTTGGGCTGGGAACTGCACCTGCCGGTGGAATACGCAACCACCGTCTATGCCGTGCTGATGGAGGCGGGGGCCGATCTGGGTCTGCGCGACGCGGGCTACCGCGCCATCGAGAGCTTGCGGCTGGAGAAGGGATACCGCGCCTGGGCGGGCGATATCAGCCCCGATTACACGCCGTTCGAGGCCGGTCTCGGCTGGGCCTGCAAGCTGCGCGGGAACATGCCGTTCAAGGGGCGCGACGCCGTGCAAATGCAGAAGGAACAGGGCGTTACGAGGCTTCTTGCAAGTTTCACCACGGACGATCCCGACCGCGTGATCGCCAGCCGTTCGACGATCTTCCGGGATGGCGAGCGGGTGGGGTATCTGTCGAGCGCGGGGTACGGGTACACGTTGGGCAAGTGGATCGGGATGGGCTATGTCCGGTCCCCGGATATCATCGGGGCCGAGCATGTCCTGTCGGGCGAGTACGAGCTGGAGGTCGCGACCGAGCGGGTGCCGTGCCAGGTGCATCTCAAGCCGCTGTTCGATCCCAAGATGGAACGCGTGAAATCCTGACGCCGGTCCTGTATTGAAAAGGCATGACCCAGCTTCTGATCGTCTATCACAGCCGCACCGGAGGCAGCCGCCGCATGGCCAAGGCGGCGGCCGAGGCCGCACGGGCGGAGACCCAGACCCGGCTTTTGCGCGCGGAGGAGGCCCAGCCCGAAGATATCCTTTCCGCTCAAGGGTTTATCTTTTGCGCGCCCGAGAACCTCGCGGCGCTTTCGGGCATGATGAAGGAGTTCTTCGACCGCTGTTACTACCCGGTTCTGGGGCGGATCGAGGGGCGGGCCTATGCGCTGATGATCTGTGCGGGATCGGATGGCGAGAACGCCGCGCGGCAGGCGGCGCGGATCGCGAAGGGGTGGCGGCTGAAGGAGGTTCAGCCGCCCTTCATCCTATGTACCCATGCCCAGACGCCGGAGCGGATCCTGGCGGAAAAGACGCTTTCGGAGGAGGAACTGGAGCCCTGTCGCGAGCTTGGCGCGGCGATGGGGGCGGGGCTGGCGATGGGGGCCTTCTAGGTCCTGGTCCGTCGAATTGACCGTTTTGTACGCCCCTGGCGGGGGCGATTGACCGTTTTGTACATCGCGGTACCCCGGCCGGGCGCTGCCCTTCAGCCTTTGCGCGAGAAGGGATCGGGCGGAGTGTTGAGCCGCATGTGCCGCATGAAGGCGCGCGCCACACGCGGGGTCGAGCGGGTGGCCGATGTGACGAAGTAGCTGCGATAGGCGATTGGCGACTCGAAGGGGACGAAGGCCACGTCGTCGGAGCGGTAGTGGTAGAGCGGGAAAGGGTTGATGACCGTCAGTCCCAGCCCCTCGCGCACCAGGTCGGCGGCGGCGAAACTGGTCGAGACCTCGGCCACCAGCCGGGGCCGGGCCTGCGCCTGGAGGAGGAGGCGTTCGAGTTGTCCGCGCCTTGCATGGCGCCGGGTGAGCGCGATGAGCCGTTCGCCGTGCAGGTCGGCGGGTTGGATGACATCGCGCTCGGCCAGTGGGTGGTCGCGGGGCAGGGCGCAGACGGCCTGCGAGTGGCGATAGGGGAGCATCTGGAGGCCCGAGCGGCTTTGCTCGACCCCGGTGATGCCCAGATCGAACCGTTCGTCGAGTATGCCGCGGATCACCTCTTCGGAGGTGTTGACCTCGAAGCTGACATAGAAATTCGGGTTGATGGTCAGGAAGCTGCTGATCAGCGTGACCATGAAGCGATGCGCGTAGCTGGGCGGGGCGATCAGGCGCAGGGTTTCCTGCACGGGTTCGGGCGCGCCGTCGATCCGGTCGAGCGCGTCGAAGAGCGGGTCGAGCCTGCGGTTGAGGCTGACCGCCTCCTGCGTGGGGCGCAGGCGGCCGGCCTCGCGCTCGAAAAGCGTGGTGCCGAAACGGTTTTCGAGACTGGCGAGCGAGCGGCTGACGGCCGATTGCGAGACGCCCAGCCTGTGCGCGGCGCCGGTTGTCGTGCCCGCCTGCATCAGGGCGCGCAGCGCGTTGTACTCGGCCAGAGAATGCCAGTTGCGTGATTTGGTCATGCCATCCCGTGAGGTGACTTGATGAATGAGGAAAACTCATAGCATTTGGACTAAACAATGCGAAACCATTTTGACTAGTCTCGCCGGGCGACAGACGGGACGGGAGACGCGGCATTGAATGACAGCGGGCCATTGGTCTTTGACGGGCATAATGATGTGCTGTCCAAGCTGTTCCGCGCGGGCGGAATGGGGCAGGTCGAAAGCTTCCTGACCGGTCGCGACGGGGCCATCGACGTGCCCAAGGCGCGCGAGGGCGGATTCGGCGGCGGGTTCTTTGCGGTCTACGTGCCCTCGCCGATCGACCGCGCCTTCAAGATGAGCGAGATGGACAAGCCCAGCTATGACCTGCCCTTGCCCGAGCCGGTGGACTGGGAGGATGCGCTTCCGGTGGCGGTGGCGCAGGTGGCTATCCTGCTGGAGCTCGAGCGGCGCGGCGCGCTGACCGTCTGCCGCAGCGTGGCCGATATCCGGGGCGCGATGGCGGCGGGCCGGATGGCCGCGATCTTTCACATCGAAGGGGCCGAGGCGATCGACCCCGACCTGCACATGCTGGACGTGTTCCATGCCGCGGGGCTGCGCTCGCTCGGGCCGGTCTGGAGCCGGCCCACCCTGTTCGGACATGGCGTGCCGTTCCGCTTCCCCTCGGGGCCCGATACGGGCGAAGGGTTGAGCGACCTGGGGATCAGGCTGGTGCGGCGGTGCAACGAGCTGGGCATCATGCTGGACCTGTCGCATCTGAACGAGGCGGGATTCTGGGACGTGGCGCGGCAAAGCTCGGCGCCGCTGGTGGCGAGCCATTCCAACGCCCATGCGATCTGCGCCCATTCGCGCAACCTGACCGACAAGCAGCTGGCGGCGATCGCCGAGAGCGGCGGGCTGGTGGGGCTGAATTTCGCGGTGGCCTTCCTTCGCGAGGATGGCCGGATGCGGTCGGATGTGCCATTGTCGCAGGTGATGCGCCATCTCGATCACCTGATCGGCCTTCTCGGCGAGGATGGCGTGGCGCTGGGGTCCGATTACGATGGCGCGGTGGTGCCCGAGGACCTGACCACGGTCGCGGGCCTGCCCAAACTGAGACAGGCCATGAAAGAGCACGGGTACGGGGATGATCTGATCCGGAAACTGTGCCACGAGAACTGGCTGCGGGTCTTGGAGGCGACATGGCGTCCCTGATCCCCGCGGACCGATAAACCCGAAGACAGGAGAGGATAACATGAGTGCATTCAGCAAGTTCCTGAGCGGCGCGGCAATGGGCCTGGCGCTGGCGGTCACAGCGGCCCCGGCCACATGGGCCGAGACACCGGCCAACATGCTGGTCATCGCCAACAGGATCGATGACATCACCACACTGGACCCGGCCGAGAGCTTCGAGTTCGCGGGCGCGGACGTGATCCGCAACGTCTATATGAAGCTGGTGAATTTCGACCCGTCCGATCTGGACAAGGGGTATCAGCCCGAGATCGCCGAAAGCTGGACGGTCAGCGATGACGGCAAGTCGATCACCTTCACCATCCGCGACGGGCTGAGCTTTCACTCGGGCAACCCGATCCGGGCCGAGGACGTGGAATTCTCGCTGCGCCGGGCGGTGGTTCTGAACAAGACGCCCTCCTTCATCCTGACGCAGTTTGGGTTCACCGAGGAGAATGTCGAGGAGACCATCGTAGCCGATGGCAACACGGTGACGATCACCACCGACAAGCCCTATGCGATCTCCTTCGTGCTGAACTGCCTGACGGCCACCATCGGGTCGATCGTGGACAAGGAAGTTGCCATGGCCAACGAGGTCGATGGCGACATGGGGTCGGAATGGCTCAAGACCAACTCGGCCGGCTCGGGCGCCTATAAGCTGGCGAGCTGGAAGCCCAATGAAAGCGTCACGCTGACCTCGAACCCGGATTTCTACCTTGGCGCGCCCGCGATGGAGCGGGTTATCGTGCGCCATGTGCAGGAAAGCGCGAGCCAGCGCCTGCTGCTGGAGCGCGGCGATATCGACATCGCGCGCGACCTGAACCCCGAGGACGTGGCCGGCGCGCGCGAGGCCGAGGGCGTCAAGATCCATGACGAGCTGCGCGGGCGGCTGATGTACCTGTCCTTCAACCAGAAGCATCCCGAGCTGTCCAAGCCCGAGGTGCGCCAGGCAATGAAATACCTGGTCGATTACGAGGGGATGCAGAACAGCTTCCTCAACGGGCAGTACACGATCCACCAGAACTTCCTGCCCAAGACCTTCCTGGGCGCGGTGAACGAGAACCCGTTCAGCCTGAACGTCGAGAAGGCGAAGGCGCTGCTGGAAGAGGCGGGCGTGCCCGAGGGGCTGACCATCCGTGCCGGCGTGCGCGAGGCGCAGGAGCGCATCGAGATCGCGCAATCCTTCCAGAACGCGCTGGGTCAGGTCGGCATCAAGCTGGACATCAACGTGGGCACCGCCAAGCAGATCCTGGGCGAGTACCGTGCGCGCGAACTGGACGTCTATATCGGCGCCTGGGGGCCGGATTACCCGGATCCGCACACCAATGCCGGCACCTTCGCCTATAACCCCGACAACTCGGACGAGGCGAACGCGACCGGCCTGCTGGCCTGGCGCAATGCCTGGGATACCGGCGGGCTGACCGAGAAGGTCGATGCCGCGGTGGTCGAGAACGACACCGACAAGCGCCGGGAGATGTATCACGAGATCCAGGCCGAGTTCCGCGAGACCTCGCCCTTCGTGGTGATGTTCCAGCAGATCGAGCAGGCCGGGATGCGCGACAACGTCGAGAACGTGAATTTCGGCGGTGCGACCACGGCGGTCAGCTACTGGCCGATCACCAAGTAACGGCATGGCCAACGTGGACAGAACGGACCGGAGGCGCCTGCGGGCGCCTCTTTCCCCTTGGTTCCGGGGGACGGTGACGACGCTGGGAAGCGTCGCCATCACCATGCTGGGCCTGCTTTTCGTGACCTTCCTGATCGGGCGGGTGATGCCCATCGACCCGGTGCTGGCGATCGTGGGCGAGCGGGCGAGCCAGGAGACCTATGACGCGGTTTACGAGCAGCTGGGCCTCGACAAGCCGCTGCTGGTGCAGTTCGGCTATTACCTGTGGGATGTTCTTCAGGGCGATTTCGGGGACTCGCTGCTCAATGCGCGCCCGGTGTCCGAGGATATCGCGCGGGTCTTTCCCGCCACGCTGGAACTGGCGACGCTGGGCACGATCCTGGGCGTCGTGCTGGGTGTGCCGCTGGGCGTCATCGCCGCCGTCAAGCGCGGCAGCTGGATCGACCAGATCGCGCGGGTCGTCGCGCTGGTGGGCTATTCCATGCCGATCTTCTGGCTGGGCCTGATGGGACTGCTGGTCTTTTACGGCATCCTGGGCTGGGTCGGCGGGCCGGGGCGGCTGGACATCTTCTACGAAGATATCGTGCCGACGCGGACGGGCATGATCCTGATCGACAGCGCCATCGCGGGCGAATGGGCCGTGTTTCGCAACGCGTTTTCCCATATCGTGCTGCCCGCCTCGTTGCTGGGCTATTACTCGCTGGCCTATATCAGCCGGATGACGCGCTCCTTCATGCTGGAGCAGTTGAGCGCGGAATACGTGACCACCGCGCGGGTCAAGGGCATGTCCGAGCGCGCGGTGATCTGGGGCCATGCGTTCCGCAACATCCGGGTTCAGCTGATCACGGTGATCGCGCTGAGCTATGCGCAGTTGCTGGAAGGTTCGGTTCTGACCGAGATCATCTTTTCCTGGCCGGGCATCGGCAGTTATATCACCACGGCGCTGCTGAGTGCCGACATGAACGCGGTGCTGGGCGGCACGGTGGTCGTGGGGCTGATCTTCGTCTGTCTCAACATCCTGTCCGACCTTCTTTACCGTTTCCTGGACCCGAGGGCGAAATGAGCGATATGACATTGCGCCAGTGGCTGCTCACCGACGCGCCGAGCTCGCGCCGGCATGCGCGGCTGTCGAGCTTCTACAAGGGGTGGTTGAACCTGCGCTCGAACACCATGGCAATGGTGGGGCTGGGCATCCTGGTGGCGCTGGTGCTGGCGGCGATCTTTGCGCCCTGGCTGGCGCCGCATGACCCCTTTGCGCAGGACCTGGGCAACAGGCTGGCGCCCCTTGGCACACCGGGCCATGTGCTGGGCACCGACAGCCTGGGCCGCGACATCCTGAGCCGGCTGATCTATGGCTCGCGCATCACGCTCTATATCGTGGCGCTGGTGGCGCTGCTGGCGCCCGTCGCGGGGCTGCTGGTGGGCACGGTCGCGGGCTATACCGGCGGCATCGTCGATGCGGTGCTGATGCGGATCACCGACATCTTCCTGGCCTTTCCCCGGCTGGTTCTGGCGCTGGCCTTCGTGGCAGCCCTTGGCGCGGGGATCGAGAACGCGGTGCTGGCAATCTCGCTGACCGCGTGGCCGCCCTATGCGCGGATCGCGCGGGCCGAGACGCTGACGATCCGCTCGGCCGATTACATCAGCGCGGTGCGGCTGCAGGGGGCGGGGCCGATCCGGATCATCACGCGGCATATCTGGCCGCTGTGCATCTCCTCGCTGATCGTGCGGGTGACGCTGGACATGGCGGGCATCATCCTGGCCGCCGCCGGCCTGGGTTTCCTGGGTCTTGGCGCGCAGCCGCCCAGCCCGGAATGGGGCGCGATGATTTCGGAAGGCCGCCGCTTCATCCTCGATCACTGGTGGGTGGCGACGATGCCGGGGCTGGCGATCTTTACCGTTTCGCTGGCCTTCAACCTGCTGGGCGACGGGCTGCGCGACGTGTTGGACCCGAAGGATGAGGGCAAATGACGCTGTTGGAGGTTGAAAACCTGCGGGTGAAGTTCCCGACCCGTCAGGGCGTGTTCGAGGCGGTGCGCGGCGTGTCGTTTTCGCTGGGAAAGGAACGGCTTGGCATCGTCGGTGAAAGCGGGTCGGGCAAGTCGATGACGGGCCGCGCGATCCTGCGGCTGATCCGGCCGCCGGGGATCGTGGAGGCCGATGGCATAAGGCTGGAGGGGCGAAACCTGCTGGACCTGTCGGAGACCGCGATGCGCAAGGTGCGCGGGCAGAAGATTTCCATGGTGATGCAGGACCCCAAGTTCTCGCTGAACCCGGTGATGCGCGTGGGCGACCAGATCATGGAGGCCTATCTGCTGCATAACCGGTCCTCGAAGGCCGAGGCGCGGCGCCGCGCCATCGAGATGCTCGAGGCGGTGTCGATCCGCGACCCCGAGCGGGTGCTGCGCGCCTATCCGCACGAGGTTTCGGGCGGGATGGGGCAGCGGATCATGATCGCGATGATGCTGATCCCCGATCCGCAGATCCTGATCGCGGACGAGCCGACCTCGGCGCTGGATGTCAGCGTGCAGCGGCAGGTGCTGGGCATCATGGATCGGCTGGTGAAGGATCGCGGGATGGGGCTGATCTTCATCAGCCACGACCTGAACCTGGTGTCCGAGTTCTGCGACCGGGTGCTGATCATGTATGCCGGGCGCGTCGTCGAGACCTGTGCGGCCGACAAGCTGCACGAGGCGACGCATCCCTATACGCGGGGGCTGCTCAACTCGCTTCCGCGCCTGGATGAGCCGCGGCGGCATCTGGAGGTCTTGCAGCGCGACCCGGCCTGGGCCGAGGAGGGGGGCGCATGAGCGTGGCCTTGCGGATCGAGGGGCTGGACGTCTGGTTCGGCGACGGGCGCGACCGGGTGGACGCGGTCAAGGAGGCCGGGTTCGAGGTGGCCACCGGCGAAAGTTTTGGTCTGGTGGGCGAGAGCGGGTCGGGCAAATCCACGATCCTGCGCGCGATCACCGGGTTGGCGCGGGACTGGTCCGGCCTGATCGAGGTCGAGGGCAAGCGGATCGAGGGCGCGCGGCGCGACCGGGCCTTCTTCAAGACGGTGCAGATGGTGTTCCAGGACCCCTATGCCTCGCTCCATCCCCGGCACACGGTTGACCAGGTGCTGAGCGAGACGCTGAGCCTGCACAAGCTGGGCGATGTCGACGCGCGGGTCGTGCGACTGCTGGACGATGTGGGGCTGGGCGCGAAATTCCGGTTCCGCTATCCGCACCAGCTGTCGGGCGGGCAGCGGCAGCGCGTGGCGATCGCGCGGGCGCTGGCGGGGGAGCCGGATATCCTGCTGCTGGACGAGCCGACCTCGGCGCTGGATGTGAGCGTGCAGGCCGAGATCCTGAACCTGCTGACGGACCTGCGCGCCGAGCATGGGCTGACCTACCTGATGGTGAGCCACGACCTGCCGGTGATCGGGCATATGTGCGACCGGCTGGCGGTGATGAAGGACGGGCGCATCGTCGAGGTGATGGGCGTCGAGGCCCTGCGCCGGGGCGAGGCGCGCGAGGATTACTCGCGCGACCTGCTGGCAGCCTCGGTGGGGGCGTAAGCCTCAGGGCGGGGCCATTGGCCCCGCTGCCTCGGTCGCGGCGATATAGCCCGGTTGCTGCTGGAGCCGTTGCCAATAAGCCTGGACCTTGCGGTGCTCCTCCAGAAGACCCAGGCGGTCGAGCACGGCCAGCAGATAGGAGATCTGGATATCCGCGAGGGTCAGGCCGCTGTCGCAGAGCAGCGGGCCGGCGCCGATTTCATCCGCGATATAGGCGAGATGGGTGTCGAGCGCGGACCTGGCCTCTTCCGGGATCTCCTTGCCCTGGAAGGCGGGCAGGATCGCGGCGAGCGCAACCTCGGCGAAGGAGGCCTCGACATAGTCGAGCAGCGATTCGTGCCGCCAATATGCAGGGGTGCCGGGCGGTGGCCGGTGGCTGTCATCGCCGTATTTCTCGACCAGATAGCGCAGGATCGTGGCCGATTCCGCGATCTTCTGCCCGTCATCCTCGATCACCGGGGATTTGCCCAGGGGGTGGACGCGGGACAGGGCCTCGGGCGCGCGGAACTCGGGCGTGCGCTCGTAATCCACCCGCTCGCAGGGCTGTCCCAGGTCGGAGAGAAGCCACAGCACGCGGATGGCGCGGGAATATTGCAGGGCATGAAGGGTGATCATGGCAGGAATATCGCCTTGGCATTAACGAATTCCTTCATGCCGAAGCCGCCATGCTCGCGGCCATAGCCCGAGTCCTTGACCCCGCCGAAGGGCATGTTGGGATCGGCCGCGCCGAAGGAGTTGATGCGGATCATGCCGGTGTCGAACTCCGCCCGGGCCAGATCGACCGCGCGCGCCTCGTCCTGCGAGAAGATGCCGCCGCCCAGGCCATAGCGGCTGTCATTGGCCAGCCGCATCGCGTCGGCGTCGTCGCGGGCGCGGATGACCGAGGCGACCGGGCCGAAGATCTCGTCGTCATAGGCGGGCATGCCCGGTTTCACGTCGCCCAGAACGGTGGCGGGATACCAGGCGCCGGGGCGATCGGGTGCCTTGCCGCCGCAGAGAAGCGTGGCGCCGTCGGCCACGCTTTGCTCGACCTGTTCCTTGACGGTCTGGAACTGGTCGTCGCTGGACAGCGGGCCGAGCTTGGTTTCCTTTTCCATCGGATCGCCGAGCGGGATCTGGCTCATCTGCTCCACGAAGGCCTCGATGAAGGCGTCATAGGCGGCGTCGGTCACGATGAAGCGCTTGGCGGAGACGCAGGTCTGGCCGTTATTGTAGAGCCTTCCCATGGTGGAGAATTTCACCGCCGTTTCGATATCGGCATCGCTCAGGACAAGGTAGGCGTCGTTCGATCCGAGCTCGAGCACGGTCTTCTTGAGCGCGCCAGCGGCCTTGGCGCCCACATGGCGCCCGGCGCCGTCGCTGCCCGTCAGGGTGACGCCGCGCACATGGGGATGCTCGATGATCCTGTCGCTGGTGTCATGGTCGATCAGGATCACCTGGAAGATGTCCTCGGGCAGCCCGGCCTCGATGCAGATCTCGCGCAGGCGCAGGGCGGAGCCGGTGCAGATGGCGGCATGTTTGAGCACGCAGCCATTGCCTGCCATCAGGTTCGCGGCCAGCACGCGCACGGGCTGGTACAGCGGGAAATTCCAAGGCTGGATCGAGTAGATCACGCCGAGCGGCTGGTAGGTGACGATACCGCGCTTGCCCTTGGGACCGTGGGTGCGCTCTTCGTCGGCGAGCGCCTTGGGGCCCTGCTGGGCGGAATATTCGAAGATCTGGGCGCAGAGTTCGACCTCGGTCATGCCGTCCTTGAAGAGCTTGCCGGTCTCGCGCGTCATCAGCTTGGACAGTCCCTCTGCATGGTCGCGCAGTTTTCCGGCGATCTTCGTGAGGTGGTCGGCGCGCGCCTGAAGCGAGAGCTTGCGCCAGTCGAGAAAGGCGCGGTGGCAGGCCTCGACCCGGTCGGCGGCCTGGGCCTCGGACATCATGTCGTAGGTGGTCAGGGTTTCCCCGGTCGCGGGATTTCTCGTGGTGATCGTGGACATCGCGTTTCCTTTTCCGTTCGGTGTCAAACGGCGGGCGTGGCGCGATGTTCCATTTCCGGGCGAAAAGGTGGTTGTCCTAGGGGATGAGGGACTTGAACCCCCAACCAAAGCGTTATGAGCGCTCTGCTCTAACCATTGAGCTAATCCCCCAGGGGCTGTGCAGCCGGGCGGGCCCGGTTGCGCCTTCTGCCTATCACGACCTGCGGGCGCGTCAAGCCTGACCGTTGCATGCGCGCGCGCGATGGACTAACCCGCGCGGGAGCGACACGAGAGGAAGCCGGGTCATGACATCGGAAACATCGGGCAAGAGTGGCATGACCTATGCCGAGGCGGGGGTCGATATCGACGCGGGCAACGCGCTGGTGGACCGGATCAAGCCGGCGGCCAAGCGGACGGACCGCGCGGGCGTGATGAGCGGGCTGGGCGGGTTCGGCGCGCTGTTCGACCTGAAGGCGGCCGGCTACAGCGACCCGATCCTTGTCGCGGCGACCGATGGCGTGGGCACCAAGCTGCGCATCGCGATCGACACCGGCGTGGTCGATGGCGTGGGCGTGGACCTGGTGGCGATGTGCGTGAACGACCTGGTGTGCCAGGGGGCGGAGCCCTTGTTCTTTCTCGATTATTTCGCGACCGGCAAGCTGGAGACCGAGGTGGCCGCGCGCATCGTCGAGGGGATCGCCAATGGCTGTGCCGCCTCGGGCTGCGCGCTGATCGGGGGCGAGACAGCGGAAATGCCAGGCATGTACCCGCCGGGCGATTTCGACCTTGCAGGCTTTGCCGTGGGCGCGATGGAGCGGGGCGCGGCGCTGCCCGAGGGCGTGGCCGAGGGCGACGTCTTGCTGGGGCTGGCGTCCGACGGGGTGCATTCCAACGGCTATTCGCTGGTGCGGCGGCTGGTGGAACATGCGGGCCTGTCCTGGGAGGATGACAGCCCGTTCGGAGAGGGGCAGGTGGGCCAGGCGCTGCTGACGCCCACGCGGCTTTACGTGCGCCCGGTGCTGGGCGCGATTCGTGCGGGCGGCGTTCATGCGCTGGCCCATATCACCGGCGGCGGGCTGACCGAGAACCTGCCCCGCGTGCTGCCCGAGGGGCTGGGCGCCGGGATCGACCTGGACGGCTGGACGCTGCCGCCGGTCTTCGACTGGATGGCGGGCGTGGGCGAGATCGCGCAGGACGAGATGCTCAAGACCTTCAATTGCGGGATCGGCATGGTGGTGGTCTGCGCGGCGGATCGGGCCGATGCGCTGGCCGCGCTGCTGGAGGGCGAGGGCGAGACGGTTCACCGGATCGGCCGGGTCACGGCGGGCGAGGGCGTGTGGTACTCGGGTGCGCTGCGGTGAGCCACAAGCGCGTCGCCATCCTGATCTCGGGCGGGGGGTCGAACATGCTGGCCCTGCTGGACAGCATGGTGGGCGACCACCCGGCGCGGCCCTGTCTGGTGCTGTCGAACGATCCGAAGGCGGGCGGGCTGGCCCGCGCGGCGGCGCGCGGGGTGCCGGTGGCGGCGGTGGATCACCGGCCCTTCAAGGGCGACCGCGCGGCTTTCGAGGCGGAGCTGCTGAAACCACTGGAGGCCGCGGAGCCCGATATCGTCTGTCTTGCTGGGTTCATGCGGGTGCTGACGGGCGATTTCGTCTCGCGCTTCCAGGGGCGGATGCTGAACATCCACCCGTCGCTGCTGCCGAAATATACCGGCCTGCATACCCATGCCCGCGCGCTGGAGGCGGGCGATGCCGAGCATGGCTGCACCGTGCACGAGGTGACGGCGGTGCTGGATGACGGGCCGATCCTGGGCCAGGCGAGGGTGCCGGTTCTGGACGGCGATACGCCCGAGGCGCTGGCCGCGCGTGTGCTGGAACAGGAGCATCGGCTTTACCCCGAGGTTCTGCGCCGCTTTGCCGAGGGTCGGCGCGACCCTGTGCGATTGGGGTAACCCTGCGGGCTTTCTTGGGGCGGGTGATTTACTTGTCGGCGGCCTTCGGCCTATGGTTGCGACCAGGACAGTGAATACGGGCTCCGCAGCGCGGGGCCGACGGACAAGAACAAAGCACCTATTGCCCACATGAAAACCATCACCAAGACCGAAGAGCTGGCGGCGTATTGCGCCGCCGCCGCACAACATCCCTACGTGACCGTGGATACGGAATTTCTGCGCGAACGGACCTATTATTCGAAACTCTGCCTGATCCAGATCGCCCATCCGGGCGATGGCGAGGACGCGGCCGTGCTGATCGACCCGCTGGTCGAGGAGCTGTCGCTGGAGCCGCTTTACGAGCTGTTCCGCGATGAAAGCGTGGTCAAGGTGTTCCATGCGGCGCGGCAGGATCTGGAGATCTTCTGGGTTGAGGCGGGGGTGTTTCCCACGCCGCTCTTCGACACGCAGGTGGCGGCGATGGTCTGCGGCTTTGGCGAGCAGGTGGGATACGAGACGCTGGTGCGCAAGATCTGCAAGGCGGGGCTGGACAAGACCTCGCGCTTTACCGACTGGTCGCGCCGGCCGCTGACCGATGCGCAGAAGACCTATGCGCTGGCCGACGTCACGCATCTGCGCCAGATCTACGAATATCTCGCCGCCGAGCTGGAAAAATCCGGCCGCTCGCACTGGCTGGCCGAGGAGTTGCGGGTGCTGACGGATCCGGCCACCTATGACATCCGGCCCGAAGAGGCGTGGAAGCGGATCAAGACGCGGACCAATTCGCCCAAGTTCCTGGCCGTCGTGCGGGAGCTGGCGCAGTTCCGCGAGACCTATGCGCAGGACAACAACGTGCCGCGCAACCGGGTCTACAAGGACGATGCGCTGATCGAGCTGGCCTCGACCAAGCCGCGCACGCATGCCGATCTGGGCGGGTCGCGCCTGTTGCTGCGCGAGGCGCGCAAGGGGGCCATCGCCGAGGGAATCCTGGAGGCGGTGACGCGGGGAATCGAGTGTCCGCCGGACCAGATGCCCAGGCCCGACACGCGGCGCGACAAGTTGCAGGTCAATCCGGCGCTGGCCGACCTGCTGCGCGTCCTGCTGAAATCCAAGACCGAAAGCGCGGGCGTCGCCGCCAAGCTGATCGCGTCGAGCGCGGATCTGGACATGATCGCCGCCGGCGAACGCGACGTGCCGGCCCTGTCGGGCTGGCGCTACGAGGTCTTCGGCGAGGATGCGATGCGCCTGTGCGAGGGGCGGATCGCGCTGGCTGCGAAGGGGCAGAACGTGATGGTGGTGCCGCTTTAGCGGCGGCGCGTCTCGCGGGCGTTCTGCGCGCCCGAGACACGGATCGTGGTGACCCCGGCGAGTTCCTGGCGCGAGAGCGTGACCGCCGCGCGGATGGTGCGGCTGGCCTCGGTGCCCTGCGGGGTCGGATCCTCGGGATAGACCACGCGGAACGTGTAGGCGAGCACGCCTTCGGAGGCGGTGGGATCGAGGCGCAGTTCGGCATCGAACGCGTCCTGGCGCAGAGCCACGCCGGTGGCGCGGATGATGGCGCCCGAGGGGGTCGGTTCAACCGCGAGTTCGGTGACGGTCATGATCGGCTGCGAACGGTCCTCGCCCGGTGGCCGGCGCAGGAGGCTGGTGCCGGTCCGCTGCGGGATGAGCGGGTTGGTCTCGGCCACGGGGACGGTATCGACGGGCACCTCGCGGCTGCCGCCGAACCAGTTGGAGGGGTTCACGCGCGAGTCGCGCCATCCGCCGCAGGCCGAGAGCCCGAGTGCCGCCACCAGAAGTCCCGTGAAAGCTATGCGCATGTCGCCCCGCCCGTATCCGTTCCTTGTGTCCTTGCCTCGGGTTAGCGCATCGGGGCGCGGTTGAAAAGGCGCTTGCGCTCTGGACAGCGTGGCGGGTGCGGCATAGGTCACTGGGGAGACGCAGGCAGACGAGACGGAGACAGTGATGGCCAGCCCCGCCTTTGAGGAGATCGTGGACGATTTCGAGTTTCTCGACGACTGGGAGGACCGTTATCGCCATGTCATCGAACAGGGCAAGGCAATGGAGCCGCTCGACGACGCGCTGAAGGTGCCGGCGACCAAGGTGCAGGGCTGCGCGAGCCAGGTCTGGCTGCATCCGGTGATCGAGGATGGCGTGTTCCGCTTTGACGGCGACAGCGACGCTATGATCGTGCGCGGGCTGATTGCGGTTCTGCGCAGGCTCTACAACGGGTTGCCGGTGGGCGAGGTGCTGAAGGTCGATGCGCGCGCCGAGATGGGCCGGCTGGGTCTGAACGATCACCTGTCGGCGCAGCGGTCCAACGGGCTGCGGGCGATGATCGAGCGGATCCGGCTGGTGGCGGCGGAGGCTGCGTGACAGGGGGCTCTGCCCCCGTCGCCGCAAGCGGCGACTCCCCCGGAGTATTTGTCAAAGAGATGAAGAGGGGGCGCGCGCCCAGTCCTCGAGCGTGGTTTCGAGATCGCCATAGCCGGTGGCGCGGCGTTCGAAGGCGAGGCCCAGCCGGTGGGCGCAGTCGCGCGCGCGGTCGGTGAGGGCGGGATCGTCGGTCTGGGCGAGATAGACCAACTTCTCGTAATTGCCGAAATACATCTCGCGCAGTTGCGGGTGGCGGTCTAGCCCCAGCGGTTTCCAGACGAAGGCGTCGAATTGCCGGGCGAGGAAATCGGTGAGGTAGAAGGCGGTGGTCTCGTCCTCGGCGCGGGTCGCGAAAAGGTCGTTGCCCTCGAAGAAGGAATAGCAATGGGGGCCGCGCACCATCTCGACCCCGAGCCGGGCGCAGGTCTGCTGCAGCAGGCCGCCGGTGCCGCAATCGGCATAGACGACATGGACCGCGTCATAGGCGTCGCGGTGGCGGGTCACGATCTCTTCGACCGCCTGCGGAATGCGCTCGGGGTGGTTGTGCAGGATGGCGGGGAGGCAGCGCAGGTCGATATGGGTCCAGCCGTTGCGCGCGCGCAGCTCGAGGATTTCGCGGGCGAGCGCGCCGCAGGCCACCAGCAGGATCCGGCCGCGCCCGTCCGAGACGGCGGTGCCCTGGGTGGTCAGGCGGTGGTCATCGGGGAAGGCGGGGTCGGTCATCGGCTGACGTGCTCCCGAAAGGTCGGGCGCGGCCGGGTCGGGCCGCGCCTGGTGGCCGGTGTCAGGTGGCCATCTGGTTGTGCTTGCGCGAGACGAAATGCTTGGCGGTTTCCACCGCCACCGCCGCGTCACGGCAATAGGCGTCGGCGCCGATGGCCTTGCCGAATTCCTCGTTGAGCGGCGCGCCGCCCACCAGCACGATGTAGTCGTCCCGCTTGCCCTGTTCGACCAGCGTGTCGATCACGACCTTCATGTAGGGCATGGTGGTGGTCAGCAGGGCGGACATGCCGAGGATATCGGGCTGTTCGGTTTCCAGCGCCTCGAGATAGTTCTCGACCGGGTTGTTGATGCCGAGGTCGACGACTTCGAAACCGGCCCCTTCCATCATCATCGAGACGAGGTTCTTGCCGATGTCGTGGATGTCGCCCTTGACGGTGCCGATCACCATCTTGCCGACGCGCGGGGCGCCGGTTTCGACCAGCAGCGGCTTGAGGATGGCCATGCCGCCCTTCATCGCGTTGGCGGCCAGCAGGACCTCGGGCACGAAGAGGATGCCGTCGCGGAAGTCGGCGCCCACGATGGTCATGCCGCCGACCAGCGCCTCGGTCAGGATCTTGTAGGGGGTCCAGCCGCGTTCGAGAAGGATTCTGACCCCTTCCTCGATCTCTTCCCTCAGGCCGTCATAGAGGTCGTCGAACATCTGTTCGACCAGTTCCTCGTCGCTCAGCTCCGACAGGATGATGTCTTCTTCGTCCGACATTGGCGCGTTTCCTCAGATCGTTGGCGGGGTGAGTCCCCGACATGGCCGGTTTGACCCTTCTTTGCGCGAACGCCCGGTTTCGACTGCGTCGATTGCGACACAGCCGGGGCTGCAACCGACGTATAGGGGGAATTCGCGATCATGTGTAATGAGAAATCCGCAGAATGATCTTGGGTTTCGCGCATGATCCCCGCCTCGCGGATAAAGCTCTGAGGCCGCGACGGAAAATTCGTGGGGCAATCGGGTCGGATTGCCTTTGTTCCTGTAATGTTCTATCCATGTCGCCATGGAGACAAGACCGGATCATCAGCGCGAGAAACCCAGGGCGCGCGGGGCGTTGAGCAACGCGGCGGGCCGGTTCGAGCTGTCGCGCGAGGCGGCCGACGACGGCTGGGACCTGCCGGAGGAGAGCGCCCGGCTGGCGACCGAGACGCGGGAGGAGATGGCGCGGAGCATCATCACCTATAACCGCTCGCCGGACCTGCCCTTCGACCGGTCGATCAACCCTTATCGCGGCTGCGAGCATGGCTGCGTCTATTGTTTCGCGCGGCCGAGCCATGCCTATCTGGGCCTGTCGCCGGGGCTGGATTTCGAGACGCGGCTGGTGGCGCGGCCCAACGCGGCGGAGGTTCTGCGCAAGGAGCTGAGCGCGCCGCGCTACAAGGTGGCGCCGATCGCCATCGGCACCAACACCGACCCCTATCAGCCGGTGGAGCGCGACCGGGGCATCGCGCGAGCCTGCCTGGAGGTTCTGGCCGAGTTCAATCACCCGGTCGCCATCGTGACCAAGGGCGCGATGGTGGAGCGCGACATCGACATCCTGGCGCCGATGGCGGCCAGGGGGCTGGTCCGGGTGGGGCTGTCGGTGACCACGCTGGATGCCGACCTTGCGCGCCGGATGGAACCGCGCGCGCCGTCGCCCGCGCGGCGGCTGGCGGCGATCCGGCGGCTGAGCCAGGCGGGCATCCCGGTCCGGTTGATGGTGTCTCCGGTCGTGCCGGGGCTGACCGACGAGGAGATGGAGGCGATCCTGATGGCGGGGGCCGAAGCGGGGGCGGATGCGGCGAGCTGGATCATGCTTCGCCTGCCTCGCGAAGTCTCGACCCTCTGGCAGGAATGGCTGGCCGAACATGCACCGGGGCGCGCGGCCAAGGTGATGGCGCGGCTGCGCGAGATGCATGGGGGGCGCGATTACGATCCGCGCTGGGGCCACCGGATGCGGGGCGAGGGGGTGTTCGCGGAGCTGACGGCGCGGCGGTTCCGGGCCGGGTGCAAGCGGGCCGGTCTGGGACGCGAAAGCAGGCCGCTACGCTGCGACCTGTTCGCCGTTCCCGCCCAGCCGGGCGATCAGCTGTCGCTGTTCTGAGGGCTCAGGGCGCTTCGAGCAGGAGGATGTCCTCCATCCGAACGCCGCCCTGCGCGAAGATCGCGAGATCGGTGCCGTTGGCCGAAAGCGTCTGGGAGCCGTCTGCATTGTCGGTCAGCACGAGCATCGGGTCCGGCGCGTCGGGATCCGTCCATTCGACGACGAACATGTCCTCGGCGGCGTCGAAATCGGTGAAGGTCGCGACCGCCTCGCCCAGGCCGATATGAGAGAAGGAATCGGCGCCCGTTCCGCCCGTGACAGTGTCGCCATCGCCGGACAGGATCGCGTCATCGCCTTCGCCGCCGTCGATCACGTCACCCGCACCGTCATCCGCATGGGAGGGGTCATAGCCACTTGGCAGGGGTGAAAAGACGCCTTCGCCCTGTTGAAGGGAGGGCAGGATTTCGGCCCAGCCCTGCGCGTCCGGCGCGAGGGTCAGCGGCTGGCTGCCATAGAGCGTGTCGTCGCCCTCGCCGCCGAGGAGCGTGTCGGCCCCGGCATCGCCCGAGATCACGTCATCGCCCGCGCCGCCCGAGAGCGAGTCGTCGTCCTGCCCGCCGATCACGGCGTCGGTGTCGTCGTCGCCGGACATCGTGTCTTCGCCGCGTGCGCCGAGCAGGATGTCCTCGCCCGCGCCCCCGGTGGCCTGATCGGCGCCGGCGCCGCCCTCGATCGTGTCGTCGCCTTCGCCGCCATCCATGCTGTCGAGACCTTCCATGCCTTGCAGAAGGTCCATGCCATCCTGTCCGGTCAGCGTGTCGTCGCCCGGGCCGCCATCGAGGCTGTCATCATCCGCGCCACCATCGAGGGAATCGAAGCCGCCTTCGCCGCGCAGGGTGTCGTCGCCGTCGCCGCCGGTGACCGTGTCGGGACCGTCGCCCGCGTCGATCCGGTCGTCACCGCCCAGCGCGTTTATCATGTCGGCGCGCGCGCCGCCGTCGAGCTGTTCGGATTCGTCGGTGCCATTGACGGTATCGTCCGAGCTGTCGTCGTCGTCATCATCGGAGAGCCAGTCGTACAAGCCATAGGTGATGCCTATGCCGAGCAGGCCAAGAAGGTAAATTGGCAGCATCTCAAATTCCCCCACAAGAATTTGGGAAATCGTAAATGAACCGTGCAAGCCGTCAAGAATTCCGCGATTCCGGCTTGGTTTTCCGAAACAGTGAGAGGTGCGCCGCAGTGATTGCGCGGATAATCCTTACAATCGCGGGACGTCTGCCCGTGCGGGGAGGCAAAAAACGCAAAGGCCCGCGTTCGGGCAGAACGCGGGCCTTGCTTGCTGGTCCGGTCGGCTCAGCGGTCTTCGATATCGACGTAGTCGCGCATCGTCTCGCCGAGATAGAGCTGGCGCGGGCGGCCGATCTTGTTCTGCGGATCGGCGATCATCTCTTTCCACTGGCTGACCCAGCCGACGGTGCGCGACAGCGCGAAGACGGGCGTGAACATCGAGGTGGGGAAGCCCATCGCCTCGAGGATGATGCCCGAGTAGAAATCGACATTCGGGAACAGCTTCTTGTCCGCGAAATAGGGATCTTCCAGCGCCTGCTTCTCGAGCGCCTTGGCGACCTGGAGCTTGGGGTTGTCCTCGATGCCCAGAAGGTCGAGCACCTCGTCGGCGGATTGCTTCATCACCTTGGCGCGCGGGTCGAAATTCTTGTAGACGCGGTGGCCGAAGCCCATCAGGCGGAACGGATCGTTCTTGTCCTTGGCCCGGGCGATGAATTCGGGGATGCGATCGACGGAGCCGATTTCCTCGAGCATTTCCAGGCAGGCCTGGTTGGCGCCGCCATGCGCGGGGCCCCAGAGACAGGCGATGCCGGCCGCGATGCAGGCGAAGGGGTTCGCGCCCGAGGAGGAGGCCAGCCGCACCGTCGAGGTCGAGGCGTTCTGCTCGTGATCGGCATGAAGCGTGAAGATCCGATCCATAGCGCGGCTGAGGATCGGGTTGACCTCGTATTCCTCGGCCGGCACGGCAAAGCACATGCGCAGGAAGTTCGAGGCATAGTCGAGATCGTTGCGCGGATAGACGAAGGGCTGGCCGATGGAATACTTGTAGGCCCAGGCCGCGATGGTCGGCATCTTGGCGATGAGGCGGATCGAGGCGACCTCGCGCTGCCACTCGTCGGTGATGTCGGTGGAGTCGTGGTAGAAGGCCGACATCGCGCCGACCACGCCCACCATGATGGCCATCGGGTGCGCGTCGCGGCGGAACCCGCGGAAGAAATACTGCATCTGCTCGTGCAGCATCGTGTGGTGCGTCACGCGGGTCTCGAAATCCTCGAGCTCGGCCGATTTCGGCAGATACCCGTAGAGCAGCAGGAAGCAGACCTCGAGGAAATGCGATTTCGAGGCCAGCTGGTCGATCGGGTAGCCCCGGTGCAGCAATTCGCCCTTCTCGCCGTCGATGAAGGTGATGGTGCTGTCGCAGCTTGCCGTCGACGTGAAGCCGGGATCGTAGGTGAACACTCCCGCGGTGCCGTAAAGCTTGCGGATGTCGACCACGTCAGGTCCGGCCGTCGGCGACAGGATCGGCAGTTCGTACGTGTCGCCGTTCAGAGTCAGCGTGGCCGATTTCTTGCTGTCAGTCATATATGTCCCTTCCTCTTTCAGGCACGGGGAGCGTGGTGCATCCGGAACCGTGCGGGCAGTGCCTGCGCCGGAGCGCAGGACGGGTCTTGTCCATGCGGCATTGCCCGATCACGAAACCGGGCGTTCTGCCGCCTCCGCAAGCCGGGCGAGGCTTTCTTCGCGCCCCAGCACCAGCATCATGTCGAAGACCGACGGCGTGACCGCGCGTCCGGCCAGCGCGGCCCGGAGGGGCCCTGCAAGCTTGCCGAACGTGGTGTCCTTCGCCGCGGCGAATGCGTTCAGTGTCTCCTCGAGATCCTGACGCGTCCAGCTAGCAGTTTGCAACTGCGGCGTCAATTCGCTCAGTATACCGTCGGATACCGAAGCGAGCGCCTTGGCCGCCTTGGCGTCGGGCTCGATCGGGCGGCTGGCCAGAACGAAATGCGCCTTTTCAAGCAGTTCGGGGAAGGTTCGGGCGCGATCCTTGAGGCAATACATCGCACGCTGCAGATCGTCGCCCTGTTTTTCCGTCAGGGCAGGCAGACCGGCTGCCGCAAGGTAACCCCCGATTTCGTGCCGCAGCGCAGCATCGTCGGCGATGGCGATATGCTGGCCGCACAGATTCTCGAGCTTTTTCAGATCGAACCGCGCGGGGCTGCGGCCGATGCCGTCGAGGTCGAACCAATCCTGCGCCTGCGCGTCGGTGAAGAACTCGTCGTCCCCGTGGCTCCAGCCCAGCCGGGCGAGGTAGTTGCGCATGCCGGCGGCCGGATAGCCCATCGCCTGGTATTCCTGCGCGCCGAGCGCGCCGTGGCGCTTGGAAAGCTTCTTGCCGTCGGGGCCGTGGATCAGCGGGATATGCGCCCAGACCGGCACGTCCCAGCCCATCGCGTCATAGATCAGCATCTGACGGGCCGCGTTGTTGAGGTGGTCGTCGCCCCGGATCACATGGGTCACGCCCATGTCGTGATCGTCGACCACCACGGCGAGCATGTAGACCGGCGTGCCGTCCGAGCGCAGAAGCACCATGTCGTCGAGCTGGTCGTTGCGGATGCGCACATCGCCCTGGACCTGGTCGCGGATCACCGTCTCGCCCTCGAGAGGGGCCTTGATGCGGATGACATGGGGCGCGTCCGGATGACCCGCGGGATCGGCGTCGCGCCAGGGTGACCGGAAGAGCGTGCTGCGCCCCTCGGCGCGGGCGGCCTCGCGGAAGGCGGCGATTTCCTCTTGCGTCGAGAAGCATTTATAGGCCTTGCCCTCGGCCAGAAGCTGGCGGGCGACCTCGGCATGGCGAGGGGCCCGTTCGAATTGCGAGATCACCTCGCCGTCATGGTCGAGGCCCAGCCAGCCCAGCCCCTGGAGGATCGCCGCCGTCGCCTCGGGGGTGGAGCGCTCGCGGTCGGTATCCTCGATCCGCAGAAGGAACCGCCCGGCGCGCCCGCGCGCGTAGAGCCAGTTGAACAGCGCGGTGCGCGCGCCGCCGATATGCAGGAAACCGGTGGGTGAGGGCGCGAAACGGGTGACGACCTGATCGGGCATTGCGGGCATTTACCTTTTGGAAAGGGTGGGCGTTCTAACTTTGGCGCCTGTCTACAGAGGCCGGGGAACCGGGGCAACCATGCAGCTTGTGGCGCGGATCGGGACCGGCCTGCTGGCCCAGCGGGGATATCTCTTCCCTTGGGCGCCGGTCTGCCTGGCTTTGGGGATCGGCGGCTATTTCTCGCTGCGGTGGGAGCCCGACCCGGTCCTGCTGTGCGGGATCGCCGGCGCGGGCCTGATAGGCGCTCTTGTCGCGTGGCGCTGGCCGGGGGCGTGGGCGCCGCTGGTCTGGGCGTTCGTGCTGGCGGCGTTCGGGTTCGTGCTGGCGGCCGAGCGGGCGCATCGCGTGGGCGGCCCGGTGCTGGGCTGGCGCTATTACGGCCCGGTCGAGGGGCGGGTCGTGGCGCTGGACCGTTCCGCTTCGGACGCGCTGCGGGCGACGCTGGACGCGGTGCGGCTGGGCAATCTGCCGCCCGAAAAGGTGCCGCGCCGGGTGCGCCTGTCGCTGCACGGGCCGGAAAGCGTGCTGGTCCCCGGCGCGCGGGTGATGACGACGGCGCATCTGTCGCCGCCGCAGGGACCGGTGGAGCCGGGCGGGTTCGATTTCCGCCGATACGCCTGGTTCATGTCGATCGGGGCCGTGGGATATACGCGCGTGCCGGTGCTGACGGCCGAGCCGCCGGGTCCGGGCCTGCGGGTCTTTGCCCTGCGCATGGCGGCGTCGGAGCGGATTCGCGCGGCCCTGCCGGGTGATGTCGGGGGGTTCGCCGCCGCCGTCACCACCGGCGACCGCAGCGGCGTGGGGCAGGTCGCGCTGGAGGCGCTCAGGGCCAGCAATCTTGCGCATCTGCTGGCGATTTCGGGGCTGCATATGGGGCTGCTGACCGGTTTCGTCTATGCCGCGCTGCGGGTCGGGTTTTCGCTCGTGCCTGCGTTCGCACTGCGCGCGCCGGTGCGCAAGCTGGCGGCGGTGGGCGCGCTGGTCGTGGCGGCGGGGTACCTTGCGCTGTCGGGCGGCAATATCGCGACCGAGCGCGCGTTTGTCATGGTGGCGGTCATGCTGTGCGCGGTACTTGTCGATCGGCGCGCGATCTCGATGCGGGCAGTGGCGGTCGCGGCCCTCGTGGTGCTGGTGCTGCGGCCCGAGGCGCTGCTGAGCCCGGGTTTCCAGATGTCCTTTGCCGCGACCACCGCGCTGGTGGCCGTATTCGGCGCGATGCGCGACGCCGAATGGCGGGTCAGCCAGGGCTGGCGCGGCGCGCTGTTCGGATTGGTGATCTCCTCCGCCGTGGCGGGGCTGGCGACGGCCCCGGTGGGGGCTGCGCATTTCAACACGCTGTCGCATTACGGGCTGATCGCGAACCTGCTCTCGGTGCCGCTGATGGGAACCATCGTGATCCCGGCGGCCGTCCTGGCGGCGCTGCTGGCGCCTGTGGGGCTCGAGTGGATCGGGTTGGAGATCATGGGGCTGGGGCTGCGCTGGATCCTGGGCGTCGCCCATGTCGTGGCCGGGCTCGACGGGGCGCAGAGCCATGTGGTGGCGCCGGCCGGATGGGTGCTCCCGGTGCTGGCGCTGGGGGCGCTCTGGCTGATCCTGTGGCAGGGGCGGCTGCGCTGGATCGGGGTGGCGCCGATGCTGGCGGCCCTGATCCTGTGGCCGCAAGCGGAGCGGCCGCGGGTTCTGGTGGCCGAGAACGGCACGCTGGTGGGCGTGATGACCAACAAGGGCCGGGCGTTGAGCAAGGCGCGCGGCAGCGGATTCGTCGCCGAAGTCTGGCTGGAGAATGACGGCGACCGGGCCGATCAGAGCCAGGCGGCGGCGCGCTGGCCCTTGGGGGCGGATGGCGTGGCCCGGATCACGCTGGCCGGGCTGGAGATCCTGCATGTGCCCGGAAAACGCGCGGCGGCGGGGATCACGGAGTGCCGGCCGGGGCAGGTCGCGGTCTCGGCCGTCGCGCTGAAACTGGAGGGCGGCTGCGACCTTTTCGATCCCGAGCGGTTGCGCGGGCAGGGCAGCCTCGCGCTTGGGCCCAAGGGCTGGGTCACGGCGCGCGCCCGGGGCGGCACGCGCCTGTGGAACGCTCAATAGGTACGGATCAGCCCCACCAGACGCCCCTGGATACGGACCTTGTCCTCGGGGAAGACGCGGGTCTCATAGGCGGGGTTGGCGGCCTCGAGCGCGATGGAGCCACCGCGGCGGTAATATTTCTTGAGCGTCGCTTCCTGCTCCTCGACCAGCGCCACGACGATATCGCCGTTCTCGGCGGTCTCGGTCTCGCGGATCACGACGATGTCGCCATCGTTGATCCCGGCCTCGATCATCGAATCGCCCTTGACCTCGAGCGCGTAATGCTCGCCCTGGCCCGAGACCATGGTGCCGGGCACCGCGACCTGGTGGGAGACATGGCTGATCGCCTCGATGGGAACACCGGCGGCGATGCGGCCCATCACGGGCAGTTCCAGCGCGTGGATCGAGACGGGATCGGCATTGGCGGGCCGCCTGTCGGCGCGGCCGCCTTCGATCACGCGGGGCTGCACCCCGGCGCCGGGATCGCCGCCCAGGCTTTCGGGGAGTTTCAGGATCTCTATCGCGCGGGCGCGATGGGCGAGGCGGCGGATGAAGCCACGCTCCTCGAGCGCGGTGATCAGCCGGTGGATGCCGGATTTCGAACGCAGGTCGAGCGCGACCTTCATCTCGTCGAAACTGGGCGGCACGCCGTCGCGTTGAAGCCGCTTGTGGATGAATTCCAACAGATCGAGCTGTTTCTTTGTCAGCATATCAGCACCTTACCGTCCCATGCGTTTACGTTTGTTCTACGCATGTTCTTGTTTTGTGTCAACGCTGCGAGACGGAGCCTACAACGGCAGGTAGAAAACCGTGTCTCCCGCATCACGCGGACCATCCTCGGGCGGGCGCAGGATCAGGGCGTCGGCCTCGGCCAGAATGCCGAGCAGGGAACTGTCCTGACTCGGAAAGGCGATCAGGCCGTCATCGGCGATCCGGGCGCGCATGTAGTGTTCGCGGGGGCCGTTCGCGGAGAGGGGCGCGGCCAGCCGCCCCGTGAGCGGGCGCGGGTCGCAGTCGGTCAGGCCCATCATCCGGCGTAGCATCGGAAGGATGAAGATGTGGCCGCAAACCATTGTAGAAACGGGGTTTCCCGGCAGGCCGACCATACTTGCCCCGGCCAGCTGCCCGGCCATCAGCGGTTTGCCCGGCCGCATCCGAACCTTGTAGAAGGCCCGATCCATTCCCAGCCCCTCGGCCACGCCGGCGACAAGGTCGTGATCGCCCACCGAGGCGCCGCCGATGGTGACGATCAGGTCCGCGTCGCGCGCGAGGAGGAAGGCGGTTTCGAGTGAGCTCGCCCGGTCGCGCGCGATTGGCAGGATGCGGGCCTGCGCACCCTCGGCCTCGAGCAGGGCCTTGAGGCCGAAGGTGTTCGACACGATGATCTGGTCCGGCCCCGGATCTTGTCCCGGCATCACCAGCTCGTCCCCGGTCGAGATCAGGGCCACTTGCGGGCGGCGGGCGGCGGGAACGGCGGGGATGTTCATCGCGGCCAGAAGCGCGATGTCGGCGGGGCGAAGGCGGCGGGGCGCCGTGACGGTGTCGCCGGCCCTGAAATCGCCCCCGGCGGGGCGGATGTTGTCCTTGGCGCCGGGCGCGTCGGTGATCGTGATCACCTCGCCCCTGACGGTGACATCCTCTTGTATAACCACGAAATCGGCCCCGTCGGGGATCGGGGCGCCGGTGAAGATGCGCACGGCCTGTCCCGGACCGACCTGGCCGCCGAAGCCATGCCCGGCCGCGGCCTCGCCGATCACCTTGAACATGGCGTGGAGTTCGACCTCGGCCCGTTTCACGGCATAGCCGTCCATCGAGGAGGCAGCGAAGGGCGGTTGGTCACGCGTTGCGGCGACGTCACGCGCGAGGATTCGGCCCGCAGCCTGTGCCAGTGGCACGGTCTCGACCGGCAGAGGCGTGGCGAGTCCGTAGAGCCTGGCGCGCGCCTCGGCGACCGAGATCATGTCGCCTCGTAGCGGCCCGACTTGCCGCCATCCTTGAGGGTGACGCGGATGCCGCCGATCTCCATCGCCTTGTCGGCGGCCTTGACCATGTCATAGACGGTGAGCGCAGCGGTCGAGACGGCGGTGAGCGCCTCCATCTCGACCCCGGTCTGGCCGGTGGTCTTGACCGTCGCCTCGATCCGCACACCGGGAAGCGAGGGGTCGAGCGAGAGGTCGACGGCGACCTTGGTGACGGGCAGGGGATGGCAGAGGGGGATCAGGTCGGGCGTCTTCTTGGCGCCCATGATTCCGGCCAGCCGTGCCACGGCGAGCACATCGCCCTTTTTCGCGCGTCCCTCGGAGATCAGGGCAAAGGTCTCGGCGGCCATCCGGACATGCCCCTCGGCGGTGGCGATGCGCGAGGTGACCGGCTTGTCCGAAACGTCGACCATGTGGGCATCGCCCTTGTCGTCGAAATGGGTCAGGGCCATGGCCGCCTCACATCATTCCCGGATTGAGCGGGTTTTCCAGCAGTTTGCGGGTCGCCTCGGCAACGTCGTCCTGCCGCATCAGCGCCTCGCCGATCAGGAAGCAGCGCGCGCCGAACCGGGCGAGTTCGGCCAGATCCTGCGGCGTGTAGAGCCCGCTTTCGGAGACAAGGTTGCGGTCATGCGGGACCAGCCGGGACAGCTTGCGCGAGACGTCGAGCGAGGTCTCGAAGGTCCGCAGGTCACGGTTGTTGATGCCGATCAGCGTGCTTTTCAGCAGTTCGGCGCGCTTGACCTCTTCCTCGTCATGCACCTCGATCAGGACGTCCATGTCCCAGTCGAAGGCGGTCTGCTCCAGCTCGGCGGCCTGTTCGTCGCTGACCGAGGCCAGGATGATCAGGATGCAATCGGCGCCAAGGGCGCGGGCCTCGACCACCTGGTAGGGATCGTACATGAAATCCTTGCGCAGGACGGGCAGTTCGCAGGCTTCGCGCGCCTCGGTGAGGTAGGATTTGGCGCCCTGGAAGCTGGGCGCGTCGGTGAGCACCGAAAGGCAGGTCGCGCCGCCGGTCTCATAGGCCCTGGCGAGCGCGGCGGGGTCGAAATCTTCGCGGATCAGGCCCTTGGAGGGGCTGGCCTTCTTGATTTCCGCGATCAGGCCGTATCCTTCGGTCTTGGCCTTGAGCAACGCCTCGGCGAAGGGGCGGACGGGCGCGGCGGCGCGGGCCTTGGCCTCGACCTCGTCGAGGGGGTGGGCCTGTTTGTCGGCGGCGACCTCTTCGAGCTTGTAGGCCTTGATCTTGTCCAGGATGGTTTCGGTCATGCGGAGCCTTGTGTGATGCGGGCGAGGGTTGTGATCTTGTCGCGGGCCTTGCCGCTGTCGATGCTTTCGGCGGCCATCGCAACGCCTGTCCGCAGATCGGGGGCGGCCTCGGCCACCACCAGCGCGGCAGCGGCGTTGAGCAGGACGGCATCGCGATAGGCCGAGGGGGCGCCGTCGAGCAGAGCGCGCAAGGCGGCGGCGTTTTCGGCCGGGGTGCCGCCGAGGATCTCTTCGAACGGATGGACGGGCAGGCCGGCGTCCTCGGGGTGCAGTTCGACCTCCTTCACCGCGCCATCCTCGAGGGCTGCGACCCAGCTGACACCGGCGATCGACAGCTCGTCGGTGCCGTCCGAGCCGTGGACGAGCCAGGCCCGGTCCGAGCCCAGCAGCGCCAGCGTCTCGGCCATCGGGCGGATCAGATCGCGGCTGAAGGCACCGGAAAGCTGGCGTTTGACGCCCGCGGGGTTGGTGAGCGGGCCGAGGATGTTGAAGATCGTGCGGGTGCCAAGCTCTTGCCGGGTGGGCATGACATGGGCGGTGGCAGGGTGGTGCATGGGTGCCATCATGAAACAGATCCCGGCCTGTTCCAGAACCTTTTCAACCTCTTGCGCGCCGATCATCACGTTGATGCCCATCTGGCCGAGCGCATCCGCCGCGCCGGATTTCGAGCTGAGGTTGCGGTTGCCGTGCTTGGCCACCGGCACCCCCGCGCCCGCGACCACAAAGGCCGTGGCGGTCGAGATGTTGAGCGTGCCCTTGCCATCGCCGCCGGTGCCCACGATATCCATCGCGCCCTGGGGCGCGCGCACCTTGTTGCATTTCGCGCGCATGACTGCGGCGGCGGCGGCATATTCATCGACAGTCTCGCCGCGCGTGCGCAGCGCCATCAGGAGGCCGCCGATCTGGCTGGGCGTGGCCTCGCCCGCGAAGAGGATGGAAAAGGCGCTCTCGGCCTCCTCGCGGCTCAGCGGGCGGTCGGCGGCCGCACCGATCAGGGTCTTGAGGCGGTCGCTCATGCGGGCACCTTCAATTCGTCCAGGAAGTTCCTGAGCAGGTCATGGCCGTGCTGCGAGGCGATGGATTCGGGGTGGAACTGAACGCCGTGGATCGGCAATTCACGATGTTGCAGGCCCATGATGGTGCCGTCCTCCAACTCTGCCGTGACCTCCAGGCAATCGGGCAGACTGTCGCGTTCGACCACCAGCGAGTGGTAGCGTGTCGCCTCGAAGGGCGAGGGCAGGCCGGCAAAGACGCCCTCTCCGCCGTGATGCACGACGCCCATCTTGCCATGCACGATCTCGTGGCAGCGTATGACGTGCCCGCCAAAGGCTTGGCCGATCGTCTGGTGACCCAGGCAGACGCCCAGAAGGGGTATGCGCGCCTGCGCCGCGGCGCTAGTCAGGTCGAGGCAGATGCCCGCCTGGTCGGGGTCGCATGGGCCGGGGCTGAGCAGAATGCCCGCGGGGCGCAGCGCCATGGCCTGTTCGACGGTCAACGCGTCGTTGCGGTGCACCTCCATCTTGGCGCCGAGCTCGCCCAGGTAGTGCACCAGATTATAGGTGAAGGAATCGTAGTTATCTATCAGCAGCAACATCGCGGCGTCTTCGGTCCATCCGGCATTTCGGGCTGGTGGCGCGGGGCCACGGGAATGTATATAGTCAAAGCCATACATGCTCAGGCTTGCACGGCAGCGTCAAGGGGACAACCTGACCGCCGTCGGCTGCGGGCCCGGGCGGACAGGCATAGATAATCAAAGAAGAACCGGAACGGACAGACGAGAGGCGGAGAGCGATGGGCGGATTTCTGGGCGGCGTGCTTGCGGGGCTTGTGGTCGTCGTGGGGGCGGGGGCGTTCCTCTCGCTGACATCGCCGCCGCCGCAGCGTCCCGAGGTGGGCAGCGACACGCCAGAGGCCGCGACCCCGACCGTGCAGGCAGGCGATGGCGGCGCGGCCGTGACGGCCACGGGCCGGGATGCGGATCTTGTCGAGCTTGCCCCGCGTGCGCCCGATACCGAGGCCGAGGAGGGCGACAGCCTTGCCGCGCTTGACGAAGCCGATACCAGCCCCGCCGACAAGCCTCGTGTCGGGGCCGCGACGGGCGCGCTGGAGCGTCCCGCCGAAGGTGAGGGGGCGCAGATCAGCGTGGAGAGCGATGCGCCCGTGGCGCCGCAGGCGCCTGCCGCCGTGCAGAGCTCGCCCGAAAGCGAGTCGCGCCCCGATGTCGAAACCGCGCAGCCCGCGCCGCCCGCCGCACCGGGCGTGACGACGGATGGCAGCGGTTTCGCCGCGCCCCGCGCCGAGGAGAGCGGCCCGATGCTGGCCTCGCAACCGGACAGGGCGGTGGGCCAGGAGGACAGTGCCGCGGCCAGCGTGCCGCAGGCGGAGGCGCGCCCCGAGGTGGATACCAGCCCGGCCGAGGCCCCGGAGGCTGAAGAGGCCGCCATCGACGAGCCCGTGGCGGCCAGCCCGGCGCCCGAGGCCGAGACAGATGCGCCGCAGATGGCGGCGCTGCCACAGGTGGGCGACGACAGCCCCGCCGCGACCCGTCCGACCATCGGCACGCCGATCGTGCCGCTGACCGAGCGGGGCAAGGCCCCCGAGATCGTGCGCGATCCCGAGGTCAGGCCGATCGAGGCCCATGCCGCGCCCTTCGAGAATCCCGAAGGCAAGCCGCTGATGTCGATCCTGCTGATCGACGACGCCGAGTCGCTGGGCGCCGAGGCGCTGGCCGAGTTCCCCTATCCGATCACCTTTGCCATCGACCCCGAGGACCCGCGGGCGGCTGAGAAGATGGCCCGCCACCGTGCGGCCGGGTTCGAGGTGGCGATATTGACCGACCTGCCCTCGGCCGCGACGCCGCAGGACGCCGAGACGGCGCTTGCGGTCTGGCTGGACCGGCTGCCCGAAACCGTGGCGCTGGTCGAGGGAACCGGCAGCGGCATCCAGGGCAACCGCGCGCTTTCGGACCAGGTAACCGATATCGCCGCCGGTACGGGGCGCGGGCTGGTGACGCAGGACAGCGGGCTGAACACGGTGCAGAAGCTGGCCGCGCGCGAGGGCGTTCCAGCGGCCGTGGTGTTCCGCGATTTCGACGGGGCGGGACAGACGCCGACGATCATGCGGCGTTTCCTCGATCAGGCGGCATTCCGTGCGGGGCAGGAGGGCGCGGTGATCATGCTGGGACGGGTGCGTCCGGACACAATCTCGGCGCTGCTGCTCTGGGGTTTGCAGGACCGGGCGAGCCGGGTTGCGCTGGCGCCTGTGTCGGCCGTTCTGACACGGGCGCCGGAAGAGCAGTGATGCGCGCTGGCGCGCGCAGCCTCCGGCGGGAGTATTTCGCGAAGAGATGAAGGGGCGCCTGCGCCTTACCGGTTGCCGTCGCCCGTGAAACGGGCGGCATCGGCCGCGGCGCGGCGGATCGCGTTCGATTTGTGCACCGTCTCCATGTACTCGGCTTCCGGGTCGCTGTCATAGACGACGCCGCCGCCGGCCTGGATATAGAGCTTGCGGTCCTTCACGATGGCGGTGCGCAGCGCGATGCACATGTCCATGTCGCCGCCCGCGCTGAAATAGCCGACGCCGCCGCCGTAGAGGCCGCGTTTCTCCGGTTCCAGCTCGTCGATGATCTCCATCGCGCGGACCTTTGGCGCACCCGAGACGGTGCCCGCGGGCATGCCCGCGAAGAAGGCGTCGAGCGCGTCCTTGTCCGGGGCCAGTTCGCCCACGACGTTCGAGACGATATGCATCACGTGGCTGTAGCGTTCGATGATGAATTCCTCGGTCGGGCGCACGGTGCCGATTCTGGACACGCGTCCGGTATCGTTCCGGCCCAGATCGAGCAGCATCAGGTGTTCGGCCAGTTCCTTCTTGTCGGCCAGCAGGTCGGCCTCGTTCGCGCGGTCCTCCTCGGGTGTGGCGCCTCGGGGGCGGGTTCCCGCGATGGGGCGGATCGTGACCTCGCGCCCGAAGACGCGCACCAGGATCTCGGGGCTGGCGCCGATCACCTGGAAGCCACCGAAATTGAAGTAGAACATGAAGGGCGAGGGATTCGTGCGCCGCAGCGAGCGGTAGAGGGTGAAGGGCGGCAGCGGAAACTCCTGCGTCCAGCGCTGTGCCGGGACGACCTGGAAGATGTCGCCCGCCCGGATATAGTCCTTGGCCTTTTCGACCGCCTCCATGTAGCCCTGCTTCGTGAAGTTCGACACCGGCTCTGCGATTTCGGCGGCATCTCCCAGGCCGCGGCTTTCGCCCGGCAGCGCGCGTTCGAGGTCGCGCACCGCGTCCATCACACGTTCGGCGGCTTGCGCATAGGCGGCGCGGGCGGATTGCCCGTCGCTGACCCAGGCCGGGGAAACGACCGTGACCTCGCCCTTGACCCCGTCCAGAACCGCCACGACGGAAGGACGCAGCATCAGCGCGTCGGGCAGGCCGAGCGGGTCGGGATTGACGTCGGGCAGGTGTTCGACCAGCCGCACCATGTCATAACCCAGGTAACCGAAGAGACCCGCGGCGGCCTGCGGCATGTCCTCGGGCAGGGCTATGCGGCTTTCGGCCAGCAGCGCGCGCAGGTTGTCCATCGGGTCGCCCGATTGCGGCTGGAAGGCGTCGGGATCGAACCGCGCCGTGCGGTTGAGCGACGATGCCCTGCCGTCGCAGCGCCAGACGAGATCCGGTTTCATCCCGATGATCGAGTAGCGTCCTCGGATTTCGCCGCCGGTCACCGATTCCAGCATGAAGGCATCGGTCTGCGCGCCCGTGAGCTTGAGCATCAGCGAGACGGGCGTGTCGAGATCTGCGGCGAGCCGGGCATAAACGACCTGATTCTCGCCCGCCTCGTAGGCGCGGGCGAAGCTTTCGAAATCGGGGACAAGCGCCATGTCGCGTCCTTTGTCAGAAGCTCGATTGCACCGCGTTCAGGGCCTGCTGGTCAAGCATGGGCTGGGCGCGGCTTTGCGCGGTGCGGGCGAAGATGTCGAAGAGGTTCTGTGCCAGTGCCTGGTCGAGCTGGGCGTCGAGGGCCTGCCGCATCTGTTTCAGCTCCTCGGTCTCGGCGGGAGGCAGGACTTCGTCAAGCCGCACGATCAGCGCCCGGTCGGGGCCGGAGATCACGCGCAGTTCGCCCTCCTGCATTTCGAAGACCTGGGACATGAAACCCTGGGGCACGCCGTTGAGGAAGGCGCTGCGGGTGAGCGCGTTTTCCACCTGTACGGGCAGGCCGGTTTCGGTGAAATCGCCGTTCTGCTCCAGCGTTTCGCGCACGGTTTCGGCGCGGGCGGCCAGCGCGTCCGAGAGGCGCTGCGCCTCGAGCGCGGCGGCGACGCGGTCGCTTGCCTGCTCCAGCGGTTCGGGACGCGGTTCCAGCACCTCGTCCAGTCGCAGGGCGAAGATCGACCCGTCCTCGAGAAAATCCACCTCGGGGAAATCGTCGGCGGTCACGTTCTGTGCGGCACTGCGGAATTCGGCATAGGCCGTGACACCGTCGGAGCTGTCCTCGGTCCAGTCGGTCGTGCCCAGTTCCATCGCGGTCTCCTGCGCGACTTCTTCAAGCGTGGCGCCGCCGGCCAGGAGGTCGTTGATATCCTCGGCGCGCGCCTCGATCAGGCGGCGGGCACGTTCGGCGGCCAGTTCGTCGCGCAGTTCGTCCTCGACCTGGTCGAACTCGGTGATCTGTTCGGCAAGAACGCCGTTCACCCGATAGAGCGCGGGCCCCAGATCGGAGGGCAGGGGGCCGACAACGTCGCCCACCTCGGCTGCGAAGACGGGCTCGGCTGCTTCGCCCAGGTCGCGGGCGGTCATGTCGCCCATGTCGACATCCGAGAGGCTCAACCCGCGGTTCTCGACCAACTGCTCGAAGGTCGTACCGCCCACTTCGAGCTGTGCCTTGGCGCTTTCGGCGGCGTCCTGGTTGGCGAAGACCAGGCGCTCGACCAGCCGGCGGGCCGGTTGGTTGAACTCGGCCTCACGCTGTTCGTAGAGGCGGCGGACGGAGCCCTCGTCCAGCTCGACCTCGTCGATCAGCATGGCGGGAGACAGCAGCGTGTAGGTGATCCGCTTGGTGCGCGGGAGCATGAAGCGGTCGGTATTGGCCTCGTAAAACTCTGCGATCTCTGTCTCGGTCGGTGTTACGATCGGCTCTTCGAGCTGGTCGGCGGTGACGGTTGCCATGGTGAAGCTGCGCCGGGCGCCGACGAATTCGGCGAGTGTCCGCGACAGGGTCGAGGGCATCTGCACGCCGTCCATGACGGCAGCCTGAACGAGTGTGCGGGCGGCTTCCTTGCGCAGGTCCTCCTCGAACTCGGTTTCCGAGATTCCGGCCTGGTCGAGCTGGAAGCGATAGGCCTCGCGGTCGAACTGGCCGTTCGTCCCCTGGAAAGCGGGGATGCCGACGATTTCCTGCTGGAGGTTTTCATCGCCGATGGAAACCCCGAGCTGTGCGACCTCGTTATCCAGCGACGCCAGCGCGATCAGCCGCGAGAGCGCGATCCGGTCGAGCCCCAGTTCGCGCGCGCGGGTCATGGGGAGGGGCTCTCCGGTCTGGGCCTCGACGGCGCGGATCTCGCGCTGCAATTCGCGGGCATAGGCATCGACCGAGACCGTTTCGTCGCCAACCTCGGCCACCGTGCGGACGGTGCCCGATAGGTTCACCGCACCGAACCCGGCAAGCCCCAGCATCAGCAGACCCATGAGGATCCAAACGAAGGTTCTGGAAAGTGTCTTGACGCGTGCGGCCATGATGCCCCCTTGCCTGCGGCCCCCCTTTGCTGAAAGGGCCGGGTGTTTATCGGCGCCCTGTCTACGCTGCGCGCGGACAGGGGGCAAGTTCAGATGGAGAGCTTTTCGAGCCGCTCGAACAGGGTGCCTATGCCGGCGCGGTCGAGATTGGCGAAGGCTACCCTCACCTGCCGCCGGCCATTGGGGTCGCCCTCGGGCACGAACATGGTGCCGGGCAGCAGCAGAACCCCCGCCTCGGGCACCATGCGGCGGGCCAGCTCGTCCGAAGGGATGTCGAACGGGTGTTCGAGATAGGCGAAATAGGCGCCGAGGCCGAGAAGCTTCCACCCTCGTGCCTCCAGCGCGGGCATGCCGTCGCTGATGGCGGCGCGCCGGTCCAGGATCTCGGCGCGTTCGCCGGCCAGCCATTGCGTAAGGTTGCGCATTCCCCAGAGGGCGGCGAACTGGCCGATCTGGCCGGGACAGATGGCGACGGTATCGAGGAATTTCTCGATCTCGGCCAGCAGCGCGGGCGCGGTGGCGATGGCGCCGACGCGGTGGCCCGTGAGCCGATAGGCCTTCGAGAAGGAATAGAGATGGATGAGCGTGTCATCCCAATCCGGCTGCCCGAACAGGTCATGCGGCGCGCCCGACCGGCTGTCGAAATCGCGATAGGTCTCGTCCACGATCAGCCGGATGCCGGTTTCGCGTGCAAGGTCGTGGAAGGCGCGGACCAGCTCGGCCGGATATTCGACGCCGCCCGGGTTGTTCGGGGTCACCAGCGCGATGGCGCGGGTCTTGCCAGTGATCAAGGCGCGGGCGGTTTCGGGATCGGGCAGCAGATCCGCACCGGTGGGCAGCGGGATAGAGACCACGCCGACCATGTCGAGCCACATTTTGTGATTGAAATACCAAGGAGTTGGAAGGATGACTTCATCCCCCTCGGTGGTGATGGCGGTGATCGCCGCCGCGAAGGCCTGGTTGCAGCCCGAGGTGATCGCGACCTGTTCGGGGGCAACCTTGCCATCGTAATGGGCCGAGATCTGCGCGGCCAGTTCGGCGCGCAGATCGGGGTTGCCCAGAACCGGCCCGTAGAGATGCGCGCTGTCCTCAGTCATCGCGAATTCGGCCATCGCGCGGCGCATCGCCTCGGGGGGCGGTTCGACCGGGGCGGCCTGGCTGACATTGATCAGCGGGCGGTCGGGCGGAAAGGTGACGCCCTCGACCCAGCGGCGCGCCTCCATCACCGGGGGTGCGAAGGTGGTTGCGGTGCGGGTGACGGTCATCGCGGGCATCCTTGTGCCGAAGCTGTCGGGGTGTGCGCCTTCGGGGCGCTCGATTCGGTCGTGCTCAGTCGGTGCCGCGATAGGGCTCGACATATTGCAGGGCCATGTCCCAGGGGAAGAAGATCCAGGTGTCCTGGCTGACCTCGGTGATGAAGGTATCGACCTGAACGCGGCCCTTGGGCTTGGCGTAGACGGTGGCGAAATGCGCCTTGGGATACATCTGCCGCACCAGTTCCAGCGTCTTGCCGCTGTCGACCAGGTCGTCGATGATCAGCACGCCGGTGCCGTCGCCCATCAATTCGGCATTTGGCGCCTTCAGAACCTCGGCCACGCCCTGCGCCTGGTGGTGATAGGATTTCACGCTGATCGTATCGACGGTGCGGATATCCAGTTCGCGGCTGACGATCATCGCCGGCGCCATGCCGCCGCGGGTGATGGCCACGACCGCGCGCCACGCCCCGTCATCGGGGCCTTGCCCGTCGAGCCGCCAGGCCAGCGCGCGCGCATCGCGGTGGATCTGGTCCCAGCTGATATGAAACCCCTTCTCATGGGGCAGGCGCCCGCTTTCATTGCCGCTCATGGTTCAGCCCTTTTCGATATCCGGTGCGTCGACCGCTTTCATGCCGACAATGTGATAGCCCGCATCCACATGCAGGTTCTCGCCCGTCACGCCCGAGCTGAGATCGCTGAGCAGGTAGAGCGCCGAGCGGCCGACATCCTCGGTCGTCACGTTGCGCCGCAGGGGAGAGTTGTATTCGTTCCACTTCATGATGTAGCGGAAATCGCCGATGCCGCTGGCGGCCAATGTCTTGATCGGTCCGGCTGAGATGGCGTTGACGCGGATGCCGTCCTTGCCCAGGTCCTCGGCCAGGTATTTCACGCTCGCCTCCAGCGCGGCCTTGGCGACGCCCATCACGTTGTAATGCGGCATGACCTGCTCGGCCCCGTAATAGGTGAGGGTCAGCGCGCTGCCGCCTTCGCCCATCATCTTTTCGGCCCGCTGCATCACGGCGGTGAAGGAATAGACCGAAATGTCCATTGTCAGCTTGAAATTCGCCCGGCTGGTATCGACGTAACGGCCGCGCAGCTCGCTCTTGTCCGAGAACCCTATCGCATGGACGACGAAATCCAGCTTTCCCCAGGTCTTTTCGAGTTCGCCGAAGAGCGCGTCGATCGAGGCCTCGTCGCCCACGTCGCAGGGCAGGACGACCTGGCTGCCAAGCTGTGCGGCCAGCGGACCGACCCGCTTCTTCAGGGCCTCGCCCTGGTAGGAAAAGGCTAGTTCGGCTCCGGCCTCGGCGAGGGATTTTGCGATTCCCCAGGCGATGGACTTGTCATTGGCCAGTCCCATGATGAGGCCGCGTTTCCCGGCCATCAACTGATTAGACATGTTCGGTTCTCCGCCTGTCGTCGCGTTACGTCGTCGTGGTTTATGCGATTGCCCCAACCGCATCAAGCCTGCTGCTCTTGCCGTAGGGCGGGGGGCGTCCTAGGGTTCCGCGCACCGCACTCACGGGGGATGGGACATGACTGACCGCAGCGGCATTTTCGCCGGCGAAGATCCTTTTGCAATTGCCCGGTCCTGGCTGGCCGAGGCAGAAGAGACCGAGGTGAACGATCCCAACGCGATCGCGCTGGCGACGGTCGACCCGGCCGGTCTGCCCAATGTGCGGATGGTGCTGCTCAAGGAGATCGAGGACGCGGCGTTTGTCTTCTATACCAATTACGAAAGCGCCAAGGGCCGCGAGATCGAGGCGGCGGGCAAGGCCGCCTTCGTGATGCACTGGAAATCGTTGCGACGGCAGATCCGGGTGCGTGGAACCGTCACGCGCGAGGAGGGGCCGCAGGCGGATGCCTATTACAAGTCTCGCTCGCTCAAGAGCAGGCTTGGCGCCTGGGCATCGGCGCAGTCGCGCCCGCTGGCCAGCCGGGCGAGCCTGATGGCCGAGGTCGCGCGGGTGACCGCGCAGCAGGGACCGAACCCTGCGCGCCCGCCCTTCTGGGGCGGCTTTCGCCTTGTGCCGTCCGAGATCGAGTTCTGGGCGGATGGCGCGTTCCGCCTGCATGACCGCTTTGTCTGGCGGCGCGCAGCGGCTGGCGAAAACTGGCAGATCGAGCGGCTGAGTCCATGACATTCACGTTGCGTGAAATGCAAAGCATTGATGGATAGTGATTTTTTGCGCTTGAAATCAGCCTGCAAAATACTGCACATCAGGATACCTGACTTGCCACCGAAAGCCGCGATTGTGACCAAGTGCCGAAAGATCTGACCACCATGAACCGCGTTAAAGGTCACGTGAAATGGTTTGACCCTGCCAAGGGCTACGGTTTTGTCGTGGCCGATACGGGCGGGGACGACATCCTGCTTCATGTGAATGTGCTGCGAAACTTCGGGCAGAGCTCGGTCGCCGACGGGGCAGGCATCGAGATCGCGGTGAACCAGACAGACCGCGGGGTTCAGGCCGTCGAAGTGCTGAGCATCTCGCCGCCGGGCCGCAGCGATACCGCGCCGCTTGCGGATTTCGCCGATCTGGATCCCGAGGAGATCGAGAATGCGCCGTTGGAGCCGGCTCGGGTGAAGTGGTTCGACAAGGGCAAGGGGTTCGGCTTTGCCAATGTCTTTGGCCGCGGCGAGGACGTCTTCGTGCATATCGAGGTGCTCCGGCAATCGGGCCTTGCCGACCTGCAACCCGGAGAAGCCTTGGCGATCCGCGTGATCGAGGGTAAACGGGGACGGATGGCGGTGCAGGTCCTGCCCTGGGAGGCCGCGCAAGACAGTTGAGGAGAACGCCGATGCGCGTCCTGTTCATTGCCCTGGCCGCGCTGGCCTGGGCCGGAATCGCGCAGGCGGCCTGCGCGCCCGACCGTGTCGATCTGCGTGACGGCGCCACGCAGCTGCAATTCACGATCGAACTCGCGGATGAACCGGCGGAACGGTCGCGCGGGTTGATGTTCGTCGAGGAGATGCCGCGGCAGGCGGGGATGCTGTTCGTCTTCGATCCGCCGCGCTCGGTGAGCTTTTGGATGAAGAACACGCTGATTCCTCTGGACATGCTTTTCATCGACCGGCGTGGTGTCGTGCAGCGTATTCACCACGAGGCGATCCCGCATGACGAGACGCAGATCGAGGGTGGCGACGACATCTATGCCGTGCTGGAAATCAACGGCGGGCTGGCCCGCCGCTACGGTCTGAGTGAAGGCGCGGAATTGCGCCACCCGGTTTTTTCCGGTGGGCCCGCAGTCTGGCCCTGTTAGGGCTTTTCAAATCGGATCGCTGCCGCTAGGAAGGCGCACGGTCCGGGGCGTGGCGCAGTCTGGTAGCGCACCTGTTTTGGGTACAGGGGGTCGTGAGTTCGAATCTCGCCGCCCCGACCACTTTCTCTTCATAGCGGTTCGCCGCCGGCGCGGGTGAGCATCTCGGTGAACACCCGGTCCATGCTGGGGCTTTCGAAACCCACCCTGACCGCTGGACCGGATTTCTGCGGCACGGTCAGATAGGCGTCCATCTCGACCAGATAGCCATCCGCGACACGACTGGCGCTGAGTCGGGTGGCGAGCGTCGGCAGCTCCTGCGGATAGCCGTCATAGCGCAGGATCACATAGGCGGTATCTTCGGGCGACATCAGAAGGTTGCATTCGACGATTCCCGCACCCGGTCGCGAGAGGATCTTGTCGGGCGGATCGCAGGTTTCCTCGAAGCTGCGAAACAGCAGGATGGGGAAGTCGTCAAAATGGGCGCGGCGCGTAGGCTCCACTACATATTGTGGCGTACATCCCACACATAGGGCCGTCATCAGGGCAGGAAGAAGGACTTTCATGGTATGCCGACCCTCAGCCGCTGCCGCCACATCGCCCTGACGATATCCCAGGGAAAGTCGGATGGCGACAGCGATTCCATGCGGGATGCGCGGCCCTTTCCCGGTGCAAAACTTCGCGGCTCCCCGGCTAAAGCTTTTTGAAAACACTGGAAAACGCGTTAACCTTTTCGACCGGCCCGGAGAGCGGTCCTGGGGATGAGGTGTGGAGGAATCGCGGCCCCTCTTGAGGGCGGCCCGCCCCCGCCACGGGTCAACAGAAAAGAGTCCGGAAAGGGGGTAAAAATTCCGTTGACCTTCTATGCGCGAATACGCCAGATTGTGTGGGCCGGATGTGCCGACACTAAATCTGGTAGCCAAGGTCAGGTTTCGGGCGGCACGATAGGGACAGGCGAAAACAAGACTTAATGACAGCACCTTGACGGGCATTGCGCGGCCACGGCAGCGTTCTTGTCCTTCTGTCCCAATGTTCGGCGGCGCGGGACCACCCGCGGGATTTCAACGACCCCGGACCGGGGGTCATGGCCAGGACAGACGCAGGGGCAGCGCAGATGAAGATCGACCGTAAATTCACCAAGGCAGGGCAGGACGCCTACGCGGATCTGGAGTTCGTTTCGGCAACCTCCGAGATCCGCAACCCGGACGGGACCATCGTGTTCCGGCTGGAAAATATCGAGGTGCCCGCCGCGTGGAGCCAGGTCGCCAGCGATGTCATAGCGCAGAAATATTTCCGCAAGGCAGGCGTGCCCAGCCGGTTGAAGAAGGTCCGTGAGAAGGACGTTCCCGAGTTCCTGTGGCGCGGTGTGCCGGATGACGGGGCCGAGATGGTGGGCGAGACATCCTCGAAGCAGGTGTTCGACCGTCTTGCGGGGGCCTGGGCCTATTGGGGCTGGAAGGGCGGCTATTTCTCGACCGAGGAGGATGCGCGCGCCTATTACGACGAGATGCGCTACATGCTGGCCGCGCAGCGGGCCGCCCCCAACTCGCCCCAGTGGTTCAATACCGGCCTGCATTGGGCCTATGGCATCGACGGCCCCGCCCAGGGTCACCATTACGTCGATCACAAGACCGGCAAACTGACCAAGTCGAAATCGGCCTACGAGCATCCGCAGCCACATGCCTGCTTCATCCAGGGGGTGCAGGACGACCTGGTGAACGAGGGCGGCATCATGGACCTGTGGGTGCGTGAGGCGCGGCTGTTCAAGTACGGCTCGGGCACCGGCACCAATTTCAGCCATCTGCGCGGCGAGGGCGAACCCCTGTCGGGCGGCGGCAAATCCTCGGGCCTCATGGGCTTTCTGAAAATCGGCGATCGCGCTGCCGGCGCGATCAAATCAGGCGGGACAACCCGTCGAGCAGCGAAGATGGTGATCGTGGACGCCGATCACCCCGATATCGAGGCCTTCATCCAGTGGAAGGTTCTCGAAGAGCAGAAGGTGGCCTCGATCGTTGCCGGATCGAAGATGCACGAGAAGATGCTGAACGGCATTTTCGAGGCCATCCGCTGCTGGGACGGGTCCGCGGCCGACGCCTATGACCCGACGGTCAATGACGGTCTGAAAAGGGCGATCCGTGAGGCCAAGAAGGTCGCGATCCCCGAAACCTATATCAAGCGCGTGCTCGATTACGCCAAGCAGGGCCATACCGGCATCGAGTTCCCGACCTATGACACGGATTGGGACAGCGAGGCCTATAATTCCGTTTCGGGCCAGAATTCCAACAACTCGATCCGCGTGACAAATGCGTTCCTCCACGCGGTCGAGAAGGATGCCGATTGGGAACTGATCAACCGCGTCGACGGCAAGGTCGCCAAGACCGTCAAGGCGCGTGACCTTTGGGAGAAGGTCGGTCATGCGGCCTGGGCCTGCGCCGATCCGGGCATCCAGTTCCACGATACGGTGAACGAGTGGCACACCTGTCCCGAGGACGGGGCGATCCGCGGCTCGAACCCCTGTTCCGAATACATGTTCCTCGACGACACGGCCTGCAACCTGGCCTCGATGAACCTGCTGACCTTCCTCAAGGACGGGCAGTTCCAGGCCGAGGATTACATGCATGCCACGCGCCTCTGGACGCTGACGCTGGAGATCAGCGTGACCATGGCGCAGTTTCCGTCGAAGGAGATCGCGCAGCTCTCCTATGAGTTCCGCACGCTTGGCCTGGGCTATGCCAATATCGGCGGGCTCTTGATGAACATGGGCTACGGCTATGACTCGGACAAGGGCAGGGCGCTGTGCGGTGCGCTGACCGCGATCATGACGGGCGTGGCCTATGCCACATCGGCCGAGATCGCCGGAGAGCTGGGGCCCTTCGCGGGCTATGCGCGCAATGCCGGGCACATGCAGCGCGTCATCCGCAACCATCGCCGCGCCGCCCATGGCGAGACCGAGGGCTATGAGCAGCTGCACGTCAAGCCCGTGCCGCTGGACCATGCGAACTGCCCCGATGCACGGTTGGTCGAGCTTGCCAAGAGCGCCTGGGACGAGGCGTTGAGCCTGGGCGAGAAGAACGGCTTTCGCAACGCGCAGGCCACGGTGATCGCGCCGACCGGCACGATCGGGTTGGTGATGGATTGCGACACGACCGGGATCGAACCCGATTTCGCGCTGGTGAAGTTCAAGAAGCTCGCCGGGGGCGGGTATTTCAAGATCATCAACCGCTCGGTCCCGGCTGCATTGGAGAACCTCGGCTATACTTCTGCGCAGATCGAGGAGATCGTCTCCTACGCGGTGGGTCATGGCACCATCGGCAATGCGCCGGGGGTCAACCATACCTCGCTCACCGGTCACGGCTTCGGGCCGAACGAACTGGCCAAGGTGGATGCCGCTCTGGGATCGGCCTTCGACATCCGCTTCGTCTTCAACCAGTGGACACTGGGCGAGGAGTTCTGCACGCAGGTTCTGGGCATTCCGCAGGACAAGCTGAACGACCCGACCTTCGACCTGCTGCGCCATCTGGGTTTTTCCAAGAAGGATATAGACGCGGCCAACGACCATGTCTGCGGGACGATGACGCTGGAAGGTGCGCCGCACCTGAAGGAAGAGCATTATTCGATCTTCGATTGCGCCAATCCCTGCGGCAAGAAGGGCAAGCGCTATCTGGGGGTCGAAAGCCATATCCGCATGATGGCCGCGGCGCAGAGCTTCATCTCGGGGGCGATCTCGAAAACGATCAACATGCCCAATTCGGCCACGATCGAGGATTGCCAGAAGGCCTATGAACTCAGCTGGTCGCTTGGGGTGAAGGCAAACGCGCTTTACCGTGACGGCTCCAAGCTGAGCCAGCCGCTGGCCGCTGCCCTGGTCGAGGATGACGACGAGGCAGCAGAGGTGCTGGAAAGCGGTTCGATGCAGGAAAAGGCCGCCGTGCTGGCCGAGAAGGTCATCGAGAAGGTAGTGGTCAAGGAGATCATCCGCTCGCATCGCGAGAAGTTGCCCGAGCGGCGCAAGGGCTATACGCAAAAGGCGATCGTCGGCGGTCACAAGGTCTATCTGCGCACGGGCGAGTACAAGGATGGCGCGCTCGGCGAGATCTTCATCGACATGCACAAGGAAGGTGCCGGTTTCCGCGCGATGATGAACAACTTCGCCATCGCGGTCTCGGTCGGGCTTCAGTACGGCGTGCCGCTGGAGGAGTTCGTGGACGCCTTCACCTTCACCAAGTTCGAACCGGCGGGGATGGTTCAGGGCAACGACTCGATCAAGAACGCGACCTCGATCCTCGACTACATCTTCCGGGAACTGGCGGTCTCCTATCTCGACCGCACCGACCTGGCGCATGTGAAGCCCGAGGGCGCGACCTTCGACGATATCGGGCGCGGCGAGGAAGAGGGCGTCTCGAATGTCAGCGAAGTCAGCGAGAGCGCGGCGTCGAAATCGCTGGAGGTGCTCAAGCAGATCAGCTCCACCGGCTATCTGCGCAAACGCCTGCCGCAGGAACTGGTGGTGCTCAACGGCGGCATCGAGGCGTCGGGAGCGCGCGAGTCCTTCGTGCCCGAGGTGACGGCGCGGGTCTCGACCTCGACCACCACCATCGCCGCGGCGACCACATCGATGGATGCACGCACCAAGGCGCGCATGCAGGGCTACGAGGGCGATCCCTGTGGCGAGTGCGGAAACTACACGCTGGTGCGCAACGGCACCTGCATGAAATGCAACACCTGCGGCGCGACGAGCGGGTGTAGCTGAGCAAAACGCGCCGGCTAGGCGCGCAGGGGCCGGGGAACCTCCGGGGACCGGCCCCGACGAATAGGGTGGGGACGGACTATCGGTTCCTCCCATCCTCACACGGGGCGGGTGCGCTCGTCCCATGCGGCGTCCAGGCCGCAGGCAGAAAATACCGGGCAGTCAACGAAGGAGCCTGGACGGCGAGACTGAACAAGGGGGCCAACGGCCCCCTTTTTTTCGTATGCGGGTTCCCGCCGAGGCCGGACCGCATCGATTTCGGCGGCCGATTGCCGGTTGTCACCCGACATTCGCGCCGAACTCTGCCACATTCGAGCAGCACAACCATGGCGGGCGCTTCCTTGCACATGTGCAAAGCACCTCTGAGCAAAACTTGGCTCACGGGAATTCATCTTGCAAAAATGGCCTATCCAAATCACGAGACCGGTGTCATCTCATTCTCGTCCGGACAGACAAACCCTCAACACTGGAGTAATCCGATGACATTCACTCGCTTCACCCTCGCCACCGCAACCGCAGCTCTTGTTGCCTCCTCGGCCTGGGCCAATACCGAAGCTGCCGACGCAAATGGCGACGGCATGCTGACGCTGGAAGAAGTGCAGGCCGTCCATAGCGACATCGACGCGGACGCGTTCGCGGAGATGGATACCAACGCCGACGGCATGCTGGATGCCGACGAGATCGCCGCAGCCCGCGACGAAGGGCTGATGCCGGCGCAGGAAGGCTAAGCAGACGGGGCCGGGCGCCTTTTTTGTGGAAGGGCGCCCGGCTTCATGCCATGACGGGACAATTCAACGATGCAGATTGCCCATGTCCCGCCTCAAGAACCATGACGCCCGCGACCGCTGGATCGAAAAGACCCTTCGCAACCTTCCCGACGGCTCCAGCCTGCTCGACGTGGGGGCGGGAGAATGTGCGTACAAACCCTATTGCACCCATCTCGAATACCTGGCCCAGGACATTGCCGAATATGACGGCCAAGGGGCCGAGGGGCTCCATACGGGGCAATGGGACACGTCGCGGCTCGATTTCATCTGTGATCTTTACGACATCCCCGAGGACCGGCAGTTCGATACCGTGTTCTGCACCGAGGTGCTGGAGCATGTCGTGGACCCCGTGCGCGCGCTTGAGAAGCTTTGCCGTCTTGCAAAACCGGGCGGGCGGGTGATCCTCACGGCGCCGTTCAACTCGCTCACGCATTTCGCGCCCTATCATTTCTGCACCGGGTTCTCGAAATTCTTCTACCAGCACCATTTCGGGCGGCTCGGCCTCGAGATCGAGGAACTGACGCCCAATGGCGGCTATTTCGACATGATGGACCAGGAGCTTGGCCGCGTCACGCGCGTGCGCAAGCAGTACAAGGCGGGGATCCGCGAGCCGTTCACTTTCCTACTGATGCAGTTGGCCCGGTTGAACGCCAGGCTGATCGCTGCTGCCGACGGCGACCGGATGAACCGCCGAAGTGCCGAACTGCAATGCTTCGGTTGGCACGTGATCGCACGCAAGCCGTCCGGATAAGCAGGACTCGTCCAACTCCATCGAGGCGCCCGTGCGCATCGGTAGGTCGGGCAGTTGGAGCGGGTAACGGGAATCGAACCCGTAACTTAAGCTTGGGAAGCTCGCGTGATACCTTTTCACCATACCCGCGCCTTGGAGCACCGTGATTAGGGTGAGTCTCGCCCTCCGTCAAGCCGGGTTTTCGGGTCGCTATCGGGACCGGGGTATCGGAGACAATCCCGGTTCGATTATGGTCGGGACCGAAGAATCCGAACGATGGAGAACCGACCATGCCGAGAATGCCCGCTGCGATCCTGTTGCCGATCTTGTACTTGGCGGGACTGTCGCTGTGCCGGAAGAGGCCAGGACAGTTCTAAAGGCCGGTGCGGAGATTCCCTACAGGGCCGAGCGCGGCATGATCAGTCATTACGGGGCGGTCGCTGTCAGCCGGACGGGAGGTTCCGACTGGTATGCGGTCGATGGCATGAACAGCGCCAAGGGTGCGGCCGATGTCGCGGAAAGCGTATGCGCCTCCAAGACGCGGGGCCGGTGCGAGGTCGTGGCGCTCAACGTTCCGGCCTCGGAAGCGGGTTCTTTCGCAGCCAGTCTCGGGAACCAGGGGATGACCAACAGATGCCGGGATCTTCTCGGGGAGCAGCGGGTTCCGCGCAAGCGCAAGGGGTTTCAGATGGTGAACGCCTGTCTTGCTCTCCACGTGGACGCGGCTGGCAGGGAGGTGTTGAAAGGGGCCAAGGCGCCGGGGCAGACCCTGTTCGTGGCGCAGAATGCCCTGTATGCGGCGGCGCTGGTTTATGGCCCCGTGGCGCAGACAGCCAGAGAAACAGCCCTGAAGGCCTGTCGCTCGGTGCATGAGTCCATGATGGAGGGGCTGGGTTCGGCCGCGTTCAGCGACCCGGAAAGGCGCCGGAAACCCGGTCTTGCGCTCGAAGCGCGTGTTCTGTGGGCCTATGCCAGGGCGAACCCCTCGATGGCGCGCTGCAAGGTGATCCATTCCGAGCGGTTGCCCTAGCCCATGCCACCGATCAGGCCGGTTTTTGCCATTCGAACAGGTTGATCGTGGCGGGCAGCCGCAGGCCGTGTGTGGTTTCGAATGCCAAGAGGGCCGTGACGACATCGGCCTCGATGGCGCGGGCATCACCGTCGGTGCCGTCGAAATGGTCGATCACGCGTATGGCAGGGCCGACGCGCGTCAGGAGGGCTGCGGCGTCTTGTGTCGTTCCGGACGGGGTGAGCCGGATCTCCTCGGCGCTGGCCCTGGCACCCGAAAGACCGGCCTGCGCCATCAGGCCCAGGACACGCTCGCGATCGTGAAAGGCAAGGGGGCCCGGGGCGGTGCGGTCGGCCTTTGGCGGGCGGCCGAGGCGCGAGGTCGCGGCGATGAAGGGGATGCGGAACCAGGGGTTCCCCTCGAGCGGCCCCCAGGCGGCAAGGGTCATCTTTCCGCCGGGCGCGAGTGCGTGGGCGAGGTTGGCGAAGGCGGCCACCGGATCGGCGAAGAACATCACGCCGAAGCGCGAGATCACTGCATCGCGCCCGTTCGTGGGGAACGGTTCGACCTGCGCATCGCAGAGCCGGATCTCGGCATTCGACAGCCCGGCTGCGGCGATGCGGTCACGGGCACGGGCGGCAAGCTGCTCGCCGATATCGGCGGCGAGAACATGGCCGAAGGGGCCGACCGCGCGGGCGGCGGCGAGCGTCGTGGCCCCGGTGCCGCATCCGATGTCGAGAACGCGGTCGCCTTGGGCGAGTGCCGCGCGTTCAAGCACGAGATCGGCCACCGGTGCGAGCGCGGCGTCGAGCTGGTCTTCGAGGTCCAGCCATTTCGCTCCGGCGGGCGAGTGACCCCAGTATTCGGCTTGTTCCTCGTTCTCGATCTGCATGGCGCCTCCCGCGATATGCGCGACTATGCCCGGCGACGGCGGCGACGACCACCCCTGTCCTCGTCCCCGCCACCGGTGTTGAAGGAGACATGGGGAAGGGTCACGACCTTTGCCAGTTCCGGGAAGGGGTCGGTCTTGTGGGGGATGGCGTTCGCGGCGACGAAGTGTTCCTGGAACTTGGGTTCGATCGCCGTTTCGACCTTGGTGATCTGGCGCACAACGCGCTCGATCTCGGCCCGCGCGCCGATATTGCAGAGCGCGATGCGCGCGCCCGTGCCGGCGGCGTTGCCGGCGCTGGTGACCTTGTCGAGCGGCGCATCGGGGATCATGCCCAGCACCATCGCGTGCCTGGTGGAGATATGCGCGCCGAAGGCGCCCGCCAGAACCACGCGGTCGACCTTGTCCACCTTCATCTCGTCCATCAGCAGGCGGGCACCGGCATAGAGCGCGGATTTCGCCAGCTGGATGGCGCGGATGTCGCCTTGGGTAACGGTGATCTTCGGCCCGCCATCGGCAGTGGCATCATGCACCAGGTAGGAATGCGTGCGCCCCTCGGGGATGCAGCGGGCGGTGCCGGTCTGCTCGGCCGAGCCGATCAGGCCCGACTCGTCCAGCAGGCCCGCCATGCGCATCTCGGCCACGGCCTCGATGATACCCGAGCCGCAGATGCCGGTGATGCCGGTGGTGGCGATTTCCTCCGCAAAGCCTTCCTCGTCGGACCATTTTTCGGCGCCGATGACGCGGAAACGGGGCTCCTTGGTGACCGGGTCGATCTCGATCCGCTCGATGGCGCCGGGGGCGGCGCGCTGGCCCGAGCTGATCTGCGCGCCCTCGAAGGCGGGGCCGGTCGGAGAGGAACAGGCCAGCACGCGCGTCGTGTTGCCCAGCAGGATCTCGGCATTGGTGCCGACATCCACCACCAGCACGAGGTCTTCGGACTTGCCCGGTTCCTCGGACAGCGCGACGGCGGCGCAATCGGCGCCGACATGGCCCGCGATGCAGGGCAGGATGTAGACCTGAGCGCGGGGGTTCATGGCGTCGAGCCCCATTTCACGGGCTGGCAGCGTCAGGCTTTCCGAGGTGGCCAGCGCAAAGGGTGCCTGTCCCAGCTCCACCGGGTCGAGGCCCAGAAGCAGGTGGTGCATGACCGGGTTGCAGACGAAGACCGTCTCGACGATCAGCGCGGGGTCGATGCCGCCTTCATCCGCGATCACGCGGGTCAGGTCGTTGATGGCGTCGCGGACCGCGCGCGTCATCTCGGCATCGCCGCCGGGGTTCATCATGGCATAGGAAACCCGGCTCATCAGGTCCTCGCCGAAGCGGATCTGCGGGTTCATCAGGCCTGAAGAGGCGATGACTTCGCCCGTATCAAGGTTCGTGAGATGCGCGGCGATGGTGGTGGAGCCGAGGTCGATGGCAAGGCCGAAGAGGCCGGATTCATGCAGCCCGGGCCAGATCTCGACGATGCGGGGCGTGGTGTCCTTGTGGCCCTTGTAAAGCGCGACGGTCACCTGCCACTTGCCCTTGCGCAGCGTCGGCTGGAGCTTGGCCATGAGGCTGAGGTCGGCGGTCACTGCCTCGATCTCCCACTGTTCGCGCAAGGCGCGCGCCACGCGTTCCAGGTCACCCGTGGGTTCGTGCATGTCGGGTTCGTCCACCTCGATGAAGTAGAGGCGCGTGGCCGGGTCCATGACGATGGTGCGCGCGGTGGCGGCCTTGCGCACAACCTGGCGGTGCACCTGGCTTTCGGGCGGGACGTCGATCACCACGTCGCCCTGCACGGTGGCCTGGCAGCCAAGGCGGCGACCGGGTTTCAGCCCGCGCTTCTCGTCATAGCGCGCCTCGACCTTGTTCCACTCCGACAGCGCGCCCTCGCGTACGGTCACGCCATGCTTGGAGAATTCGCCATAGCTGGGCGTGACCTGGCATTTCGAGCAAATGCCGCGCCCGCCGCAGACCGAATCGAGATCGACACCCAGCTGGCGTGCCGCTGTCAGCACGGGAGTGCCCACCGGGAAACGGCCGCGTTTGCCCGAGGGGGTGAAGACGACGAGGGGATCGGTGCTCATGGCTGGGTCCTTTGGAGTTCGCGCGTTTGGCGGGCACAATAGGCGAGCGGGCGCAAAGGGAAAGGCCATCCAGCGGCACCTTTGCGTCCGCGCGCGTCGTTTTCGGCAGCCCGGCGCGCATGCTGCGGTGCAGAGGGGCTTTCGCTCGTCCGCGATCCATGCAATAGGGTCACCGCCAAACGGGGTTTTGCATGGGGTTCGATGATGCAGATTCGTGAGGCTCTCACCTTTGACGACGTTCTTCTGGTTCCGGCAGCCTCTTCGGTCCTGCCATCTACCGCGGACACGACCACGCGCGTGACCCGGGAAATCCGGTTGAACATCCCCCTACTGAGCTCGGCCATGGATACGGTGACCGAGTCGCGCATGGCGATTGCCATGGCACAGGCCGGGGGTATCGGCGTCATCCACAAGAACCTGAGCGTCGAGGAGCAGGCCCGCGAAGTGCGCCGGGTCAAGCGTTTCGAGAGCGGGATCGTCTACAACCCCGTCACCCTGCGCCCTGATCAGACGCTAGCCGATGCGAAAGCATTGGTCGAGCGATACAATTTCACCGGTTTCCCGGTGGTGGACGAGCGCGGCCGGGTGGTCGGCATACTGACCAATCGCGACATGCGCTTTGCCACCTCGGACGACACCCCGATCCGCGTGATGATGACCTCGAACGACCTGGCCATGCTGCGCGAGCCGGCGGACCGGGAAGAGGCCAAGTCGTTGATGAAGGCGCGGCGGATCGAGAAACTGCTGGTCACCGATGCCAACGGAAAACTGACCGGCCTTCTGACGCTGAAGGATACCGAACAGGCCGTGCTCAATCCCACTGCCTGCAAGGACCAGCTTGGCCGGTTGCGTGTGGCGGCGGCGACCTCGGTGGGCGATGCCGGGTTCGAGCGCACCGGTCAGCTGATCGATGCGGGCGTGGATATCGTGGTGATCGACACCGCCCATGGCCACAGCGCGGGCGTGATCGATGCGGTGAAACGTGCCAAGCAATTGTCCAACGAGGTGCAGATCATCGCCGGCAACGTGGCCACCGCCGAGGCGACCCGCGCCCTGATCGATGCGGGGGCCGATGCGGTCAAGGTGGGGATCGGGCCGGGATCGATCTGCACCACGCGGATGGTGGCCGGTGTCGGCGTGCCACAGCTGACGGCCATCATGGATTGCGCCGGCGCGGCGGGTGACGTTCCCGTGATCGCGGATGGCGGCATCAAGTTCTCGGGCGATTTCGCCAAGGCGATCGCGGCGGGGGCCTCCTGCGCGATGGTGGGATCGATGATCGCGGGCACCGATGAAAGCCCGGGTGAGGTGATCCTCTACCAGGGGCGCAGCTTCAAGACCTATCGCGGGATGGGTTCGCTGGGGGCGATGGCGCGCGGCTCGGCCGATCGCTATTTCCAGAAGGATGCCGCCAGCGACAAGCTGGTGCCCGAGGGGATCGAGGGGCAGGTGCCCTACAAGGGGACGGCCACCGCTGTCATCCATCAGCTGGTGGGGGGCTTGCGTGCGGCGATGGGTTATACCGGCTGCGCAACGGTCGAAGAGATGCGGCACAACTGCCAATTCGTGAAGATCACCGGTTCGGGCCTCAAGGAAAGCCATGTCCATGACGTTCAGATCACCCGTGAAAGCCCCAATTACCGGATCATGTGAACCATGACGCCCGGGGCGCGGATAGCCGCCGCCATCGAGATCCTAGACGAGATCTGCGGCGGCGCAGCTGCCGAGAAGGTTTTGACCGGGTGGGCCCGGCGGTCGCGTTTTGCTGGATCCAAGGATCGCGCCGCGATCCGTGATCACGTCTTTGACGCATTGCGCTGCCGTCGTTCCTTTGCCGCGTTCGGCGGGGGCGCGGACGGCCGTGCGCTCATGATCGGCGCGCTGCGGGTCAGCGAGGTGCCTGTCGAGACGCTGTTCACTGGCGAGGGTCATGCGCCCGCGCCCCTGGCAGCCGAAGAACTGGCGGCGGGCCGCGCGCCCGAGCCCGGGGCCGAGGCAGGTGACATACCGGACTGGCTCTGGCCGCATTTCTGCGAGAGCCTGGGAGACGCGGCGCAGCAAGAGGCTGAGGCGCTGCGCCACCGCGCGCCGGTTCATCTGCGCGTGAATTCGCGCAAGGCGGACTTGATCGCGGCGCAGAAAGCTTTGCACGAAGAGGGCATCGAAACACGGGAGCACGCCGCCTGCGCGACCGCGTTGGAAGTGGTCGAGGGTGCGCGGCGTATCAACGCCTCGCAGGCCTATCGCGAAGGGCTGGTCGAGTTGCAGGACGCCGCGAGCCAAGCCGTGGTGGCCGCCTTGCCACTGGAACCGGGGATGCGGGTGCTGGATTACTGCGCGGGCGGCGGGGGCAAGACATTGGCCCTTGCCGCGCATCCGGGCGTCCAGGTCTTTGCCCATGACGCATACCCCGCCCGGATGAAGGATCTGCCCGCGCGGGCCGAACGGGCAGGGGTCTCGGTGAGCCTTCTGGATACGAAAGACGTGCAACGACAGGCGCCTTTCGACCTGGTCTTGACCGACGTGCCCTGTTCCGGAAGCGGGTCGTGGCGGCGTGCGCCTGCCGGGAAGTGGCTGCTTACGCCCGAAAGGCTGGACGCCCTGACAGGCGCGCAGGCGGCAATCCTTCGGGAGACCGCACCCTTGGTCGCCAGGGACGGAGTATTGGCCTATGCGACCTGCTCGGTGCTCGATTGCGAGAATGCTGGGCGTGTACGCGCGTTTCTTGCTGCCGAAGAGGACTGGAACATGCGCTTCGATCAGGCCTGGCACGTGAGCGCAGGGACAGATGGGTTCTATACGGCACACTTGACGCGAAAAGACGTCACGAGATAGCAACCATAGGGAGAGTTTCCCGCGTTTTTTCAGGCGTTAAATTGAGCTTAACCTGCGCCGCGCGACAGTCTCTCGTGATTCTGATGCCCGGAGCCGCGTGTCGTGACCGATTTCACAGCCTCCAGTTTTTCCGGACGCGCGCTGCGTGCCCCTGCCGTCGCGCGTGTCGCGGCGGTGGCGCTCCTTGGGGGTGCGTTGGCGGCGCTTGCACAGATCGGCGGTTTCTCCACTCTTGTCGCGCAGGCATTGCTGGCGGCGGGCGCGGCGATGGGTGGTGTCGCGCTGCTCTTGGGACTGCGCTTGTGGCTGTCGCGGCGTGACCTCGCCAGGTTGGCGGCTTTCATAGAAAGGGACGCCACGCCCAGCTTCATCACCGATGAGGACGGGGCGGTCCTGACGTGCAACACCGCGGCCCAGAGGAGATTTTCTTCGGATCCCGGCACCACGCTTGCCGCCACGCTGAGGTCGGTTTTCGCCAACCCGTCTGCCGTGCTCTACCGCTTGCAGAGCCGAGCGCAACGCGACGGACATGCCCGCGAGGACGTTGTGACACGGCGGGGGCATGTACGGCTGGCCGTGCATCTTGTCGACGGGGGCGAGCGGCTCTGGCGGGTTGAGGACATCCAGGAACGTCCGGCAAGCGGAAAGGCAGAGACGCTTCCGCTGCCCATGCTGACGACAGGGCGCGGTGGTGCCGTGCTCTACATGAACGAAGCCGCCCGCGCCTTTGTCGGACACCGGGTCAAGTCGCTCGACCGCCTCTTCGCGGAGTTGCCGCCGCGCGCCGGACGGATCAACATGATCTCGACAAGTGACGGTTCCCACCCAGCGGTGATCGTCGAACTGAATGGAAATCCCGCCCGGCAGGAGATGCTTCTTGTTCCTGTGGAGGACGCCCGAGAGTCGCAAGCGCGCCCCGACATCACGTCGCTGCCCGTTCCGATGATGCGTCTTTCGCCGGACGGCACCATTCGGGATGTGAACCGCCTTGCGTCGGAACTCCTGGGCGGGGCGTCGAAAGATGTTCAGCTGGGGCAAGTGATGGAGGGGCTCGGCCGGCCAATTCCCGACTGGTTGCGGGAGACGATGACCGGTGCCGGTGGCCCCCGCTCGGAATTTCTGCGCCTGACGCGCAAGGACCGGGAAGTGTTCGTTCAGGTTACGCTCAAAAGGATCAAGCTGGAGGGCAAAGAGGAACTGCTGGCCGTGATGGCAGATGCGACCGAACTCAAGACGCTCGAGGCGCAGTTCGTTCAAAGCCAGAAGATGCAGGCCGTCGGCCAGCTTGCCGGTGGCGTGGCGCATGATTTCAACAACCTGCTCACCGCGATATCGGGCCATTGCGATCTCTTGTTGCTGCGTCACGATCAGGGAGATCCGGATTACGGCGATCTGGTTCAGATCAACCAGAACGCCAACCGCGCGGCGGCCCTTGTCGGCCAGTTGCTGGCCTTCTCGCGCAAGCAGACCCTGCGGCCCGAGATACTCGATCTGCGTGACACGCTGGCGGATCTGACACATCTTCTCAACCGTCTTGTCGGCGAGAAGATCACGCTGACGCTGAGCCATGATCCGGTCTTGAAGGCCGTGCGTGCGGACAAGCGCCAGTTGGAGCAGGTTCTGATGAATCTCGTCGTCAATGCCCGCGACGCCATGCCTGGGGGTGGAGAGATCCGGATCGAAACCGAGGTGGTGACGCTTTCGTCTCCGATGGAACGTGACCGCGCAACCCTCGCCGCAGGCGATTGGGTTACGGTCAAGGTCATTGATGAAGGGACGGGAATCCCGGCCGATCTGCGCCGCAAGATCTTCGAGCCGTTCTATACCACCAAACGGACCGGCGAGGGGACCGGGCTCGGGCTGTCAACAGCCTATGGCATCGTCAAACAGACGGGCGGATTCATCTTCGTGGACAGCGTCGATGGCGCCGGTTCGGAGTTCACTCTCTACTTTCCCGCCGTGTCCGCCGAGACCGCACTGCCCAAGCCGCCCGAAGTCGCATCGCGCCGCGTACCGGCAGAAACACGAGACGGCGTGGTGTTGCTGGTCGAGGACGAGGCTCCGGTGCGGGCCTTTGCGTCGCGGGCACTGCGATTGCGGGGCTATACCGTGCTTGAGGCGGAGTCGGCCGAGCAGGCACTCCAATTGCTGGAAGATGAAAACCTGAGCGTCGATGTCTTCGTCACCGACGTCGTCATGCCCGGCCTCGACGGTCCGAGCTGGGTAAGGCAGGCCCTGGAACGGCGCCCCGAAACGCGCGTGGTCTTCGTTTCGGGCTATGCCGAGGGCGCTTTTGGCGACACTGAAGCCGAGATTCCGAACTCCGTCTTCCTTGCCAAGCCGTTTTCGCTGACCCAACTGACCGAGACCGTGCAGCAGCAACTGCATTAACCGGTGAACGCCAGCATCAGCGCGCCGAGGCGTGAAGCTCGAACTCCTCGGGGCATTTCCGGCGGTACTTTTGGGCAATGTCCTCCGATAGTGTCAGAGGAAGCTCGGGCGACACGTTTTCGCGGGCGAGGTGGATTTCGGTCTGTAACCTGTCTTCGAGGAAACCACGGATGCCGTCCTGGTTCTCGTAGCGAAAGACGTGGCGGGCCGGCGCTCCGCCCGGGCGGGGGGTGAGAAATCGCGCCTGGCTGCCGACATTGGCGAAGGAGGGTCGCTTGCCCTGGAGATAGGCAAGGACGAACTCGTCGAAGGTGATATCGTGGGTTGCATTCGGACGACCGCGCAGGAAAGGTCTTTGGCGGTAACGGTACCAGCTGCCCAGCCAGTCCACCGGATCACGCACCACGGCCATGATCTCCATCTCCACCCCGAACATCTTTTCGAAGATCGGGCGAAAGAACCTATCATAGCGATAGATCGGCGCATGTTTGAGCTCGGGCGGGTCGGAAACCACGATATCGGCCCTTGCTCGCAACGCCGTCTGGTAGGCGGTTGTCCCGGTCTTCGGAACGGAAAGAAGAACGAGACGTTCATCAAAGAAGACAAGCACTTGCGCGGTTCCCGACAGGTTTTCGACTGCCGGCACAGTGCCGGAAACCTTTCCTTAACTCAATTCCGCAAAGCTGCCTCATCAAGAATTTGTTTGAAATGTTCCCCTTTTGGTCGCATAAGGAACAAGAGGGGAACAAAGCAGCGATTGCCGCCCCGGTTCGGGTGTGACACAAGGGTAGAGGACAGGAAAATGGCGGATCTTCTCACGATGAGCAGCAAGCAGAACGCGGACAAGCAAAAGGCGCTCGACAGCGCGCTGGCCCAGATCGAGCGGCAGTTCGGCAAGGGCTCGATCATGAAACTGGGCGGCGACAACGTCATACCCGAGATCGAGGCGAGCTCCACCGGTTCGCTCGGTCTCGACATCGCTCTGGGGATCGGCGGGCTCCCGATGGGGCGGATCGTCGAAATCTACGGGCCGGAAAGCTCGGGCAAGACAACGCTGACGCTGCATTGCATTGCCGAGCAGCAAAAACGTGGCGGGGTTTGCGCCTTCGTCGATGCCGAGCACGCTCTCGACCCGCAATATGCCCGCAAGCTGGGCGTGGATCTGGACGAATTGCTGATCTCTCAGCCCGATACCGGTGAACAGGCGCTGGAAATCACCGACACGCTGGTGCGCTCGGGGGCGGTGAACATGGTTGTGGTCGATTCGGTCGCCGCGCTGACACCGAAATCGGAGCTTGAGGGCGACATGGGCGATTCCAGCGTCGGCGTACAGGCCCGTCTGATGAGCCAGGCGATGCGAAAGTTGACGGGCTCGATCAGCCGGTCGCGCTGCATGGTGATTTTCATCAACCAGATCCGTATGAAGATCGGGGTTATGTTCGGCTCTCCGGAAACGACGACGGGCGGCAACGCGCTGAAATTCTACTCCTCCGTCCGGCTCGATATCCGCCGGATCGGCTCCATCAAGGACCGCGACGAGGTGGTCGGCAACGCCACCCGCGTCAAGGTGGTCAAGAACAAGGTGGCGCCGCCGTTCAAGCAGGTGGAATTCGACATCATGTATGGCGAGGGCATCTCGAAAATGGGCGAGTTGCTTGATCTGGGCGTAAAGGCCGGCGTGGTCGAGAAATCCGGATCCTGGTTCAGCTATGGCGACGAGCGGATCGGACAGGGGCGCGAGAATGCCAAGAACTACCTTCGCGAAAACACGCGTGTCGCCCTTGAGATCGAGGACAAGATCCGCGCGGCCCATGGTCTCGACTTCGACATGAATGGCGGCGAGGATGACGATATCCTCGAGGCGTAAACCGGTCGAGAGGAGACGAAACGGAAGGGCGGTCCGGCGGGGCCGCCCTTCTTCTTTCTGTCGATGCGCTGCGCTGTGGACACCGGCAGAGTGCGGGGATAAACCCTGCTGGAACCTGAAATGACGGTCCGGAAGTGCCCCTGATGCCCACGCTGAACGATATCCGCTCGACCTTCCTCGACTTCTTCGCCCGAAACGGCCATGAAGTCGTCGACTCCTCACCGCTGGTGCCCCGCAACGATCCCACGCTGATGTTCGTGAACTCGGGCATGGTCCAGTTCAAGAACCTGTTCACCGGGGTCGAGCATCGGGATTATGTCCGGGCGACCACGGCGCAGAAATGCGTGCGCGCCGGCGGCAAGCACAATGACCTCGACAATGTGGGCTATACCGCACGGCACCACACGTTCTTTGAAATGCTGGGCAATTTCTCCTTCGGCGACTATTTCAAGGATGAGGCGATTCCCTTCGCGTGGGAGTTGGTGACGCGCGATTTCGATATCGACCCAAAACGGCTCTACACCACCGTCTATCACACCGATGACGAAGCCTTCGATATCTGGAAAAAGGTCGGCGTTCCCGAGGACCGGATCATCCGCATCGCGACGAGCGACAATTTCTGGCAGATGGGGCCCACCGGGCCCTGCGGGCCGTGCACGGAAATCTTCTATGATCACGGCGAGCATATCTGGGGCGGCCCTCCGGGCAGCCCGGAAGAGGATGGTGACCGGTTCATCGAGATCTGGAATATCGTCTTCATGCAGAACGAGCAGTTCGAGGACGGCTCGATGCGGCCGCTCGACATGCAGTCGATCGACACCGGCATGGGGCTGGAACGGATCGGCGCGCTCTTGCAGGGCAAGCACGACAATTACGACACCGACTTGATGCGCTCGCTGATCGAGGCGAGCGCGGATGCGACCTCCTCGGATCCCGACGGGCCGGGCAAGACGCATCACCGCGTGATCGCCGATCACCTGCGCTCGACCTCCTTCCTGATGGCCGATGGGGTGATGCCTTCGAATGACGGGCGCGGCTATGTCCTGCGGCGGATCATGCGCCGGGCGATGCGTCATGCGCATCTGCTGGGCGCCCGGGATCCTCTGATGCACAGGCTGGTCCCCGCACTGGTGCGCCAGATGGGGGCGGCTTATCCCGAACTGGGTCGCGCCCAAGCATTGATCGAGGAAACGCTGAAGCTCGAGGAGACGCGGTTCAAGGCGACGCTCGACCGGGGTCTCCGGCTGCTCGACGACGAATTGGGCGCTCTGCCCGAGGGCGCGCCGTTGCCCGGCCAGGCGGCGTTCAAACTTTACGACACTTACGGTTTCCCCCTCGACCTGACCCAGGATGCGCTCCGCGAGAAGGGGCGCGAGGTGGATACCGAAGGGTTCGACGCGGCGATGGCCGAGCAGAAGGCGAAGGCGCGGGCCGCCTGGGCAGGGTCGGGCGAGGCGGCGGATGCGACCGTGTGGTTCGATGTGGCAGACGAGAAGGGCACCACCGACTTCCTGGGTTACGACACCGAAAGCGCCGAGGGACAGATCCTTGCGCTGGTGCAGGACGGTGCCCGGATCAAAGAGGCGGAACAGGGCGCGAGCGTTCAGATTGCGCTGAACCAGACGCCCTTTTATGCCGAAGCCGGCGGGCAGGTCGGTGATACCGGCATGATCCGGACCGAGAGCGGCGTTGCCCGCGTGACCGATACGCGCAAGGCCGCTGGCGTCTTCATACATTTCGCCGAAATCACCGAGGGGGTGATCAGGACAGGCGATGCCGCGCAGCTGGAGGTGGATCACCTGCGCCGCACGGCCATTCGCGCGAACCACTCTGCCACGCACCTGTTGCACGAGGCGCTGCGCGAACGGCTGGGCGATCACGTCGCGCAGCGCGGCTCGCTCAACGCTCATGACCGGCTGCGCTTCGATTTCAGCCATACAAAGGCACTTACCGCCGAGCAAATCCAGTCGGTCGAGCGGGACGTGAACGCCTATATCCGGCAGAACGCACCAGTCGAGACGCGGATCATGACGCCTGATGACGCGCGGGCCATGGGGGCTCAGGCGCTGTTCGGTGAGAAATACGGCGACGAGGTCCGGGTGGTGTCGATGGGCCGCGCGCCGACCGGAAAGGGTGCGGACAAGCAGACCTATTCGATCGAGCTGTGCGGCGGGACGCATGTGGCACGAACAGGCGATATCGGGGCCTTCGTCCTGCTGGGCGACAGCGCCAGCAGCGCAGGGGTGCGCCGGATCGAGGCACTGACGGGCGAGGAGGCGATGCGCCACCTCGCCAACCAGTCGGCGCGCCTGTCCGAAGTGGCAGCCGAGTTGAAAGCGCAGCCGGAGGACGTTCCGGCGCGGGTCAAGTCGCTGCTGGACGACCGCAAGGCGCTTCAGAACGAGGTCGCGCAGCTGCGCCGAGAACTGGCGATGTCGGGCGGCGGTCAAACCGGCCCCGAAGCGCGCGAGGTGAACGGTGTCAAGCTGATCGCGCAGGTCCTCTCGGGGGTGACGGGCAAGGATCTTCCGGCGCTGATCGACGAGATGAAGGGACGCGTGGGTTCGGGGGCCGTGCTGCTGATCGCGGATACCGGCGGCAAGGCGGCCGTGGCCGCGGGCGTGACCGATGACCTGACCGACCGGGTGTCGGCGGTAGATCTGGTCAAGGCCGCGGTGGCGGAACTGGGCGGCAAGGGCGGCGGTGGCCGCCCGGACATGGCACAGGGCGGCGGCAAGGATGCCGGGAACGCGGAAGCAGCAATCAAGGCGGCCGAGGCCGCGATGGGAGGTTGAAGATGGGCGCACTCTGGATCGCGCATGTGACTGTCACCGATGCCGAGGCTTACGGCAAATATGCCGAGCTGGCAGGTCCCGCGATCGCCAAGCATGGCGGCGAGTTCATCGCACGCGGCGGGCGGTTCGTTCAGCTGGAGGGCAAAGAGCGACCGCGCAACGTGGTGGCGCGCTTCCCCTCGGTCGAGGCGGCGGTGGAATGCTACAATTCACCTGAATATCAGGAGGCGCTCGGCCACGCGCGCGGCGCTTCGGAGCGGGAGCTGATGGTGGTCGAAACCTCCGAGTGAGGTTTGCCGACTGCCGGAAACGAAACGGGCGCCCGAGGGCGCCCGTTTGCGTTCAGGATGCCGCCTTGGACATGCGCTTGCGCTCATGCGGGTCGAGGAACCGCTTGCGCAGGCGGATGGCATTGGGCGTCACCTCGACCAGCTCGTCATCGTCGATATAGGCGATGGCTTCTTCAAGGCTGAACTGGATATGGGGCGTCAGGCGCACCGCATCGTCCGTGCCCGAAGCCCGCACGTTGGTGAGCTTCTTGCCCTTGAGCGGGTTCACCTCGAGATCGTTGTCACGCGAATGCTCGCCGATGATCATGCCCTGGTAGACATCGGCCTGCGGGCCGATGAACATGCGGCCGCGCTCTTCGAGGTTCCAGAGCGCATAGGCAACCGACTGGCCCTTTTCCATCGAGATCAGGACGCCCGCGCGGCGGCCCGGGATCGCGCCCTTGTGCGGCGCCCAGCCGTGGAACACGCGGTTGAGAACCCCGGTGCCGCGCGTGTCGGTCAGGAATTCGCCATGATAGCCGATCAGCCCGCGCGAGGGGACATGGGCGATGATACGCGTCTTGCCGGCTCCGGCCGGTTTCATTTCGACCAGCTCGCCCTTGCGGGTGCCGGTCACCTTCTCGATCACCGCGCCGGAATATTCGTCATCCACGTCGATGGTCACTTCCTCGATCGGCTCAAGACGCTGGCCGTCTTCCTCGCGGAGAAGGACCTGGGGGCGGGAGATCGACAGTTCGAACCCTTCGCGGCGCATGTTCTCGATCAGCACGCCCATCTGCAATTCGCCGCGGCCCGCGACCTCGAAGGCTTCGCCGCCGGGGGTGTCGGTGACCTGGATGGCCACGTTGGACTCGGCCTCTTTCATCAGGCGGTCGCGGATGACGCGGCTTTGCACCTTCTTGCCGTCACGACCTGCCAGCGGGCTGTCGTTGATGCCGAAGGTTACGGTGATGGTGGGCGGATCGATGGGCTGGGCGGGCAGGGCCTCGGTCACTTGCGCGGCGACGAGCGAATCCGCCACGGTGGCCTTGCTCATCCCTGCGATAGTCACGATGTCGCCAGCCTCGGCCTTGTCGATGGGCTGTTGGCCCAGGCCGCGAAAGGCCAGGATCTTGGAGGCGCGGAAATTCTCGATCAGCGATCCGTCGCGGGCAAGCGCCTTGAGGCTCTCACCGGTCTTGAGCGTGCCGCTTTCGACCCGGCCCGTCAGGATGCGCCCGATGAACGGGTCGTTGCCCAGGGTGGTCGCCAGCATCCGGAACGGCTCGTCCTTGTGGGCAAGCTGTTTCGGCGCGGGCACATGCTCGACGATCAGGTCGAAAAGGGCCGAAAGATCCTTGCGCGGCCCGTCAAGCTCCATATCGGCCCAGCCCGAACGGCCCGAGGCGTACATCGACGGAAAGTCGAGCTGGTCGTCATCGGCGCCGAGGTTCGCGAAGAGGTCGAAACATTCGTCCAGCGCGCGGTCGGCCTCCGCATCGGGCTTGTCGACCTTGTTGAGCACGACAATGGGGCGCAGGCCCAGTGCCAGCGCCTTGGATGTCACGAACTTCGTCTGTGGCATCGGGCCTTCGGCGGCGTCCACCAGAAGCACGACGCCATCGACCATCGACAGGATGCGTTCGACCTCGCCGCCGAAATCGGCGTGGCCGGGCGTGTCGACGATGTTGATACGCGTACCTTTCCATTCGACCGAGGTCGCCTTGGCGAGGATGGTGATGCCGCGTTCGCGTTCGAGGTCGTTGCTGTCCATCGCGCGTTCCGCGACGGCCTGGTTCTCGCGGAACGCGCCGGATTGTTTCAGAAGTTCGTCGACCAGCGTCGTCTTGCCGTGATCGACATGGGCGATGATTGCGATGTTGCGCAGATCCATGTGGGTCAGCCTGTACAGGGGAGGTTGCCGCGCCAATACAGGCCCGGAGCCGTGAGGTCCAGTGAATTGCGCCCCGGGATGCAGGTCGGTTCAGTGGCCGGTGGTGTTTGAAAAGACCTGGATGACGACGATCCCGGTGATGATGAGGGCCAGACCGATCAACGCCGGGGTGTCAAGGCGCTGGCCGAAAAGCGCGAAACCGATCACCGATATGAAAATGATCCCGAGTCCGGACCAGATGGCATAGGTGATGCCGACCGGAAGTTCCCGCAATGTCAGTGAGAGAAACCAGAACGCTGCCCCGTAGCCCAGTACGACAAGGACGGAAGGCCAGAAACGGGTGAACTGCTGGCTCGCCTGAAGCGCGGTGGTGCCGACGGTTTCGGCAACGACCGCCATCAGGAGAAAGACGTAGACGACGGGCATGTCACCGAATCCCTTGGCTTGTGTGATGAAGATCGCAGACACGAATCCTGCGTCTCGGGCAAGAGGGGAGTGCAGGTCGGTTTTTCCCCACTACCCGGATTGGCCGATCAGAGTAGACTGGTCCCCATTTGATACAAGGAATATTGCCATGACACGTTTCGCACAGGCTATTGTCGCCCTTTCCACCCTGGTGGCCGTCGCGGGATGGGCGCTGGCGCTGTAACCCGGCGCCAGTATCGCCAAAGGAAAACTCGGGCGCCGGGGACTATATCCCGACGCCCGTGCGCCACGGTCAGTTGGACAGGGCCTTGTTCAGGTTCTCCTCGATCTTCTCGAGAAAGCCGGTTGTGGTCAGCCATCCCTGATCCGGTCCGACCAGCAGGGCCAGGTCCTTGGTCATGTGTCCTGATTCGACCGTTTCGACCACGACACGTTCCAGCGTTGCGGCGAACTCGGCCAGCGCGGTGTTGTCATCAAGCTTGGCACGATGCTTGAGGCCGCCGGTCCAGGCAAAGATAGAAGCGATGGAGTTTGTCGAGGTCGCCTCACCCTTCTGGTGCTGGCGGTAGTGGCGGGTCACGGTCCCGTGGGCAGCCTCGGATTCCACGATCCTTCCGTCCGGCGTCATCAGGATCGATGTCATGAGGCCCAGCGAGCCGAAGCCTTGCGCGACCGTGTCGGACTGAACATCGCCATCATAGTTCTTGCAGGCCCAGACATAGCCGCCCGACCATTTCAGCGAGGACGCGACCATGTCGTCGATCAGCCGGTGTTCGTACCAGATGCCCTTGGCATCGAACCGCTCCTTGAACTCGGCCTCGAAAACCTCTTGAAAGATGTCCTTGAAGCGGCCGTCATAGGCCTTGAGGATCGTGTTCTTGGTCGAAAGGTAAACCGGCCAGCCGAGGTTGAGACCGTAATTGAGCGAAGCGCGTGCGAAGTCGTAGATCGACTTGTCGAGGTTGTACATGCCCATGACCACGCCGGCATCTGGGGCGTCGAACACCTCTTTCTCGATAACCTTGCCATCGACGCCCTCGAACTTGAGGGTGATCTTGCCCGCGCCGGGAAAATGGAAATCGGTGGCCTTGTACTGGTCGCCATAGGCGTGGCGGCCCACGACGATAGGCTTGGTCCAGCCCGGAACAAGGCGCGGCACGTTCTTGCAGATGATCGGTTGGCGGAAGATCACGCCGCCGAGGATGTTTCGGATCGTGCCGTTGGGGCTGCGATACATGCGCTTGAGCCCGAATTCCTCGACGCGGGCCTCGTCCGGCGTGATGGTGGCGCATTTGACGGCGACGCCGACCTCGCGGGTCTTTTCCGCGGCATCGATGGTGATCTGATCATCGGTGCGGTCGCGCTCCTCGATGCCGAGGTCGTAATAGAGCAGGTCGATGTCGAGATAGGGCAGGATCAGCTTCTGCTTGATGAAGTCCCACATGATGCGGGTCATCTCGTCGCCATCCATCTCGACGATGGGGTTGTCCACCTTGATCTTGGTCATGGGGTCGGCCTTTGCTGATGAGCGTTTCGTGGCCCCGATGTAGTTGACCCACCGCGGAATTGGAATACGGCATACCGATGTATACCAAAAGGTCGCAAAGGCTAAACGGGCCCGGACAGCCCTGCATTTCAGCCAGCCTGGTCTTCTGTCTTGCTGGCCTTGAATTCCCGGGCCTTGCCGATCAGGAACCGCCGCGCCGTCCGTTCGGCCAGACGAACGCGGATTTCAGTGAGATAAGCCTCCTCAAGCGATTGGGAGGCCGCCGCGAGGACGTTCCCGACCTCGACATAAAGCCGGTCCTGGCCTGTCTGGTCCATGACCTTCATCGTGTCCTCGGCCAGTTTGGCGGCCAGGGTCTCGATGGTTCCGGCCATCAGCGCGACGACTCCGTCAGGCGCCGCTTGACGTAGTCACTGACTGACCCGATCAGGGTTTCCATGTGCTGGTTCTGGAAGAAGTGGTCGGCACCTTCGACTTCCTCATGCGTGATCGTGATGCCCTTCTGCTCCTGCAGTTTGCCGACCAGTGCTGTGGTGTCGGCAGGTGGTGCCACGCGATCAGCCGAACCGTTGATGATGAGGCCGGAAGAGGGGCAGGGCGCCAGGAACGAGAAGTCGTACATGTTCGCGGGCGGAGAGACGGAGATGAAGCCGGTGATCTCGGGCCGTCGCATCAGCAACTGCATTCCGATCCAAGCGCCGAAGGAGAATCCTGCGACCCAGCAATGCTTGGAGTTCGAGTTCATCGACTGGAGGTAATCCAGCGCCGACGCGGCATCGGACAGTTCGCCTACGCCCTGATCATATTCGCCCTGGCTTCGACCGACGCCGCGGAAATTGAACCGCAGGACGGTGAAACCCAGGTTGTAGAAGGCATAATGCAGGTTGTAGACGACCTTGTTGTTCATCGTCCCCCCGAATTGGGGATGTGGATGCAGCACGATGGCGATCGGCGCGTCTTTTTCCTTCTGCGGGTGGTAGCGGCCTTCGAGGCGGCCTTCGGGTCCGGGAAAAATCACCTCGGGCATGTGTGCATCTGGTCCTGTTTTTCGTCGCGGGTTCCCATGGGATATTCTTGACGTGATCCCTCAGGTTCCTTAGAACGGTTCTAATCTGATTTCGGCGCGCGCGGATCCGCAGCACTGTGTGTGCGAGATACGCATTGGAAGTGCCGAGGTCAATGTTCTGGCGCATGGCAAGAGATGAGGGGCCGGCGATGAAATTGTCGACAAAGGGGCGCTATGCCATGGTCGCGCTGGCGGATATCGCGTTGCAGCCGCAGGATACCCTTGTGACCTTGGGCGAAATCGCGGCGCGCCAGTCGATTTCTCTGCCCTATCTCGAGCAGCTTTTCGTCAAGTTGCGCCGGGCCGAACTGGTCCTTTCCGTCCGTGGTCCGGGGGGCGGTTATCGCCTCGCGAAGCCGGCCTCGGAAATCCGGGTGGTCGATGTGCTGGCCGCAGTCGACGAGACTGTGGATGCCATGCACAAGGGCGCGGGAGCCTCCGGCGGAGCCTCGGGCAGCCGGGCGCAGTCTTTGACCAACCGGTTGTGGCAGTCGCTCAGTGCGCATGTCTACGTTTTCTTGCACCAGACGCGCCTGTCCGACGTGATCGAGAACGAGTTGGCACCATGTCCGGCGGTACCGAACCTGTTCGCCGTGGTGGATGCGGACTAGGCGTCGCCTGGACCGTGAGAATGGTTGAAAAAAGGAAGGCCGCAGCAAGTGGAACGCGTCTACCTCGATCATAACGCCACCACGCCCCTCAGGGTCGAGGCGCGCGACGCGATTGTTGCGGCGATGGATCTCTGCGGCAATCCCTCCTCGGTTCACGCCGAAGGCCGTGCGGCCAAGGCCCTTGTCGAGAAGGCGAGGGCGCAGGTCGCATCTGCGCTTGGGGCGGACGGGGCCGACGTGATTTTCACCTCGGGCGCGACGGAAGCGGCGGCGCTGGCGATGGCTGGCCGTGACCTGCATGGCGCGCCAGTTGAACATGACGCCGTAAGGGCTTGGACTATCGAAGATTTACCTGTCGATCAGCAGGGCCGGGTGACCGTTGATGTGCCCGAGCAATCGACCTTGCAACTGGCCAATTCCGAAACCGGCATCGTACAGGATCTGCCAAGGGGGATCGCCGTCACAGATGCCACGCAAGCCTTCGGCAAACTGCCAATCGCCTTCAACTGGATGGGCGCGGGCATGGCGTTGATTTCGGCGCACAAGCTTGGTGGACCCAAGGGGGTCGGTGCGCTGGTGATGCCGCGCGGCACGGAGCTCGGTGCGCAGATCCGGGGTGGCGGGCAGGAAATGGGCCGTCGCTCGGGTACCGAGAATGTCCTGGGCATAGCGGGATTCGGTGCGGCGGCCGAAGCGGCGGCACAGGATCTTGCGGATGGTGTCTGGGACCGTGTCGCCCAACTTAGAAATATTCTAGAAAACGCTCTTGAGGCCGGTGCCACAGAGACTATTTTTGTCGGGAATGGCGTGAAGAGACTTCCCAACACCTTGTGTTTTGCGACACCCGGGTGGAAAGGAGAGACCCAGGTCATGCAGATGGATCTGGCGGGGTTCTCGATCTCGGCCGGCAGCGCGTGTTCCAGCGGGAAGGTACGCGCAAGCGCGGTGCTCACCGCGATGGGATTTGACGACCAGGTGGCCGCAAGCGCGATACGCGTCTCGCTGGGCCCCCGGACAACTGAAGACGAAGTGCTGCGTTTCGCGGAAACGTGGCTGGCAAAGGAAAAGAGGCATCGCGCGCGCGTCGCGTGACCCGAATGGAGGTGAGTCATGGCCGCATTGGACCAGACCCAGGTCAAGGAAGGCGTCGATCAGGAGACCGTGGATGCGGTACGCGAGGCCGGAACCTATAAATATGGCTGGAATACCGATATCGAGATGGAATACGCCCCCAAGGGGCTGACGCCGGATATCGTGCGGCTGATTTCGCAGAAGAATGAGGAGCCCCAGTGGATGACCGACTGGCGGCTGGCGGCCTACGAGCGCTGGTTGCAGAAGGAGGAGCCCGACTGGGCAATGGTCGACTATCCCGAGATCGACTTTCAGAACCAGTATTACTATGCCCGACCCAAGTCGATGGAGGTCAAGCCCAAATCGCTCGACGATGTCGATCCCAAGCTTCTGGCGACCTATGAAAAGCTGGGCATCCCGCTCAAGGAGCAGATGATCCTTGCCGGCGTAGAAGGCGCCGAGAACGCGCCCGCCGAGGGCCGCAAGGTGGCCGTGGACGCCGTGTTCGACTCCGTATCGGTCGGGACGACCTTCCAGGCCGAGCTTAAAAAGCATGGCGTCATCTTTTGCTCGATCTCCGAGGCGATCCGGGAGCATCCCGAGCTCGTGAAGAAATACCTGGGCTCTGTTGTGCCTGTGTCCGACAATTTCTATGCCACGCTCAACAGCGCGGTCTTCTCGGACGGCTCTTTCGTCTATGTCCCGCCGGGCGTGCGCTGCCCGATGGAATTGAGCACTTATTTCCGCATCAATGCCGAGAATACGGGTCAGTTCGAGCGGACTTTGATCATCGCGGACAAAGGCTCTTTCGTGTCCTATCTTGAGGGCTGCACCGCGCCGCAGCGCGACGTTGCGCAGCTCCATGCGGCCGTGGTCGAGATCATCGTCGAGGAAGACGCCGAGGTGAAATACTCGACCGTCCAGAACTGGTATCCCGGCGACGAGAACGGCAAGGGGGGCATCTACAACTTCGTGACCAAGCGCGCCGATTGCCGGGGCGATCGATCCAAGGTGATGTGGACCCAGGTCGAGACTGGATCTGCGGTGACATGGAAATACCCCTCCTGCATCCTGCGGGGCGATGACAGCCAGGGCGAGTTCTATTCCATCGCCATCACCAACAACATGCAGCAGGCCGATACCGGCACCAAGATGGTGCACCTGGGCAAACGGACCAAGTCGCGCATTGTCTCCAAGGGGATCAGCGCGGGCAAGGCGCAGAACACCTATCGAGGGTTGGTCTCGATGCATCCGAAGGCCAAGGAAAGCCGGAACTATACGCAGTGCGACAGCCTGCTGATCGGCGACAAGTGCGGGGCGCATACGGTTCCTTACATCGAGGTGCGCAACAACTCCTCGCGTGTCGAACATGAAGCGACGACGTCGAAGGTTGATGATGACCAGCTCTTCTATTGCCGCCAGCGCGGCATGGACGAGGAGGAAGCGGTGGCGCTGGTGGTCAACGGGTTCTGCAAGGACGTGTTGCAGGCGCTGCCGATGGAGTTCGCCATGGAAGCGCAGCAGCTGGTCGCCATCTCGCTGGAAGGGTCGGTGGGCTGATCCGGCCCGCCTTCCCAGCCGGTTCCGGGTATGACGGTGGCATCCACACAGGTTGAGCGCCCCGCGCTCACCCTGCCTCCGGAAGAGGCAGAGGCGCTGCGCAGTGCTTATGCCGAAGCATCTGTCATTCTGGAGTACGGGTCGGGCGGATCCACGATACTTGCCGCTGAAATGGAGGGAAAGCGCGTGACCTCGGTCGAGAGCGACCGGGGCTGGGCGCGAATGATGAAACAATGGTTCATCGAAAACCCTCCGTCGCGGGAAAGCCAGGTCGATATCCGTTGGGTGAATATCGGGGAAACGCATGATTGGGGGCATCCCGTCACTACTGAGAGGTGGCGCGATTATTCGGATTATCCGCTTGGCGTGTGGAAAACGGGGGCGACGCCGCACCCGGATGTCGTTCTCGTGGATGGCCGGTTCCGCGTTGGCTGCGCCCTCGCGACCGCATTCAACATCGAGCGGCCGGTCACCCTGCTGTTCGACGATTATACACGGCGGAAGTGGATGCACGAGGTCGAGGCCTTCATCGGGACGCCACTCATTGTGGGTCGCATGGGGGTTTTCCACATCGAGCCATGCGTCATTCCCGCCGATCGCCTTGACCGGGTGATCCACTTCATGACCCTGCCTTAGAGGCGAGAACAGGAGACGAGCATGATCGTGACAACCACTCCGAGCGTCGAAGGTCGCAGGATCACCGATTATCGCGGCATCGTCGTGGGCGAGGCCATCATGGGCGCCAATGTCGTGCGGGATTTCTTTGCCTCGGTCACGGATGTGATCGGCGGACGCTCGGGCGCCTATGAGGCCAAGCTGCGCGATGCGCGCGAGATCGCGTTGGCGGAACTGGAAGAGCAGGCGCGTGATCTGGGCGCGAACGCCGTCGTGGGAGTCGATATCGATTACGAAGTCGTGGCCGATTCGATGCTCATGGTATCGATGAGCGGAACCGCGGTGGTTCTCGATTGATGCAACGCGCGCCCGATCAAAACGCGCCGCTGCGCCTTTTCTGGTGGAAGGGAGTGCCGAATTTCGGCGACGCCCTCTCGGCGCTGGTGGTTGCTCATGTATCGGGCCGCGAGGTTGCGCATGCGGGACCGATGGGCTGCGAGTTGTTGGCCATCGGGTCGCTTATCCAGGTGATGAGGCGCAAGTATCAGACGGCGCCTCGGGATGGACGCCGACCGGTGATCTGGGGCGCAGGGTTGCTGCATCCGGTTCCGCGGGATTTCCTGGCGCATGTTGATGTGGCGCTTCTGCGCGGTCCGGTCACGGCTGCGCTTCTTGGCGTGGATACGCGGCGCTTCGGCGATCCGGGACTGCTGGCGGACCGGGTGATCGGCCCGGCGCCCGAGCGTCAGGATCGCATTGCGCTGGTCCCTCATCACTCGATGAAGGAGGATCCAGCGCTGCGCCTGCTGGCGGCGGAGGAACCGGCAATCGACCTGATCGATCCCGGTACGGACACGGTGGAGGTGTGCCGTCGCATCGCCTCAGCGCGTCATGTGATCGCGGCGAGCCTGCACGGGCTGATCGTGGCGGATGCTTTCGGCGTCCCGTCGACCTGGCTGGTGCCCGGCGAGCAGAACCATCTGAAATACCACGACTATGCCGCTTCGGTCGGGCGGGCGATGGTCAACCCGATCCTGATCGAAGAGATACCCGCGCTTCTTGGCAGGCTCCGGGACGGGGATCGAATCGAACATGCCGAGGGTGTTGCGCGCGCGCGCGAAGACCTTCTGACCACATTCCCGGCGCAGCTGCGCGCCGCTTCCGAAACACCGCGCGCCCAAGCGCGCGTTTGAGAAAAGAAAGAGGTAGAGATGCTTGAAATCAAAAACTTGCACGTGAAACTTGAAGAAGAGGACAAGCAAATCCTCAAGGGTGTCGATCTGACCGTCGAGGCTGGCAAGGTGCATGCGATCATGGGGCCGAACGGATCGGGCAAATCGACATTGTCCTACGTGCTGTCCGGCCGTGACGGGTACGAGGTGACGGAGGGCACCGCCGAACTCGAGGGTGCGAACCTTCTGGACATGGAGCCCGAAGAGAGGGCTGCCGCAGGTGTGTTTCTGGCCTTCCAGTACCCTGTCGAAATTCCCGGCGTCGGCAACATGACCTTTCTGCGCACCGCCGTGAATGCGCAGCGCAAGGCGCGGGGCGAAGAAGAGCTTTCAGCCTCCGATTTCCTCAAGTTGGTGCGCGAAAAGGCCAAGGCCCTCAAGATCGACGCCGAAATGCTCAAGCGGCCGGTGAATGTCGGTTTTTCGGGGGGCGAGAAGAAGCGCAATGAAATCCTGCAAATGGCCATGCTGGAGCCCAAGATGTGCATCCTCGACGAGACGGACTCGGGGCTCGACGTCGACGCGATGAAACTTGTGGCCGATGGCGTGAACGCGCTGCGCGACGAGGGTCGCGGTTTCCTTGTCATCACGCATTATCAGCGCCTTCTGGACCACATCAAGCCGGACGTCGTGCACATCATGGCCGATGGCCGCATCATCAAGACCGGCGGGCCGGAACTGGCGCTTGAGGTCGAGCATAACGGTTACGGCGACATTCTTGCAGAGGTGCAGTGATGGCTTTGCCTCAGGTTAAACAGGACGCGACCGAGGCGCGGTTGACGGCGCTGACGATGCCCGAGGGCGGTTGTCTGGGCAGCGCGCGTGACGAAGCACTGCGGCGCTTACGCGCGATGGGCTTACCCTCGCGCCGGGACGAGTACTGGAAGTACACGCGCCCGGATACGCTGGTTTCGCCCGATGCGGCGCGTGCGGCAGTCTTTCACAATGACGAAACCCCGATGTTCGGTGCCTTCGACCGCCTCAGGATCGTTTTCGTGGATGGCGTATTCGATGCCGAAGCGTCGGACGACCTGACGATGGAAGGGGTGCGGATCGATCGGCTGGAGGATATCTGCTGCAAGGATATCCATTGGGCAAAGGATCTTTACGGCGTGCTGGAGGCGCGCGGTCAGAAACCGGTTGAGCGCCCGCTTGCCGCTTTGAACACGGCCTATGCGACCGATGGTGTCGCGATCCATGTGACCGGCAAGCTCAGCAAGCCGATCAGCCTCAGCTATGTTCACAAGGACGAAGCGTCGGACGCGATCCTGCACCATGTGATCCGCGTGGAATCCGGCGCCGAGGCGACGATTCTGGAAAACGGGCCAGCGGCCTCGCGCTTCAACAAGTGCATCGAGATCGATATCGCCGATGGCGGCACGCTGCATCACGTGCGCGCCCAGGGCCGGGACCATGAGCGCCGCGCAGCCACCCACATGTTCACGCGGCTTGGGCGGGAATCGGTCTATAAATCCTTTACGCTGACGGTGAACGGTGTGCTGACCCGCAATGAGCAGGTGATAGAACTCACCGGCGACGATGCGGTTGCGCATGTTGCTGGCGCGTGCGTCGGGGATGGCGATTTTCACCATGACGACACGGTGTTCATCACTCATGACGCGGTGAACTGTGAAAGCCGGCAAGTGTTCAAGAAGGTCCTGCGCAATGGGGCCACGGGCGTGTTCCAGGGCAAGATCCTGGTGAAGGAAGGGGCGCAGAAGACCGACGGCTACCAGATTTCCCAGTCGCTTCTGCTTGACGGAGACAGCCAGTTCCTCGCCAAGCCCGAACTGGAGATTTATGCTGACGACGTGGCCTGTTCGCACGGCTCGACCAGTGGCGCGATCGACGATACGGCGCTTTTCTACCTGCGCTCTCGCGGGGTTCCCGAGAAGAAGGCCACCGACATGCTGACGCTCGCATTCCTTGCCGAGGCGGTGCAGGAGGTCGAAGACCGGGCCATCGCCGAGGACATCGTCACCCGTCTGCAAGGCTGGCTGGACCGGCGTAGCTGATGGCGGTGACGCAGGACATCGTGGCAACGTATCGTGGGCCGGGTGCGGTCATGCGTCGCCTGCTGGCCGCGGGAGAGCGTGAAGATCGCGCGCTCGCCATCCTTATGGCGGGCTGCGCACTGGTTTTCATCGCGCAGATGCCGCGCCTTTCGCGCGTGGCCCATCTGACCGGGCAGGAGTTGAACATGCTTCTGGGCGGTGCCTTGCTGGGCTGGCTCATTATTGCGCCGCTGCTACTTTACGGCTTGGCCGCGCTCAGCCACCTGCTTGCCCGCATTGCCGGCGGGCGCGGTAGCTGGTTTGGCGCGCGTATGGCGTTGTTCTGGGCGTTGCTCGCCTCGGCGCCGGTGCTGCTGCTTCACGGGCTGGTGGCCGGATTCGTCGGGCCGGGCCCGGCACTTCAAGGGGTTGGCATTCTGTGGCTCGTGGTGTTTGGCTGGTTCTGGTTTTCCGGATTGAGGCAAGCAGAGAGGCCGGCCAAATGAGTTTCGCCCATTGGCGCACATTGGCGGTCACGACAGTGACCGACCCGGCCGCGGCTGCGCGGCAGATCATGGCGATGGATATCCCGCGCGAGGCGCTGTGGGTCGCGCTTGCCCTCGCGATCGTGCTGAACACCACGATCCAGGCGATAATGAACCTGGTCTTTCCTGCGACCGACGGCATGCTGCCGGGCATGGGACCGGGTCTTGGCGCTTATGCCGCGATTGTTGGCGGAGGGCTGATCCTGACCATCGTTGCCATTCACCGCGTTGGCCGCTGGATGGGCGGGCAGGGATCCTTTACCGACATCATGGCTCTGATGGTCTGGATGCAGTTCCTGCGTGTTGTCGTACAGGCGGCGGGTTTTCTCCTGTTGCTGGTGGTGCCGATCCTGTCGGCGCTGCTGGCGCTCGCGGCCTCGCTGGTCGGACTTTACATTTTTCTTCACTTCATCGACCAGGCGCATCGGCTGGGCTCCATCTGGCGGGCCGCCGGAGTCTTGATCGTCTCGGTCTTTGCCATAGCCTTTGTGCTGTTCGTTCTCTTGTCGATTGCGGGCGCACCGCTCACGGGATCTGCCGCTTATGTATGACGTCACGAAAATCCGAACCGATTTCCCGATCCTCTCTCGCGAGGTAAATGGCAAACCGCTGACCTATCTCGACAACGGTGCCTCGGCGCAAAAACCGCAGGTCGTGATCGACGCCGTCACACGCGGCTACGCCGAGGAATACTCGAACGTTCACAGGGGGTTGCACTATCTTTCCAACCTTGCGACCGAAAAGTATGAAGCCGTCCGCGGCAAGATCGCGCGCTTTCTGAATGCGCCTTCCGAAGACGAGATCGTGCTCAATTCCGGAACAACCGAAGGAATCAATCTCGTGGCCTACGGCTGGGCCATGCCCCGCATGGAGGCCGGCGACGAGATCGTTCTGAGCGTCATGGAGCATCACGCCAATATCGTGCCCTGGCATTTCCTGCGTGAGCGTCAGGGCGTTTCCCTGAAATGGGTCGACGTGGATTCTACCGGTGCCCTGGATCCGCAGGCGGTGATCGATGCGATCGGGCCCCGGACGAAACTGGTCGCAATTACCCATTGTTCCAATGTCTTGGGCACCATCGTTGATGTGAAGGCCATTTGCGAGGGCGCCCGGGCCAAGGGTGTGCCGGTGCTGGTGGACGGCTCACAGGGGGCAGTGCATTCCCCGGTGGACGTGACGGATATCGGTTGTGACTTCTATGCCATCACGGGTCATAAGCTTTATGGCCCGTCAGGCTCTGGCGCGATCTATATCCGAAAGGAGCGCATGGCCGAGATGCGCCCCTTCATCGGGGGTGGCGACATGATCCGGGAGGTCCGCAAGGACGAGGTGATCTATAACGACCCACCGATGAAGTTCGAGGCCGGAACACCGGGCATCGTGCAGACCATCGGCTTCGGGGCGGCGCTAGATTACCTCACGGACCTGGGAATGGAGAACATAGCCGCGCACGAAGCTGGCCTGCGCGACTACGCGATGGAGCGCTTCGCCGGGCTGAACTGGCTTCAGGTGCAGGGAACGCGGCCTGACAAGGCGGCAATCTTTTCCTTCACGCTGGACGGTGCAGCCCATGCGCATGACATTTCGACCATTCTGGACAAGAAGGGGGTGGCCGTGCGTGCAGGACACCATTGCGCCGGCCCGTTGATGGATCATCTGGGTGTTACCGCGACCTGCCGGGCAAGCTTCGGTCTCTACAACACACGCGAGGAAGTCGACGTGCTGATCGAGGCGCTCGAGCTTGCACATGACCTCTTCGCATGATGTTTTTGAGGTTGCGCCGACCGTCAAAGATCGGTAGCAACCGTGGCACGCACCTGTAGCTCAGCTGGATAGAGCGCTGCCCTCCGAAGGCAGAGGCCAGAGGTTCGAATCCTCTCAGGTGCGCCATAAATTTCAAACACTTACCTCGAATTTCTAACTGCCCATTTCGGGCTGCGTGCGGTTTCCGTGCGGTTATCTCCGGTTCATGGCCGCCACCGCGCTCTCCTGGTGAGTCGGGGAGTGGTGGCCGTAGACCCTTTCGATCGTCTCGGCCGAGGTCGAGAAATAGCCCGCCGCGTCCCAGATCGATGCCCCGCGCTGCAGCGCCCAGGTGATCGCGGTGTGTTTAAGCACATGGGGCGTGATCTTGCGGCCGTCGGAATAGGAGAGGTCGATCTCGATCCCTTCCTTCTCGGCCATCTCCTCGGCCAGCGTCACGGCGCGGGTCCATCCCTTGCGGATGTCGGCGATCATGCGGCCTTGGTAATCCTCCACGACATAGCGCCGCCCGCGCGCCGCCTGGCGCCGGATATGGGCGAGGTATTTCGCGGGCAGTCTTGCCGGGCGGCGGCGCTTCGCTGTTTCCCTCTCGACGCTGGCGCGGCGGTAGAGCACGCCGCGCGTGGTGTCGACATGCCCGCCCAGAACATTCGCCCGGTCGATATGCAGCCGCAGGATCGCGGCCTTGCGCGTCCCGGTGTAGAGGCCGCAGAGGATGAAGTCCGCCAGGTGCCGCCCGTCGACGTTCAGCGACCTTGCCGCGCGCAGCAGCCATGCGGCCTCTTGCCGGGTAAGCCAGCGCTCCTCGGACGGTTTCGGGGCGGGGCGCCAGACCTCGGGCGCGGCGATCAGGTATCCCTCGCGCGCGCAGTGGCGCAGCGCCGCCTGCAGCACGCCCAGCTCGCGGCGCACGGTTGAGGGGCTGACTCCGCGCTCGGTCGCGTAGCGGCGGCATGTCGGGCCGTTGATGGCGGAGGCGGGCAGGTCGCCCCAGAACCGGTCCAGCGCCTCGATCGCGTAGGCGGCGCGCGCCGGGTCTGCCAGCTCGGGGCCGCGCTCCTCGGCGTAGTAGGCCAGCGCCTGGCTGACGCTCAGCTCCCCGGCTTGAACGGGACCACTTGGGCGGAACTTGCGCGAGATGTAGTCGGCGAGCGCTTCTTCAGCTTCGCTGCGGCAGCTCGCGCGGGTCGATATGCGGATGTTTCCGGTGTCGCGGATCTCCCAGATCCGGCTGTCTGGCCGCCAGTAGAGGCGGGCGCCCTTCGGTCGACGCGGCATTGTTCGATCACCTTTCCCAAATCGTCGGGATGCAGCCGGACGGCGCGCCCCATCTTGATGGTCAGCCCGAGGTCATCTGCCGCCCGACGCAGCGAGCCCTTCGGCACGCCAAGCATGGCGGCGGCCTCGTCGATCGGCAAGAGGCGGACGGGCTGGGTCATTGCGGCCGGTCCGTTGGTTCGGAGTAGCGGCCCTCTACGCGGGCGAGATACTCGCGCAGCATGGCGATCATGTCCTCGCGCTCGCCGTTGCTGATGTAGTTGACCCGGCCGCCCTCGATCTTTCCGAACTCGGCGGTCAACAGGACGAATCCCACCTTCGGCTTGCGGCCCGGCTTTCGCTTGCCGTTCAGCGCCTCGTCGATCGCACGGGCGATCTTGTTCATCACTCGGCGGTACTGCTCTTGGATTGGTGCGGGCATGTGGCCTCCGGGCTAGTGAAACTGTACGCATCCTGCGTCGGATGCGAGTTCAAACGCTGCACGAAACTCGGCGTACTTCTTTCGGAAGCTCGGGTCTGGGTGCTCATCGGCGCGGCTCTGATGCGCCTCGAAATCATCCGCCAGTTTCTTTGCGATCTTGGCGCCTATCACCCCTTCGCAATCTGAGAAGTTGATCAGTTCTGAAAAGGCGCCCTCTGCGCCGTTCCAGCATGCGACGCAGTGACTTTCCCAAATGCGGCCATATTGCTCATATTCGCCCTTTGGCCATCCAACCATCTTTGCAAGATCATCGCGCCAGCGGTTGTATGCGCTATACGGGCCGGCGGAGAGACCGCCGGCGTCGTCAAAGCTGTAGACGCCTTTGTGCTCGATCTCATCCGCGCGCCCCGGAAAGTCGTTATTCACGAAAAGCTGAGTGTAGCTGTCGTAATCCAAGGGCTCTTTTGAGGAGGGGTCAACCGGCTCACCGTGTTCGTTCAAAACGCAGTCGATCTTTTCGATCCTGCTGTATGCGCTGATATCTAATCCCATGGGTTTCCTCCGGGGTTATCGTGACGAGTCGATGTGCCGCCGCTTGCCGCACTTGGTGCAGATCTGGTCGATGCCAGGAACAAGCGCCTGAAACTTCGACATCCGCCACTCGTGTCGGCAGATCATCTGGCGGAGTTTCGTGAGCATCACGGTCTCCTCGGTTGATCGGTCAGGTCGCCGGGGACGCAGAAGACCGACAGCGACGTGTCGCTGTTTCGCGGCCTCTGCCACTCGCCGGTCTCGATTGCCTCGTGGCATTCGGCTTTGGTGTCGAACTCGAAGGTCTGGCGGTTTTCGGTGCGCCAGCCGGTGTTGTTCTGCAGTTGCAGGACAATCAGGAGCCACATGGAAGCCTCCTCGGTTTCAGGAAATCAGGGGTATTCGCCAGCTCGAGCAGCACGTCGGCGTGGCAGGGGGCGTCGAGCGGGCACCAGCAGGCGAGGTCCTTGCCGCGCAGCTCGGGCAGGTGGGTGCGGAGGTGGTCCTGCATCGCCATGACCTCGGTCACCTGCGGCACGGGCGGGCGGGTGTTGTCGATCAGCCCGGTCGCGGCCTGGCGGTAGAGCGCCACGCAGCGCGCGGCATCGCCGTGGATGCCCACGCGGTACGGGTTGCCCCATTTCGTCGGCCGGGCCACGACCACCGCGCCCTCGGGCTTGCGCCAGCCCTTCGTGCGGCGGAGCTGGATGCGATCAGGCATCATGCAATTCTTCGTATCTGGCAAGAAAATGCGCGCGGGCTTCCTCCGGTGTCCAGAAATGGATCGTAACCGGCGCCGGGGCCTCGCCGTGTGTGTGGTGCCACTGGTCCGCGTTGCCCATGACAGCGTGCTGTTCCACTGCGAGCATGGCGCGATCTGCGGCCTTGATCTCGGGTGGCATGGGAAGGGGAAGGCCAAGCCGCTCGAAAAGCGCGCGTTCGACCCTATCCTCGATCACTGCAAAATCGGGGAGCATCACCTTTAGTGGCTTCGCAATGTCGCCGACAAAAGCTTCGGCTGCATCGTGCATCAATGCCGTGAACGCCCATCGTGGCGGGACAATACGACTGACATGGACGCTGTGTTCGGCCACGGAATAGAACCGCCGCCCGTGGCCGGTGAATCGGCAAAGGTTGCTGAGTGCATGGGCAATGATTTCGGCCAGGTTCGGCCCGAATGCCGGAGTGTCGAAGTCGAAATAACTACCATCGGACAATAGGATCGTCGGCCCGACGATGCGGCGTACTGTAGATGTGGTGGTGTCGCTCATGCGGTATTCTCCTCTTGATGATCGTCCAGGATCGCGTCTGTCAGGCCTTCGTCGGCTATGGTTGCAACAAGGCGGCGGATCAATTCGTTGGGCTGGATGCCGCGCGCCTCGGCTGCGGGGCGGAGCTGCTCGATCGCGTCGATGTCGACCCGAACGGTTCGTTGCAGCTCGTCGGCCTGGCGCTTGCGTTTGTGGGAGTGGATCAGGGCCGAGACCGTGTTGGGGTGGATGCCCAGTTGCTCCGCGATCTGAACGTCGGTCATGTTCAGCTTGCGCAGCGCGATCACGGCGTCGGTGCGGGTCGGGTATCCGAGGGTTGGTTTCGGTGCTCCCATCAGGCGCTCATCTCCTCTTGCATCGCGTGTCCGCCCCACTGGTCGGCGGCGGCGCCCATCATTCCGGGGAAGCTGCGGCTGCGCAGGCGGGCACGCTCGGGGCCGGGCGGCATGCGGTGGACGCGATTCCAGCGCTTCCATTCGGCGCTGCCGCGCTCGGGCTCGGGCAGGCGGTCGGTCTCGGCCAGCGGGGGCAGGCCGCGCAGATACCAGCCTGTCGCTTTGTAGGCGGGTTCGCCGAACCAGAAGGGCTGCACTATCTGGGGCGGGGGCAGGTCATCGGGCATCCGGTCTCGGGCGAGGTCGTTCATCTCGGGGTTCTCGACGGCCACGCGGTCGATCGGGGCGGTCCAGCAGGCGGTGAAGATGCTGACGCCCTCCTCGAACTCGGCGCGCATCTCGGCCCAGCTGCGCCCTTGGGGCAGCTGTTTCGGCGGTGTCCATTTGCCGGGGCCCGACATCCAACGGCGACCGGAGCGGCAGAGCCGGGTGCAGGGCGGGTGCATCACGCAGAGCAGATCCCACCCCTCGGTCAGGATCCCGTCTCGCACGTCGCAGCGGATGTGGCGGTTAGAGCCGTCCTCGGCCGGTTCGAGGTCGCAGGACCAGGTATCATGCCCCCGCGCGGCGAAGGCCCGGCGGGCGATGCCGCTGGTCTCGCAGGCGATCAGGACGCGGAGGGGGCGGGTCATGTCACTCGACCCCGCGCACGCATCGGGGCGTCATAGGTGTTGTGGCAGCGCTGGCACCAGGCGCGCAGGTTTTCACGGGCGCAATTCTCGGGCTGGTGGTCGAGATGGGCGACGGTCAGGATCACCTTGGATCCGGTCGCCGGATGCGGCTGGTGGTTCTCGGCCCGGCAGTCTGGATAGGCCGGGGAACCCTCGCATCGGTTACCTGCCTCTTCGCGCACGCGGCGAGATATGGCGGGCCAGTCCTTCGGGTAGCGTGCGCGGTTCTCGGGCTTGATCGGCATCACTCGACCTCGCTGCGTTTCTGGATGCGGTGGATGTGTTCGCGGCCGATCCCGGCGATCTCGGCGGCCTTGCTCTTGTTCCCGCCCGTGCGCGCCAAGGCGTCGGCGATGTAGAGCGCATCGAGGAGCGCCACCGCATCGCGGAGCTTCAACCTGCGGCTGGCACATTTGCGGGCCAGCGCCTGGATGGGGCCGAGGTCAGCCATGTTCCGCCTCGATCCTGCGGGCGAGTGCCTTGATTGCGGCCTTGATCCACCAGGGCTGGGTTTCGTCCGGTCCGGTGATCGCCTCGATCTTCTGGAAGGTGGCGAGGGTCGGGCGGAGGAAGGCGAGATCCTCCCATTCGAGATCCGCCACGGCCCACGCTGGGGCTATCTGCAAGGTCCGCAGAACGCAGACGCATTCCAGGTCGGAGCGCAGGACGCCCGCGATCACGTCGCGCGCCTGGCGCAGGGCGGCCTCGTGTTCCTGGATGCGGGTTTCGATGTCCATTTTCGTGTCGCCTTCCCTGTTCGTCGAAATGCTTCGAGGCTTGCCCAAGGCCCCGAAGCGCCCCGTAGTCCAAAGCGTCGAGGTCCTGTGTTGTTTCCGAGGGTGCGCCGCTGGCCCGGTACGGCTGGCCTCGGGGGCGTTGAGGTTGCGGGCCAATCTCGTCAGTCCATCAGCGGCTGGCCCTGGCCGATCTTCCGGACCTCGGGCCGCGCGTATTCGGGCAGTTTGAGCAGGACGGTGCGGGGCGATTTGCCGCCGATCACCGGCAGTTCGGTCGCGGGGCGCTTGCCCTTGGCCAGCGGGCCCCAGGGCTGCAGCCGGATGCTCAGGCTGCCCTTGATGCCGCCTGCGAAGCTGAAGGCGTTGGGCTCGCCCATCTCGGCCAGTTCCAGCGTCAGGATGTGGTTCCTGCCCTGGTCGTTGCTGAGGCTCAGCTTCAGCGCGTCCTTTTCGGCATCGAGCGCGCCGCCGAAATGCGTTTTCTGCGCGGTCTCGGATATCCCGATCCGGATGTGCTGGCCTTGCTTGGCGTCCACGACCGAGATCGTGAAGCCGGATTTGCCGTGGCCTGCGGGTTCGTAGGGCTTGGGGATGATCGGTGGCATTCGGCGTCTCTGCTGTCTGGTGTCCCGCCCCGGGGCTCACTCTCTCACACGGGACCGCGGGGCGGGCGGCGGGCGGGATGCGCGCCGTTCATCTCAGATGCGGGCGGGGCAGGAAGAGGAGACCCCGCCCGCTGATCCGCGCCGCCGGGAGGAGGTGGCGGCGCTGGATGGGTGTCAGGCGGTGATGTGGCGGACGGCCCGCATCACGGCGTCCTCGGCATGGGTGTTCGCGAGGGACAGGTCACGCGATCCGAAGGCCTGCCCATCCGGATCCGTGCCGCCGATCTCGTGGAGCTTGGCGATGAATGCCGCGCCCATGTCCTTGATCTCCTGCATCTGCGCCTTCTCGGCGTCGGACAGGACGCGGTAATTGTGGCGGACGGCGTTGTTCGCGGTGCGTTCGTCGCTTGTGCTGTTCACTTGGGTCATCCGGTATCTCCTATTCCGGGATGGTGGGCAGGGGCAGGTAGGCGGGCTGGCCGCCGGGGGCGATGATCCAGCCGCTTGTGTCGTGGAAGGCCAGGACCGGGCCGTTGGCGGTCTCGGGCGGGGTCGGGCGGGTGCTGAGCGCCATCAGTTCGGCAAGCAGCTCGTCGCTGGTCTGGAGCTGGGTGAGCACCAGCTCGGCCTCGATGGGCGAGAGCGTGGTGCGGTAGGCCAGGGTTTGCGCCCAGCGGATCTCGCGCGGGGAAAGGTGGGCGGGGCGGGTCATGAACGCGCCTCCAGATCTTCGTAAAAGACGCGTTCGAACCGCCCGTCGAGGAACTCGGAGGCGGGTCTTGCCCAGCACGTTCCGACCTCGGCATCTCGATAGACGACCAGCGGCGCAACATCGGCTTCGCGAATGCACACCGCTTGGATCCAGTACAGCTTGCCGGTCTTCACATGCCGCCACTGGTCGTTCGCTGGCCCAAGGGTGCGGCGGACGACCGCGACATTCCGGCGGGCATTCTTCAGATCAAATTCGCTCATGCCGCCTCTCCCTGGCTGGTGGCCGCGCGGGCGGCGTCGATCCAGTTGGTGATCATGTCGGCCTCGTCGCCGCCGTGGGCGGTGATGCCGTGCAGGTGCAGCTCGCAGAAGTAGCGGGCGCCCGCGGTGGTGGGGTTCGGGACGCGGTAGATGCCGCCGGTCTCGATCACCTCGTTCACGATGGCGTCGATGCGCCCGGCATAGGGGATGCGGTCCAGCGCGCGCAGGAGGGCGGTGAGGCGGTCGGGGATCTGGGTCTGCATGGTCGGTATCCTGGCTTCGAGACGGGTGGGCCGGGGCTGGTGCGCCCCGGCGATAGGTCAGCCGATGCGGCCGAAATAGACGGGCAGGCCGGTATCCTCGGCGATCTGCGTGGCCATGGCGCCGAAGGTCGCCTGGCGCTGGTATTCGACGCGGTGCCAGCGGAAGCCGAGGAAAAGGCCCTGCGGGGTGGGACGGAAGCGGAACTTGGCGCGGATGTCGGTGGGCGGTTCGCCGTTGTAGAGAGGGATCGACAGGGCAATCTCGGTCGGGACCTTCACCTCGCCCTTCACATGGGTTTCGGTCTCGTATTTGAAGGCGCGGTCGCCGCTTTGCAGGCGCGTGCCGGATTTGAAGGCCACGCCCTGGGTCGCCTCGAGGTCGCGGCAGATCTCGAGCAGGACCGAATGATCGGGGTCGATCACGTCGGCGACGTTCTCTTCGATGAAGAGGGCGAATTCCTCCTGCGGGTGGAGCTTGTCCTCCATCGCGGCCCAGCGGGCGAATTCCTCGCTGTCGCGCAGTTTCAGCGTGGCCTTGTGTGCGGCCTGTTGGGGCGCGAGGGCGTTGCGATTGTCGTGGTGCCAGTCCAGGTGCGCGCGGATGAGCCCTGCGTCATAGTCGGCGATGAGGATCGAACGCTCATCGGTGAACCGGTTAATGTAGTTGGTCAGCGAGTCCCGGTCATCGACGGTGACCGACTGGCGGATATGGTCGGGCAGGCGGTGCGGGTCGCTCACGTCGTTCAGGCGGAACCCGTCGGGCGTGATGATGTATTGGCGGCCGTCGCCCATGTCGATCTGCGGTTCGGCCAGCGTGGCGGCGATCAGCCCGGCCTCGAGCGCGTGGCGCGGGTGGTTGTCGGTGTGGTCTTCCATCTCGATAGGTCCTTTTCGGGTTGGTGATCAGTCGCGCTCGGCGGCGCGGCGGCGTTCGATCTCGTCCTCGATGTCGTATTGACGGGGATCGTTGCGGGTCAGGCGGCCGTCGTCGTCGGCGAAGTAGATGCCGGTCCCCATGGTCGGGGGCGGCACGCTGGCCTTGACCTTGGGGGTGCATTCGATCTGGCCGGCCTTGTTGAGCTTGAAGGGCAGCTCGATGGTGATCTTGCCGTCGCCGCCGGTCTCGGCCATCGCTGTGATGACCTTCTCGAGCTGATCGTCGGCCTGGCGCAGCAGCTCGCCGCGCCGGAAGGACTGGAGGAATTCGAGGAAGTTGATCGGCTTGCTGTTCATCTGCGTCTCCGGGGAAGAAAGGGGCCGGGGAGGGGACGATCTCCCCGGCCAGGTTCAGGGTGCCGTGCACTCTCCGGCGCCCCTGGGGAGTGTGAGTGGTGGTCACACGGTGCAGAGCATCCCGGCGAGCTGGCCCAGGCCCATCGCCAGGACGATCAGGGCGAGGGCGGCGGTGCCGAGGACGATCAGGGCGGCGGCGCTGCCGAGGAAGGGTTCCTCGTCGCCGTAGCGCTGGCGGTTCGCCTGCTCGAAATGCTGGGCCATGCGGGCGGCCTGGTCGGGGGTGGGTTTCATGCGGCGTCTCCTCCGGTGCCGGGGCGCAGGATCAGGGGATCGGGGCGGGTGCGGCCGATGGCCGATGCGCGGGCGAGGATGCGGGCGGTGAGGGACATGGTGCCCTCGCGCTCGATCATGTGGCGGGGGTCGCCGATGCGGTCGAGGTCGACGGTCTGGCCGCGTGCCTCTTTCAGCATGATCCATGCGTTCTGGGTGGTCGCGGGGTGAAAGCCAAGATCGGGGTTCGCGATGACGCCGGTCAGGGCGCGCCGCGTGTCTGGGGTCAGGGTCTCGGGCATCGGGGCCTCCATCGGTGCAATGTTGCGATGCAATATGCAAAACGCATCGCGCATCGTCAATACAAAATGCATTTTCTGGTGCCGGGGTTCGAGTCCGAAGGGAATCGCCATGAGCGATGTATCAATAGTGGACTTGATCCGGGCGCGGGCTTCGTGGGAGCCTCGACGGGGTACGATGCCGGTGGCGGGGAAGGTAATGATCGCAATCAGGATCCCGGTAATTCTTGTCGCGCTGACGGTCGGATCGGCCAGCCATGCCGAGCAGCGCAGCGCGACCCAGGTGGCGGACGAGCTCGGTGGTTTGCTGGCTTCGGAGGGCTTCTGCGACCTGAGTTTCGAGCCCGGCGCCATCCGCCGATATGTCGATGACAACCTCGAGCCGGGCGAGGCGAATTTCCCGTCCTACCTGGGAACGGTCATCCGGATCGGCGAAAGGAACAACGCCAATCTGTCACCCAGCGCGAAGGTTGCGCATTGCCACGCGGTCAGCCGCATTGCCCGGCATTACGGTTTCATCGAGTAGGGGTCAGCTCGAGCTGGTCGGATTCGTGCGGAAGCTTGCCTCGACGCGACCCATGATCGACATCGTGTCGCGGTCGAAGATGATCGTCTCGGTCGGGTCGCCGTTGGGCGAAATAAGCAAAGGCGGTGCGTAGATTGCCAGAACCGTCTCGGCCGCACCGATCTCGGTGTCGACGATATCGGCAAGAATCACGTCGCCGGACCTGATCGACGGCTTCATGTCGATGATCAGAATGTCGTGCCGCTTCATCAGGAGGTCCGCGCGATCGCGGCCCAGCCGGTAGAAGCCGGGTGTGCGCGCATTCGGCGCAAGTTGGCGGGCGGCTTCGGACAGCTTCACCCCGTCGCGGTGTGCGCTGGGGCTGAGCGGCGAGACCATGGGTTCAGCGAATCCGCCATGTGCCGGCGCCTGCGGCTCTTCGATTCTGTCCCTTGACTGGGATCTTTGTCCGAACTGCAGCCAAGCCGCGTCGACGCGGAACGCGGCGGCGTACTCGCGCAGCGTCGTGGGCTTGATCCCGCGCGAGGCGTTCTCGTGGGCGGTATAGGTCGGCGTCTTCCAGCCGAATCGTTGCGCCGCGGCGGCGGCGGTTTCGAATCCGGCTTGCTGCCGGGCGGATCTCAATCTCTGTGCGACGTCGCTCATGCGCACCGTATAGCGGTTGTGGCTATGCAATTGGCATTGACATGACGAAATGCGTTTTGCATATCATTGCCCCATGGAACTCCTTTTGAAGATTTGGCCCACGATGGCGGATCTCGCCCGCGACCTCGATCTGCCATACCCGACGGTATCGGCATGGGGGCGCCGGGGGGTTCCGATGTCGCGATTTCCGGCCATTGTCGCCGCTGCCCGTGCGCGCGGGTCCGATCTCACTTTCGAGCAGCTGGTCGAGTCGGGCTGCGCCGCGCGCGGAAAGGACGCCGCGTGAGTGCCGGGTCACTCCCAGCCGTTGGCGCGCCTGTCCTTGGCTGGCGGAACGAGGATGTTGAAGGCGATGAAAACGGCATCCTCGGTTCGATGTTCGCCCACGCGGCGCAGCTCGGCTGCCAGCGGCATCTCGGAGCTGAAGCTGCCCGCGACCAGCGCGGAGACATCCGAGGGAACATAGCCAAGAAAGATACGCTCCGCCTCGGCGCTGGTCCTGCCATAGATCGTGATCGAGTGCGGGTGCTCGGGTGTCGGCGTTCGCTCCAGTTCGAGTCGCGCCTGCCCGTCGACAGCATTCCGGATGAAGGCGCGGCAAACCTCCATGCGATGGCTGGTGCCTGCCACGTTGATGTCGGCACCGCCCTTCATGGCCACCAGCCCATCGGGCCGGGTGCGCGGGCCCCACGCGAAATCGCGGCTGTTCCAGCTGGGCGGAGGTGGATCGTTGCGGGTAACGGTGAACCTGATGCCGGGTTCCGGCAGATCCGGTTCCGGCGTCCGGCCTTTCCGACCAAAGAAAAACCATGCCGCCACGGCGATGAGCAGAACAAGCCCGAATTCCATACGCGTCTCCTTTCCGTATTGGCGCGTGTGGGACGGTGCGTCGGGGCTGCAACCCCGGCGCACAACTCACGGTGCAGCGGATCGGCGGGCATGTCCAGTTCGGGGTTGCGGTCTGCATGTCCCCACCCTGCGCGCCCGGCGGCTGCGACTCAACGAAACGGGGTTTCGGATGGCTGACGTGAAGGTGGTTCGGGCCGCGATGCGGTCGCTGGTGGAGTGGATGGGCTGCTATGACGCGGTGGCCGAGACGCTGAACGCCCGCTGGGGCGGGGGTCATTCCAAGGGCACGGTGAGCCGCAAGATGAACGGTGCGCTGGACTGGACGCTGCCCGATGTCATCGCGCTGGAGGATGCGGCGGGGCGCTATCCCGTGACGCGGATCCTCGCGCGGCGGATGGGCGGGGGCGGGGTTCCCGCCGATGGCAGCCTGATCTCGGCCTCCTCCTCGATCGCGAAGGAGAGCGGCGAGGCGCTGGCGGCGATCCTGTCGGCGCAGCAGTCGAGCTGTGCCGACGATTGCGCCCAGGCGATCAAGGAAGTGGACGACGCGGTCGAGGCGCTGCGCATCGCGCGCGGGCGGCTCGAGGCGCGGATGGCGTCGGAGGGTGCCCGGGTGGTGCCGGTCCGCGCCACGGGGAGCGCCGCCTGAGCCCATGCAGGCCGTGATCCGCCCGCAAGAGGCGGGAGCGGGGTTCGGGCGGCGCTTTGTGACGAGGGTTTGTGAGAGAGGGCAGGGATATGCATGTGAGGCGGACGAAGCGGCGCTGCGCGGTTCCCGAGTGCGGGCATCCGATCGAGGCGGGCAATGTCTCGGGCGTTTGCCGGAGGCATATCCATTCCGCCGGGTTCTGCGGCTGCACCCTGTGCGCGGGGCGCAGGCAGGAGGAGGCGGTCGAGGAACCGTCGGACCGGGTGCGCGTCCGGGCGGCCGGGCACGGGACCTGTTCCAGTCAATTCGCCGATTCCCATGTGACGATGCCGCGCACGCCTTGGGAGGTGGATCTGTGAGAGAGGGCAGGGATATGCAAGGACAGGCTAGGTTGACCCGCTGGCAGCTGCTCGGGTGCCTGTTGGGCTTTCACGACCGGGTTCTTATCGGGCCATGGCCGGGCCGGCATGTCTGCCGGTTCTGCGGGCAGGATGCCCTTGGTGTGTTGGTCGAGCCGGTTCCCGGCTCAGGCCAGCAGGTGGAAGGCCAGGCGGATCGTTGCTCCGATGGATACGACAAACATGATCGCGCCCGTGACGGTCAGTCGCCATGCAGGCTTGGTCAGCACGAAACCGTGTCCTACGTGCTTCCGAAAGGTGCGACACTCGGCCTGACCGAAGCCCCATCCGAACATCATCAGGGCGATGCAGCGGGTCATCGTGACGTCTGCCGGGATCTCCATGACGAGGGTGGTTGCATAGAGCAGAAGGCCGACAAGGCCCATGACGGTAAACCATTTCTCGTTGAGGGCCCCGGCGATTCCGGAGGCCGCGTTGCCAAGCGGGGTTTCCATGCGCGTTTCCTTTCAGCTTTGACGCGTGTGGGACAGTGCGTCGGGGGTGGGTCCCCGGCGCACACAACATCTAGCCAGATTTCCGAATCAGAGTCCAGATTTAGGCGTCATGGGCTGTTTGGGCGCGAGGCGGTGATCTGGCAGGCCGTTTTGTGGCTGATCTCGCTCGCCGTCGCCGTTTTCTGGTGGGTCGCCGTATGACCGCCCGTGAGCTTCCCCTCGGCCATGCTGTCGTGACCCTGCGCGATGCCGGGCCGGACGGGTGCTGGTGGGGGTTGCGCTTTCCGGATGCGCCCAAGGCGTCGGATCGCGGGCCGTTCATGTCGGGGCCGCTGGATCCGGACCTGCCGGGGCAGCTGCGCGCGCTGGCCGATGCCAGCGAGGCGATGCTGGAGGGGGACGATTGATGTTTACGCTACAATGCGAGTGCTGCGGAAAAACCGTTGTCCTGGCTTCCAGTCGAAAAGGTGCCAGCCAACGTATCAGCATTGCCGCTGCTCATGGCTGGTCGTTCACAACGGAAGAAAAGTGGCGTTGCAGCGCTTCCTGTCGGGAGGTGAGGCCCACATGAGCCAGGCGCGCCTTTTCCCTGCCGATCCGCATGTCGAGCCCTTGGGCGCGGTCGCGGCGCGGGTGATGGATGTGGCGATGGTCGAGGCCAAGCTGCGGATGATCGCCACGCTCGAGGCCGGGGAGATCGAAGGCTGGATCAAGGCGCGGCGCTATGACCAGCGGCCCTGGTTCGACGGGGAACGCGCGGCGCTGGCGCGTCGGGCGAAGCGGCTGGGGGTGGAGTTATGACGGATATCGCGCGCGAGCGGATGGTTGCGGAGAGCGTCGAGGCGGCGCGGGCGCGGGCGGTCTGTTCGCACCTGGTCGAGCTGCTGGGTCTCGTGACCGAGTATGAGCGGCCCATCGTGGCGGAGCTGCTCTCGGCCTGGCTGGAGATTTCCGGGGCCGGTGCGCCGATGCTCCAGCAGTTCGGGGATCTGCGCGATGATGCGGGATGGTGGGCGGACAGCGCCACGCCGCTCGAGCTCGAGTCCTATGTCGGCGCCGGGCTGCGGCGGATCGAGCGGGCGCAGTTCGCCGATGCCGCGCGCAAGCGGATCTTCGTCGCGCTGTGGGAAGGGATGGGGGCGGAGGATCGCAAGCGGTTCCTGACCCGCGTCGATCCCGAGGGGAAATTCGTGCGGAGGGCGGCGTGAGCGACGAATTCGACGACGCGTTTGCCGGGCTTGGCCCGGTGGGGGAGGAGCCTGCGACATCCGAGGCGCCGGAGGAGGCGCCGCCCGCCGATGACATGCCGGCGGATGAGCGGGCCGCGCTGGAGGTGGCGCTGCGCGAGGCGGCGGGGTTGCCGCTGAACGATTACGGCAACGGGCAGCGTTTCGTCCTGCATTTCGGATGCGACAAGATCTTCGTTCCGCGCGTGGGCTGGTTCCACTGGTCGGGCAAGGTCTGGGAGAAGGACGAGGACATGCTGAAGGTGCGGCGCTCGGCGCAGCGCCTGTCGGAGTTGATCCTGCGCGAGATCCCGCATCTGCACCTGTCCAAGGCCGATTCCGAGCTGCTGGCGCAAAAGCGCGACCTGATGGCGCGCAAGTCTGATCTGGTGGCGATCCCCGCGGGGGAGCGGTCGGAGGAACAGTCGGCGGAGCTGTCGGGCCTCGAGAAGAGCCTGACCGCCATCGGCCGGGTGGAGAAGGCCCTGGGCGAGCGGCGCAACCGGCATCGGAGCTTTTCGACCACGACGGGCAACTCGGCCCGGATCGACAACGCGATGAAGGAGGCGGGCGTCGAGCTGGCCGTGCCTTTCGAGGATCTGGACGCCCGACCGCTCGACGTGAATTGCGAGAGCGGCGTGCTGCGGTTCCGGGTCGATGACAGCGGTGTGTCGCATTTCGAGCAGGTGCCGCATGAGCGCGATCAGCACCTGACCAAGATGATGCCGGTCAAGCTGAAGGCCGGGGCGACATGCGAGAAGTTCGACACCTTCCTGTCGCGGGTGCAGCCCGACCGCGAGATGCGCGCCTTCATCCAGCGCTGGCTGGGGTTGAGCATGACGGGCGTCAAGATGCAGCGGCTGGTGTTCTTCTATGGCGGGGGCGCCAACGGCAAGTCGGTGCTGGTCGACCTGATGGCCCGGATCATGGGCAATTACGCGGCCACGGCGCGGATCGAGTCGCTGACCGGCACGAACCGGCGCGGCGGTGGCGATGCCACGCCCGACCTGATCCCGCTGATGGGCGCGCGGATGGTGCGTACCTCGGAGCCCGATGAGGGGCAGCGGCTGCAGGAGGGGCTGATCAAGGAGCTGACCGGCGGCGAGCCGATCCAGGTGCGCGCGCTGCATTCCGATTTCGTCGAGGTGCGGCCGATCTTCAAGCTGACGATGAGCGGCAACCACAAGCCGGATATCCGGGGCACGGATGACGGGATCTGGCGGCGGGTGCTGCTGGTGCCCTTCGACGTGCAGATCCCCGAGGGCGAGCGCGATCCGGACCTGGGCGACAAGCTGTGGGAGGAGCGCGACGGCATCCTGAACTGGCTGATCGACGGGCTGGTCGACTTCCTCGATGGCGGGTTGCGCCCGCCCGAGGCGGTGACGGCCGCGACCCGGGAGTATCGCGAGGAAAGCGACCCGATCGGGCTGTTCCTGACCACCTGCTGCGCGATCACCGGCGATCCGTCGGACGTGATCGCCTCGAAGACGCTGGGCGATGCGTTCAATTATCACCTGATCGAGCGGGGGCATTCGCAGTGGAAGCCCACGACATTCGCCCGCCAGATCGCGGTCAAGGCGCGGCAATGGCGCCACCCGCACACGGGCCTGCAGTTCGACAAGAGCAAGGCCAGCATCTCGCAATACCAGGGGATACGGTTCACCGACGCGTTCAAGCATCGGTTCGAGACCGCGCCGACCGATCACAACGGGCGGCCCTTGGGTGTTTCGCACGCCCCGGACCCCGATTCCGAGCCGGACACGGGAGGCTAGGGAAGGTGGAGCCATGGCGCGGGAGGATGAAATCTTGATCGGGGTCAGGGGGAAGTGATGGGATATCAGGGGGTTGCGCGCCGCCGTGGGATGGTAGGGAGGCTGGGGAGGCAGTTTTCGGCCTACACGTATGCGCGCGCGCGACAGGGGTTTGCGCCTTGGTTCATGAGATCGGTGAAACTTGAAACTTTCGGGAATATGCCTCCCTACATTCCCTATCCTCCCGTTGGAGAGAAAAGAGCAAGGAAAGACAAAGGGTTGCCGGTTTTCGGATCGTGGGAGGGTAGCGTTTTGCAGGTGGCGCTACCCTCCCTTGCCTCCCGTGCTTTTGTGGTGCGGGAAGGTGGTAGCCACAAGATATAGATAAAGAGGGCAGGCGAGATGGGCGAGACGTGGAAGATCGGGCAGCGGGTGGCGATCGGGCAGGTGGTGATCGTGGATACGCGGGGCCAGGCGCGGGTCGTGGTGGCGCAGGCCACCGGGGCGGCGGTGCGGCGGGCGCGGCTGAAGCTGTGGGAATCGGGGCAGGCGGTGGCGGCGGTGAAGGCCGGGGCGGCGGTGCCGGAGGCTTGCGGCGATGCGATCCCGCTGGCGCCCGCGCGCGGGACGGTCGCGACCTTCGAGCCGGTCGAGCTGGTGCCTGATGCCAAGGGCGGCTACCGGCGGCAGAGCGCGGGCTACCTGGGCCGGTCGGGCGCGATGGTCGAGGATGTCTGGGACCGGATGGATCGGCAGGCGCGGGCGGCGCATGCGCGGCTGGTGCAGGAGCATGAGCGGGCGCGGCGGGCCGGGACCGTGGCCAAGGACAAGCCCGCCCCGGTCTATGAGCCGCTCTTCACGCCCGGGCAGGTGGCAGTCGGGCGGGACTATGCCGCGCTGACCGAACGCTGCGCGGCCTCGGGGGTGAGCTGCTCCTCGCTCGAGGCGCTGCATCGGTCGGCCTCGGGCGGCGGGGAGCGCGAGGCGGCGGTGTTCCGCGACTTCGCCCGGCTGCGGGCCTATCACCGGCGGATCGGCGACGGGCTGGCCAAGGAGGTTCGGCGGATCCGGCCCGGCGGGTCGCGGCGGCGGGCGATTCGGGTGCGGGCGCTGGTGGACATGGTCTGTCTTGGCGACCGGGCGCTCCTGGAGGTGCTGGAGGCGCATGGATGGGCGCGGGATGCGCGTGCGCTGGTGGCGCTGCGGGCCGCATTATCTGGGGCCTTGGACCGGATGCAGGGGTACAAGGGCGATCTGGCGCGAGATATGGGTTGACAGCTAGTCTACCCGCTCGGTAGGAATATGACATCATCACGAAATGCGCCCGGAGCGGATCACCCGCTGCCGGGCGTTTTGATTCCGGGATACCCGAGCGCGCCCGCCGACAGGCGCGACCCCTCGATCACCGGCTGCAGCGGCGGGGTGGCCGGCCCCTCTTGACCAGGAGCGACATGGCGCGGCTCAAGACCGCGCGGCCCCGGATCGCCTCGGGTCGACCGCGCATCGACAATTCGGTGACCGATGCCAAGAGGTACGAGGCCGCGCGGCGTGCCGAGGCCGACTGGCGGCGCTGGTACAAGACGAAGGAATGGCGGGCGCTGCGCGAGCTGGTGCTGAACCGGGATCGCTGGACCTGCGTCCAGACCGGGGTGCTGCTGAGCGGTGCGCATCCCGCGCCCAATGCGCCGGTGGTCGATCACCGGCGTCCGCATCGCGGGGATCGGGTTCGGTTCTTCGATCCGGGCAATTGCCAGGCGGTTTCGAAGCTGTGGCATGACACGGTGAAGCAGGCGGTCGAGCGCGCGTCGGAGGCGCCGGGACGTGCTCAGGTACATCCCGACTGGCTGGGGCGCTCGCTGGTGCCGGTGGTGCTGGTCTGCGGCGCGCCGGGGTCGGGCAAGTCGACACTGGTTGAGGCGCGGCGGCGTCCGGGTGACCTGGTTGTGGATCTCGACCTCTTCGGCTCGATGCTGTCGGGGTCGGATCTGCACGGTTGGGATCGCGGTCGCTGGCTGGGGCCTGCCCTGCGGGCGCGCAACGCGGTGCTGGCGCAGCTGGGGCGGCGGGCGGACTGGCCCTGCGTCTGGCTGGTGGTGTCGGAGCCTCGGGTCGAGTGGCGGGACTGGTGGCGGCGGCGTCTGGGTGTCGCGGAGGTCGTGGTGCTGGAGACGCCGGCGGAGGAATGCCGGCGGCGGATGGGCGGGCGGAGTGCCGAGGCGCTGGCGGCGGTCGGATCGTGGTGGCGCGACTACCGCCCGGACGGTCGCGACGAGATCGTGGCGTGGCCGCAGGGGGAGGGGGGTGCAAATCCCTGAGCCGCCTGTAGCGGGGACCGGCGCGGGGCAGTCACTTGGAGATTTTTTTTGGGTAGGGAGAAATTCCGGATGGACGTCGATCTGTTCGGTGACCCGGTCCGTCTCGCCAATGGCCGGCGCGGGCGGCCGGCGCATCGGTATGACCAGAAAACAGCGAACAAAATCATGATGTTGCTGGCGATGGGCTGGGCGCAGGAGCGCATAGCCAATGCCTGCCACATCTCGGTGCCCACGCTGAGGAAGCATTATTTTTCGATCCTGAAGACCCGCGACATCCAGCGCGACCGCCTGGTCGCCTGGCAATTCGAGAAACTGGCCGAACAGGCGGACAAGGGAAATGTCGGCGCGATGCGCGAGCTCAACCGGATGATCGACCGGAACGACGACCTGGTCGCCGAGGCGAAGCTGCGGGCGAAGGGGCCGGCCGAAACCGCCGCCCCGCCCAAGGGCAAGAAGGAACTGAGCGCCGAGGCCGCGCAGCGGGCGGAGCAGGAACTCGAGGCGCAGCTTAAGCTCGGGGATCATGGGCCACACTGAACCGCTTCCGCGCTTTGCCTGCCCCGACTGGTGGGAGCGTATCCAGGCGGGCGAGACGCCCATGGCCGACGTGCCGCTGAACGAGGATCGCGCGGCGATGGCGCTGGCCTTCTTCAACCGGCTGCGTCTGCCGGATGGCGAGGCGGCCGGGCAGCTGCTGCGGGATACCTGCCCGCAATGGTTCCGGGACATCCTGATGGCCTTCCTCGCAAGCGAGGATCCGGAGACCGGGGCGCGGCTGGTCTGGGAATGCCTGTGCATGGTCCCGAAGAAAAGTTCGAAGACGACATACACGGCGGCGCTCGCGCTGACCGCGCTCTATCTCGAGGAGACGCCGCGGGCGCAGATGCTTCTGATCGCGCCCAGCCAGAACATCAGCACGCGCTCCTTCAACCAGGCGCAGGCGATGATCCGGATGGACCCGCTGCTCGCCAAGGTGTTCCACATCCAGGATCACAAGCTGCGGATCACGCGGAAAGAGACCGGGGCGCAGCTGACCGTGAAGACCTTCGACACCGGGATCGTGACCGGGGAGATCCCCGTGCTGACGATCATCGACGAGCTGCACGAGCTGGGCCGCAAGAAATCGGGCACCGCCGTGATGCAGCAGATCCGGGGCGGCGGGATCACCAAGCGCGGCGGGCAGGTGATGATGATCACCACCCAGTCGGACCATGAGCCCGCGGGGATCTGGGCGTCGGAGCTGAAGAAGGCGCGGGCCATCCGGGCCGGGCAGGGCGGCGCCAATCCGCGCCTCCTGCCGGTGCTCTACGAATTTCCGCAGGAGCTGCAGAAGGACGAGTCCTTCTGGCGCGACCGCGACAACTGGCATTTCGTGCTGCCGAGCCTCGGTTACTCGATCGACAGGGAGAAGCTCGAGGCGGATTACGAGAACAACGGCACCTCGTCGCCCGAGGCCGAACAGATCTGGATGAGCCAGCATCTGAACATCGAGATCGGGATCGGCCTGCATTCCGAGCGCTGGATCGGTGCGGAATACTGGGCCTCGCGAACGGTCGAGGGTCTCGATCTCGACGGGCTGCTCGCGCGGTCCGAGGTGGTCGTGGCGGGCGGCGACCTGGGCGGCGCGGACGACCTCGCCTCGCTGCACCTGCTGGGACGCTGCGCCGAGACGCGGCGCTGGCTGAGCTGGACGCGCGCCTGGTGCGTGCCGGATGTGCTGGACCGGCGGCAGGAGATCGCGCCCAAGCTGCGCGACCTCGAGGCGGTGGGCGAGCTGGTGATCGACGAGAGCCCGACCCGGCATGTCCGGGACATCGCGGATCTCTGCGACAAGGTGCGGGACGCGGGGCTGTTTCCCGAAAGCGCCGCCATCGGGCTCGACCCCTGGGGCGTTGCCGCGCTGATGGACGAGTTCGTCGAGCGGGGCTACCCGGCCGAGCTGATCTACGGCGTGGCGCAGGGTTACAAGATCAACGGCGCGATCAAGGGACTCGAGCGGCGGCTGCTCGACGGCACGATCGAGCATGGCGGGCAGAAGATCATGACCTGGGTGATCGGGAACGCCAAGGCCGAGGCACGCGGCAACAACGTGCTGATCACCAAGGCGCGGGCGGGTGTCGGCAAGATCGACCCGCTCATCGCGATGTTCAACGCGGCGATGCTCATGGACATGAACCCGGAACCGGCCCGCGCCGCGGCGCTGCGGATCCCTGACGATTACATGGTGGCCTGATGCTGAATTTTCTGCGGCCGGGAAACCGGGCCGAAACGCCCGTTCCGCGCGACCGCGATGCAAGCGACGATTTCTGGTTCCAGCCGGTCGGGCAGCGGACGGCGGCCGGTGTCGCGGTCACGGTCGAGAAGGCGCGGCGCCTGCCGCCGGTGCGGGCCAGTCTGAGCCTGCTGGCAGGTTCGGTGGCTGGCCTGTCCTTTGCCGTCTTCGCGCGGGATCTTCGGGATGACCGGACAAGGTTGCGCGGGCATCCTGTCGCCCGGCTGCTGCGCGATCCGAACCATCGGGATACATCCTTCGACTTCATCGCGAACCTGGTGGATGATCTCGCGGCGCAGGGCCAGTTCCTGGCAGAGCGCATCGATCCCGGCACGCGGGCAGAAAGGCTCTGGCGGATCCCGCGCGAGCAGTACACGGTCGAGCTGCTGGCCGACCGCACGCGGCGGTTCAAGGTGCGCGAGCCGGGCCGCCCCGAGCGGGTGCTGCTGGAAGACGAGGTCTGGTTCATCGCGGTGCCGCCGCACAAGGACGGGTTCGCCGGAACGTCGGTCATCCTCGATGACGGGCGCGAGGCCATCGGGGCTGCGTTGGCCCTGCAGGCCTACGCGGCGCGGTTCTTCGAGAATGACGCGACCCCGCCCTTCGTGTTCAAGCACAAGTCCCATTTCGCGGACCAGGACTCGAAACGGAACTTCCTGAACGCCTGGGCCAAGTGGTTCGGCGGGCGCAACCGGGGCAAGCCCGGCGTCCTCGAATACGACATGGACATCCATCAGCTCGCCTCGACCAACGAGCAGGCGCAGTTCCTGGAGACGCGCAAGGAGCTTTGGCTGGATATCGTCCGGCTTTGGCGGGTGCCGCCGCACAAGATCGGGATCCTCGACAAGGCGACCTTCTCGAATATCGAGGAACAATCGCTGGAATTCGTCACCGACACGCTGGCGCCACTGCTGAGGCTGATCGAGCGCAGCGTTGCCAAGACCTTCCTGAGCGAGGGCGAGTATTTCGAATTCAACGTGGCGAGCCTTCTGCGCGGCGACATCAAGGCCCGGTTCGATGCCTATGCCATCGCCCGGCAATGGGGCTGGCTGAGCGTGAACGAGATCCGCCGGCTGGAGAACATGAACGGAATCGGACCGGCGGGCGACCGGTTCATCGAGCCGTTGAACATGGTGCCCGCGGGCAGCCCCCGCGACGATGGCAAGGGCACGGCGCAGGCAATCGCCTTCCTGCGACAGAGCGTGGCCCGGAATGGCGGGAAGCCGAAACTGGAGGTGGTGAAAGATGCCGCATGAGATCGAGCGGCTGCTGCGCGCAGCCGGGCAGGGAGTGTGGCTGATCGAGCCGCAGAAGGCCGAGGCAATCGTCGCTGCGGTGGCGTTCCGGGCGCAGTTCGGACCGCGCGCCGAGCCCGTCTTCGACAGGCAGGCTGCGGATCCGGGCGCGGGGCAGTACGGCACGGGCCAGAAAAGCATCCGCGTTCTGCGCCTGATGGGCACGATCCTGCCGCGCGGTAACATGATGTCGGATGTCAGCGGGCCGGGGGCGGCCAACCTGGTCGCCTTCCAGCAGGCTTTCCGCCAGGCCGCCGATGACAGCCAGACCGGCGCCATCGTGATCGAGGTGGACAGCCCCGGCGGGCAGATCGACCTGGTGCCGGAAACGGCGGCGATGATCCGCTCCGCGCGCCGGTCGGACCGGCCCATCGTCGCGGTTGCCAACACGATGGCGGCGAGTGCGGCCTACTGGATCGCGAGCGCCGCCGACGAGCTGGTGGTGACACCCTCGGGCACGGTGGGTTCCATCGGGGTCTACATGCTGCATCGCGACGTGAGCGAGGCGCTGAAGGCCGAGGGGATCGCGCCCAGCTTCATCTACGAAGGCCCGCGCAAGATCGAGGGCAACCCCTTCGCCCCGCTCGACGACGTGTCGCGCAAGGCGCTGCAGGCGGATGTGCGCGCGGCCTACGAGGCCTTCACCAAGGATGTCGCCAAGGCGCGGGGCGTTCCGGTGTCGGTGGTGCGCGGCGATCCCGAGGCCACCAACGAGGCCCACATGGGCGGCGGCCGGGCCTATGGCGCGACCGAGGCGGTTCGGCTGGGAATGGCCGACCGGGTGGCGACACTGGAAGAAACGATCGCGCGGCTGGCCAAGGGCGGCCGCGCGGGGCGGGGACGGCGGCGCGCGGATCTCGCGCGCAAGCGTCTCGCGATGCTCTGAGGACAATTCGAACCACGACCTGAAGGTCACCCAAGCGGCGCGCGCCGGGCGTGTCGTCACGGGATGGCGTGTGCCCGGCGATATGGAGAAACACCATGAACAAGCTCGCGGAGCTGAAGAAGAAGCTGGCCGACCTGAAGGCGGGTGGCTTGAAGATCATCGAGGCGGCGGAGGCGGATGACCGCGATCTGACCGCCGAGGAGCAGGACAGGTATGACGGCATCGAGGCCGACATCGAGGCGACCCAGGGCGAGATCGCCCGTCTCGAGGCGCTGGCCAATCGCCGCCGCACCATGGAAGCGGTGACCACCTCGCCCGCGCTGGCGAACACGGTGGACGATCCGAACCCCGCGACCACCCACGGGTTCAAGAACCTGGCGGAATTCGCGACGGCCGTGCGTGACGCGAAGATCGGCAGCTCGACCGATTCCCGTCTCTTCGCCGCCCCCACCGGCACCCACCAGGGCGGCGCGGCAAGCGGCGAGGGCCACATGGTTCCGCCCGCCTTCTCGGAGGAGATCTTCGAGGTGGTCACGGCGCTGGACGAGTTCGGTCCGCTGGTCGACGAGGAACCGACCTCGAAGCGCGAGGTCAAGTCGCTGGCCGACGAGACCACGCCCTGGGGCGCGAGCGGCATCCAAGCGAACTGGCGCAGCGAGGGTAACCAGATGACGCCCTCGAAGCTGGTCACCGATCCGCGCTCGATCCCGCTGCACGAGCTTTATGCCTTCGTGCTGGCGACCGAGGAACTGCTGGAGGATGCGCCCCGGATGGAGGCGCGGATGACCCGGAAGGCGGGCGAGGCCATCGCGTGGAAGAAGAACAACGCGATGCCCTACGGATCGGGTGTCGGTCAGCCGTTGGGCTGGATGAACTCGGGCGCGCTGGTGACGGTGGCAAAGGAATCGGGACAGGCGGCGGATACGCTGACAGCGGCCAACGTGCTGAAGATGTATTCCCGCCTGCTGGTGATCCCGGGCGACCGGCCCTTGTGGCTGACCAACCAGGACACGGTGCCCCAGCTGGCCACCATGACCATCGGCGACAAGCCGATCTGGATGCCGCCCAACGGCCTGATGGACGCGCCCGGCGGCATGCTGCTGGGTCTGCCGGTGCGGTTCAGCGAGCACGCCAAGACGCTTGGCGATCTCGGCGATCTGCAGCTGATCTCGCCCAAGGGCTACCACGCGCTGCGCCGCGATGCCGGGCCCAAGTTCGCGCAGTCGATGCATCTCTATTTCGACTACGCGATCGAGGCGTTCCGCTGGACGTTCCGCTTCGGCGGGCAGCCGCACCTGTCGGCGCCGGTCAGCCCCGCCAACGGTGCCGCGACCAAGTCGCATTTCGTGGCCCTGGCCGAGCGCGGCTGATCGCGCGTCACCCTTGAGGCGGGGCCGCGCGGCCCTGCCATTCCCCCTTCCCTGGAGACAGTACAATGACCCAGAAAACCGTTCCCCTGGTGCACGCGGTTGCAGTCCTCGGCGCCATCGATCCCGACGCTTACGGCACGGGCACCTACACCACCGGCTGGATCTCGGCCGCCGAGTTCCAGAACTTCATGGCGATCGTCGCCGCCGGCACGCTTGGATCGAGCGCGACCATCGACGCGAAGATCGAGCAGGCCACCAATGGCAGCGGCGCAGGCGCCAAGGACCTGAGCGGTGCCGCGATCACCCAGCTGACGCAGGCCGGATCGAACGATTCCGACAAGCAGGCGGTGATCTCCTTCGCGGCGGACGATCTCGATATCGAGAATGCCTTCACGCATTTCCGCCTGTCCATGACGGTCGGCACCGCCACCAGCGATGCGGGCGCGATGGTGATCGGCTCGGATGTGCGGGTCGGCAAGGCCAGCGACAGCGATGCCTCGACCGTCGCCGAGGTAGTGATCGCCTGACCCGGTGGCGTCCGGGCGATCCGGGCGCTGCCTTTCCCGAAACCCGAGGCGCGAGGAGTGCGAGATGGCACAGGCGAAGAAGGCGACCGAGACGGTCGAGATCAAGTTCCTGAGCGATTACGAGGTGCAGGACGAGATGCGCGGCACCGAGAAGGCCACCGCGTTCCGCAAGGGCGAGCGCCGGAAGCTGCCCGAGGCGTCGGCGCATCATTTCGTGGGCCGCGGCCTGGCCGAGCGGATCTGATCCACGCCCATGCTGATCGAGATCGAGCGGCCGAAGAACGAGCCGGTATCGCTGCGCGAGGCCAAGGCGATCTGCCGGGTCGATCACGCGCAGCATGACGAGCGGATCGAGCATCTGCGCAACGCGGCTCGGCGCTATGTCGAGATGTTCACGCGGCGGCGGCTGATCACCCAGAAGGTGCAGCTGCGCCGGTCCGGCCTGGGCGGCGTTGTCGAACTGCCGGTGGGTCCGGTGCAGGCCATCGAGGAGGTCACATATCTCGACACGGCCGGGGCCTCGCAGGTCCTGGCGGCGGACCAGTACCGGCTGGATCGGTCGGTGCAGCCGAACCGGATGGTGCCGGCGCACCTGGTGGTGTGGCCCTCGATCCTGACCGATGTCGACACGGTGGGGATCACCCTGCGGGTCGGTTACGGCGATGACGGCTGGTCGGTGCCCGACGAGTTCCGCGAGGCGATCCTGAAGCTGGTGGCCTATTGGTACGATGCCCCCGAGGCCGTGCTGTCGGGCACCATCGCGACCGAGATGCCGCTGGGTGTGCGCGCGCTGCTCGCGCCGCATGTGATCTGGGTCTGAACGCATGTCGCGGATCGGACGCCTAGACCAGCGGATCACGTTCCAGGACGTGACGCTGACCCCGGACGGAGCTGGCGGGCAGGAACAGGTCTGGACCGACCTTGAGAAGGTTCCGACCGTCTGGGCGCAGATGCTGCCCGGCGGCGGCGGCGAGCGGTTCGAGGAGCAGCGCATGTCGGCGCAGCACCAGGTGACGTTCCGCATCCGGTCGCGGGACGATCTGAGCGAGCGGATGCGGGTGGTCTGGAACGGCGAGACCTATGACATCCGGTCGCTGCCGGATCGCGGCACGCGGGACCGGTACATGCGGGTGATCGCGGAGCGGGGGGTGACGGGATGAAGCCGACTTTCACCGTGCGCGGGCTGGACGATATCAACCACCTGCTGGGCCAGATCGCGCCGCGCGAGGCGAAGAACATCATGCGGGCGACGGTTCACGGGATGGCCGGCCAGATCCGCAACGAGACGAAGAAGGACGCGCCGGAGGATAGCGGCGACCTGGTCGATGCGATCAAGGCCAAGCGGCGAAAGGTCCGGAACGGGATCATCCGATCCGACGTGATCGTCGAGCGAAAAGCGTTCTACTGGCGGTTCCTGGAATACGGGCAGGGACCGGATGGCGTGGAACATGCCTTCGTCGCCTCGGGGGTGGAGCGGTTCAATTCCGAGATGAACGCTTTCCTGGTGACGCATTTCGGCAAGAAGTGGGAGGCGGCCCTGGCGCGGGCCGCGCGGCGCAATGCCCGCTGACGTCGCGGCCCCGCTGCAGACCGCTCTCTTCGCCCGGCTGTCGGGCGCATCCCTTGGGGTGCAGGGGATTCACGACGTGGCGCAGCAGGGCGCGGCCTTTCCCTATGTCGTGATGGGCCGGGTCATCCTGACCAATGGCGACACGAAGAGCACGCCGGGACACCGCGCGCTGATCCGGATCCACAGCTTCAGCGCCAAGGGGCAGGTGCTGAAGGTGCGGCAGATCCAGGGCGCGATCTACGCGGCGCTTCACGACCAGGTGCTGGGCGTGAGCGGGTTTTCGAATTTCATCCTGCGCCGGGAGTTCAGCGACTGCTGGCCCGACGCGGACGGCAAGATCCACGGGGTTTGCGAGTATCGCGCCCTGATCGAAAGCGCCTGACCGGCGCACCACCTGGAACCGGAGAGAGACCATGGCAAAGCAACCAGGGCGTCTGTGCCTGATCAAGAAGAACAGCACCGCGATCGCGGGGCTGCTGACCAACAGCATGACGGTGAACGGCGAACCGATCGTTACCACCGACAAGGGCGACAGCGGTTATGTCAGCTACCTCGCCGATGTCTTCACCGGCCAGCAGATCGAGATCACGGGCGAGGGCTACGAAGAAGACCAGGTCCTGCGCGACATCGCCCTGGGCGCGGCGAGCGGAAAGTTCCTGTCCGACCTCACCTACGAGTTCGCCAATGGCGATGTGATCTCGGGCGATTTCGTCCTAGTCAGCTATGGCGAGACCGCGCCCGACGAAGAGGGGGAGCGTTTCAACGCAACCTTCCGGTCGGATGGGGCGTGGACCTTCACGCAGGCCGGCGCCTGATGGAGGGGATGAGCTTCGAGCCGGTCACGCTTGGCTGGCGCGGCGAGGATTACGTCATCCCGGCAAAGGATGTTCTGAGCCTCGTCGCCGTCATCGAGGACCAGCTGGCCGGGCCATCCGGCCTGCCTGCCGTGGTCGTGCTGACGAACAAGCCCGGCCCGACCCATGCCCGGCTGGCGCGGGCCTTCGGCGCGGCGCTGCGCTTCGCCGGGGCGAAGGTCACGGATGAAGAGATCTACCTCTCGATCCAGTCCGACATCGTCGAAGGCGGTGCCGATGCGCTGATGACCATCCAGGGCACAATCATGGCGCTGCTGGCCATCGTCTCGCCCCCGGCGGCGCTGCGGCTGCGCGGCGGGGCAAAAAAAAAGACGGAGAAGAAGAGCGCCCCGAAAAAGGAATAGTCCGGGCGCTGCATGACCTGGTGGTCGGGCGCGGCTGGGTGTCGGCTCCCGAGTTCTGGCGGATGACGCCCGGGCAGGTCTGGTGGCTGATCGCGGCGCACCAGCCGCAGAGCCGACACCGCGAGGAAGAATGGGACGAGCTGAAGGCGTGGCTCAGGGCAGAAAAGGCAAAGGTGCGCAATGACCAAGGTAGTGGGTGATGTCGCCGTAATCGTTGGCGCTGATGTCTCGGCTTTCGAGCGCGGGATGCGTCGGGCGACCCACGACACTGAAAAGTTCCAGCGTACCCTAAGCGGAATGGCCGCTCGGGCCGCGCGCACTGGGACGCTGATTGCAGCATCTGGTGTCGCCATCGGCGCAGGAATCGTCGCGAGTGCCCGAGGGGCCGCCCAGAGCGCTGTCGAAATTCAGAACCTGTCCAATATCGCCGGCATTGGGGTGGAGGAGTTTCAGAAGTATGCGGCAGCCGCAGAGACGGTAGGCTTCTCGCAGGAGAAGCTGTCGGATGTTCTAAAGGACGTGAACGACAAGGTCGGCGATTTCCTTGCGAATGGCGCGGGTCCGTTGAAGGATTTCTTCGAGAACATTGCGCCTGCAGTTGGCGTAACAGCCGAGGAGTTCGCGAGATTGTCCGGACCCGAAGCGCTTCAGCTGTATGTCTCATCGCTCGAAAAAGCAGGCCTGAGCCAAGCGCAGATGACATTCTACATGGAAGCGCTGGCGAACGATGCAACGGCGCTCCTGCCTCTGCTGCGGGATAACGGGCGGGAGCTCGGAAGGCTTGGAGACCAAGCGGAGCAGGCTGGTCGGATTATAGATCAAGATCTAATCCGCAACGGTGTGGAGCTTGATCGGAAATTCACAGAACTCTCCAGAACTATCGAAACCACCGCCAAGCGGGCGCTTCTGGAATACTCTGACGAGATCGCGGCGCTGGCTGGTTGGGTGGCCGATGTCGGGCTTCCGGCCCTCATCGATTTCGGCCAAGGCTTTATCGAATTCGTCGATGATTTGCAGCCGGCCCTTGACGCTCTCGGCCAATTCATCGGGCTGGCGCAAGCTGCGGCTGGAGTAGATGTCGGGCCGGTTGCCGTTCCGAGCGCTGAGGATCAGGCGCGAATGGATCAGGAGGATGCTGACTTTAACGCGACTGACCGGGACAACTCCTCGAATACTGGGCAGTTCTATGTCGATGAAGAAGGCGGGGTTCAGTCGTATGGTGAAGATACTCCTGCCATTCCCGGAATAACCGCACCGAGCGCGCCGATACTCATCTCGCCGCCATCGAGTGACGATAAGACCAGGACATCCAGGCGGAGCGGCGGCGGCGGTGGCCTGTCGCGGGAAGACTTCGAAGCTTTCCAAGAACAATTCATGAGCGATGCGGAGGAACTGGAAGCTTGGCGATTAGAGCAGCTGGATAAGCTGCGGGAGTTCCGGGAGGCGAAGCTCGCTACCGAAGAGGAATTCAACGATGCCGAGCAGCGCATCCAGGCGGAGCATGCTGAGGCGCTAGATGAGTTGGACGAGCGCTCGCGCAATGCGCGGCTGGCCGCGGCGCAGGGCTTCTTCGGCGAGATGGCCGGGCTGATGCGGTCGGGCAACGAGAAGATGTTCAAGGTGGGCAAGGCGGCAGCGCTGGCCGAGGCGGTGGTGAGCGGGCATGCCGCCGCCGTCGCGGCCTGGGAAAAGGGGATGAAGACCGGCGGGCCGCCCGTCGCCGCCGCCTTTGCCGCCGCGTCCATCGCGCGGACGGCCTCGATGATCTCGTCGATCCAGAGCGCAAGCCCGAGCGGTGGCGGGGGCGGTCTCGCCGCCGGGGCCGGGGCGACGGCCGCTGCGCCGCAGCCGCTGCAGGTCATGGTTTCGGGGCCTTCGCCCGATACGTTCGTGCGCTGGGGCGACGTGCCCGCGATGTTCGACGTGATCCAGGACGAGGCGGGCGACCGTGGCATGCAGGTGGTGTTCACATGACCATCAAGATCGACGCCACGCGGGCGGCGGCGCTGGCCAGCGCGGGCACCGGCGACAACCCGATCCTCGCCTGGTTCAACAACGGGGCCAACGCGGGCACGCATTCGACCGGTGTCGGGACCGAGGTCGAGGCCGCCGCGCTGGCCTTTACCGGCACGACGCATGACGCGTGGATCGCCACGCCGGATACCGGGATCGCCACGCTGCAGACCGAGCTGTCGGCGATCACCACGCTGAGTTTCGGCGCAATCGCGGCGCATAACCTCGGGACCATCGGGGCCACCGTGTCGCTGCAATACAGCACGAACGATGGCGCGACCTGGAACGATTGCGGGGCGGGCACCGTGACGCCCGCCGACGACCAGGCGATCGGCTGGTATTTCGACGCAACCGGCGCGGCGCTGTGGCGGTTCCTCGTGACAGGCGCGGGGAGCAACGATGTCGAGATCGCGGCAGCCTTCCTCGGGACGGCGCTGACCGTCTCGCAGCGGATCTATCGTGGCTATCGCCCGCCGCTGACACCGACCGAGGTGGCGCTGCAGGCCAACGTGTCCGAGGGCGGCAACCTGCTGGGCTCGGCCGTGGTGCGCACGGGCAGCCGGACGCAGGCGCGGTTCACCGATCTCGAGCCTGCCTTCATCCGGAGCGCGGCGTGGCTGGGCTTCCAGCGGCATTTCAACCGGGGCGGCGGGTTCTTCTGGGCCTGGCGTCCGACGAAATACGGCGACCTGCATTACGCCTGGCGCGAGGGCGGGGTGATCGCGCCGGACAACAGCGGCCCGAACGACCTGATGTCGGCGGACCTTTCCATGAGGCTTTACGACAACCCATGAGCCATTCCGAGATCAAGCGGATCACGACCCGCGCGGCGCAGCGGTGCCGCGAGGGGCGGGACGAACCGCACCGCCGGCGCGATGACGCCTTTGTCGTCGACCTGATCTACCTGCTCGAGGAGAGCGTGAAGATCATCGACATGTTGAAGGGCGTGGCCCCGGCCTCCTCGGACGAGGTTCTGACCGTGGCAAAGCTGGGCGAGATCCTGGACGCGATAGAGGATCCGGACCTGAAGCAATTCTTCACGCGGCGCGTGGCGCGCGGCCTTGGCGTGGCCGAGGCGCATGACGGCGCCCGGATCGGGAGGGGCTGATGGGCCTGCAGCGCGAGCTTGTCCAGATCGTCGAGATCGATATCGAGCGGTGCAGCCTGACCTATGGCACCGGCGGCTGCACGGCGGTGCTGGGCACGGATGGCGTGCGCAAGTGTTTCAACACCTACGCCACCTGCCAGGACAAGCCGAACTTCGCGGTCGAGACCGAGACGCTGCGCTTCGCGCCGAACATCTCGGGCCTGCCGCGCGCGGCGCGGATAATCCCCGCGCTGGACGGTTTGGTGAAAACGAGCGCGGGGCGGCTGAACCTCGGCGGGGTGAGCGACAGGATGGGTCCGCTGGGCAAGCGCGAGCGGGTCACCGTGCGGCTGAAGGATTTCGCCGATCCCGACATCTGGTTCGACCGCTACCAGGCGCAGCGCCGCGACGGCACGGCGCAGGTGGACGAGGGCGGCTATGACCCGGCCACGCGCGGGACGTTCTTCTCGCGGCTGCGGCGGCGCTGGCCCTATTACATCGGCCGCGCGCTGCGGGTGCTCGAGGGCGAGCTGGGCCAGCCGCTGGCCGAGATGCGGGTGCGCCACTACGTCATCGCCGAGTGGAAGGGTCCGGATGCGGCGGGCGGTGTCGAGATCGTCGCCAAGGACGTGCTGGACCTGGCCGACAACAAGAAGGCGCTCTGCCCGGCGCCCAGCCAGGGCAAGCTGGCATCGGAGCTGACCGCGACCGGGAGCAGCCTGACGCTGGAACCCTCGGGCATCGGCAGCCAGTACGCCGCCAGCGGGCGCGCCTCGATCGGGTCCGAGATCGTCAGCTTCACCCGCTCGGGCGACGTGGTCACGCTGACCGGGCGCGGGCTGGACGGGACCGATGCGGCAAGCCATTCGCAGGGCGACCTGTTCCAGCAGGCCTATCGCGTCGAGGGGATGAGCATCGCCGACGTGGCGGCGGATCTGCTGGTGACCTATGCGGGCGTCGATGCCGCGTTCGTGCCATCGGATGACTGGGAGACCGAGGCGCAGCGCTGGCTGTCGGGGTTCAACCTGACCGCGACCATCGCCAAGCCGACGGGTGTCACCCAGCTGCTGGGCGAGATCGCGCAGTTCGGCGTGCTGTGGTGGTGGGACAACGTCGCGCAGGAGATCCGGATGCGGGCCAACCGCCCGCTGGATATCGGCGAGGTGGCCCCCGACCTGACCGACGCGGCGACCTTCCTGGAGGGGAGCACCGACAACAAGGACCTGCATGACGAGCGGGTCAGCCAGGTGCTCTACTGGCACGGGGTTCTCGACGCCACGGCCAACTCCCGGTCGGGCGAGAATTTCCGCAAGGTCGCGGTCGCGGTCGATCCCGATGCCGAGGGGCCGCGTGAGTATGACCAGTCGCAGGTGCTGGAAATCTTCAACCGCTGGCTGGGGCAGGACGGCGACGACGGGATCGCGCAGGCGGCGGCCAAGCGGCTGCTCAACCGCTACCGCGACACGCCGCGCCAGGTGACCTTCAGCTATGACGCCAAGGATGTCGGCAAGGTCGACCTGGCCTCGCCGGTGCTGGTGACCTCGCGGCTGATCGTGGACGAGACGGGCGCGGCGCTGCCGACCGAGATGCAGATCACCTCGATCGAGGAGAAGGTGCCCGGCCACCGTCTGGTGGCGACGGCGCAGGATTACCAGTTCCGCGGCCGCTACGGCTTCATCACGGAAAACGACCGGCCCGACTACGCCGCCAGCTCCGAGGCGCAGAAGGCCACCGGCGCCTACATCGTCGGTGACACGCTGACCTTCGGCGACGGCACCGGCCCCTACATCATGTTCTGAAGGACTTCCCAACATGGCAACATGGCGAACGATCGCGCCCTCCGAGATGGACGCGGACAGCCCGGTTACGGCCACTCTCATCTCGGCGTTGGCGAACAACCCGGTTGCGATGGCTGAACAGGCCACGGGCGCGCCGAAGATCGCGATCGAGACCGATGCCCAGAACGGGACGGTGGTGGCGACGACCGGCTGGGGAAACCATGGCGGGCTGCTGGTTGACTACGCGTGTTCGAACTCGGGCGGCACCTCGCGCACGATCAGCCTCCGGGGGTCGGACGACAACGGCTCGTCCTACTCGCCGACAACCAACCTGTTCAGCGTTCCGGCCAACTCCTTCGCTTTCGCGCGGTTCTCGCTGGATTTCGCGACAGGTGACATCAAGGGCGTGTTCATGACCACCAGCGGAGCAGGCGGCATCGACACCTCGATCGCGGGCAACGAGGACATGACCACGATCCAGTTCACCTCGGTCACCGACATCACCCACAACATCCACGTCGTCGGCACGGGCGGCGAGGGCGGGGTATCTGGCGGCGGTGGCGGTGGCGGCGGCGGGTCGATCTCGCCAGATGACGAGTATTTGTGGTCCGGCGAGGAGTGGTAAATGCCCGCTCCTGTCAAGTTCTTCAAAGTCCAGGAGATGCCTCCGGGGCCCGAGGGCTCCGCCATCTATTTCGTCGCGACCTCATCGGGTCGGATGCAGACGGTGGTCACCAGCCCGGACGGGTCCGAGCAGCGGGTGCAGGGCGGCTACGTGCACGAACAGGTCGACCCGTCGGCGACCTGGACCATCGATCACAATCTCGGGGCCCGGCCGGCGGCTGTCAGCGTGTTCGACACGAATGACGACGAGTGGGAGGGCGACATCTCGCACCCGACCTTGAACCGCACGGTCATCACCTTTTCCGCCGCCTTCGCGGGCACGGCAACGCTGATCTAGGAGAGCAGAATGGCTAAGAAATTCGGTACGCCGATCGACATGAACGGCAACCAGATCATCAAGCTGAAGGCTGAGAACCTTGCCAGCGACCCCACGGCCGGCAGCTCCGGGCGGCTTTTCTGGAACACGTCCGATGGTGACGTGAAAGTCGATACCGGCGCAGCAATCCGGGCGCTGGTCACCAAAACTTTCATGCAGAGCTTCGGCCTCGGCACGGCGACGGTTCCGCTGCAGAATGACATGGGCGCGACCGGGATTGCGACCGGCTTTTACCGGACGCTGACGACCCCAACGGACGCGCCCGTTGCCAGTGGCGAGGCGTTCGATTTCATCCATGTCGCGGGCTTCGAAGACGCGTTCATGCAGATTGCCGCCTCCCGGACAACCGGCGTCATCTACACGCGGACGGCCATCGCGGACGGGACCAAGGGGGCATGGACGGCCCTTTTCAACGGAAACTGGTCGAGCATCACCGGCACGCCCACGACACTTGACGGATACGGGATCACCGATGCATTCCCCGCCGCCGATGCAGGCGCGTTGGCCGAGAAGGACACGGTCGGGACCGCCGATATCGACGATGAGGCTGTGACGCTCGCCAAGCTGCAGCACATCGCCAGCGCACGCCTGCTCGGTCGTGTCACCGGCGGCACGGGCGATCCCGAGGTTCTAACGGTCGCGCAGGTCAAGACGCTGCTGGCCTTGGTGGTCGCCGATATCAGCGATTTCAATACCGCCGTTGACGCGCGGGTGGTGGCCCTCTGGGACCAGATCGCCGGAACGGATGCGGATGTCGACACCGTCCGTGAGACCCTGGACAAGATCCTGGCCAATACCGCCGCGCTCGATGCCGTGATCGGTCGCCACAACGCGGATTTCGGCGACGGCAGCTCGACCAGCTACGCGATCACGCACGGCCTGAACAGCGATGATGTCTCGGTCACCGTTTACGACAAGTCGACGAAGAAGGATGTGGAGGTCGATGTCACGCGCACCTCGGTCAACCAGGTGACCATCGGCGTGAACCCGGCGCCCGGCACCAACGCCTATCGGGTGGTGATCAAGAAATGACGTTCAGGGCCACCTGGGATCTCAATGACGGCGGCGCATTCTCCATGCCTCGCAAGACCGAGGCGCAGATGGACACGCTGGCATCCGGCAGCGCTCTCGTCACCGGCCAGATCTACATCGTCACGGACGCGAAGCGGCTTGCCGTCGCCACCTCGACCTCGGCCTATTTCGTCACGAACACCCATGCCGGGGCGGGTAGCAATTCGGACGGCGAGTGGGTGGCGATCGACGGCACGCAATGGTGCCGGGGCGAGGTCAATCTCGGCAGCATCAGAGCCTTCGGAAACGGGACCCTGGCGAGCCTGTACCGCACTGGGTACGGCACCTGGACCTTCCCGCGTCCCTTCTACGACAGCAACTGGATCATGAATGCGAGCTACCAGCTCCAGACATACAGCGCGTCCGGGCTGCGCCAGGCCCTGACAGGCCCGAACGGCCACAAGGGAAACTCGAACAGCAAGTCCCAAGCCTTCGCGCTGCAGGCGTTCCGGCTCAGCACGGAAACCGACGCAGATACCGTCATCGCCCATTGCAGGGCTGAAGGAAAATTCGACCCGGCCGCCTGACGCGCCGGACCTGACCTGATCACCACGAGCAAGACAGGCACTCCCAACATGATGACACCAGATCCGATCCCGCATGTCGGCGGGACGACCTTTCGTATTGGCTTTCGCCTGGGCTGGAACACCGCCGGATACACGATGTCCGCGCGGGTGAAGGACCGGGGGCAGGTGCTTGGCGCGCTCGAGCTGCGGATCCTGAGCCAGGAACTGGGTCACGGGACGCTGGCCGCATCGGCCGAGGACACCGGCGACTGGCCCTGGCGCCTGCTCGAGGCGGAGATCTCGGCGAGCCTGCCCGGCAGCGGCGAGGTCGCCCGGAGCGAAACCATCCTCATCAACAACCAGCAGTAAAAAAGGATCACCTGATGACCAGTCAAGTGACGTTCATCGGCGGCGGACCGCCGGGCGAAAGCTTTTTCGAGGGGTATGTCCGGTTCGAGACGGCCGCCGGGCGCACGCCCAGGACAGAGGCGGAGCTGATGGCTCTCATCACCAACCCCTCGCAGCTGCTGACGGCGGCGGAGGAGGCGCGGGACGCGGCCATCGCGGCCAAGGATGGCGCGGAGTCGGCGACGGCCGGTCTGCCCGCGGGCGCGAACTCGCCCGTGGCGCTGATGGAGGCGCTGAACGGCCAGTTCCGGCAGGCGACCTATGCCACCCGCGCGGCGATCCTGCGGGCGAATTACGCCCCGCCGCCCGAGGTCACCACGAATTGCGTGAGCTTCGAGGTGCGCGACGTGGCGACAGGTGACGTGCTGCTGTCCAAGGCGCGCGACACGGCGGTGCTGCCCGCCTCGACCACCAAGGTGATGGCGCTCTTGTGCGCGATCGAGGCCATCGGCGTGGCGCAGTTCAAGGCGGGGTCGATCACCGTGCCGAACGACGAGGACTATTACGACGGCGACGGCACGGGCGGGCTGCTGCAGATCTCGGACGTGTTCGACCTGCCAGAGGTGGCGCATGCCTTCATGCTGCCCTCGAACAACGCCGCAGGGAACCTGCTGGCGCTGGCGGCCTTCCCGGCCTCGCAGGATCCGCCGGCCGAGCTGGTCGCGGCGATGAATGCAAAAGCCGCCGTGCTGGGGATGAGCGACACCAACTATGTGATCACCTTCGGCGATTCCATCGACGGCAACACCGAGATCACGGCCGAGGACAGCGCCACGCTCTGCGCGCATATCGCCTCGGGCGCGACCCCGGCGGCGGCGCTGGTCGCCGAATACTGGCGCGAGGGGCGCGAGACGATCACCATCTCGGGTCCGAATGCGCGCGTGGTCGAGCTGAACCACACGGTCGACATGCTGCAGTCGGGCGACACGGCGGACGACGCGCGGTTCACCCGCGTGCTGGGCGGCAAGACGGGGCATTCCGGCTCGAACTCGGGCTACGTGCACATGCTGCATGTCAAGTCGAACTGGAACCAGGACCTGGCCGTCATCGTCCACAAGGCCGAAACCGACATCGACCGCTACCGCGATTACGGCGCCATCATGTCGACGCTCGACGCGAGCTATGAGTGGATCGACGGAATCCCGGTCTGCTCGCGCCGCTACAAGGTCAGGCCGAATTACTCGCGGTTGCTGCAGTCGGCCTCGCCCGAGATCACCGGGCGGTGGTCGCGGCCCAGCAACGCCACGCTGATCGACGGGACTTATACCCTGATCGACGCGGACGAGGACACGCCGCGGCTGACCTACAACTCCTTCTACCAGCTGCTCGAGGGCGTCTACCTGGAGCCCGAGCGCGAGAATTTCGTGCACAACTCCATCGCCAAGGGCGGGGTGGCCGGCGCGCTGACCGAGATCAACGGCGATCCGGATTTCGACGTGGGCACGGGCTGGACCGACAACTCGACCGGCGACGGGTCGGTGACCTTCGGCGGCACCGGCGCGGTGCTGGATCCCGGCACGGGCAACGCCTACATGGACATGAGCTTCACCGTGAAGGCGGGTTATCACTACGTGATGGTCGCGCCGCAGGGGGTTCTGGGCAACAACATCATTTACCGGCTGGGCACCACGCTGGGCGGCAACGAGCTTGAGGACGGGTTCTGGACCGCCGGGCAGGGCTATAACAGCAACATGTTCGTGCCCGAGGCCGACGGCACGCTCTACCTGCGGATCCAGCGCGAGCTGGACGGCGCGGCCACGCTGCCCGAGCTGGAGATCCGCGAGTGCGGCAAGCTGCCGACCGACTGGGAATGGTTCGGGCTCTTCGGCGTGCATTTCGAGATCGCGGCCATCGGCACGGTCGAGGGGGCCAACGCGCTGGATGTGCGGTTCGTGGGCCAGCCCTCGGCCGACGGGTTCGTCTACTGGAACTTCGGCAGCCCGGCGCGGGCCAACACCGGCGAGAAATGGGCGCTGAGCTGCTACAACCAGCGGATCGCGGGCAGCGCGGCCAATGTCGAATTCCGGAACCGGCTGATCATCCAGGACCGCGCGCGGGTCACGATCTCGGACGTGCGCTCGGGCCTGCTGAGCGGTGTGCATCTCGACACCCCGTCGCCGCGCCTGCTGGGCAACCGGAGCTATACCGGCGCCCGGCCGCAGAATGCGCTGATCGAGTATGTCGAGTTCGGCTGGGTCGCGGGCGTGACCGAGGGCGATGCCTTCGACATCACGATCCGCATGGCCAACCCGCAACTGGAACGCCGCAGCCTCTCGGATGGCGAGGTCATCGACAAGGACGGCCGGACCTCGGTTATTCGCACCGATCCCGACGATCCGGACACCTGGGTGCGCGCGGCGGACAGCTACACGCTGACCGATATCGAGCCGGGGGTCTATGACCTCTACATCCTTGGCGCGGATCTGCGGATCCTCGGCGGCACGGCGCTGTCGCGCCAGCGGGTGGAGGTCAACGCCTCGCGCGAAATGCAGGTGCGCTGGCCGGACAGGGTCAACAACGAGGGGATCATCCACTCCCTGCACCTCTTCCCGGTCTACCAGGCGTGAACGTGCCGCATGAGACCTGAGGGCAAAGATGTAATGGGAAAACCGCAGATGATCGAAAACAGTGACCGTGGCATCACGCTGAACAAGAGCCTAGCCTGGACCATGCTCGTGGCGCTCCTCACCGGTGGCATCTGGATCGGGATGCAGGTCACCGATGCGAAGGTGGGCGTGCAGAACCTGGCCGACCGGCAGGCCGAGGATCGCATGTCGATCCGCGCGAACAGTGACGCCATCAACGTCCTGCGGTCGAGCAACGCCCGGATCGACCAGCGGCTGATCAATATCGAGCAGAGCGCGGCCCGGACCGAGAACATCCTCTCGGACCTGCTCCGCTACGTGCGGGACGCGCGCCCCGACTGACGGGCATCAACCAGGAGAGCATAATGACACCGACCATCCGGTGGGTTCAGACCCGCCTGCGCGACCTCGGGTTCGAACCGGGACCGATCGACGGCCTGCGCGGTCCGCGCACCGACGCGGCGATCACGGCGTTCAAGCGCTCGATCGGGTTTCGGGCGCGGCCCTACCTGGGGCCGCTGACGCTCGAGGCGCTGAAAGAGACCAAGGTGGCGGACGGCCCCGCCTGGATGGCCGCCGCAGCGCAGGTGAGGGGGCTGCACGAGGCGCGCGACACCTCGCGCCTGCGGAGCTGGTTCGACCGCTCTGTCTCGTGGATCGACCCGCGCGAGATCCCGTGGTGCGGGGCCTTCGTCGCGACCTGCCACCGCAAGGCTGATCCGGGGATCGCGCTGCCCGAGAACCCTCTGGGCGCGCGCAACTGGGGCAAGTTCGGCAAGGCCTGCCCGCCGGTCTTCGGCGCAACGCTCGTCTTCTGGCGCGGCTCGAAGAGCGGCTGGAAGGGGCATGTCGGGTTCTACCACGGCGAGGATGACACACATTTCCACGTCCTAGGCGGCAACCAGTCCAACGCGGTCACCGTCTCGCGCATCGCCAAGGGCCGCCTGCTGGGCGCGCGCTGGCCTGCGGGGGAGCCCGTCACGACCAGGCCCATCTTCCTCGCGCCGAGCGGCGCACCCATCACCACGAACGAGGCCTGACCATGCGCGACCGTGAACCGCTCGATCCTCTGGATCACCAGGTCCTCGCCTGCCTCATCATCATCTGCCTCTTCTTCCTCGGCCTCGGTCTCGTGATCGGCGCCGGGCTTTTCTGACCCCTCCCTGAAACCGGAAAGGAAACACCATGACCAGCATCAAATCCTTCTTCGCCTCGAAAACCGTCTGGGGCGCGATCATCGCGATCCTGCCGAACGTCGCCGCGATCGTCGGCCTGAACATCGCGCCGGGCGATGCGGCGGCTGTCGGCGGCCATGTGCAGGAGATCGCGGCAGCGGTCGGTGGCCTGATCGCGATCTGGGGCCGCGTGACCGCGACCAAGCGGATCGGCGGGGCAGGGCGCTAGCCCGTCTTTCGCCTCTTCCTCAGCTGTTCCAAACGGCGACAGTTGAGGAGGCGGAAATCAATTCTGGATAGACTTGCCCCAGTTTCTCTGGGGCAAGCTACTGCGCGCTATCCGCGTGGTTTCACTATGCGCTCGATGAAGTCGATGGCTTCGTTCATTCCCTCCCAGCTGTCTCGGCCACCGGGCCCGGGAGGGACGCCAAGGTTTAGGGTCGCTCGTAGCTTTTCGAGTGTGGGGCCGGGGTCCACGCCAGCCTTGGCCCCGCTTTTGACGTAAAGGGCAACGAACGTCATTAAAGCCTTGTGCTCTCCAGTGACCCTGGCGAGGGTTTTGGAATTCTCCAGACACAGCTGCTGAAGGATTTTCTCTTCCTCTGGCGTCATTGTTCAATTCCCCGATTGCAGCCGCCTCTCAACGCTTCATCGTATTCGCCCAGTGCGTGGGCTTCTTCATCGTATTCGTATCCGAGTTCCTCGATCTTCCGGCGGGTCCGGTAGCGCTCCAGTTCGGCCCGCGCGTGCCGTACCGCTTCATCTCTCAGGCTGTCTTTGTAGCCGTCGAACACAGGATACTCATTCAAAATCAGAACCCGGTCGAGCTGTTCGTGCAAGCTCTTCATCGTCATCTTCTTGCCCGCTAGAGCGGTCGATTCCGCGTAGAGGAGGAACTGTTCAGAGAGCAGGTGCAGCCGGTAGATCTCTTCCTTTTGAAGGTAGTTCTTCCCGACCTCGACCTCACGGACCGTGGGTTCCTTTCCGGCGATCGTTTGCAGCCCGCAGTTGTCATCCAGATGGTCCGAGCGGTCCATGATCAGCTTGGAACTCGTGCTTTTGGTGACCGCGTGTAGGAATTTGTCCTGCAACAGCGCAAAGAACTTCTTGGCCTCTTTCGAGGAAGGTTGATAGTCAGAAGCGCTGATTGCGAAGCAGTCGCGCACCTTCTGGTAGATCTGCTTTTCCTCGGACCGAAGCGCGCGAACCTGCTCAGCCAGCGCGTTCAGCTTGTCCGGAGATCTGCGGAGCGCCTCTTCGTTGAGCACGAAGCCCTGCTCGACAAAGGATGTTAGGATCCCCGTTGCCCACTGCCGGAAGGCGGTCGCCCGCCGGGAATTCACCCGATAGCCGACCGAGATGATCGCATCGAGGCTATAGAATGTCGTCGGCTTCGAAGAACCAGCAATATGCATTTTTTGCATATTGCTCTCGCGATCCAGTTCCCCCTCCGAGAAGACATTTCTCAAGTGTCGCGAAACACCCGACTGATCTGTGGTGAACAGCCTGGCGATCTGCGCCTGCGTTGCCCAGATCGACTGGTTGGCGGTCTGAAAGACGAAGTCGATCGGATCGACCTCTCCGGACACGGAATACCGGACGGTTTGCTGCTCCGGGGTCGGCGTTCTTTTGCCGTGATCACTGCCTGCCATAATGGTCCTTTCCATTGGCATTGTGACGCAGTACACGGCCTTGACCCTGAGCACCCTATTAAGGCACTCTTGGGTCATAAACGTGGGGAGGACCGCGCACTGCGCACACTCGATTTACGTTTCATTGCCGGGAAGCGCTGCGTTGATTTGGCGATCTTTGAGCGCTTCCCGGACCCCACCCCGACACTATAGCTAGACGCGCATGTCTCGGAAACCCCCACATGGGGTATGGCTTTTTCGCACCCTTCGGTGAACATTCGCGGCGAACCCCTTGTTTTCCTTGAATGACAAGCCCGTCGTATTGGGACGTCGCAAAAAGCTCCTTTGCAAAGATGTCGAATGCGAGGTGCGGATTGGCGACCGATTTCCCTGGACGAGTCAGGTCAGGAGCCCAATTGCAGCGCCCATAATGTTCCCCTATCGTTCCGCTTCATGACAGCCTGGCCCAACACGATTCCCGACGATCTCGACCGGATGCTCGCCCAGCTCGAGGAGCTGCGGCACCACAAGTCGAACCAGGACCGCTGGGGCGTGATCAAGGAATGGCTGGAGCGGCACGGCGTCGAGGCGCCCGACAGCCTGCCTGAGCGGGCCGAGCTGGCCTCGCGGATCGGGCATGGAAGGTTCGGGGAAGGGTGAGCCAGCCAAACATCTGGACAACCACCCTTCAATCATCTCTATTGGAGCCATCCCATGACGTTGTCTTCCCCGCAAACCAGCCATGGGATCGGCGGGGACACCCGTCTGTCATCACTCCCCCGCGCCCGGCCTCAGTGCCGGGCGCTTTTTCATTCAGCATCCTTGAAGGACGATCAGACCAGGTCGTCGATGGTAACGGTCAGGGCCTCGGCCAGCGCCTTTAGCGTGGCAACGGACCCGGTTTTTCGCCCGGCCTCGATGTCGGCGATCTGAACGCGGTTCACGCCGGACCTTTCGCTGAGTCCGGCCTGGGTCAGCCCCCTGAAATCACGATAGACCCGCAGGGCGCTTTCGCCAGCGATCATGCGGTCGACGAACTCGGCCGGGATAAGCTCCTCCTCGCCGGATTCGAGTTTGGCTTTGAACTCCTCAATGGCACGCATATCGGCCGCGTCCTCCGCCAGCGCGACCAGGCGCTCATACTCGGCGCGGGGGATGGTGATCGTGTCTTCCATGGTTGCCTCCTTCAATAGGCCCCGCCGCGAGGTGCGACCTTGATGACCTGAATGACCTCGCCGCGATCATTCATGATCACGCGCCAGTCGCCGACGCGAAGCCGGATCTCGTCGTAGCCCTGCAGCGCTTTCACGTTGTTTGCCTGCGAGGCGGGGTCAGCGGCGTAGGCGTCGATCTTTGAACGGATCCGCTTCGCGGTGTTGCTCGGCATCTTCGAGAGTGTCTTGGCTGCGGCCTTGGAGAATGCGATCCGTTTCATACCCGCAATGTAGCGCATGGCTACATTGTAGTCAATGGCTACATTGCGGATTTTGCGGAGGAAGCCAGTGCGGTTTCCGTGCGGTTTCAGCGCTTTTAACCGCACTCAACGTGTTCAAAACGGATCGTAAGTGCCTGTTTTTATTGAAGCGCGACCTCTAGCCATGCCCTCCGAAGGCAGAGGCCAGAGGTTCGAATCCTCTCAGGTGCGCCATTTCTTCAACCCGGAATGATCTCGAACTTCGTCACGTCGATCATGCCGCGATCCGTTATCTTCAGTGCAGGAATCACGGGCAGGGCGAGGAAGGCGAGTTGCAGGAAAGGCTCCTCCAGCGTGACGCCGAGCGTCCGGGCAGCTTCGCGCAAAGCTTCGAGCCGGTCGCGCACCTCCTCGAACGGGGAAAGCGACATGAGGCCGGCAATAGGAAGGGCGAGTTCGGCAAGTATTTCACCGTCACGGACCACGACAAAACCGCCGTCGATTTCCGACAGTCGATTGGCCGCAAGCGCCATGTCGGCATAATCCACGCCGACGCAGGCGATGTTGTGATGATCATGGCATACCGTGGACGCTATGGCGCCCGACTTCATGCCGAAGCCACGCACAAAACCTGTCGCGATGTTCCCGTTCCTTCCGTGCCGCTCGATGACCGCGATCCGGGCAAGGTCGCGTTCGGGATCGGGGCGCTTGTCTCCATCTTCGACAGGAATGTCTTCGTGCAAGTGTTCGGTGATGATCTTGTCTTCGAGGATCCCGATCACATCCGTTTCCGTCCTGTTCGCGCGGGCACGGAAATCCTCGGGGCGAACCTGGGGTGCCTTGACCGAATGCAGGCCCACCGGCGGCACCGTCCCGCGCGCGGCAAAGGCGGCGTCATCCGCGCGACGGCCCGCGCACCACACTGCTTGCGCGTCGCAAGCCGAAAGCGAGCCTATCGCCACGATATCGGCCCGCTTGCCGGGCGCGATCTGCCCCCGATCCTTGAGGCCGAACGCCTCGGCCGCCGAAAGGGTGGCGGCGCGGTAGGCAGCCAGCGGTGAGCACCCCTTGGCGATCAGCATCCCGATCATGTAGTCGAGATGGCCGTATTCCGCGATGTCGAGAGGGTTCCTGTCATCTGTACACAAGCACATATAGGGCGATGTCACATCGCTGAGGACGGGTGCCAACGCGTCGAGATCCTTGGAAACGGATCCCTCGCGGATCAGAACCCGCATCCCTTTTTGGAGTTTTTCGAGCGCTTCGTCTTCGGTGGTCGCCTCATGTTCGGTGCTGATGCCGGCGGCGATATAGGCGTTTAGGTCCCTGCCTGAGAGTTGGGGGCAATGCCCATCTATATGTCCACCGTCGAACACTGCGAGCTTGTCGAGGCAAGCGGGGTCGCGATGGATTACACCGGGGTAGTTCATGAATTCGGCCAGGCCGATGCCCGAGGGATGGCACATAAGCGCTTTCAGATCCTCGGCCCCGATCTCGGCGCCAGCTGTTTCCATGTGCGTCGAGGGGACACATGAGGAAAGCTGAACCCTAATATCCATGAGTGTGTGGAGGCTGGCTTCCTGAAAATAGCGGATCCCGTCGACGCCGATCACGTTCGCGATTTCGTGCGGGTCGCAGATCGCGGTGGTGATCCCGCGCGGGGTCACGCATCGGTCGAATTCGAACGGGGTGACCAGAGAGCTTTCGATATGAAGGTGCGTGTCGATGAAACCAGGCACGAGGATCAGGTCGGTGACGTCCTCGACAATCTCACCATCATACTCCTCACCGATGCCGACGATGATGCCGTCCAAGATCGCGACGTCGCCTTCGATCAGCATCCCGGTCACGACGTCGAAAACCTTGCCACCGCGCAGGACCAAGTCCGCCGGTCTATCGCCGCGCGCTGCCGCGATCCTCTCCGCCAGTTCCGTCATCCTGCCCGCTCCGTCGATGGTTCATGATTTCGCCCGACTGTCCCTTATCTGCCGCTTGGCGTCCAGATGCGGCACCGGTGGGTCGGAAACGAAAAAACCCTCGAACGGTCAAGCCGAGCGAGGGTCTTTCGAAAAATTGTGCCGTGAACGGCCCGTCAAACGGGTATCAGCGCCCCCAACTGCGCACTGCACCGCAATCCATGTGGACGAAATTCGACTTGGAGTAACGTCCCACGCCGCCAGCGCGGCAGGTCATCGCTGCCTTGGCAACCTGGCTGACCGAGCGCGATGAAACACGTACATCGGCGGCCTGACCCTTGAGGTGCAGCGAGTTCTTGGCCACGCCGCTCGACCGGGAGCGAAGCATGGCATTGGTCTTGGGGCTTCGATAACCCGACAACAGCATGTAGGGTTCGTTTACATCCAGCAAACCATGTGCGGCCGTCAGGATGTCGATGGTTCGAAGATCGATGTTCTTCACATCGTCTGTGCGCCAATCGCGCATGAAGTTGTTAATCTCGGTCACGGCGTCCTTGATGTAGTCGCCATCGATCCAGTAGATCATGTCGATCCGCTCACCCGTGCGGCCGGAATACATCTTGATGCGGCGAATATCGCCACCACCGCGAAGAAAACCGGCTGCATTCGAATATGTCGGAGCTGCTGCCACGGCCGTGGCCGCGAAGGCACCCAAAAGGGCACGGCGGGTCATACCCGCAGATTTCAACTGTTCCATTGACTTCGTTGTCCCGTACGTCGTCCTGCCATGACGCGATGTTACGCGCCGTTCATTAACATCCATCCCCAGATGCCAACGGTATGACATAGCGAGATTCGTGATCCAAGCTTAAGTTCCCTCGCTATTTGTCTACGGGGAATTTTCGGCGAAAAATCGCGCAAATGACCAAAAGGCGCGCAGGAAACAGCAAGTGGGTTTGAGCCCCGAGGCGAATATTCCTCGCCGGCGATGCAAGCCCGCATCAGATCGCCGTTTTTCCGGGGTTCTCATCATAATGTGAGTGGACGATTCCACAATTCGTACCGACATTTAGGTGATGTTCCGAAACCAGATGATTTCAAACTTGTTCAAGGCCCGTCCCATGAATCCTCTTTCCGCGCGCGTTGCCGCGTTTGCTTTGTCTTCTTGCATCGCCGCTGTTGGCGTCGTGATGGCGCCCTCGCAGGCCTCCGCTCAGGTCACGGCGTTCAAACAGGCGGTAGCTGAGTCCGCATCCTCGGATGAGGGAATCGCGGCCTTCTACCGAAAGACCGGCTATGCTCCGGTCTGGACGGGCGAGGACGACACGCACAGAGCGCGGCGCGCGGCCTTGATCGAAGCATTGGAAACGGCCGATCTGCAAGGATTGCCCACCGGGCGGTATCCGGTCGACCGGCTGGTTTCGGCCATGCGCGATGCGCGCACGGTGCGGGATCTCGGTTTGGTGGAAACGATGCTCAGCCGTGCCTTCGTCCAGTATGCCGCCGATCTGCGCTCGGGCGTACTTGTCCCGTCGCGCGTTGATGACGGCCTGAAGCGCGAGGTGGAGCGTCCGGATGTCGCCGTGCTTCTTGCCGAGTTCGTGCAGGCAGAACCGATGCAATTCTTGAGGCGACTGGCACCGGATTCCATGCAATACCGGGCCCTGCTCAAGGAGAAGTTGCGCCTCGAAAAGAAGATTGCCGAAGGCGGCTGGGGAGAGACGGTCCCCACCACCAAGCTGGAACCCGGCGCTAGTGGGCGCGCGGTGGTGATCCTCCGCGACCGGCTGATTTCGATGGGTTACCTGGCACGCAGTTCAGTGGCTGTCTACGATGACGATTTGCACCGCGCAGTCCTGTCTTTCCAGACAGCGAATGGTCTGGAAGCAGATGGCGTGGCAGGGCCTTCGACGATCGAGGCGATCAACGTTGCCGCCGAGGACCGGCTTAAATCCGTACTCGTCGCGTTGGAGCGGGAGCGCTGGCTGCCACGCGAGCGCGGTGAGCGGCATATCCTCGTCAACCAGACGGATTTCTCTGCCAGGATCGTCGATAACGGGTTGGTGACATTCCAGACCCGAGCGGTGATCGGGAAGAACACCGAAGACCGCCGCAGTCCGGAATTTTCCGATGTGATGGATCACATGGTCATCAATCCAAGCTGGTATGTGCCCCGGTCGATCATTACCAAAGAATATCTGCCGAAGCTCCGGCGGAACCCCAATGCGGTTGGCCACCTCGAAATCACCGACAGCCGTGGCCGCCGCGTGAGCCGCAACCATAACTTCTCGCGCTATTCGGCGCGAAGCTTTCCCTTTGCCATGAGGCAGCCCCCGGGCAAGAACAATGCCCTTGGACTCGTGAAGTTCATGTTCCCGAACAAGTACAACATCTACCTTCACGACACGCCGCAAAAACACCTCTTCGACAGTGAAGTGCGCGCCTATTCGCATGGCTGCATTCGCCTCGCGGAACCTTTCGAATTCGCCTACGCGCTCCTTGCCCGGCAGGAGGAGGACCCCAAGGATTTCTTCCATCGGGTCCTGAACACCGGGCAGGAAACCAGGGTCAATCTGGATCAACCGGTGCCGGTACACCTGATCTACAGAACCGCCTGGATCGGAAGCCGGGGCGAGGCCGAGTATCGCCGCGACGTCTACGGACGCGATGCCAAAATCTGGGAGGCTCTAAGTGCCGCAGGGGTGACACTGGCGACTGTTCGGATGTAAGGACCGGGGGCCACACGCAGTCCGTCGAGGGAGGCCCCATGCAAGTCACGATCCAGGAACTGGCCCGCGCCATCGGTGCCGAAGCCGAAGGGGATGTCGGATTGCACATCACGGGCGCGGCGGAGCCTTCGGATGCGGGACCGACGGACATCGCGCTGGCCATGTCTCCGAAATATGCCGAGATGCTAGGCAAGGGGCGCGCGCGCGCAGCGATGCTCTGGCCGGGTGCCGACTGGCGGGCGCTCGGTCTGGAGGCCGCGATTTTCGCCCCGCGCCCGCGTATGGCCATGGTCGGAATCACGGCCATGATGGATCGCGGGCAATGGGTCGAACCGGGCATCCACCCTTCCGCTGTCATCGATCCAAGCGCCACGATCGAAGCAGATTGTGCGATTGGACCCCTGGCCGTCATCGGAGCGCGTGCGGCGATCGGCGCGGGTTCGGTGATCGGGCCCCATTGTACCATCGGCATGGATGCGGTGATCGGCGAGCGGGCCCTGCTTCGCGAGATGGTGAGTGTCGGCGCGCGCGTCCGGATCGGCAACCGCTTCATCGCGCAGCCCGGCGCCCGGATCGGGGCGGATGGCTTCAGCTTCGTCACGCCCGAGATCTCCGGCGTCGAGAAGGTGCGCAAGACGATGGGCGACCAGGGCGAACTACGCGCGCAAAGCTGGCTGCGCATCCATTCCATCGGCGCGGTCGAAATCGGCGACGATGTCGAGGTCGGCGCAAACTCGACCATCGACAACGGTACGATCCGCAACACCGTGATCGGAGATGGGTGCAAACTCGACAACCTGGTGCATGTCGGTCACAACGTGCGGACGGGCCGAGACTGCCTTTTCTGTGGCCAGTCCGGAATCTCGGGTTCGGTCGAAATCGGGAATAACGTCGTTCTGGGTGGCCAGGTGGGAGTGGTTGACAACATCTTCATCGGCGACGGTGTCATCGCGGCGGGCGGAACCAAGATCCTCTCCAATGTGCCCAAAGGTCGAGTGATCATGGGATATCCGGCCGTAAAGATGGAAAGCCACACGGAAATCTACAAGACGCAGCGGCGACTGCCGCGCCTCGCCCGCGACATCGAGGCGCTGAAAAAGGCAGTTTTCAAATCCGGGTCGAGCGATTAAATCAGCCGCAGACCGAAAACCAGGGGATCTAAATGAGTATCAGCGATCGCGTCATCGCCATTATTGCGGAACAGGCCGTTCTCGAGCCGTCCGACGTCACGCGAGAGAGCACGCTCGAGGACCTGGGTATCGACAGCCTCGGCCTTGTCGAGAGCATCTTCGCGATCGAGGAGGAATTCGACATATCGATTCCCTTCAACGCGAATGAACCTGCATCAAGCGATTTCGACATCTCGAATGTCGGCGCCATCATCGACGGGATCGAACGTCTTGTCTCTGAACAGAAAGGCTGACCCGCAGCGATGAAACGGGTCGTCATCACCGGTGCAGGTACGATCAATGCCTTGGGACATTCGGTTCCCGACACGCTCGAGGCCATGCGCGAGGGACGTTGCGGGATCGGCGATCTGGAGTTTCGCGACGTCGAGCGGCTTACCATCAAGATCGGTGGGCAGGTGCGTGGGTTCGAGGCCGAGGGCCGGTTCAACCGTCAGCAGATGACGCTTTATGACCGTTTCACACAGTTCACGCTGACCGCCGCCAAGGAAGCCATTGAGCAGTCGGGCATCGAGTTTCACGGTGATACGGCAGCCCGGTCCGGCGTAGTCTTGGGCACGGCGGGTGGTGGTGTGTCGACCTGGGATGACAATTACCGGGCGGTTTACGAGGAAGGCAAGAACCGGGTTCATCCTTTCGTGGTTCCCAAGTTGATGAACAACGCGGCGGCCAGCCACGTCTCGATGGAATACAATCTCAAGGGGCCGAGCTTCACGGTTTCGACCGCCTGCGCGTCGTCGAACCACGCCATGGCGCTGGCTTTCCAGATGGTTCGCTCGGGCGCTGCTCCGGCAATGCTGACCGGGGGATCCGAATCGATGCTGTGCTTCGGAGGCGTCAAAGCGTGGGAGGGGTTGCGCGTGATGTCCAAGGATGCGTGTCGCCCGTTCAGCGCCAACCGCAACGGCATGGTTCAGGGCGAGGGCGCGGGCGTCTTTGTGTTCGAGGAATACGATCATGCGCGGGCACGCGGCGCCGAAATTCTGTGCGAGGTCGTCGGCTTCGCCATGACCTCGGATGCGGCGGACATCGTCATGCCATCCAAACAGGGCGCAGCGCGCGCCATGGCCGGAGCATTGGCCGACGGCGGGATCAATGCCGGGCAAGTGGGCTACATCAACGCGCATGGCACCGGGACGGCGGCCAACGACAAGACAGAATGCGCCGCGGTCGCGGATGTGTTCGGCCCGCATGCCGACAACCTCATGATCTCTTCGACCAAGTCGATGCATGGTCACCTGATCGGTGGCACGGGCGCGGTGGAGCTGCTGGCCTGCATCATGGCGCTGCGTGACGGGGTTGTCGCCCCGACGATCGGGTACGAGGAGCCCGACCCGGAATGTGCGCTGGATGTCGTGCCGAACGAAGCCCGCGAGGCGCGGGTCGACTATGCGCTGTCGAATGCCTTTGCGTTCGGTGGCCTGAATGCCGTCTTGGCGCTGAAGCGCGTCTGATCGAAGGCATGAAAAAGGCCGCCTCGAACGGAGGCGGCCAATCTTGTCACGATAAATCGAATTCAGTTTGAAACGACGTCAACGACATCGTAACCGGCGGTGAAACCATTGAGCGAAACTGTCATGTTGACCTTCTGGTCAGGGGCAGGTGCAGGCACCAGGGTCAGTTTGGCTTCGGCGCCGCGTTTCATCGCTGTGATGTCGGCTTCGGTCAGACCGATCTGAGCGACGCAACCAATCGGGTTGCAAAAGGAATAGTTGTACCGCTTGCCCGGGCCGCCATCGATCGACATCGTCAACTGGGCGGGCAGGAGGGTTTCGAGCGGAACGATGATGGTCGCACCGGCGACGGCTACAGAGCCTTCTTCAAGCCGAAACAGCGACATCTCGGCCATAGGGTTGCCATTGCTGTCCTCCATGATCTGAAGCAACGAGCAGGGGTCCTGTTCGCCTTCGGTCTTGATGCAGGCCAAATCCCAATCGCCGAACTTTTCCTTCGAATAGCGTTGCCCAAGTTGCGGGCCTTCGGGCGTGCCCAGGTCGAGAAGTTCGTCCGCCGTCTTTGCGGGAGGCTGCTCGCCTGTGGTCTCCGAGGCCTGGCTTTCAGTCGTTTCGGCCGGCTCTGTACTGCCGCTTTCCTGTGCCAATGCGGGCAGCGTGGTCGCCAGTAGCGCCATCGCGCAAAGGGGTGTCAGGGTCTTGAACATTGATGCCTCTTCAATCCCGTGTGAATTTGAGCCTGATCTAGCACGGGCCGGGGCCGGTGTCAGGACCATTCGCCAACCAGCGGCAAAATGTGACCGCCGCCATTGACAGAACCGGGAGCGAAAAAGGGAGCCGAGTGCCGGCTCCCTTTTGCGAATGCGTCTCCCCGTCGGACTGGCCGACTTAGTTATTGGCAGAACGTTACGAGAGGGCGGGGCGTCGGTCAACAGCCAAGACGAAAATTTCTGCCTTAAATCCGTGCGCTATGCGAACACTCGGCCGGCACCAAAAAAAGCCGCGCCCTTGGGCACGGCCAGTCTGACAGGGAGGAAGTCTGTCCCTGGCACCGCACCGTGGCACCGGGAACAATAGGACTATCGCAGCGAAAGGTTAACTTAGTATGGTTCCTCGGATACGTTCAAATTCGAGGCGCAATGCGATGGATGGAAAGGTTTTTCTCGGTGGCGGTGGGCCGCACCATGGAGTGCCGCAGGGGCTGACACTGAAATACGCCAACCGGCACGGCCTTATCGCAGGAGCGACCGGGACGGGAAAGACGGTCACGCTTCAGATTCTGGCCGAAGGCTTTTCCGGCGCGGGTGTGCCGGTCTTCCTTTCGGATGTAAAAGGCGACTTATCGGGCCTGGCGCGGCCCGGTTCGACGGCCCACAAACTGCATGATGCCTTCATGAACCGGGCTGCCACCATCGGGTTCCACGATTACGCGTACCGCGCCAGCCCGGTGACGTTCTGGGATCTTTTCGGGGAACAAGGCCATCCAATCCGGACCACGGTCAGCGAGATGGGGCCGCTGTTGCTGTCGCGCTTGTTGGAATTGAGTGAGGCGCAGGAAGGGATCCTGAACATTGCCTTCCGGCTCGCGGATGAACAAGGGTTGCCGCTGCTCGATCTCAAGGATCTGCAGGCATTGCTGCTCTGGGTGGGCGAGAACCGCGCCGAGCTTTCCCTGCGCTATGGAAACATCTCGACCGCCTCGATCGGTGCGATCCAGCGCAGGCTTCTTGTGCTCGAGAACCAGGGCGGAACCCGTCTTTTCGGTGAACCGGCACTGGAACTGGCCGACCTGATGCGCTGCGGCGAAGACGGTCGCGGCATGGTGAACATCCTTGCCTCCGACCAACTGATGCGGGCGCCCGGGCTCTACGCGACTTTCCTGCTCTGGTTGCTGTCGGAACTCTTCGAAGATCTGCCCGAGGTGGGTGATCCTGAAAAACCAAGGCTGGTTTTTTTCTTCGACGAGGCGCATTTGCTTTTCGAGGACGCGCCCAAGGCTCTTGTCGACAAGGTAGAGCAAGTCGCGCGCCTGATCCGGTCGAAAGGTGTGGGGGTCTATTTTGTCACGCAAAGCCCGGCGGACGTGCCCGAAGACATCCTGGGCCAACTTGGCAACCGCGTTCAACACGCGTTGCGCGCTTTCACTGCACGCGACCGACGGAACCTGAAGCAGGCCGCCGAGACCTACCGTGAGAATCCGGAGTTCGAGACCGAAGAGGCGATCCGCGAGGTCGGCGTCGGTGAGGCCGTGACCTCGATGCTGGAGAAGAAGGGCATACCAGGCATCGTGCAACGCACTCTGATCCGGCCACCGTCCTCGCAGCTTGGCCCAATCACCAGCGAAGAACGCGAGGCTGTGCTTGCGTCCTCGGGTCTCGCGGGGAAGTACGACGAGACGGTGGACCGCCGGTCTGCATACGAGATATTGGCCAAGCGAGCCGAAGAGGCAGCGGCGGCGGCCGAGCGGGCGGAAGCGCAGGAAGACGAAGAGAACGCCGCGAAGCGCGAGTATTCTTCCGCGCGACGCTACAGCGGAACACGCGTTCGGCGGTCATCCTCGCGATACAGACGCGATCCCGACACGTTCGGCAGCGCAATCAGCGAGGCTGTTATCAAGGAACTGAAGGGAACCACGGGTCGCCGTATCGTGCGAGGCATCCTGGGCGGCCTGTTCAAGGGCCGCTGATCCTGGTGCCAGGAAATGGGCCGGAGGTGGAAGCCTCCGGCCCGTTCATGTTCGCGATCATTTCTCGGGGATCAGGCCCCTCGGACTGAACCTGAGCACAAGCAGCAGGATCACACCCATTGTGAGCAGGCGCATATGTGCCGCGCTGTCGATCAGGTGCAGCCGCAAGGCGTTGTCCTCGGCCATGCCGGACGTGATCACTTGCATCAACCATAGCCCGATCGGTTCCACCTGGACCCAGAGGAACCAGATCAGCATCGCACCCAGTACGGCCCCGAAGTTGTTGCCGGACCCGCCTACGATGACCATCACCCAGACAAGGAAGGTGAAGCGCAGCGGTTGGTAACTGCCGGGCGTCAACTGTCCGTCGAGCGTGGTCATCATCGCGCCCGCGATGCCGCAGACCGCCGAGCCCAGCACGAAGACCTGAAGGTGACGGCGGGTGACATCCTTGCCCATCGCTTCGGCCGCGACCTCGTTGTCGCGGATGGCGCGCATCATGCGGCCCCAAGGGCTCTTGAGGGCCATTTGCGCCATCCAGAGCAGGACCAGCAAGACAATAAGGAAAAGGATGGAATAACCGACCTTGACATAGAGGGTCGAGGCGGTGACGGGGTCCAGCCCCACTCCCGCGGCGCGTTCGACAAAGGCCGGATCGCCCTGAAGGTCGATTTCATAAGGCACCGGACGAGGCAGGCCGATCACGTTCTTCACGCCGCGCGCGAGCCAGTCTTCGTTCTTGAGCACGGCGATGATGATCTCGGCAATACCCAAGGTGGCGATGGCCAGGTAATCCGACCTCAAACCCAAAGCCGTCTTGCCGATGAGCCAAGCCGCACCCGCCGCCAGCAGCGCGCCCGCAGGCCACGCCAGGAGGACAGGCAAGCCGAGGCCACCGATATTTCCCGCTGCGGCCGGGTTGAGCGCCTCGACAGCAGACACGTTCGGGTCGAGCACGGCGCGGTAGACGAAGAACCCGCCGATCAGCACCGCAAGCATCGCGACAGTCCGGGCCATTCCCTTGGGAACACGGCGCGATACATAAACCGCCGCGATCACTGTCGCCGCCCCCAGAAGAAGGGCCAGCACGATACCCCAGCCGCCATCGGCCCAGGCCTCGGGCCTGACATCGGTGGAAACGAGGACGACGGCCAGCCCGCCTAGGGCCACGAACCCCATGACACCGACATTGAACAGCCCGGCAAAGCCCCATTGCAGGTTCACGCCGATGGCCATGACCGCCGAGACCAGCCCCATGTTCATGATCAGCAGCGCCGAGTTCCAGCTTTGCATGAAACCGGTCAGCAGGATCAGGCCACCCACCAAAGCGAAGAGAAGAGTGTTTTTCACAGGAACGCTCATACCGATTTCCCCCTGAAAAGGCCGGTGGGGCGGAACAGAAGCACGATCAGCAGGATCACGAAGCTGACGGCAAACTTGTAGTCGGTGCTCAGAAGCTGGACGAGACCCGAGGGCTCGGCGCCGATATACTCGAGCACCTTCTTCCAGGCATAGGTGATCGTCACCTCGGAGAAGGCGATGATGAACCCGCCCGCGATGGCACCCAACGGCGAACCCAGCCCGCCGACGATTGCAGAGGCGAAAATCGGCAGCAGAAGCTGGAAGTAGACGAAGGGCTTGAAGCTCTTGTCGAGGCCGTAGAGAACGCCCGCCGTAGTGGCCAGCGCGGCCACGATCAGCCACGTGTACATCACGACCCGCTCAGGGTTGATGCCAGAGAGCAGCGCCAGGTCCTCGTTGTCGGAATAGGCGCGCATCGACTTGCCGGTGCGGGTCTTGTTGAGAAACCAGAACAGCAACGCCACGGCGATGACCGCGACGATCACGGTGATGCCCTGGGTCGTCTTGATGGTCAGACCCTCGTCGAGGCCCGTCATTTCCTTGAAGTCCCGGGCCGAGATGATGAAACGCTCGCCATCGGAAAACCGCTGATCATCGGGGCCGATGATGAAACGGACAAGCCCGTTCATGATGAACATGACGCCCATCGACACGATGACCAGGATCACCGGCTTGGCCTTCTGCTCGCGGTAGAAGCGATAGACGAGGCGGTCGGTGACGAGCAGCAGCGCCATGCAGCCGAGGATGGCGAAGGGCAGGGCCAGCAAGGCCGTCGGCAGCGGGCCAAGGCCGATCCCGATCCCCTGCATCCACCATGTGACCAGCACGGCCACCATCGCGCCGAACGCCATCGTGTCGCCATGCGCGAAATTCGAAAAGCGCAGGATGCCATAGATCAGCGTGACGCCGAGCGCGCCAAGCGCCAACTGGCTGCCATAGGCGATGCCGGGGACGAGTACGAAGTTTGAAAGCGCCACGAGGGCGTTGAGGAAGTCCATGTCTCAGCCCCCCAAGAAGGATTTGCGCACTTCGTGATCGGCAAGCAATTCCTTGCCAGTCCCGGTATATGCGTTGCGGCCCTGCACGAGAACATAGCCTTTGTCTGCAATTTCAAGTGCTTGGCGTGCGTTCTGCTCGACCATCAGGATCGGCAGGCCTGTGCGGCTGACTTCGATGATCCGGTCGAAAAGCTCGTCCATGACGATGGGCGAGACGCCTGCGGTTGGCTCGTCCAGCATCAGAACCTTGGGCTTGGTCATCAACGCGCGGCCCACGGCGACCTGTTGCCGCTGACCGCCCGAAAGCTCGCCGGCGGGCTGGTATCGCTTTTCCTTGAGGATCGGGAACAGGTCATAGACCTGCTCCATCGTGCCGCTGATGTCGTCGCGACGGATGAAAGCGCCCATTTCCAGGTTTTCCTCGACCGTCATGGAGGTGAAGATGTTCGAGGTCTGGGGGACAAAACCCATGCCCTTGACCACGCGGTCCTGGGGGGAGAGCGCCGTGATGTCCTCGCCGTCCAGACGGACGGAGCCGGAACGTACATCGAGCATCCCGAACACGGCCTTCATGGCGGTTGACTTGCCCGCTCCGTTTGGGCCGACGATCACCGCGATCTGGCCCGCTTCGACGGCGATGGTGCAGTCATGCAGGATGTCGGGCCCCTTGCCATACCCGCCGGTCATCGTGTCGCCGATGAGGAAGGGGCCGCCCTCGACCTTTTTCGTGGCCCCGCTCTTGCGATGGGCGGGAGTCATCGTTCCTGTGCCGCGGGGGTTGGCAATGGAATGGTCCTTGTTGCCACGCCCGTCCTGCCAGGGATTGTCGCTGCCGCCGCTCATGCCTGACTCTCCAGTTGATCCTTGTTCTTGAGCCCCGTGCCCAGATAAGCCTCGATCACGTGCTCGTTGGCCTTGATCTCGTCCAGCGTGCCTTGCGCAAGGACCTTTCCTTCGGCCATGCAGATCACCGGGTCGCAAAGCCGACCGATGAAGTCCATGTCATGCTCGATCACGACGAAGGTATAGCCGCGCTCCTTGTTAAGGCGGATGATCGCGTCGGCGATCGTATTTAGGAGCGTTCGGTTCACGCCTGCGCCGACCTCGTCCAGAAAGACGATCTTGGCGTCGACCATCATCGTGCGGCCAAGCTCCAACAGTTTCTTCTGCCCGCCCGAGACCTGGCCGGCCTTGTGGTCGGCGAGGTGCGAGATGGTCAGGAACTCGAGCACCTCGTCGGCCTTGGCCGCCAGCGCACGTTCCTCGTCGGCGATGCGCTTGCGCCCGAACCAGGTATTCCAGAGGGTTTCACCCGATTGAGCGCCGGGAACCATCATCAGGTTCTCCCGGCAACTCATCGAGCTGAATTCATGCGCGATCTGGAAGGTTCTGAGCAGCCCCTTGTGAAACAACTCGTGCGGCGGCAGGCCGGTAATATCCTCGCCATCCATCGTCACACGCCCGCTGGTGGGCGGCAGGACGCCGGCAATCACATTGAAAAGAGTGGTTTTCCCGGCTCCGTTCGGCCCGATCAGACCGGTAATGGAGCCCTTGGCGATTTCCAGCGATGCCCCATCCACCGCATGGAATCCGCCGAAGTGCTTGTGCACGTCCTCGACGACGATCATGTTTTCCCCCGAAGCCGCCTTTTGTTTTTGTGCGCGGCCCTGCTGGTTGTTGCCTTGTCCTTCGAAAAGGTGCGGCCTTTTGTCATTGAAGCAGCCCGGGCACAAGGCCCGGGCTGCTCGTTTTCATGCCGAGACGTCGATCACCGGTAGCGGGCGGTCTTGTCTTCGCCATCCTCGAAGTTGATTTCACGGTAATTGCCGGCGGCCTCGCCGGGTCCGATCAGTTCCACACCGGTCGCGCCCTCGTAATCGATCTCGCCACCGTTCTTGAGGATTTCCAGACCCTTGGCCAGTTCACCTACCGAGATCTTCTCGCCGGGGGCGTTGGCTACATCCATCACCTTGGTCTTGTAGTCACTAGAGTCTGTCGATCCTGCCGCCTGCATGGCCAGCAGGATCAGGGCCGCGGCATCATAGGATTCAGGAGTGAAGGGCGAGCTCGAGTCGAACCTGCCATCCACCAGGTCGGCATAGGCGGTCGACAATTCCTCGGACGGGCTGGGATGCGCGCCCGACGAGCCGTCGATCTCAGAGCCGAAGTTCTCAAGCAGCTTTTCGGAGATCATGCCGTCGGGGAAGTGGAACGTGTCGAAAGCGCCGGAATCGAGCGCCGCGCGAACGATCCCAGAGCCGCCCTGGTCGACATAGCCTGCCACGACCAGGCGATCGCCCCCAGCCGAGGCCAGCGCGCCGATTTCGGCCGAGTAATCCGCCTTGCCGTCTTCATGCGCGGCCGAGATGGTCACGGTTCCGCCGGCCGCTTCGAAGGCTTGCTGGAAACTGTCGGCCAGACCCTTGCCGTAGTCATTGTTGGTATAGGTGACAGCGACTTCCTTGATGTCCTGATCCATCAGGATCTCGGTGATCACTGCGCCCTGACGCGCATCCGAGGGGGCGGTGCGGAAGAACAGGCCGTTATCCTCGGCGTCGGACAAGGCCGGCGAGGTGGCGGAGGGCGAGATCATCACAACACCGTTCGGTACGGCCACGTTGGACAGGATCGCGCCGGTCACGCCGGAACAATCGGCTCCGACGATCCCCGAGACGCCGTCGGACGTGATCAGGCGTTCCGCCGCGGCGGTCGCCGCGCCTGCGTCGATGCAGGTCGAGTCCGCACGGACCGGCGTCACGGTCGCGCCATCGAGCAGCATGCCGCTGTCGGATACTTCCTGGATCGCCAGTTCAGCGCCGTCCGCCATAGAAGGCGTCAGCGATTCGATCGGACCCGTGAAGCCCAGGATGATGCCGATCTTGACTTCCTCGGCCGCAAAGGCCGTGCTGGCCATCAGCGCCGTTGCCGCGGTGGCAGTAAGAAGTTTTTTCATAAGGTACTCCCTTGTTGGAACGAATTCGTTCTGATCCGACCCTATGCAGAGAGCCAAAAAAAGAAAAGTCCTATTAGATACGGTCAAAACAGCTTGGATTCCGCCTCTGCCGGCCCATCTGAAATGAGAACATGACCGTCAAAGGAGGCATTGATGAAGCCCCTCGCAGCCTTGTTTTTCGTGATATGGGCGGGAACCGGTTCGGCACAGAACATGTCCAGCGAAGCAGGCCCGGTTCGCGTCGAGGAGATGATCACCGGACTCGACGTGCCGTGGGCCATCGACTTCCTCCCGCAGGGGGGCGTGTTGGTGACCGAACTGTCGGGCGAACTGCTTCTTTGGCGGAACGGTGAAAAACGTGAAATTGGCGGCTTGCCCGACGTCTGGGTCTCGGGGCAAGGCGGTCTGCTGGATGTCATGGTTCCACGCGATTTCGATGAAAGCCGCGAGTTGTTTCTGACTTTCGCCAAGGACCATCCCGGCGGCGCGGCAACCGCGCTTGCGGTGGGACGGTTGAACGAATCCGAGACGGCGCTGGAAGAGGTCCGGACGATCTTCGAGGCGAGTTCCGGCAACTCGGGCGGGCGCCATTTCGGCAGCCGCGTGGTCGAAGCTCCGGATGGCAAGTTGTTCATCACCGTCGGGGAACGTGGAGATCGCCCGTCGGCTCAGGATCTGTCGCGCCATAACGGGTCTGTCGTGCGGATCAACCGGGATGGCACGGTGCCGACCGACAACCCCTTTGTGGACCAGGCCGAGGCACGCCCCGAGATCTGGAGCTACGGCCATCGCAACCCACAGGGCGCCGCGTTGGACGCGCAGGGCAATCTATGGACGGTGGAGCACGGAGCGCGCGGCGGCGACGAAATCAACCGCGTTCGTGAAGGCCGAAACTATGGCTGGCCTGTCATTTCCTACGGTCGGCATTATTCCGGCGCCAAGATTGGCGAGGGCACGTCAAAACCGGGGATGGAGCAGCCGGCCTTCTACTGGGACCCTTCGATCGCGCCGTCGGGCATGGTGATTTATTCGGGCGCCCTGTGGCCCGAGTGGAAGGGGGATTTCTTCGTTGGCTCCCTGAAATTCGACATGATTTCTCGACTGTCCGGCGATCCGCTGCGCGAAACCGAACGTCTCGAGGGTCCGCAGACACAGCGCGTGCGCGACGTCGTCGAGGGTCCTGACGGTGCGATCTGGTTCGCATCCGAAGGGCAGGGCGCGGTCTATCGCATGACGCCGGCTGACTGAGCCGCTGCCGTCTCGCGCGTAAGCGCGAAATAGGCGGTGTCGCAAAGTTCGATACCGCCATAGAGGAAATTCTTTCGCGCGAACCCGGTCTGTCGGAATCCCAGCTTTTTCAGCACCGCTTGGGACGCTAGATTGCGCGGATCGATCTCCGCGGTGATCTCTGGCAGATGCGGAAACCGCGCGAAGGCGCGCGGCAGCAGGGCGCGCAGCGCTTCGGTCATGAGTCCGCGCCCCCAGCAGTCGGGATGCAGGATGAAGCCCAGTTCGGGCGCCCCCCAGATCCCCGCCTTGCCGATGCAACGGCCTTCGTGCTCGAGGATGAATTCGAACTGCCGGGCCGGGTCGGGTGCCATGAACTGATCGAGGAAGGCCTGCGTCTGCGAAAGATCGTCATGCGCGGGCCGGTCCCAGTAACGCATCGCGCGGGGGTCGGAAAAGATCTCGTGCAAGGGTCCGAGATCCTCGGCGCGGCCTTCGCGCAGCAGCAGCCGGCCGGTGCGGATCACACCGAAAGCCGCGCGGCCTGTGTGCCGCGTTCGCGATACGGCGTCGTGTTGTAATGCGCCCGATAGCACTTCGAGAAATGCGAAGGTGAGGCAAAGCCGCAGGCCAGGGCCACGTTGATGACGCTCATATCGGTCTGCATCAGCAGGTTGCGCGCCTTTTGCAGGCGCAACTCCATGTAATACCGCTTGGGCGACCGGTTCAGGTAGCGACGGAAAAGTCGCTCCAGCTGGCGGGTCGACATGCCGACATCGCGAGCCAGGATCGAGGGGCTGATCGGCTCCTCGATATTCTTCTCCATCATCTGGATCACCTGGCTGAGCTTGGGGTGACGGACGCCAATACGAGTCGGCGTCGAAAGGCGCTGCGTGTCCTGATCAGTCCGGATCGTCGAATAGATCAACTGGTCGGCCACGGCATTGGCAAGATCCTCGCCATGATCGTCCGCGATGATCTTGAGCATAAGGTCGATCGACGAGGTCCCCCCCGCCGTGGTCATGCGGGAGCCATCGACCTGGAAGACAGACTTGGTCAGGTTAACCTCTTCGAATTCCTCGGCGAAGCTGTCGGCATTCTCCCAGTGAATCGTCGCGCGCTTGCCATCCAGCAAACCGGCCTTGGCGAGCGAATAGGCCGCGGTACACAGTCCGCCGACCGAAAGTCCCTTGCGAGACTCCCGGCGCAACCACCCCAAAAGCCGCTTCGTCGTCGCCTTTTGAACGTCGATGCCGCCACAGACGAGAATCGTGTCCTCGCGCAACAACTCGTCCAGGTCGCCGTCCAGCTTGAAGGCCGTTCCGGCAGAGCAGCGGACAAGATCGCCGCCCTCGCCCACGAGCCGCCACGAATAAAGTTCATGACCGGCCATGCGATTGGCGATCCGCAGGCTCTCGAGCGCGGCGGAGAAACACAACATGGTGAAATTGTCGAGAAGCACGAAGACAAAGCGTCGCGGCTTTTTCTGCTTGCTGTCCACATCGACAATCCGATGTTGCTCTTTCATGGCGAAGATGTCCTTTGGGCCGCGCCTGCTCGGTCGGGCGATGTGCCGATCACATTGCTCAGAGCTTGTTTCCGACGTCAAGAGCCGCAAATCACGTATGGTCACCCTGCACGTCATTTTGTATAGAAGCCCCCTGAAACCTTCTCAGCGGAGACGAGAGCGATGAGCGAGTGGCAGAAATCGACCTGGCGTGCGAAACCGCGGGTTCAGATGCCCGAATATACCGATCCGGCAGCACTGGATCGTGTCGAAGCTCAGCTTGCCAAGTACCCGCCGCTTGTCTTCGCCGGCGAGGCACGCCGACTCAAACAACATCTTGCCGCAGCCGGGCGGGGCGAGGCTTTCCTGCTTCAGGGTGGTGATTGCGCCGAAAGTTTCGAACAGTTCAGCGCCGATGCGATCCGGGACACGTTCAAGGTGATGCTCCAGATGGCGATGGTGCTGACTTACGGCGCCAAGGTTCCGGTCATCAAGGTGGGGCGCATGGCGGGCCAGTTCGCCAAGCCGCGCAGCGCGCCGACCGAAGTCATGGATGGCGTCGAACTGCCAAGCTATCGCGGTGACATCATCAACGAACTCGCCTTCACGCCCGAGGCGCGGATCCCAGATCCGAACAAGATGCTGCAGGCTTATACCCAAGCCGCCGCGACGCTGAACCTGTTGCGCGCCTTCTCGACGGGCGGTTTCGCGGACATGAGCCGCGTGCATTCCTGGACGCTGGGCTTCACCGATGACCAGGACGTTCGCAAATATTCCGAGATTGCCGATCGGATTCAGGACACCATAGATTTCATGGGGGCGGCCGGCATCACCGCCGACACAACACATGAATTCTCGACGGTGGAGTTCTATACCAGCCACGAGGCGCTGCTTCTGGAATACGAAGAGGCGTTGACCCGGCTCGACTCGACCTCGGGCAATTGGCTGGCGGGGTCGGGGCACATGATCTGGATCGGTGACCGGACGCGTCAGCCCGACGGCGCGCATGTCGAGTTCTGTCGTGGCGTGCTGAACCCCATTGGCCTGAAATGCGGACCAAGCACGTCACCGGACGACCTGAAGGCGCTGATGAAGAAGCTGAACCCGGATAACGAAGAGGGGCGGCTGACGCTGATCGCGCGTTTTGGCGCGGGCAAGGTCGGCGAGCATCTGCCGCGCCTGGTCCGGACGGTTCAGGAAGAAGGCGCCAAGGTCACCTGGGTCTGCGATCCGATGCATGGCAACACGATCAAATCCGCAACCGGCTACAAGACCCGCCAGTTCCAGTCGGTTCTGGGCGAAGTGCACGAGTTCTTCTCAGTGCACGAGGCCGAGGGCACGGTTCCGGGCGGGGTGCATTTCGAGATGACGGGCCAGGACGTGACCGAATGCACCGGCGGGGTGCGGGCCGTTACCGAGGAAGGGCTTTCGGCACGTTACCACACCGCTTGCGATCCGCGCCTGAATGCCAGCCAGTCGTTGGAGCTGGCTTTCCTTGTCGCCGAGGAATTGTCAAAACTGCATCGCGGCCGCCAGAAACGCGCGGCAGGCTGATTTAGGACGAGACGGCTTGATACGGCGGGCGTCTTGCCCGCCGTTTCCCGTCGCGGGGACAGTCGTCAGTCGTCGCGCGATGAGACCAGTCTGAGATATGGTCGCATCAGAGGGGTCTGGGCCTCGGCGAAGCCGGGGGTCGCCACCGCGTCGTCAGGAAAGTGTTTCCTCATTCCGTCTCGCTGACCAAGATCGCGCAACTCCGTCCTTGAAACCGCGAATCTGAAAGGCGGAGGCGGCGCTGATCCGTCCGAAACCAGAACGCCCATGGCGCGGCTGATCTCTCCCTGTTCCGACCTGAGTGGCAGAAGGATCATTCGTGCTTCGAGGGAGGTGCGCCCAAATCGGGCCTCGCTCTTCAGGGACAGTTCCGCGACCGCGGGCGTGTCGAAGACATGCTCGAGTATCGGGCCCATCTCGGCGCGACCCTGCGGGGTGAACAAGGCCGTCAAGGGCATGCCACGCACCTCCATTCCGGCAAGGGTGCTCAGGTGCTGCCCTGCGAGGCGCAAACGCGCGATGCCGGGTGCAATGCGTTCGAGGATGAAGCAGTTCGCCAGGATGTTGTCGATGCCGCGCGGATCTATGTCCGAGCGCTTGGGAACGGTGCCGTCCTGTCGCAAGGCGGTCCAATAGGCTTCGGCTTGCCGGATCGGGGAAAGGCCTTGCCCTGTTCTGAAACGATCCATCTCGATTACATTTCCCTTGCCGGATCCTGCCTGCGAAACCGCTCTGGCGTTACGATCGAAACTCTTCAACATCCCGTCACCACGATCCTTGCCTCGCCCCGTTCGCATTGCGAATGCTGGTTACCCGAAGATTAACGTGCCACGGCTTTTCACAAAATTGGAGCATTTCCTTTACGATTGGTTAACCGCCCATCCGCGAAACATTGCAGCCGCGGGCTTGCCCATCGCGGCCGTATCGCATTAGGTGCGGCAACCCGGCGGAACGGCCCCCGGGCAGGGAAAGGATGCGTCGCATGATCCGGTCCATGACGGGTTTCGCCTCGGGCAAGGGGGCGTTTGGCAGTTTCCAGTGGAGCTGGGAATTGCGCGGCGTCAATGGCAAGGGTCTGGACCTGCGCATGCGAGCACCGGACTGGCTGGAGGGTCTAGAACCTGCTCTTCGAGGCGAGATCGGAAAGCGGGTCACCCGTGGCAACCTCACCCTGTCGCTGCGGTTGACGCGGGTGGACGCGGGCGCCGACATGGCCCTGAACCCTTCCGCTCTTGCCGCCGCACTGGACGCGCTGGCCGAAATCGAGGCGGAAGCCGCGAAACGCGCGATCTCGCTGGCGCCATCGCGCGCCGTGGATCTGCTGGCCTTGCGCGGCATGATGGAGGCCGGGGCTGTGGACGAGGACCCCGGACCGCTAGTATCCCGGCTGAAAACGGAATTCACACCGCTGCTCGCAGCTTTCATTGGCATGCGGGAAGGCGAGGGAAAGGCGTTGGAGACGATCCTGCGCGATCAGTTGAAACGGGTTGAAACCCTGACGGCCGAGGCCGCCGACCTGGCCGAAGCCCGCAAGGAACAGATGGCCGAAACCCTTCGAACGAACCTCGTCCGCATACTGGACAACACGGACGGAGCCGATCCCGACCGGGTCGCGCAGGAACTGGCGCTGCTGACGGTGAGGTCGGATGTCACCGAAGAGATCGACCGCCTGCGTGCCCATGTCGGCGCTGCGCGGGCGCTGCTGGACACCGGAGGCGCGGTGGGCCGCAAACTGGATTTCCTGATGCAGGAGTTCAACCGCGAGGCCAACACCCTCTGTTCAAAAGCGCAGAATGCCGATCTCTCAGCGGTCGGCCTGGAGTTGAAAGCCCTGATCGACCAGATGCGCGAACAGGTTCAGAACGTGGAGTAACGACATGGCAAACCGGCGCGGCCTTCTCATAATCCTGTCCTCGCCCTCCGGTGCGGGCAAATCGACATTGGCCAAGCGACTGAGGGCGTGGGATCCCTCCATCGTTTTTTCGGTCAGCGCGACGACGCGCGCGCCCCGGACCGGCGAGGTTGATGGCAGCGATTACCACTTCTATACCGAGCCGCAGTTCAAATCCGCGGTTGCAAATGACCAGATGCTCGAACACGCGCATGTCTTCGGCAATTTCTACGGCTCACCCCGCGGCCCGGTCGAGGAGGCGATCAACAAGGGCCAGGATGTCCTCTTCGACATCGACTGGCAGGGCGCACAGCAGATCCGCAACTCGGCCCTCGGGCAGCATACGTTGTCGATCTTCATCTTGCCCCCGTCGATCCGCGAGTTGCGCCGACGTCTGGAAACGCGCGCCCAGGACGATGCTGACACGATCCAGCGCCGGATGCAGAAAAGCTGGGACGAGATCAGCCACTGGGGCAGTTACGATCACGTCCTGATCAACGACGACCTGGACACGACCGAGGCTGCCCTCAAGACCATCATCACCGCCACCCGCCTGCGCCGCATCCAGCAACCGCATTTGACGGACCATGTACGCGCGTTGCAGGCCGAGTTCGAGGAGTTGACATGACCATCTACGCCCTGGGCGACGACACGCCCCAAATTCACGAGGATACCTGGGTCGCCCCGGATGCCAATCTTGTCGGCAAGGTTGTGATGGAGGCGGGCTCTTCGGTTTGGTTCGGGGTGACCATCCGCGCGGATCACGAGGAAATCCGCGTCGGAGAAGGGTCAAATGTACAGGAGAACTGCGTCATGCATATCGACGCGGGCTACCCGCTGACCATCGGGCGCGATTGCACCATCGGCCACAAGGTCATGCTGCATGGCTGCACGATCGGCGACAACACCCTGATCGGCATGGGCGCGATCATCCTCAACGGTGCAAAGATCGGAAAGAACTGCCTTATCGGGGCCGGGGCCCTGGTGACCGAGAACAAGGAGATCCCGGACAATTCGCTCGTGATGGGCGCGCCGGGAAAGGTGATCCGCCAGATCGACGAGGCGCAGGCACAGCGCATCAGGATGAGCGCGGAATATTACAGGGAAAACATGCGAAAGTTTCGTGAGACGATGCGGGAGGTCAAATGAATCGTAACACCAGGGGCTCGATCATCCGACCCGATCCGCTTCCCGAAAGCGCCAGCCGCCCCGTCGTAACGCCCCTGAGCCCATCCGTCGTTTATGCCAGCGAGACGCCCGACGCGCTGGACGACCAGTACGAAGGTCGCGTCCATGGCTATACCTATTCGCGGGAAGGCCACCCCAATGCTGATGTCGTGGCCAAGCGGCTCGACGCGATGGAGGGTGCCACGGGCGGCTGGGTAACCGGCTCGGGCATGGCGGCCGTGACTGCGGCGCTGCTGGGTTTGCTCAAGGCGGATGACCATGTGATCGGCGGCAACCAACTCTATGGCCGATCTCTGCGGATGATGAAGGAAGACCTGCCGCGCCTGGGCATCGCGACTTCCCTGGCCGATCCCGGTGATGTGAAAGCGATGGCTGCGCAGATACGCCCCGAGACGCGCATGATATTGGTCGAGGTCGTGTCGAACCCGACCTTGCGCGTAGCCGATATTTCCGGGCTTGCGGAATTGTGCCGTGACAAGGGAATTCTTCTGGCGGTGGACAACACCTTTACGACGCCGCGCGCCTTCCGGCCTTTCGATCATGGCGCCGATATCGTGATCCATTCCATCACGAAGCTGCTTGCCGGACATTCCGACGTGATGCTGGGGTATGTGGTGGCCCGTGACGCCGCGCTCAACGAGCGGATGCGGGTCTTCTCGATCACAACCGGCATGACACCCAGCCCGTTCGACTGCTGGTTGGCCGAACGCGGCATGCTGTCCTTCGAGTTGCGGTTCGACCGGGCGCAGGCGACTGCGGTGGCCCTGGCAGACCATTTGTCGGAACTTCCCGGAGTCAAGCGCGTGATTTACCCCACACGAGCAGATCACCCGGACCGGAATCGGGCCGAAACGCTTCTGGCGGGGCAGGGGTGCAACATGGTCAGTTTCGAACTCGATGGGGGACGAGCGGCGGCCAATGCCTTCACCAGGGCGGCCGAGGGGTTGAGCTTTGCCCCGACGCTTGGCGATGTCGGCACGACCCTGTCACATCCCGCCTCTTCATCGCATCGCGCGTTGAGCGTCGATGAGCGTGCGGCGCTGGGGATGTCCGAAGGGTTCTTTCGCGTTTCGGTCGGTCTCGAAGATCCCGAGCAGCTCAAGCAGATCTTCTCGACCGCGATTGGCGAGGCCGTTTCCAAATGAGCGTTACACGGCTGCGCTAATAGCAGGCGCGGCAAGTCGGGAGGCAGTCATGTCGGATGAACTGATCAGCGATTTTCTCGCGGCGATCCCGCTTCCTGCGCTACTGGTCGATCAGTCCGAACGCATCCTGGCCGCCAATGCCGAGGCGCTGACCTTGTTGGGCCAGCACATCACCGGCCGGCATTTCGCCACCTTTCTGCGGCAGCCGCAACTGATCGAGGCGATCGAGCAGGGACTGCAAAGCAAGGGAGCCGTCCGCACACGGTATCTGGCCAATGACGGCGCGCAGGACACGACTTTCGACGTGTCCTGCAGGTACGTGCGCGGCGTCGGCGCCGTCAAGGGCGGGGCGGTGCTGGTGAGTTTCGTCGACGTGACGGATGTGGAGCAGGCCGGGCAGATGCGGCGGGATTTCGTCGCGAATGTAAGCCACGAACTCCGCACGCCGCTGACGGCCTTGATGGGCTTCATCGAGACGCTGCGCGGGCCTGCTCGTCATGATGCGGTCGCGCGCGAGCGCTTCCTGGAGATCATGGAGGCCGAAGCGAGCCGGATGAACCGGTTGGTGGGCGATCTTCTTTCGCTCAACCGCGTTGAAAGCGAAGAGAGGGTACGCCCCCGCGAGCGACTGGATCTGACGGCGCTGCTCAACTCCACCGCCGCTTCGCTCAGACCATTGGCCGAGGGCGCGGGTGTCGAGCTTACGCTTGTTGCGCCGGACGATCCGGCGCTGGTGACAGGAGATGCCGACCAGCTGCGCCAGGTTTTTGCCAACCTTCTTGAAAACGCGTTGAAATACGGAGCGGGTGGCGGCCGGGTCGAGCTGATCATCAGTACCTCCGACAGGGATCCGGCACTGCGGGGCCCCGGCTCGCGTGTGCAGGTGCGCGATCACGGCGCGGGGATCGACCCGGTCCACCTCCCGCGCCTGACCGAGCGATTCTATCGCGCGGACAGCCATCGGTCGCGCGAGCTTGGCGGCACGGGGCTGGGCCTTGCGATCGTCAAGCATATCGTCAACCGACACCGAGGGCGTCTTCGGGTGGAAAGTGAATTGGGAAAGGGATCGACCTTTACCGTCATCCTGCCGGCCTGAACGCTGACGAATGGTAATCCGCGCATTGTCATACAGCTGTTACATCCGTGTCACAAAAGCCTCATGCAGGCTCACTAGGAGTCGCGGCGAGATCATCGCTGGGGGTGATCGACCCATTCACTCAACCAAGGAGACTGTAATGTCCTTTGTGAAACTGTCGGCTTCGGCACTTGCCATTGCTGCCGTATCGGCAACCGCGGCCGCCGCTCGCGACAACGTGCAGGTCGCCGGTTCGTCGACCGTTCTGCCCTATGCCTCGATCGTGGCAGAGCTTTTCGGCGAAAACACCGACTTTCCGACTCCGGTCGTCGAGTCGGGCGGCTCGTCGGCCGGTCTCAAGCGCTTCTGCGAAGGCGTGGGCGAGAACACCATTGATGTTGCCAACGCGTCTCGCGCCATCCGTGAAAAAGAGATCAAGGCCTGCGCCGAAAACGGTGTGACCGACATCATCGAAGTACGCATTGGCTATGACGGTATCGTCTTTGCCAGCCAGCAGTCCGGCCCGGCCTATGGCGCCTTCGTGCCCGCAGACATCTACAACGCAATCGGCGCTCAGGTAATGAAGGACGGCGAATTGGTCGAGAACACCCACGAGACCTGGGCCGAGTTCAACAGCGACCTGCCCGACACCGAGATCGCCATGTTCATCCCCGGCACCAAGCACGGCACCCGTGAAGTGTTCGAGGAAAAGGTTCTGCTGGAAGGCTGCGAAGCTACCGGCGCCATGGAAGCCATGATGAAGGGCGGCATGGACGAGGACGCAGCCGAGGACGCGTGTCTCGACGTGCGCCAGGACGGCAAGTCGGTCGATATCGACGGCGACTACACCGAGACCCTGGCCCGCATCGATGCCAACCCCAACGGCGTGGGCGTGTTCGGCCTGGCGTTCTATGAAAACAACACCGACAAGTTGAAGGTCGCGACCATGTCCGGCGTCGCTCCGTCGACCGAGACGATTTCGACCGGCGAGTATCCGGTCTCGCGCCCGCTGTTCTTCTACGTCAAGAAGGCACATATCGGCGTCATCCCCGGCCTCAAGGAATACGCCCAGTTCTTCGTCGCTGACGAGATCGCTGGCTCCTCGGGTCCGCTGGCCAACTATGGCCTCGTCGCCGATCCGGAACTGGCAAAGACCCAGGAAAAGATCGCCAACGAGACCACGATGGGCGAGAATATGTAAGACAGGCTTTCGCCTGACCTGAGGGAGCGGCCGAACACGCCGCTCCCTCATCGATTTTCACGACTTTCTCCGACTGAACGCGTGGGGGCGCCATGCCAATTTTCTGGCTTTTTCTGATCGTTCTGGCGATCGCGGCCGTGGGTTTCGTCATCGGCAGGCAGCGCGCCTTGCAAAGCGCGGGCGGCGATAGTCGCGGGTTGCACTCATTGCCCGGCTACTATGGCTGGAACGTGGCCCTCAAGGCGATGGTACCTGCGTTCGGCCTGATGGTCGTCTGGCTGTTGGTGCAGCCGATTTATGTCTCGAGCACGGTCTCCGGGATGATACCCGAAAGCGCCATCGCCGAGGGCTCTTCGATGGGTTTGGTCATGGCAGAAGTGCGCCGCGCCGCGGAAGGCCTCGACAGCGCCGTCGCAGCCGGCGCCATCACCGAGGATTTTGCTCGAAACGCGCGCGCCGATGTCGCTGATGTGACCCAGCGCCTCAAGGACGCGGGTCAGATCGTGACTTCGCAGATCACCCAGCCCGTGCTTCGCGCGGCACAGGAATACCGAATACTCAACAACACCGGCAACCTTGTCATGTCAGGCCTGGTCATCGCTATTGCGTTGGCGGGCGCGCTATACGCTCTGCGAGAGACCAATGCGGTCTTCCGTGCGCGCAACGTGGTGGAACAGGGCGTGCGCGCACTCCTGATCGCGGCGGCCTCGATTGCCGTTCTGACAACGCTGGGTATCGTTCTTTCGCTGGTCTTCAACACGATCGAGTTCTTCCGGCTTTACCCTGCCTCCGAGTTCTTCTTCGGGCTGAACTGGGCGCCCAGTTTCTCGGGGCGGGGCGGCGCATCGGATCTGGGCATCCTGCCGCTCCTGTGGGGCACGCTCTATATCTCGATCGTCGCGCTGCTGGTTGCGGTGCCGATCGGATTGTTCGCCGCGATCTACCTGAGCGAATATGCTTCGCGGCGGCTGCGCGCCGTCGCCAAACCGGCAATCGAGGTTCTGGCCGGCATCCCCACCATCGTCTACGGTCTCTTCGCATTGCTCACGGTCGGACCGCTTCTGATGGAGGTGTTCGGCAAGGAGGGCCTTGGCTGGATGCAGTCGGGAACGTCCGTGATGACTGCAGGCCTGGTGATGGGCATCATGCTGATCCCCTTTGTGTCCTCTCTTTCCGACGACATCATCAATGCGGTGCCACAGGCGATGCGCGACGGTTCCTACGGTCTGGGCGCCACGCAATCGGAAACGATCCGCCAAGTCGTTCTGCCGGCCGCGCTGCCGGGTATCGTGGGCGCGATCCTGCTGGCTGCCAGCCGCGCCATCGGCGAGACGATGATCGTGGTGCTCGGCGCGGGCGCGGCCGCACGGCTGGACCTCAACCCGTTCGAGGCGATGACAACGGTGACGGCCAAGATCGTCAGCCAGCTGACAGGTGACGCCGATTTCGCGTCGCCCGAGGCCCTGGTGGCCTTCGCCCTCGGGATGACGCTGTTCGTCATCACGCTGGGGCTCAACATCTTCGCGCTCTACATCGTGCGCAAATACCGGGAGCAGTACGAATGACCGATGCAAGCATCAACAACGCCGCGCCCGGCCGCCGCCCCGGCTCTTTGCTGAGTGCCGACGTACGGACTGCGAAACGCAATGCGGCCGAGAAGCGCTTTCGCGCCTATGGTCTCACGGCTATGCTGATCGGTCTGTTCTTTCTGGTGGTCCTTTTCGTCACCATTGTTCGCTCGGGTGCGCCGGCATTCACACGCACCGTCGTGGACGTGGAATTCACGCTGACGCAGGAGCAATTCGACGCGGCCGAAAGCGAACTGTTCAAGACGAAGGCCTACTCGAACCTGTTCATCTCCGAGCTCGATGCGCGGTTGGAGCAAGATGGCCTTGACCTCGACTTCGACGAGGCGGCTATCGAGCGTCTGCTCGGCAAGGTGGGCGGGACATTGCGCGAGCACTACCGGGCCAACCCCGGCGACCTGGGGCAGCCTGTGCAGTTCGAACTGGCCGCCTCCAGCCGGGTGGACGGCTACTTCAAGGGTCGTGTCACACGGGACACGCTTCAGGACAGCCGATTCCTCCAGGCGAGCGATCTGGACCTTGTCGATGCGCTGGAAGAGGCCGGGATCATGAAGCAGGCCTTCAACTGGACCTTTATCACCGGTGCCGATTCCGGCGTGGACAATCCCGGCGGCGCGGGCATCGGCGCCTCGGTCGTGGGATCGTTCTTCATGATGCTGGTCGTGCTCTTCCTGTCGCTGCCCATCGGTGTCGCCGCTTCGATCTATCTTGAAGAGTTCGCGCCGCAGAACCGTTTCACCGACCTGATCGAGGTCAATATCTCGAACCTCGCAGCTGTCCCCTCCATCGTGTTCGGGATTCTGGGCCTTGCTGTGTTCATCCAGTTCATGCACCTGCCGCAGTCGGCCCCGCTTGTGGGTGGCCTGGTGCTGACGCTGATGACGCTGCCGACCATCATCATCTCTACCCGTGCGTCGCTGAAATCGGTTCCACCTTCGATCCGCGACGCAGCGCTTGGGGTGGGGGCGTCGAAGATGCAGGCGGTGTTCCACCACGTTCTTCCTCTCGCCATGCCCGGCATTCTGACCGGCACCATCATCGGCCTTGCACAGGCTTTGGGCGAGACCGCGCCGCTCTTGCTGATCGGCATGGTTGGCTTCGTTGCGCGCGGCTATCCCGATGGCTTCCTTGCCGGTTTCACCGAGCCGAACTCGGCAATGCCCGCCCAGATCTATACCTGGGCAGCCCGCGCCGACGTGAGCTTCTATGAGAAGGCCTGGGGCGGGATCATCATCCTGCTGGCCTTTCTGCTGACGATGAACATCATCGCGATCATCCTGCGCCGCCGCTTCGAGCGTCGTTGGTAATCGCGGCCAAATGAGGGTAAACCCATGTATGACGCGCCTCACACCGCGGAGATGAAAGTGAACCAGAAAGAGATCAAGTTCGATTGCCGCGACTGTCAGGTCTATTACGGTGATACGCACGCCATCAAGGACGTGAGCGTGCAGATCGAGGACAAGACGGTGACAGCCTTCATCGGGCCCTCGGGCTGCGGCAAGTCGACCTTCCTGCGCTGTCTGAACCGCATGAACGACACGATCGACGTGGCCCGTGTCGAGGGATCGTTCCTGCTGGACGGTGAGAACATCTACGACAAGAAGGTCGACCCGGTGCAACTGCGTGCCAAGGTGGGTATGGTCTTCCAGAAACCGAACCCGTTCCCCAAGTCGATCTATGACAATATCGCCTATGGCCCCCGAATTCACGGGCTGGCCAAGAACAAGACGGACCTCGACGACATCGTGGAACGTAGCCTGCGCCGCGGCGCGATCTGGGACGAGGTCAAGGATCGTCTGCATGCCTCCGGCACCGGACTTTCCGGCGGCCAGCAGCAGCGTCTGTGCATTGCACGCGCCATCGCGACCGAGCCCGAGGTTCTGCTGATGGACGAGCCGTGCTCGGCCCTCGACCCCATCGCCACCGGCCAGGTGGAGGAGCTGATCGACGAGCTGCGCGAGAGCTATTCGGTGGTGATTGTCACCCACTCGATGCAGCAGGCGGCGCGCGTCAGCCAGAAGACAGCGTTTTTCCACCTCGGCAACCTGGTCGAATACGGCGAAACCGGCCAGATCTTTACCAACCCGGTCGATCCGCGCACGGAAAGCTACATCACCGGCCGGATCGGCTAAGCACGAGCGAGACTGTCATGCCTAATGAACATATCACGTCGGTCTTCGACCGCGACCTCGAGGCCGTGCAGGCCCATATCATGAAGATGGGCGGGCTGGTCGAGGCCGCGATCACGAATGCCGCGAAATCCCTGGAAACCCGTGATGTCGAACTTGCCGAAGAGGTTCGCGCGGGCGACAAGGCCATCGATGCGCTCGAGGATCTCATCAACGAGGAAGCCGCACGGGTTATCGCGCTCCGCGCGCCCACCGCGCGGGATCTGCGGCTGGTCCTGTCGGTCATGAAAGTGTCCGCCAACCTGGAGCGGATTGGCGATTATGCAAAGAACATCGCGAAACGCACCACCGTCCTGGCCGAGGCCCGGCCAGTTCAGGATGGAGCGGCAGGCCTGCGCCGGATGGCGCGCGAGGTCGAAATCATGCTCAAGGACGCACTTGACGCTTATATCCAGCGCGATGCCGACATAGCCCGTGATGTGATCGAACGCGACCGCGATGTCGACCAGATGTATAACGGACTTTTCCGCGAGATCTTGACCTTCATGGCAGAGGATCCGCGCTCGATCACCGCCTGCATGCATCTGCATTTCATCGCCAAGAACGTGGAGCGTATGGGCGATCACGTCACGGCCATCGCCGAAGAGGTGATCTATCTCGTGACCGGCGAACGGCCTACCGAGGCGCGGCCCAAGGCCGACACCACGTCGCAGACGATCTGAGGAGGGCCAGGTCCGATGTCCGCCGATCAACCGAGCGTCCTGGTCGTCGAGGACGAGCTCGCGCAGCGTGAAGTGCTTGCCTACAACCTCGAAGCCGAGGGCTTTCGGGTCATCAAAGCCGAGAATGGCGAAGAAGCGATGCTGCTTGTCGAGGAGGGAGCCCCGGATATCATCGTACTCGACTGGATGATGCCGAATATGAGCGGGATCGAGGTCTGCCGACGTCTGAAGATAAAGCCTGACACGCGGAGTATACCGATCATCATGTTGTCGGCCCGGTCCGAGGAGGTCGACAAGGTTCGGGGGCTCGAGACCGGGGCCGACGATTATGTCGTCAAGCCGTATTCGGTGGTCGAACTGATGGCCCGTGTCCGGACACAGCTGCGTCGTGTTCGCCCTTCGACGGTTGGCCTGCGGCTCGAATTCGACGATATAGTACTCGATGCCGAAACCCACAAGGTCAGCAGAGCCGAAAAGCCGCTTAAGCTGGGCCCGACCGAGTTCCGTCTGCTCTCCACTTTCATGGAGAAACCCGGTCGCGTCTGGAGCCGCGAACAGCTGCTCGACCGGGTCTGGGGGCGCGACATCTATGTCGATACCCGCACGGTTGACGTCCATATCGGACGGTTGCGCAAAGCGCTGACCCAGCACGGCGGCGAAGATCCCGTTCGTACGGTCCGCGGCGCAGGCTATGCGCTAGGCTGAGGTGACAGCAACGGAGGGGACGGTTTCAGGTTCCGCTCCCTCCTTGCTTGCCAATCACACTTGCCCACAAGCGGCGCGCGCTCATCGAGCGCGCAAACTGTGTTCGGCCAAGCCAGGCTTCAGCGCGGCAGCCCGTCTTCGGTCTGCGCCTGACTGGCGAGCCAGTGCCGGAAAAGTCTCAGGCTCTCATCTTCCGAGCGCGCTTGTGGCCAGACGAGGTAATACGCGCCTCGTGCCTCGACGGGTTCGGGATGTGCCGCAACCAGCCTGCCCGTGGCCAAATCCTGTTCCACCAGGTAATCCGGCATCAAGGCCACGCCCAGCCCGTGCAGCGCGGCCTGGGTGATGGTCGAGAACTGGTCATGCATCATCCCCGGAAGAGGCGCACGTGTCTTGACCTCCATCGCCTGGAACCAGTCCGCCCAGGCGGAGGGGCGCGTCTGGATATGCAGGAGCGGTAGCCGCAGCAAAGCTGACGGATCTTCCGGCGCGCCGTGCGGCAGAAGATCAGGCGCGCAGACGGGCAATACTTTTTCGGTGCGCAGCAGCAATGCCTCGGTGCCCGGCCACTCGGGACTTCCGAAATGGATCGCAGCATCGAACGGTTCCGAGGTGAACGAGAAGGGGCGCAGCCGAGTCGACATGTTGATCGTGATGTCTGGGTGAAGGCGCGTGAACTCAGGCAGGCGGGGCATCAACCAGCGCATCCCGAAGGTCGGCAGGATGGCCAGATTGAGCGTTCCACCAACAGGCGCGACCTGGAGCGATAGCGAGGCGGTAGCAATCTGTGACAACGCAGAGCGGATCCGGGTCACGTAGTCCTGCCCGGCGGGTGTCAGCGTCAGCCGCTTGCGGTCCCGCTGAATGAGCGTGACGCCAAGCTGTCGCTCCAAGCCCTGCAACTGCCGGCTCACGGCACTTTGCGTCAGTGCCATTTCCTCGGCCACGGCCGATGCAGACCCCAATCGGTCCAGCGCTTCGAGCGCGGACAGGGATGTAATCGAGGGCAAGAGGCGGCGGGATGGTTGCATGTATGCGTTTTTTGCATGAAAGCCTGCGAAAGTCTCTATGTAAATTGCGGTAATCGGAGGGTATGGTAGAGGAAATGAAGAATTGAGGAGACCCGCAATGAACGTTCATGACAGCAAGCCGACCCTGCGTGCCAAGGATGCGCCAGATCTCGGTCGCTTCGACTGGGAAGATCCGTTCCGCATGGCCGATCAGCTGACCGAAGACGAACGCATGATCGCGTCCAGCGCCCGTGCCTATGCGCAGGAAAAGCTTCAGCCGCGCGTGACAAAGGCTTTCGAGACCGAGCATACCGATCCCGAGATCTTTCGCGAGATGGGAGAGATGGGCCTGCTGGGCACCACCATTCCCGAGGAATATGGCGGGCTTGGCGGCGGCTACGTTTCCTATGGCCTCGTCGCACGCGAGGTCGAGCGCGTCGATTCCGGCTATCGCTCGATGATGTCGGTGCAAAGCTCGCTGGTGATGTACCCGATCTATGCCTACGGCAGCGAGGAGCAGCGCCAGAAATACCTGCCGAAACTGGCCTCCGGCGAGTGGATCGGCTGTTTTGGCCTGACCGAGCCCGATGCCGGAAGCGACCCGGCCGGCATGAAGACCCGCGCGCAGAAGATCGACGGCGGCTATCGCCTGACCGGTTCCAAGATGTGGATCTCGAACGCACCGATCGCCGATGTGTTCGTGGTGTGGGCGAAATCGGATGCGCATGACGGCAAGATCCGCGGCTTTGTCCTTGAAAAAGGCGCCAAGGGACTTTCGGCGCCCAAGATCGAGAACAAGATGTCGCTGCGCGCCTCTATCACGGGCGAGATCGTGATGGACGGGGTCGAGGTTGGCGAAGACGCTCTCTTGCCGAACGTGCAGGGCCTGAAGGGTCCGTTTGGTTGTCTCAACCGCGCACGTTATGGCATCAGCTGGGGCGCGATGGGCGCCGCCGAATGCTGCTGGCATGCAGCCCGCCAGTACGGCCTCGACCGGACGCAGTTCAACCGCCCGCTGGCGCAGACGCAGCTTTTCCAGAAGAAGCTGGCCGACATGCAGACCGAGATCGCGCTGGGGCTTCAGGCGTCGCTCCGCGTTGGTCGTCTGATGGACGAGGCTAATGCCGCGCCCGAAATGATCTCGATCGTCAAGCGCAACAATTGCGGCAAGGCACTGGATATCGCGCGGATGGCGCGTGACATGCATGGCGGCAATGGCATCAGCCTGGAGTTCCACGTGATCCGGCACATGGTGAACCTCGAGACCGTCAACACCTACGAAGGTACTCATGACGTGCACGCCCTGATCCTGGGCCGTGCGCAGACAGGGCTTCAGGCATTTTTCTGATCTTTTCGGACCGAATTTCGAAGGCGCGCCCTTATCGGGGCGCGCCTTTTATCGTTCGGGGCTTCACATTTTCCGCAGGCGTCAATATGTATGCCTCATATTGAATATGTCGGTTGAACGGGCGTATGAAGGGCAGGGGACAGCAATGAGCGCAAAAGGCTTGAGCCGGGCTACGGTAAAAGGAATTCTGGGCGCGCTTCCGGTCCTCGACTGGGGCCGGCGCTACACGCGTGACCAGTTCACGGGAGATATCACGGCTGCCGTGATCGTCACGATCATGCTCATTCCGCAATCGCTGGCCTACGCGTTGCTGGCCGGGTTGCCAGCCGAAGTGGGGCTTTACGCCTCTATCCTTCCTCTTGTGGCCTACGGGGTTTTCGGAACCAGTCGCGCGCTTGCCGTCGGACCGGTTGCGGTCGTGTCGCTCATGACTGCTTCGGCGCTCGCACCGCTCGGGCTGGAAACCATGTCCGATTACGTGGCCGCGGCTGGGCTTCTGGCGCTGCTTTCCGGCTTGTTCCTGCTTACCATGGGGGGCTTGCGTCTGGGTTTCATCGCCAATTTCCTGTCGCACCCCGTGATCGCTGGTTTCATCACCGCATCAGGCATCCTGATCGCGGTGAGTCAGTTGAAGCATATCCTTGGGGTTCAAGCGCACGGTCACGCGCTTCCAGAACTTCTGGCATCCCTTTGGGCGCATGTTGACGACATCAACTTGGTTACCCTGGTCGTTGGCGTTTTGGCTTTGGCCTTTCTTTTCTGGGTGCGCCGTGACATGGCGAGATTCCTGCGTGAAAAGCTCGGAGTGCCGCATCATCGCGCGGCCACGCTAGCTCGGATCGGTCCCGTTTTCGCGGTGTTCGGGACCACGCTGGCGGCCTGGCTTCTGAATCTTCCGCAAATGGGAGTCGCAGTGGTCGGCGAAGTTCCAACCGGCTTGCCGCCGCTTGGTATGCCAGAACTTGACCTCGGTCTCATTCAGGCGCTGGCCGGTCCCGCGATCCTGATCTCGATCATCGGATATGTGGAAAGCGTCTCGGTCGCGCAGACACTTGCAGCGAAGCGCAAACAGCGCATCGATCCGAACCAGGAACTGATTGCGCTCGGTGCTTCGAACATATCTTCCTCTTTGTCGGGTGGGTACCCGGTGACGGGAGGGTTCGCGCGGTCCGTGGTGAATTTCGATGCCGGCGCGGAGACGCCCGCTGCGGGCGCCTTTACCGCGGTCGGGTTGCTGCTTGCCGCGATGTTCCTTACGCCGCTGCTTTACTTTCTCCCTACCGCGACGCTTGCAGCGACAATCATCGTCGCCGTGCTCAGCCTGGTGGATTTCTCGATCCTCGCGCGAGCCTGGAACTATTCGAAGGCAGATTTCTTCGCTGTGCTCGTAACTATCCTGCTGACCTTGGGTATGGGGGTCGAGGTCGGCGTGGCGAGTGGAGTAGCGATCTCTCTCGTCCTGTTCCTGTGGAAGACCTCGCGCCCGCATGTGGCGGAAGTCGGCTTGGTGCCCGGCAGTCAACACTTCCGAAACATTTATCGCCACCGAGTCCGCACCGATCCCTCGGTGGTGACGCTCCGCATCGACGAGAACCTCTATTTCGCAAACGCACGCCGGATGGAGGACCTTATCCTGGCGCGCGTTCACAGGAACCGTGAGGATATTCGCCATGTCGTGCTTATGTGCTCGGCGGTGAACGAGATCGACTTGAGCGCGCTTGAATCGCTGGAGGCCATCAACGACCGGCTTCGCGACCAAGGGGTGAAACTGCATCTGAGCGAGGTAAAAGGCCCAGTCATGGATCGTCTCAAGAACAGTCACTTTCTTGATGAATTGACAGGGAAGGTGTTCCTGTCGCAGTTCGACGCCTGGTCAACACTCACGGGGCGTGCCGCGGGCTGATGCTGGCCCCTCAAACTGTCCAGTCGTGTTGCAACCAAGTAGAAATGTCACCCGGTCTGCAAAGCAGAAGTGTCACCAAATGCGCTGAGGGGAGCAAAGCCTG
>CANMQJ010000002.1 GCA_947500005.1 uncultured Paracoccaceae bacterium | reverse complement strand
TTTGGTGGCGCGGCCACGGCGGGCCGGTTCCAGGTGAACCTCGCCCATACCGAGACACCGGACGGGGTCCGCTCGGGAGATGCCGCCATGCAGGAGGCGTTCGTCATCGACCGGAGCACGGGCCAGATCCTCTGGGCGCTGGTCGATGGCGAGGGCCAGGACCAGATCAACATCCAGATCGGCGGCGAGGTATTCGACCTGATGGCCTGACGGCATGATCGGGGCCGCGTCGACAGGCTTGCCCGAATCGGGGATGCGTGGCTGAATTATCGGTATTCAGACCTGCAGCACGGTCTGTCGCACCGGGGGAGCCCGAAATTTCGCACGGTCCCTCCAAGACAAGAGGCGCGCACTGATCCTGCAGGTTTCATTTTGCAGGAGAGGTATTTCGAATGCTTGTCGCGTCCTATCTGGCTCCTTTTGATGTCGAGGCCTCCTTTACCGACTGGTTGGAGGGAACCTGGTCGGCGGGCGTCTCTCCGGTCAACGTCTTCGACCCGGTGCTGGGCGGCTTTGTCGTGGTGCCCTCCATCGACACCCAGCTTGCGGTGCCCGAAACCGGGCCGTTCGCGGGCACGATCATCCGCTTGATGGGGCCATCGCTTTCGCTGTCGGGGACCTCCGGCACGCAGACACCGCTGCCTGACAGCGGCATCATCACCGGGCTGCGGATCTATGGCGGGTATGCGGGTGAGGTTCTGATCTTTGACGATGACCCGAATCTTGACGGCGACACGTCGGATTACCGCGTCCTGAATTCGGACGGGACGCCTTTCGCTGGGCCGCAATTGCTCGAGGCCGGTGGCGTGAGTATCGATGTTGCCGATCTTCACGCCGCCGCCGATCCCGGATTGGCGCTGCGCGACGCGTTGCTGGAGGGGCTGACGACGGTTGCGGGATCGTCCGGGAACGATGTCATCGCAACCGGACCCGGCGATGACGTGTTGGGTGGCCTTGGCGGTAGCGACACGCTCGATGGCGGCGCGGGAGAGGATACTGCGGTTTTCGACGCCGCAAGCACGGATATCGCCGTGCGGATGACGGGCGGCGACACGATCGTGACCGTCTCCGGCGATGCAGACACGGTGCGCAATGTCGAGATGTTCCAGTTCACCGATACGACCCTTTCGCTGGCGCAGGTGCAGGCGCTTGTCCCGGCAGGCCCCATCATGGGAACCGAGGGCAATGACCGGCGTACCGGCGATGGGGGCGACAACGTCATTCGCGGACTGGATGGCGACGATGTCCTGATCGGGCTGGAGGGCGCGGACACGCTGGAAGGGGGCGACGGGGCCGATACGCTCAACGGCGGGGACGGCAATGACCGTATCCTCGGCGGCGCGAGCGACGCGGACCTTCGCGACGTGGTCTATGCCGGGTCGGGCGATGACGATGTGGATGCCGGTCATGGCAACGACCAGGTCTTTGGCCAGGAGGGCAACGACACGATCGCCGGCGGTTTCGGCGCAGACGAACTGCGCGGGCAGGACGGGGATGACGTCCTCACCGGCGGGGCGCTGTCGGACCTGATCTTTGGCGGGGACGGCAACGATTTCGTCAATGGCGGCTTCGGGTACGACCGGATCAACGGTGGCGACGGGGCGGACCGGTTCTTTCACCTCGGCGTGGCAGACCACGGCTCGGACTGGGTGCAGGATTACGACGCGGCCGAGGGCGATGTTCTGGTCTTTGGCGGCATGGCAAGTTCGGACCGGTTCCAGGTCAACCTCGCCCATACCGAGACACCGGACGGGGTCCGCTCGGGCGATGCCGCCGTGCAGGAGGCGTTCGTCATCGACCGGAGCACGGGCCAGATCCTCTGGGCGCTGGTCGATGGTGAGGGACAGGACCAGATCAACATCCAGATCGGCGGCGAGGTGTTCGACCTGATGGCGTGACAGCGGCGGTGGGGTGGAACCCCACCCTACGCCGGATCAGGCGCCCTTGGTCAGGTCGTCGTAGCGGCGCAGGTTGGCCAGCAGGGCGGGCATCTGGTCCACAGGGATCATGTTCGGCCCGTCCGAGGGGGCGCGGTTCGGGTCTTGGTGGCTTTCGATGAACAGGGCCGAGACGCCCACCGCGCAGGCGGCGCGCGCGAGCACGGGCGCGAATTCCCGCTGGCCGCCGCTGGTGGTGCCCTGCCCCCCGGGCTGCTGCACGGAATGGGTGGCGTCGAACACCACCGGGTAGCCAGTCTGCGCCATGATCGGCAAACCGCGAAAATCCGTCACCAGCGCGTTATAGCCGAAGGAGGTGCCCCGGTCGCAGAGCATGATGCGGTCATTGCCGGTCGAGGCGATCTTTTCGGCCACGTTGCCCATGTCCCACGGCGCGAGGAACTGGCCCTTTTTCACGTTGATCGCGCGGCCGGTCTCGCCCGCGGCCAGCAACAGGTCGGTCTGGCGGCAGAGGAAGGCGGGAATCTGGAGCACGTCCACCGCCTCGGCCGCGGGGGCGCAATGCGAGGGGTCGTGGACGTCGGTCAGGACCGGGCAGCCGAACTCCTCGCGGATTTTCGACAGGATCGAGAGCCCCTCCTCCATCCCCAGACCGCGCTGCGTGGTGATCGAGGAGCGGTTGGCCTTGTCGTAGCTCGCCTTGAAGATCAGGCCGATGCCCGCGCCCGCACAGGCCTCGAGCAGCTTTTCGGCCATCATCCGCGCGTGATCGAGGCTTTCCAGCTGGCAGGGGCCGGAGATCAGCGCATAGGGATTGCTGCCGCCCACCGGGATGCCGGCGATGTCGATGGTCCTGGGCTCGGTCATGGCGTGTCTCCGCGAAACTGGTGTCTGCGCTCTAGCACGGTCGCGCGGGGTCAGGCCACCCCGGCGCGCAGGCAGTCATGCAGGTGCAGGATGCCCAGCGGGCGGCGGTCGCCGTCGAGCACGAAGATGGCGGTGATCTTCTTCTCGTTCATCACGGCCAGCGCCTGCGCGGCGAAACTGTCCGGGGCCATCGTGACCGGATTGCGCGTGGCGATCTCGAGCGCTCTGCGGTCCATCAGCCTGGTCATGTTGCGGCGCAGATCGCCGTCCGAGATGATGCCGGCCAGTCGGCCCTCGTCGTCCAGAACGCCGGTGGTGCCAAAGCCCTTGGAAGTCATGGTCAGCAAGACCTCGTCCATCCGCGCCGCTGCCGGGACAAGCGGGATGGCCTCGCCCGTATGCATGAAGGCGGAAACCCGGGCCATCTGTGCCCCCAGCTTGCCGCCGGGGTGGAACACCTGGAAATCGGCCGCGACGAAGCCGCGCTGCGCCATCAGGCTGACCGCCAGCGCGTCGCCCAGCGCCAATGTCAGCGTGGTGGAGGTGGTGGGTGCCATGCCGATGGCGCAGGCCTCGGGCTCGGGTGGCAGGGGCAGGCGGAAGGTGGCGGCGCGCATCAGCGTGCTGTCGGGGCGCGAGGAAATGGCGATCATGGGGATCGAGAAGCGCTGCGTATAGGCGGTGATGTCGCCCAGTTCCGCCGTCTCTCCCGAATTGGAGATCAGCAGGACGACATCGTTGCGCGTGATCATGCCCAGGTCGCCATGGCTGGCCTCGGCCGCGTGCACGAAATGCGCGGGCGTGCCGGTGGAGGCCAGCGTGGCCGAGATCTTGGCACCGATATGGCCCGACTTGCCGATACCCGAGACGATCACCCGGCCCGGCGAGGCAAGGATCGCCTGCACCGCCGGTTCGAAATCGGCGGGGATGTTTCGGGCGAGCGCGTCGAGCGCGCGCGCCTCGATCCCGATCACCCGTTCGGCCTCTGCCAGAATTCCGGTCATGCACCGTTCCCTGTTGTTTGCGGATCGGCCCCTTGTTTCTTGAACCCGGCCTTCCGTCAAGGGCAGGGGGTGCGCTCCCGCCCGTCCTGCGCGCATCGCAGATGCGCTTGGCCGGTTGGGCCGGGCGCGCCTTCGGCGCGCTTGCGGGCGTCACTCCACCGTGACCGATTTCGCCAGGTTGCGCGGCTGGTCCACGTCGGTGCCCTTGGCCACCGCCGTGTGATAGGCCAGAAGCTGGATCGGCACGGCATAGGCGATGGCGGCGAAGGGGCTGTCGACGCGGGGCAGGGCGACGCGGTGCCAGGTGCCTTCGCCGGCCTCCTCGATGCCCTGCGCGTCCGAGATCATCACGATCTTGCCGCCGCGGGCCATGACCTCCTGCATGTTCGACACGATCTTGTCGAAGCGGTCGTCGCGCGGGGCGAGCGTAATCACCGGCATGTCGCTGTCGATCAGCGCGATGGGGCCATGTTTCAACTCGCCGCTAGCGCAGCCCTCGGCATGGATATAGCTGATCTCCTTGAGTTTCAGCGCGCCTTCCAGGGCCAGCGGGTACATCGTGCCGCGCCCGAGGAAGATCGCATCCTCGTACTGCGCCAGTTCCTTGCTGATGGCGCGGATCTGGTCCTCGCAGGTCATCGCGTCGGCCACGAAACCGGGCATCTGGCGCAGCTGACCTTCCAGCCGGGCGATGCCCTGGTCATCCAGCGCGCCGCGCTGGCGGGCAGCTTGCAGCGCCATCGACGCAAGCACGACCAGCTGGCAGGTGAAGGCCTTGGTCGAGGCGACGCCGATCTCGGGGCCCGCGAGGATCGGCAGGGCCACGTCGCTTTCCCGCGCGATGGAGCTTTCGGCCACGTTGACGATCGAGACGATCCGGCCCGCCTTGCCCACGCAATAGCGCAGCGCGGCCAGCGTATCGGCGGTCTCGCCCGACTGGCTGACGAAGAGGCACAGCGTCCGGTCCGAGATCGGCGGCTCGCGGTAGCGGAATTCCGAGGCGATATCGACCTCGACGGGGATGCCGGCGATCTGCTCGAACCAGTATTTCGCGGTGTGGCAGGCCAGCGACGCGGTTCCGCAGGCCACCATCACCACCCGGTCGACCCGGCTGAAATCCAGCCCGCTTTCAAGTGCGGCGCGCCCTTCGCTGCTGGAGAGGTAGTATTCGACCGCGTCGGCCAGGACCGAGGATTGCTCGGCGATCTCCTTGGCCATGAAATGGCGGTACCCGCCCTTGTCGGCGGCGGTCGTGTCGATGGTCACCTGTCGGCGCTGCCGTGCGACGGGCTGGTGATCGGCATCGAAGAATTCCGCCCCCGCGCGGGTGACCAGAGCGATGTCGCCCTCCTCGAGATAGGTGATCTCGTCCGTCATCGGCGCGAGCGCCAGCGCGTCGGAGCCCACATACATCTCGCCATTGCCCCAGCCAACGGCCAGCGGGCTGCCCTTGCGGGCGGCGACGATCAGATCCTCCTCCCCATCGAAGAGGATGGCCAGCGCATAGGCGCCCTCGAGCCTGGAAATGGTGTTGAGCGCGGCCTCGACCGGTTTCTGCCCCTGCCCGATATACCAGTCGCAGAGCATGGCGACCGTTTCGGTATCCGTGTCGGTTTCGGGCGTGACCTGCTTTTCGGCCAGAAAGGCACGCAGGTCGCGGTAGTTCTCGATGATGCCGTTATGGACGACGGCCACCTTGCCGCGGGCATGGGGGTGGGCGTTCTCGGTCGTCGCCGCGCCATGCGTGGCCCAGCGGGTGTGGCCGATGCCCGACGTTCCGGCAAGCGGTTCGTGCACCAGCAGGTCGCTGAGGTTCACCAGTTTGCCAAGCGCGCGCCGCCGGTCCAGCCGCCCGTTGTGGATCGTGGCGATGCCCGCGCTGTCGTAGCCGCGATATTCCAGCCGCTTGAGGCCCTCGACAAGGATCGGGGCCGCCTGATGCTTCCCCAGGACGCCGACAATTCCGCACATGCTCTGCCACCTCGATCGTTTATTCTGTCGCAGTCATATCCTGATCCGGGCGTTCAAGACCAGCCTGTGAACCGGTTGCGACCGGGATCGGGCAGTCACGGTTTGTTACCCGGGTTGCAGCACGACCGGGGCGGGCCGGAATGGCCTCCGGCACTGAAAGCGCCCGGTTTTCAGGAGTTTCGGCCGCTCCGGGATGTCGGGGCCGCCACAGTTCGAGGTCGCGCGCGTTTCGCGGACACAGTGACGGCGGCAAAACCATGCTCATCGCCGGAAAGGTTTGACAGCTCTTCCGCCGCCTCGCTAAGCGCTAAACATGAAAAGCGTCCTTGTCACCGGTTCGGCCGGATTCATCGGGTATCACCTGTCCCTGCGCCTGCTGGCCGATGGATGGCGCGTGATCGGGCTCGACTCCCTCAACGCCTATTACGACCCGGCGCTGAAGCGTCGCCGGCTGGAGGAGCTGGAACGCCACGAGGGGTTCACGCCCGTCACCGCGCGGCTGGAGGATCCCGGCGTTCTGATGGAGATCTTCGGACGCCACAAACCGGCCCGTGTCGTCCACCTGGCGGCGCAGGCCGGGGTGCGCCATTCGATCGAAGCCCCGCGCGAATACGTGGAGGCGAACCTGATCGGCACGTTCGAGCTGCTGGAGGCCGCGCGCGCCCACCCTCCCGAGCACATGCTGCTGGCCTCCACCAGTTCGGTCTATGGCGCGAACGAGGCGATGCCCTATGCCGAGACGGACAAGGCCGACACGCAGATGTCGTTCTACGCGGCGACGAAAAAGGCGAACGAGGCGATGGCGCACAGCTATGCCCATCTCTATCGCCTGCCGGTCACGATGTTCCGTTTCTTCACGGTCTACGGGCCGTGGGGACGGCCCGACATGGCCTATTTCAAGTTCACCCGCGCCATACTCGAAGGAGACCCCATCGACGTCTACAACCACGGGCGGATGCAGCGCGACTTCACCTATATCGATGATCTCGTTTCGGCGATCTGCGCACTGGGCGGGGCTGTTCCGGGTGATACGCCATTGGGCGATCACGACAGCCTGAGCGCGGTGGCGCCGTTCCGCGTGGTCAATATCGGTGCCAGCCGCCCGGTGGCGCTGATGGATTTCATCTCGGCGATCGAGGCGGCCTGCGGGCGCAAGGCCGAGAAGCGGATGCTGCCCATGCAGCCCGGCGACGTCCCCGCGACCTGGGCCGAGACGCGGCTGCTGCGGGACCTGACCGGACTCGATCTTGAAACTCCGCTGGCCGATGGGGTCGCGCGGTTCGTCGAGTGGTACCGGGAATATTACGGTCTTTGACGTTCGGCCGAGGCGGTCCTTTCGGACAGCCAGCCACGCAACGCCTCGACAAGGTCTTCGGTCGCCTCCGCGCCGGACAACTCGATCCGTCCGCGCCTGGCGTCGAAGCGCATCTCCAGCCCGTCGCTGATGCGGGTCACCGCCGCGCTGCGCGGGGCTTTCACCGGGCGCGGTTCGGTTGGTTCCTCGGGGTGGGTGGCGCGGTCGGCTCGCGCGGCCACAATGGCGGCCAGCAGGCGCATCTCGGCAAGGGCGGTGTCGGGCGCGTGCTCGGCCAGGGCCGTACGAATCTCTGTGCTCAGCCCCGGGTCACGCACCAGTTCGCGGGCCAGTGCGAGGCCCAGCTTCTCGCTGATCGCCGAGGGAAAGCGCAGCACATCGTCGAAACTCTCGACCAGCAGGATGAAGGTGCCGATCTTGGACCGTTTGGAGCGGGTGGCATTGCCGAACAACCCCTGCAAGGCCGCGCGCTGGTTGGGAAAGACGCCTTCCTGCATCGCCTTGCGGGCGACCCGGGCACGCTCGTAATGGCTGAGGTTCACGCGGATCTCGTTTTCCTCGACCATGGCGAGATAGGCGTCCTGCGCCGTGTCCGGCGTGACCACCAGCGCACGCGCCGTGGCAAAGGCGGGATCTCCCGCCTCCTCGGTCAGGCGGCGCAGCGCGGTCAGCCTGCGCCAGCCCGAGACGAGGCCATGCGTTTCGCCGTTCGGTCCGGGGCGGGGCAGGGCCACCACCTCGATGGGCATCTGCTGGCCGCGCTTGCGCAGGCTCGCCATCAGCGCCTCCATCTCGTCCTCGTCCTGGGCCAGCCTGTCGCGAACAAGGTGTTCGGCATCGATGGCCGCGAGCGGGAGCAGTTCGATGATGCGCCCCTCGGCCCGCGCGGCCTCGATCGCAGCCATTTCGGGTGCAGAGATTACCGCTTCGCTCTGATCGACCATGTCGGATTCCCTGTTTGCTTGTTTGGCCGGGATGCTTCTGGCCCTAGCACATTCTTTCCCACGCGTCAGCGGAACAGGGCAGATGGGCTACGACCTGTGACCAAACTGGGTCAGGCAGGTGACAGGGGCGACCGCAACTTGCTAAGGAATTTTCAAATGACCGGAGGGCGCGTCTCATGAAAATTCTGTTCGTTCACCAGAACATGCCCGGTCAGTACCGGGAATTGCTCCAGTTCCTCGTCGCGCAGGGCGGGCATCAGATCGTGTTCCTGACGCAGCGCACTCCGCCGCCGGAACTGCCCGGGGTGGCCACTGTCGTCTACAAGCCGCATCACAAACCCGCTCCAGATGCCTACGGGCTCAGCAAGGTCTGGGAAGAGGCCACCGGCGCGGGTTTCGGCGCGGCGATGGCGGCGCAGCGGCTGGAGCGCGAGAAAGGGTTCAAGCCCGATCTGGTGATGGGGCATACCGGCTGGGGCGAATTGCTGTTCTTCAAGCAGATCTGGCCCGATGTGCCGGTGCTGGGCTTTTTCGAGTATTTCTACATCAGCAAGGGCGGGCTGGTGGGGTTCGACCCCAGCGATCCGCCCTCGGAACATTCGCCCTTCCTGCTGCATGCGCGTAACGCGGTGCCCTTCGCCAACCTGCATGTCGTGGACAAGGGCCACGTGCCGACCGTGTGGCAGAAGAACTGTTTTCCCGAGGCGTTTCATTCCAAGTTCTATACCTGCCATGACGGCATCCGCACCGACCGGCTGAAGCCCGACCCGGATGTGAGCCTGGCCCTGGGGCGGCTGGAGCGTCCTCTCACGCGTGAGGATGAGGTGTTCACCTATCTCGCCCGCAATCTCGAACATGCGCGGGGCTTCCACATCTTCATGCGGGCGCTGCCCAGGATCCTGCGCGAACGCCCAAATGCGCGGGTGATCGTTCTGGGCGGCAACGACGTTTCCTATGGCCGCAAGAGCAAGCACCCCGGCGGGCTGCGGGCCGAGATGGAGGAGGAGGTCGGCGGCCAGCTGGATTGGGACCGCGTGCATTTCCTGGGCCGGGTGCCCTATTCCAAGTTCTGCCAGGTGGTCCAGCTGTCGCGCTGCCATATCTACCTGACGATGCCCTTCGTCCTCAGCTGGTCTCTGCTCGAAGCGATGTCGATGCAGGCGACCATTGTCGCGTCCGATGTGGCGCCGGTGCGCGAGGCGATCACGCATGGCGAGACGGGGCTGCTGGTCGATTTCTTCGACCACGACGCGCTGGCCGACCAGGTGATCGAGGTGCTGTCCAACCCCGAGGCCCACGCGCATCTGGGCGTGGCGGCGCGGCAATCGGTGGTGGAGCGTTACGATTTCCTCACGCGTTGCCTGCCGGAACACATCCGCCAGATGAACGCGCTGGTGCCCGAGGCGGTGCGCATCCCGATGCCGTGAGGCGAAGGGCTGCGTCCCTCCGCGGCCCTAGTTGCCGAGGCTCGCTGTGGCGTTGAAGACGCCCACGAAGTTGCCGACAATGCCCGCGACGGTGATCACGTCGTTGATCGGCGATTCCGTGGCGATCAGCAGGTCGTCGGGGTTGACCTGGAACCGCCGTGCCGAAAAGATTCCGTCCGTCGTCGCAAGGTTGAGCGAGAACACGACGCGTGTCATCCGCGGTCCGCGCACCCCCGCCGCCACGGCCGAGGAGGGATATTCGCGCAGGATCAGCAGGCCGCGCGGATCGGCCTTGGAATCGTTCAGGCCGCCCATGATCGCCACCGCGTCCATCGCCGACAGGTTGTCCTTTGTGAAGATGTGAAGGTCCTCGGACCCTGCGGCGCCGTAGGACAGGAAATAGCGGCGATCCTCCTCGACGAAGACCCGGTCGCCGCCGCGCAAAAGCGTGTCATAGCTGGGATTGTCCAGGAGCCGGTCGACCGAGGTGCCGAAGATCTGACCGTCGCGCATCAGCCGCACCTGCGGGTTGTTCATGCCCGTGCGGACACCGCCGCCGGCCGAGATCAGGCCCAGAACGGTATAGTTGCGGTCAGGCATCGGGTAAGTGCCGGGGCTTGCAACGCCGGTTACCAGATCGACGGAGTTGTTCCGCCCCTCGAACATCGACAACTGAAGCTGTGCAGAGGGCACGATGGCCTCGAGCGCGGACTGAAGCTCTTCGCGGGCAAGGTCCGGCGTCATGCCGACGACGCTGATATTGCCCACATAGGGCATGAAGATCGTACCGTTCGAGGCCACGATGACGTTTTCCAGCGCGACCTGTTTCTGCTGCGCCGAGGTCAGAAGCGAATTCTCGCTGCTGTCCCAGATCGCCAGTGTCAGCCGGTCGCCCGGCTGGATGATCTGCGTCTTGGCACCGCGGGTGTTGCCGATCCAGGAGAGGTTCTCCTGCTTGCCGGTGGGAGGCCATTGCTGCGCGATTGGCAGAAAGGCGCGGGTCACGGGGTAGAACGCGAAATCGGCGTTCTCGGCGGCCGCCTCCTTGAGGATCTCGTTGCTGACAGGCGCGCCGCCCGGAAGGCCGTCGCTGCACGAGGACAAAAACAGCGCCGCGCTTGCCAAAGCAAGAATTTGGAGGAAAAGGCGCATGTCTGACTGTCCCGCGTGAGTTATTTCTTTTGCATTTGTTTTGGTGGCAAAATACCGGCGCAGCACCGACGGTCAACCAAAAGGTCCGCAAAGGGATAACGCATAGATGGACGAAACACATGTGCTCGTTATGGGCGCGACGGGGCGTATCGGCGGAGTCTTGCGCAAATTCTGGGCAAATGGGCATGGCCCGCAGGGCGTCACGTGGCAGGCGCGGCGCGGCGTCGCGGGGGCGGGCTGGACTGTTCTCGACCCTCTGGCCGAGCCCGACGCGCTTGCGCGGGCTGCGGCGGGCCGGGTGATCCTGTGCCTTGCGGGGCCGGTTCCCGGCCGCGGTGACGGTGACCTCGAGGATAACGTCCGGCTGGCCGAGGCCGCGATCCACGCCGCCGGGAATGATGGCGGCCGCGTGCTTCTGGCGTCCTCGGCGGCGGTCTACGGGGCCGTGGGCGGCGTTCTAGATGAAAGCGCGCCGCCCGCGCCGCTTTCGGATTATGGCCGGGCCAAGGCGCGGATGGAGGAGCGTGCCCTGCGTCTGGCCGAGCGGACCGGCGTGCGGGTGACATCGCTGCGGATCGGAAATGTCGCGGGCTGCGACGCGATCCTGGGCGGCTGGCGGCCGGGCTTCGTGCTCGACCGGTTTCCCGACGGGCGCACGCCGCGTCGCAGTTACGTCGGTCCCGTCAGTCTGGCGCGCATTCTTGGCGAGTTGGTGTGCCGAACCGATCTGCCAGCGGTGCTGAACGTGGCACAGCCCGGCGTGGTCGAGATGGGGGCGCTGCTGGACGCAGCCGGGCTGGCCTGGACCGCGCGGCCAGCGCCCGACACCGCCATTCCCGCGGTCGAACTTTCGACCCGCGCGCTTGGCGGCTTCACCCGGCTGGATCCCTCGGCTAACCTGCCCGACAATCTGGTGAGGGAATGGCGGGACGGGCAGAGGTGACATTCGGAAAAAGGCTTCTAGATCTGATCTTTGCGCTGTTGCTGGTGCTTCTGCTCTGGCCGGTGATCCTCGGTCTCATCCTCTGGCTGCTGATCAAGCAGGGGCGTCCCGTGTTTTACGTGGCCGAGCGGATGAAAGGCGTGGATGAGCCCTTCATGCTGTGGAAATTCCGCACCATGACCGTGGTCGACCGGGATTCCGGCGTGTCGGGCGGCGACAAGGCGGCCCGCATCACGCCCGCCGGCGCCTGGCTGCGGTCCAAGCGGCTGGACGAGTTGCCGCAGCTTTGGAACATCATCCGTGGCGACCTGAGCTTTGTCGGGCCACGACCGCCGCTGCGGCAATACGTGGAACGCTTTCCCGGGATCTATGGCAGGGTCCTGCGGTCGCGCCCCGGTGTCACCGGTCTGGCCTCGATCGTCTATCACCGGCACGAGGCCGCGCTGTTGTCTCGCTGCGACACGCCTGAGCAGACCGACGACACCTATTGCCGGATCTGCGTACCGGCCAAGGCGCGGCTGGACCTGATCTATCAGCGGCGGCGCAGCATCTGCTACGATTTCGATCTGGTGTTCCAGACGGTCGGGAACCTGCTGCGGCGCGGCTGAAAACGTGGCATTGATGAAACTTCCCGCACTGACCGGGAGTTAAGGTCATTGATCCATGTCAGGATTAAGCCCTAATACTCATGTAACATTGCGTCGGGCGCTTCCTGCCTGACGAAAACAATTTATTGAGGACAAGCGATGACACGCAAGGTGACCAAGGCGGTCTTTCCGGTCGCGGGACTGGGCACACGTTTTCTGCCCGCAACGAAATCGGTCCCGAAGGAAATCATGACCCTGGTTGATCGGCCGCTGGTGCAATACGCCATCGACGAGGCGCGCGCGGCGGGGATCAAGGAGTTTCTCTTCGTCACCTCGCGCGGGAAATCGGCGCTGGAGGATTATTTCGACCACAACCCGATCCTCGAGCAGGAGCTCAAGAAGAAGGGCAAGGACGAACTGCTCGAGACGCTCAGGGCCACGAACATGGAAAGCGGCGCGATCGCCTATATCCGCCAGCACAAGGCATTGGGGCTGGGCCACGCGGTCTGGTGTGCGCGCCGACTGATCGCCTCGAACGAGCCTTTCGCGGTGATCCTGCCCGATGACGTGATCGCGGCGGAAAAGCCGTGCCTTCAGCAGATGGTCGAAGCCTATGCCGATATCGGCGGCAACATGGTCGCCGCGATGGAGGTGCCGGCAGAAAAGACCAGCGCCTACGGCATCATCGATGTCGAGGAGGACATGGGAAACTGCGTCAAGGTCAAGGGCATGGTCGAAAAGCCCAAGTCCGAGGATGCCCCCTCGAACCTCGCGGTGATCGGGCGCTACATCCTCAGCCCTTCGGTGCTTCGCAACCTGCACCGGATGAAATCCGGCGCCGGCGGAGAGATCCAGCTGACCGATGCAATCGCCCAGGATATCGGCACCGAAAACCCTGTCTACGGCTACCGGTTCCAGGGTCAGCGCTTCGATTGCGGGTCCAAGTCCGGGTTCCTCCAGGCGACGATCGCCTTCGCGTTGGCGCGCGACGAGTTGCGCGACGACCTGAGCCGGTACATGGAAAGCCTTTCGCTGACATCGGCCAAAGCGGCCGAGTGACGCAAGGTGATTCTCGGTCCCCGGGGGCGCTCAGGCCAGCCGGGGTGCCTTCACGCCGAAACCGACCGATCTAGATATTGTTTGCGAACACGCAATTTTCCTCAAGATACAGCTTGGGCGAGGAGCTGCCGCGCTCCATCAGCGTAATCTTGCCAAAGGGGGTTTTGCATATTCGAATTAATGCAGTAGAAGTCAAGAAAAGGCTTTTTGGTCAAATGATTGTTGGCCGGTCATGCCACAAAAAGCAGCCAGAGGGCGGCGAGGCATCGGGCGTGTCTCCATTTAGGGGACGACAAAGTAATTTGAGGGGGCTTTGACCCGCATGTTCAAGCTGATCAGTTCGTGGTCGCGCACGCAAAAGGCATATATTTTTCTTGCCATCGATCTGGCCCTTATCCCCGTGGCGCTTCTGTTCACCTACATGGTGCAGGCCCTGCCGAACTCGCCGATCGACACGCTCATTTCCGTTCTTCCCATTCTTCCCTATCTGATTGCCGTCGCCGCCGGCCTCTCGCTCTGGCTCGGCCTGCCCTATATCCAGCTGATGGCCTATGAACGCCACGCCGCGGGGTTGACCGCGGTGCTGTCACTGCTGTTGGCGGGGTCCTCGGCTCTCATGGTGCAGACCCTGGGTCTCGACCTGCCGCCCGGCACCCACGTGATGTTCGGTATCAGCTATTTCCTGGCCCTCGTCGCCTCGCGTGTCGTGATGTTCCAGATCGTGATGGCCCTCTATCGCCGAATGCAGCCGCGCCGCCGCGTGCTGATTTACGGGGCGGGCGCCACCGGCACGCAGCTGGCGCAGGCGCTCAAGGCGCATGACATGATCGAGCCGGTGGCCTTCGTCGACGACAACACCTCGCTTCAGGGGATGAACCTGCTGGGGCTTCCGGTCTACCCACCGTCGCGGATCGAGGAACTGGTAAAGACCCGCGGGATCAATCGCGTGTTGCTTGCCATGCCGTCGCAGACGCAGCCAGTGCAGGCAAAGATCACCGCAAGGCTCCAGAAACTGGGGCTTGAGGTGCAGGTGCTGCCCTCATTCGCGCAGCTGATCGGGGAAGAGGCGCTGGTCGACAAGCTGACCCCGGTCGGACCGCAGAACTTCCTGGGCCGTGCGGCCTGCGACATGGAACTGATGCAGAGCTGTGACAGCTACGCGGGGCGCAACGTGCTGGTGTCCGGCGCGGGCGGCTCGATCGGGTCGGAACTGTGCCGCCAGATCCTTGCCTGCCGGCCTGCGCGCCTCGTTCTCTACGAACTGAGCGAACTGGCGCTCTACACCGTCTTCCAGGACCTGACGCAGATGATCGAAGGCACTGGAATCGAGCTTGTGCCGGTGCTGGGCTCGGTTACCGATGCCCGCCAGGTCCGCAAGGTCCTGTCCGATCACGAGGTGCAGGTCGTCCTGCACGCGGCGGCCTACAAGCATGTCCCGCTGGTCGAATGCAACCCGCTTGCCGGTCTTGCCAACAATGTCTTCGGCACCCAGACCCTTGCGCGCGAGGCGGCCGACCTCAAGGTCGAGCGCTTCCTGCTTGTCTCCTCGGACAAGGCGGTGCGCCCGTCCAATGTCATGGGGGCAAGCAAGCGGATGGCCGAACTGGTCATCCAGGACCTGGCGTCGCGCCGTCCCGGCACGATCTTCGCGATGGTCCGGTTCGGCAATGTCCTGGGCTCTTCCGGGTCGGTGGTGCCGCTTTTCCAGGAACAGATCAGCCGAGGGGGGCCCGTCACCGTCACGGACCGTAACGTCAAGCGCTATTTCATGACGATCCGCGAGGCGGTCCAGCTCGTGCTCAAGGCCGGAGCCGAGGCGCGCGGCGGCGAGGTGTTCGTGCTCGACATGGGCGAGCCCGTGCAGATCATGAAACTGGCCCGCCAGGTGATCGAGAAGGCCGGCTATACCGTTCGCGACACCGAGAATCCCGACGGAGACATCGAGATCGAGGTGATCGGTCTGCGTCCCGGCGAAAAGCTCGAGGAAGAGCTGACACTCAGCGACAGGCTGATCGGAACGCGCCATCAGAAAATCTTCTGCGCCGAGGAAACCCACCTGTCCGAGATCGAGGTCGCCTCGGCCCTGCGCGGACTGCGTCACGCGCTTGCCGCCAGCGACGAGGATGCGGCCCGCGGCGTGATCCGGCGCTGGGTCGAAGGTTTTGCCGCAAGCGAAGAGACACGAAAGCTGTCTTGATCTTTGGGCGGTATGTTGCCCGCAGGTCCTTGGGTTTCGATAAAATCCGGTAATCGTACAATTGTCGATTGATCGCGTGTCGAGCCTCGTGGTGTAACCGCGAGAGAGACAGTGCGCCCTTGCGGTGCCGGGAAACAACGAGGATCGGAACGAGTGAAGGCAAGGAAAGCCAGAACCACCGCGCGCCGTGTCGCCCGGCGTCTGGGTGTGGCCCTGGCTGCGGCCCTGCTGCCAGCGACCATGACCGCGGCACAGGAAGGCGCGGGGCTGGACGCGGCGGCCCGCACGACCGCGAATCTGCCCGAACCGAGCTTCAAGCCATTGCCGACGCCGAGCCTGAATTTCTACGGCTCGCCCGGCCTGATCGACATGCCCTCGGCCGAGATGATGCCGGACGGGCAGTTCACGACCACTTTGTCCTATTTCGGGGGGCAGGGGCGCTATACCCTGACCTTCCAGGCGCTGCCCTGGCTTTCGGCCAGCTTCCGCTACAACTCGATCCGCAACTGGAACCTCGGCGGGTTTCCGACCTACTACGACCGTGGCTTCGATGTCCGCTTCCGCTTGCTGGAAGAGACCCGGAACCGCCCCGAAATCACCCTGGGCCTTCAGGATTTCGCGGGTACCGGGATCTATGCCGGCGAATACATCGTCGCCACCAAGAATTTCGAGACGCCGGCGCTGGGCACCTCGCGCCTGCCCGGGCGGCTCAAGCTGACCGCCGGCATCGGCTGGGGGCGGCTGGGCAGCTACAACTCCATCGCGTCCTACGGCACGCGCCCGGCCTTCAATCCCGGCAATACCGGCGGGCAGCTCTCCTATGACCAATGGTTCCGCGGCCCCTTCGCGTTTTTCGGCGGGGTCGAATGGCAGGCCAACGAGGATTGGGCCTTCAAGCTGGAATATTCCTCGGACGATTACGTGGTGGAAACCCAGACCACGAGCGTCTTCCAGAAGAAATCGCCGGTCAATTTCGGGGTCGAATACCAGGCGACCAAGCGAACGCGGCTGGGCGCCTATTACATGTACGGCTCGGAATTCGGTCTGTCCGCACAGTTCCAGCTCAACCCGTCGCAGCCCACCACCCCGATGCGCCTGGCCGCGCCGCAGCCGATCCGGCCCCGGCCCAGCTTCGACGCCGCGCCCGAGATCTGGACCCTTGCCTGGACCGACAGTGTCAACGCGCCGGCCCAGCTGAACCAGAACCTCGTCGCCCTTATGGAGCCGGACGGCCTGATCCTGCACAGCCTCAAGCTGGAACCCCACGCGGCCGAACTGCGGTTTTCCAACACGCGCTTCAACACCTATCCCGTTGCCATCGGCCGGGTCGCACGCGCGATGGCGCGCGCGCTCCCGGGTTCGATCGAGACTTTCCGCATCGTCCCGGTCGAACGCGGCATGGGCCTGTCGGCGGTCACGATCCGCCGGTCCGATCTCGAGGCGCTGGAATTCGCGCCGGATGCCAGCGATGCCATCCTGTCGGTCGCCGGCATAGGAAATGCCGGGGCGACCCCGGAAAGCGCCCGCCTGAACCCCGATCTCTATCCTGATTTCAGCTGGTCCCTCGCGCCCTATTTCTCTCCGGCCTATTTCGATCCCAAGAACCCGGTCCTGATCGATGTCGGCGTTGCCGCAAACGCAACCTACAAACCCGCACCCGGCTGGGTGATCTCGGGCACGTTGCGCCAGCGGCTGGCGGGCAACCTCGAGGATGGCCGCGTCTCGCCCTCGCTTCTGCCGCCGGTGCGGACGGACCAGGCGCTCTATGCGCAATACAGCACGACGATCAACCAGCTTTACGCCGCGCGGTACTGGCAGCCGCGCGACGATCTCTATGCGCGGGCCTCGGTCGGCTATTTCGAATATGGCTATGGCGGCCTCTCGACCGAGTTGCTCTGGAAACCGGTCAACAGCCGACTCGGCCTGGGGGTCGAGGTCAACTATGCGATGAAGCGCGATTATGACCAGATGCTGGGCTTCCAGGATTACCGCATCGTGACGGGACACGCCTCGGCCTACATGGACTTCGACAACGGAATTTACGGCCAGGTCGACGTGGGCCGCTACCTCGCCGGCGATTACGGCGCGACCTTCACCTTGGACCGGGTATTCGACAACGGGTGGAGCGTCGGGGGCTTTTTCACCGTCACCACCGCCAGCGCGCAGGAATTCGGCGAGGGCTCCTTCGACAAGGGGATCCGCTTCTCGATCCCGCTCAGCTGGTTCACCGGGCAACCCAGCCGCAAGTCGCTGGGTACGACGATCCGCCCGATCCAGCGCGACGGCGGGGCGCGGATGCATGTGCCCGGCCGCCTCTATGGCCAGGTACGCGACGCGCATGCGAAGGCTCTGAAGGATCAATGGGCGGGGTTCTGGGAATGATTCGCCGTATTCTGATCGGGGCGACCCTCCTCCTGTCGGCCTGTTCCAGCGGAACCGAGGAGGCGCCGCTTCAGCTTCAGGTCTTCAATTCCACGCGGGACCTGATTCGCGCCCGGATCTCGTCAGGGCAGGAGGTCGAGCGCCCGCCGCTGCGCCGCTCCGATCTCGACCCGCTCGAAGGCTCCTATCTCGAGGCCAGCATCGAACGGCGCGACATCCTCGCATATCTCTTCGTGAACGTGGATCTCGACGACGATTATCCCGGCAGGCTTCGTGTCTGGCGCACCGATGACAACGTGACGCTGACGATGCGCAACGGGGTTCTGGTCAGCACGCGCGGGCTGGGGGATGATCTGCTGTCCAGCCGGGTGCAGGTCAGCGGCACCCGGCCCGGGCCGTCCTCGGGCGGCGAACATGTCCAGTATATCAGGACCGCCGAATATGATTCGCTGCAAATGTCCTTCGCCTGCGAACTCGTCGATCTCGGCCCCGAGACCATCGTGATCGTCGAGCGCAAGCATGCGACGCGCCACCTGCAACAGCGATGCACCGGCCCGTCGGGCGAGTTCGTGAACGACTATTGGGCCGATTCCGGCGCCGGGCTGATATGGCAATCCAGGCAATGGGCGGGGCCGGGAATCGGCTACATGCGCTTCCGCCGCCTGACGAACCAGTGAGTATCTGAAAGATAACGGCAAAAAAGTGCCGCAACGCGGAACTCGAGGCTACATAGTTTATTGAAACCGGGTATGATCTAAGCTACAAGCCGAGCAACTTCCGTCGAAAGGGGTTTGAAATGAAGAAAGTAATTGCAGCGCTCGCCACATGCGCCGCTCTCGTTCCCGCGGTGTCCTATGCCCAGGCGATCGAAGAAGCGCGTGAACGCAACATCTGTGACGTCCGTGACGCAGAATATCTCGAAGACGGTCGTCTTCGCGTTGTCTGCGTGCCGGGCACGGTGAACCCGGCCTATGCCGGCAACATCGCCACGCCCGCCGTTCTGGGTGGAACCGGCCTGAACCAGGGTGCCATCGCCGGTGCCGCTGCTGCCGTCGTTCTGCTCGCGGTCGCTCTCGGCGACGATGACGACGCAGCAACCACCACGACCACCAAGCCGTAATCGTCCCGAACGCGGGCGTTCACGCAAGGTGACGAATCGAATACTGTGACAGGCCCGCCCCAGTGCGGGCCTGACCGTTTTTGCGGCGTTTCCCTTTCCCGTGCCTTTTCGGATAGATGGTGCCGACACGTGTCTTTGGCACGGGGTTTGCACAAGCGTGGGGAGTGAGATGACTCATATCGTTCCGGTCATTCTGTGCGGCGGGTCCGGGACACGCCTCTGGCCGCTTTCGCGCAAGAGCTATCCCAAGCAATTCGTGCCCCTCGTGGGCGATCTGACCCTGTTCCAAGGATCGGCCCTACGGATGCGGGACGCCGCGGATCTGCAGTTCGGCGCGCCGATGGTGCTGACCAATTCCGACTTCCGCTTCATCGTCACCGAGCAGCTTGCCGCCATCGGCATCGATCCCGGTCCGGTCCTGATCGAGCCGCAGGGCCGCAACACCGCCCCCGCCATCCTCGCGGCGGCGCTGCATCTCCGGGCGACGGACCCCGATGCGATCATGCTTGTGGCGCCCTCGGATCACGTCGTGCCAGACACGCAGGCCTTTCATGCCGCCGTCTCTCGCGGGATCGAGGCCGTGCAGGCGCGCGGCGACCTGGTGACCTTCGGCATCACGCCGGACCGGCCCGAGACCGGGTACGGTTACCTTCAGCTCGAATCGCGCCCCGACGGGGCGGGCGCCGCGCAGCCCCTGCGCCGCTTCGTCGAAAAACCCGACGCGCAGACCGCGCAGGCGATGATCGCCGATGGCAGCTATCTTTGGAACTCGGGCATCTTCCTCTTCGCCGTCCGCGATATCCTCGCGGCGTTCGAGGCTCACGCGCCCGCCCTCTGCGAACCGGTCAAGGCCGCGGTTGACGACGCGCGCGCCGATCTCGGCTTCCTCCGCCTCGATCCCGCCTCATGGGCCGGGGCCGGGGACATCTCGATCGACTACGCGGTGATGGAAAAGGCCGATAACCTCAGCGTCGTGCCCTTCTCGGGCGGCTGGTCGGACCTCGGCAGCTGGTCTGCCGTGCACGAGTTGGGCGGCCCCGATGCCGATGGCGTCGTGACATCCGGCCCGGTCACCGCCATCGACTGCCGCAACTCCCTCCTGCGCTCCGAGGCGGAGCAGCTGGAACTGGTGGGCCTCGGCGTCGAGAACCTGATCGCCGTCGCGATGAAGGATGCCGTGCTGGTGGCCAGCATGGACCGCGCGCAGGACGTGAAACAGGCCGTGACCGCGCTCAAGGCCAAACACGCCGCGCAGGCCGAGAACCTGCCCGTCGATCACCGCCCCTGGGGCTGGTTCGAAAGCCTCGTGATCGGCGAGCGTTTCCAGGTCAAGCGCATCCATGTCCATCCCGGCGCGGCGCTCAGCCTGCAAAGCCATCACCACCGCTCCGAACACTGGATCGTCGTCGCGGGCACCGCCAAGGTCACCGTGGATGGCGAGGTGCGGCTGATCTCGGAAAACGAATCGGTCTATATCCCGCTCGGTTCGGTCCACCGGATGGAAAATCCCGGCAAGGTGCCGATGGTGCTGATCGAGGTGCAGACAGGCTCCTACCTGGGCGAGGATGACATCGTGCGGTACGAGGATGTCTACGCCCGGTCCTGACCGCCACACGCTGCGTCCACCGGGGGGTTGGGTGTAGGGTGGGGTTCCACTCCACCGCCCCCTGCGGGCGGCGCTACCTCCTGAATCGGTCCTGGTTCGCCAGGAACCAGCGATAGGTCTCCTCGACCCCCTCGCGCAGGCCGATCCGCGCGGTCCAGCCCATTTCGGCCAGCCGGCTCACATCCATCAGCTTGCGCATCGTTCCGTCTGGCTTGCTGGGGTCGGTCTCGATCCGGCCCTCGAAGCCGGTGACCTCGGCCACCATCCGCGCCAGGTCGAGGATCGCGATATCCTCGCCCGTGCCCACGTTGATATGGCTCAGCATCGGTTGGGTGTTCGCGGCATAGCTCCCGGCATCCAGGTCCAGCACGAAGAGCGACGCCTCGGCCATGTCGTCGACATGCAGGAACTCGCGCCGGGGGGTGCCCGTGCCCCAGATCGTCACGCTCTCGGCCCCGTCCCGCGCGGCCTCGTGGAACCGGCGGATCAGCGCGGGCAGGACGTGGCTGTTCTCGGGGTGGAAATTATCGCCCGGCCCGTAAAGGTTCGTGGGCATCACGGAGCGGTAATCGACCCCGTATTGCCGGTTGTAGCTTTCGCACAGCTTGATGCCCGCGATCTTGGCCACCGCATAGGGCTCGTTCGTGGGCTCCAGCACGCCGGTCAGCAGCGCATCCTCGCGCATCGGCTGCGGCACGGCGCGCGGATAGATGCAGGAAGAGCCCAGTTGCAGCAGCCGCGTGACCCCGGCGGCAAAGGCCTGGTGGATCACGTTGCATTCGATCATCAGGTTTTCATAGATAAACTCGGCCGGGTAGGTGTTGTTGGCATGGATGCCCCCCACCTTGGCGGCCGCCAGGATCACCACCTCGGGCCGGACCTCTTCCATGAACCCCCGCACCGCCGCCTGGTCCGTCAGGTCCAGTTCGGCATGGGTCCGGGTGATCAGCTCCAGATCCTCGCCCTTGTCGCGCCGCGCCTCCAGCCGGCGCAGGATCGCGCCGCCCACCATGCCGCGATGGCCCGCCACATAGACCCGCATCGCTCAGCCCTCCACCGAGAAGGGCAGGGCCAACCCGTGCTCCTTGAGCAGCGCATGACGCCGTGCGGCGGCCAGGTCCTCGCGCACCATCTCGGCGCACATCTCCTGCACGGTGATCTCCGGCTCCCAGCCCAGTTTCTGCTTGGCGCGGGACGGATCGCCCAACAGCGTCTCGACCTCGGCGGGCCGGAAATAGCGCGGGTCGATCCGCATCACCACGTCGCCGGGTTTCAGCGCCGGGGCCCGGTCGCCCTCCACCGCCGCGACGGTGGCGATCTCGTCCACGCCCTCGCCCGAGAACTCCAGCGTCAGGCCCAGCTCCTGCGCCGACCATTCAATGAACTGGCGCACGGAATACTGCTTGCCGGTGGCGATCACGAAATCCTCGGGCGCGTCCTGTTGCAGCATCATCCACTGCATCCGCACGTAATCCTTGGCATGGCCCCAGTCGCGCAGCGCGTCGATATTGCCCATGTAGAGGCACGGCTCCAGCCCCTGCGCGATATTGGCCAGCCCCCGCGTGATCTTGCGCGTCACGAAGGTCTCGCCGCGGCGCGGGCTCTCGTGATTGAACAGGATCCCGTTGCAGGCATACATCCCGTAAGCCTCGCGGTAATTCACCGTGATCCAATAGGAGTAAAGCTTGGCCACCGCATAGGGCGAGCGCGGATAGAACGGTGTCGTCTCCTTCTGCGGTGTCTCCTGCACCAGCCCGTACAGCTCCGAGGTCGAGGCCTGGTAGAACCGCGTCTGCCCCTCGAGGCCGAGGAACCGCACCGCCTCCAGCAGGCGCAGGGTTCCCAGCGCATCGACATCCGCCGTGTATTCGGGCGACTCGAAACTCACCGCCACATGGCTTTGCGCGCCGAGGTTATAGACCTCATCGGGCTCCACCTCGCGCATGATCCGGGTCAGGTTCGAACTGTCGCTCAGATCGCCGTAATGCAGGTGCAGCCGCGCCTTCCGCTCATGCGGATCCTGATAGATATGGTCGATCCGCTGGGTGTTGAACAGCGAGGCGCGGCGCTTGATGCCATGCACCTCATAGCCCTTTTCCAGCAGGAATTCCGCCAGATAGGACCCGTCCTGTCCCGTGATGCCCGTGATGAGTGCTTTCTTCATGCCGTGCCCCGATCCGCGGCGCGGCTCTCCCGCACCCATGCTTCGACTAGGACGTTTCAGGGGGGAAAGTCCACCTTTGGCCGTTTCGCCGGGCCTCAGCCCGCCTCGGCCACCGATTTCGCGATATCGGCGATCACCTCGCCCAACAGGTCACGATCCTCGCTTTCGCCCATCACCCGGATCAGCGGCTCGGTGCCCGATTTCCGGATCAGCAGCCGCCCGGTGCTTCCCAGCCGCGCCTCGCCCTCCCGGATCACCTTCTGCACGATGGGGTTTTCCAGCGGCGCGGTGTCGCGCGCGAAGCGCACGTTCTCCAGGATCTGCGGCACCTTCTCGAAAACGTTGGTCAATTCGCTCGCCGGGCGCCCGCTGGCCCTGAGCATCGACAGGAACTGCAAGCCCGTCACCAGCCCGTCGCCGGTCGTGGCGTAATCGGTCATCACGATATGGCCCGACTGCTCGCCGCCCAGGTTGAAGCCTTCCTTGCGCATCACCTCGACGACATAGCGGTCGCCCACCGGCGTCCGCCGCATCCCCACGCTCAGCCCCGACAGGTAGCGCTCCAGCCCCAGGTTGGACATCACCGTCGCCACCAACGTGTTGTAGCGCAGCTTGCCCGAGGCTGACCAGTCCGCGGCCAGCAAGGCCATGATCTGGTCGCCATCCACCACGGCGCCGGTCTCGTCGATGATGGCGATCCGGTCGGCATCGCCATCCAGGCAGATACCCACATCGGCCTTGTTCTCCAGCACCGCGATGGCCGCCTTGTCCGGATGGGTCGACCCGCAGCCGTCGTTGATGTTGTAGCCGTTGGGGCTGACCCCGATCGGGATCACCTCGGCGCCCAGCTCCCACAACACGGCCGGCGCGACCTTGTAGGCGGCCCCGTTGGCGCAATCCAGCACCACCTTCAGTCCCGTCAGCCGGCCCCGCCCGCGATCGGCGATGGTGGTCTTGGCATATTCGACATAGCGCCCGATGGAATCGTTCAGGCGGGTGACCCGCCCGATGTCCATCGCGTCGACCGGCGCGATGTTCTGCATCATCAGCGCCTCGATCTCGGCCTCGGCCGCATCGTCCAGCTTGTAGCCGTCCGGCCCGAAGAACTTGATCCCGTTGTCGTAATGCGGATTGTGCGAGGCCGAGATCATCACCCCCAGATCCGCGCGCATCGAATGTGTCAGCCGGCCGACGCCGGGCGTGGGGATGGGCCCAAGGGCGAACACGTCCATCCCCGCCGCGGTGAACCCGGCGGTCAGCGCATTTTCCAGCATGTAGCAGGACCGACGCGTATCCTTGCCGATCACCACCCTGTGCCGCTTCTGGTCGCGGTTGAAATACTGCCCCACCGCCGAGGCGAGCGTCAGGATGGTCGAGGCGGTCAGCGGAAACTCGTTGGCGCGTCCGCGCACCCCGTCGGTTCCGAAAAGCTTGCGAGTCATGCGGCGGATATCCTTGCGATTGCGGCCGTGCTCCCGAGCGGGCCAGGGTCCGGCCGGGGCGTCGCAACGGGATACACGATTTCGGTCCCCGGTGTCACCTCACTGTCGGCTGGCGGGGCGTCGGGTTTGCAATCCTCCGCCCAACGGCTAGTCAGGACCAAAGCCGGAACCGCAGGGAAGGCCGCGCCGTGAAGATCCTCGTCATATTCGGAACCCGCCCCGAGGCCATCAAGATGGCGCCGGTGATCCGCCGCCTGAAACAAACCGAGGGGATCGAGACGCGTGTCTGCGTCACCGCCCAGCATCGCCAGATGCTCGACCAGGTGCTCGACCTCTTCGCGATCACCCCGGATTTCGACCTGGACATCATGACGCCGGGGCAGGACCTGACCGACATCACCGCCGCCATCCTGCTTGCGCTGCGCGGCATCCTGACCGCGGATCCCCATGACCGCCTGCTGGTCCATGGCGACACCACGACCACCATGGCCGCCGCGCTGGCGGGGTTCTACGCCCGGGTGCCCGTGGCCCATGTCGAGGCCGGGCTGCGCACCGGCAACCCCCTTGCGCCCTGGCCCGAGGAGATGAACCGCTCGCTTGTCGGGCGGCTGGCCGATCTTCACTTTGCGCCCACGGAAACCGCGCGCCATGCGCTTCTGGCCGAAGGTGTCGCACCCGACCGCATCCTCGTCACCGGCAATACCGTCATCGACGCCCTGCTTGACATCACCGCCCGCTTCGATGCCGACCCGACCCTCGACGCCGCGATGCGCGCGCGCTTCCCCTTCCTCGATCCCGCGCGCAAGCTGATCCTCGTCACCGGCCACCGGCGCGAGAATTTCGGGCAGGGGTTCGAGAATATCTGCACCGCCCTGCGCCGCATCGCGCAGCAGAGCGAGGCGCAGATCGTCTATCCGGTTCACCTGAACCCGAACGTGCAGGAGCCGGTCCGCCGCCTGCTGGGCCACATCCCGACCATCCACCTGGTTGAACCGCAGGACTACCTCCCCTTCGTCTGGCTGATGCGGCAGGCCCACCTGATCCTGACCGATTCCGGCGGCGTGCAGGAGGAGGCGCCCAGCCTCGGCATCCCCGTCCTCGTCATGCGCGAGACGACCGAACGGCCCGAGGCGGTCGAGGCGGGCACCGTGCGCCTCGTCGGCACCGACGCCGACAAGATCCACGCCGAGGCGATGCACCTGCTCACCGACCGCCGCGCGCATGAGGCGATGGCGCACGCGCTCAACCCCTATGGCGACGGGCACGCCGCCGAACGGATCGCGCAGGCCCTGAGCGACCGCCTTGCCACCGCCCCGGATGGCCAATAGACAAAAGCCTGCCGCCCTTGCGAGTAACGACGCCATGACCGCTCCCACGCCCGTTCCCGCGCTCGAAGATCTCCGCGTTGCGGTCATCGGGCTGGGCTATGTCGGCCTGCCGCTGGCGGTGGAGTTCGGCAGGCTGCGCCCCACGCTCGGCTTCGATATCGACGCCGACCGCATCGCCCGGCTGCAAGCGGGCCATGACGCCACGGGCGAGGTCACGCCGGACCAGCTGCGCGGGGCCGACGGGCTGACCTTTTCCGCCGACCCCGAAGACCTGAAAGGCTGCAACACATTCATCGTCGCGGTGCCCACCCCCATCGACACGCATCACCAGCCCGACCTGCGCCCATTGCTCGCCGCCTCGCGTACCGTGGGCGGGGCCATCGGGCGCGGCGGCATCGTCATCTACGAATCCACCGTCTATCCCGGTGCGACCGAAGAGGATTGCCTGCCGGTGGTCGAGGCCGCCTCGGGCCTGACCTTCAACCGCGACTTCTTCGCCGGCTACAGCCCCGAGCGCATCAATCCCGGCGACAGGACGCGCCCGCTGCCCAGCATCACCAAGGTCACCTCGGGCTCGACCCCCGAGGTGGCCGAGCTGATCGACCGGCTCTATCGCAGCATCATCACCGCCGGCACCTTCAAGGCCACCAGCATCAAGGTGGCCGAGGCCGCCAAGGTGATCGAGAACGTGCAGCGCGACGTCTCGATCGCGCTGGTCAACGAGTTGTCCATCGTCTTCTCGCATCTGGGCATCGACACCACCGAGGTTCTGGACGCCGCCGCCACCAAGTGGAACTTCATGCGGCTCAGCCCCGGCCTCGTCGGCGGGCACTGCATCGGGGTCGATCCCTATTACCTGGTGCACAAGTCGATGGCGACCGGTTACATCCCCGACATCATCCGCACCAGCCGCGAGATCAATGACGGCATGTCCCGCGTGGCCGCCGACCGGCTGATCAAGGCGATGATCGGCAAGGGCATGGTGCTGAAGGGCGCTCGCGTGCTGATCCTCGGCGTGACCTTCAAGGAGAACTGCCCCGACATCCGCAACACCAAAGTCGTGGAAATGGCCGCCGTGCTGCGCGGCTTCGGGCTGCAGGTCGAGATCTGCGACGGCCGCGTGAACGAGGCCGAGGCGCGCGCGACGCTGGGCGAAACGGTCCTGCCCGAGATCCCGGCCCGGGGCGGCTATGACGCGGTGGTGCTCGCCGTGCCGCATCGCGAATTCGTGGAGCTCGGCCCGGCCCGGCTCCGGGCGCTGGCCTCGGAAGACGGGGTGGTCTTCGACATGAAGGCCGCCTTCGCGCGCAGCGAAAGCGACCTCCGGCTCTAGCAATCCGCGCCGCATCCGGGCACTCTTCGCGCCGACGCCGCCCATCGCGCTTTCCGGCAAGAAGGCCCGCAAGGCCCGATGGGCGGTCCCAACGCGACCCTTCGGAGGAGACAGAGATGCGCGCCGTGACCCCGCTTCCCAATATCGAGCACTGGCAGGAGAGGGTGGACCTCGCCGCCGCCTTCCGCTGGACCGCCCGGCTCGACATGCATGAAGGCGTGGCCAACCATTTCAGCCTCGCGGTGAACGAGGATGGCACGCAATTCCTGATGAACCCCAACCAGATGCATTTCGCCCGCATCCGCGCCTCCGACCTGCTGCTGCTCGACGCAAACGATCCCGCCACGATGGAGGCGCCCGACGCCCCCGACCCCACCGCCTGGGGGCTGCACGGCACGCTGCACAGGCTCTGCCCCCATGCGCGCTGCGCGATGCATGTCCATTCGATCCACGCCACGGTTCTGGCCGCGCTCGCGGATTCGCGCCTGCCGCCGATCGACCAGAACTGCGCCACCTTCTTCAACCGCTACGTCATAGACGAGCATTACGGTGGGCTCGCCTTCGAGGAAGAGGCGCAGCGCTGTGCCGAGCTGCTCTCGGACCCGGCGAAGAAAGTGCTGATCATGGGCAATCACGGCGTCATGGTGATCGGCCAGACCGTGGCCGAGACCTTCAACCGGCTCTATTACTTCGAACGCGCGGCCGAGACCTATATCCGCGCGCTCCAGACCGGCCAGCCTTTGCGCGTGCTCAGCGACGAGGTCGCCGAGAAGACGGCACGCGAGCTGGAGGCCTATCCCGAACAGGACGAACGCCACCTGTCCGAGCTCAAGGCCATCCTCGACGATGAGGGTTCGAGCTACGCCCAATGACGAGGCGCTCCCGCCCGCCGGGCACGCATCGCAGATGCGCCCCCGGCGGTTGGGCCGGGCAGCGCTGACGCGCTGCGGGTCAGCCCGGCGATTGGCGCAGCGCCGTGGGCGCCTGGCCGAACTCGGCCCGAAAGGCGCGCGTCATCGCGCTGGCATCGGCATAGCCGGATCTGAGCGCGATTTCCGAGATCGGCAGCGTCGTCTCGGCCGCGAGTTTCCGCGCGACGTTCAGCCGCAGCCGGCGATAGACCACGGCCGGCCCCGCCCCCAGCTCGGCTCGCATCCGCGCCTCGAGCGCCTTCTGCGTGCGGCCGAGGCGGCGGGCGATCTCGGGGATGGGGAGCGGCTCCTCGAGATGTTCCTGCATCAGCGCCAGCGCCCGGTTCACCGCCGAGGAGGACGCAGCCATCCCGCCATGCGACCGCGCCGAATCGCGCGTCATGAACAGTTGCGCCACCTCCAGCGCCAGCGCCTGCCCGTGATCGCGCGCGATAAAAACCATCACCATGTCGAAGGCCGCCATCGCCCCCGAACAGGTGATCCGGTCACGATCGACCAGGAACCGTTGCCGCTCCACGGCCACCTGCGGAAACCGCTCGGCGAAGCCGGTCAGCTCCTCCCAGTGGATCGTCGCGCGATACCCGTCGAGCAGCCCCGCCTCGGCCATCAGCCAGCTGCCCGTGTCGAGGCCCACCAGCGTGCCGAACCGGCCGGATGCGGCGCGCAACCCCGCCTGCGCCGTCCAGTTCGCATGATCGCGGAACCCGTAGGAAGGCATGATCATCAGCATGTCGCCCCGCGCATGGCTCAGCCGCGCCTGCGGCGTGACCGAAAACCCCGAGGAGGAGGTGACGGGCGCCGTCCCCAGCCCCAGCACCTGCCAGGCGTAAAGCGCCGCGCCCGAGAGCGTATTGGCCGCCCGCAACGGCTCCACCGTGTTGGCGAGGCAGTGATTCGAGAAGCCGTCGAACAGAAGCACACCGATATGCTGCGTCGCGGCGGGCGATTTCGTCCATTTCTGCATGATAAAGGGGTAATCCTGCATGGTCCTGCCGGCAAGCCCCGGCACGATCGCGCCAACACGCAAAAAGGAGCACCCATGCAATACGGGCTGAGCGAAGAGCAGGAAATGATCGTCTCGACGGTGCGCAGCTTCGTCGAAAAGGAGATCTACCCGCATGAGGAGCTGGTCGAACGCAGCGGCGAGGTACCCGCCGAGATCGCGGCGGAGATCAAGCGCAAGACGCTCGACCTGGGCTTCTACGCCTGCAACTTCCCCGAAAGCGTGGGCTGCGCGGGCCTGAGCCACCTGGAATTCGCGCTGGTCGAGCGCGAACTCGGGCGCGGCTCCATGGCGCTCAACCATTTCTTCGGCCGGCCGCAGAACATCCTGATGGCCTGCGAGGGCGAACAGGTCGAGCGCTACCTGATGCCCGCCGTGCGCGGCGAGCGGATGGACGCGCTGGCGATGACCGAGCCCGGCGCCGGATCCGACGTGCGCGGCATGAAATGCGCGGCCGTGCGCGATGGCGGCGACTGGGTGGTGAACGGCACCAAGCATTTCATCTCCGGCGCCGACCACGCCGATTTCATCATCGTGTTCATTGCCACCGGCGAAGATCAGACCCCAAAGGGGCCCAAGAAGCGCATCACCGCCTTCCTCGTCGATCGCGGCACGCCGGGCTTCACCATCCGCGACGGCTACAAGTCGGTCAGCCATCGCGGCTACAAGAACATGATCCTGGAATTCGACGACTGCCGCCTGCCCGATACCCAGGTTCTGGGCGCGGTCGATGGCGGGTTCGAGGTGATGAACACCTGGCTCTATGCCACCCGGATCACCGTCGCCACCATGTCTGTCGGCCGCGCGCGCCGCGTGTTCGACTATGCGCTGTCCTACGCCGCCGAGCGCGAGCAATTCGGCCAGAAGATCGGCAAGTTCCAGGGGGTGAGCTTCCAGATCGCCGACATGATCACCGAGATCGACGCGGCCGACCTGCTGACGCTGGCCGCCGCCGACCGGCTGGACAAGGGCCTGCCCGCCAACCGCGAGATCGCCTCGGCCAAGCTCTATGCCTCCGAGATGCTTGCGCGGGTCACCGATGCCGCGATCCAGATCCATGGCGGGATGGGGCTGATGGACGATTATCCCCTGGAACGGTTCTGGCGCGATGCGCGGGTCGAGCGGATCTGGGACGGCACGTCCGAGATCCAGCGCCATATCATCAGCCGCGAGCTGCTCAGGGCGCTGGGGGCATGAGGGTGTTTCGAATGGGCTGCGCCCATCCGACCGGGGCGAGGGGGCCAGCCCCCTCGCGCTCCCCCGGGATATTTCCGGCAAGAGGAAAGACTTGCTTAACCTCTTTTCGGCATGGTGGAGGCACGGAACAGGCTGGGAAGCCGATGGCCGTGCAAGGGGAAGGGGCTTGCGCCTTTTCACCGGGGGGGAGCGCCGTCTCCCCCCCTTCCTCTTGCTCCAAATATCCCGGAGCGCGAGGCAGAGCCTCGCACCCGCGCCCGGAACGGGCGCGCAGGCATGTGCCCGGAACGGGCTCCATTTCAGGGCTCTCTGCATGAGGCGCGATCTCTCCCGCCTGCTGGCGCCGGAACGGCTGGCCATCATCGGCGGCGGTGCCTGGGGGCCGGCGATCCTGGGGGCGGCGCGGCGGCTGGATTATGCGGGCGAGATCGTCTTCGTCCATCCCGGCGGCAAGCGGCTTGAAGGCTGCCGCTCCGTGCGCGGGCTGGAGGAGGTGGGCGACCCGATCGACGCGGCCTTCATCGCGGTCAACCGCCATGCCAGCATCGCGATCGTGCGTGACCTGGCGGGGATGGGCGCGGGCGGCGCGGTCTGTTTCGCCTCGGGCTTCCGCGAGGCCGCGGCCGAGGATGCAGGCTCGGGCGATCTCCAGTCCGATCTGGTGGCGGCGGCGGCCGAGATGCCGATCCTGGGACCGAATTGCTACGGGTTCGTCAACGCGCTCGACCGGGTGGCGATCTGGCCGGACCAGCACGGGATGGCGCCCGTGGAGCGCGGGGTGGCCATCCTCACGCAAAGCTCCAACATCGCGATCAACCTGACCATGCAGCGCCGCGCACTGCCCATCGGCTACATGATCGCCTGCGGGAACCAGGCGCAGACCCACCAGGCCGATCTGGCGCTGGCCCTGCTCGACGATCCCCGCATCACGGCCATCGGTGTGCATGTCGAAGGCTTCGGTGACCTGCGCAAATGGGAGGCGCTGGCCACGCACGCCCGCGCGCGCGATGTGCCCCTCGTGGCGCTCAAGATGGGCCGCTCGGCCCAGGCCCAGGCGGCGACCGTGTCGCATACCGCCTCGCTCGCGGGGGGCGATGCGGGGGCGCAGGCGGTGCTCGACCGGCTGGGCATCGCGCGGCTGGGCGACGTGCCCAGCTTTATCGAGACGCTGAAGCTTCTGCACATGGGCGGGCGGCTCAGGGGCAAGCGCCTTGCCTCGATCAGCTGTTCGGGGGGCGAGGCAAGCCTGATCGCGGACATGGCTGTGGGTCGCGACCTCGAGATGCCGCCGCTCTCGGCGGAGCAGCGGACGGCCCTGCGCGACGCGCTTGGGCCGATGGTGGCGCTGGCCAATCCGCTCGACTACCACACCTATATCTGGCGCGACACGCAGGCGATGACGCGGGCCTGGGCGGGGATGACTGGGCCGGATATCGACCTGACCCTCTCCATCGTCGATTACCCGCATACCGACGCGGCGGACTGGGCCTGCGCCACGCAGGCGGCGCTGGGCGTGGCCGCGACCGGCGCGCGGATGATGGTCGCCTCCTCGCTGCCCGAACTCATGCCCGAGCATGTGGCTCAAGAGCTGATGGCCGGCGGTGTCGTGCCCGTGGCCGGTCTGCACGAGGGGCTGGCGGCGGCCGAGGCGGCGGCCCGTCCGCTGCCGGACCCGGCCGATCCCATCCTGCTGCCCGGCACCGCCGATCCCGACCGCACGCTGACCGAGGCCGAGGCCAAATCCGTGCTCGCAGCTTACGGCCTCGACGTGCCGCGCAGCGTGACCGGCACTGCGGGTTGCGTCGACATCTCTGGCCTGACCCCGCCCTTCGCGGTCAAGGGCGTGGGGCTCGCCCACAAGTCCGAACATGGCGCCGTTCGGCTGGGGGTGCAGCCCGGCGACCTGCCCGCCATCGCGCGCGAGATCGGAACCGAGAACATCCTCGTCGAAGAGATGACTGCGGGCGGCGTCGCGGAACTCCTGATCGGAATCACCCGCGACCCCGCGCATGGCTATGTGCTGACGCTCGGCGCGGGCGGCGTGCTGACCGAGATCCTGCGCGACACCGTCTCGCTGCTGGTCCCCTCCAGCCGCGACGCGATCCGGGCGGCGCTGTCGCGTCTGCGCTGCGCGCCGCTTCTGGCCGGCTATCGCGGCAGGCCCGCCGCCGATCTCGACGCCATTCTGGACGCCGCCCTGGCGATCCAGTCCTACCTGGTTGCCAATGCGGCGACCGTCAGTGAAGTTGAGGTGAACCCGCTGATCTGCACGCCCACTGCTGCGGTCGCGGTGGACGCCCTGATACGAAAGGCAAACGCATGAGCCCTGTGACCACGAAACGCGACGGTGCGATCCTGCAAGTGACGCTCGACCGGCCCAAGGCCAACGCCATCGACCTCGAAACTAGCCGGATCATGGGCGAGACCTTTCGCGACTTCCGTGACGACCCCGAGCTGCGCGTGGCGATCCTGACGGGCGGGGGAGAGAAATTCTTCTGCCCCGGATGGGATCTCAAGGCCGCGGCCGATGGCGACGCGGTCGATGGCGATTACGGCGTCGGCGGCTTCGGCGGGTTGCAGGAGATGCGCGAGATGAACAAGCCCGTCATCGCCGCGGTCAACGGCATCGCCTGCGGCGGCGGGCTGGAACTGGCGCTGAGCGCCGACATGATCCTTGCCGCCGACCATGCCACGTTCGCCCTGCCCGAGATCCGCTCGGGCACCGTGGCCGACGCGGCCAGCGTCAAGCTGCCCAAGCGCATCCCCTATCACATCGCGATGGAGCTGCTGCTGACGGGCCGCTGGTTCGACGCCGAGGAGGCGCATCGCTGGGGCCTCGTGAACGAGATCGTGCCCCCCGACCAGCTGCTCGACCGGGCCTGGGAACTGGCGCGCCTGCTCGCCTCCGGCCCGCCGCTCGTCTATGCCGCGATCAAGGAGATCGTGCGCGAGTCCGAGGATTCGAAATTCCAGGACATGATGAACCGCATCACCAAGCGCCAGCTGCGGACGGTGGACCTGCTCTATTCCTCCGAGGACCAGCTCGAAGGCGCCCGCGCCTTTGCCGAGAAACGCGACCCGGTCTGGAAGGGGAAATAAAGGCTAGCGCTTCTCGAACAGCGCGATCCGCGCCGTGTCGTGCCTGTGCGGCCCCTCGCCGCGCGGGCCGTAGATCGCCACCTCCGGCAGCGACAGCGACGCGATCCGGCCGCGTGCCAGATCGTCGAAGAACGCGGCGAATCCCATCGTCTCGAAATGCTTCGTGTTGATCGACAGCGCGAACTGCGCCCCGTGCCGGGCGATGCGCAACAGCCCGTCAATCACCTCCGGCCCGACATGGCCATGCGTGAAGGTGCCTGACGAAACGATGCCCGCATAGCTGCCCTCCGGCGCCGGGACTCCCTCGTACAGGTCCGCCTCGATCGCGTCGCGATAGATGTCCTTCTTCATCGCCTTTGCCAGCATCTCGGCGCTGATATCGGTGGCGTCGATCGGCCCCACGCCTTCCTCGGCAAGCACCATTCCGCACAGCCCGGTGCCCGCGCCCACGTCCAGCACCGGCCCCTGGCCGCCCGCCCCGACAAAGGCGCGCGCGGTCTCGATATGCAGGCGGTAATCCTGCTGCACGGCGAACCCACGGTCGTAATCATCCGCCCACGCGGCATAGAGCCGGCGGGAATCGTCGGGCGTCTTGAGGCTGTAGGCACTCTCTAGGTCTGGCTGCTTCGTGGTCATGCCGGCATGAAAGAGCGATCCGAGATTCGATGCAAGCCGGCAGATGCTTGCCAGCCCGCCCGCCCCGCGCCATGTAAGACGGATGACAGGCACGCTTTTCATCTTCGGTTACGGCTACACCGCCCGCGCGCTGGCCCGGCGGCTGGTACCACAGGGCTGGACCCTGCGCGGCACCACGCGCACTCCCGACAAGCTCGACGCGATCCGCGCCGATGGCGTCACCCCCGTTCTCTGGCCGGGGGAGGATCCCGACCTGTCGGGTGTCACCCACCTGCTGATTTCCGCCGGACCGGGGGAGGGCGGCGACCCGGTTCTCGCCGCGCTGCGCCCCCGGATCGCGGCGCTTGCGCCCGCGCTCGACTGGGCGGGCTATCTCTCCACCACCGGCGTCTATGGCGATCACGATGGCGGCTGGGTGGACGAGGAAACGCCCCTCGCCCCCACCTCGCGCCGCGGCGAATTGCGGGTACGGGCCGAGGCCGACTGGCAATCCATCCCCGGCCTGCCGCTGCACATCTTTCGCCTGGCGGGCATCTACGGCCCCGACCGCGGCCCCTTTGCCAAGGTTCGCTCGGGCACCGCCCGCAGGATCATCAAGCCGGGACAGGTCTTCTCGCGCATCCATGTCGACGACATCGCGCAGGTACTGGCCGCCTCGATGGCGCAGCCGCGCCCTGGCGCGATCTACAACCTCTGCGACGACGATCCCGCCCCGCCGCAGGACGTCATCGCCCATGCCGCGCAGCTGCTGGACCTGCCCCTGCCGCCCGAGGAACCCTTCGAGCAGGCCGAGATGACCCCGATGGCCCGCTCCTTCTATTCCGAGAACAAGCGCGTGCGGAACGACCGGATGAAATCCGAGCTGGGGATCAGGCTTGAATACCCCACCTACCGCGAGGGCCTGAGCCACCTGCTCGCGGTCGAGGAAAAGGACCGGAACGGGGCATGACCCGCCCCCCTCAGTTCCCGTAACGCCGGTAGCGCAGCACGCGGTTCATAGTCGACAGGGAACTGGCCGGCATCTCGTGCCAGGACATGAACCGGAACGCCGCGATATCCTCCAGCGCGACCGTCCTTGCCCGCCAATTGCCCGAGACGAGGTGGTTGGCAAAGGCCGCCGATTCGTCCCAGTAGCGCTCATCGGCCTTGTTCTGCTGCGCCACGCAATCGGCGGGCATCTTGGTGCCCTTGGCATCCTCATAGGGCAGATAGGGCAGGCTCCCGCCCGAAATCCGCCAGTTATCGGCCCAGACGCATCGCACCGTGCCGGGATAGCGCTGGTAGCGGTCGTCCTTCTGGCGGGGGTCCAGCCGGTAATCGGTGTTGGTGAAAAAGGTCAGCCGCGCCCGCGTGCGCGGAAGCGCGCGCAGCGCCGCCAGCACCCCCTCCGATTTCGCCTTGAACGCCGCCTGGTCGTTGCGGGCGAAAAAGAACGGGTAGTCTATGGTCGCCCCGCTCAGCGACAGCGGCCGGTCGTCCGTATCGGCGCGCATCGCCCTGCCAAGCGCGGGCAGAACCTCGTTCACCAGGTCCCCCGTCTCCCCGGCCCAGTCCAGCGCCGGATAGGCGCCGACCGTCCAGTTGGGCAGGTTGAACAGTAGCGCCATCTCGACCTCGACCCCTGCGGCGCGGTTCGTCTCGTGCCCGTCGGTCAGGTCGCGCAGGCGTTTCATGTAGGACATCACGATCCGTGCAGAACTCTCCGCCGCATAGCCCGCGCTCTCCGGCGCGACGGCGCAGCTGAAGCCTTTCTTCGATTTCTCGATCACCCGCAGAAAGGGACCATCCACCTCCATCGCCCGGATCGGAATGCCGCTGTCCAGAACGCGGGAAATGATGGTGTCGAACTCCCAGTCGGCGGCGGCGCGGGCCACCCTCTCCGGATCTGGCCCGAGGGCACAGGCGGGCGTGCTCAGCCCGTAGCCCGCGACATAGGTGACGTGGAAATCATCCGCGGTGGAGGGGCCCCGGTTCAGCGTGTCCCGCACATGGGCCAGGTCCCGGTCCGAGAAAAAGGCACCGTCCGGCCGCCTGGCCCGCGTCGGCGTGAAGGGCGAGATCAGGGCCTGCGACAGCACGATGGTCCGGATCCCCGAGTCATGGAACGCGTCCCACATCCGCGCCCGCGCCGGGGCGCTGCGGTCAAAGACCTCCGCGGAATCGAGCGAGCGCAGGCCGGGACCGAACTGCACCTCCTGCGCCTGCGCGGACAGCCCGGCCAGCATTGCGCCCAGCAGGACCGCACCCGCCCCGCGGCGAACGCAGCCCAGACCCCTGCCGATCATCGTCATCTCGCGACCTCCGTCCGGGTGATGTCTCGCGGGCAGCATGCGCGCCCGCAAGGATCGGATCAATAGCGCAGCGGGCGAGGCGCCTGCGCGCGGGAACTCCCCCGTGCCTTGCGGCGCGCCAAGGCCATATGACCTCTTCGCGCCGTCCCGTTCCGGAAATGCCGCCCCGCGCGTCGGGTCTGCGGAGGAAACAGACGGTCGCTTCCTTGTCGTTTCGGTGTTCTCCGAGGGGCGCCGCCAAATCGACCGTTCAACCGGGCAGTCCGTCAAACTTTTCGAGGGAGGCGAGATTATCGTCCCAATGCGCGCGACTGGAAAAGCAGATATGCGCGTTGGGCCGTATGCCGGTCGGGCTATCGAGTGATCCTGCTGGCACGACAAGCACACCGTCGTCCGCTTGAACAAACGGCAGCGCGGAACCGCAGTCCGTGCAGAAGCACTTCACATGCTGTGACCCGGAAAGCCGAAATTCCTTGATGTTTCTCTGTCCTGACAACCAGGTGATCTTCGCCCTGGACGAAAAAAGGTTGGCCGAATGGGCTGAGCCGCTATCCTTGCGGCAGCGCTCGCAATGACAAAGGAAGAAGCTCTCGAATTCTCCCGATATGCGGAACGTCACAGCACCACACAGGCACTGGCCGGTCGTGAGGTTATCCATGCACAGACTCTCGAGATACGACCACTAGGCCGCCAGCTTAGATATTTCGGGGATCCCTATCTCATTGCAAGACCAAGATCAAAGTACGCTCGGAACAGACCCGCCCGGCAGCATCGAGTTCCCCAGCGAGAGACCGGGGGCTCCCTCTCAGGCGCGCTTCTCGCCCAGCCGCGCGACGCCCACCACGTCCAGCACCTTGGCCTCGATCTGCTCGGCGTTCAGCCCCGCCACGGCATACATGTCCGCCGGGCTCGCCTGGTCGATGAACGTGTCCGGCAGGACCATCGAGCGGTATTTCAACCCCTCGTCGAACACGCCCCTTTGAGCCAGCAGCTGCGCGACATGGCTGCCGAAGCCGCCGATGGCGCCCTCCTCGATGGTGATCAGCGCCTCGTGATCGCGGGCCAGCCGCAGGATCATCTCCTCGTCCAGCGGCTTGGCAAAGCGTGCATCCGCGATCGTCGGCTTGATCCCGCGCGCGCCCAGCGCCTCGGCCGCGCGACGTACCTCCGACAACCGCGTGCCGAAGGACAACAGCGCCACCCGCGCGCCCTGCTGGATCATGCGGCCCCGGCCGATCTCCAGCACCTCGCCGCGCTCGGGCATGTCGACGCCTTCGCCCTCGCCGCGCGGATAGCGAAAGGCGATGGGGCCGTCGTCATGCGCGGCCGCCGTCGCCACCATGTGCTTCAGCTCGGCCTCGTCGGCGGCGGCCATCACCACCATGCCGGGCAGGTTGGCCATGAATGCCACGTCGAAGGCGCCCGCATGGGTCGCGCCATCCGCGCCCACCAGCCCCGCCCGGTCGATGGCGAAGCGCACCGGCAGGCGTTGAATGGCCACGTCATGCACCACCTGGTCATAGCCGCGCTGCAAAAAGGTGGAATAGAGCGCGCAAAAGGGCTTCATCCCGCCCGCCGCCAGCCCGGCGGAAAAGGTCACGCCATGCTGCTCGGCGATGCCCACGTCGAAACAGCGCGAGGGGAAGCGTTCCGCGAACAGGTTCAGCCCGGTGCCGTCCGGCATCGCCGCCGTCACCGCCACGATCCTGTCGTCGCGCTCCGCCTCGGCCACCAGCGCCTTGCCGAAGACCGAGGTATAGGAAGGCGCGTTCGACGGCGCCTTCTTCTGCTCGCCCGTCACCACGTCGAACTTGGCGGTGGCATGGCCCCGGTCCTCCGCCGCCTCGGCGGGGGCGTATCCCTTGCCCTTCTTGGTCAGCACATGGATCAGGATCGGGCCCGTCGCCCGCGCCTTGACCGTGCGCAGCACCGGCAGCAACTGGTCCAGGTCATGCCCGTCGATGGGGCCGACATAGGAAAAGCCCAGTTCCTCGAACAGCGTGCCGCCCACGGCCATGCCCTTGAGGATGTCCTTGGCCCGCTTCGCCCCCATGCGGAACGGCTCGGGCAGCAGCGACACCGCGCCCTTGGCTGCAGCCTTGAAATCCTGGTAGGGCGCGCCGGCGTAAAGCCGCGACAGGTAGTTCGACATCGCCCCCACCGGCGGCGCGATGCTCATCTCGTTATCGTTGAGGATGACGATCAGCCGCTTCTTCAGGTGGCCCGCATTGTTCATAGCCTCATAGGCCATGCCCGCCGACATCGCCCCGTCGCCGATCACCGCGATCGCGTCGCCCACGCCCTCCTGCGTCACCCCGCCCAGGTCGCGCGCCACGGCAAAGCCGAGCGCGGCCGAGATCGAGGTCGAGCTATGCGCCGCCCCGAACGGGTCATATGGGCTTTCGGATCGCTTGGTGAAGCCCGACAGCCCGTCCTTCTGCCGCAAGGTGCGGATGCGGTCGCGCCGCCCGGTCAGGATCTTGTGCGGATAGCACTGGTGGCTGACATCCCAGATCACCTTGTCGCGCGGCGTGTCGAACACCGCGTGCAGCGCAACGGTCAACTCCACCACCCCAAGCCCCGCGCCCAGGTGCCCGCCGGTCACTGACACGGCCGAGATCGTCTCGGACCGCAGTTCCGAGGCCAGCTGCGCCAGCTGCGCGTCACTGAACTGCTTGAGGTCGGCAGGACGGCTGACGCGGTCCAGCAGGGGGGTATCGGGGCGATCGGACATATAGGCTCACCTGCGGTTAGCTGTCGCGGGCAATAACGAAGCGGGCGGCCTCCCGCAAGCACTCGGCACCTGGGCCATAGGGGGCCAGCGCCGCCTCCGCTTCCGCCACCAGCTCACCCGCGCGCGCCTTCGCACCGTCGAGTCCCAGCAGCGAGACAAAGGTCGCCTTGCCCGCCTCGGCATCCTTCTGAAGACGCTTGCCGGCCCGCGCGGCATCGCCCTCGATATCCAAGATGTCGTCCGCGATCTGAAATGCAAGGCCAAGCGCCCTTGCATAGTCCCGCAAGGGTGCCGGATCTGCCCCCGCAATGACCGCGCCCGCACAGGCCGCCCACTCGATCAGCGCGCCGGTCTTGCCCGCCTGCAGCCGCGTGATCTCTTCCAGCGTCAGGGGCGCCTGGGCGGTCTCTGCCGCCATGTCCAGCGCCTGGCCCAGCACCATGCCCCGCGCACCGGCGGCCCGCGCCAGGCTCAGCGCCAGATCGGCCCGCACATCGCCCGATCCCAGTTCGGGCGCGGCCACCAGTTCAAAGGCCAGCGTCTGCAACGCGTCACCCGCCAGGACGGCCACCGCCTCGTTCCAGGCCACATGCACCGTGGGCCGACCCCTGCGCAGGTCGTCATCGTCCATGCAGGGCAGATCGTCATGCACCAGGCTGTAGGCATGCAGCGCCTCGATCGCCAGCGCGGCGTTCAGAGCGCGATCCTCCACGCCGTGCAGCCGCGCGCTCTCCAGCACCAGGAAGCCCCGCAGCCGCTTGCCGCCATCGCAGGCATGGGCCATCGCGCGCGTCACGTCGCTGTCGTCGAACTCCGCCAGGACCGTGTCGAACCCGGCCTGAATGCGGGCGGCATCCGCCGCCAGCCGCGCGCGGAACATCTACAGCCCTTCGACAGGGCGTGTCCCGGTCGGATTGCCCTCGGCATCCGTGGTGATCGCGGCGACCTTTTCCTCGGCCCGCTTCAACTCGTCCTCGCAGCGTTTCTTCAGCTTCGCGCCCCGCTCGTAGAGCTTGATCGAGTCGTCCAGCGCCACGTCGCCGCGTTCCAGCCGGTCCACCACGGATTCGAGTTCCTTCATCGCTTCTTCGAACGACATCTCTTCGACGGGTTTCTCACTCATTGCGCGGCCTTCATCAGTTCTTCCACATGCGCCTTGCCCGAGGCGGCAAGCGCGTTCAGATCATAACCGCCTTCCAGAGTCGAGACGATACGCCCCCCGCAAAGCTCCGCCGCCAGCGCGCAAAGCTCGCCCGTAAGCCAGGCGAAATCCTCCTCCAGCCATTCCAGGTTGGCGAGCGGATCGTCCAGATGCGCGTCGAACCCGGCCGAGATGATGATGAGTTCGGGCTTGAACGCCCGCAGCCGGGGAAAGGCCTGCCCCTCCCAGGCGGCACTCATCTCGGACCCGCCGGTCATCGGCGCCAGCGGCATGTTGAGCACGTTGTCATGCGCGCCCGTCTCGTCCGCTCGCCCCGATCCGGGCCAGAGAGGCATCTGGTGGCTGCTGATGAACAGCGCGCGCCTTTCGTCCCACAGGATGTCCTGTGTCCCGTTGCCGTGATGCACGTCGAAATCCACCACCGCGACCCGGCTCAACCCGTGATGCTCCAGCGCATGTTTCGCCCCGAGTGCCGCATTGCCGAACAGGCAGAACCCCATCGCCGTCGACTCTTCGGCATGGTGTCCCGGCGGGCGCGTGGCGCAAAAGGCGTTGCCGACCTCGCCGCCCAGCACCATGTCCACCGCCCGCACCATCGCCCCCGCGCCGCGAAACGCGGCATCCAGCGATCCGGGCGACAGGAAAGTGTCGCCGTCGATCTGCGCAAAGCCGGTGGCGGGGCTCATCGCCCGCAGGTCGCGCAGGTAGCTTTCGGGGTGAATGCGCAGGATGTCATCCTCCGCCGCCATCGGCGCCGTCACCCGTTTCAGATCGAGCGGTTCCAGCGCGTGCAGCAGATGCTCCAGCCGCGCCACCCGCTCGGGGTGGCCCTGCGGGGTGACGTGGTTCAGGCAGTCGGCATGGGTCAGAAGGGCTGTCGTCATGGGGCGCAGGCTAGCCGTTGCGACGCCCGCTGGCAAACCGTGCGTTGCGCGGCGGTACCCCCTTGTACAAAACGGTCACTCGCCCCCCGAAACGATGTACAAAACGGTCAAAACCCTAGTCCGGGGCCAGCATGTAGCCTGCCCCGCGCACCGTCTGGAGGTATCGCGGCTGCTTCGGGTCGGGCTCGATCTTGCGCCTGAGCCGAGTGATCTGCACATCCACCGCCCGCTCCTGCGCCTGCCCCCGGTCACGCCCCAGCTCCTCGACCAGCTTCACTCGGCTGATCGCCTCGCCCGGTCGCGCCGAAAAGATCCGCATCAGCTGGCTTTCGGTCCCGGTCAGCCGCACGACCTCCTCGCCCTGCCACATCTCGCCGCGTTCGATGTCATAGCGGATCGGCCCCAGTTGCAGGAATTTCGGCGCCCCGTGATCGGCCACGACCTCGGGCATCCGGCGCAGGATCGCGTTGATCCGCAGCAAAAGTTCCTTTGGTTCAAAGGGTTTGGCCAGATAGTCGTCGGCCCCGGCCTCCAGCCCGGCGATGCGGTGCTCGGTCTCGTTCCGTGCGGTGAGAAGGAGGATCGGCGTGCCATGCGTCTCGCGCAACGACCGCGTCAGGCTCACCCCGTCCTCGCCCGGCATCATCACGTCGAGGACGACCAGGTCGAAATCCAGCCCCGAGAGAACCCGCCTGGCATGGGCCGCGTCGCGTGCCGCGGTGACGAGAAAACCGTTTCGCACCAAAAACTTCTTGAGCAGATCGCGGATCCGCTCGTCATCGTCCACGATCAGCAGGTGAACGTCCATCTCGCTCATGCCACGCTGTCCCTCAACCGGGCATAGGCATGGCGCATCTCGGGATCCATCATCGCCTCGAGCACACGGCGAAACCCCGCCACGGCCTCGGGTCCAGCCTCCTTGTAGGCTGTCCGCATTCGGGCGCGCTGTGCATCGGAAAGCCGTGATTCCAATGACTTGCCGGCTTCGGTCAGGAACAGGTTGCGCTCGCGCTTGTCGATCGTGCCCACCCGGCTTTCGACAAGCCCGTCCTCTATCAGCGTGCGCAGCACGCGGTTCAGCGACTGCTTGGTCACCCCCAGGATATTGAGAAGGTTGTTCACCGTCGTGCCCGGCGCACGGTTGATGAAGTGGATCGCCCTGTGATGCGCCCTGCCATAGGCCATCTCGGCCAGAATGCGGTCGGGATCGGCGGTGAAGCCGCGATAGGCGAAAAACATCGCCTCGATCCCCTGCCGCAACTGCTCGTCGGTGAGAAAGAGCAGGCTCTCGCCGCCAAAGCTCGCCGCGTTGCGCGTGTCTGACATGGTCTGCCTCGTGGTCGGTTTCATCCAGTTTAAGTCAGTCTTATTGACATTCCAAGTCTGAACCGATATCGAATCGCGACTTTTGCGCAATTTTCTATCGGTTTGACCGTCAAGTCGCGCAACTTGTTTAAACACTGGCCTAAAGCAGGAGATGGTTTGATGGCAAGTTACGACGATCGCGACGGCGTGATCTGGATGGATGGCGAGATGGTTCCATGGCGCGATGCCAAGGTGCATGTACTGAGCCACGCGATGCATTATGCCAGTTCCGTCTTCGAGGGCGAGCGCGCCTATAACGGCAGGATCTTCAAGAGCCGCGAGCACTCGGAACGCCTCAAGAAATCGGCCGAGGCGCTCGACATGCCCATGCCCTGGAGCGTCGACGAGATCGAGGCCGCCAAGGAAGAGGCGCTGAAGGCAAGCGGGCTGGAGGATGCCTATGTCCGCGCGGTCGTCTGGCGCGGCTCGGGCGAGGATATGGGCGTCGCCTCGGCCCGCAACCCCGTGCACCTGGCCATCGCCGTCTGGCCCTGGGGCGCCTATTACGGCGATGCCAAGATGCAGGGCGCCAAGCTGGACATCGCCGAGTGGAAGCGCCCCAGCCCCGAGACGATCCCGGTCCATGCCAAGGCGGCCGGTCTCTACATGATCTGCACCATCTCCAAGCACAAGGCCGAGGCCAAGGGCTGCTCGGACGCGCTGTTCATGGACTATCGCGGTTACGTGGCCGAGGCGACGGGCGCCAACGTGTTCTTCGTCAAGGATGGCGAGGTGCATACGCCGCTGCCCGACTGCTTTCTCAACGGGATCACGCGCCAGACGGTGATCGGGATGCTCAAGGACAAGGGCATCGCCGTGCATGAACGCCATATCATGCCCGAGGAGATGGCCGGGTTCGAGCAGTGCTGGCTGACCGGCACGGCCGCCGAGGTCACCCCCGTCGGCCAGATCGGCGAATACACCTTCGAGGTGGGCAAGCTGACCCGCGAGATCGCCGAGGAATACGAGAAACTCGTGCGCAGCTGAGGCTGTCATATCTTTTGGGGGTGTCCGCAAAGCGTGTTGGTCCGCTATGCGGGACCTTCCTGCCGTCCGGCAGCTCTTCCCTACCTGACCGAACTCTTTCGCTTCACGGGTAATCGCTGTGCCGCATAGTTGCGTGGACCAAGGCAGATCTTCCAACAACGGCGAACCAAGTCAGCTACATTCAAGCAACACGAGACTTATCGGCGTTCGCATTCGCTTCCTCCCGGCGCCAGAGCCTCCAGCAAGGGTGGTTGGAAGCGTCATGCATGGCATCTAACTGAGCGGACGCCGAGGCATCTTCCAGAGCTCAAGCACGTCCGGCGATGGCCGCATCGCGTGGAAGCCGTCAAACGTCTATGCTGGAGCGGAAACCTCAAGGAGCATGTCTTTCATGCGCGTATTTTCCAACCCTCTCGGGGCCGGTTCGCTCTGGTTCGACAACCTCGCCACGGCGGACGGCACCCCTGTCGCATACGACCCGCAGGCGCGGGCGTTTCTGCCGATGCCGCCGTTCTGCGCAAACCGAGAGGTCATCGGATGCAACTGGATCGCGCCGGAGCAGGGCGCGTTTTGCCGATCCTGTGCCATGACGGCGCTGGCCCCGGACACTTCGATACAAGATGCAATCCCGAACTGGGCCCAGACGGAGGCCGCGAAGCGTTGGGTGCTCGACAATCTCGGCCGCTGGAACTGGTTCCGCCCAGAGGACCCGGGGACTCGTCCTGTGTTCCACATGCTGGCCGAAGGCCCGACCCCTGTCGCCATGGGCCACGCAAACGGGGTGGTGACGATCAGCGTGGCCGAGGCCGACGAGGTGCTCAGAACGACCCGCCGCGAAGCGTTGGAGGAGCCCTATCGCACCATGATTGGTCACATGCGCCACGAGATATCGCATATGCTCTGGTGGCGTCTGAGCCTGCGCGCCGATTTTCTCGAGGCCTTCCGTGCGGTGTTCGGCGACGAACGCGAGGATTACCAGGCGGCCCTGCAACGCCACTACGGAAACGGCCCACCGCCCGACTGGAGGCAGCGTTTCATAACCACCTACGCCTCCGCACACCCGCACGAGGACTGGGCCGAAACCGCCGCGCACCTGCTGCACCTGACGGACATAACCGACAGCATCGCCGCCGCACGCTTCTCGTCACCCGATTTACCGTACCCGGGATGGGATGCTTATTCAGAACCGGATGCCGTGCGCCTTGTCCGCATCGCCGCGTCTCTCGTCGCCGGCGTCAACCACATCAACCGGTCAATGGGTCTGTCGGACATCTATCCCTTTGCGCTTTCGGATGCCACCCGGAGCAAACTGGCCTTCGTCCATGATTGGCTGCGCAGGGGCGCTCAGGGATGGTAAAAGATTGGGCATGGTATTCGGCCTGCACCATAAGTTCGATCTGCGTCATCTCCGAGCGCAGGTCTTGGGGATCGCGGAAGCAACTTCCGAAACTCGGCCATGACGAGCCGTTCTGACGTTTTCTAAACGAGACCTGGGTACTTCTGACGGGAGATTTCACTTGTCGGCGCGGTCAGTAACGGCTCGAAGCGGACCTCTGCGCGACGCAAGATCTATGGTGCGCGGACAACTTCCGCCGGTCGCAGCCCTGCCATCCGCACCTCCAGCCATCGAATGTAGCTGTTCAGGTATTTCGTCGCCGGCCCGCAGAACGGCTTGATGAACTTGCCGAAGCGAGCGTGGAGCGAGTTCACGTTCTGGATATGATAGCAGCCTGCCGCGACACGCGTGCCCGGCCTGCTCCCGACCACGAAGTGCTCCAGGCCGCGCGCCGCCGCGAGATCCCTGTAGCCATTGCCTCCATCCGAGCAGAGCACGGCGTCGCCTGGCACGAGGGGGTTCATGGCGCGTTCCACGGTGGCGCTTTTGCGGTTCGCCAGTCGCCGGAAGAGACGAGATCCACCGCGATCGGCAACGGTGAGAATGGGGAGCTGCCACCGCGAAAGCCCGCGCATCATCTTCAGCCCCTGCGTCGTGAAATCCTCCCACCGTGTGCGCGGTGGCTGTGGGATATTCTTCGGATCGGCGAGGTGCCGGACCCATTCCCGCGATCCCTTCCGGGACTCCCGTTGGTATGTCTCATCCGCCTCGATAATCCCAGAAAAACTCGCCGGCACGCTGCTCTTTCCGATGATCGCGAACACGAGCATCCGCCAGCGCCAGACCGTGTATTTGTCGAGGTCGAGCTGCTTTGCGAGCTTGCGCACCGATTGCGGTGGCGGGCTGTCCAGCATATCCCTTAGCGCCTCCATGAACAGGTCGGGGCGATGGATGCGGCCGATGGCGCTCCCGGTTCGTCCTGAATAGGTCTTATGGCAGGCACAGCATCGGTAGCGCTGGATCTTGGTTCGTGTTCGGCCCCACTTCTGAGGTCGCGGGTCGCCGCAGAATGGGCACTTGTGTCCCCGGTTTGTCCGTGCTTCGATTTCCGAGATTGCCTCCGACTTCCGCCGGAGATCCGGGATCTTCGTCTGGGCGTCCTCGATCTGGGCCGGGTTCAACTTGCCGAGTGCATCGAGAAAACGGCGAAAGTCGTGGTGTAGCAAGGGCATCCTCCGCAGCAAAAGCGGAGGAATATAGGCGCTTTCAGATTAAGACGAAGCGAACCAATACGGTTTGCGGACACCCCCTATCTTTTTGACGGAGATGTCATCAAATCTCGCTTTGAGTGTTACCTTTCGACTCTAGGCACCTCCCCGTTGAGTCCCTTAACGGAAACGCGAGATCCGCCATGACCAAACTTCTTCGTCCCTCCCGCCGTGCCTTCCTGGCCGGCGGGACAGCCTTTGCAGCCACGCTCGCCATGCCCGCGATCAGCCGCGCGGCGCAGCGTCCCGTCTTCACCCACGGCGTGCAGTCGGGTGATGTCGACACCGCCTCGGGCATGATCTGGACCCGGACCGACCGCCCCGCGCGTGTCATGGTCGAGATCTCGACCACCGAAAGCTTTGCCGATGCCCGCCGTCTGGCGCCGCTGAACGCGCTGCGCGAAAGCGATTACGCCGTGAAGCGCCTGATCGAGGGGCTGCCCTCGGACCAGGACATCTTCTATCGCTTCACCGCCGCCGACCTGAGCGATGTGAATGCCGTGAGCGAACCCGTCGTGGGCCGCTTCCGCACCGCGCCGACCTCGCGCCGGTCTGTCCGGTTCGCATGGTCCGGCGATACCGCCGGGCAGGGCTGGGGCATCGACGAGGACGGCATGCGCACCTACGCCACGATGGCGCAGCATCAGCCCGATTTCTTCATCCATTCCGGCGACACGATCTATGCCGACGGTCCGATGAAGGACGAGGTCGAGAAGGACGGGCAGGTGATCTGGAAGAATGCCGTGCTGATCCCCGAAAAGCGCAAGGTTGCCGAGACGCTGGACGAGTTCCGTGGCCAGTGGAAATACAACCTGATGGACGAGCATGTGCGCGCCATGAACGCCTCGGTACCGACCTTCTTCCAGTGGGACGACCACGAGGTCGTCAACAACTGGTCCGACTCCAAGGACCTGATGTCGGATGACCGCTATTCCGAGAAATCGGTGCATGTGCTGCAGGCCCGCGCAGGTCGCGCCTTTCACGAGATGACGCCGCTGCGGATCACGCCCGCCGAGCCGGGCCGGGTCTATCGCAAGATCTCCTACGGACCGATGCTCGACGTGTTCTTCCTCGACCTGCGCTCTTACCGCGGCCCGAACGGCCCAGCGATGGAAGAGGAAATGACGCCCGAAAGCCGTGTTCTGGGTGCAGAGCAAATGGCATGGCTCAAGCGCGAGCTGGCGCAGTCGCAGGCCACGTGGAAGGTGATAGCCTCCGACATGCCCATTGGCGTCATCGTCTGGGACAACTGGAAGGAACAAGCCGGGGCCGAAGCGGTCGCCAATGGCGACAATGGCCCGGCAAAGGGGCGCGAGCTGGAAATCGCGGACCTGCTGCGTTTCATCAAGTCGGCGGGTATCAGGAACACGGTCTGGTTCACGGCGGATGTGCATTACACTGCCGCGCATCACTACAGCCCCGACCGCGCACAGTTCCAGGATTTCGATCCGTTCTGGGAATTCGTCTCGGGCCCACTTCATGCCGGGACCTTTGGACCGAACGCGCTGGACATGACCTTTGGCCCCGAGGTCCAGTTCGTGAAGGCCCCCGAAGAGGGGCAGGGCGTGAACCTGCCGCCCAGCGAAGGGCTGCAATTCTTCGGGCTCGTGGATATCGACGGGGCGACGCAGCAGATGACCGTCCGCCTGATGGACCGCGCCGATACCGAGCTGTGGAAGACGACGCTGGCCCCGGTGGTCTGACCTGAGCAGGGCAGGTCCCGGTTGCGGGGCCTGCCTTCAGATCGCGGCGCTGAGGGCGATCACCGCCATCGCGACGACGATCAACGATCCGATCGTGTAGAAGGTCGCGCGCAGCTCGTGCGATTGCTTCGTCGCATAGGCCAGCGCGTGAAGCGCCCGCACCAGAACGAATCCGTACATCAGCACCTGTGCCAGCAGCAGCGAAGGTTCGGCGAAGACCAGGATGAAGCCCGCGGCCCAGAAGGCCGGGATGTTCTCCAGGTCGTTTCGGTGCATCCGGCGCGACCGGTCGACGTAATCGTCGAGTTCCAGTTGCTCGGCCCTTGGCGAATTGTTGAGCGGCCCCGGCTGAAGATCCTCGGGGCTGACCAGCCCCCTATCGCTGCGCATCATGCGATAGACGGTCATCCAGCCCTGGCCCATCACCTTGAGCACCGTGAGGGCCACGGCGACCACGTAGGTTGCGAAGACCGAATTCCCGAGCGTCAGCAGATCCATTTCGGTTGCCTCCCTGTCAGAAATCTACGCCTCGCTGTGCCTTGATGCCAGCCTGGAACGGGTGCTTGACCTCGGTCATTTCGGTTACGAGGTCCGCAAAGGCACATAGCGCGTCGGGCGCGTCGCGGCCGGTCAGGATCACGCCGGTCCTGTCGGCGCGGGCCTCCAGCCCCTCGATCACCCTCTCGACGGTCAGGTACTCGTAGCGCAAGGCGATGTTGATCTCGTCCAGCACGACCAGATCGTAGTCGCCGCTTGCCATCAGTTCGCAGGCCTTGTCATAGGCCGCGTTGGCGGCGGCGATGTCGCGCGCGCGATCCTGCGTGTCCCAGGTGAAGCCCTCGCCCATCGTGTGCCACGCCACGCCGCCCAGATCCTCGAAGAACTGCCGTTCGCCGGTTTTCCAGGTGCCCTTGATGAACTGGACCACGGCGACGGTTTGCCCCCAACCGAGCGCCCGCACGATCACGCCGAAGGCCGAAGAGGACTTGCCCTTGCCATTACCGGTGTGGACGAGGATCAGCCCCTTGTCCGGGTCGCGCAGTTGCGAGACCCTGTCGCGGTGCTTGGCCTGCACCGCTTTCATCTTTTCCTTGTGTTCGTCTGCGTCGCTCATCTGGCCCTCCGGTTTTCCGTGCCCACCCTAGGGATGGTGCGGGAAAGGGCAAGCTCAGCCTTTGGGGTCGGTGACGGCCCGCGCCTTGCCCCGTTCCAGCCCCAACTGGTGTTCGCGCCAGATCACGACGACGTTCCCCGCGATCACCAGCGCAGCCCCCGCAAGCATGACGAAGGTGGGAAGTTCGTCGAACCAGACATAGCCGATCACGATGGCAAACAGCATGGTGGTATAGTCGTAGGGTGCCAGCATCGAGGCCTGCCCGAAACGGTAGGATGACGTGACGAGGATCTGCGCCACCCCGCCGATGAGGCCCATGAGGACAAGCACCGCCGCCTGTCCCGGCGTCGGCATGACCCAGCCCCAGAAAGCCGTCAACGCCGAAAGAATCGTGGCGGTGAGCGAAAAATAGAACACGATGGCCGCCGCGTGATCGACGGCGACAAGCTGCCGGATATGGATCTGGACGAAGCTGCGCGCCACGGTGGCGCCGAGGATGCAGATGGCGCCCAGCGTGGCGGCATCGCTGAAATCCGCGCCCAGACGCGGCCAGAGCATGATGAGTACGCCCAAGAGCCCAAGTGCCACGGCACCGATGCGGATTAGCCGGATCGTTTCGCCCAGCATCAGCGCCGCAAGAACGAGGGTGAAGATCGGCGTGGCATACCCGATCGCCGTCACCTCGGGCAGGGGCAGCAGGCCCAGTCCGGTAAAGGTCAGCGCCATGGCGGTTGTGCCCAGAACGCCGCGCCAGAAATGGCCCATTGGTCGATTGACGTGGAACGCCTGTTCAAGCTTGCCGGTGAATGCGAGCCAGACGAGGATGGGCGGAATGGCAAAGAGCGAGCGGAAGAACACCATCTCGCCCGCCGGGATATCCTCGGACAGCGCCTTGACCAGGGCCGACATCGTGGTGAACAGGAACAACGCCCCCAGCTTCAGGCCAATGGCCAGCATGGGTTGATGCGATGTTAACGATGTAGCCATGAGCGCGACCCTGCGGCTTTGCGCGGGAAAGATCAATCGCTTGATTTCCGGTCGGGCCTGTCGTCACTGTGCCGGCGCAGCGAGAAGGAGCCCGCCATGACCGAAGACAACCACCTGATCCGAGAACTGCGCGCCGCATCATTGGGACGCGAGGGCGAGGTCTTTGCCCGTCTTCCCGGCGGAGAGACGGTCAGTTTCGGAGCGTTGTTCGAGGGCGCCGGGCGTATGGCGGCGGCCTTGGCGGAATGCGGTGTTGCCCCGGGCGACCGGGTGGCGGTGCAGGTTGCCAAGACGATCGAGGCGATCCAGCTTTATCTTGGCACGGTGACGGCGGGCGGCATCTTCCTGCCGCTCAACACGGCCTATACCGGGCCGGAGGTGGCTTATTTCATCGGTGATGCCACGCCGCGTGTCGTGGTTTGTGACCCCGGCCGGCTGGAGGAAACGCGGGCGGTTTCCGGCGAGGCCCGGGTGCTGACACTGGACGCCGAGGGACATGGAACGCTGCGCGACCTTGCGGACCGGCAAGAACCCGTCGCACCGGTTGCGCGGGCGGGCGCCGATCTGGCGGCCATCCTCTACACTTCGGGCACGACGGGGCGGTCTAAGGGCGCGATGCTGAGCCATGCCAACCTAGCCTCGAACTCGGCGACGCTGCGCGACTACTGGCGGTTCACTGCGGATGACGTGCTGATCCATGCGCTGCCGATCTTTCACACCCACGGGCTTTTCGTGGCGACGAACGTGGCATTGCTTTCCGGCGCGCAGGTGGTGTTCCTGCCGGGCTTCGACGCCGATGCCATCCTCGATGCGATGCCCGGAGCGACCGCGCTGATGGGCGTGCCGACCTTCTACACCCGGCTTCTAGCCGATCCCCGGCTGACAAGGGAGAGGGCGGCCAACATGCGGCTCTTCATCTCCGGCTCCGCGCCGCTGCTGGTGGATACGCATGAGCAATGGGAGGCGCGCACCGGGCACCGCATCCTAGAACGCTATGGCATGACCGAGACCAACATGAGCACCTCGAACCCCTATGACGGCGAGCGGCGCGCCGGGACGGTGGGCTTTCCGCTGCCGGGCGTCGAGGCGCGCGTCATGCTGGAGGGCAAGGAGGTTGCACCCGGCGAGATCGGCGTGCTCGAGGTGCGCGGCCCCAACGTGTTCCAGGGCTATTGGCAGATGCCCGAAAAGACGGCCGAGGAATTGCGCCCCGACGGATGGTTCATCACCGGTGACTTGGCGAAGATCGATGCCGATGGCTATGTGACCATCGTGGGACGCGAGAAGGATCTGATCATCACCGGCGGGTTCAACGTCTATCCCAAGGAGATCGAGAGCCTGATCGACGATCTGCCGGGGGTGCTGGAAAGCGCGGTGATCGGCGTGCCGCATCCCGATTTCGGAGAGGGCGTCGTGGCGGTGGTGGTGCCGGAAGGCGAGGGGACCTCGCCCGAGGCGATCATGCAGGCGCTTTCGGGGCAGTTGGCGAAGTTCAAGCAGCCCAAGCGGATCGTGGTGGCCGATGCCCTGCCGCGCAACACGATGGGCAAGGTCCAGAAAAAGGCACTGCGCGAGGAACATGCGACGATTTTCACCGATGGATGAGGTGCTTGCCGCCTTCGACGTCGCACCCTTTGACATCTCCGGAGAGGGGGCGTGGAGGTCGGCTTTTGCCGTGACCGATCTGGCCGCGGTTTCGATGGGTGCCGTGGGCAGCGCGCTGGCGGGTCTGATGGAGGCCCGAGGGGGACGGCGCCCGGAGGTTTCGGTCGATCGACGGCTCGCGTCGCTCTGGTTCTACTGGTCGGTCCATCCCGAAGGCTGGGAAAGGCCGGACGCGTGGGATCCGGTCGCCGGGGATTATCAAGCCAGCGACGGCTGGATCAGGTTGCACACCAATGCGCCCCATCACCGGGCAGCCGCTTTATCGGTCCTTGGATGCGGTGCGCGGCGCGAGGCGGTGGCCGCCGAGGTCGCGCGGTGGCCTGCCGAGGATCTGGAGCACGCTGTTGTCGAAGCGGGGGGAGCGGCGGCTGCGATGCGCGGCAGGACCGACTGGCTGGCGCATTCCCAGGGCGCGGCGGTCGCCTCTGAACCGCTGGTCCATTGGGCGCACCGGCTGGGGCACGTGCGCGACTGGACGGGATCTGCGGGCAGGCCGTTGCAGAGCCTTCGCGTTCTCGATCTGACGCGGGTGCTGGCCGGGCCGGTCGCCACGCGGACCCTTGCAGGCTTTGGCGCGCAGGTGCTGCGGCTTGATCCACCCGGTTGGGACGAGCCGGGAGTGGTGCCCGAGGTGACGCTTGGCAAAAGCTGTGCCCGGCTGGATCTGAAATCCGATGAAGGGCGCAGCCGGTTCGAGGCCTTGCTGGCGAAGACGGATGTTCTGGTTCACGGCTACCGGCCCGGGGCGCTCGATGCGCTTGTCTCGCCGGAGAGGCGGGCGAGGCTCGCCCCGGCGCTGATAGAGGTCTCGCTGGACGCTTACGGGTGGTCCGGACCTTGGGCCGCGCGTCGTGGATTCGACTCGCTGGTCCAGATGAGCAGCGGGATCGCCGAGGCCGGGATGCGCTGGGCAGGGGAAGACAAACCCCACCCGCTGCCGGTTCAGGCGCTGGACCACGCCACCGGGTATTTCATGGCCGCCGCCGCGATCTCGGCGCTGACGCGCGCGATACGGGGCGATGTCCTGTCCACGGCACGTCTCTCGTTGGCGCGGACCGCCGAATTGCTGGCGGGAATGGAGCGCTCGGAGGGGCCTGAGATTACATTCAGCGATGCTGGTGATCTGGACGACTGGCGCGAAGCGACACCCTGGGGACCGGCCCGGAGGCTGAAGCCCGCGATCCGGGTCGAGGGTGCCCCGATGCACTGGCAGAGCGGTGCGGTCGATCTTGGCTCGGGCGACCCCGTCTGGCGCTAGGTCAGCACCGCCAGCAGAACCGATAGCGTCACGAAGCTGAGCGCGGTTGCCAGCAGCATCGCGATGGAGGCCATCCCCTCTTGCCCCTGTTCCTGGGCGAGGACGGCGTAGATCCCGAACATGGGCATGGCCGCCGAGAGGATCAGTGCCACGCGCATTTCATCGGACAGGGCGAGCCCAAGGGCGCTGACGCCAAGGACCGCAAGCGCCGCCATCGCCGGGTGGAGGAGGAGTTTGCCCGCCGCCACCTGCAGCGCGCGCATCTGGTTGCCGCGCAAGGGCAAGCCAACCAGCGAGCCACCGATCACCAGCAGCGACAACCCCGCCGCGGCAGCCGCGAGCATGTCGATCAGGCGTGTCACCGGACCGGGTACAGGGATACGCGCCAGCGATACGAGCAAGCCCAGAAGCAGCCCGATCACCATGGGCCGTTTCAATACGCCCCAGAGGATCATCACGATCTTGCGACCCAGCGGCCGATGTGCGCCGCCCCGGCTGAGTTCCATCAGGATCAGGCAAAGCGGTATGATCAATATGTTTTCGACCAGCATGTTCAGCGCAAGGATCACTCCCGCGAGGTCGGGAAAGGTCAGCAACATGACCGGGTAGCCGATGAAGCCCGAATTGGCACAGGATGCCCCCATCACCGCCACGGCCCGCAACGAGGCGTCGGCCCCCCGCGCCGTGAACCACAGGTAGGTGAGAGCAACTGTCGCCAGCCCCGCGGCCGCGAAGGCGAGCATATAGGGGCCGTCGAATACCTCTGCCACGTCGCGGCGCGCCACGGCGCTGAAGAGAAGGGCGGGCAGGGCGACGTTCAGGACGTAGTTGCCCAAAACCCGCATATCCTGAACGCCGAACCAGCCCGCCCGGACGAGAGCGTAGCCAATGGTGATGGCGGCGTAGATGGGAAAGGTGATCGACAGGATCTGGGTCATTCACGCCAATCCGCGGGGAGTTGGGTGCCGATTTCGCCGGCCAGCGCGTCCAGATAGGCGATCATGCGCGTCGCCCTTTCGCGTGCCATTTCCCTGCCGCGTTCCGTCAGCATGTCCTGGGGCAGGCGTAGCAGCTTGACCCGGAAATGATCGAGCGTCCACGTCCGGTCGTCCGGGTCACGGCCTGCTGCGAAAGGGTCATCAGGTTCGTAAAGGGGGCGTCCGAGGGAGCCCGAGACACTGAAACAGCGCGCGATGCCGATGGCGCCGAGCGCGTCCAGCCGGTCGGCATCCCGAAGGATTCGCGCTTCGTCTGTATCGGGAGTGATGCCTGCCGAGAAGCTGTGCGCCTCGATGGCATGGCAGGTCGCGTCGATCTCTGCCGCCTGAAAGCCCAAGCCGGACAGGATGGGTCCGGCGGCCTCTGCCGAGCGGCGCGAGGCCAGGTGACGCATGGAATCGCCCTTGGGCAGGTTCACGAGGTCGTGCAGGTAGCTGGCCGCCAGCAGGACGCGATTTCCTGCATCTTCCGAAATCGTCCGCGCATTGCTCCAGACCCGGTCGAGATGCGCGATGTCATGGGCCGGATCCTGCGCCATTCGCGCCCTGACCTCGGCGCGCAGCGCATCGCGAAGTTCAGCCGATGTGGCCACGGTTCCCGCCGATCTGCCCCCGGTGCAGCAGCAAGTGGTCGAGCAGCACGCAGGCCATCATCGCCTCGCCCACCGGCACGGCCCGGATGCCCACGCAGGGGTCATGGCGGCCCTTGGTGACGATCTCGGTCTCTTCGCCGGACGTAGTGATCGTGCGCCGCGTGGTCAGGATGGAGGAGGTGGGTTTCACAGCGAAGCGCACCACGATGTCCTGCCCGGTGGAGATGCCGCCAAGGATCCCGCCCGCGTGGTTCGAACTATATTGTGGCCCGTTCTGGCCCATGAAGATCTCGTCAGCATTGGCTTCTCCGGTCAGCTCGGCAGCAGCCATGCCTTCGCCTATCTCGACGCCCTTGACCGCGTTGATCGACATCATCGCTGCGGCCAGGTCGGTGTCGAGCTTGCCATAGACCGGCGCGCCGAGCCCTGCCGGAACGCCGCGCGCCACCACCTCGATCACCGCACCGACAGAGTTGCCGGATTTGCGCAGATCGTCGAGATAGGCCGCCCAATCCTCGGCTGCCTTCGCATCGGGCACCCAGAAGGGGTTCTGCTCGATCTGCGCCCGGTCGAACCGGTCTCGGTCGATCCGGTGCGGGCCCATCTGCACCATGTAGCCGGTGATCTCGACATTCGGCGCCAGCGCCTTGATCGCCTCGCGTGCAAGGCCACCCGCCGCAACCCGCGCCGCCGTTTCGCGGGCCGAGGAGCGACCGCCGCCGCGATAGTCGCGGATCCCGTATTTCTGGAAATAGGTGATGTCCGCATGGCCGGGGCGGAACTTGTCCTTGATGTCGCCGTAATCCTTTGACCGCTGGTCGGTGTTCTCGATCATCAGCTGCACCGGTGTGCCGGTGGTCTGTCCCTCGAACACGCCGGAAAGGATGCGCACGGCGTCCGCCTCGCGCCGCTGGGTCGTGTACTTGTTCTGTCCCGGTTTGCGCCGGTCGAGCCAGTACTGGATGGCCGCCTCGTCGATCGCGACGCCCGGAGGGCAGCCATCCACCGTGGCGCCAAGGGCGGGACCGTGGCTTTCGCCCCAGGTGGTGACGCGGAACAGGTGACCGAATGAGTTGATGGACATGGGGCGCGCTCCTTTGCGCCACCGTGATTAACGGGCGGGGCAGGGGGCCTCAAGCGGAATTGGCCTTGCGTCAGTCGCGGCCCAGGACCTCGACCACGACAGCGGTGGCATAGATCCCCATCATCAATACGCTTTCGATCCCGATCCGCCCTGGGCCTTCGCGCTGTCGCAGGATCAGACCGCCCAGCAGAACGGCGGTCATCAGCATGCCCGTGGCCAGCCAGTAAAGGTCGTTCATCCCGACCGCGCCGTAGATCGACCCGTCCCGATAGGCCACGTCCGAAAAGACCAGAAACAGCGTGTCGAAGGTGTTGCCCCCGATGATGCCGCCAACGGCCAGTTGAAGTGCACCGCGGCGCACGGCGACAAGCGTGGTGACCAGTTCGGGCAGGGAGGTGATGACGGCTGTCAACAACGCGCCCACGAGGCTGGACGACAGCGCGAAACGGGTGATGAAGCTGCCGCCCACCTGGCTGATGATCCAACCGCAGCCGCCCATTACCGCGACGAGACCTGCGAAGACGAGCGCGGGCCGCAGCGCCGATTTCTGTGGCTCGGCATCGTCTTCGGGCTCATCGTGGCGGGTCTCGCGTGTTTCCACCGGTTTCCACATTGGCTGATCGTTGACCGAGGCAGAGAGATGCACGCCCGCGAGGTAGGCGAGGAACAGGAGAAGCGAAACGGGATGCACGCCGAAATAGGCGATGTCGGGCCCCGCGATAGCGGCAATCGGAAGGCTGAGCAGGATCAGCAGCATCACGGCCTGGAAAAGATTCGCGGGCTCTGCGGCGGCATGCTCAAGATTGGCGCGCCGGTGCAACAGGTCGGCTACGGCCAGGAACAGGGTCTGTGCCGCGATCCCGCCGACCGCGTTCGAGACAGCGAAACTTGCATCGCCCGAGGCCGCGGCTGTCACCGATACGACCACGCCGGAGAGCGAGGTCGCACCGCCGAGAATGATCCCGCCCGCCATTGCCTCGCCCATTGCCGTCCGGTCGGCGATGATGTCGGCGAGGCGCGTGGCACGGATCGAGGCGAGGATTACTGCGGTGCCCGCGCCGATGAGGAGCGCGAGCAGCACCGGAAGAGACAGCTGGGCAAACATGTGTGGCGCGGGATCAGGATCTGCCGCGCACCATGCGAACGATCCAGATCAGCAGGCAGGCGCCTATGAATCCCACGACAAGCTGGCCGATCCAGCCGCCGAGCGTTCCGCCGACAATCGCCATGAGGATCGCATTTAGAATCAGCGCCCCGAGGATGCCGAGCACGATGTTCATGATAATGCCCATGTCGGAATTCATGAACTTCTCGGCAAGCCATCCGGCGATGCCTCCGATGATGATGGCCGCGAACCAACCTACGCCTTCCATGCGGGTCTCCCTTGTGCATTGTAGACACGGCCCTTGCCGTACCGTCCAAGGGCAACCCCCCGGGTCAGGCAAGGTTCCGTTCCAATGGATGCGGTTGCCGGAGCGGGCCATATCGGGCAGGACTGTGCAAACCAGCGAGGAAATGTCGCGCCATGCATCCCAACCCGACATTCCGTACGCAGGAGCGGGACCGCATCCTGCCCTTTGTCCGCGACCGGGGCTTCGGGGTATTGGCCGTGGCGTCGTCGGAGGTCCCGCTCATGTCGCACGTGCCATTCGTGATCGGTGACTCTTCGGAGCCGTGCGTCGATCTTCACCTCGTCCGGTCCAACCCGATCCTGCGCCTGCTCGACACAGCGCGCCCGGCGAGGCTTGCCGTCTCGGGGCCCGACTCCTATGTCTCGCCCGACTGGTACGGGATGGAAGACCAGGTGCCGACGTGGAATTACGTGGCGGTTCACCTGGTCGGCTTGTTGGAACGGCTGCCGCAAGAGGCCTTGCGGGATGTTCTCGACCGGCAATCGGCCGCTTTCGAGGAGCGGTTGCGTCCGAAACCGCCTTGGACGACCGCCAAGATGGGCGGTGAAGCACTTGAACGGCTCATGCGGATGATCGTGCCGGTGCGCCTGTGGATCGAGAGTTTCGACGGGACTTGGAAACTGGGGCAGAACAAGCCGGAACCGGCGCGCCTGGCCGCCGCGGATCATGTCGCCGAGGCCGGGCTTGGTGCCGAAACGGATCTGCTCTCGCGCTGGATGCGCGGCGTTTGAGAGCGGCTGGACTTTTCGCTGTCCGCGTCTCAACTTCACGTCAAACAGCGCGGAGACTTTCATGAAACTCTATCACAGCCCCAACTCACCCTATGTGCGAAAGGTCATGGTCACCTTGCACGAGACCGGTCAGTTGGACGAGGTCGAGCTTATACCCTCTTCTCTGGGGCCGTTCGATACCGATGCCCCGCTGCACGACAAGAATCCCCTGGGCAAGATTCCGGCGCTTGAGCGTCCGGATGGGCCGACCTTGTTCGACAGCCGGGTCATCTGCGCCTGGCTGGATGAACGCGCGGGCGGCAAGCTTTACCCCGCCGGGGACGGGCGCTGGGACGTTCTCACGCTCGAGGCGCTGGCCGACGGGATGCTGGATGCCGCATTGCTCATCACCTACGAAGGCAGGCTGCGTCCCGAGGAGATCCGATTCCCTGACTGGTGCGACGCCCAATGGGCCAAGATATCCCGCGCCTGTGCGGCCCTCGAATCACGCTGGATGAGCCATCTGTCGGGGTCCTTGAGCATGGGGCAGATCACGGTGGGCTGCGCGCTGGGATATCTTGATTTCCGCCACGACGCTCGCGGATGGCGCGGCGGGTGCCCCGCGCTGGCGGACTGGTTCGCCGATTTCGAATCACGCGCCTCGATGCAGGAAACCCGGCCGCCGGCCGCCTGATCCGTCTTCGCGACCGGTCGACAGTTGAAAAACTGTGGTCCGGTCGCGACATAGTTTCCCAGATGCGGCGTAGTGCGCGCCTATGACCGCTGGACGAACCGATTTCACCCGGCTAGATACCCGCGATGAGATACCGCTTTCATGCGGTCTTGATGCATGTTTGCCCGGAGTTCCGGGTGCAGGAATCGGAGAAACCTCGTGTCCCACGCAGAAGATCACGAAGGCACCCGCAGAGATTTCCTCTACTACGCCACGGCTGGCGCAGGTGCCGTAACCGCAGGGGCCGCCATCTGGCCGCTGGTCAACCAAATGAACCCGTCGGCCGACGTGCAGGCACTCTCCTCGATCCGCGTGGATGTGGGCGGTGTCGACGTTGGTACCCAGATTACGGTCAAGTGGCTGGGCAAGCCCGTCTTCATCCGTCGTCGCACCGAGGAAGAGATCAACGACGGCCGCCAGGTCGATCTGTCGGAACTGCCCGACCCGCTGGCGCGCAATGCCAACGATCCCACCTCGCCCGCCATCGACGAGAACCGCACGCTCGACGAAGCCGGCGAATGGCTGGTGATGATGGGTGTATGCACGCATCTGGGCTGTGTTCCGCTGGGCGACGGCGCGGGCGATTTCCATGGCTGGTTCTGCCCGTGCCACGGGTCGCACTACGATTCGGCGGGCCGCATCCGCAAGGGCCCCGCGCCCGAGAACCTGCACATCCCGATTGCCGAGTTCGTGGACGAGACCACGATCAAGCTGGGTTAAGGAGACGTAAGCATGTCCGGAATTCCGCACGACCATTACGAGCCGAAGACCAGCGGTGAAAAGTGGCTGAACAGCCGCCTTCCCATCGTCGGCCTGCTCTACGACACGATCATGATCCCCACGCCCAAGAACCTGAACTGGATGTGGATCTGGGGGATCGTCCTGACCTTCTGCCTTGCTCTGCAGATCATCACCGGCATCGTTCTGGTGATGCATTACACGCCGCATGTCGACATGGCCTTCGCCAGCATCGAGCACATCATGCGCAACGTGAACGGCGGGCACATGATCCGCTATCTCCACATGAACGGTGCCTCGCTGTTCTTCGTCGCCGTCTATGCCCACATCTTCCGCGGTCTCTACTACGGGTCCTACAAGTCCCCGCGCGAGATCACATGGATCATCGGCATGCTGATCTATCTCTGCATGATGGGCACCGCCTTCATGGGCTACGTGTTGCCCTGGGGCCAGATGTCCTTCTGGGGTGCGACGGTGATCACCGGCCTGTTCGGCGCCATCCCCTTCGTGGGCGAGGGCATCCAGACATGGTTGCTGGGCGGACCCGCCGTGGACAACGCCACGCTGAACCGCTTCTTCTCGCTGCATTACCTGCTGCCCTTCGTCATCGCGGCGCTGGTCGTCGTTCATATCTGGGCCTTCCACACCACTGGCAACAACAACCCCACCGGGGTCGAGGTGCGCCGCGGGTCCAAGGCCGAGGCGGAGAAGGACACGCTGCCCTTCTGGCCCTATTTCGTGATGAAAGACCTCTTCGCCCTTGGCGTGGTGATGGTCGTGTTCTGGGCCATCGTGGGCTTCATGCCGAACTACCTGGGCCATCCCGACAACTATATCGAGGCCAACCCTCTGGTGACGCCCGCGCATATCGTGCCGGAGTGGTACTTCCTGCCCTTCTACGCGATCCTGCGTGCCTTCACTTCCGAGGTCTGGGTCGTGCAGTTCGCCTCGTTCATCACCGGTGGCATCATCGACGCCAAGTTCTTCGGCGTGCTGGCGATGTTCGGTGCCATTCTGGCAATGGCGCTGGCGCCCTGGCTTGATACCTCATCGGTGCGCTCGGGTCGCTACCGTCCGATGTTCAAGTGGTGGTTCGCCCTGCTGGTGATCGATTTCTTCGCCTTGATGTGGCTGGGGGCGATGCCGGCGGAAGAGCCCTATGCGACCTTCTCGCTGATCGCTTCGGCCTACTGGTTCGCCTATTTCCTGGTGATCCTGCCGCTGCTGGGCGTGATCGAGAAACCGGGTCCGCGGCCCGAGACCATCGAGGAAGACTTCAACGCGCACTACGCCCCGAACACTGGCGGGACCAAGACGGTCCCCTCGGCGAGCCCGGCGGAGTGAGGGAAAGGACGATGAATTCCATGTTCAAGAAACTCGCACTCACTGCCGCGTTCGCTCTGGCCCTTCCTGCCGCATCCTTTGCGGCAGGCGCCAGCGACCAGCATATCGAGGATTTCGACTTCTCGTTCGAAGGACCCTTCGGCGCTTACGACCAGAACCAGCTTCAGCGCGGGCTTCAGGTCTATACCGAGGTCTGTTCGGCCTGTCATGGGTTGCGCTATGTCCCGTTGCGGACGCTTTCGAACGAGGGCGGCCCTGACCTGCCCGAGGATCAGGTGCGCGCCTACGCAGCCGAGAATTTCTTCATCTACGATGAGGAACTGGAGGAAGATCGGCCGCGGCGTCCCACGGATCATTTCCCGACGGTGACCGCCGCCGGCGCGCCTGACCTGAGCCTGATGGCGAAGGCGCGGGCCGGATTCCATGGGCCCTATGGCTTGGGTATCAACCAGCTCTTCAAGGGCATGGGCGGCGCGGAATACATCGCCTCGCTTCTCACCGGCTATACGGGTGAAGAAAAGGAAGAGGCCGGCGTAATTCTCTACGAAAACACCGCCTTTCCCGGTGGCTGGATCTCGATGGCACCGCCGCTCTTCGACGAGCAGGTGGAGTATGCCGATGGCCATGCCAATGATGTGCACGCGATGGCCAAGGATGTCTCGGCCTTCCTGATGTGGACCGCCGAGCCCAAGATGATGGCCCGCAAGCAGGCCGGTTTCGTGGGGGTTCTATTCCTGACGGTCCTGTCAGTCCTGCTTTACCTCACCAACAAGCGGATCTGGGCCCCGGTCAAGAAGGGCAAGGCTGGCTGATCCAGCCTTTCGGAAACGAAAAAGAAACCCCCGCAGGCAAGTTTCTGCGGGGGTTTTTCGTTCGGGGATCTCTTGCCTGCGCGCTGACAGCGCCTCAGGCAGTCAGTAGACTGTCTCGGACGCCACGGATCTGCGCTGTCACGATCCGGCTTTCCGGGTGATCCGTCTCGAACACAACCTCGGCGAATTGCTCGGTCCGGCCCATGCGGGAGTTTTCCATGAGCACCCGGTGCGTTCGCCCGACCTGCATCGCCAGATGTTCCGCCACGCGAGCTTCGCCCGCGGCGCGCAACCGCCCGGCGCGTTCCTTGATCACCGGCCCGGGAACCTGGTTCGGGATGCGCGCTGCGGGTGTGCCCTCGCGTTTCGAATAAGGAAAGACATGCAGCCAGGTCAGGCCGCATTCCCCCACCAGCCGGAGAGAGTTCTCGAACTGCGCCTCTGTCTCGGTGGGAAAGCCTGCGATGATGTCCGCGCCGAATGTCATTTCGGGACGAAGCTTGCGTACCTCCTCGGTGAACCTGATGGCATCGTCGCGCAGGTGGCGGCGCTTCATCCGCTTGAGGATAAGATCGTCGCCATGCTGAAGCGACAGGTGCAGATGCGGCATCAGCCGGGGTTCAGTGGCAATGGCCTGCATCAGGGCGTCGTCCACCTCGATCGAGTCGATCGAGGAGATGCGCAGCCGGGGAACGTCGGTCAGTTTTAGAATTCGCATGATCAGATCGCCCAGGCGCGGCTGACCGGGCATGTCCGCGCCCCACGAGGTCAGATCGACCCCTGTCAGCACGACCTCGTTATAGCCCTTGTCGACCAACCGCATGATCTGGTCCACAACGACGCCTGCAGGCACCGAGCGCGAATTGCCCCGGCCATAGGGGATGATGCAGAACGTGCAGCGGTGGTCACAGCCGTTCTGGACCTGCACATAGGCGCGGCTGCGCGTTCCGAAACCGTCGATCAGGTGTCCGGCGGTTTCGGTGACCGACATGATGTCGTCGACCTGCACCCTTTCCGTTTCGCCTGTAAAGTCGGCGGCCATGCCCGACCAGGTTTCCGGGCGCATCTTTTCAGTGTTGCCGATCACCTGATCGACCTCGGCCATCGCGGCAAAGGTCTCGGGCTCGGTCTGCGCGGCGCAGCCGGTGACGATGATCCGGGCCTGCGGATTCTCGCGCCTGAGCTTGCGGATCTCCTGCCGGGCCTTGCGCACCGCTTCTGCGGTCACGGCGCAGGTGTTCACCACTACGGCATCGCCCAGGCCGGCGGCCTGCGCGAGCTCCTTCATGGCCTCCGTCTCGTACGAGTTGAGCCGGCAGCCAAGCGTGGTGAATTTCGGTGCGCTCATGGCAGGTCCTTGAGGAAATCGGTTGTCAGCACGCCGTCAAACACATGCGCGGTCGGACCGGTCATCCAGACACCGTCCTCGCGCCAGTCGACCTGCAGGCTGCCACCGTCGAGGTCGATGCGGACGGAGCGCCCCGTAAGGCCGCGCCGGGCCGCGGCGACGGCCGTGGCGCAGGAGGACGATCCCGAGGCCAGGGTAACGCCCACGCCCCGCTCCCAGACCCGCATGCGGATCCGGTCGGGGCCGGTCACCTGCGCCACCTGCACATTGGTGCGCTGCGGATAAAGCGGATGGGTCTCGTAGCGGCGACCGAACTCTTCCAGCGGAATCGCCTCGGCATCTTCGACGAAGAAAGTGCAGTGCGGGTTGCCCATGCCCGTCGCCGTGGGCGCGCCTTCGATCGGCAATTCCAGCGTGTCCATGGCTTCCGCCAAGGGGATCTCCTGCCAGTCAAGCTGTGGTGGCCCCATGTTGACCGACACCAGCCCATCGCCCGAGTCGCGGGCGACCAATATGCCCCGGTCCGTGGACATGCGCACCTCCGTCGATCCGCTTTCATCCATAAGGAGCCGGGCGATGCAGCGTGTGGCGTTACCGCAGGCGGCCGAGGTCGATCCATCGGCGTTGAAGAAGGTCAGATGAGCATCGCCGGATCCCTCGGAAACAAGGGCAAGCTGATCGAACCCCACCCCACGATGGCGGTCCGCTATGGCTTGCACCAAGGCGGTCGTGATCCCTGCCTCGGATGCACGGAGGTCGATGACCACGAAGTCATTGCCCAGCCCGTGCATCTTTCTGAAGGCCAATCCGGTTTTTGCGATCTGCTGCATGGCGCGCATATAACGCTCCCTTTCCGGCGAATCCAGTCCACCTGGAAATTTGGTGAAATAGGGGGTTGACCCCTATGGGCCATACCCATAGAAGCGGCGCCTATCGGGGCGCCAGACAGTGCTTCCGTGGCGCTCAATTCGCTCTTGAACCTGCTAGGAAAAAGAGTTTACAGAGCGCTGACAGGATCACAAGATCCAAGAAGTGGGCCGTTAGCTCAGTTGGTAGAGCAACTGACTTTTAATCAGTGGGTCGCAGGTTCGAATCCTGCACGGCTCACCACTTCCTTCAGAGATCAACCAACCACCCGACCGGGTGGGCCGGTCCGTTTGCGCCCTCGCTCTACTCAGAAATGAGCGCTCGGAGGCTGGAGGATCAACCGATCGCCAGTCTGATTATGCCCGCCAACAGGCCAAGACCCGCGACCGAAGCCAGCCAGAGGCCGACGAACCATGTCAGTCGGCTGACGTTCTTGCGCCGCATCGTCAGTATCCTTCATCCAAATCGACCTTGCCGCGGAAGACCCAATAGGTATAGGCCGTGTAGCCCAGGATCAGCGGTAGCAAGATCGCCGTTCCGACGAGGGTGAAAAGCAGGGTGCTCTCGGGTGCGGCCGCCTCCTCGATGGTCAGGGATGTCGGCACCGTGAATGGATAGATGCTGACGCCGAAGCCAATGAAGCTGAGGACAAAGAGGGCGAGGGCCGAAAGAAACGGCGCACGGTCCCGCCTTTGGCGCAGCCCTCGGAGCAGGGCAATCGACGTGCCGAGCAGCAATAGCGGTATGACGGGCGTGTAATAGAGCCCCGGCTGGGTAAGCCAGCGGTCGTAATAGGTCTGCCCCTGGAAGGGTACGAGCAGGCTGACCACGCCGATCAGTGCCAGCGCGGCGAACGTGAGTACTCGCGCGTGGCGCCGCATTCGGGATTGCAGATCGCCCTCGGTCTTCATCACCAGCCAGGTGGCGCCCAGCAGGGCATAACCAACGGTGAGCGCCAGGCCGGTAAGCAACGAAAACGGCGTGAGCCAATCCCACCAGCCACCGGCATAGGACCGGCCCTCGACCGCTATACCCTGAATGATCGCGCCCAGCGTGATGCCTTGGCATGCTGCCGCAGTGGCGGATCCGCCGATGAGCGCCATGTCCCAGACGCGGCGCCATTTTTCGGTCCGCCAGCGATATTCGAAGGCCACACCGCGAAAGACCAGTGCCAGAAGCATCAGCAGCAACGGTACATAAAGCGCAGGAAGCGCGACGGCATAGGCCAGCGGAAAGGCTGCCAGCAGGCCGCCGCCCCCGAGGATGAGCCAGGTCTCGTTGCCGTCCCAGACAGGTTCAACCGACTTGATCATCATGTCGCGTTCCCGGGTGTCTTGGGCCAGCGGGAAAAGGATACCGACGCCCAGATCGAACCCGTCGAGAATGACATAGACCAGCACGGCAAAGGCGATGAGGCCTGCCCAGATGAATGCCAGATCGAACATTGCGCGCCTCCTATTCCCCGGGTTGCGATCGATGGGCCCGGGCAAGCGGGGCACCGCGGACCGGTCGGGTCAGGGCGTGCTCTCCGTCGCTTTTGCCCGGTGCGCGCGACATCAGCCGGAGCAGGTAGAAGGTTCCCGCCCCGAAGATGAAGAAATAGACGATGATGAACGCTGTCAGCGAACTGCTGACGGCTGGCGCATCCACCGGCGAGAGTGAATCCGCTGTCCGTAAGTACCCGTAGACGGTATAGGGCTGGCGCCCGACCTCGGTGGTGATCCAGCCGGCCAACACGGCGACGAAGCCCGCAGGAGCGAGTGCGACCGCCATGCGATGCAGCCAGGGCGAATCGTAGAGCGTATCGCGCCAGCGCGCCCAGAGCGCCCAGAGGCCGAGGCCAAGCATCGCCAGCCCCAGCCCCACCATCACGCGGAAGGACCAGAACACGATGGCCACCGGGGGCTCCTCGTCATCGGGGACGGTATCGAGCCCACGGCGAGGGGCGTCGGCATCATACTTGACGAGCAGCGAGGAAAGACCAGGGATCTCGACGGCGAACCGGATCTCCTTCGCATCCGGATCCGGGATGCCGACAAGTGCGAGCGGCGCGCCGTTCTCGTGGCTGTGGTAGAGGCCCTCCATCGCCATCATCTTGGGGGGCTGGTGTTCCAACGTGTTGATTCCATGTTCATGGCCCGCGAGGATTTGCAGCGGCGTGACCGCCACCGCCATCCACATGCCCATCGAGAACATGGTGCGCGTGGCCGGCGTGGCCTGTCCGCGCAGCATCTGCCAGGCGGCCGCGCCCGACACGGCGAAGGCGGTCGTCAGGTAGGCGGCCAGTACCATGTGAACCAGCCGATAGGGAAAGGATGGATTGAAAACGATTTCCCACCAGTCGGCCGGCAGGAAACGGCCGTCGGCGTCCTGTTCGAATCCTGCGGGGGTGTGCATCCAGCTGTTTGCGCTGAGGATCCAGAAGGCCGAGAGCAATGTGCCGAGCGCCACCAGCACGGTGGCGAGCATGTGCAGCCCATCGCCTACCCGGTCGCGGCCAAATAGCATGATGCCCAGGAATCCGGCCTCGAGAAAGAAGGCGACCAGCACTTCGTAGGTCATCAAGGGCCCGATCACCGGCCCCGCAAGGTCGGAGAAGACTGACCAGTTGGTGCCGAACTGGTACGACATCACGATGCCCGAGACCACGCCCATGCCGAAGGCCACGGCAAAGATCGTCTTCCAGTGATCGAAGAGGTCGCGGAAGACGCGCTGCCCAGTGGCCAGCCAAAGCCCGTTCAGGACGGCAAGATAACTGGCCAGCCCGATGGTGAAGGCGGGAAAGACGATATGGAACGAGACGGTGAAGGCGAACTGGATACGCGCCAGGATCTCGACCGAGAGGCCCTCGAACATGGCAATTCCTTTCCGGGTCTCCCGCCTGCGCCTAGCGGGTCTCCAACTCCTCGTTGCGGGTCAGCGCCATGTCCTCGATCCCGAGCAGAACCGAGGGGTTGTCGGCGCGCTCCTTGGCCGAGATGGCAGCGTTGTCGAGCACGAACCAAGTCCCCGCCGCCAGCAGCGCGGCCAGAATGGCCCCTGTTGCAAAGGCGTACATCCTTACCCTCCCCGCGCGGTCGCGCCGCGCGTTTCAAGTTCCTTCAGCCACAATACATGATGTTCCTCGGCCCAGTTGCGATCGACTTTGCCGCCCCACATTGCCCAGATCGCGCCCTGCATCCCCACGGTGCCGATATAGATATGGCCTATGAAGATCGCGATCAGCAGCGTGGCTAGCGTTGCATGGACCAGCATGACCCAGCCCATCACCTCGAGGTCGGCCCAGAAATAGGGGAACATCAGGGTGACGCCGGTGGCGATCATCGCCACACCGCCCAGCACGGCAGACCAGAAGATGAGTTTCTGCCCGGCATTGAACTTGCGCGCGGGCGGGTTGTCGGGATCGTCCGAGAAAAAGCCGCCCGCGCGCGCGAGCCAGGCGAGGTCGAGCCGGGAGGGCAGATTGCGCCAGGTCCACAGGAGGATCATGACAAACAGGCCCAGCGTGAAGGGCGGGAAGAAGAGCGCATGCGTCCAACTGGACCAGAGCGCGAGTGTACCCTGCGCCTCTTCTCCGAAGGGGATACGGATGAGCGTGTCGCCATATGCAATGACGATGCCGGTGAGCGCCAGCATGATGAAGCTGCTGGCCGTCATCCAGTGATTGGCGCGTTCGAGGAAGTTGAACCGCTTGACCGTCCGGCCCGAGCGACCCTTGGCGATGGGCACGCGCCCACGCAGGGCGAGGATGAGCGCCAGCAGCAGCGAGAAGCCGAGGATCGCGATGGCGCCCAGATGGGTAATGAAATCGGCAAGGCCGAAGCGCCAGTCGCGACCCTCGGGCCTCTCGAAGAGCTCGGCATTGGGATAGGGGAGCGAGGAGATGCCGATCACGCGCTCGCTGGGACGCGACATTTCCAGCGCCCGCGCATCGGCCGTCAGCCAGGCCCGCGTCAGGTCGCGGCCTTCGGCCTCCATCCGTTCCTCGATCAGGAAGTAGCGGTCGCCACGCGCAAGCTCGGGCGCCTCGGCGCCGGGCGAGGGGCCGGTGCGGAAGCGTTCGTCCATGAACCTCGTTCGCGCCTCGAGCACCTCTCCGGCGATCACCTCTGCGCCGTAATCGCCCTGCGCCGCGGATACGCGCCAATGGGATTCGGGCACGGTGACGGTCTCGCCGTCGAAAAGGGCCACGACCTGCCAGACCATGGCCACGAGCAGCAGGAGGGCGGCGATGGCCCCGCCGATGCGGTAGCCGGTGAAGTCGCGTCCACGGACGACGGGAGTTTGGTCTGTCATGTGTCCTGCTCCGGGTAATAGGCGGTTTTCCATCCCCAGGCGCCGCTGCCAAAGCCGCGATGGATGACGCGCTCGCGGTAGATCTCGCCTATGGTCTCGCCGTCGCCGGCCAGCAGCGCGCGGGTCGAGCAGACCTCGGCGCAGATCGGCAACTTGCCCTCGGCGATGCGATTGCGGCCGTATTTGCGGAACTCGGCCTCGGATCCGTTCTCCTCGGGTCCGCCGGCGCAATAGGTGCACTTGTCCATCTTGCCGCGCGAGCCGAAAAGCGTCTCCTGCGGGTATTGCGGCGCGCCGAAGGGGCAGGCATAAAAGCAGTAGCCACAACCGATGCAGGTGTCCTTGTCATGCAGCACCACGCCCAGGTCGGTCTGGTAGAGCGTCGAGGTGGGGCAGACCGCGACGCAGGGCGCGTCGGTGCAATGCATGCAAGAGACCGCGATGGATTTTTCGCCCGGCTCGCCATCGTTGATCGTGACAACGCGGCGGCGGACCATGCCCCACGGCACCTCGTGCTCGTTCTTGCAGACCGTGGCGCAGGCGTTGCACTCGATGCAACGTTCCGCGTCGCAGAGGAATTTAAGCCGCGTCATCATCGCCTCCTTCCAGCGCCGAGATGCGGCAGAGCGTGGCCTTGGTCTCCTGCATCTGGGTCACCACGTCATAGCCATAGGTCTGCACCGTGTTGGACGCCTCGCCGATTACCCAAGGGGCAGCGCCTTCGGGATAGCGGTGCGAAATGTCCTCCCCCTGCCAGATCCCTGCGTAATGGAAGGGCAGGAAGACCGTGCCGGGGCCCACGCGCGGCGTAACCAACGCCTGAACGCGGATGCGGCCCTCGGGCGTGTGGACCCAGCAGAAGGCGCCGTTGGCGACCCCTGCGGCGGCAGCATCGGCAGGGTTGATCTCGACGAACATCTGCGGCTGAAACTCAGCCAGCCACTTGTTCGAGCGCGTTTCGTCGCCGCCGCCCTCGAATTCCACCAGCCGCCCGCTGGTGAGGTTGAGCGGAAACTCGTTGCTGTAATCAACCGCTTGGATCGAACGGTAGAGCGCGGGCAGGCGCCAGACGCGGCGATCCTCGTAGGTTTGATATTCGGGCAGCAGGTCGCGCCGGGTGGTGTAGAGCGGTTCGCGGTGCAGCGGCACCGCGTCGGGGAAGTTCCAGACATGGGCGCGCGCCTTGCCGTTGCCATAGGGGGCCAGCCCATGGGCGATGGCCACCCGTTGCAGACCGCCCGAAAGGTCGGTCTTCCAATTGACCTGTTGCACCCGGTCGCGCAGCGGCGGCCTTTCCTCGCCCTTGTCCTGCGGGTTGGCGGAGAGATAGGCCTCGATCGCGTCGAGCGCGGCCTCTGGATAATCGGGATAGCGTTTGCCGAGTTCCTCGGCCGAGGGCGCCTTTGAGCCGCCATCGGCCCCGCCCCAGGATTCGTTCACGCTTTCCTGTCCGCCCGAGCCGCCCTGGCGCGTCTCGCGGCGGACCCGCGCCTCGAGTCGGTCGAGGGCGGCGCTTGCTTCTTCCTCTGGCAGGGCAAGCATGTCGTGCCGGTAGCGGTCGGCGCCGATCGCGAAGATCACCAGCTTTTCCCGCGCGGTCAACTCGTCGGCGAAACCCAGCGCGTCGAGCATGCCGAAGGTGATCTCGGGATAGCCGTCCTTGATCTCGGAATCCTTGGTATAGCTGTTCTCGGCCAAAAGGTTCTCGCCTTCATGCTCAACGCCCCAGCGGGCGCGGAAGGGCAGGCCGCCCTCGGCCACGGGTTTCGAGGTGTCGTAGAGAAGCGGAGAGCCGGGATGGTTCTGTTCAGGCTGGCCCCAGCTGGGCCAGGGCAGGCAGTAATACTGCCCCTCGACCGGGGCGGATTTGCCGATCAAAGTGATGGAGTCGAACTTCTCCTGGTTGTCCATGTGGGTCTTGAGCCGCTCGGGGCTCTGACCGGTATAGCCGATGGTCCAAGTACCGCGATTGACCTCGCGCAGCATGTCCTCGGCGACGGGCACGCCGTCCGCGCCGATGCGGACATGCTTGTAGAGTTCCGCGTCGAAACCGAATTCGCGGGCGAAGAGGTATAGAATCTCGTAATCCGATTTCGCCTCGAACACCGGGTCCACGACCTTTTCGCGCCATTGCACGGATCGGTTGGAATTGGTGACCGAGCCCGCCATTTCCATCGTCGTGCCGGCGGGCAGGACATAGAGATTGTCGGTTCTTTCGTTCTCGATCGCCGTCTGGGTGGGGTAGGGGTCGACGATCACGACCATGTCGGCCGCTTCGAGCGCGCGCTTGCGGTCGGGGCCGCGGGTCTGACTGTTGCTGGCATGACCCCAGAAGACGATGCCGCGGATCGGATGCGGCTGCTCGAACGCCTCGTCATCCTCGAGCACGCCATCCATCCAGCGGCTGACGGGAACGCCGGGCGCTTCCATCAGGTCCTTGGAGGTGAAGCGGGATTTCACCCAGTCATATTCCACGTCCCAGACGCGGGCCCAGTGTTTCCAGGCGCCCTCGGTCAGACCATAATATGCGGGCAGCGTATGGCTGAGCACGCCCAGATCGGTGGCGCCCTGCACGTTGTCATGGCCGCGAAAGATGTTGGCCCCGCCGCCGACCTTGCCGATATTGCCCAGGATAAGTTGCAGGATCGAGGCTGCGCGGGTCTTGTTGTTGCCGATGGTGGATTGCGTGAGGCCCATGCACCAGATCAGCGTGCCGGGGCGGTTCTCGGCCAACAGGCGGGCGACGCGTTCAAGTTGTTCGGGGGCGATGCCTGAGACGCGCTCGACCTCTTCGGGGGTCCAGCGGTCGATCTCGTCGCGCAGCTTGTCGAAGCCATAGACGCGCTGGTCGAGATATTTGCGGTCCTCCCAGCCATTTTGCAGGATGATGCGGGCAAGGCCCCACATGAAGCCCACATCGGCGCCGGGGCGGATGCGGACGAATTCGTCGGCATGGGCGGCGGTGCGGGTGAACCGCGGATCGACCACGATCAGCGGCGCGCCGTTTTCCTTCCCGTTGAGTACGTGCAGCATCGAGACGGGATGCGCCTCGGCCGGGTTGCCGCCGATGATGATGATCGACTTGGAATTGCGGATGTCGTTGTAGGTGTTCGTCATCGCGCCGTAGCCGAACGAATTGGCCACGCCCGCGACGGTAGTGGAATGACAGATCCGCGCCTGGTGGTCGACATTGTTGGTGCCCCACATCGCGGCGAACTTGCGGAACATGTAGGCCTGCTCGTTCGAGAACTTGGCCGAGCCCAGCCAATAGACGCTGTCGGGGCCATATTCCTCACGGATCTTGCGGAAGCCCGCGCCGATTTCCGAGATCGCCTGTTCCCACGAGATGCGCTTCCAGGTGCCGCCCTCTTTCTTCATCGGGTATTTCAGGCGTCGCTCTCCGACTGCGACCTCGCGCGTGGCGGCGCCCTTGGCACAATGGGTGCCCTGGTTGATCGGGCTTTCGAAGACCGGCTCCTGCCCGATCCAGACGCCGTTTTTCACCTCTGCCCAGATCGAGCAGCCGACCGAGCAGAAGGGGCAGACGGTCTTGCGGGTAACTACGCCCGCATCGGTGGTGGGCGTGGTATCCCCGGCCTCCTGTACGCGACCGGCCGTGGCACCAAGCGAACCGAGGGCGAGCCCTCCCAACCCGCTATTGCGCAAGAAAGCCCGCCTGCTGAGACCGCTCGACGGGGGCGGCATCAGCGGGCGGGCCTTTGTGCTGCGGGATGGGGTTCCGTTGGTGCGCTTTCTCAGCATGCAGTATCCTTTCCTGGCCGGAGATCAGCTTCTGGCGAGGCGATAGTAAGTGCGGATATGCTCGGTATCCCGAAGCCGGACCTCGCGAGGGTCTTCGTCGCGTGGGGCGGGTTCGTCGGCCACGGCTGTCGTCGGCAAGGCGGCCGCACCGGCAACGGGCGCAAGCGCAAGAACGTGACGTCGTGAAAGGCCTGGCCGCTCGCGTTCGTCTTTCATGGCAGATCCCTCATTTCAATGGCGTCGGGCCGCCCAAGCCGGGATCGGCCCTCCTTTGAGGTAAACATGGAGGGGGCAGACATGTTCCATCAATTTCCGGATCGCCCCCGGCGAGGCGCGGTTCAGGCTGTCACATCTCCTGCTGAACCTGGGCATGGGCGAGTAGCGCGAACAGGCCCGTTCCACCTATGATGTTCCCCACGAGGGTCGGCAGGGCCAGACCCATGACTGCGCGGCCAACCTCCAGTTCGCCGATCAGCAACAGCAGGAAGATTTCGGAAAAGCCGGCCACGATATGCGGGAAATGACCCACGGCGAGAAGGTAGGTGAAGACGAAGATCACGAAGATCTCGAACCCCTTGGCCGAAGGTAGCATCCAGACGATCGTTGCGACGAAGAACCCTGCCGGGATGGCACGCCACAGGGGTTCGAGGCCCGAAAGCGAGGAATAATGACGCGATACCTCGACCATGCCCTCGACCGTGGATACATCCACTGTACCGGGCCAGAGGGCCATCGTCATCGTAACGCCGACACCAAAAAGATTCGCTGCCAGCACGAGACCCCAGAGCCGGGCAGCACGCCACAATGCCCGGCCCGTTCGGTGATAAAGGACGGGAAGAACGACCGCGATCGTGTTCTCGGTGAATAGTTGCAGCCGTGAAAGGATCACCAGGATGAAGCCCACCGTGTAGCCCATGTTTTCAATCAGACCGCGATAAGGGTGGTCGCCCAGCCGCGCGTGCAGCAACCCTTCGGCGAGCAGCGAGGCGCAGATGCAGATGCCTGCCGCGATGCCCGACCAGACCAGCGAGCGCACCGGGCGGGACAGTTCCTCTTCGCCTTCGTTCAGGATGATCGAGTAGACGGTCAATGCCGACAGGCGCCGGTGCTCTGTTACATCGGCGCGCTGAGCATCGGTCAGGGCGCTGACCGATTGATCGTCCGGGCCGGGCAGGGGACTGGCAGCCGAACTTTCTTCGCCGAAAACGGCATCCCGGTCTCCATGCTGCAAGTCGGGCATCGCAGGCCTCTCAACGGACGGGCTGTCCGGAAGGGAACGCTGGCCCGGTCCGGGCGGTTCCCCCGGGCCTCAGGGATCGCCGCCGCCGATCTCTTCCTTGCGGCCCGCCATGTAGGCTTCCAGCGCTTCTCGCCGGTCCGGTGTCATTACAGGCTCTTCGTATTCCCGCAGCGCCTGCTGCCAGATCGACGTCGCGCGGTCCAGCGCGTCCCGTGCACCGGCGGCCTCCCAGTTCTCGAAATTCTGCCAGTCCGACAAGAGCGGCGTGTAAAAGGCGGTTTCGTACCGGGCCATCGTGTGATCGGTGCCGAAGAAATGCCCGCCGGGCGGCACGGCCAGGATCGCATCGACCGCAAGATCCTCGGGACTGAAGGAGGCCGGTCGAAGGAACTCGATCATGTTCTGAAGGATCTCGACATCGAGAACCAGTTTCTCGTACGAAGCCGTCAATCCGCCCTCAAGCCACCCGGCAGCGTGATAGATAATGTTCGCGCCGCCAAGAACGGCGCCCCATGTGGACATCATCGTCTCATAGGCCGCCTGCAGGTCCACCGCGTTCGAGGCATTCGCGTTCGAGGTCCGGTAGGGCAGGCCATATCGGCGCGCCAGTTGCCCGCTGATGATGTTGGCCTTGGTGTTTTCTGGCGTCCCGAAGGCAGGCGCACCCGAGCGCATGTCGACATTGGAGGTGAAGGCGCCGTACATGACCGGCGTGCCGGGGCGCACCAGCTGGGTCAGCACGACGCCGAACAGCGCCTCGGCATTCTGTTGCGCCAGGGCGGCGGCCAGGGTGACCGGCGTCATGGCGCCCATCAGCGTGAAAGGCGTGATGGTGACGGGCTGCCCATGTTCGGCCATCGCGATCAACCCGTCGCCCATCGCGTCGTCCAGAAGGCGCGGCGAGTTGACCGAGATGATCGTGATCACTCCGGGGTCCTGCGCCATCTCCTCGACCGTGATCCCGCGCGAGATCGCCATCATCTCGATCCCGTCCACCGCGCGTCCGCGTCCGATTGCGGTGCAGTGAAAGCAGAGGTCCGACAGGGTGAGATTGGCGAAATAGGTATCGAGGTGGCGGGTGTTGGCGGGCATCTCGACCGGTGCCATCACCTGGTTTCCGAGGATGTGGATCGCGTTGAAGTGATGGGCGAGCCGGGTGAAGTTGCAGTAATCCTCGTAGTTCCCCGCGCGGCGCCCCTTGACGCGGTCATGCACGTTGGGCGGCCCCGCGACGAGGCCGAAGCAGGTGTGATCGCCACCCAGGACCAGGCGTTTTTCCGGGTTGCGCGATGTCAGCGTGAAACTGCTCGGTACGGTCGAAAGCGCCTGATCGACAAGGCTTTCATCGATACGCACGATGCGCTCGTCCCGGTCGACCAAGGCACCGGCCCGGGCGAAATGCTCCAGCACATTGTCGCCCATGACGCGGATACCGCCTTCGGAGAGGATGCGGATTGACGCCGCATGGATCGCCTCGACCTCCTCTTCGGTGGCTATCTGGTAGACGGGGTGGCTATGGCGAGGCTGAGCCCAGGGCAGCTGGGCGATACCTCCACCGCTCCGGCCCGATTTTCCACGCCGTCCCCCGCTGCGTCGGTCTCTGGGCATGTCAGGCCTCCGGTGGGTCGCAAAGCAGATCGCCGACCTGAGCCCACAGGCTGGCCGGAGCGGCAAGGTTGAGGATCGCGTCGCGAATAGCTGCGGCGCGGTTCTCCCCGAGGGTGGGGGTTGCAAAGCCCATGTATTTCTCGATGACCGCGCTTCGACTCATGGGTGCCTCGGGGCCGCCCCGCGCATGGGTGTCGCCGGAGGCAAGTACCTCCCCCCCGGTGGTGGTGATGGTGACATCGGCCCAGCGGCCTTTCGGGAAGCGGTCGCTGTGTCCGGGGTGCTCGCGGACGGTGATGCGCCCGATCATCCGGGCGACGGCCGCGTCGCTCAAGCCGTCGCCGGTGATCTGTTCGACGCCGATGTGGCCATGCACGATCTGCGCGGCCACCGAGAAGGGAAGCGAATACTGCGCCTGCGATGTGGTGTCGGGCATGCCGGGAAAGAGGCAGGCGGCCTCGTGAAAGGTGGCGATCTCGACCGAGGCGATGCGATCCGGGGTCAGGTCATGCGTCAACATCAGACCGCGTGTCGCGTCTATGGCGGCATGGGCCCAGCGGCAGATCGGGTAGGGTTTCACGTATTGATGTTCGATCTGCCAGAATTGGCCCAGGTCCTGCCAGAACGGTGCGGCGCGATCCTCTTCAAGGGTGATGGCAGGGGCACCGGTAAAGCCGTTCTCGGCCAGGATGGCGGCAGAAAGGCCGACCAGGGCGCCCTGGCCCGAGCCGTCATGCAGCATGGTGGGGGTCGCGATTTCGCGCATCATCTGGCTACGGGGGCCATGATATTCCGCGATGCCCAGCGATTGCCGCAGGATTGCGTCGGATTGCCCGCGCAGCCGCGCGGCCATTGCGGCCACTCCGAGCGCGTTCCACGCCCCGGACGTATGGTAGTCGCTGACCGTGGCGTGAAGGGCGATTCCGGCGCGTCCTGCGACCTCGTAGCCGGTGATGAGGGCCGCCAGCGCCTCTGGCCCTGTGAGGTCGGGCAGGTGCTGGGCAAGCACCGCCAGCGTCGGCAGGGCCACCACGCCGATATGGCCCTTTGTCGGATTGTACCCGTCATGCCCGTCGAGATTGTCGGTCTGCGTCGCGGCGGCGAAGGCCGCGCCGGCAAGGCTGACCTTGCGCCCGTCGAAGAGCATCCGGGCGGTGTATCGCGGCTCGGTGCTCGCATAGAGAAGACAGGCGGTATCGCGGGCGATCACGCCGGCCTCCATCGGGCCGGACGCGATCACGATTCCCATCGTGTCGAGCATCATCAGTGCGGCGGCCTCGCGTGCGCTGTCTGGCATCGCATCGGCCGGTCTGCGCAATGTGAATTCGGCGACCTTCTTGAACGTTCCGGGCATCTGGTTTCTCCGCCGCACAGCTGAAACCGAAGCTAGCGGGCGAAAAAGCGACCCGCACGCAAAGATACGTGGCACGTTGCCCTGAAAATCTTTGTGCCGCCTTGCGGGCGGGCGGCGAGTGGCTAGAGTTTTCGCTCATGAAGCATTTGCCGCACCTGACCTTTCTGCGCTCTTTCGAGGCCGCCGCGCGGCATCTGAGCTTTACCAGCGCCTCCGACGAGCTGAACATCACGCAGTCCGCCGTAAGCAACCACGTCCGGTCGCTGGAAGAGTTCATCGGCCGGCCGCTTTTCGTGCGACTGCCACGTTCGCTGGCGCTGACCGAGGTGGGGGAGGCCTACCTGCCCTCTGTGCGCCACGCATTGCAGGAGATCGACGTGGCCACCGCCTCGATCCTTCGGCAGAGCCGCAAGCGCGAGGTGATCCTGTCCTGTCCGGCCAGTTTCGCAGGGCTGTGGCTGGCGGGCGTGCTGCGCGCGTTTCACGAGGCCCACCCGGATGTGCAGGTGACAGTTCATGGCACGGTCTGGAGCGACGTGGAGCCGGACGTTTCGGACATCTCGGTCACGATCGACCACGAGGACGAGATGTCGGCCGGCGCGATCCGGCTGTGGCCGGAACGGCTGGCCGTGGTTTGCGCGCCAGATTACCGGGTGGGCGGTGTGCCGTTGACGGACCCCGCGCAGCTGCGGGAGGCGAAGCTGCTGCATATCCTCGGGCGGCTGGTCTATTGGGAAAAGGTCGCCGCCGCCTTCGAGATCGAGCCGCTGGACCTGACCGGCGGGTACCAGACCGACCTGACCAATCTGGCCATCGAAATGGCGGCGCAAGGGCTGGGCTGCGCCGCGGTGCCACGGTCGCTGATCGGGCCCCATGTCGCCCGAGGGCTTGTGGTTGAGCCCTTCACCGCCGAGATCCACAGCCCCTGGTGCTATTGCGTGCGGTTCAAGGACCGCACCCCCAGCGCTGCCGTCAAGCTGTTCAAGCCCGTCCTGCTGGAGGCCGCTGGGCGGGTCGCGGATCAGGACCTCAGCCGCTGACCTTCGGGGTCGAAGGGAGGCTGCTTCAGGATACGCGCCTTGTGCGGCTTGCCGAGAATGAAGACTTCGACCGCGTCGCCCGGCCCGGCCACGGCCGGGTTGGCATAGCCCACGGCAAGCGACTTGCCGACGTGATAGCCATAGGCGCCCGAGGTCACGCGGCCCACAGGTTTGCCGTCGGGCGTGAAGACGGGCTCGCCACCGCTGGCATCGGCGTCGTTGACGGCATCGACCTCGAAGACCCGCAGAACCTCGCGCGGGGCGTTGTCCTTGATCTTGAGATAGGCGGACTTGTGCAGGAAATCCTTATCGAGCCTGATCAGCGGGTCGAGGCCCACTTCCTGCGGCCAGTATTCCTGGCTGTATTCGCGGCCCCAAGAGCCGTAACCTTTTTCGATCCGCAGCGCGCCCAGAGCGCGGCCGCCGACCGGTCCGCCGCCCAGTTCCCGCGCCGCGTCCAGCAGGGCGGTGTAAAGCCGGACCTGATCCGCCTCGTCGCAATGCAGCTCCCATCCCAGGTCGCCGGTAAAGGACACGCGGATCGCCAGCGCGGTGACACCTGCCACCTCGATCGTGCGCGAGCGCATGAAGCGGAACGCCTCGTTCGACAGATCGGCATTGGTCAGCCGCTGGAGCATCTCGCGCGATTTCGGGCCGGCCACGTTGAAGCCCGCGATACGGTTCGTGGCGACCTCGAGCGTCGTGCCCGCGGGCAGGTCCACCATGTTGAAGAAACGCTGGTGATATCGTTCGGCAAGCCCCGAGCCGATCATCATGTATTCGTCTTCGCCCACCTTGGTGATGGTGAAGTCGCCCGCCACACCGCCACGCACCGAGATGAGCGGCGTCAGGCAGGAGCGCCCGATCTCGGTCGGCACGCGATTGGCGACAAGTCGGTCCAGCCAGTCATGGGCGCCGGGGCCCTTGATGACGTAATTGGCGAAATTCGAGATGTCGATCACGCCCACGCTGTCGCGCAGCATCCGTGCCTCGCGGCCCACCGGCTCCCACCAGTTCTGGCGGGTGAAGCCGTTGGTGTCCTGCGTTCCGGGCGTATCGGCGAACCAGAGAGGATGTTCCCAACCGCAGTTGAGCCCATGTACACAGCCCATCTCTTTTTGCATCTCGTAAGCAGGGCGGACACGGGCGGGGCGGCCTGCGCCGCGCTCCTCGTTTGGGAAATGGATCGCGAAGCGGTGGGCATATTGATCCTGCACGCGCGCCTTGGTGAACGCCTTGCCGGCCCAATCGCCAAAGCGCGCGAGATCCCAAGCGAACATGTCGTATTGCGGTTCGCCCTCGATCATCCACTGTGCGGCCAGAAGGCCAAGGCCCCCCGATTGCGAAAAGCCGGGGATGATGCCGGTGCAGCAGAAATAGTTCCGAAGCTCCGGCACCGGCCCCCAGATCGCGTTGGAATCGGGTGACCAGATCATCGGCCCGTTGATCACGCGCTTGACGCCGGCGGTTTCGGCGCAGGGCACCCGTTCGGTGGCGCGGATCACGTTTTCCATGATCCGGTCCAGGTCGTCAGGGAACAGGTCATGGGCGAAATCCAGCGGCGTGCCATCCTCGGCCCAGAAGCGCATGTCCTTTTCATAGGCGCCGATGAGGAAGCCATTGCCTTCCTGACGAAAGTAATATTCGCCGTCGCGGTCGGCGATGGAAGGCAGACGGCGGCCGAGGGCGGCGACCTCGGGGATCGTCTCGGTCACGAAATACTGGTGCTCGGTCGGTTGCAGCGGCAGGGGCAGCCCGGCCAGTGCGGCGACCTCACGCCCCCAAAGACCGGCGGCATTGACCACCCATTGCGTGTGGATGTCGCCCTTGGTCGTACGGACGATCCATGTCCCATCCGGCTGCTGCTCGGTCGCGATGACGGGGCAGAAACGCTCGATCTCGGCCCCCCGGGCGCGGGCGCCGGCGGCATAGGCATGGGTCACGCCCGAGGGGTCCACGTTGCCGCCATCGGGTTCGAACATGATGCAGCGGATGTCGTCGAACTGCGCCAAAGGGTGCAGCTCTTTCGCCTTTTCGCGGCTCACCTCGAAGAAATTCAAACCATAGAACTTCGCCTTGGCCTCCTGAAGCCGCAGCTGGTGTTCGCGCGCTTCCGTTCGGGCAAGGTAGAGCGAGCCGGATTGGAACACGCCGCAGCCCTGCCCGGTTTCCTTCTCCAGCTCCTTGTAGAGGTTCATCGTGTAGTGCTGGATGCGGGTGACGTTGTTGTTGTCGTGCAGCCCGTGGATGTTCGCCGCGGCATGCCATGTCGACCCGCTTGTCAGCTCGTCGCGTTCCAGCAGGACCACGTCGGTCCAGCCGAGCTTGGCCAGGTGATACAGGATCGAACAGCCGACAAGGCCGCCTCCGATGACGACGGCCTGTGCGTGGGTTTTCATGGCGTGACTCCGCGTTGCATTGGCGCGGACCCTAGTCGCGCAACGGTCCGGATACTCGCCAAGAATTCGGGGCCCGCACCGCAGGAATTTTTGTGGCTTGCGCTCAGGTGGCGATTTCCCTCATCGCGGCCAGGAATTGCGCGACCTCGTGCAGGGAATTGTAGTGACACATCGAGACGCGCACGCAGCTATCCTGCCCCAGCGGATCAAGGATGTTGCCGGAGTAGTGATCGGCCTTGCGCAGATGGGTGCGGATGCCCTGTTCGTTGAGCCGCGCCACCACGTCGACGGAGGCAACACCCTCGACCCAGAGGGAGACGAGCCCTTCGCGCGCGGGGTTGTCGACGCCGCCGATGATGGTGACGCGTGCCATGTCCTTGAGGCCCGGCAGGTTGCCCGTACCGTGGATCATCGCGTCGGTCAGCGCCTTTTCCTGCGCATGGATCGCCTCGCCGGCGGCCACGAACCGGGCGCGGCGGTCGGTGGCATCGCTGACCTCTCCGCCCAGCCAGTCGAAATAGGCGGCAAGATCCGAGAGCGTGGCATAGGAGCCGGTATCGCGTGTGCCCATTTCCCAATTTTCCTTGGGTCCGCCGATCAGGGCGTTGTGCGGCAGCTTGGTCAGCCGGTCCGAAATCCAGGCAAGGCCATAACCGTGGCGCGAAAACACCTTGTATGGTGAGATCACGTAGCCATCGATGCCGTAGGACGCGATGTCGATCCGGCCATGGGCCGCGTGCTGGATGCCGTCGACGATGATGAAGGCGTCGGGCGCGACAGCACGGATCGCGCGGGCCACCGCGGCCACGTCGACGCCCATGCCGGTGACGGGCGAGGTGTGAAGGATCGTCGCCACCTTTACATCCGGGGTCACCGCCGCGGCGTAGGCGTCGGCGGTCACGGTCCCCATGGCGTCGTCATGCGGAATCAGAACATGCTGCTGCCCGGCGATCCCGGCCCAGCGGGCGCAGGCGCTGCGCGTCGCGGGATGTTCGAGGGTTGAGCCCAGAACGATGCCCGGCCCGGACCCGAGGCAGGCATTCATGATCAAACGGAACAGCAGTTCCGTCCCGCTTTCGCCGACGAAGAACTGCCCCGAGGGCGCGTTCATGAAAACGCGCATGTCCTCCTTGGCCTTGTTGATCACGCGCATCAGCTCGTGGCTGCCGGGATTGTCACGGCCCTGGTTGTCGGGGATCGCCGCATAACGGGCCGAGGTGTCGACCACCGAATTGAGCGTGAGGGCGCCGCCTGCGTTCTCGAAGAATACGCGCGGTCCCTGTACAGGACAGTGATCGACCTGGGCAAAACGGCTTCGGATTTCCGACAGCAGGGCGGGCGTGATCTCGGTCATGGGCGGCTCCAGTTCGCGGATAGTGTTGGCCGGCACATTGTCGCCATCATTGACTGTTTACCAGTGGCAAAAACACGACCCGGTGCGGGGGGAGCTTGAAAATGTTCCCTGTATGTTCTATATCGTGAGAGCAGAATACGGAGGATGTTCCCATGGCCCGTATGTTCGAAATCGCCGCGCTGGAAGGTTCCAGCAACGATTACCACCTGCTTCCCGTGACCGAGCGCCAGTTGCGCTATGCGCGCGCCATTGCCGAACGGCGTTCTCTTGCAATTCCCGAGGAGGCACAGCGTGACCGGCGGGCGCTCTCTGCCTGGATCGATGCGCAAACCGAGCGGGGGTCGCGGTTCGAGCGGTATCCAAGCGGCAAGCAGGTCGCCTTTGCCGAACGTATCGCGCGGCTCAAGCGGCGTCAGGTTCCGCCGGAATGTTTCCGCGACAAGGCGTTGATGTCGGACTGGATCGACCGGAACCGGGCCTGAAGCCTAGCGCAACTCCAGCGCGCCCAGATGATCCTCACCGCGTTCGCGGGCGAGTTTCATCTGTTTCTGGCGTTCGCGGAAACGGGCCTTGTCCTCGTCCGAGGTCTCGTCGATGCACAGGTGGCAAGAAACACCATGCTCGTATTCCGGCCGGTTGCGATCCTCCGGAAGGATGGGGCGCCGGCAGCCATGGCAAAGCTCATGCGGGCCTTCGACCAGGCCGTGTCCGACGGAAACGCGATTGTCGAAGACGAAACATTCACCCTGCCACGTGCTTTCCTCGGCCGGTACCTCCTCGAGATAGCGCAGGATGCCACCCTTGAGATGATAGACATCCTCGACCCCTTGACCCAGCAGGTAATTGGTCGATTTCTCGCAGCGTATGCCGCCGGTGCAGAACATTGCCACGCGCTTGTTGTGAAAGCGGTCCTTGTTCGCCTCCCACCACGCGGGAAAATCACGAAAGCTGGCGGTCTGCGGGTCGATCGCGCCCTCGAACGTGCCGATGGCGATTTCATAATCGTTGCGCGTGTCGATCACCACGACGTCCTCGGAGCGGATCAGATCGTTCCATTCTTCGGGCTCGACATAATGCCCCACACGCGCACGCGGATCGACGTCCGGCTGGCCCATGGTGACGATCTCGTTCTTCAACCGGACCTTCATCTTGCCGAAGGGAGGATGGCTGCTCTGCGCCTTCTTCCATTCAAGGTCAGAACAGCCGGGCAGGGTGCGGATGTGGGCCAGAACCGCGTCTATGCCTGCGCGCGGTCCGGCGATGGTCCCGTTGATCCCCTCCCGCGCAAGCAGGAGGGTGCCCTTGACGCCCCGGCGCGTGCAAAGATCCAGCAACGGTTGCCTCAGGGCAGCCGGGTCTTCGAGCCGGGTGAAATGGTAAAGTGCGGCGATCGTGTACATGGCGGCGATCTAGACCCGGTTCGGCCCTCGCGCAAGAGCCCGGATTGACGCGGCAGCGAGGTCTGCCTACCGATAGGGGAAAGGAGATGCGCCATGACCCATGCCCTGCTCGTGATCGACGTTCAGAACGATTTCTGCCCCGGCGGTGCCCTTGCCGTGCCCGCCGGGGATGAAGTTGTCGGGCGGGTCAACGCGATGATGGAGCAGTTCGATACGGTCATCCTGACCCAGGACTGGCACCCGCCCGGCCATTCCTCCTTCGCAAGTTCGCATCCCGGCAAGGCCCCGTTCGACACGATCGAGATGCCTTATGGGGCACAGGTTCTCTGGCCCGACCATTGCATCCAACGAAGTGCGGGGGCCGAGTTTCACCCGGCCCTGCGGACCGATGCCGACCTGATCCTGCGCAAGGGGTTCCGCCCGCAGATCGACAGCTACTCGGCCTTTTTCGAAAATGACCGGAACACGCCCACGGGCCTCGAGGGGTATCTGCGTACCCGCGGGATCGAGAAACTGACCCTTGCCGGGCTCGCGACCGATTTCTGCGTGCAATATTCGGCGCTTGACGGTGCGCGCCTCGGCTTCGACGTCGAGGTCGTGATGGAGGCTTGTCGCGCCATCGACCTCGACGGATCGCTGGCGGCCGCCGAGGCGGCGATGCGCGGCGCCGGAGTCCGTCTGTCCTGAGACCGGTTGCGATTTGTTAAGGCCCGTGAGCGTAAGGATATTCCCAAGACCATCCTGAGGTTTGGGGAACGCCCATGGACAGTGACGGGTCGGCCCGGCCCGACCAGTTTGCAGATCTGGAATGGCGCTACAGCCGGCGCGGATTGCTCAGCCGCTATGCGAGGGGCCGTGTCCGCAGTTTCGCCAGCCGCCAGATCGTTACAGGGATCGGCACCGCTGCCCTGACCGTGACCGAAGGATGGCAAGTCGGGACAATCGCGCTGGCCCTTGCGCTGTCGGGCGAAGTTGTCGATGTCCTTTACCTGCGCGGCATCCCCGCCCGGCTTCAGCGGGGAGAGCCGTTGCGGCGGCTGCTGCTGACCAGCGCGACGACCGGCATGGTACAGGCACTCACCATTGCCGCCTGTGTCATGCTTGCCTGGTACGGCGAGGTGGTGGGGCTCTCCCCGATCTTCGCAACGGCCTTCCTTGCCGGTGCCTCGATCAATGCGGGTCTCGTCCTGCCATATCATCGCGCCGCTGCGCTCGTCCGGCTGGTAATCTATGCGGCTACCATCTCTGCGCTCTATATTCTGGACGCGATCTATGCCGGGCCGCCCGATGCGGTTTTCCTGATGAACGTCGCGGGCACGATGATGTTCGCTTTCATGATCGTGAACTTCCTCAGTTTCGCGCAATGGGGCTTCAACAGACACAGGAAGGCGACTTTGGACCTGGTGGCGCAAAGCAGGGCGCTTGTCCGGCACCAGAAAGAGGCCCAGAAACTGTCGCTCGTGGCACGCAACGCCAATGACAGCGTCATCATCTCGGATGGCGAGGGCAGGATCACCTGGGTCAACGACGCCTTTACCCGCATCACCGGCTACAGTTTGCAGGAAGCCGCGGGGGTCACGCCGGGCGAGTTGCTGAACGGGCCGAATACCGACCCCGAGACCCACGCGGCGATCCGGCGCGCGATCATGGAGGGTCGGCCCTTTCGTGGCGAGATCATGAACGTCACAAAGGATGGCCGTGAAATCTGGATGGAAACCAATCTCGCTCCGGTCCTGGACGAAAACGGCGCCCTCGAGATGATGGTGGCGGTTGAACGGGATGTGACCGCGGCGCGGAGCCATGCCGAGCAGATGGCAACCGCGCGCGAAGCCGCCGAAGAAGGCGCGCGCGTCAAGGCGGAGTTCCTGGCCACGATGAGTCACGAGATCCGCACCCCGCTCAATGGCGTGATCGGCATGGTGGACTTGCTCGCGCAGACCGACCTCGACGCCGAGCAACGCCAATACGCTGCGACCATCGGCAGTTCGGCCAGGGCGCTACTGACGATCATCAACGACGTGCTCGACCTGTCGCGGCTGGACGCGCACAAGATGACGTTGCATCCGGTCGACTTCGACCTTGAAGGCTGCTGTACCGAGACGGTCCGCCTGCTCGAGCCGCAGGCTCGTGCCAAGGGCCTGTCGATGCACCTGATATGCCACGGCTCTCTGCCGCGGTTGGTTCATGGCGATGATGGTCGGCTTTGGCAAGTACTGATCAACCTTGTCGGAAATGCGGTGAAATTCACCGACCGGGGCCGTGTGACCGTAGAGGTAACCGCCGAACCCGCATCGGCGGGCTGGCTGCTGGTCTTCCGCGTTTCCGACACCGGGATCGGGATTCCCGCCGAAAAGCTCGGCGAAATTTTCGAGCGGTTCTCCCAGGCGGATGCGACGACCACCCGGCATTACGGCGGAACGGGACTGGGACTGACCATTTCGCAGGAACTGGTCCATCTGATGGGCGGGCGTATCACCGTGGAGTCGAGCCTGGGCGAAGGGTCGTGCTTCAGCCTGCGTATCCCCGTGGGCTTTCCCTATGGCCCGGCAGAGGTCGCGGTGGCGGATGACGCAGAGGCCCGGCTTGCTGGACTGCGTGTGCTGGTTGCCGAAGACAACGGCACCAACCGGCTCCTGTTGAAGAAGTACCTCAAGGATCTTGCACTCGACCTGCATTTTGCATGTGACGGGTGCAGCGCCGTCGAGATGGCTGCCGAGTTGTGCCCTGACGTGGTGTTGATGGACATGTCGATGCCCGGAATGAGCGGCCCCGAAGCGACGCGCAGGATCCGCGCCCTCGCGACCCCGCAGCCCTGTATCATCGCGCTGACGGCCAATGCCTTCGACAGCGACCGCCAGACTTGCGAAGCGGCGGGGATGGACGATTTTCTTGCCAAGCCGATCAGCCGCGACGAACTGTTGTCGACCATCCTTCAACATGTAGGCCGTGCTGATGCGGATTGAACATGTCCCCGAATGGGTCGGACGCAATAAATTGCCACTGCCGCGCTAGTGGCGTATCCAAGGCCGATCGCAAACCGACGAGGCTCGCCCGTGGATATCGCAACCCGTGTCTACAATCACAAATGGAAGATCGACCCGATCGTCCGGTCGCTCATCGACACGGATTTCTACAAGCTGCTGATGTGTCAGTCAGTTTTTCGGAACAAGCCCGATACCACCGTCACCTTCTCGCTCATCAACCGTTCGGCCCACGTGCCGCTGGCCCGCCTGATCGACGAAGGGGAACTGCGCGAGCAGCTTGACCACATCCGTTCGCTGCGTCTCAGCAGGGGAGAGAGCACATGGCTGCGCGGCAACATGTTCTATGGCAAGCGCCAGATGTTCCGCCCCGATTTCATGGAATGGTTCGAAGGGCTGCAATTGCCGCCCTATCACCTGGAGCGGCGCGGCGAACAATACGAGCTGACCTTCGAAGGAAAATGGCACGAGGTCATGCTGTGGGAGATCCCGGCGCTGGCGGTTCTCATGGAACTGCGCTCGCGCGCCGTGCTCAACGACATGCGCCGGTTCGAGTTGCAGATCCTCTATGCCCGCGCCATGACCCGCGTGTGGGAAAAGATCGAGCAGTTGCGCGGGATCGAGGGCCTCGGCATAGCCGATTTTGGGACGCGGCGGCGGCATTCCTTCCTCTGGCAGGACTGGTGCGTCCAGGCGATGATCGAGGGGTTGGGCAGCAGTTTCACCGGAACGTCCAATTGCATGATCGCGATGCGGCGCGAGGTCGAGGCGATCGGCACGAACGCGCACGAGCTGCCGATGGTCTACAGCGCGCTTTCTGAAACCGATGCCGAACTGGCGCAGGCCCCCTATGACGTGCTCAGCGACTGGCATGACGAGCATGACGGGAACCTGCGCATCATCCTGCCCGATACCTATGGCACCAAGGGTTTCCTGGACCGCGCGCCTGATTGGCTGGCGGGATGGACCGGCATCCGTATCGACAGCGGGGATCCGGCCAAGGGCGCCGAAATCGCAATCGACTGGTGGAAGGCCCGCGGCGAAGATCCGCGCGAGAAGCGGATCATCTTCTCGGACGGGCTGGATGTCGAAAAGATCATCGAGCTGCATGCGCAGTTCGCCGGACGGGCCAAGGTATCCTTTGGCTGGGGGACGTTGCTAACCAACGACTTCCGCGGCCTCGTGCCGGGCGACGGGCTGGCGCCCTTCTCCCTGGTCTGCAAGGCGGTTTCCGCGAATGGCCGCCCGACCGTCAAGCTCAGCGACAATCCGGAAAAGGCGATGGGCCCCGAGGACGAGATCGAAAGGTACAAGCGTGTTTTCGGAGTGGGGAAGCAGGAACGCGTGGAGGTGATCGTCTGATCACCCCGCCGCCGCCCGTGCAATGCGCCGCATCTGCCTCTCGCGCCAGATGACAATCAATCCGCCTACAGCGATCAGCAACCCACCGGGAAAGAGGTCGCCCCAGGGCGTCTCGTCGAAAAAGAGCCATCCGGCGACAAAGGCGATCGGGATACCGAAATAGCTGAAGGGGGCCAGGTTGCTCTGCTCCGTCATCCGGTAGGAGATTACCAGCAACAGCACCGCCGTCCCTCCGAACGCGCCCATCGACACGATCCAGGCCGCGTCCGCCATCGACCGGACCGGAGAAAAACCGCCCGCGATCATCACCAGCACCAGTGCCCCCGCCAGCGAGGCAAGCGTGGAGTAGAGGTTGATGAGGGGGCTCGGAACATCGGGGTCCATCAGCCGTGCGGTCACTCCGGTCATCGCGTAGAGAAAGGCCGCGCCAAGCGGCGCGAGGGCATGGACCGAGAAACTCTCGCTGCCCGGCTTCATGATGAAAAGCACCCCGACGAATCCGATCGCCACCGCGATCCATCGCAGCGGTCCGACCTTCTCTCCCAATAGCGGAATGGCCAGCGCCGTGGTGAACAGGGCATTTGCATATGTGATCGTCGAGGCGGTGGCGAAGGGCATGACGCCAAGCGAGAAATAGAACAGGAACTGCGCGAAGGTGACATAGACCCCCCGCATCAGCCCCAGTCGCCACTGTCGCATCCGCCACGGTCGTCCCGCCCTGTGCCACGCCGGAGAGGACCAGAGCGCGATCAGGCTGGGAAAAAGGCCGAAGAAATTGCGATAGGCCGAAAGCTCGGCCGCCGTGTAATGCGGCGACAGATGCTTGATCACCAGGCCCATCAGGTCGAACAGGACAAGCGCCACCAGCGACAGGATGATCGCCAGCGCGACATTGTCCTGCCGCGCTGTCATCCGTGTCGGGCCGCCACGGTCTTGAGCTGCGAGAAACCGTAAAGCGCCTCGAACCCCTTTTCGCGCCCGTGGCCCGACTTGCCAACCCCGCCAAAGGGCAATTCGACCCCGCCGCCCGCGCCGTAATTGTTGATGAAGACCTGGCCCGCGCGCAGCTTCTTGGCCAACCGCATCTGACGCGCGCCGTCGCGGGTCCAGATGCTGGCCACAAGCCCGTAATCAGTCCCGTTGGCGATCCGCACTGCCTCCTCCTCGGTGTCGAAGGGGATCAGAACCTGAACCGGGCCGAAAATCTCGTCGCGCGCCAATGTGTGCTCTGGCGGGACATCGGCGAAGAGGGTGGGGCGCACATAGGCCCCGGCCTCGGGCGCGTGATCCACGATGCGGCCCTGTCCTGCAATCGTCAGGTCGGCACCTTTCTCGAGGAACCCGGTGACGATCTCTTTCTGCCGGTCCGAGATCAGTGGGCCCACGCGCAGGTCCTCCATCGCCGGGCCAACGGTCAACTCTCCATAGGCCGCCGCCATCCGCTCCTTCACGGCCTCATAGATGCCCCGCTGGGCCAGGATGCGCGAGGAGGCCGAACAGGTCTGCCCTGCGTTCTGACACCCGGCATTGACGAGGAAGGGCAAAGCCGCGTCCAGATCGGCATCGTCAAAGACTAGCTGGGGCGATTTCCCGCCCAGTTCCAGCGTCACCGGCACGACGTTGCGACCTGCCGCCTGTTGCACAAGCGCACCGGTCGCGACCGAGCCGGTAAAAGAGATGTGATGTACGCCCGGATGCCCCGAAAGCGCCGCCCCCGCCTCGGCCCCCAGACCGGGAACCACGTTGAGCGCGCCCGCCGGCAGGCCGGCCTCCACCGCAAGATGGGCAAAGGCAAGCGCGGTCAGGCAGGCCTCCTCGGCCGGTTTCAGGACACAGGCATTGCCCATGGCAAGGGCCGCCCCGACAGAGCGGCCGATGATCTGCATGGGATAGTTCCAGGGCACGATATGGCCCGTCACGCCATGCGGTTCGCGCAGGGTATAGACGGTATAACCATCCAGATAGGGGATCGTCTCGCCCATCACCTTGTCGGCCGCGCCGCCATAGAACTCGCAATAACGCGCCAGCGCCACCGCGTCGGCCCGGGCCTGGGTCAGGGGCTTGCCGACATCCATCGCCTCCAGCCGGGCAAGATCCTCGACACGCTCCAGTACCAGCTGGCCGATCCGGGTAAGAACCCGGCCACGGTCCAGCGCCGTCATCCGGCCCCACTCGCCCGACAGGGCAGCCTCGGCTGCGGCGACCGCGGCGTCGATCTCAGGCGCGCCGCCGCGCGCGATCCGGCAGATCTCGCTCCCGTCCGAAGGATCGACCAGCGGCAGGGTCTCGGCGGTCCCGGTCCACGCACCGCCGATCAGGCAGAGCGTGGGGTCGAACCAGAGGGCGTCATTGCTGTCTCTCATCGGTCTTGTCCTCTCTATCGGGGGCGACCCGCCCCCACGTGTCTTGCGGTCAGGCCCGCAGCGCCCCGATCTCGGGCAGAACTGGCGCCGCCGCGATCAGCGTGCGGGTATAGTCATGCTGCGGGTCCGAGAAGACCCGCTCCGTCTCGCCTTGTTCGACGATCTGCCCGGCCCGCATCACCAAGACCCGGTCGGTCACGGTGCGCACGACGCTCAGGTCGTGGCTGATGAACAGGTAGGTCAGGTTATAGGCCTCGCAGAGTTCCGCCAGCAGGTCGAGGATCTGCGCGCGAACCGACACGTCGAGCGCCGAGACCGCCTCGTCGAACAGGATCAGTTCGGGCCGGATGATCAGCGCGCGGGCGATGGCGATGCGCTGTCGCTGCCCGCCCGAGAATTCGTGGATATATTTGCCCGCGTCATCCGGCGACAGGCCTACTGCGCTCAGCATTTCGGCAATCCGGTCGCGACGTTCGGATCCGCTTGGCTGCGCCTTGAGCAGGTGGAACGGTTCGGTGATCAGCCGGTCGACGCGGTGGCGCGGGTTGAAGCTGCCGAAAGGGTCCTGGAAGACGACTTGCATCTTGCGGCGGACGGCCAGGTTGGGCCGGGATCCCGAAAAGACGGGCTCTCCATCCAGCAGGATGCGGCCCGCCTGCACCTGTTCCAGCCCGAGGAGCGCCCGGGTCAGGGTCGATTTCCCGCAACCGGATTCTCCGACCAGACCCAGCCTTTCGCCCCGGTTGAGGGCAAAGCTGACGTGATCGACGGCGCGGTGATGGCCCTGCGACCGGAAGAGCTTGCGTGGCAGGGGATAGTCGCGCACCACACCCTCCACCGACAGGATCGGCTCGGGCGGGGGGGCGGGCGGCAGCGATACCTTGTGGCCCGAGGCCTCGAACAGCATGCGTGTATAGGGGTGCCGCATCTCGGCGAAGAGCCGTCGGGTCGGGCCGGATTCCACAACCTCGCCATAGCGCATGACGGTGATCCGATCCGCTATGTCCGAGACGACGGCCAGGTCATGGGTGATGATCAGCAGGCCCATGCCATATTCCTCGACCAGCCCCTTGAGCAGGTCGAGGATCTGGGCCTGGGTCGTCACGTCGAGGGCGGTGGTCGGCTCGTCCGCGATCAGCAGCTTGGGGCGCAGGGCGATGGCCATGGCGATGACCACGCGCTGCCTCTGGCCGCCGGACAGCTCATGCGGGTAGCGCGACAGCGGGAAGCGCTCGGGCGGCAGGCCGACGCGGGTCAGAACCTCGCGCGCGCGCTCTTCCGCCCTCTCGCGCGTCATCGCGCGATGGACAAGGATCGTCTCCATCACCTGGTCGCCGATCGTCTTGACGGGGTTGAGTGCGGTCATCGGCTCCTGAAACACCATGCCCACCGCCGCGCCGCGCAACCGGCACATCTGCGCCTCCGTAAGGTCGAGCAGTTCGGTGCCGTCCAGCCGGATCGAACCCGAGTGATGCGCGGCCTCGGGCAGCAGCCGCATCACCGCCAGCGCGGTCATCGACTTGCCCGAGCCGCTTTCGCCGGTCACGGCCACCACCTCGCCGGGGGCCACGGTCAGATGCACGGATTTCAGGATGTCATAGGAATGAATCCCGAGGTTCAGGTCGCGGATCTCCAGCAGGCTCATGCGCGGGCCACCCGGATGCGGGGGTCCAGCCAGTCGCGCAGCCCGTCGCCCATCAGGTTGAGGCCCAGCACCGTCACGATGATCGCAAGGCCCGGGATCAGCGCCAGGTGGGGCGCAAAGCTGACCATGGTCTGCGCATCGGCCAGCATCCTACCCCAGCTTGGCGTGGGAGGCTGCGCGCCAAGACCGACATAGCTCAGCCCGGCCTCGGCCAGGATACCCAGCGAGAACTGGATCGTTCCCTGTACGATCAGCAGGTTGGCGATGTTGGGCAGGATGTGTTCGGCCGAAATCCGCGCCGGTCCTTTCCCCGCGACCCGCGCGGCCAGGATGAACTCCCGCTCCCACAGTGAAAGGGCCGCGCCGCGCGCGACACGGGCGAAGACCGGTATGTTGAAGATGCCGATGGCGATGATCGCGTTGACGGCACCCGCCCCGAAGACGGCAGTGATCAGGATCGCGATGATGATCGAGGGAAAGGCAAACACCAGGTCGTTGCCCCGCATGATCACCTCGTCCAGCCACGACCCCTTGCGCGCCGCCGCCGTCAGGCCCAGCGGGACGCCCAGACCCATGCCGATCCCCACGGCGATGAGCGCCACGGCGATCGAGGTGCGCGCCCCCACCATGATCATCGAGAACATGTCGCGCCCGAAATGATCGGTGCCGAACCAGTGCTCTGGCCCGGGGGTTTGCAGCTTGTCGGGAATGCTCAGTGCCGCGTGGTCATATGGCGTCCAGACAAAGCTGAGCAGCGCGGCCAGCAGCACCAGCGACGACAGAGCCGTGCCCAGGATCAGGTTTCGTCTCATGTCCGGTCCCTCAAGCGCGGATCGACCAGCGCATAGGCCAGATCGACGAGGAAATTTACCATGATCACGGCAAAGACCAGCAGCATGACCACCGATTCCACCACGATCAGGTCGCGCGAGCTGATGGCCTGAAAGACCAGACGTCCCAGCCCTGGCAGGAAGAAGACCTGTTCGATGATGATCGACCCGGCCAGCAGGAAAGAGAATTGCAGGCCGAGGATTGTCAGCACCGGGATAAGCGCGTTGCGCACCCCGTGCCGCCACAGCGCCTGCCGCCGGGTGAGACCCTTGGCGCGCGCGGTGCGCATGAAATCCTCGCCCAGGATGTCCAGCAGGGCCGAACGCATGACCCGCGCCAGGATCGCCGCCTGCGGCAGGGCCAGCGCGATGGCGGGCAGGGTCAGCGAGTGGATCCCGGCCCAGACCCCCTTGTCCCAGCCGGCAAAGCCGCCCGCGCCGAACCAGCGCAGGTTGATGGCAAAGATCAGCACCAGCATCATGGCGAACCAGAAATTGGGAACGGCGACGCCCAGCTGCGTGGCACCCATCACCGCCACGTCACCTGGCTTGCCCCGCCGGGCGGCCGCATAGATGCCCGCCGGGAAGGCGATCAAGGTGGACAGGGCCAGTGCGTAGAGCGCCAGTGGCAACGAGACCCACATCCGGTCCGCGATCATCTGCGCCACCGGCGTGCGATAGGTGTAGGAAGTGCCGAAATCGCCGACGAGCAGCCCGCCGATCCAGTCGAAATACCGCTGCACCTTGGGCACGTCGAGCCCCAGTTCGGCCCGCAGCGCGGCCAGCGTATCCTCCTGCGCGTTCACCCCCAGCATGAAGGATGCGGGATCGCCCGGTGCCACCTCGATCACGGCGAAGATGACCACCGAGGCGACCGCGAGACTCACGATCAGGGAGAGCAGGCGCTTGAGCGAATAACGTAACATCGGCGCTACGTTATGCGGGCATCACCCCGTGGTCCAGCGCTTAGAAGTCGATCAAGAACCGCGTCACCGCAAAGGCCACGATGGCCGCATAGCTCAGCGGATAGATCCACTTGATGATATACGTGTCCAGCGTGTGGGCCAGGTCCGCGCGCCCCGTCGCCTTGAGCCTGCGCAGCCAGACATTGGTCACGATGACGCCGCCCGTCACCACGAACATCCATTGCAGAACGAAATCCAGAAATGTCACGTAACCCAGTCGCGGCAGATCCGTCGAGATTGCCCAGTTGAATGCGACGAAGGTCAGCAGGTTGGCACCCGCGATCTCGATCCGTTTGCCGTACTCGTCCAGAAAAAACAGCGTCCAGCTGACCGTGATGAGAACCAGCATCGGCAGAAACACCCGGATGACGTAATACGTCACGTGGCGCGACCCCTTGAACTCCAGCGCCAACTGATCGCTCTGCATGCCGGAGAGCCCGGATATCTGGGTCTTCAGCATCCGTGCGTCGGACAGCCGCCACTCTTCCTCTCCCAGCATGTCGCCCAGCCCGGAATGCTGCTCCAGCGAGACGAAGCGCACGTAATCGACCGGATAGACCGACGAGATCTCGTAATAGAAGGTCTGAGTGTCGAAGGGATATTTCAGGAAATTGAAATAGGGCGCCTGGAGGGTCACCGAACTCTTTTCGAAATAGTTCACGAACCCGTCCGAGCGGATGGCCACGACCGCTTGATGAATCCAGCGCTTCGATTGCTGGTTCTGGACCACAATGCGGGGAATGATCAGGTTCTGTGCCGCGGCAAGTTCCACGAAGTCCTCGGGGGCGAGAACCTTGAGTGCGAGTTGATCATCCCCCGGCTCGAATGCCAGGGCGGGGTCGGTCCATTCCATGCGGATCGTCCCGACGACGCCGAAATTTTCCGATTTCTGGTCAACGCCGGTGATCTGGTCGATGTGGATTCCCACGCCCACGGTCAGCGGTTCGTCCGGAAGGTCGGGAACATATGTCAGCTGCGTGGAGTCCAACCCTTCGGCCGATAGAGGGGCGCCAAGGCAACACAGAACCGTGAAGCATGCCGCGAACCTGCGGATCAGAAGGAGGTAGGGGAACACGAGCGGCTCGCGATGCAGTGGAAGAGGGGGCCGACCCCGCGCAAGGCGGGATCGGCTCGCTATATCACTCGGTCCACTTCACGCCGGTCAGATCGACGGCCGCCGTGGGCGCGTTCTCCCACAGACCCTCGATCCCGGCCTTGGCCACGGTGATGGCCGCAAGCTGAAACAGATATCCGTTGACGTAGTCATCCGCGATCATGCGCTGCGCCTGTTGCAGCAGCTCGGTGCGCTTGTCGGGATCGGTCGTCCGGGTCAGCTCTTCCATCAGGGCCTGGAACTCGGGATTTTCGTACTGGAAGTAGTAGTCGGGCCGCGCGTAGATACCGATATCCATCGGCTCGGTATGGCTGACGATGGTCAGGCCGAAATTCTTGCCCTTGAAGACCGTTTCCAGCCACTGCGCCCATTCCACGTTGATGATCTCGGCCTTGATGCCGACCTCGGCCAGCTGCGCTGCCACGATCTCGCCACCGCGCCGGGCGTAAGAGGGGGGCGGCAGGTGCAGCGTTGTCTCGAACCCGTCGGCAAGACCTGCCTCGGCCAGCAGGGCCTTGGCCTTTTCCGGGTCGTAGGCGGATTGACCGGTCAGATCGATATAGGCCGGGTGATGCGGCGCGAAATGCGTGCCGATCGGCGTGCCGTAACCGAACATCGCCCCGTCGATGATCGCCTGCCGGTCGATCGCATGGGCCATCGCCTCGCGCACCTTGACGTTGTCGAAGGGCGCCTGCTTGTTGTTCGTGGACAGGATCGTCTCGCCCTCGGTCGAGCCGATCAGAACCTGGAATCTCGGGTCGGCCTCGAACTGGGGCAGGTTCTCCGGGGCCGGGAAGGCGGTGAAGACGTCCACATCCTCGGCCATCACGGCGGCAAAGGCGGCGGTGGGATCCGAAATGAAACGGAAGGTCGCAGTCGCGATCGCCGGCTGCTCTCCCCAGTAGTCGGGGTTGCGCGTCAGTTCGATCCGGTCGCCCTGAACCCATTCGCTGAACGTGTAGGCACCGGTGCCCACCGGGTTCGTCTTGATGTCCTCGATGCTTTCGGGTGCCACGATCACCGCGTCGCCCCAGGCCAGGTTGAACAGGAAATTCCCGTCGGGTTCCTTGAGCGTGATCTTGACCGTCTGCGGATCGACCACCGTCACGTCCGAGATGCCCGCGAACAATGCCTTCTGCGCGTTGGCGCTGTCCTCGGCACGGGCGCGGTCGAGGCTGAACTTGACGTCCTCGGCATCCATCGTGGTCCCGTCGTGGAAGGTCACGCCATCGCGCAGCTTGAACGTGTACTCGGTCCCGTCCTCGGAAATCTCCCAGCTTTCGGCCAGGCCCGGCACGACCGACCCGTCGCCCATGAAGCGGGTGAGCCCCTCGAAAATGTTGGTGTAGACGACCGAGTCGATGGCCTGCGCGGCCGCGCTGGTCGGGTCCAGGTGCGGCGGTTCCAGTTGCATCGCGATGGTGATGTCATCCTGCGCGATTGCGGCCGTGGCGAATAGCCCCGCGCTCAGCGCAATGGCCGATGCCAGCGTCCGCGTCAGTGTCTGTCCCATGAATTTCTCCCCGTCTGTTCCTGCGGTGTCCGCAGCTTCCATCGGGGATACTGTTCCTGCAATCCGAAGGCCGATCAAGGGAATCTTGTCGGACGCCCCGCAGAGACGGGTGCACGTCGCGTTTCTTTCGGAACAGGGGCTGGCTCAGACCTTGCTCGAAATGATCAGGTCGGGACCAAAGATCGTGTCGGCATGATGATGAAGATAGATCTTGAGCCATGGCGTGAAACGTTGCGGATAGCGTTTCACCTCGGCCAGCAGGTCATGGTAGCCGACCCATCGATGCTCCATCACCTCGTCGGGATCAGGCTGAATTTCGACGGGCCCCCGGGCATGGGCCAGGAACACGTCCACAACCTCGTTCTCGACCATGCTGTTGCCGACATCGGCGTGATATTCCAGCCTGTGACGATACTCGGGGTACAGACCGGTGATCCCCATCTCCTGCCGCAGACGCCGGACAGCGCAGGCTGACGAGCTTTCGTCCCATTGCGGATGCGTGCAGCAGGTGTTCGCCCACAGGCCGGGCGTGTGGTACTTGCCCATGGCGCGGCGCTGCATGAGGATCGCCATGTCCCGCACGACAAAGACCGATACGGCCTTGTGCTTGAGGCCCTTTTCATGAGCCTCCAGTTTCTCGACCGGCGCCAGCACCCCGTCGATCCAGGCGGGAATCATGACTGTCATGTCCGAAACACTCCTTTGTCGGGCGGCGCGGGGTCGTCCGGCCCTGGCTGCTGGCTGTCGAATTCAGGGGCGCGCGGCCACGCGCCTGGCAGGGACCGGCGGTCTCGCTCCCGGTTCCAATCTGGACCGTGGACCGGATGCGTTCAATCGCACGAAAGGCCGCAGGGCTGTCCTGCGGCCTTTGACCACGTCCTGAGGTCTGTGCGCGTCCTTATTCTGCCGCGACGCTCTCGAGATAGGCGAAAATGTCCTCGGCCCCGCTCTTCAGGCGAAAGGACATCTTGGACTTGGCCGAGGTCTGGTCGAGGTATTCCTGCAGGAACCCCTTGGGATCCGCCGTATAGGCCACGAAATGCTCCTCGTCCCAGACGAGGCCTTTCTCACCTGCTTCGACGAGGCTGTCACCGTAACGGAAGTCCTCGACCGTGCCGGCGGTCCGGCCGACGATGCCGTATAGGTTCGGGCCGGTCTTTCCGCCCTTGACGATGGTTTCGCCCGCGTCATCCACGATCATGTGGCAGGACTTGCATCTGTTGAACGCCTTCTCGCCCTTCTCGGCATCTTGGGCAAAGGCGGGAACGGCCAGCAGGGCCAGGGCAACGGGTGCGATGATACGCTTCACGGCTGATCTCCATCTATTCGGGTTTGGCTGAACGTAAGGAAAGACCGGTTTCGCCCGCTGTCAACCTCGCAGCCCCTGGGTCGGCACTAAGTCGCAGGTCCGATGCTAGCCCGGGCCGCCATTGACCGAAGACCAGCAGGGCAGCAGGTCACCTTCCTCGGGGCGCGCGAGATAGACCGCCCGTGCGATGGCGCGCGCCAGGCAGATCGAAGCGGCGTGGCCGATCCGCGTCAGGTCGCGCTCGGGCGCGGCAAGCGTCCGCGCGCCGGTCGAGACGGCAAAGACCAGATCGCCATCGCCCGGCGAATGCGCGGGAACCGTGGACCGCGCGATGCCGTCATGGGCGGCCACCGCCACCCGTTGGCATTGCGCCTTGGCCAAATCGGCATCGGTGGCGACGATGGCGATGGTCGTGTTGGCCCGATCCTGCGCCTGCTCGCGCATGGTCATCATCTTCCGGCTTTCCATTCCGCGTCCAAGCCCGCTGGCCGGATCGGGACCCACCCCTCCGAACTCGCCGTCGATCTCGAAGGGAGCGGCCCAAAAATGCCGGTCGCCCGGTGTCGTGACGGCCCCCATCGGGTTCGCCGCCACCAGCGAGCCGACGGTCACGCCATCCTCCAGCACCAGCGAGGCCGAGCCAAGCCCGCCCTTGAGCATCGCGGTAAGGGCCCCTGTCCCCGCCCCGGCGGTGCCGATCTCGAAGCGTTCATGCGCGGCCTCGAACGCGGCGCGGCCAAGCGCGCGATAGGGGTTGTGGACCCAGTCCTTGTCGCCGCCGTTGAGCAGGTCGAAGATGATGGCCCCCGGAACGATGGGAATCACCGCCTCGGCGATGCGGAACCCGCGCCCGCGCGCGCGCAGACCGTCCACGACCCCCGAACAGGCGTCGAGCCCATAGGCCGAACCGCCCGACAACGCGATCGCATCGACCCTCGCCACCGACTTGTCGGGCGCCAGCAGATCGGTCTCCCGCGTGCCGGGCGCCCCGCCCATGACATGAACGGAAGCCGTGAACGGTTCATCCGCCGTCAGCACGGTCGCCCCGGATTTCAGGCCCGGGTCCTGGGCATTGCCCACCTTCAGACCCGGAACATCGGTGATCAGGTTGCGTCGGCCGGGAACCATCAGATGCAGCGCCCGCCATCCACTTCCATCGCGACGCCGGTCACCATCCCGGCCTCGTCCGAGCACAGGAAACAGGCCGCGTTGCCCATGTCCTGCGGGGTCGAGAAACGGCCCATCGGGATGGTCGACAGGAACTTCGCCCGCATCTCGGGCGTGTCCTCACCCATGAACGATTTCAGCAGCGGCGTCTCGCCTGCCACAGGGCAGATCGCGTTGACCCGCACGCCCGAGGGAGCAAGCTCCACAGCCATCGTCTTGGTGGCGGTGATCATCCACCCCTTCGACGCATTGTACCAGTTCAGGTTCGGACGCGGCGAAAGCCCCGCGGTCGAGGCGACGTTCAGGATCGCGCCTGTCCCGCGGTCCTTCATGTGGGGAACCAGCGCGCAGGCGGTCAGGTAGACCGATTTCATGTTCACCCGGAACACCCGGTCGAAATCGCTTTCGCTGACGTCTTCCATCGGGGCTGGCATGTGGGTGACGCCCGCGTTGTTCACCAGGATATCGACCTGGCCCAGCTTGCGCAGGGCGGTTTCCGCCATCTTCTCGACCGAGGGTCCGTTGGCCACATCCACCTCGACCGCGATCGCGTCGCCATCCATCTTTCGCGCGGTCTCTTCGGCTGCATCGCGGTTGATGTCGGCGACGATCACGCGCGCGCCCTCGGACACGAACTTGGCGACGATGCCCGCGCCAAAGCCCGAACCGCCGCCCGTGACGATTGCCGTTTTTCCGTCCAGTCTCATGGTGTTGTCCCCGGTCCTATCACTTTCCGGGCACACAGTATCAGCGGCGGCGCGGGATGCCAGACTAATCCTCGTCGACCTTGCCACGCAGCGACTTGACCGTCCCGCGCGCCTTCTTGGCATCTAGCCTGCGCCGGACCGAGCCGCGCGTGGGCTTGGTCGGAATGCGCCGCTTGGGCTTGACCGCCGCGCGCGCGACAAGCTCGGCCAGACGCTCGCGCGCGATCTCGCGGTTGCGCGCCTGGCTGCGGGTCTCGTCCACCTGGATGATGATGGCGCCTTCCTTGGTCCATTTCTGGCCCGCGATCCGCTTCAGCCGCGCCTTCACCGGCTCGGGCAGCGAGGGCGAGCGCGCAGCCTCGAACCGCAGTTCCACCGCAGTCGAGACCTTGTTCACGTTCTGCCCGCCGGGTCCCGAGGCGCGCATGAAGCTCTCGGTCATTTCCCAGTCCTGAAGGGCGATATGATCGTTGATCCGCAACATGGGGGCGAACTTAAGGGCAGGCGAAGGAAACGGAAAGGGCCACCCGATCAGGGCGGCCCTCCGAAAGTTTCGAGAGATGTGCCAGACGGACCCTAACCCTCTGATCGGTCCGGCCGGGGCGGATTATCCGCCAAGGGCTGCCTCAGCGGGCGACCTCCCTGGCTGAAACGGCACCTCTCTCCAATACCTTTCTCGACACTGGATCACCTCCTTTGCTTCACTGTTGAACTCAAGGAAATGTTGGCACGGTTCCCGCCGATCTCCAAAGGAAATTTTCAGCCCGCGCGCGACAGCCTGCCGGTGATGAGGCGGAACGGCACCAGTGCCACCAGCGCCACCGACAGCTTCACCAGCCAGTCAGCAAAGGCCAGCGTGACCCAGAGCGGCGCCAACGGCCCCGTCAGCAGGAAGGGCACCGGCTCCCACGCCCAGGAAATCGCGGCATCCGCCTGCGCGCCGAACAGCGTGACCGAGGCCGAAAAGGCGATGGTAAAGAACAGCGCCGTATCGAGAGCGGACCCCACCAGGGTCGAGACCAGCGGAGCGCGCCACCAGGCGCCTGCGCGAAACCGGTTGAACACGGTCACGTCGGTCAGCTGCGCAAGCAGGAAGGCCGTGCCCGAGGCGACCGCGATGCGCAGCGGCACGGCGGGGCCGTATTCCAGCATGATCTGGCTGCCGATCAGCGAGCAGATGACACCCGTCACGAATCCGGCCAGCACGACCTTGCGCGCCGGCCCGGCGCCATAGACGCGGTTCATCACGTCGGTGACCAGAAAGGCAAAGGGATAGGTGAACGCGCCCCAGGTCAGAAGACCGTCAAGCAGCAGGAATTGAACGAGGATGTTCGAGGCCACGACGATGGCGGCCATGGCAAGAATGCCGGGAAGATGGGAACGTTGCATTGTCAGGTGCCCGTTTTGTCAAGGTTGCGGCGACTTGGCCCGGAACCGCTCCGGGCAAGCCGGGCCGATACACCCCTTTGACCTTTGGTGCAAGGGATCACTCCGGCAGGACGTATTCCACAAGCTCGGTTCGCTGGACCGACAGGAAGTTGTCGTCCGAGATCATCGTGGCCCTCAGCCGCCCGTCGGCCCCGCGCCAGATCGCGACGCCTTCAAGGTTGTCATGCCGTCGCAGCCGTGTGCGCAGCAGTTCGTCCTCGCGGCCCGTGGCGATGTCGATGCGGCGCAGCCGGCTGCGAAACCCGATCTGCGCGAAATCCCGCTCCAGCAGGTATAGCCGACCGTCCGGGCCGAAATCCGCGCCCACAGGCAGGAAACCGTCCACTTGCGCCAGCGAGAAGGGCATCGTCCAGCGCTGCCCGTCCCAGCGCCAGACCGGGATGCGTCCATCCTCCAGCCGGTTGCTCTCGGGCATCGTGTAGAGACGCCCCGCCCCGTCGATGGCCAGCGCCTCGAAAGATCCGTTGCTTTCCAGGTCGCGAAAGGCTTGCGGTCGCGGCAACACGCGCGCCGGGGCCGATGCGCTACTGTGGGCGGCGACACGGTGAACCCCTTCGTAGGACACGAAAAGCGTGCCGTCCGGCGCAATCGCCAGCCCCTCGGAATCCGCTACGCGCCCGGCCAGTTTCTTGCCCTTGCTCGTGCGCAACCGCTCGACCGCGGTCAGGGCGACATTGGTTATCTGTCCATCCTGCCGCTCAACGCGCGCCGTGGCGAGATAGCCCCTGTCCGTCAGCACCCGCAACGTTTCGCCGTCCGAGGAAAGCTCGATCCCGGAAAACCCGCCGAACCAGTCGGCGCCTTCGGTCCACGTGTGGCTCGACACATGCCGCGCGCCGCCCCTCTCGACCGGGGTGGCGGGCGCTGCCACAAGCGCCGCCGCTACTGCGAGCGCAGGACCGAGGCGCATTGATTGGGCAGATCGGCCAGGACGTATTCGCGGCGGCGCGGTGCGGGTTTCGCGTTCGGGTCGGGCGGCGGCGGGTTGAGAATGTTGCGCTGCCACTGCCGTGCCTCGCCGCACCCGTCACCCGGCGGCGGCGCGGCCTGATCGACGCAACCCCGCGCCCCGCGCGGACAGGCGAGACGGACGTGGAAATGATAGTGATGACCCCACCAGGGCCGGATCTTGCGCATCCAGCTCGCATCGGTTCGCATGTTGTCGCACATCCAGACCTTTGCCCCCGGAAAGACGAAGATCCGCGCCACCCGCTTGTCCTGCGCCGCCCGTTTCAGCAATTCGGCATGTTGCTGGGTCCAGTTGTCGTTGACATAGGCCCCGTCCGCCCGTCGCAACGAGATAGAGGAGATGTTTTCGCGATGCGACCGCGACAGGCGCAGGTTGTTCGCCGGCAGCATCCAGATGTCGATATCCAGTCCGATCTGGTGGCTGCGATGGCCCGAGGTCATCGGCCCGCCGCGCGGCTGGCTGATATCGCCGATGTAAAGCCCGCTCCAGCCCGGCATGGACGCCGCGAACGCGCTGAGATCGCGAATATAGTCGATGGTCTCGGGGTGGCCCCAGTTGCGGTTCCGGCTCAGCCGCATCGCCTGCCAGGTGGGCCCTGTCTCGGGCAGGCGCACCGCGCCCGCCACGCAGCCCTTGGAGTAGGAGCCGAACGGCGCCGAGGCCTGTTGCGAGCCCATCCTCTGCGCGCCGAAAAGCTGTTTCGCCAATGGTTCCGCCGTCGCGGGCAGGGCCAGGCCCAGCATCAGCAGCGCGGCGGTCAGCATGCGGGGCAGTCTCATGCGCGGTCCTCTCCTTCTGGTCTCACCCACACTAACATGATGAGGCCGATCGCAAAGAGCGCGATCAGGGGCGAGGCGCCGACACGCTGACTTCCGCTCAGATCGGTGGCAAGCCCGATCAGGAACGGCGCAAGAAACGACGTGGCCTTGCCCGACAGCGCATAAAGACCAAAGGCTTCGGTCATCCGCGCCGGGTTGCCCTGCCGAGTCAGCATGTTTCGGCTGGCCGATTGCAGCGCGCCCCCCGCGGCGCCGATCAGGATGCCCGCCACGTAGAACAGGATCGAGGGCAGGGCGGACCCCTCGGGCAGCGCGATCCCCATCACCGAGGTCGGCGAAAGCGACACGATCAGCAACGCGGTGCCCATCAGCACGAAGCAGCAGACGACGATCACCGGCTTGGGTCCGAAGGCGCGGTCGGCATAGCCGCCGATCCAGGCGAACACGGCTCCGCTGATCGCGGCGATGATGCCGAAGATGCCGATCTGCATGATCGACCAGTCCAGCACTCCCAGCGCGTAGATACCGCCAAAGGTGTACATTCCGTTCAGCGCGTCGCGATAGAACATGGACGAGCCCAGATAGGCCAGCAGCGAGGGGTGCCGCGGCAAGCCTCGCAGCGTTCGCCATAGGTCGCGAAGCGCCGCCGAGGCGCCCGTGCCGGTCCCCTGTCCGGGCTCGTCACGCACCCACAGGAAGAACGGGATCATGAAGACGAGGTACCAGATAGCCGTGAACGGCCCCACCGCGCGCGTGCCCTCGCCGGTCGCGGGGTCCAGCCCCAGAACCGGCTCCAGTCCCGCCATCGTCCGGCCGTTGTCGCCGGCCTGGAAAAGCGCCAGCATGATCGCCAGTGCCAGCACGCCGCCGACATAGCCAAACGCCCAGCCCGAGCCCGAAATGCGCCCAAGCTCGCGCCGTGGTCCCAGCGAGGGCAGATAGCTGTTGGTGAAGATCGTGGCGAATTCCATCCCGATCAGGCCGATCCCGAACATCGTCAATGCCCAGACGGCCGAGAAGTCCTGCGGCGCCGTCCACCAGGTGCCATAGGCGCCCACCACATACATGGCCGAGAACAGCCAGATCCACGGCAGACGCCGCCCCGAACTGTCGGCCACCGCGCCCAGGATCGGCGCCAGCACCGCGATGGCGAGCCCCGCCACCGTCAGTCCATAGCCCCACAACGCCTGCGCCTGCGCCTTGGCCGCGGTTTCGGCCATGCCGCCCTCGATCATCACGCCCGCCGCCGTCTGCGCGAAATACGGGCCGAAGATGAAGGTCAGCATCAATGTGTTGTAAGGCTGGCTTGCCCAGTCGAAGAACCACCAGCCCCAGATCCTCTTTTTCTCGGATATCCCGGCCACCCGCGTCTCCCCGCCTGTCCTGCCCAAAGTAAGAGGCGCGAACGTCCCGCAAGGCAAGCTCCGCCTGCTGCACAGGGATTCCGCGTTGCCGCTGCGGCACAGTGCCCGCGCTCTGCCCTTGCCCTTTGCGCCCGCTGTCCTTACCTCAGGGCGGGACCGAATTCGGGGAATGCCATGCTGTCGCTCATCCAGATCCTTCTTCTGATCCTAGACATCGTCTGGTTCATAATCCTGGCCCATGTGATCATGAGCTGGCTCATCAACTTCCAGGTGCTCAACCTGCACCAGCAGCTCGTGGCGACCATCTGGTATGGGCTCAATCGCATTCTCGAACCGCTCTACGGCCCGATCCGGCGCGTGCTTCCGGCGATGGGCGGCCTGGACCTTGCCCCGCTGATCGTGCTGGTCGCGGTCTACGCGCTGCGGATCGTCCTGATTAACAACGCGGTCTATTTCTACTGATGCCCGCCGGGCCTTGTTCACCGATTCTTAGTATGTGAAACTGCATCCAAGAGCAGAACCACAACATCTTGGATGAGGCTTCCCCGGCAATGCCCGATTTCGCACCGCTGCTGCGAGATGTCTTCGGATTCGACGCCTTCCGCCCCGGTCAGGAAGAGATCGTCGAGGCGGTGACCGCAGGCCGCAACGTGCTGGCCATCATGCCCACGGGCGGCGGCAAGTCGCTGTGTTTCCAGCTGCCCGCGCTGGCGCGCGACGGCGTGACCGTCGTGATCTCGCCGCTCATCGCGCTGATGCGCGACCAGGTCCGCGCCCTGCAGGAGGCCGGGGTCGAGGCCGGTGCCCTGACCTCCGGCAACACGGCTGAGGAGACCGAGGCCGTCTGGCAGGCGCTGGAAGATGGGCGGCTGAAACTCCTCTACATGGCGCCCGAACGTCTGGCCGCAGGCTCCGCGATGGGGATGTTGCGCCGTATCGGCGTCTCGCTCATCGCGGTGGACGAGGCGCATTGCGTCAGCCAGTGGGGCCATGATTTCCGCCCCGACTACCTGCGGATCGGAGAGCTGCGCCGCGCGCTGGACGTGCCGCTCGCCGCCTTCACCGCCACCGCCGATGCCGAAACCCGCGCCGAGATCGTCCAGAAGCTCTTCGACGGCGAGGCGCCGCAGACCTTCCTGCGCGGTTTCGACCGGCCCAATATCCATCTGGCCTTCTCCGCCAAGGACAGCCCCCGCCGCCAGATTCTGGACTTCGCCGCCGCGCGCCGGGGCCGCTCCGGCATCGTCTATTGCGGCACCCGCGCCAAGACCGAGACTCTGGCGCAGGCCCTGCGCGACGACGGCCACCCCGCCTGTCACTATCACGGCGGGATGGAGGCCGAGGACCGCCGCAGTGTCGAGGCGCGTTTCGCCCGCGAGGACGGTCTGATCGTCGTGGCCACCGTCGCCTTCGGCATGGGGATCGACAAGCCCGACATCCGCTGGGTCGCCCATGCCGACCTGCCGAAATCCATCGAATCCTACTATCAGGAGATCGGCCGCGCCGGCCGCGACGGCGCCCCCGCCGAGACGCTGACGCTGTTCGGCCCCGATGACATCCGCCTGCGCCGCTCCCAGATCGACGAGGGGCTCGCCCCGCCCGAACGCCGCGCCGCCGACCATGCCCGCCTCAACTCCCTGCTCGGGCTTGCCGAGGCGCTGGACTGCCGCCGCCAGACCCTGCTGTCCTATTTCGGCGAGGAGTCTGCGCCCTGCGGCAAATGCGATCTCTGCGACACGCCTGCCGATGTCTTCGACGGCACAACCCCGGTGCGCATGGCTCTCTCGGCCATCCTGCGGACCGAGGAATGGTTTGGCGCGGGCCACCTGATCGACATCCTGCTGGGTCAGGACACCGACAAGATCCGCGCCCGCCGCCATGACCAGCTGCCAACTTATGGCGTGGGCCGCGCGTATTCCAAGCCGCAATGGCAGGCGATCTTTCGCCAGATGATGGGGCGCGACCTCGTCCGCCCCGACCCCGAAAGGCACGGCGCGCTCCGCATGACCGAGGCGGCAGCCCCCATCCTGCGTGGCGAGGACACCGTCCGCCTGCGCCGCGACACGATCCGTTCCGCCGCCCGCCGCCCCGCCGTCAAGGCGATGGTGGGCGAGGAGGACGCACCGCTTCTGTCGGCGCTCAAGGCCAAGCGCCGTGCGCTGGCCGAGGCCGCGCGCGTGCCCGCCTATGTGATCTTCCCCGACCGCACCCTGATCGAGATGGCCGAGAAACGCCCCGAGACGCTGGACCAGATGGCGCGCATCGCCGGTGTCGGCGCCAAGAAGCTCGAACGCTATGGCAGCGCCTTTCTCGAGGTCGTCTCCGGTGCGGTCGAGGCGGTGCATCCCGTCCGCCGCAAGCTGGCCGGTCGCGCGCCGGGCGAACTCTATGACCGGCTGATGGAGGTCCAGACACAGCTGGCGCGCGGCGATGACGGCACCGGCAAGCCGCTCAGCTGCAGCGCCGCGCAACTGGCCAAGCTCGCGCAGCTGCGTCCCGACGATCCCCGCGCGCTCGAACAGGTGCTGGGCGAACGCCGTGCCGAACGCTTCGGCGCGGCCTTTCTGGACGTCCTGCGCGCTGCGGGCTAGATAGCGTCCGGACGGACAGAGGGGGCATCGATGCTGACAGTGATCTCTCCGGCCAAGCGGCTGGATTGGGCGGACCGCGACATACAGGTGACCGAGCCTGACTTCCAGGAGGATGCCGCGCGGTTGGTGAAAACCGCGCGCAACCTGACGCTGAAGGATCTCAAGGGCTTGATGGATCTCAGCGACGATCTGGCCAAGCTCAACCGCGACCGGTTCCGCGTGTTCGAAGAGACGCCGGAGGCCCACCTGACCCGCCCCGCCGCCCTGGCCTTCGCCGGCGACACCTATCAGGGGCTGGAGGCCGCCTCGCTCGACCCCGAGGAGCTGGACTGGGCCCAGGATCACCTGCGCATCCTCTCCGGTCTCTACGGCCTTCTCCGCCCGCTGGACGCGATCCAGCCCTACCGGCTGGAAATGGGCAGCAAGCTGAAAACCCGGCGCGGCGCGACCCTCTACGCCTATTGGGGCGACCGTCTGGCCAAGGCGCTGAACGCGCAGGCCGAGACGCTGGGCACCGATGTGCTGGTGAACTGCGCCAGCCAGGAATATTTCGGCGCGGTCGATCTCTCCACGCTCAAACCGCGCGTGATCACGCCCGTCTTCATGGAGGACAAGGGCGGCACCCCCAAGATCGTCAGCTTCTACGCCAAGAAGGCGCGCGGTGCGATGGCGCGGTTCATCATCCAGCATCGCCTGACCGATCCCGACGGGCTGCGCGCGTTCGACACCGGCGGATATGCCCATGAGCCCGAGCTGTCAGAGCCGGACAAGCCCGTCTTCCTCCGCGCCCCCGCCTGACATCTCGACCGGTCGCGCGTCGCGCGGGCAGGCTTCGCGGATACGGTCATGGATCAGGGGCTTGCGCAGCGGCTTGGTCAGGTAATGATCCAGCCCGGCCGCCAGGATGCCGTCTGAATCGCCGGTCATCGCGTGGGCGGTCAGGGCCACGATGGGCACATGCCGACCGGTACCGGCCTCCAGCCTGCGGATCTCGGCGGTGGCCTGTTTCCCGTCCATCCTCGGCATAGAGATATCCATGAAGATCAAGTCCGGAGCGAACTCCCGGTAAAGCTCCACCGCCTCCTGCCCGTTGCCCGCAAAGCGCAGGTCGATGTCCAGGTCCTTGACCATCTTGCGGAACACAAGCTGGTTGGTCCGATTGTCCTCGGCCGCCAGGACCCGCATGCGCCGCGCATGTCCCGCGGGGGGCTCGGGCGCGTCGGGCCGGACCGTGGGCGGCGCTTGCAACGGGCTTCCGGCCTCACCCGCGATGGCGGCAAGACGCGAGAACAGTTCGGCGCGGGGCAGGGGCTTCTGGAGGATCGCGCGGACCAGGCGCCGCGCCGGGTCCGACTGCGCCGCGCCGGGGTTTGAGGAGAGCAGCACGAAGGGAACCGAGCCCCAGCCGCGCGCATTCAGCGCCTCGGCCAGTTCCAGCCCGTCCATCTCCGGCATGTTGTGGTCGCTCAGCACCAGGTCGACATCCCGCCCTATCCGCTCCAGCGCCTCCGCCCCCGAGGCGCAGGCCGTCACGCGCACGCCCAGCTGGCCCAGCTGCTTGCACAGCAGCGCGCGGTTCACCGGCAGGTCGTCCACCACCAGGACATGGCGCAGACGCCCCATCACGTCCGAGGGGATCGGCTCCTGCCCCTCGGCCATGGGCAGCGAGATGCGAAAACCGAAGCATGACCCCTTGCCCGGCGCGCTTTCCACCCAGACCGTGCCGTCCATCATCTCGATCAACCGGCGCGAGATCGCCAGACCCAGCCCGGTCCCCTCGAACTGGCGGTTGCGCTCATCCTCGACCTGGTTGAACTCGCCGAAAATGTGCCCGACCTTTTCCGGCGCGATGCCGATGCCGGTATCCTCGATCGCCACATGGATCGCCCCGCGGCCCGTACCCGCATCCGGCACGCCTGTGACACGGATCAGCACGTGGCCGGCCTTGGTGAATTTCACCGCGTTGCCCACCAGGTTGGTCAGCACCTGCCGGATGCGGCCCGGATCGCCCACGAACCGCGTGGGAAGGAACAGGTCGTAATCCACCACCATCGACAGCCCCTTGTCGCGCACCGTCGGCTGCATCAGCATCGCCACCTCGTGGATGCAGCGCTCCAGGTCGAAGGGTTCGGGATGCAGTTCCAGCTTGTCCGCCTCGATCTTGGAATAGTCGAGCACGTCGTTGATGATCACCAGCAGCGCTTCGCCCGAGTTGCGGATCGTGTTGACGTAAAGCCGCTGTTCCTCGTCCAGCGCGGTGTCGGTCAGCAACTCGGCCATGCCCACGACCCCGTTCATCGGCGTGCGGATCTCGTGGCTCATATTGGCGAGAAAGGCCGATTTCGCCCGGTTCGCAGCCTCGGCCCGTGCGCGGGCCGCGCGCAGTTCGGCCTCGTAGCGGACCGTCGCGGTGATATCCAGCGCCAGGCTGACCACGTCGCCGCCATGCCCGCGCTGGTCGATCAACTTGATATACTGGTCGTTCCACATGCGGATCACCACCGGCCCGGGCGTGGGCGTCATCCAGCGTTCGGTCATCATCCGCCGCCAGTCCTCCGGGCTCAGCGCCTCGGTATCGACGATCCCCTCGTCGGTCATCAGTTGCAGGATCCGCATGTAGGAGATACCCGGCGCCACCTCCTCTAGGCCATCGAAGGCGCTGAGATAGGCGGTATTCGCGCCGATCAGCTTGCTTTCCGCGTCGAAGAAGGCGAACCCGTCCTGTATCGTCTGGATCGAATGCCACAGCCGCCGTTCCGCCACCTCGATCTTGGCGTTGGCGACGGTCAGGTCCGATTTCACCCGCTCGTTCTCGGTCCGGACATTGGCGACCTCGGCCTGCTTCTCGCCGATCTGCCGGGTCAGGGCCAGCGCGTGGCGGCCCAGCTTGCGATTGGCCGCCGACAATTCGGCCTGTTTCAGCTCCAGCAACCGTTCGGCCGCCAGCCGCGCGCGCCGCTCCTCTGCCAGCTTGTTGACAAGGCTCATTCGGTCCGTCCCCGGAATGGATGCGCCCGCAGCTTCGCCCGAAGCGGTGAAAAAACGGTTTAGCGCCGCCGCCCTTCGGAATCCTTGCCAGAAATCCTGCCCCATGCCACGCTCACCCCTTGAAAGGGAGGTCGCCATGCGCCGCTTTGCCATCCGTCTGATCGCTTTGATTTCGCTCGTTTTCGCCACCGCCGGATCGCTGCAGGCGCAGCAGGCCGTGCCGGAATTCCGCTACCTCGCCACGCGCGACGTGGATTTCTACGGCTCCGATCTCGATGCGCTGTTCGAAACCACGCTCGAGGCCTGTACACGGGCCTGCGCGGTCAATGCGCGCTGCACTGCCTTCACCTTCAACACCCGCTCGCGCGCCTGTTTTCCCAAAGGCGGCGTGACCGAGCAGACGCCTTACGTGGGTGCGCTGTCGGCGGTCAAGATCGCCACGCCCGGCGCCGTGCAACAGGGCGCAAAAGCCCGCGCCGACCGGCTTGACTTCCTGCGCGAAGGGGAGCTTGCGAACGCCGCCCTCCTGGCCCGCGACATCGGCCTGCGCTACCCTGCGGGCGGGCTCGACCTGCAATCGGTGCTGGACGCCGCGCGCAACGCCGCCGATCCGATGGCAGGGCTGCGCTGGACAGGGGCCGCCCTCTCGCTCAGCGACCGCGCCGATCTCTGGTCCGATTTCGCCCGCCGCCTGCTCGACCTCGCCAGCGACAGGCGCAGCGACGACCGCCGGGACCTGCTCGACCGCGCGGTTCCCGCCGCGCTCAACGGGTATCTTCGGGCCGAAACGCCTGCCGCGCAGGCCGGTGCGCTCGAAACGCTCGCCCGCGCGCTCGAACAGGTCGAGCGGGGCCGCGACTCGGTTCCCGCCCTGCGGCTCGCCTCCCAATTGCAACCGCGCGAGGACATCCTTGCCGCGCTCGACCGCGCCATCGCGCAATATGGCTTTCGCATCACCGGCAGCCAAGTCGAAAGCGACGCGGCCAGCCCCCGCATCTGCGCCGAGTTCTCCGAACCGCTGGTCAAGGCCGGGCTCGACTATGAACCCTTCGTGCAACTCCCCTCCGAAACGCTGATCGTCCAGCCTCAAGAGCGCCAGATCTGCATCGACGGGGTCGAGCATGGCAGCCGTTACCGGCTGACCTTCCGGGCGGACCTGCCCGCCGCCTCGGGCGAGACCCTGCACAAGGACGTGACCATCACGCATTATGTCCGCGACCGCGGCCCCTTGGTCCGGTTCCCGGGGCGCAACTATGTCCTGCCCAAGGCCGCCGATGCCGCACTGCCGGTCGAGACGGTGAACCTGTCCGGGCTCGATCTCTCCCTGCGCCGCGTCAGCGACCGCAACCTCCTGCGCGCCCTGCAGGAGGGGTTCTTCGGCCGCCCCCTCAGCTACTGGCAGGAGCAGCAGTTCGAAGGCGAGATCGCCGAGGAGGTCTGGACCGGTACGGCCGAGGTCGGGCAGGAGCTGAACCGCGAGGTCACCACCCGCCTGCCGATCGGCGCGGCCATCGCCGACCAGCCCGCCGGGATCTATGCCCTCACCGCAAGCGTGCCGGGCGCCGATCCCTATGACGATCCGGGCGCCACGCAATGGTTCGTGCTGTCCGATCTCGGCCTCTCCTCGCTCTCGGGCACCGATGGCCTGCATGTCTCGGTCCGCAGCCTGGCCGATGCCTCCCCGCGCGAAGGGGTCGAGGTTCAACTCGTCTCGCGCGCCAACGCGGTTCTCGGGACCTCCACAACTGACGCGGACGGTCAGGCCCGTTTCGCCCCCGGCCTGACGCGCGGCACCGGCGGTGCCTCGCCCGCAATGATCCTCGCCAGCGCCGAGGAGGACATGAACTTCCTCCCGCTCACCGATCCGGCCTTCGACCTCTCCGATCGCGGGGTCGAGGGGCGCGCGCCCGCCGGGCCGGTGGACGTGTTCCTGACCACCGATCGCGGCGCCTATCGTGCGGGGGAAACCATCCATCTCACGGCACTCGCCCGCGACGGCGAGACGCGCGCCATCCCCGACCTGCCGCTCACCGCGATCCTCACGCGGCCCGACGGGGTGGAATACCGCCGCACGACCTCGGGCCAGGGCAATGCGGGCGGCCATGTCTTCGCGCTGCCCGTCGGCCCCGCCGCCCCGCGCGGCACCTGGCGGGTGGAGGTCAAGGCCGACCCCGAGGGTGCCGCCCTGGCCAGCCAGACCGTCCTGGTCGAGGATTTCCTGCCCGAGCGCATTGACTATGACCTCTCGCTGCCCGATGCGCCCCTGCGCCCCGGCGACAGCCCGCCCCTTTCGATCTCGGCGCGCTACCTCTTCGGCGCGCCCGGCGCGGACCTGACCATCGACGGGCAGGTGATCCTGCGCCCCGCCGATACGGTCGAGGGGTTCCCCGGCTACCGCTTCGGCCGCTACGACGCGCCAGCGGCGCCGCAGGCCACGCAATTCGGCGGCACCCGCACCGACGCGCAGGGCAATGCCACCATAGCAATCGAGATCCCGCAGGCGCCGACACAGGGCCAGCCGCTGGAGGCCGAGGTGATCGCCCGCGTCACCGACGGCTCCGCCCGCCCGGTCGAACGCCGCCTCACCACCCCTGTCCGCCCCGACGCACCCGTGATCGGCATCCGCCCCCTGTTCGAGGAGATGGTGCCCGAAGGCGGCGAAGCCCGGTTCGAACTGATCGCGCTTTCCCCCGACCTGACGCCGACACCCATGCAGGTGCGCTGGACCCTCAACCGGGTCGAGACGCGTTATCAGTGGTATCAGCTCTACGGCAACTGGGAGTGGGAGCCGACCACCCGCCGCACCCGCGTCGCCACCGGCGAGGTCACGCTGGGAGACAGCCCGCTTCAGGTCGCACAGCCTGTTGACTGGGGCAGATACGAACTGGTGGTCGAACGCACCGATGGCGCCTATGTCGCCGCCGCCACCGATTTCCACGCCGGCTGGTACCAGTCCGCCGATGCCGCCGCCACGCCTGACCGGCTCGACCTGTCGCTCGACCGAGACAGCTATGCCGTGGGCGACACCGCGCAGCTGCGCATCGTGCCGCGCATGGCGGGCACCGCGCTGATCTCGGTGCTCTCCGACAAGGTCATCTCCCGGCAGGCGGTCGAGGTCGCCGAGGGTGCTACCACCATCCCCATTCCCGTCACCGGGGATTGGGGCACCGGCGCCTATGTCACCGCCGCCGTGATCCGTCCGATGGACCTGTCATCCGGGCAGACCCCCGCTCGCGCGCTGGGCCTGGCCCATGCCTCCGTCGCGCCGGGGGACAAGGCGCTTGCGGTCACCATCGACGCCCCCGAGATCACCGAGCCACGCCAGACGCAGAGCGTCCGCGTCACCGTCGCGGATGCCCAACCCGGCGAGGAGGTCTGGATGACCCTCGCCGCCGTCGATCTGGGCATCCTCAACCTCACCGGTTTCGACAGCCCCGACCCGCAAGGCCATTACTTTGGCCAGCGCCGCCTCGGCGTCGAGATGCGCGATGTCTATGGGCGACTCATCGATTCGATGAATGGCGCGATGGGCACCGTTCGCTCGGGCGGCGACGCCGATGCCGGGATACGGATGCAATCGCCACCACCCACGCAGGAGCTGATGGCGCAATTCTTGGGCCCGGTGCAAATCGGTCCCGATGGCAGCGCCGAGATCCCCATCGACCTGCCCGATTTCAACGGCACCGTCCGGTTGATGGCCGTCGCATGGTCCCCCACCGGCGTCGGCCAGGCCGAGGCCGAGATGACCGTGCGCGACCCCGTCGTCGTCACCGCCACCCTGCCGCGCTTCCTCGCACCCGGCGACAGCGCGCGCATCCGGCTGGAGGTCACGCACGCTGACGGCCCCGCCGGGCAGATGCAACTGGCCCTCTCCGATCCCGCCGGCCTGACGCTGGGCAGCCAGCCGGGCAGCTTCGCGCTGGCCGAGGGCGCCAAATCCGTCTTCGAGGTGCCCGTGACCGCGCAAGAGGTCGGCGACCCGAGGATCACGCTGACCCTTACCACCCCCGACGGGCGGGCCTTGACGCAGGAGTTGACCCTGCCCATCCGCGCCAACGACCCCGAGATCGCGGAAACCCGCCGCTTCGCGCTGGGCGCCGGCGACAGCTTCCTCTTCTCGCCGGATGTCTTCGCGGGCATGCGCCCGGGCACCGCGCGTGCCATGCTTTCGGCCGGGCCGCTGGCGAAATTCGACGCGCCGGGCCTGCTCGCCCGGCTCGACCGCTATCCCTATGGCTGCACGGAACAGGTCGCCTCGCAGGCGATGCCGCTGCTTTACCTGTCCAGCGTGGCGCAGGCGACGGGGCTGGGGTCCGAACCCGCGCTGGATGCCCGGATCGACGCGGCCATCTCCCGCGTCCTCTCGCGGCAGGCAGGAAACGGCTCCTTCGGGCTCTGGCGGGCGGAAAGCGGCGATTTCTGGCTCGACGCCTATGTCGCCGATTTCCTGTCCCGCGCCCGCGCACAGGGCCACGACGTGCCCGACCGCGCCTTTGCCATGGCGATGGACAACCTGCGCAACCGCATCAACTACGCCCCCGATTTCGACGAGGGGGGCGAGGATGTCGCCTATGCGCTTTTCGTCCTCGCGCGCGAAGGGGCGGCCTCGATGGGCGATCTGCGCTACTATGCCGACGTGAAGGCCGGGGATTTCGCCACCCCGCTCGCCCAGGCGCAGCTTGGCGCCGCGCTTGCCGCCTATGGCGACCAGTCCCGCGCCGATGCGCTGTTCGCGCGTGCCGCAAGCCGGATTGCCGGGCAGCAGGGCGAAGGCCCGGTCTGGCGCGCCGATTACGGCACGCCGCTCCGCGATGCCGCCGGCCTGCTGACGCTGGCCGCCGAAGCGGGCAGCGATGTGGTAGACCGCGCAGCGCTGGCGGACCGCATCGCCGCCGCGCCCGACCGGCTGTCCACGCAGGAGGCCGCCTGGTCCCTGCTGGCCGCCCATGCGCTGATCCAGTCGCCGGGCGATGCGGGCCTGCGTGTGAACGGCGCCACGGTAGATGGCCCCTTCGTGCAGGTGATGGAGGACGCGGCGCAGGACCCGCTCAACATCACCGCGAGCGGGAGCAGCGCCACCGACATCACCCTGACCGTTCTGGGCGTGCCCGAAGTGCCGCTGCCCGCGGGCGGCATGGGCTACGAGATCACGCGGCAATACTACACGATGGAGGGCGCGCCGCGCGACGCCACCAGCTTTGCCATCGGCGAGCGCATGGTCACCGTCCTCACCGTCTCGCCATTCGAGGCTCAGGGCGCGCGACTGATCCTCGACGATCCGCTGCCCGCCGGGCTGGAGATCGACAACCCGAACCTCCTGCGCTCGGGCGATGTCCTCGCGCTGGACTGGCTCGACCTGACCGAGGCGCGCCATGCCGAATTCCGATCCGACCGGTTCATTGCGGCGGTCGATCTGCAAGGTTCCGCCCAGGTGACGCTGGCCTATGTCGCCCGCGCGGTCACACCCGGCAGCTTTCACCACCCCGCCGCTTCGGTCGAGGACATGTACCGCCCCCGCTACCGCGCCCGCACCGGAACCGGCCGGATCGAGGTGACACCATGAACGGCACCGTTCTGGCCGAGGCGCGCTGGCGCCGCCTCGATGGTCCCGGCGAGGACAAGTGCCGACTGGTCGAAGAGCCTGACGGCTTCATCCTCAGCGGTCACGCCCGCGTCGGTGTCGGGGGGGCCGAGGCCGCGCTCGACTACATCGTGCGTTGCGATGCCGACTGGCGCACGACCAGCGCCGATATCGCCGGCTTATACCATGAGGAAGAGGTCGCCTGGCGCATCCTGCGCGACGACGGTGGGTGGACCCTCAACGATGAACCCTGCGGGCTGGCCGATTGCATCGACATCGATCTTGCGATCACGCCGGCCACGAACCTGCTCCCGATCCGACGCCTGTCGATCTCCGAAGGACGCCGGGCCGAGCTCTCCGCCGCCTGGTTCCGCCCCGAGGAGGGCGGGCGTCTCGAGCCGCTGGAGCAAAGCTATGCCTGCCTCTCCAACGATCGCATCCGCTATGCCTCGCCCGGTTTCCAGGCGGTGCTGCATGTCCATCCCAGCGGCTTCGTGACGCAATACGAAGGCATGTGGGAAGGTGAGGTCGATGACCAGCCATAGGGCCGGGGCGCTCGTCGTCGCATCGCTTGCGCTGACGCTCTTCACGCTGGCCGCCGCCCGCGATGCCGCCGACCGATGGATCGCCCGAACCGACCTGCCGGTCACGCTTACCGAAACCTCGGTCGAGATCCGCGACCGCGAGGGCGCGCTCCTGCGCGCCTACCCGGTGGGCGACGGCCTCTGGCGTCTCGCCCCCGGCGCCGTCGATCCGGAGTTCCTCGCCATGCTGATCCGCTACGAGGACAAGCGCTTTGCCGACCATAACGGCGTCGATTCCCGCGCCCTGCTGCGCGCCGCCGCTCAGGCGCTCTGGAATGGAGAGGTGATCTCCGGCGGCTCGACCCTGACCATGCAGGTCGCGCGCCTGATCGAGGATGGCCCCACCGGGCGCTGGGCCGGCAAGATGCGCCAGATCCGCGTGGCGCTGGCGCTGGAACGACGGCTGGACAAGGACCGGATCCTCTACCTCTACCTCACCCACGCGCCCTATGGCGGCAATCTCGAAGGCATCCGCGCCGCCTCGCTGGCATGGTTCGGCAAGGAACCCGCCCGCCTGACGCCCGCGCAATCCGCGCTGCTCGTGGCCCTGCCGCAAGCGCCCGAGGCGCGCCGTCCGGACCGACACCCCGAAGCCGCCCGCGCCGCCCGTGATCGCGTGCTCGCCCGCATGGCCCGCCAGGGCGCGCTGCGCCAGGAGGACAGCGCCGCCGCCCTGCGTGAGCCGCTACCCCGGACACAGCGCGCCTTCCCGCAACTGGCCGCCCATCTCGCCGACCGCGCCCGCGCCGAGATGCCTGAAGCGCAGCGCATCGACCTCACCCTCCATGCCGGGCTTCAGGCGCGGCTGGAGCCGCTGGTCGCCCGCGCCGCGCGGCAGGCGGGTCCGCGTGTCTCTGCCGCGGTGATCGTCGCCGATCACCATTCGGGCGAGATCCTCGCCTCGATAGGCTCCGCCGGCTACGCGGATGCCCGCCAAGGCTTCGTCGACATAACGCAGGCGCTGCGCTCTCCCGGCTCGACTCTGAAACCGCTGGTCTACGGCCTCGCCTTCGACCGTGGCCTCGCCCATCCCGAAACGCTGATCGCCGACACGCCGGTGATGTTCGGTCGCTACGCCCCGCGCAATTTCGACGGCGCATTCCGCGGCGACGTCCGCGTGCGCGAGGCGTTGCAGCTGTCGCTCAACATTCCTGTGGTGCGCCTGACCGAGGCGTTGGGCCCGGCCCGCGTAATGGCCGCGCTGACCCGCGCCGGAACGCGCCCCGCCCTGCGCGGCGCGCCGGGCCTTGCCATCAGCCTCGGCGGTGTGGGGATCTCGCTGCACGATCTCACGCAGCTTTACGCCGCGCTGGCGCAGGGCGGGCAGGGGCCACTCCTGCATCACGTCGCGGGCGGGGACGCCGAAACCGCCCGCGTGATCTCCGACACGGCCGCCTGGCAGGTGGCCGACATCCTGCGCGGGCTCGCCCCGCCGCCCGGCGCGCCGCGCGGGCTGGCCTACAAGACCGGCACCTCCTATGGCCACCGCGACGCCTGGGCGCTGGGGTTCGACGGGCGGCACGTGATCGGCGTCTGGCTGGGCCGGGCCGATGGCACCCCGGTGCCCGGCGCCTTCGGCGGAGACCTCGCCGCCCCCCTGCTGTTCGAGGCGTTCGGCAGGCTCAAACCCGCCTTCGACCCGTTGCCCCCGCCGCCGCCGGAAACCCTGATCCTTGGCGCGGCAGAGCTTCCCGCCCCCCTGCAACGCTTCCGCCCGCGCGGGGCAGCGTTCGAGCGTCAGGCAGACGCACCGAAACTGCTCTTCCCGCCCGACGGCGCAAGGCTCGCGACCCAAGGCGCGCCCTTCACGGTGAAACTGGATGGCGGGCAGGGACCCTTCGCGCTTCTCGCCGACGGCAAGCCGCTGGCGACCGGCATCCATGCCCGCGAGTTCGAGGTGCCCAATCCCGGCGCGGGATTCGCAGATCTGGTGGTGCTCGACGCCGCTGGCCGCTCCGACCGTGCCCGCATCCGCATCGACTGAAGGCTCAGCGCCGCCCTTCGCGCAGCCAGCCCGCGGTGATGAAGCCCGCCGCCAGCAGCAGCACCAGCCAGGGCGGCAACAGGCTCGCCCGTGTCACGCTGCGCGTCTCGTAGGCCTCGCGCGGGGTCAGCCCGATCCACCCGCGCCCGGCGGCGGGCCGGCCCTCGCGGACGCTGCGGATCTGGGGCAGGCCCCCCTCCAGCCGGAGGGCGCCGCCGCGCATCGCCTCGATGGCGGGTGCCATCACCTCGGCGCTGGCGATGGTGCGCTCGAACTCGCGCGGGGCTGCGGGGCCAAGCCCGATCACCGCCTCCTGCTCGCCCTCGGCCAGGCGGTAAAGCCCGATCTCGGGCCCGCGCCACAGCGCCTCGAACCGTCCGGGTGAAACCTCTTCCAGCTCGATCTCCACCTCCTCGCCCGAGGGCGTGGTGATGGTGACCGCCCCGATCTCCTCGTCCAGCGTGCGGCGGATGATGCGCATGGTCTGGCCCGTCGCCTCGGCCCAAAGCGCCTCTTCCTCCAGCTCGGGCTCCTTCATCATCCAGTGCGCCAGCCGCCGCAGCAGCTCCAGCTGCGGCCCGCCGCCCTCGTATCCGCGATTCCACAGCCAGGCATGGTCCGAGGCCAGCAGCGCCACGCGCCCCTCGCCCACGCGGTCGAGGATCAGCAAGGGCCGGTCCTCCGCGCCCGTCATCACCTCGTGACCCGCAAGGCCCTCGATCTCGATCTGGCGCAGCCAAGCGCCCCAGCTTTCTCCGTCGCGCAGGTCCGAGGTGACGGGATGCCGCTGGCCCGTCCCGGTCACCTTCGGCACATAACGTTCCTCGATCACCCGCGCGGTGGGCTCGGCCGGCAGCACGCGCGCCAGCGGCGAGCGATAGATGCTGTCGGCGGTGGCGAAATCCGGCCCGGCGGCGACCAGCACGGCACCGCCCTTCTCGACATAGTTCGACACGTTATCCAGGTAGATGGCTGGCAGGATGCCGCGCCGCTTGTAGCGGTCGAAGATGATCAGGTCGAAATCGTCGATTTTCTCCAGGAACAGCTCCCGCGTCGGAAAGGCGATCAACGACAGCTCGTCCACCGGCACGCCATCCTGTTTCTCGGGCGGGCGCAGGATGGTGAAATGCACCAGGTCGACCGAGCTGTCCGATTTCAGCAGGTTGCGCCATGTCCGCCCGCCCGGATGCGGCTCGCCCGAAACCAGCAGCACCCGCAGCCTGTCGCGCACCCCGTTCATCTGGATCAGTGCGGTATTGTTGCGATCGGTGAGTTCCCCTTCGGCCTCGGGTACAGTGAATTGCAGCACGTTGCGCCCGCCATGAGGCAGGGTCACGGGGATCTCGATATCCTGCCCGATGGGCAGTTGGACCGTCTGCGGCTCCTCCCCGTCGATCGAGATCTCCAGCGGTGCCACCGGCCCAAGGTCGGGCGCCGCGCCGCTATCCTCGATCCGCAGCGTCAGGGTCACAGGCTCGCCGATGATCGCAAAGGCCGGCGCGTTCGCGACGATCAGCCGCCGGTCCCAGTCATCCTCGCGACCCGTCATCAACAAGTGCAGCGGCGCGGGCAGGTCGGGCGCGCGGTCCATGTCATGCACCAGCCCGTCCGACAGCGCGATGATGCCCGCCACCCGGGCCGAGGGTTCCTCGGCCAGCGCCTCCGACAGCGCGGTCATCAGCGCGGTGCCGCTGTCACCCTCGCCATCGCCGACGCGCACCCGGCGCAGCTCTGTATTCTCGCGCGCCGCGATCCGCGCGGCCAGTGTCTCGGCGGCCTCCATCTGCTCGGGCCTGTCCGACAGGTGCTGGCTCGCGCTCTCGTCCTCGATCATCACCACGATATCCGAAAGTGGCGCCCGGTCCTCCTGCTGATAGACGGGTCCGGCCAGCGCCGCTAGCACCACCAGCGCCGCCATCCCGCGCAGGGCCCAGCCCGACAGGCCCCGCCACAGCGCCAGCGCCACGCCAGCAACCGCCAGCGCGGCCACGACGGCCAGCAGGGGCCAGGGGATCAGCGGGTCGAAAAGGATCGTTCCGGTCATTGTCCCAACCTGTCGAGAAGCGCAGGCACATGGACCTGGTCGGATTTGTAATTGCCGGTCAGCACATGCATCACCAGGTTCACGCCGAACCGATAGGCCAGCTCGCGCTGCCGTTCACCGCTATAACCGCGCCCGATCGGCACCAATGGCCGCCCGTCGCGATCCACCGCCCAAGCCGCGGCCCAGTCGTTGCCGCCGATCACCACCGGCGTCACCCCGTCATTGAGGTTGCGGAACGGCATCCCCTCGATCTGCTCTGCATCGGGCGGGGCGGCCTCGACCCAGACATCGCTGCCGGCATGGCGGCCCGGGAAATCCTGAAGCAGGTAGAAGGTGCGCGTCAGAACGTGGTCGTCAGGCACCGGCTCCAGCGGCGGAATGTCCAGCGGCCGGGCCAGTTCCTGCAATTTCCGCCCGTTCGGGCTACCCGAGCCGAAGCGCGCGATATCCGCATCCCGCGTGTCGAACAGGATCATGCCGCCCTGACGCAGATAGGTATTCAGCTTGGCATAGGCCTCGTCCGAGGGGATCGGCTGATCCTCGGTGATGGGCCAGTAGAGCAGGGGGAAAAACGCCAGCTCATCGGTTTCCAGATCCACGCCCATCGGTTGCGCGGGCTCCACCGACGTCCGGAAATAGAGCGTATCGCCCAGACCCCGCAGCCCCGCCTGCGCCACCTGGTCCACCTCGGGGTTGCCGGTCAGCACATGGGCCAGCACCATCTCGGATGTCGCGGCCAGCGCGAATTCCGTGGCTTCGGGGTCCGCCTCCTGAGCCTGTCCCGGCTGCGCGATCAGGCCCAGCCCGATCACGACAGCCGCCGCCCGCGCAAGGCCCAGCCGCCCCGACAGCGCCAGCGCCGCGATCACGTCGGCCAGCAAAAGCGCGATGGCAAGGCTCAACAGCATCCCGCCCAGGGGCCGCTCCTGGGATACGCTCATGCCCTCGACCGGCACGCCCGGCGGCCAGCTGGCGGGTGTCAGAACGGCCTCGTCGTCCAGCACGTTGCGCGCCAGCCGCCGTTTCTCGCTTGCATAGAGGCCGGGCCGCAGGTCGGGGCCCAGCGGCTCCGTCACCAGCGCCGCACCCTCGATGCCCGGCAGGTTGCCCGCGTCGCGCAGCGTGCCGAACCCGTCCATGACCTGCACCGGCGACCAGGTCGTGCCCTCCAGCGCCTCGGCCTCCTGCGCCTTGGCGGCCGAGGACACGGTGAGCCGGTCCAGCATCTCGACGAACAGGCCCGACAGCGGCAGGGTGGACCATTCCGCATCCGCCGTGACATGGAACAGCACCACCTGTCCCTGCTCCAACGGCTTGCGCGTGACCAGCGGCGTGCCATCGCTCAAGGACGCGATCACCCGGTCGGCCAGCGTCGGGTCGGGCTGTGCCATCACCTGCGTGCTCACCGTGACCTCCTCGGGCACATCCAGCCCGAAAAAGGGCGAGCCCTCGGGGAAGGGCGCCAGCGTCTTGGCCTCGCCCCAGCTCATCGCGCCGCCGATGCTGCGCCCACCGCCGCGCAGCCGCACCGGCAGCAGGGGCTCTTCCGTGTCGCGGCCCACATCGCTTGCCGCCATGCGCGGACCGGCGAACCGCACCAGCAGCCCGCCATCCTCGACCCAGTCGATCAGACCGGCCTCCTCGCCCGCGCTCAGCGTGGCCACATCGGCCAGCACGATCACATCGGGGTTCGAGGGCAGCACATCCATCAGCTCGCCCTCCACGAATTCCGCCGAGGGGACCAGGACCTGCGTCAGGTAATGCAGTGGCGACAGCAGCTCCAGCCCCTCGCGGTTGCGCTGCCCGGCGATCAGCGCCACTTCGCGCCGGCGCAGGCTGTCATCGCTCAGGGAGAGCGCGCCCGCCGCGCGTTCGCCCTTGATCTCGAACCGGGTGATCCGGGCGCGCAGTTCTGCGGGCAGGACCAGCTCGGCCGCGGCCTCCGTCGCGCCCTCCTCGAAGGCGGCGCTCGCCGTCTCCAGCACGCGCAGGGCGCCCGCCGGGTCGCGGCCCGTCACCAGTATCTCGACCTCGCGCGCGGGGCCGGCATCGGCGCGCAGCGCGGTCAGGGCAATCGCCCCGTCGGCAAAGCTTGCAGGCCGCAGCCCCAGCACCGGCTGCCCCGACTGATAAACCCGCAGATCGCCCGCCGCCCGCAGCGCCTCCAGCACCTCGCCGCGCCCGTCATAGTCGAGACGATCGCTGAACCAATGCGTGTCATATCCGCCTTCGACGGCCTCCAGGGCCTCCAACGCCTGCGCGACCTGGCCCTCATGCGGCTGCCACGGCGCAGGCGCGACCCCCGGCAAACGGCTGCGCAGCGCCTCGGCCGACTGAAACACCGGGGTTTCCGGATCGGTCAGGCTCATCACCGCCACGGGCCGTCCCGTGCGCCCGGCCTCGGCCAGTTGCGCGTCGATCACCTCCATCCGGCTGGCCCAGTCGCTCGCCCCGGCCCAGGTGCCATCCAGCACGATGAGCAACGGCCCGCTTCCCGCCGCCTCGCGCGAGGGGTTCAGGACCGGCCCCGCAAGCCCTACGATCATCGCCGCGACCGCCAGCATCCGCAGCAGCAACAGCCACCAGGGCGTGCGGTCCGAAACGCTCTCCTCGTCCTTCAGCCCCAGAAGCAGCGTCACGGCCGGGAACAGCCGCCGGATCGGCGCGGGCGGGATCGCCCGCAGGATCAGCCACAGAACCGGCAGCGCCAGCAAACCCCAGAGCAGCCAGGGCGTCGCGAAACCGATGCCACCCAACACGGTCATCGCATTCCCCCGTCCAGCGCGCGATAAAGCCACAAGAGCGCCGCTTGCGCGCTGTCGCCGGTGTGATGCGTGCCGAACCGCCAGCCCGTCGCATGGCACAGCGCCTGCAACTCGCCCTTGCGCTCGGCCAGACGCGCGACATAGCGTTCCTTCAGGTCGCCGGCCTTCAGCGTCTCGTGCCGCACGGTGCCGCCGACGCTTTGAAAGATCGTCCGCCCGTGAAAGGGAAACGCCTCCTCGCCCGGGTCCAGAACCTGCAACACCACCCCCCGCATGCCCCGATCGGCGGCCTTGGTCAGTGCCAGGCGGACCTCCTCCATCGAACCCAGGAAATCCGAGATGAAGACCGCCCGCGCATGCGGGATCATCGCCCGATGCTCGGGCGGGGCATAATCCGTCTCGTCATCCTCGACCCAAAGCTGCGCAAGCCGCGCGATCTGCGCGTCGCCGCGCCGGGGCGGCAGGCGCGTGCCGGTCAGGCCCACGCGCTCGCCCCCGCGCACCAGCAGGATCGCCACCGCCAGCGCCAGAACCCGCGCCCGTTCGATCTTCTCGGGGTATTTCCTGTCCGAGGCAAAGCGCATCGAGGCGCCCTGATCCACCCACAGCATCACCGACTGCGCGATCTGCCATTCCCGCTCGCGCACGAATTGCGTGTCGCCCCGCGCCGAGCGGCGGTGGTCGATCATCCGCCGGCTGTCGCCTGGCTGCGCCGGCCGGTATTGCCAGAAATCATCCCCCAGCCCCGCGCGCCGCCGGCCATGCTCACCCAGCAGGACGGTGCCCGCCAGATGCTCGGCCCTGGCCAGAAGCGGTGGAAACCGCCCGGCCTCGGTCTCGGCCCGTCCGCGAAGGGCGAGGGGAGCGCTCACGCCGCCTCCTCGCTGCGCGTCAGGGCGCGCGCGGTGGTCTCGATCAGGTCGGCCAGGCTGTCTCCGCGCGCCCGCGCGGCAAAGTTCAGCGCCATCCGGTGGCTCAGCACGGGCCGCGCCATCGCGACCACGTCCTCGGCATTGGGCGCCAGCCGCCCCTGCAACAGCGCCCGCGCCCGCACCGTCAGCATCAGCGCCTGCGCCGCGCGTGGCCCGGGCCCCCAGGCCACCGTCTCGCGCACCCGCTCGGACACGCCCGGCTCCTCGGGCCGGAAGGCGCGGACAAGGTCCAGGATCACCTCCACCACCGATTCGCCCACCGGCATCCGCCGCAGCAGCCGCTGCGCCGCCAGCAGATCGTCGCGGGTGAACACCTGCGCCGCCTCGGCCTCTTCGACTCCGGTCGTGGCCAGCAGGATCGAGCGTTCGGTGTCGCGGTCGGGATAATGCACGTCCACCTGCACAAGGAACCGGTCCAGCTGCGCCTCGGGCAGCGGATAGGTACCCTCCTGCTCGATGGGGTTCTGGGTGGCCAGCACGTGAAAGGGCTGACCCAGCGAGCGATCCTCGCCCGCTACCGTCACCGTCTTTTCCTGCATCGCCTGAAGCAGCGCCGATTGCGTGCGCGGGCTGGCCCGGTTGATCTCGTCGGCCATAAGAAGCTGGCAGAAGACCGGCCCGGGGATGAACCGGAACGCCCGCGTGCCATCCTCGGCAGTGTCCAGAACCTCCGATCCCAGGATATCCGCCGGCATCAGGTCCGGCGTGAACTGGATGCGGTTGCCCTTCAGTCCCATCACCGTGCTCAATGTCTCGACCAGGCGCGTCTTGCCCAGCCCCGGCAGGCCGATCAGCAGGGCATGCCCCCCGCACAGCAGCGCGGCCAGCGTCAGGTCCACGACCTGCTCCTGCCCGATGAACCTCCGGGTGATCGAGGTCTTGGCCTCGCGCAGCTTGTCTTCAAGGGCCTCGATCTCGGCGACCAGGTCGGCAGGCTCGGACATGACATTCCCTTCCATGGACATATATGGGATGAGTGTATCTCGCGCACAGGAAATGGCAAAAGCAATGAGCGGACAATCTCCCGTGATCCCTTCGGCCGACCAGATCGCAACGGCGGCAAAAGCCGCGCAGGGCAAGGGCTTGCCCCCCGTCCACCTGTGGAACCCCGAGCTGTCGGGAAATATCGACATCCGCATCGCCCGCGACGGAACCTGGTACCACGAGGGCACCCCGATGACACGACCCGGCCTCGTCCGGCTCTTCTCCACCATCCTCAAGCGCGAGGGGGATGCCTATTTTCTGGTCACCCCGGTGGAAAAATGGCGGATCGAGGTCGAGGACGCCCCCTTCGTCGCCGTCGATTTCACTGCCGCCGGGCAGGGCAGGGCGCAGGTCCTGACCTTCACCACGAATCTCGGCGACACCGCCACGGCGGGCGAGGATAACCCCCTCCGCGTCACCCGCGACCCCGAAACGGACGAACCGTCCCCCTATGTCCACATCCGCGCCGGGCTCGAGGCGCTGATCGACCGCAAGAGCTTCTACCGGCTGGTGGAACTCGGCGCCCATCATGACGGCTGGTTCGGCCTCTGGTCGCAGAACCGCTTCTTTCCCATCATGCCCTCCGAAGATCTCGACCGGGCTTGACGGGCATTGATCGGTGCAGGCAGGCTGAAACCCTATCATGCCCCGTTTCGCCGCCAATCTCTCGCTTCTGTTCACCGAACTGCCCTTCCTCGACCGGTTCACCGCCGCCGCGCGGGCGGGCTTCACCGGGGCCGAGGTGCTGTTTCCCTATGACATCGCCACCAAGTTCACGCAGCGCGCCCTGCTGGCCAGCGGGCTCGATTTCGTGCTGATGAACGCGCCCCCGCCCAACTACACCGGCGGCACGCCCGGCTATGCCGCGCTGCCCGACGGGGTCGCGCGGTTCCGCTCCGACATGGCGCGCACCATGCGCTTCGCCGCCGAACTGCGCCCCGGCCTCATCCATGTCATGTCGGGACCGGCCAAGGGGCCGGCCGCGCAGGAGACCTTCATCGCCAACCTGCAATGGCTTGCCGATGCCTGGCCGGGGCAGCGCTTCACCATCGAACCGCTCAACCCCGTCTCGCAGCCGGGCTATTTCCTCGACGATTACGAGCAGGCGGCCGAGATCCTCGACGCCGTGGACCGGCCCAATGTCGCCCTGCAATACGACGCCTTCCACGCGCAGATGATCCATGGCGACGCGCTTGCGGTGTGGGACAGACACGGCCCCCGCGCCGCCCATGTCCAGATCGGCGCCGCCCCCGAGCGCTCCGAACCCGGGCGCGGCCCCACCGACTTCCCCGCGCTCTTCGCCGCCATCGACGCAAGCGGCTACAACGGGTGGGTCAGCGCCGAATACCACCCGTCCACGCACGAGACCGCGGCATCGCTCGGTTGGATGCGGGACTGAAAGTCGCGGGCCAGGCCTCTGGATTTCATATTCCTCTTGTTGCATGAGAATCCGGAGAGCCGACTGGAGACCCCGATGATACCCGCCCGATTCGCCCCCGTCCTCGCCGCCCTGCTCACCTCGGGGCTGATGTCCTGCATCGTCACCTGTGTCGCCACGATCAAATCCCTTGGCCTCGGCGCCCAGACCTTCGGCGCCTGGATGGCGGCCTGGGGCTTCGGCTGGCCCATCGCCTTCGCGGTCATCCTCGTGGCGGGCCCGCTGATCCGCCGCCTCGTCGCCCGGCTCACCCGCCAGACCGCCTGAGCGCGCGCCCGCCCCTTCCTCTTGCCTGAAATATCCCGGGGGAGTCGCGGCCTGCCGCGACGGGGGCAGAGCCCCCCGCACCCCGCAGGGGTGCCACCGGTATGAACCCCGCAGGGGTGCTGCAGGGTGGCCCCGCCTCACCGGCTCAATGCGCTTGGGCCCAGTTCGCGCCCTGTCCGGCATCGACGACCAGCCGCACGTCCAGCTTCACCGCCGGGTCCGCCGCGCCCTCCATCACCTCGCGCGCCGCCGAGACCAGCGGGTCCACCGCGTCCTCGGCCACCTCGAACAGCAATTCGTCATGGACCTGCAGCAGCATCTTCGCCGGCATGCCTTTAATGGCCCCGGGCATCCGCACCATGGCGCGCCGGATCACGTCCGCCGCCGTGCCCTGGATCGGCGCGTTGATCGCGGCGCGCTTGGCGAACCCGGCCGTGGGGCCCTTGGCATTGATCTCGGGCGTGTGGATCCTGCGCCCGAACAGCGTCTGGACAAATCCATGTTCCTTCGCGAACCCCACCGTCTCGTCCATATAGGCGCGGATGCCGGGGAAACGCTCGAAATACCGGTCGATGAAGCCCTGCGCCTCGGCCCGCGGGATGCGCAGGTTGCGCGCCAGGCCAAAGCCCGAGATGCCGTAGATCACGCCGAAATTGATCGCCTTCGCCTGTCGCCGGATCTCCGGCGTCATCGCCTCCAGCGGCACGTCGAACATCTCCGAGGCGGTCATCGCGTGAATGTCCAACCCCTCGGCAAAGGCTTGTTTCAGCGCCGGAATATCGGCGATATGGGCCAGGATGCGCAGCTCGATCTGGGAATAGTCGAGACTGACCAGCACATTGCCCGGCTCGGCCACGAAAGCCTCGCGGATGCGCCGCCCCTCCTCGGTCCTGACGGGGATGTTCTGAAGGTTCGGATCGGTCGAGGCCAGCCGCCCGGTATTGGCGCCGGTGATCGAGTACGAGGTATGCACCCGCCCCGTCTCGGGGTTGATATGGGTCTGCAACGCGTCCGTATAGGTCGATTTCAGCTTCGACAGCTGCCGCCAGTCCAGCACCCGGCGCGGCAGGTCATGCTCGGTCGCCAGGTCCTCCAGCACGTCGGCGGGGGTGGAATATTTCCCGGTCTTGCCCTTCTTGCCACCGGGCAGCGACATCCTGTCGAACAGGATCTCGCCCAGCTGCGCGGGCGATCCCACGTTGAACGGCTCACCAGCCAGCTCGTGAATCTCGGCCTCCAGCGCGGCCATCTTCTGCGAAAAGGCGTTCGACATGCGGCTCAGCACGTCGCGATCCACCTTCACGCCATGCATCTCCATCCGCGCCAGCACCGGCACCAGCGGGCGTTCCAGAGTCTCGTAGACGGTGGTCACCTTTGCCCGGTGCAGCTGCGGCTTGAAGAGCTGCCACAGGCGCAGGGTGATATCGGCATCCTCCGCCGCATAGGGTGTGGCATCCTCGATCTTCACCTTGTCGAAGGTGATCGCCGACTTGCCCGCGCCCAGCAGCGGCTTGATCGGGATCGGCGTGTGGCCGAGATAGCGCTCGCTCAGCGTGTCCATCCCGTGCCCGTGCTCGCCGCCATGCATCGCGTAGGACATCAGCATCGTGTCGTCGATCGGTGCCATCTCGATGCCGCAGCGCGAAAGGATCTTGGCATCGTATTTGACGTTCTGCCCGATCTTCAGGATCGCGGGATCCTCCAGGATCGGCTTGAGCGCCGCCAGCGCCTCCTCCAGCGCGATCTGCCCCCCGGCCAGCGCCTCGGCGCCGAACAGGTCGTCCGACCCGCCATCCTTGTGCGTCAGCGGGATGTAACAGGCCCGTCCGGCATCGACGCAAAGCGAAACGCCCACCAGCTCGGCCACCATCTCGTTCAGCGCGGTGGTCTCGGTGTCGATGGCCACATAGCCCCGTTCGCGGATCCGGTCGAGCCAGGGCGCCAGCGCCGCCATGTCGCGCACGCATTCATAGGCACCGGCGTCGAAGGGCACCGCTTCGGGCTCGGGCGCGTCCTCGGCCTGCGGCGCGGGCGCCTCGGCGATCACCGGCGCCTCGACGCCCAGCTTCTCGGCGATCCGCCTGGACAGCGTCCGGAATTCCATCTCGGCCAGGAAACCCATCAGCCGCTCGGGATCGGGCTCGCGTACCTCCAGATCGTCCAGCGTGAACTCCAGCGGCGTGGCGCAATCCAGCTGCACCAGCCTCTTCGACAGCTCGATCTGCTCGCGCTTCTCGATCAGCGTCTGCCGGCGCTTGGGCTGCTTGATCTCCTCGGCGCGGTCCAGCAGCGCCTCGAGCGAGCCGAACTCGTTGATCAGCAGCGCGGCGGTCTTGATCCCGATCCCCGGCGCGCCCGGCACGTTGTCGACCGAGTCGCCCGCCAGCGCCTGCACATCCACCACGCGATCCGGCCCCACGCCGAATTTCTCCATCACGCCCTCGGCATCGATGGCGCGGTTCTTCATCGCGTCGAACATCTCGACCCCGCCGCCCACCAGCTGCATCAGGTCCTTGTCCGAGCTGATGATCGTCACTCGCCCGCCCGCGTCACGCGCCTGGCAGGCCAGGGTCGCGATGATGTCATCGGCCTCGAACCCCTCCATTTCCTTGCAGGCGATGTTGAACGCCTCGGTCGCGGCGCGCGTCAGCGGGATCTGCGGGCGCAGATCCTCGGGCATGGCCTCGCGATTGGCCTTGTAGAGGTCATAGAGATCGTTGCGGAACGTGTGGCTGCCCTTGTCGAAGATCACCGCCACATGGGTCACGTCGCCGCCGTGGTTCCCCTCGACATAGCGCTGCAGCATGTTGCAGAAGCCCGAGACCGCCCCGATCGGCAGCCCGTCGGATTTCCGGGTGAGCGGCGGCAGCGCGTGGTAGGCGCGGAAAATGAAGGCCGATCCGTCGATCAGGTGCAGGTGGCAGCCCTTGCCGAAAGTCATGCGCGTCTCTCCGTTCTGGCGGGTGGGTTTGTCCTGCCACGATCCGCCCGCCGATGCCAGTGGCAAGCAGCGCCGATCGCGCTGCCGCGCGATGCCTCCGGCGGGAGTATTTCTCGAAGAGATGAAGGCAGGGGCGGGGGGCTTGACGATCCGCGCGGGCGCGTCAGGCCGCGTCCCCGTGCCCCTTGAGCACGTATTTGCAGTCGCAATAGGGGCACTCGACCCATCCCTGCTCGGCCGGAATGTGCAGCCACACGCGGGGATGTCCCAGAGCGCCCTCGCCCCCGTCGCAGGCCACGCGGGAGCTTTCCACGATCTTGGTCTCAGGGGCGTCGATACTCATCGCTGGCGGTCCTCCGGCTTGTGGGCCTCGCGGGCATGGATTAGGTGCGTTTATGAGCGAAGCCAATGCAGGGGGCAAGAGGCGCGATGAGTGACGCGGCAATCCGGATCGAAGGGCTGACCAAGACCTATGCCGCCGGGCGCGGCGCGCCCGAGAAACACGCGCTGGCCGGCATCGACCTGACCGTGCCGCGCGGCTCTGTCTTCGGCCTGCTGGGGCCGAACGGTGCGGGCAAGTCGACGCTGATCAACATCCTGGCCGGGCTGGTGGTCAAGACCTCGGGCAGCGTCACGATCTGGGGCTTCGACCAGGATCGCAACCCGCGGCAGAGCCGCGCCTCGATCGGGGTGATGCCGCAGGAGTTGAACCTCGACCCGTTCTTCACCCCCCGCGGCGCGCTCGAGGTGCAGGCCGGGCTCTACGGTGTGCCGAAGTCGCAACGGCGCAGCGACGAGATCCTCGAGATGATCGGCCTCTCGGACAAGGCCGACGCCTATGCGCGCACGCTTTCGGGCGGGATGCGGCGAAGGCTTCTGCTGGGCAAGGCGCTTGTGCACCGGCCGCATGTGCTGGTGCTCGACGAGCCTACGGCGGGCGTGGATATCGAGCTGCGCCAGATGCTCTGGGCCAATGTCCGCAAGCTCAACGAACAGGGGATGACCATCATCCTGACCACCCATTACCTAGAAGAGGCGCAGGAGATGTGTGACGAGATCGCCATCATCAACCAGGGCAGGCTGGTGGCGCAGGACAGCACCGCCAACCTGCTCGGCCGGCTCGACGCGCGGGCGATGGTGATCCATCCCGACGGGCCCGTGACCTCCGAGCCGCGGGGCGCGGGGATCACCTGCCAGCGGCGCCAGGACGGGGCCCTGGTGCTTCATTACCGCAGCTCGGCCACCAGCGCCGAGGCGGTGCTGGAAGCCGTGCGCGCGGCCGGGATTCGTATCCGCGACGTCAAGACCGAGGAGGCGGACCTGCAGGATGTCTTCCTCGCCCTCACCTCGTCCAAGGGCCAGGCCGCGCCGGTGACCTGAAGGAGCGCGCTGGCGCGCGCGCTCGATTTGCGCCCGTCCCGGGCGCGGATGCGAGGCCCTGCCTCGCGCTCCGGGATATTTCGGCAAGAGGAAGGAGTGGAGGCGGCGCGCCCCCTCCGGTGAGAGGCGCATGTCCCTTTCCCTGGTACGGCCATCGGCTGTCCGGCCTGTTCCGTGAGAGGACCGTGAGGTGAGGGGGCAAGATTGTCCTTCCTCTTGCCCGAAATATCCCGGGGGAGCCGCGCGGTACGCGCGGCGGGGGCAGAGCCCCTGAAAACCGGCAGGGGACTCGGCATGAGAACAAAGCGGGAATATAATGGCGACTCGCCATGGGTGCCGAATTGTCGATCCAGTCCAACTTCACCTTCCTCACCGGGGCCTCCCACCCCGAGGAGCATGTGGAGCGTGCCGTGCTTCTGGGTCTGTCCGCTCTCGCCATCGCCGATGACAACTCGGTGGCGGGGATCGTTCGCGCCCATGGCCATGCCCGCGAGATCGCCCGCAAGGTGGCGGAACGCAGGGCCTGGGACGCGCGCAACGCTCCGATCGGCCCGCCGCGTCCCGCCCATCTGCCTGCACCGCCATCCTACCCGGTCCGCGCGGTCCCCCGGGTGATCCCCGCCGCGCGGCTGGTCTTCACCGATGCGCCGCCCGTCACCGTGCTACCCATGACGCGGCGCGGCTGGGCCAGCCTTTGCCGGCTTCTATCCCTCGGTCGGCTGCGCGCGCAGAAGGGCAGCTGCATCCTCCATCTCTCCGATCTCGAGGACCATGCCGAGGATCTCCACCTGCTCCTCTGGCCACAGGCCGCGGCGTGGCAGGGCGGCGCGGGCGCGGCCTGGCCACAGGCGGAGCGGTTGTCGCGCCGCTTTGCCGGGCGGATGCATGGCTTGCTCACCCCGCGCTATGACGGGGCCGACCGGGCGCGGTTCGACCGGCTGGCGGCGGAGGCGACGCGCTGTGGCCTGCCGGTGCTCGCCTCGGCCGCGCCGCGGATGCATCACGGCGCGCGGCGGCGCCTGGCGGATGTTCTGACCGCGATCCGCCTGCGCTGCCGGGTCGAGGATCTGGGCCGCCACGCGCTGGCCAATGGCGAGCAGCGCCTGCGCTCTGGCGGGGAAATGCTGCGCCTGTTCAAGGGGCACGAGGGGGCGGTCGCCCGCGCGCAGGAGCTGGCAGAGCGGCTGACCTTCTCGCTCGACGAGCTGCGCTATGAATACCCCTCCGAGATCGCGGCGGGAGAGACGCCCTCCGGCCGGCTGGCGCGGCTGGCGCAGGAAGGGCTGGCCTGGCGCTACCCGGCCGGTGCCTCCGAGAAGGTGCGCGCGATGCTGGCCCACGAACTGGCTCTCATCGGCAAGCTGAAATACGAGCCCTATTTCCTTACCGTGCGCGACATCGTGGCCTTTGCCCGCTCGCGCGACATCCTCTGCCAGGGGCGCGGGTCTGCGGCCAATTCCGTGGTCTGCTACGCGCTGGGCATCACCGAGGTCAGTCCCGAGATCGGCACCATGGTCTTCGAACGTTTCGTCTCCGAGGCGCGCGACGAACCGCCCGATATCGACGTGGATTTCGAGCACGAACGCCGCGAGGAGGTGATCCAGCATATCTACGAGCGTTACGGCCGCCACCGCGCGGGCCTCTGCGCCACCGTGATCCACTATCGCGGCAAGCGCGCCATTCGCGAGGTGGGCCGCGCCATGGGCCTGACCGAGGACACGATCAGCGCGCTCTCCTCCCAGCTCTGGGGGTTCTTTTCCAGCAAGGGGCTCGAGGCGCATCGCCTGCGCGAGATCGGGCTCGACCCCTCCGACCGCCGCCTGCAGCAAACCCTTGCACTGGTGCATGAGATCGACGGCTTTCCCCGCCATCTCTCGCAGCATGTCGGCGGTTTCATCATCACCGAGGGGCGCCTGGACGAGCTTGTGCCCATCGAGAACGCCGCGATGGAGGATCGCACCGTCATCTGCTGGGACAAGGACGATATCGACACGCTGGGCATCCTCAAGGTCGATGTGCTCAGCCTCGGCATGCTCACCTGCATCCGCAAGGCGCTCGACCTCATTCGCCAGCATCACCAGACCGACTTCACCCTGGCCACGCTGCCGCCCGAGGACCCCAAGGTCTACGACATGCTTTGCCGCGCCGATTCCGTCGGCGTCTTCCAGGTCGAATCGCGCGCGCAGATGAACTTCCTCCCCCGGATGAAGCCGCGCAATTTCTACGACCTGGTGATCGAGGTGGCGATCATCCGTCCCGGCCCGATCCAGGGCGACATGGTGCATCCCTATATCCGCCGCCGCAACGGGGAGGAGCCGGTGGAGTTTCCCTCCGACGCGCTGGGCGAGGTGCTGGGCAAGACGCTGGGCGTGCCGCTCTTTCAGGAACAGGCGATGCAGATCGCCATCGTCGGCGCGGGCTTCACCCCCGAGCAGGCCGACCGCCTGCGCCGCTCGCTCGCCACCTTCAAGAAGCTGGGCAATGTCAGCGAGTTCCGCGCGCTCTTCCTGCGCGGCATGGCGCGCAACGGCTATGACCCCGAATTCGCCGAGCGCTGCTTTTCCCAGATCGAGGGCTTCGGCTCCTACGGCTTCCCCGAAAGCCACGCGGCCAGCTTCGCGCTGCTGGTCTATGCCTCGGCCTGGATCAAGTGCCACCATCCCGGCATCTTCGCCTGCGCGCTGCTGAATTCGCAGCCGATGGGCTTCTACGCGCCGGCGCAGATCATCCGCGATGCCCGCGAACACGGGGTCCAGGTGCGCCCCGTCTGCATCAACAGCAGCTATTGGGACAACGTGATGGAGCCTGACGGGCGCGGCGGGCTGGCCCTCAGGCTGGGTTTCCGCCAGATCAAGGGCCTGCGCGAGGAGGATGCCGCCTGGCTCACCGCCGCGCGCGGCAACGGCTATACCGAGGTGGCCGATCTCTGGCGCCGCGCGGGGCTGACGCCCGTGGTGCTGGAGAAGCTCTCCGAGGCCGACGCCTTCGCCTGTCTCGGCCTCACCCGGCGCCAGGCGCTCTGGGCCGCCAAGGCGATCAAGACGCCCAGGCCTCTGCCGCTCTTCTCGCAGGATATCGAGGGGGAGGCGATCGAGGAGCCCGCCGCCCACCTGCCCGAGATGTCGCTGGGCGAGGAGGTGGTCGAGGATTACGTCGCCATGCGCCTCAGCCTGCGCGCGCATCCCGTGGCCCTGCTACGCCACCTGCTCACCCCGACGGGCGATGCCCCGCGCCCCGCGCCGCGCGGGCCGGGTGGGCGCGCGCCCTCGGAACTGCGTTTCCTTGCCCATTCCAACCCCGACCAGGGCTCGCGCCGCTCTTGATCGGGGCTGCCGATGCGCTTATCTCAGGGGGACAGGAATGGAGCTTTCATGGCCCGGTAAGAAGGGGCGGCACCGCGCCGCCCGCTGCGACACTGACAATTGACCCGCATTGCCGGCCCCGCCGGTCATGCCTGTCGTGGCGCGCCTTCTCCCTATCCCTTTCCCGACATGAAAGAGCATCCCCCGATGACACGGGACTATTCCAGCTTCTTCACCGGCCCCGGCGCGGCGGCTCCGCGCGCGGCCTCTCCCCTCGAAACCCTCGGCTGGCAACCCTTCTTCGCCCAGCAGAGCTCCGTCGACGAACTGGCGGCCACGCCGCCCGTGCGCGTGGTCGAGGTGCATCGCAATGGCCTTCACGTCATGGGCGACGGCATCGACGCGGTGATCCCGCCCCGGCCAGACGCCACCGCCGGCGACTGGCTCCTGCTCGACCGCGCCCGCCCGCGCGACAGCCGCCTGCTGGCGCGCAAGAGCCTGCTCAAGCGCCGCGCGCCGGGCAGCGACCGGCAGGTCCAACTGATAGCGGCCAATATCGACACCGCCTTCATCGTCACCTCCTGCAACGCCGATTTCAACATCGCCCGGCTGGAACGCTATGTCGCCCTGGCTTTCGAGGCGGACATCGCCCCGGTGATCCTGCTCACCAAATCCGATCTCTGCGACGACCCGGAGGCCTATGCCAGCCGCGCCGCCGCGATCTCGGACCGCGTGCCGGTGGTCACGCTCGATGCGCGGGGTCCGGAGCCGGTCGCGAAACTCGCGCCCTGGTGCGGCAAGGGTCAGACCGTCGCCTTCCTCGGCTCCTCGGGGATCGGCAAGTCCACCCTCACCAACGCGCTGGCGGGGGAGGAGGGCGCGCCTGTCCTCGGTCACCCTGACCCAGAGGCGCCCGGACCTGCCACAGGCAGCGCGGCCAGCTCGCAGCCAGACCCCGAACCGGTCCGCTCCGGTGGGTCCGGGCCGGGTCGGCGGCAGCTTCTCGTGGATCCCGACGCAGATGCCACTGCCCGACCGCGGCTCAGCGAAAACGGGCGCGCGCCCGTTTCGGACCGCCCCGCCTCGTCCGAGGTCACCGAGCAACGCCGCGCACCTCCGCAGGATGTCGGCTCCCGTCAATCCCCGCGTCTGGACGAAGTCGCCTCCCGGCAGCCCTCGTCTCCGCAGGGGATCGCCTCCCGACAGCCCCCGCGTCCGGACGCCGCCGCCTTCCGGCAGTTCCCGACTCCGCAAGGGGCCACATCCAGGCAACCCGTTCCGACGCAGACCATCGCCCCGCAGTCCAGCGCCACGCAGCCCATAGCCACGCAGCCCATAGCCACACGGCCCGCCGCCGCGCCGCCCATCGCCACACGCCCCGCCGCCCCGCCGCCCATCGCAACGCAACCCATCCGCGAGGACGATGCGAAAGGTCGGCACACCACCACACGGCGGCAATTGCATCCCGTCCCCTCGGGATGCCTCGTTCTCGACACGCCGGGCATGCGCGAGTTGCAGCTGACGGATGCCGCCACCGGCATCGACGACCTGTTCGCCGACATCTCCGATCTCGCCGCCCGGTGTCGCTTCGGCGATTGCCGCCACGACACCGAACCGGGCTGCGCCGTCAGCGCTGCCATCGAGGGCGGCACGCTCGACCCCGACCGCCTGCGACGCTGGCGCAAGCTTCTGGCCGAGGACGCCCACAACTCCGCCAGCCTCGCCGAGCGCCGCCGCCGCGACCGTGCCTTCGGCAAGATGGTCCGCGAGGTGCAGGCGATGAAGCCGCGAAACCGGCGGTCCTGATCCATGTTCCGTCCGGCCCTTGCGCCGGGCGGGCTCTCTCCTCCTTGTCCGAGTCTCCTGCCGGGTCATCCTGCCCCTTCCGGGTTACCGTGAGGTTAAGAAGACCGGGCCGGGAGGTTTGTACAAAACGGTCAATCACCCTGCGGAGCGATGTACAAAACGGTCAAAAGCGCTTCCTTGCCCGTTACAAAAAAGACGGTTCACCCCAACCGCCGCAAAAGGTAGACAAGGCCCGAGCAGTCCTGTCGGAGCCCGAAATGACCAAACCCGTCGTCCTGTGCATCCTCGATGGCTGGGGCCTCTCCGAGGATGCCGCCGCGAATGCACCTCTCCTCGCCAAGACTCCGACCTTCGACGCGATCATGCGTGACTGCCCCCATGCGAAACTGATCACGCACGGGCCGGATGTGGGCCTGCCGCGTGGTCAGATGGGCAACTCCGAGGTGGGCCATACCAATATCGGCGCGGGCCGCGTCGTGGCGATGGACCTTGGCCAGATCGACCTGGCGATCGAGGATGGAAGCTTCTTTGAAAACAAGGCTTTGAAAGACTTCGTAGCCGCGTTGAATGCCTCGGGCGGCACCGCGCATTTGATGGGCCTGGTCTCCGACGGCGGTGTGCACGGGCATCTCGACCACATCGTGGCGGCGGCCCGGGCGGTCACCGATGCGGGCGTTCCCGTGGCGCTGCACGCGATCACCGACGGGCGCGATGTGGCGCCGAAATCGGCCTACGGGTACATGTCGGAGTTGCAGGAGCGCCTGCCGCAGGGGGCGCGCATCGTCACCGTCACCGGCCGCTACTTCGCGATGGACCGTGACAACCGCTGGGACCGGGTGCAGGAAGCCTATGACGCGATGGTGAAGGGGCAGGGTCGGGTGGTGAAAACCCCTGCCGACGCGATCACCCGAGCCTATAATCAGAGCGAAACGGACGAGTTCATCGGGGCCAGTATTGTCGAGGGATATCAGGGCGTTGTGGATGGAGACGGTGTCTTCTGCCTGAACTTCCGCGCCGACCGCGCACGCGAAATCCTGCGCGCCATCGGCGAGCCGGGCTTTGCCGAGTTCGACACCGGGCCGCGTCCCGAGCTGGCCGCGCTGCTGGGCATGGTGGAATATTCCGACGGCCACAACGCCTATATGTCAACGGTCTTTCCCTCGCGCGACATCGTCAACACGCTGGGCGAATGGGTGGCGAAGCAGGGCCTACGCCAGTTCCGCCTGGCCGAGACCGAGAAATACCCCCATGTCACCTTCTTCCTCAACGGCGGCAAGGAAACGCCCGAAGAAGGCGAGGACCGATACATGGCGCCCTCGCCGAAGGTGGCGACCTACGACCTGCAGCCCGAGATGTCGGCGTCCGAGGTGACGGAGCATTTCGTCAAGGCCATCGAGGCGGGATACGATCTGATCGTCTGCAATTACGCCAATCCCGACATGGTGGGCCACACCGGAGATTTGCAAGCGGCCATAAAGGCTTGCGAGGCGGTGGACGAGGGGCTGGGACATGTTGTGACGGCCATTGAGAAGGCTGGCGGCGCGATGATCGTCACTGCCGATCACGGAAATTGCGAGATGATGGTCGACCCCGAAACCGGCGGTCCCCACACGGCCCATACGCTCAACCCCGTGCCCGTGGCGCTGGTGGGCGCGCCCGAGGGGGCCAGGTTGCACGACGGCCGGCTCAGCGATCTGGCACCGACCATTCTTGCGCTGATGGGCTTGCCCCAACCCGAGGAGATGACCGGGAGGAGCCTGCTGGCATGAGGTTCCGCGCGCTGCTTCTGGGCCTTTGCGCGGTTTGCGCCGGGCAGGCGTATGCGCAATCCGATCCTGCCGAGGCAGCCCGCGAGGCGGCCCGGATGCTGGAAGAGGCGTCGATCACCCTGTCCGAGGCCGAAGAAGCCCGCGATCGGGTCAAGGCGCTGACCGCCACGGTGCGCGCCTATGAGGCAGGGCTGGCCGCGATGCGCGAAGGGCTGCGCCGCGCGGCCGCGCGCGAGGCGGAACTGACCGCGCAACTGCGCGCCCGCGAGGACGAGATCGCGCGGCTTCTGGGCGTGATCCAGACCATCGAGACCTCGGCGCCGCCGGTGCTGATGCTGCATCCCTCCGGCCCCCTGGGCGCCGCCCGGTCGGGCATGATGCTGGCCGAGGTCACTCCGGGCCTCAACGCGGCAGCGACGCGGCTGGCCGTCGACCTGGAGGAAGTCCGGACGCTGCGCCAGCTTCAGCAAAGTGCCGCGCATACCTTGCAGGAGGGGCTTTCGGGCGTGCAGGAGGCCCGCGCCGACCTGAGCCAGGCCATCGCCGACCGCACCGATCTGCCGCGCCGCTTTGCCGAGGATCCGGTGCGCACGGCGATCCTGATTTCCTCGACCGAAACGCTGGATGGCTTTGCCAGCGGCCTGTCACAGATTGCCGCCGATGGCGAGGTCGCACCGACCAGCGCGGATATCTCGGCCCTCAAGGGCGCGGTGACGCTGCCGGTGCAGGGCCTTCTGCTGCGCCGCGCGGGAGAAGAGGACGCCGCGGGGATTGCGCGCGAGGGCGTCATCCTGGCCACGCGGCCCAGGGCGCTGGTAACCTCGCCGACCCCGGCGACGATCCGCTATCTGGGTCCGCTTCTGGACCTGGGGAACGTGGTGATACTCGAGCCTCAGCCGGACCTGCTTTTCGTCTTCTCGGGGTTGGCCGAGGTCTTTGGCGAGGCGGGGCTGGTGATCCCCGAGGGAACGCCGGTCGGTTTGATGGGGGGTGCCGCCCCTGAAATCGGCGCTATAGTGTCCCCGAATGGGGACGGGAGTGGAACGGAGCGCCCCGAGACGCTCTATATCGAAGTGAGAGAGGGTGGCATCCCTGTGAACCCCGAGACGTGGTTCCGAACGGACAAGGATGGATAGGACGAGCATGAGAAATTTCGTGATAGCCGGTCTCGCCGGAACGCTGGCGGGGATCATTGCCACCACGCAGGTGGCCGGCCCGCTGGTCGCCCAGGAGGCCGAAAGCAACGCAAGCGTCTATGAACAGCTGGACCTGTTCGGCGACATCTTCGAACGCATCCGCGCGCAATATGTCGAGGATGTGGAGGCGGGCGACCTGATCGAGGCGGCGATTGACGGGATGCTGACCTCGCTCGATCCTCATTCGAGCTACCTTTCGCCCGAGGACGCAGCCGCCATGCGCGTGCAGACCCGCGGCGAGTTCGGAGGCCTGGGCATTGAGGTCACGCAGGAAGAGGGTTTCGTCAAGGTGGTCTCGCCCATCGACGGAACGCCGGCCGACGAAGCCGGGATCGAGGCGGGCGATTTCATCACCCATGTCGATGGCGAGAGCCTTCTGGGCCTTACGCTTGACAAGGCCGTCGAACTGATGCGGGGGCCCGTCGGGTCCGAGATCATCGTGACGGTGGTGCGCGAGGGCGAGGCCGAACCCTTCGACGTGTCGATCATCCGTGACACGATCAAGCTGACGGCTGTCCGGTCGCGCACGGAAGGCGAAAGCGTCATTCTGCGGGTCACCACCTTCAACGACCAGACCTATCCCAATCTCGAAGAGGGCCTGGAGGAACAGATCGAGGAGGCTGGTGGCATGGATGCGATCAACGGCATCGTGCTCGACCTGCGCAACAATCCGGGCGGCCTGCTGACCCAGGCGATCAAGGTGGCCGACGCCTTCCTCGACGAGGGCGAGATCGTCTCGACCCGCGGGCGCGATCCGCAGGATGGCGAACGGTTCAACGCGGAGAAAGGCGACTTGGCCGACGGCAAGCCCATCGTGGTGTTGATCAACGGCGGTTCTGCCTCGGCGTCCGAGATCGTGGCGGGCGCGCTTCAGGATCACCGCCGGGCGATCGTCGTGGGCACCAAGAGCTTCGGCAAGGGTTCGGTCCAGACGGTCATGCCGCTGCGGGGCGACGGGGCGATGCGCCTGACAACCGCGCGCTACTACACACCGTCGGGACGGTCGATCCAGGCGCTGGGGGTCAGCCCCGACATCGTGGTGGAACAACCGCGCCGCCGACCGGCCGGAGAGGAAGAGGAGGAAGCCAGCACGCGTCCCTCCCGCTCCGAGGCCGATCTGCGCGGCCGGCTGAACAACGACAGCCTGAGCGAGGACCAGATCCGCCAGATCGAGGAAGACCGCGCCAAGGCGGATGCGACTGCGGCCCTGCGCGAAGAGGATTACCAGCTGGCCTATGCCATCGACATCCTCAAGGGTCTGTCGGCGTTCGGCCCCAAGGACTGAGACGGGCGCCCGGGAAAACCCTGTCTGTTTTCCCGGGGCTCACATCGTTTCCAGGCAATGCCTTCTGAACGCGCGCTTGAGCATGTCAAGCTCGGCCCGCAACAGCTGCACCTCGGCAAGCAGGTCGTCCGAAACCGGTTCGCCCGCGATCAGGGTGAAATCGCCCAGCTTGGTATCCGTCTCGGCATCGACGATCAGGAAGCTCTGCACCCCGTCGGAAATCGCGTCGATCGGCACGGTAATCTTCAAGTCCCAGTAGCTGGGATCGGCGCCTTCGCTCAGCTCGACCTGCTCGACCGGCTGGTCGAGCCAGGTCACATTGACCTCGGGCCGCTTGCCGGTCGCGGGTGCGCCGGTGATCCGGCCTTCCCACACGCCGTGGCGCAGCCGGATCTTGGTTAGGGTCAGGTCGCTCATGCTTGGGCCTCCGTCACAGGGCCGCTCGGCGGTGGCGGCAGAAAGTGAGGTCGCGGATCACGACCTGGTTCATCTCGGGCGCCTCGAAGATCAGGTCGAGCCAGATCTTCTCGATCCTCTTTTCGTTGAGGCGCGAATAGGCAAGGTCGAACTCCACCTTCACCTCTTCCTCGTTCAGGGGCAGTTCACGCACGATCTGTTCGGTGTTGGGGCCGTGACGGATGTTGAGACGGGCAAAGATCTCAAGCGGTTTCTCGGTCTCTATGATCGTGTCGATCCGCAGCAGGTGGCCGCGGGTCATACCGCGCGCGGCATCGGGCGGCAGATCGATCACGAGCGACAGGAAGGATCCGTCGAACTTGAACACGTCCATCCTCAGGCCGAATGGCGCCAGGTCGGCCTCGCGCGAGTTGCGCAGCTGGCGAAGCGTCAATTCCGAGAAGTCGCAATCGTGAAAAAGCGTGACCTCGTGGCCCAGCATCGATTTCGTCGGGACCGAGGAGATGCCCGGCACGGGCAAGGGGCCGCGCCACACCTCGGGACGCCAGGACCAATCGGTTCCATGCGGCTTGGGAAAGAAGGACGAACCGATGCGGGGCAGGGCGAGCCGACCATCCGCGACATGGACCAGATGGTCGAGATGGGCGCGCAATTCGCGCGCGCGGTTGCGCTGAACCCGCAAGGCCGAAAGGTCGGTATCGGCCGCATGCGACGCGGCGCGGCGCCACCGTTGCACGGCGCGCGTGTGAAACAGCTTGTCGAGAACCTTGCCCAATGTCGTCGCCTCGTTCCGGCGGTTCGTTCTCTCTTTAGCGAAAGGACGTTAACCGAATAACCCAGATCGGACGGAGCTTGCCGGATTTTTTCGGGATGCGAAACAATCTGTTGCGAAAAGGCCCGCCATGGGGCGGGCCTTCATGGCCGGGGTCACAGCTCCATGTAGCTGTGTTTCTCGGCCTTGCCGCCGGGATGCGTGACCGCGCCCTTGTAGGTTTCACCCACAAGCTGCGCGTATTTCCACAAGGCGCCCGAGGCATAGATCGTCTCGCGCGGGCCGGGCCACGCCTCTTTGCGCTTGGCCAGTTCCTCGTCCGAAAGGTCCACGGACAACTCGCCCTTGATCGCATCAATGGTGATCGTGTCGCCGTTCCTGATCAGCGCGATGGGGCCGCCATGCGCGGCCTCGGGGCCGACATGGCCCACGCAGAAGCCGCGGGTCGCGCCCGAGAAGCGGCCATCCGTGATGAGTGCTACCTTCTTGCCCATGCCCTGGCCCGAGAGCGCGGCGGTGGTGGCCAGCATCTCGCGCATGCCGGGGCCGCCTGCGGGGCCCTCGTTGCGGATGACGATGACCTCGCCTTCCTTGTATTCCCGTGCCTTCACGGCGGCAAAGGCGTCTTCCTCGCATTCGAAGACGCGGGCCGGGCCGGTAAACACCTGATGCTCGGGGGCGATGCCCGCGACCTTCACGATGGCACCTTGCGGGGCCAGGTTGCCTTTCAGGCCGACCACGCCGCCGGTCTTGGTGATCGGCGTCTCGACCGGGTAGATCACCCGGCCGTCGGCCTTGCGGGTGACCTTGTCCAGCTCCTCGCCCACCGAGTATCCGGTGGCGGTCATGCAGTCCTCGTGGACGAGGCCTGCCTTGCGCAGCTCGTTCATCACCACCGGCAGGCCGCCGGACTCGTAGAGGTCCTTGGCGACATATTGCCCGCCCGGCTTGAGATCGACGAAATAGGGCGTATCGCGGAAGATCTCGCAGACATCGTCGAGGAAGAACTCGATCCCCGCCTCATGCGCGATGGCGGGCAGATGGAGGCCCGCATTGGTCGACCCGCCGGTGCAGGCCACGACGCGGGCCGCGTTTTCCAGCGCTTCGCGGGTGACGATGTCGCGGGCGCGAATGTTTTTCTCGATCAGGTTCATCACGGCGCGGCCCGACGCCTCGCCATACTGGTCGCGGGATTCATAGGGGGCGGGCATGCCCGAGGAGTTGAACAAGGCGAGCCCGATCGCCTCGGAGACGCAGGCCATGGTGTTCGCGGTGAACTGGCCGCCGCAGGCGCCCGCGCTGGGGCAGGCCACGCGTTCCAGCATGTCGAGCGCGGCATCGGACATCTCGTGGTTCTGGTGGCGGCCGACGGCCTCGAACATGTCCTGCACGGTCAGGTCGCGGGTGCGGAAATCTTCCGGGATCTCGTCCACCTGCGGCGCCTTGCCCGGCAGGATCGAGCCGCCATAGATGAACACGGACGGCACGTTCAGCCGGACCATCGCCATCATCATGCCCGGCAGCGACTTGTCGCAGCCCGCAAGGCCCACGATCGCGTCATAGCAATGGCCGCGCATCGTCAGTTCGACCGTGTCTGCGATCGCCTCGCGCGAGGCCAGCGAGGAGCGCATCCCCTCATGTCCCATGGCAATGCCGTCGGTCACGGTGATGGTGGTGAACTCGCGCGGGGTGCCTTCGCCAGCCTTCACGCCCAGCTTGACCGCCTGCGCCTGCCGGTTCAGCGCGATGTTGCAGGGCGCGGCCTCGTTCCAGCAGGTCGCGACGCCCACCAGCGGCTGGTGGATCTCTTCCTCGGTCATGCCCATCGCGTAGTAATAGGACCGGTGCGGCGCGCGCTCGGGGCCCTCGGTTACGTGGCGGCTGGGCAGTTTGGACTTGTCGAACTTGCGCTTGAGCATGGCTGGCCTCCCGGAAAAAATCTCCCACAGGCAATAGCCTTGGGCCGGGAGCGGGACAAGAGACAATGGCCCGCGCGAATGGCTGCACGACCCTTTGCCGCGTCCTTTCTGCCATGTCACGGGACATAAACGAGAACCCACGGCTTGTATCGCTTATCGCCAATGCTTACCGTCCTTGACCTGCGGACGGGACGCGGGGCACGGAACAGGGGCAGGGCATGGAAGCCTCGCTATTTTCCTTCATCTGGAAATATTCGAAGAAGCAGCAATTCCTGCTGCTCCTGATGACGCTCGTTTCGTTCCCGTTTCTCTACGCCTCGCTGGAACTGCCCAAGCGCATCATCAACGATGCCATCGGTGCCACGAACACGACAGTGACCGTCTGGGGCGTGACGCTGACACAGGTGGAATACCTGATCCTGCTCTGCATCGCCTTTCTGGCCACCGTCCTGATCGGCGGCTTGATGAAGATGAGGATCAACACGATGAAGGGCGTGCTGTCGGAACGGATGCTGCGGCGGCTGCGCTACACGCTGATCACGCGCATGATGCGCTTTCCCAAGCCCTATTTCGCCTCGACCAGCCAGGGTGAGCTGGTGTCGATGATCACCTCCGAGGCCGAACCGATGGGCGGGCTGATGGGCGACGCCATCGCACAGCCGGTATTCCAGGCCGGGCAGATGCTGACCATCGTGTTCTTCCTGTTCATGCAAAGCGTCTGGTTCGGGCTGGCCTCGATCGCGCTGATCCCGTTGCAGGCCTGGCTGATCCCGATGCTGCAACGGCAGATCAACCAGCTCAACAAGGTCCGCATCGTCGAGGTGCGGCATCTGAGTTCCGAGATCGGCGAGAGTGCTGCAGGCATCAGCGACCTGCGCGCCAATGGCGGTTGGCGTTACCGGCAGGCGCTGTTCACCGACCGTTTGGGGCGACTGTTCGATATCCGGTTCAGGATCTACCAGAAGAAATTCTTCATGAAGTTCCTGAACAACCTGATCACGCAGATGACGCCCTTCCTGTTCTATTCGGTGGGGGGCTACCTCGTGATCCAGGGGCAGGTCACGGTCGGCGCGCTGGTGGCGGCCCTTGCCGCCTACAAGGACCTGTCGAGCCCCTGGAAGGAGCTTCTGGATTATTACAACCAGATACAGGACATGTCGCTGCGCTGGCAGATCGTGACGGAGCGCTTCGCGCCGCGCAACATGATCCCCGAGGAACTGTTCGAAGGCGAACCGGCCGACATCCCGCGCCTCAACGGGTCCATCGAACTCAGGAACGTGACGGTGCGCGATCACGAGGGCAATACCGTGCTCGAGGATATCTCGCTGTCGATCCCACCCGGAGCGCGCGTGGCGATCCAGTCGAACCGCGGGGCCGAACGCACGGCGCTGGCCGAACTGCTTACGCGTGAGGTGCTGCCCGCGCGCGGGAAGGTCATCCTGTCGGGCCACGACCTGAACACGCTGCATCAGTCGGTGATCGCCGCGCGGATCGGCTATGCGCATTCGCGGCCCTATCTCTTCGACGGGACGCTGGGCGACAATCTGTTGATGCCGCTGCGCACGCATCCGCAGCCCGACCCACTTGCACCGGCGCAGCCGAGCGACCGCGTTCAGGAAGCGATCCGCGCCGGAAACAGTGCCGACTCGCTCGATGCCGACTGGATCGATCCGGGGCTGGCAGGGTTGAGCGATGGCGAACAGATCCGCGACTGGTGGTTCCGGCTGGTCGAGGCGATGGGCATTGACGAGTTCATGTTCCGCCGCACCCTTCGGTCACGCTTCGACCCCTTGCTGCATCCGCGCCTTGCGCGCGAGATCGTCGCGCTGCGGCCGAAGGTGGCCGAACGTATCCGCGCGGCCGGGCTTGACGATGCGGTCTTTCGCTTCGACCCCGACAGTTTCAACCCGGCGGTTCCGCTGGGGGGCAACCTCCTTTATGCCGCCCCCAGCCAGGAAGTCTCGCCCGACTCGTTGGCGCAGGACACGCGGTTCCTCGAAATGCTGCGCGAACAGGACCTGGCCGAGGAGGGCGTCACCATGGCGCTGGGCGTGATCCAGACGCTGCGCCAGACCTTCGGCCGCGAGGACACGGATCACCCGCTTTTCCTCCGGCTGGGGATGGAGGAGGAGATGTACCACCGTCTTCTCGACATCGCCGACCGCCGCGCCGCCAAGGGCGAGGCCGCACTTACCGACGAGGAATGCGCGCTCCTGCTGACGGTGCCTTTCCTTCTGACCGCCGAACAGATCGGCAGCGGCTTCCCCGAGGAATACAAGGACAAGATCCTCGCCATACGTCGCACCCAGGCGGCCGCCCTGCGCGAGTCGATGTCGGGCACGTTCGAGGCCGTCTCTCCCGAGCGTTACATGCCACGGCTGACCGTCATCGAGAATGCGCTTTTCGGACGGGTGTCGATGATGGCGGGCGCGAAGTCCGAGGCGATCGAGGACGTTGTGGCCGAGGTTCTGATCGAGGCCGGACTGCGCCGCCGTATCGCGTCGATCATCTACGACCTGCCTTCGGGGCTTGGTGGAACCAACCTGCCCACCGTTTTCCAGGAGCGCGCGGCGTTTTCGCGCGCGGGGATCAAGCGGCCGGACATCCTTGTTCTGGACCGCGCGCTGGCCAGCCACGATTCGCAAAGCCGGCTGCGCACCCGCCAGAAACTGCGCGAGTTGCTGCCCCACTCTATCATGATCTTCATGGAGGATCGGTTCGAACATCCCGAGAACTACGATCTTTATGTCGAAATCCGCGACGGGCGCATCGACGGGGTTCAGCGCAGCCCGCAGGAACTGGCCGAGCCGGGCGCCGCGGCGGATCTGGCGCGCAAGCAGCGCATCATCGCCGAGACCGACCTGTTTTCGGGCCTCGATGCGCGCAACCAGCGGCTTCTTGCCTTCTCGGCCCAATGGTACGATGTCGCGGCGGGCCAGGTCATCTTTTCGCAGGGACAGCCGGCTGACGCGGCCTATCTCTGTCTCGAGGGTCACGCGCTGCTGCGCTGGGCCGAGGATCGGGAGAACCGCAGACCTGTCACGCACATAACACCCGGCCGACTGATAGGAGATCTGTCGATCATCACCCGCACCCCCCGTCAGATGGACCTGATCGCCGTGGAGAAGAGCCGTTTTCTGCGCATCGGAGCCGAGGAGTTCCGCGCGGTGATCGACAGCGACCCCCATGTCGCGTCCCGCCTGCTCGAGGCGGTGGCGCGCCATCTTGTCTCGGCGGCGGGGGCGCTGCGCGGAACCAAGGTCAGCCTGGCGGATCTGGCCGGGGGCGAGGCGCCCGACCTGCCGCCCGAAATGATGCATCGCCAGTATGAAGGCGGCGCGGATGCGTGAAAACGCCTATGCCCCGCATGAAGACCTCGTCGCGCCGGTCCGGCCCAGGGCCGAGCTGTGGCGGCTGGTGCTTGGGGTGTTGCTGGTCGGGGGGATCGTCTTCACCCTGAATGCCAGCGTTCTGATGGCCTTCACCCGGCTGGGCGACGGCAGTCTTCCCGCAGAACTCATGACGGGATCAAGCCCGGGCGCGCTGCTGCTCCTGCTCGGCAATTTCGCCTTCGTGACCATTGGCACGGTAATGGCCGCGCGGTTGCTGCAAAAGCGCGGGCTGATGGCCATTCTCGGGCCACCGGCGCTGGTCTGGCGTCAGTTCCGGCGCGTTTCGCTCGCGCTGATCGCCCTTGGGGCGCTGGTCCTGATGCTGCCGCCCTATGACATGGGGGCGCCGCTTACGCCGAACCTGTCGCCGGGACGCTGGCTCGCCTTGCTGCCGCTTTCGCTGGCGGCAATCCTGATCCAGACAAGCGCCGAAGAGATCCTGTTCCGCGGTTTCCTGCAACAAAGCCTCGCCGCCCGGTTCCGCAGCCCGGTGATCTGGATCGGACTGCCCTCGGCCCTTTTTGCCCTAGGTCATTACTCGGGGAATCTGCCGGGCAGTACCGCATTGATGATCACGGCCTGGGCCGGACTGTTCGGGATCCTCTCGGCAGACCTGACGGCGCGAAGCGGTACCCTGGGTCCGGCAATCGCGTTGCATTTCTTCAATAACGCCATCGCCCTGCTGGTCGTGGCCCTTCCTGACAGCCTGGACGGCCTCGCGCTCTTCACCGCGCCTTACGACATGTCCGACGCGGGCCTGTTGCAGGCCTGGCTTGCGGTCGACCTGGCGCTGATGGTCGTGGCCTGGCTTACCGCGCGGCTGGTGCTCCGGCGCTGATTGCATTTCCCGCCCCAGGGGCTTATCTGGGCGCCAGTCGCTGCGTCAGAGGTCTCGCCCAATGAACTGGATCACCAATTACGTCCGGCCGCGGATCAACTCGATCTTCTCGCGCCGGGAGATGCCCGAGAATCTCTGGCAGAAATGCGACGAATGCGGGACGATGCTGTTCCACCGCGAGCTCAAGGACAACCTGAACGTCTGCACCAATTGCGGCCACCACATGCCGATCACCCCGCGCGACCGGTTCACCGGACTGTTCGACGGCGGCATCTTCACCGAGGTCGAGGTGCCCATGCCCACGGTCGACCCGCTGCATTTCCGCGATCAGAAACGCTATCCCGACCGGATGAAGGCCGCGCAGAAACAGACCGGCGAAAAAGAGGCGATGCTGGTCGCCTGCGGCGAGATCGGCCGAACCCCGGTCGTCGCAGCGGCGCAGGATTTCTCCTTCATGGGGGGATCGATGGGCATGTATGTCGGCAATGCCATCATCGCCGCCGCCGGGGAAGCGGTGAAACTCAAGCGCCCGCTGATCCTGTTCTCCGCCGCCGGCGGCGCACGGATGCAGGAAGGCATTCTCAGCCTCATGCAGATGCCGCGTACCACGGTGGCCGTCGAGATGCTGAAGGAGGCTAAGCTGCCCTATATCGTCGTGCTGACCCACCCCACCACGGGCGGCGTGACGGCCTCCTACGCGATGCTGGGAGACGTGCAGATCGCCGAGCCCAACGCACTGATCTGCTTCGCCGGTCCGCGCGTGATCGAACAGACCATCCGCGAGAAACTGCCCGAAGGGTTCCAGCGCGCGGAATACCTGCTCGATCACGGGATGCTCGACCGGGTCACATCGCGTCTTGACCTGCGCGAGGAGTTGATCACGATTACCCGCATGCTGCTGAACATGCCCCCGCCGATCATGGGCGATCTGCCGGCGCCGGGCGTGACCGACAGCAAGCCCGCCGAATCCCCGCCACCTGCACCCTCGGAGGAGGGTGCAGCGAAAAAGGCGGACTGAACACACGGCATTCACCGGCCCAGACCGGCCGCCAACGGGAGAGTGAGATGGCCCATACCCTGATACAGTTCGATTTCCCCTATTCCGGCCCCTGGGGAGACGAGATGACCGCCGCGATGGGCGATCTTGCGCGGGACATCGCCACCGAGGACGGTCTGGTCTGGAAAGTCTGGACCGAGAACCGCGACGAGGGCCGCGCGGGCGGTGTCTATGTCTTTACCACCCGCGCCGCGGCCGAAGCCTATCGCGACAAGCATTCCGAACGGCTGGCCGCCTTCGGCATCACCGGCATCAATGCGCTGATCTTCGACGTGAACGAGGCGCTTTCCGAAATCACCCGCGCCCCTCTCTGACCAGGCGCCCTTCGCGGACCGACCATGAACCAGGACACTCTTTCGGGGTCCGACGCCATCCTCGCGCGCATGATGGCATTGCATCCCAAGATCATCGACCTCACGCTCGACCGCGTCTGGCGCCTCCTTTCCGCGCTGGGCGACCCGCAGAAATCGCTTCCGCCGGTGATCCATATCGCCGGGACGAACGGCAAGGGGTCCACCCTCGCCATGATCCGCGCCGGGCTCGAAGGGGCGGGGCTCAGCGCCCACGCCTATACCTCGCCGCATCTGGCGCGGTTCCACGAACGGATCCGGGTCGCCGGTTCGTTGATCTCGGAGCCTGACCTGACGGCGATCCTCGACGAGTGCTATGCGGCCAATGGCGGCGAAAGCATCACCTATTTCGAGATCACGACCTGCGCCGCGCTTCTCGCCTTCGCCCGCACCCCGGCGGATCATACCCTGCTCGAGGTCGGTCTGGGCGGACGACTCGACGCCACCAATGTCGTGGACCGTCCTGCGCTGACGGTCATCACACCCGTTTCAATCGATCACCAGCAATTCCTGGGCGAGACCCTGCCCCAGATCGCCGGCGAAAAGGCCGGGATCATCAAGCGCGGTGTGCCCTGCATCGTGGGCCCGCAAGAAGACGCCGCGCTCGAGGTGATCGAGGAAATGGCCACCCGCCTCGGCGCGCCGCTCAAGGTGCATGGCCAGCACTGGCATGTCACCACCGAACATGGCCGCCTCGTCTACCAGGACGAAACCGGCCTGTGCGACCTGCCGATGCCCAACCTGCGCGGGCCGCACCAGATCCAGAATGCCGGCATCGCGCTCGCCGCCCTGCGCCATCTCGGTCTGGGTGAGGCCGCCTGCGAGGCCGCCGTGACCCGTGCCGAATGGCCCGCCCGGATGCAACGGCTGCGCTCGGGACCTCTCGTGGCAGCCGCCGGCGAGGCCGAACTGTGGCTCGATGGCGGCCATAATGCCGCCGCCGGAGAGATGCTGGCCCGCGTTCTCGCGGAACTCCCGCCGCGTCCGACGCACCTGATCTGCGGGATGCTGAACACCAAGGACGTCACAGGCTACCTGCGCCCGCTTGCAAACCAGGCTGCAAGCCTCACCGCCATTTCCATCCCCGGCGAATCCGCCACGCTGAGCGCCGAGGAGACGGCCACTGCCGCGAAATCGGTCGGGCTGGATTCTGCCACGGCGGAATCGACCCGCGACGCGCTTGACGCGATCCTCGCCCGGGATCCGCAGGCGCGTGTTCTGATCTGCGGCTCACTCTACCTCGCAGGCCATATCCTGCGGGAAAACGGCTGATCGGGGCGCCGCGCCGACCTTTCATCTCTTCCGAAATACTCCGGGGGTGAATTGGCGCATCGCGCCAAGAGGGGGCAGAGCCCCCTTACTCCCCCCATCCCTCCGCCTGCATCTCGCGCAGGCGCGAGGCGGTGCGCTCGAACTCGAACGAGCCCGATCCTTCGACGTAAAGATATTCGGGTTCCGCCGCTGCCGAGCAGATCAGCCGCACCCTCGCTTCGTACAGCGCGTCGATCAGCGTGACGAAGCGCTTGGCCTCGTTGAAATTGTTGCGTGACAGACGGGGTATGTCCTCCAGCACCAGAACCTTCACCGCCTCGGCCACGGCCAGGTAATCCGCAGGTCCCAGCATCCGCCCGCACAGGTCGTAGAAGGACGCCCGCGCGATCCCGTTTCGATAGGCCGGCAGCACGACGGTTCGCCCCTTCACATGCAGCTTCAACGGCTCGGCGGCGCCGCCCGTCAAATCCTGCCAGATGGCGGCGATCTGCGCCCGCGCCTCGGGCCCGGTCGGGGTGAAATAGACGTCCTGCCCCTTGAGGCGATCCTGCCGATAATCGGTTGCGCTCTCCATCTCCCAGACAACCATGCGTTCCTTGATAAGCGCGATGAAGGGCAGGAAGAGCTGCCGGTTCAGCCCGTCCTTGTAAAGCTCGTCGGGATGCCGGTTCGAGGTGGTCACCACCACCACGCCCGCGTTGAAAAGCGCCTCGAACAGCCGCCCGACGATCATTGCGTCGGTGATGTCGGTGATCTGCATCTCGTCGAAGGCCAGAACCTTCACACTCTCGATCACCCGCGCCACCACCGGCGCCAATGCATCCTGCGTACCCTTCTCGCGCGCCTCGTGCATCCCGGCATGGATTTCCTGCATGAAGGCGTGGAAATGCACCCGGCGCACCGGCACGTCGGCGAGTGAGGCGACGAACAGGTCCATCAGCATGGATTTGCCACGCCCGACCCCGCCCCAAAGGTACAAACCCTCGGGCGGCGGCGGCGGCTTGCGAAACAGCCCCCGTCGCGGCGGGTTGCTCACTCCGGCGCGGATGCGTTCGAATTCGGGCAGGACGGCCTCCTGCGCGGCGTCGTGATGCAGCGCACCTTCGGCCACGCGGGCGGCATAAAGCTCGGTCACCTCGGTCATGGCGCAGCCATAGCGCGGCGCGATTGCCTTGGAAAGCAGGCGCTTGGCACCGTCCATCACATTTTCTGACGCGAGGTTCCACAAATGCTGAATTGACCTTGGGTCGTTGTCTCGTATCGTCCGCGCCTGCGACACGAAGGAACCGCCCATGAAATCCGCTCAGCCGCTGCTTACGCCCGTCCTCCTTGTCGGCTGCGTCATCATCACGGTCAGCTTCGCGGTGCGCGCGTCTTTCGGCGTGTTCCAGATCCCGGTAGGTCTGGAATTCGGCTGGCCGCGGGCCGAATTCTCGCTGGCCATCGCGATCCAGAACCTTGCCTGGGGCATCGGGCAGCCGATCTTCGCCGCCATCGCCGAGCGGATCGGCGACCGCAAGGCGATCGTCATGGGTGCGCTGACCTATGCGGCCGGCATGGTGTTAACCGCGTGGTCCACGACCCCGGCCGAGCACCAGCTTTACGCATGGCTCGTGGGTTTCGGCATCGCGGGCACCGGGTTCGGCGTCGTGCTTGCCGTGGTGGGACGCGCTTCCAGCGACGCCAACCGCTCTATGTCGCTGGCCGTCGTCACCGCGGCAGGCAGCCTCGGCCAGGTCGTCGGCGCCCCCACGGCCGAGTTCCTGCTGACCTTCCTGTCCTGGCAGCAGGTCTTCATCGTCTTCGCGGCGGTAATCCTCTCGCTCATCCTGACCCTGCCGCTGATGCGCGCCCCCACGCCTGTGAGCAAGGCCGAGCTCGAGGAGAGCATGGGCCAGATCCTGGGCCGCGCCTTGCGTGACCCCTCATACGCGCTGATCTTTCTGGGCTTCTTCAGCTGCGGCTATCAGCTGGCATTCATCACAGCGCATTTCCCTGCCTTCGTGACCGAGATGTGCGGCCCGATCATGCCCGGTGGCGTGCTGCATACGATGGGGATCACCACCACCTCGGCCTTGGGCGCCGTCGCCATCGCGTTGATCGGGCTCGCCAATATCGTCGGCACCCTGATGGCGGGCTGGGCGGGGAACCACTTTCCTAGGAAATACCTGCTGGCTGGCATCTATACCGGCCGCACCATCGCGGCGGCGGCTTTCATCCTGCTGCCGATCACGCCGCTTTCGGTCATCGTCTTCTCGATGGTGATGGGCTCTCTCTGGCTGGCCACCGTGCCGCTGACCTCGGGGCTGGTCGCGCATCTCTACGGGCTGCGCTACATGGGCACGCTCTACGGTATCGTCTTCCTGAGCCACCAGATCGGCGGCTTCCTGGGGGTCTGGCTAGGCGGGCGCATGTACGATCTCTACGGCGACTACACGATGGTCTGGTGGATCGGCGTCGGTGTCGGCGCCTTCAGCGCCATCGTCCACCTGCCGATCCGCGAGACCCTGCGCCCGGTGGCTCAGCCCGTCTGAGCCGCTTGCCAGCGGTCAAGGATGTAACGGCTGGTCATCAGGTCCAGATGCGCGCCGCCTCCGTTCTTGAACAGTGTGATCGCCTCGGGATCGGGGCTGAACCTGTCGAGCGTATAGAAATCGGCCAGCAGGTCATCGCGCGTGATCGTGCCCTGCGACAGCGGAATCTCGATCTCGCCGATATGGCCGATCGTGGTGTCGAAACTGTCCACATAGACCTTGGACCGGCGCAGCGCCTCGTCATCGGCCTCGCGCATGTCGGGACGATAGGCGCCGATCATGTTCAGGTGCTGGCCTGGTCGCAGCCATTCGCCGCGGATCACCGGCTCGGTCGACATGGTCGCGGTCACGATGATATCCGCCTGCGCCACGCTATCGGCCAGATCGGGGGCCACATCCACGCCGTCGAGGCTGCGTGCCAGATCCTCCGCCTTTGACAGCGTGCGGTTCCACAGCCGGATCCTCGCCTGCGGGAACCCGGCGCCGAACGCCTCGACCAGCGACCGCCCCACGGTCCCGGCCCCCACGATCAGGATTTCGCGGCTCTCAGGGCTTGCCAGCCGAAGCGCGCCCAGCAGGCTGTCCCCGGCGGTCTTCCACTTGGTCACCAGGTGGAAGTCCAGCAGCGCCGACAGCGTCCCGTCCCTGTCGTCATAAAGGCAAACGCCCCCGTTGATCATCGGCACACCGGCATCGGGGTTGCGCGGAAAGACGGTCGCCGTCTTGACCGCCATGCCCAGCCCGTCGATCCAGGCCGCCCTCGACAACAGCGTGTCGGGATCGCGGTACAGGAACGTATCCCCGATCTCGGCCTTGGGCAGGTCGTGGCCGGCGGCCAGCGCCTCGGTCAGGCCGATCCAGTCGATCTGCGCTTCGCCTTCGTCGTAAGAGATATAGGGGATGCTCATGCTGCCTCGCTTTCCTTCAATAGGGTCTCGGCCACCAGCCGCCGGGCCAGCCCCTCTGGGCCGTCGAAATGGTGGGTCTGCCAACCGCGTGTCCTAGCGGTCTCGATGTTGTCGATGCGGTCATCCGTGAACAGAAGCGCGCCGGGCGCGATCCCGCAATCCGCTTCCACCCTCTCATAGATCTCCGGCCAAGGCTTCACCGTCTTCATCCGACCCGACACGTAAAGCCGGTCGAACTCGTTGAGAAACGGATAGACCGTGCAGGCATACTCGAAATTCTGCACCCCGAAATTGCTCAGCGCAAAGACCGGAACGCCGCGCCTCTTCAACGCGCGCATCAGGCGCACGGAATGCGGGATGGCGGGCGAGGCGAGCGAGATCCAGTCATCGTGCCACATGCGGATTTCTTCACGCCACTCGGGGTGTTTCTCCGCCCAGTCATAGATCGTGTCGGTGAAGTGGTGTCCCTGATCGACCAGGTCGTTCATCCCGTGCAGGTCGACCGAGTCGAACATCGCCTTGCGGCGGGCCGGTCCGATGACCCGGTCGTAATGCCGCTCGGGCTGCCACTCGATCAGGACGTTGCCGATGTCGAACACCACGGCCTCGATGCTCATGCAGGTCTCCTTGCCTTGCGTGGTCGCGGGCAGAAAACCAATCCGGTCGATCTGGTGCAAGCCCGAAACCACAGGCAGGCGCCGCGCGTCAGCGCGGCGCCACGCCCAACCGAAGGGGGCGCATCTGCGATGCGTCCGCTTCGGGCGGGAGCGTTCCCTCTCACCGGCCCGTCTGGCGCAGCATCCGCTCCAGCGTGTCGAGAAAGCGCGAGCGATCCGCCTTGGAAAAGGCCTTGCCGCCGCCGCCCGCGCCCAGCGGGTTCGCCGCGCGCAGGTCGGTCATCAGATCGCGCATGGCAAGCTGCTGGCCGATATTGGCCGCTGTCAGCGCCTCGCCATTGTGGCGCAGAACCTGCGCGCCCGCCTCGACGCAGCGCGCGGCCAGCGGCATGTCCGAGGTCACGACCACGTCGCCCGGCCCGCAGCGCTCGGCGATCCACATATCCGCGGCATCCGGCCCCTCGGGGACGATCACCACCTCGACAAGCGAGTTGCGCGAGGGGCGCAGCCCGCCATTCGAGACCAGCTTCATCGCCACCTTGTGCCTCGTGGCGGCACGCTCTGCCTCCTCCTTCACCGGGCAGGCATCGGCATCGACATAAAGCGTCACGCGTAAAGGAACTCCGCGTGGAAATTGACGTGATCCTCCATGAAGCTCGACACGAAGAAATAGGAGTGGTCATAGCCCGGCTGCATCCGCAGCACGGCCTCCTGCCGCCGCGCCGCGATGGCATGGGCCAGCGCCTCGGGGCGCAGCAGGTCGATGAACTGGTCCTTGGTGCCCGTGTCGATCAGCATCGGCCCGTCAAAGCCTGCGTCCTGCATCAGCAGCGTCGCATCGTATTTCGACCAGTCCGTGTCTTCCTTGCCGAGGTAGGCCAGGAACTGCTTGCGACCCCACTCCGACTCCGTCGGGTTCACGATAGGCGCGAAGGCCGAGACCGAGCGGAAGCGCTGCGGCAGGTTCATCGCCATCACCAGCGCGCCATGCCCGCCCATGGAATGGCCGGTGATCGCCTGCCGGTCGGAATCAATCGCGAAATTCTCGAAGACAAGTTCGGGCAGTTCCTCGGCCACGTAATCCCACATCTGGAAATGCTTGGCCCAAGGGTCCTGCGTGGCGTTCACGTAGAACCCCGCGCCTTGGCCCATGTCGTATTCGTCGGCATCGGCGACCCCTTCGCCACGCGGCGAGGTGTCGGGAAAGATCAGCGCGATACCCTGCTCGGCGGCCCAGGCCTGGGCACCGGCCTTGGTCATCGCGTTCTCATGCGTGCAGGTCAGGCCGGACAGGTACCACAGCACGGGCACGGGCCCGTCCGCCGCCTCGGCGGGCAGGAACAGGCCGAAGGTCATGTCGCAATGGCAGGTCTTGGAATTGTGGCGATAGACACCCTGCATCCCGCCGAAACAGGTGTTCTCGGACAGCGTTTCCATGGATAGGCGCTCCTTGGCGATAAACTCGCCCCATGGCTAACGACCGTGCCGCGCCGCGTAAAGCCTCAGGGCGTGCCGACCCAGGCGATCACCAGCGGAACGGTCAATATGCTGACCGCAGTCGACAGCAGGATCGCGGCCGAGGCGCGCTGGGGTGCGATGCCATAATGCGCGGCCAGCATGTAGACATTTCCCGCCACCGGCAGGGCCGAGGCCGCGATGATGACCGAGGCCGCGAAGGGCTCCACCGGGAACAGGACCAGCACGCCGATGGCCACGAAACCAGGGTGCAGTACCAGCTTGCAGAAACTCAGCCAGCCCGCGACCTGTATCCGCTCGGCCGACCGCCCGGCCAGCGACGCGCCGATGGCGAACAGCGCGCCGGGCGTGGCCGCGCCGCCGAGAATGGTCAGGAAGTCGTTCATGGGCCGCGGGATCGGCAGGCTGAAGGCCGACCAGAGCATACCCGCCGTGATCGACACGATCATCGGGTTCTTGAGCAATCCGAGCCCGATCAGGCGCAGCGTGTTCAGCGTCAGCCGTCCGTCGCGCCCGCCATTGATCAGGATCACGATCAGCGACGAGAAAACTACCAAATCCACGGTCAGGCCCAGCATCACCGGCCCGATCGCGGCCTCGCCGAACAGGGTGGCGAGCATCGGCAGTCCCAAAAACCCCACATTGCCAATCGCCGCGCATTGCGCCTCGACCGAGGCGGTGGGCACGTCCAGCCCGCGCAGAAAGGCCACCAGTGTCGCGATGCCATAGACTGCCGCAGTGCCCCAGAGATAGGCCACCACCAGCCGCCCGTTGAAGATCTCGTCAAACGACAGCGTCGCCGAGAACCGGAACAGCATCGCGGAAAGCGCGAAGAAAAAGACGAATTTCGTCAGATAGGCGGTCGCTTCCTCGGTGAAGAAGCGGGTGCGACCGGCCCAGTATCCCAGGCCGATGATCGCGAAGAACGGCAATGTGCGCAGGAAGATCTCGACCATGGCGGTTCTGGTAACATGAATTTACCAAAGCGCAAGCGCGGCCCTAGCCACTGCCGATCAGAACCCCCGCGCCCAGGACCAGCGCCCCACCCAGCACGACTTGGAAAACGGCGCGGAAAAACGGCGTTTCCATGTAACGGTTCTGGATCCACGCGATGGCCCAGAGCTCGACGAACACGATGAAGATCGCGATGGTGGTCGCGGTCCAGAATTCCGGGATCAGGTACGGCATCGCATGGCCCAGCCCGCCCAGCGTCGTCATCACGCCAGAGGCGATTCCCCGCTTGACCGGCGAGCCGCGTCCCGACAACTCGCCATCATCCGACGCGGCCTCGGTGAACCCCATCGAGATGCCCGCGCCGACCGAGGCCGCGACGCCCACGAGAAAGGTCGTCCAGGTGTCCTGCGTGGCGAAGGCGGTGGCAAAGATCGGCGCCAGTGTCGAGACCGACCCGTCCATCAGCCCCGCAAGCCCCGGCTGCACCCATGTCAGGACGAACTGCCGGTGCGAGGCCGCTTCCTCCTCGGCCTTCGCATCCTGTGAAAGGTGTTCCTCTTCCAGCGCGCTCGCTGCCGCCTGGTGGCCTGCCTCCGCCGCGGCCAGATCGCCCAGCAGCTTGCGGGTGGCGCTGTCGCTGGTGCGTTTCGCCGCCGCAAGGTAGAACCGCTCCGCATCCCGCTCCATCGCCTCTGCCTCTTCGCGGATGCGCTCGATTCCGAGATTCTCGATCAGCCAGATGGGCCGTCGCGTGTAGAATCCGGCCACATGCTCGCGACGGATCAGCGGGATCACCGCGCCGAACCGCGCCTCGTGGGCCGCGATCAGCCGGGCGCGGTGCTCGTCCTCCTCCCGCGCCATGCCGTCGAACATCTTGGCGCTGCCGGGATAATCCGCGCGCAGCATCTCGGCATAGCTGCGGTAGATGCGCGCATCGTCCTCTTCCGAGGAGACCGCAAGCGCCAGGATTTCCTGTTCGGACAGATCCTTGAACCGTTTTCGCTGGGGCAGGAAGCGCATGGAACCTCGCTTTTCCCGGGTTGTTGGTGTCACACCGCGTCAACGGCGAATTCGGCCCGAGAATCGTTGAAACTGAACTGACCGGTTTATACATTTACGGAACCGAATATACCAAGGAGTCCCCATGACCGAAGCCGCGACCATTCTGCGCACCGGCCGCAAGTTCGACCAGGTTCTCAGAGGCGCGCGAGAGGTGTTCATGGCGGACGGCTTCGAGGGCGCCAGCGTTGACGATATCGCCCGCGCCGCCGGTGTCTCCAAGGCGACGCTCTACAGCTATTTTCCCGACAAGCGGCTTTTGTTCATGGAGGTCGCCCAGACCGAATGCAATCGGATGGCCGACCGGATCGTGTCGATGATCGACGAGACGCGGCCGGTCCGGGAGGTGCTCCATTTCACCGCGACGCAGGTGATCGCCTTTCTCATCTCCGATTTCGCGCAACAGGTGTTTCGTATCTGCGTGGCGGAAAAGGAACGCTTTCCCGAACTGGCCTGCGCCTTCTACGAGGCTGGTCCGCAGACGGGAAAGCAGCGGATCTCGGATTACCTGCAAAAAGCCGTCGAGCGCGGAGAGTTGCGCATCGACGACATCCCGATGGCGGCCGAGCAATTCTCGGAACTGTGCAAGACGCGGCTGTGGAACCGGGCGGTGTTCGGTCTCCAGAGTGTCTTCACCACAGAAGAGATCGAGGAAGTCGCGCGCCATGTCACCGAGATGTTCATGGCGCGCTACGGAACCTGATACCGCTCAATCCAGGCGCCGGACCTGCAACTGCTTTTCGTTCGCGCGCCGCGTCTCGAATATCTTGAGCGCGCCGACCAGTTCCGACAGCTTCCGCTTTCCATAGCTTCGTGTATCGAAATCCGGGTTGGCCGCCTGGATGCGCTGGCCCAGCGTGCCGAGGTCGAACCACTCGTCGTCCTGATCCATGGAATCCATCGCCTTGAGGATCAGGTTGCGCGCCTCGGCCATCTTGTCCTTGGGCAGCTCGCGGCCGCGCTGGCCTTTCTCGGTGGCGGCCTTTTCCTCGCCGCCTTCCTCCTGAGAGATGTTTTCCAGGAAGATGAACCGGCGGCAGGCCTTGCGGAACGCATCCGGCGTTTTCATCTGGCCGATGCCATAGACATCCAGCCCCTGCTCGCGGATGCGGCTGGCCAGGCGGGTGAAATCGCTGTCCGAACTCACCAGCACGAAGCCGTCGAACCGTTCGGTATGCATCAGGTCCATCGCGTCGATGACAAGGGCGATATCGCTGGCGTTCTTCCCCACGGTGTTCGCGGGCGCGTGGTGCGGAACCAGGCCGAACTCGGCCTGGACCTTGTTCCAGCCACTCATCTGGTGGCTGGAAAAATCACCGTAGCAGCGCCGCACCGACGCTTCGCCCAATGTGGCGATCTCCTCGAAGATCGCCTTGCACCATTTGGGCGAAGTGTTGTCGGCGTCGATCAGGACGGCGAGAAGGGGCACATTCTCCGCCACTCAGTACACCACGACGGAGCGGATGGATTCGCCCTTGTGCATCAGGTCGAAGCCCTTGTTGATTTCGTCGAGGCTGAGCGTGTGGGTGATCATGGGATCGATCTCGATCTTGCCTTGCATGTACCAGTCGACGATCTTGGGCACGTCCGTCCGTCCGCGCGCGCCGCCGAATGCCGTGCCGCGCCAGGACCGGCCGGTCACCAGCTGGAACGGCCGGGTAGAGATCTCGGCACCGGCGGGCGCCACGCCGATGATGATCGACTCGCCCCAGCCCTTGTGCGCCGATTCCAGCGCATCGCGCATGACCTTGACGTTGCCGGTGGCGTCAAAGGTGTAATCCGCCCCGCCCTTGGTCAGGTTCACGAGATAGGGAACGAGGTCGCCCTCGACCTCCTTGGGGTTCACGAAATCCGTCATGCCGAAACGCTCGGCCATCGCGCGTTTGTCGGGGTTCAGGTCGACGCCGACGATCTGGTCGGCCCCGGCAAGGCGCAGGCCCTGGATCACGTTGAGGCCGATGCCACCCAGCCCGAAGACGATGGCGCGGGAACCGATTTCGACCTTGGCGGTATTGATCACCGCGCCGATGCCGGTGGTCACGCCGCAACCGATATAGCAGATCTTGTCGAAGGGCGCGTCGGGGTTCACCTTGGCCAGCGCGATCTCGGGCAGGACGGTGTGGTTCGAGAAGGTCGAGCAGCCCATGTAATGCAGGATCGGGTCGCCATCGAGGGTCGAGAACCGGCTGGTCCCGTCCGGCATCAGGCCCTGGCCCTGCGTGGTGCGGATCGCCTGGCAGAGGTTGGTCTTGGGGTTCAGGCAGTATTCGCATTCGCGGCATTCGGGCGTGTAGAGCGGGATCACGTGGTCGCCCGGTTTCAGACTGGTCACGCCTTCGCCGACCTCCATCACGACACCGGCGCCCTCATGGCCGAGGATCGCGGGAAACAGCCCCTCGGGATCGGCGCCCGACAGCGTGAATTCGTCGGTGTGGCAGATGCCGGTGGCCTTGATCTCCACCAGGACCTCGCCCGCCTTTGGGCCGTCGAGGTTCACGTCCATGATCTCAAGCGGTTTGCCGGCTTCCACGGCAACTGCGGCTCGCGTGCGCATGATGGTCTTCCTTGTCGTTTGCGTCCTGTCGCGTTGTCGGGACCCTGCGTCAAAGACGGGGTGTTTTCAACTCCTCAATCATGACAGGCTGGGGGGCAAGCGAACAGACCGGAACCGACATCCCGAAGGGAGAGACCGCCAATGAGACTTGTCCTGCCCGCATTCCTTCTCCTTTCCGCCTGTAGTGGCGGGCCCGCCCCGGTGGCCCCGACTTCCACCGCCGGAGGGTCCGCGCCGCGCGCGACGGGGGAGCTGGGCAGTTGCAATGCGACGGGGTTGGCTGGGTCGATCGGGCAGCACGTGGACACGGTCCGCGCCCGTCTGCCCGCCACGCATCGCGTGCTTGAGCCGGGCGCCGCCACGACACAGGATTTCAGGCCCGAGCGGTTGAATGTCTATGTCAGCAACGACGCGGTGATCGAACAGCTCACCTGCGGCTAGGGCGGTTCGCGAAAGCTGCGGTGACAGGCGAGGCAAGCCGAGACGACCTCCGGCAGGCTTCTCCGCAAGGCGGGGAGCGACCGGATCTCGATCGCGCGGGCCGCGCTGCGGGCGCGCGCGGCGGCGGCGGCGAAGCCTGTTTCGTCCTGCCAGATCCGGGGCAGGGCGTGGCTGTGGGCATCCATGCGGGGCGCGGCAAAGGCCCTGGGCAGACGCCTGAGCGCGCTTGACAGTCGTCGCTTGGCCGCGCGCGCGGCGGTCCGGTCAAAGCGCAGGCTGTGCCCGCTCATCTCCGTCAGGACGCCAAGCGCCGACTTCGCCTCGCGCATCAGGCTCTGCCGCGTCAGAACGGCCGCATCCCGCACCACCGGTTCCTGCGCGCGTCCGGCCAGCACCCCCAGGCAAAGGAGGAGGCCGAACGCCACGGCAAGCCGCGCCCTCATCTCGACTCCCCCCACGATTCGAGGGTAAGAACAAAGTAGGAACAAACTGCTGCCGAACCGATGTCCAAACGACGTATCCTCTCGCTCTGGTTTCCCCGCCTCGGCGCGGAACGGGTGATGCGGGCCGAACGCGGTCTGCCGCCCGGCCCGCTTGCCGTGGTGGCCGAAGTCTCCAACACGCAGGTTATCACCGCGTTAAACGCCGAGGCCGCGGCGGCGGGGCTGCGTGCGGGTCAGCCGGTGCGCGATGCCCATGCCATGTGCGGCACACTCGTCACCCGCCACCGCAACGCCCCGGCCGAGGCGGCGTTTCTCACCGCGCTGCGCCGCTGGGCGGGCAAGTTCAGCCCCTGGGTGGCCGAGGCGCCGCCCGACGGGCTGGTGATCGACCTGTCTGGCTGCGCGCATCTTTTCGGCGGAGAGGCCGAACTGATCTCGGTGATCGAGGGCGACTGCGCCGAGATGGGGCTCAGCCTGCGCGCGGGGCTGGCCGACACGCTGGGCGCGGCCTGGGCGCTGGCCCGCCATGCCGGGCAGGGGGCGGGCTCGGATCGCAGCGGCGACGCGATCGACCAGGAGGCGCGCGCGACCCGCTCCAGGGCGGGCAGGCGGCACTGGACCAAGGGCGGTGCCGCGCCGCAGGTCTCGGGTACCAATGCCGCCGCGTGCATCGCCCCGCCGGGTCAGACCTATGGCGCGCTCAGCCCGCTGCCGGTGGCCGCGTTGCGGCTGGAACCCGCCGTGGTCGAGCAACTCAATCGTCTGGGTCTGCGCCGGATCGGCGACCTGCTGGGTCAGCCGCGCGCCAGCCTCGCCCGTCGGTTCGGCACCGGGTTGGTGCATCGGCTGGATCAGGCGATGGGCAGCGCGCCGGAACCGGTCTCGCCCGCCAAGGCACCGGATCATTTTGCCGTGCGCATGACCTTTCCCGATCCCATCGGCCTCAAGGAGGAACTGATGGAGGCCATCGACCGCATCCTGCCCGTGCTCTGCGGGCGGCTGGAATCCAGGGGACGCGGGGTGCGCACCCTCCGTCTCGAGGCGCATCGCACCGACCAGGCGGCCGAAGTGGCGGTGGTGGGCCTCGCCCGGCCCGGCCACGATCCCGCCCGTATCCGCCCGCTCTTGGAGATGAAGCTCGACGCCATCGACGCGGGCTTCGGCATCGACATGCTGCGGCTTCAGGCTGTGCAGACCGAACCCGTGTACGCCCGCACCGTGACCGGCCATGCCGAGGCGGGCCGCGCCGTGCGCGACCGGCTCTCGGGGGCCACCGCGGTGGAGGACCTGATCGGCAAGCTGGGCGCGCGGGTGGGGCTCGAGGCGATCACCCGCTACCATCCGGCCTCCTCGCATATCCCGGAAAAGACCGCCAAGGTGATGGCCGCCGCCTGGTCGGAACCGGCCCGCGACTGGCCCGCCCCGACCCGGCCGCGCCCCCTGCTGATGTGGCGGCCCGAGCCGGTGATGGCGCCCGACACCCCCACTGTCCCTGACCGCTTTCGCTGGCGCGGGCGCGACTGGACGCGGGCCGAGGCGACGGGGCCGGAACGGATCGCGCCGGAATGGTGGCTGGATGATCCCAACTGGCGCAGCGGCGTGCGCGATTACTGGGTGATGGTGACGGGCGAGGGAGAGCGCCTGTGGCTCTTCTACGGCCATGGCGGGGCGATGTCTTCGGGCTGGTTCTGCCAGGGCCGCTTCGCCTGATCGGCGGCCGCCCGTGCGATCGCGCTTGATTTGCGTGACGATTGAGGCATTCTGAAAGGCATGAACATGCAGCCCAACAGCCCGTTCGCGCCGGGCACGGCTCAGCCGCAGGTCGCGTTCGACCGCCGCGAGCTTTCGGTGATCCTGTCAGTCTATGGCCGCATGGTGGCCGCGGGAGAGTGGCGCGACTACGGCATCTCCACCCTGCGCGAGGCGGCGGTCTTCTCGGTCTTCCGCCGGACCGCCGAACATCCGATCTATCGCATCGAGAAACATCCCAAGCTGCGCGGCAGGCAGGGGATGTATTCCGTCGTCGGGATGGATGGCCGCATCCTCAAGCGCGGTCACGATCTGCGCACCGTGCTTCGCGTGCTTGAACGCAAGCTGATCCGCGCGGTCGAGGATTAAAGCCGCTTATGGGCCGTAACTGGCCCGTCGCCCTGCGTCTCGATGCGGGCGATGGCGGCCTCCAGCGGCTCATGGGCCACCGCCATGTGATGGGCGTTCGCGTGCAGGATCGTGTCCTTGTCCGCCACCCAGGCCACATGCCCTTTCCAGAACAGAAGATCGCCGCGCTGGGCGGGCGTGCCCTTGGGCAGCGCGTGCCCCAGGGCCTTCTCCTGGTCGCCACTGTCACCGGGGCAGGGCAGACCACAGGCCAGCAGCGAGGCCTGCACCAGCCCGGAACAATCGATGCCGAACCGGCTGTTCCCGCCCCACAGATAGGGCGTGCCCAGAAACAGCGCGGCCACCGCGACGGGATCTTCCAGCCTCGTCCCGGCCGGGCGCAGGTGCTGTCTCGGGATATGCCCCATCGGAGTCTCGACGAACCGTTCACCCAGCCCGACCGCAGTCACGTGGCTGCCGAAGCTTAGCGAAAGGCAGTCGGCGCTCTTGAGGTCCGGGTCGGAATAGACATGGGTGGCGGGCGCGCTGACCCAATGGCTCGCCTCCCAGGGCAGTTCCAGCACCCCCGCCGGTACCCAGCCCTCATAGCCATCCTTCGCCGCGCGGACTCGGCTCCACTCTCCGGATTTCTCCAATTCCTCGACCCGGTCGCCGAACAGCAGCTGGCGGTCCCGCGGTCCCTCGGGGCGGCGCAGAAGGTCCACGACCGGGCGGGCGATCTGCATGCTGTTCATCCCAGCATCTCCGGCAGTGCCTCGAACAGGGCGCGCGGCCCCTGTCCGAACCCGCCCTTTGACCGTCCCGGCGCCTTGCTCTGATTCCAGGAGTAGATGTCGAAATGCATGTAGCGTGACGTGCTCACGAAGCGGCGCAGGAACAAGGCGGCGGTGATCGATCCCGCGAACCCGCCCGAGGGCGCGTTGTCCAGATCGGCGATCCCCGGCTCGATCATCGCCTCGTAAGGCTCGTGGAACGGCATCCGCCAGACCGGGTCGGCCACCTTGGCGGCCGCCGCGCTCAGGGCCTGCGCGGCGCGGTCGTCGTCGGTGTAGAAGGGCGCGATATCCGGCCCGACCGCCACCCGAGCGGCGCCCGTCAGCGTCGCCATCGAGATCACCAGGTCCGGCTCGTCCTCATCCGCCAGGGCCAGCGCATCCGCCAGCACCAGCCGCCCCTCGGCATCGGTATTGTTGATCTCGACCGTCAGCCCCTTGCGCGAGGTCAGGATGTCGCCGGGTCGGAACGCGTTGCCCGCGACCGCGTTCTCGACCGCCGGGATCAGCACGCGCAGCCGCACCTCCAGCCCCAGCGCAAGGATCATCCGCGCCAGGCCCAGCACGTTGGCGGCGCCGCCCATGTCCTTTTTCATCAGCCCCATGGCGCTTGCCGGTTTCAGGTCCAGCCCGCCCGTGTCGAAACAGACGCCCTTGCCCACCAGGGTCAGCTTGGGCCCCTTGTCGCCATGTTTCAGCTCGACCAGGCGCGGCGCAGCCTCGGCCGCACGACCCACGGCATGGATCATCGGGAAATTCCGCGCCAGAAGGTCCTCGCCGCGGATCGTCTCGCAGTCCGCGCCGAATTCCCTTGCCAGCTCCTCGACCGCCGCCTGCAGAGCGTCCGGGCCCATGTCGGCCGCGGGTGTGTTCACCAGATCGCGGGTCAGCGCCTCGGCCGCGGCCTGCGCCTCGATCCGGGCGGCATCAACCCCCTCGGGTGCCACCAGCCGCGCCTTGGCCGGGCTCTGCTCCTTGTACCGGTCGAAGGCATAGCCGCTCATCAGCCAGCCGAAACACTCGACCGCCGCCACATCGGCAGACAAACCCGAGGCGATGCGATAACTGCCCTCCGGCAGCTTCTCGGCCGCCGCCGCCAGGCAGAACCGCTTGCGCGCACGTGCCGAGGGCGTGCCGTAACCCGCCAGCGCCATCTCCGGGGCGCCATCCTCGCCCGGTACAAGCAGCACCTGGCCCAATGCCCCGGTGAACCGGTTGGCCGCGATCCAGCCGCGCACCTGCTCGGGCCTGTCCGCCTGCCATTCCTCCAGCGCCTCCTGTTCGATCACATGCAGTGGCAGGGCAGGGGCGGAGGGGTCGGCGAAACTCAGGGGCATGGGCGCTCTCGTCTGTTGAGGTCGGCCACAGGTTACCTGCCGCGCCCGCCGCTGCAAGCCCCCGCCATGCATGGCTGGTATTCGGCTTCAGATCGACAGGTCCTGCAAGTCCCAGACCGCCGTAAGCGACCGCTCCCCCACCCGGATCAGCCGGTACAGCGTCGCCGCCGTTGCCACGCGATCCCCGGTGTCGACCGACGAGGTCACGTCGCCGGCCACCCGTGCCAGCGCCACCATGCCGATCTGTTCCGCGATGGCGATCAGCGAGCGCGCGCATTTGCGCAGGCCAGCCCAGTCCTGCTGCCGCCAGTGGCGTTCGCAGGCCGACAGCCTCACGGCCAGTTCCTCGATCGCGCGGCACACGACATCCTCGGCCCCCGCATCGCCCAGTTGCTTGTAAAGTCCCCCCAGCCGATCGGAATCGAGCCGGACGGACTCCGTCTGTACAAGTGCTGTCACTTTCTCCACCACATCACCCCAAACTTCATGTACCCCCACGGCACGGGGCCCAACTTGGCGTCCGGTACCTTTTCAAAAGGTTTCCGGCAGCCCGCGAAATCGCTCGAATTTTCCCTGAAACCGGACTAAACGGGGCGATGACCGACGAATTGAACAGGACCCGACGGATGGATTTTGCGCGTCCCTTGCCCAGCTACCTCGTGCAGCGCTACCACGGGTGGAAGGCCACGACCTACTCCGAGAACCGGACATGGTATCGGCGGTTGGCGACCGAGGGGCAGCGCCCGCGCGCGATGGTGATCTCCTGCTGCGACAGCCGGGTCCATGTCACGTCGATCTTCGGCGCCGACCAGGGCGAGTTCTTCATCCATCGCAACATCGCCAACCTCGTGCCGCCCTACGAGCCCGATGGCGATCATCACGGCACCAGCGCGGCGGTCGAATACGCGGTCACCGTTCTCAAGGTCGCGCATCTGATCGTGCTGGGCCATTCGCAATGCGGCGGCGTGCAGGGCTGCATCGACATGTGCGAGGGCCACGCCCCGCAGCTCGAGGCCAAGGACAGTTTCGTGGGCCGCTGGATGGATATCCTAAAGCCAAAATACGAGCATGTGTCACAGGTCGCCGACACCGCCGAAAAGGCGCGCGCTTTCGAAAAGCATGCCGTGCGCGCGTCGCTGGAAAACCTGATGACCTTCCCGTTCATCGCCTCGGCGGTCGAGGAGGGCGCGCTGACCCTTCACGGGCTGTGGACCGATATCGGCGAGGGTGGCCTGGAATTCCTTGACCCCGCAGCGGACCAGTTCGTCAAGGTCTGACCGCGCCGGTGAAACCCGAAGCCCCGCCATCGGATCAGGATGTTACCGCTCTGCTGGAGGCCGCGCCCTCCGCGCAGGAGGTCATCGCCTGTATCGGAAAGCTGGGCTATGCCGAACAGGTCGAGACCGTCTGGCAGGAGTTTCTGCGGATCGTGGCGCGCTACGGATTCGACCGCGTCAACTATTCCTACATGCCCACCTTGCGCGATCCCGAACGGGCCAGCCGCACCACCCGGTTCACGCTCTCCTCCCACCCGCGCGAGGGGATGGCCAAGGTCTATGCCTCGCCCCTGCTCGACCGCTCTCCGATGCGGATCTGGGCAACCTCGAATGTCGGTTCCATGTCCTGGACCGAGCAGCCGCGCCTGCTGCGAGAATACGGGATGGAGGCGGACGGCCCCGGTCTGCGGGAACTCCTTCACGACCTGGGTGTCATCGCGGGGTACACGATCGGCTTTCCGCGCACGGCCCAAACCGGCAAGGGCACCATGGGCCTCACCGCGCAACCGGGCCTCGACCAGGCGCAGGTGGACAGGATATGGAACGCGCGCGGCCCCGAGATCGAGGCACTGGCCGTCACCGCGCACAACGCCCTGTCACGGATGCCGCTCTCGGTGCTCGACCGCCCGCTCAGCGCCACGCAGCGCGAGATCCTGGGCTGGATCGCAGATGGCAAGACCATTCAGGACGCGGCACTGCTGATGAAGCGCTCGGTCAGCTCGGTCGAAAAGAACCTCGCCGCCGTGCGCGAGGCGCTGGGCGTGGAAACCACGGCGCAGGCCATCGCGCGGCTGGCGCTCATAAACCATCTGCGCCTGCCCGAAGATCGCAGTCGCTGATCAGGCAGCGATGCGGCCACTTGTATTGATGCGGGGGCGGCCCATCCGGCCGCGCAATTCATCGAGAGGCGTGCCCAGGAACTTGCCCGTGCACAAAAGCCGGTCCGACCGCGTGTCGATCAGCACCAGCTTGTGGTCATGGATCACAAGGCCATAGCCCTTGCTTTCCAGCCTGCGCACCAGGTCGGGCCAGCTATCGGCCGAGCGGATAACGGGCATCAGCGCCCCGCGCAGCATCGCGGCTGTTTCGCAGTCGATCGCGGCCTCGTGCCCTTGCGCCAACCAATCGGCAGGCAGCGGAACGGGGTCGGTCTCACTCATCGTCTCGGTATGCATTTCCTCACCTTTTCGGTTCCGGGTTTTGGTTCCGGGATCGGGGTGCCAACGCACAAGACGGAAAAAAGTTGGCAAGAAACCGCCGAAGAACCGGCAAGGGAACGCCACAACGAAAACGGGCGGCCCGTTCGGACCGCCCGCGACAATTCCGTGCCTGGCTCGGCGATCAGCCCTTTTTCAGAACCTCGCGGCCCAGCAGTTCGGCAATCTGCACGGCGTTGAGGGCCGCGCCCTTGCGCAGGTTGTCACTGACGCACCACAGGTTCAGACCGTTGTCGATCGTGCCGTCCTGCCGGATCCGGCTGATGAAGGTGGCGAAATCGCCGACGCATTCCACCGGCGTGACGTAGCCGCCGGCCTCGCGCTTGTCGATCACCATGATACCGGGCGCCTCGCGCAGGATGTCGCGCGCCTCGTCCTCGTCCAGGAATTCCTCGGTCTCGATGTTGATCGCCTCGGCATGGCCGACAAAGACCGGCACCCGCACGCAGGTTGCAGTGACCTTGATCGAGGGATCGACGATCTTCTTGGTCTCGACGACCATCTTCCACTCTTCCTTGGTCGAGCCGTCTTCCATGAACACGTCGATATGCGGAATGACGTTGAAGGCGATCTGCTTCTGGAACTTCTTCGGGGGCACGTCGTCGGTGGGGTTGTAGACCGCCTTGGTCTGGTCCCACAGCTCGTCCATGCCTTCCTTGCCCGCGCCCGATACCGACTGATAGGTCGACACGACGACGCGCTTGATCTTTGCGCGGTCATGCAGCGGCTTGAGCGCGACGACCATCTGCGCGGTCGAGCAGTTGGGGTTGGCGATGATGTTCTTCTTGGAATAGCCATGAACCGCGTCCGGGTTCACTTCGGGCACGATGAGCGGCACGTCCGGATCGTAGCGGTAGAGCGAGCTGTTGTCGATCACGACGCAACCCGCCTCGGCCGCGCGGGGCGCGTATTTCTTCGTCGCGTCCGAGCCGATGGCGAAAAGCGCCATGTCCCAGCCGGTGAAATCGAACGTGTCCAGATCCTTGGTGGTGAGGGTCTTGTCGCCAAAGCTGACCTCTGTACCCAGCGAGCGGCGGCTGGCAAGCGCTGCAACCTCCTCGACCGGGAACTGGCGCTCGGCCAGGATGTTCAGCATTTCGCGGCCCACGTTGCCCGTGGCGCCAACGACGACGATGCGGTAACCCATATCTCTGTTTCTCCAAGTCTGTTGCCGGCCCCATGACCGGCGGTGGCCTCATACAGGGATTCCGGCCGGTTTGAAAGGGTGGGCTCAGTCCATGCTGTCGCGGCTGAACAGGTAGACCCCCAGCCCCAGGAAAAGCGCCGCCGCGAAAAAACCGAAAATCGCGCCGTGGGCGGCGACCGGTCCCGATGCGATCGTGGCGTCATGCAGCCGCCCCGATACAAGTTGAGCCAGCCCAACGCCGCCGATGCCGAAAAGGTTCATCAGCGTGACGCCACGTCCCACCAGGTGCGGCGGAAAGAAGGCCCGCCCATGCGCGATCAGCACAGGGAAAGACCCGCCCATGAACCCCACGACCGACATCAGCGCCACCGACAGCCAGACGGACTCGTCGATCTTCCAGACCAGCCCGGCCAGCGCCAGCGCGCCGATCAGGTTGCCGGCGAAGATCACCCATTTCCGGCTGCCGAACAGCCGGTCGAGCGGGCCATAAGCCAGCGTGCCCATGATCATCGCCAGTCCCATGACCAGCGTCGCCTGTCCGATCTGCGCCGTGGACAACCCGAACACGTCCCCCAGGTACGGCCCCATCCACAGCCCGCGAATGGCGCCCGCCGGGGCATAGTTGACCAGCATCATCGGCAGGATGAGCCACAGCACCGGCATCCTGAGCAGGTCCAGAAGGGACCCGCGCGCCTCGCCCGGCAATTGCGCCGGATCGCGCACCTTCGCCCAAAGGCCCACCGCGACCACGGCTGACATTACCCCCAGCGCCGCCAGCGTCCAGCGCCAGCCGATCCATTCCGCCGCCACTGCCGTGGGATAAGAGGCGACAAGGTTGCCCACCGATCCCACGCCCAGCATCAACGCGGCCAGCGTCGCGAACCGCGCGGGTGGAAACTCCCGCGCGAAGATGAAATAGGACGCCATCAGCACCGGGGAACAGCCCACCCCGATCAGGATCATGGCCAGGTTCACATGCGCGGGTTCGGTTGCAACCGCGAACAGCGCCGCACCGCCGCCGCCCCCGATCAGCAGCAGGACCGAGGCGGTCAGCCGCGGCCCGATCCGGTCCAGCGCCCAGCCCACCGGGATCTGCATCGCGGCAAAGGTCAGGAACCACAGGCCAGAGGCAAAGGCCAGCTGCTCGGCCCCCGCGCCGATATCGCGCTCCAGGTCGACGGTAAGAACCGCCAGGAAAGCACGAAAGAACTGGCTCAGCACATATGCTAGGCACAACAGGATCAGGCCGGCCCGCATCTATCCCTCCCACGACCGCTTCACGATGTTAACGATACCCCTTGCATGGCCTGCATCCCCGCACAAGTACGTGTTTTTTTGTTGCAGCCCGATGGAAAGCGGCCCGCGCGGAATATCTACTTCGGCATGACGCAGGCCACCGCCCAATTCTATCGTGACCTCCCGCGAGAGCAGAGTTTCTCCGCTCTGGCGGACCCGTCCGCCTTTCACGCGCTTCCCGCCGACTGGCTGGTCGGCACCGCCGATATCGTCAACTCGACCGAGGAAGTCGCGCAGGGGCGCTACAAGGTGGTCAATACGGTCGGCGCCGCCGTGATCTCGGCCATGGTCAACGCGCTCGACGGGCGTGCCTTTCCCTACGTATTCGGCGGCGACGGGGCCTGCTTCGCCATTCCTCCCTCCGACGCGGAAACGGCCCGCCAGACTCTCGCCCGGCTGCGTCGCTGGGCGGAGGAGGAGTTCGACATCCCCCTGCGCGCCGCGCTCGTCCCCGTCGCGACCATCCGCGCCGCCGGGTTCGAGGTGGGCGTGGCCCGCTTCGCGGCCTCGCACGGGGTGGATTACGCCATGTTCGCAGGCGGCGGGGTCGCCTGGGCCGAAGAGCGGATGAAGGAAGGCGAGAACGCGGTCCCGCCCGCCGCACCCGGTGCGCAGCCCGATCTGACGGGTCTGTCCTGCCGCTGGTCAAACGCGGTGTCGAAGAACGGCCAGATCGTCTCGCTCATCGTGCATCCGGGTCCCGGCACCTCCTGGAACGATTTCGCCGATATCGCACAGCAGTTGGTTCAGGCCACCGACCGGCTCGACAGGTCGGGCCACCCCTTGCCCGTGGGCGGGCCGGGCGTACGCTGGCCGCCACCGGGGCTCGAGATCGAGGCGAAAACCTCGCGCGCGGGGCAGAGCCTGTTCCGGCGGCGCCTGCAACTCCTGCTCGAGAACCTCTTCGCCTGGAGCCTCTTCCGCACCGGCATCCGTCTTGGCCGCTTCGATCCCGACCACTATGCCCGGACCGTCAGCAGCAACGCCGATTTCCGCAAGTTCGACGACGGGCTCAAGATGACCATCGACTGCGATGCCGAAACGCTCGCCAACCTGCGCGGGATACTCGAGGAGGCGCGCGACCGGGGCCGGGTCGAATTCGGTCTCTTCGTCCAGGAAGAGGCGATGGTGACCTGCTTCGTGCCCTCCGCGCTCAGCGACGATCACGTGCATTTCGTTGACGGGGCGGCGGGGGGCTATGCCCGCGCCGCCGCCGGGCTTCAGGCCTGACGCCCCTGCCGCAGGCGTCCCACCACGCCGGTGGGGAAGAAATAGACGCTCAGGATGAACAGCACCCCCAGCCACAACAGCCAGCGATCCGCGCTCAGAAGTTCGGGCAGGATGGGCACGTCGGTAACAAGGCCCGAGGCCGCCCCCATCAGGTTCTGAAGGTAGTTCTGCGCCACCACGAACAGCGTCGCCCCGATCACCGCGCCATACATCGTGCCCATGCCGCCGATCACCACCATCAGCAGGATGTCGATCATCAGCTCCATGCTCAGCGTCGTGTCCGGTCCCACATAGCGCAGCCACACGGCATAGAGCGCGCCCGCCAGCGCCGCCGCCCCCGCCGACAGGCAGGTCGCCGCGACCCGGTAATAGACCACCCGATAGCCGATCGCCTCGGCCCGGAAATCGTTCTCGCGGATCGCCTGCAACACGCGGCCAAAGGGCGAATTCACGATGCGCAGCAGCAGCAGAAAGAGGATCAGCGCCCCGAAGAAGACGAAGTAATAGGCCAGAAGCTTGCCGTTCAGCTTCACCCCGAACAGCTCGTCCCCGAACTTGAACGCAGGCCCCAGCGCGCGCGGCGTCTGGAATGTCAGCCCGTCCTCGCCGCCCGTCAGCCCCGAAAGCTGGCTCACCAGCACCGCCACGGCCGAGGCGACGGCGAGCGTGATCATGGCAAAGAAGATCGCCCGCACCCGCAGCGAGAACAGCCCGATCAGCAGCGCCAGCGCCGCCGCGACGCCGGTTCCGGCCAAGGCGCCCACGAACACCGCGTCGAACCCGCGCCCCATATGCGTCGATGCCAGCGCGACGCCATATGCCCCGATGCCGAAGAACATCGTATGCGCGAAACTCACGATCCCGCCATAGCCCAGGAGCAGGTCGTAACTCGCCACCAGCACGATGAAGACGCAGATGCGCGCCGCCGTATCCACCGTGCGCACGCCCGGAAACAGGAAGGGCGCCAGCGCAAGACAGACGAGGATCACGCCCAGAATGACCGCCAGAACCGTCGAACGGGGCGTATCGCCAGAAAGCAGAAGCTTGATCATTTTGCCTTCACCACCGGAATCATGCCCATCGGGCGCCACATGAGGATCGCCACCATCAGGCCGATATTGGAAATCAGCGCCACCTTGGGCTCGAGAAACGCGACATAGTTCTGCATCAGCCCCACCAGCAGCGCGCCGATGAAACAGCCCTCGACGCTGCCCAGGCCCCCGATGATGACGACGATGAAGATCAGGATCATCGCCTGGTTGCCCATATGCGCGCTGACGACCTCCTGGTAGAGGCCCCACATCACGCCGCCCAGGCCCGCCAGCGCGCTGCCCGCGATGAACACCCCGATGAAGACCAGCCGCAACCGGTAGCCCAGCGCCTGCACCATCTCGCCGTTCTGCACGCCCGCGCGCACGATCAGCCCGATCTTGGTCCGCCGCAGCACGAAACGCATCGCGGCAAATACCGCCAGCCCGACGACCACCGCGACCAGCCGGTATTTCTCCAGCGCGGCGCCGGCAAAAGTGATCGCGCCCTGCAAGGTCTCGGGCCGGGTGAAATAGATCTCCTCCGGGCCCCAAAGCACGATGATCAGCTGCTCGACAACGATCAGCCCGCCCATCGTCACCAGGATCTGCTTCAGGTGATGGCCATAGACCGGTTTCACGATCACCTTCTCGAAGGCCCAGCCCATCAGCCCCGTCGCCGCCATCGCGCCGATCACCGCGACCAGCACCGCCGTCAGGTTCAGCACCAGTGAGGGCGCCTCCACCATGTGCCCCATCATCAGCAGGATCGAGATGCCCACGAAGGCGCCCACCGAGACAAAGGCGCCATGCCCGAAATTGATCACGTCCATCAGGCCAAAGACCAGCGTCAGCCCCGAGGCCATGATGAAGATCATCATTCCCATCGCCAGCCCCGAGACCGTCAGCGTCAGCCAGGACGAGGTCGAGGGGATGGCGAGGAACCCCAGCACCACCAGCGCGGGCACCAGCAACAGGGGCATCCAGGGCCCCAGCCGGTCGCCCAGCGACAATTGCGCCATCCGCGGCGCGTGTTCCGGCGCGGCACTCATGCGCGACCCCCCATCTTCTTTTCGTTCCAAATACGGAAATCCGACATCTGCCCCATGCTCCGTCAGTGGGCTTCCAGGCTCAGGCCCATCAACCGCTCCTGCAACCCGGCATCTCCGGCCAGTTCGGCCATCCGGCCCGACCAGGTCACCCTTCCGTCATCCATCACGTTCGCGCTGTCTCCCAGCGCGCGCGCCACGGCGAAGTTCTGTTCCACCAGCAGGACCGAGGCACCCTGGTCCTTCAGGTCCTTCAGCGCGCGCGCCATGGTCGAGATGATCGCGGGCGCCAGACCCTTGGTGGGTTCGTCGATCAGGTAAAGCCGGCGCTCCTCCACCATCGCGCGGGCGATGGATAGCATCTGTTTCTGTCCGCCCGACAGATTGCCCGCCTCCGACTTCCAGAAGGTCTTGAGCGGCGGAAAGGCCGAGAACACCCAGTCCAGCCGCGCCGAGTCGATCGGTCCCGAGACAGCGGCCAGCACCATGTTCTCCTCGACCGTCAGATCGGCGAAGATGCCCATGTCCTCGGGCACGAAGCCAACCCCCATCCGGGCGATGGCCGGGGTCGGCAGCTTGGTGATATCCTCGCCGTCGAGCAGGATGCGCCCCTGGCGCGCGCGCCAATGGCCGATGATGGTGCGCAGCGTGGTGGTCTTGCCCACCCCGTTGCGGCCCAGCAGCATCGTCACCGCGCCGCGCGGCACCTCCAGGTTCACGCCCTGCAGGATGTGATACTGCGCGATGTTGGTGTAGACGTCTTCCAGACGCAGGATCGGATCAGACATCTTCGAGAATCCCTTCCAGCCCGCGGCCCATATAGGCCTCCTGCACCACGTCCGAGGCGATCACCTGCTGCGGCGGCCCGTCGGCGGCCAACGCGCCATTGTGCAGCACGATGATCCGGTCGGCGAGCCGCGCGATCACGTCCATCTTGTGCTCCACCAGCAGCACGGTGCGATGGGTGTGTTCCTTCAGCTCGGCGATCAGGTCCAGCACCACCGGTGCCTCGTCCACGCTCATCCCCGCGGTGGGCTCGTCGAACATGTAGACGGCCGGGTCCAGCGCGATCAGCAGCGCGACCTCCAGCTTGCGCTGGTTGCCGTGGCTCAGTTCCGATACTACCTGCGCGCGGCTCTCCAGCAGCTTTACCCGCATCAGGATCGCCTCGGCCGCCTCGGTCATCTCGGCATGGCTGGCCGCGGTCGAGAACATGTTGAACCCCTTGCCCGACTGCGCCTGCACCACGAGGCGCACGTTCTCCAGCACCGTCAGGTTGGGAAACAGGTTCGTCAGCTGGAATGCCCGCCCGATGCCCGCGCGCGTGCGCTGCGAGACGGACTTGCCCGAGATGTCCTGACCCTTCAGCAGCACGCGTCCCGCGCTGGCCGGGATCTGGCCCGAGATCAGGTTGAAATAGGTCGTCTTGCCCGCGCCGTTGGGGCCGACGATGGCCGTCAACTCACCGGGTTGAAAGGCGCAGGTGACGGAGTCGACCGCGACGTGACCTCCGAACCGAACGGTCAGGTCGCGGGTTTCGAGAATGGGGGAGGTCATGGCCGCATGTCCGGTCAATGAAAATGCCGGCCCGGCGCCCAAGGGCAGCCGGGCCGACAAGGTAACAGGGTTACTGGTTGCGGATCGGGATCGGCAGATCGTCGATGGTCAGCTCGCGCACCAGCTCGGGGATCGCCCATTCCACCTCGGGATCGACCTTGATCTTGAAGTGATACATCGACTGCATCGCCTGGTGATCCTCGGGGCGGAAGCGCATCGTGCCCTTGGGCGTCTCCCACTCCATGCCTTCCATCGCCTCGATCAGGGCCTCGGTATCGGTCGAACCGGCCTTCTTGATCGCCTCGACCACGGCGATGCCTGCCGCCATGCCGCCCGCGGTGAAGAAATCCGGCGGAGAGCCGAACCGCTCCTGATGGGTTTCGACCAGCCAGTCATTCACCGGGTTGTCGGGAATCTCGTAGTAGTAATAGGTCGCGCCCTCCATTCCGGGGAATTCCTTGTAGGCGCTCATCGCCGCCAGGATGTTGCCGCCGGTGGCCATCTCGATGCCAAAGCGCGAGGGGTCCATGGCGTTGATCTTGCTCATCGGGTTGTTGCCGCCGGCCCAGATCACGAACAGCTTCTTGGCGCCGTCCAGATCCTTCATCGCGTTGAAGATGCGCTCGGCCGCCGCGGTGAAATCGGTCGTATCGGTCGGCACGTATTCCTCATGCGCGATCGAGCCGCCCGCGCCCTCCAGCGCCTCCTTGAAGGCCGCGACCCCGTCCCGGCCAAAGGCATAGTCCTGCGCCAGCGTCGCGATCTGCACATCTTCGCCGGCCAGCGCGATGGCGTTCGACACCGCGTCCTGCGACGAGTTTCGCCCGGTCCGGAAGATGTAGCGGTTCCAGTTCTCGCCAGTGATCGAATCGGCCACCGCCGGCTCGACGATCAGGATCTTCTCGTATTCCTGCGCCACCGGCAGCATCGCCAGCGCCACGCCCGAGCTGACCGGGCCGACCGCCAGGTCGACCTCGTCATCGCCATAGGCTTCCTCCAGCAGCGCGCGCCCGTTCTCGGGCTTGAGCTGGGTGTCCTTCTCGATCACGACGATCTTTTCACCGTCGATCTCCATCGTGCCACCGGTTGCATATTCCAGGCCCAGCATCAGCCCGTCATGGGATTGCTTGGCATAGGCTTCCAGCGGACCGGTCTTGCCATAGACATGGGCGATCTTGATATCGGCTGCGGCGGCAGATGCCAGCGCAAGCGCCGACACCATACCCGCGAATAGGGTGCGTTTCACGTTCTCTCTCCCTGATGCGCGCCACGGTTTCGGCGCTTCATGTTCGAATGCCGTCAGGCTAGCGGTCAGGGGTCGCAACGGTCAATTATGCGGAAATACGTAGCGGCCTGCGCAAGTTTATTTCGCCTTCCAATGCGCGGCCAGATCGCGGGCGCCGCGCGCCAGCAGCAATACGTCCATTCCCACCGCCAGGAACTGCGCACCCATGTCGAAATAGCCCTGCGTCGCGGTCTCGGTCGTGCCCAGCAGGCCGGGCGCCTTGCCCGCCGCCGCGATCCGTTTGACCGCGTCCGCGATGACCTCCTGCACCTCCGGCGCGGCACTGTTTCCCTTCAGCCCCATGTCGGTCGACAGGTCGGCGGGTCCGATGAACACGCCGTCCACGCCCTCGACCTCCAGGATCTCGTCCAGCGCGGCCATCCCGGCGCGGTTCTCGACCTGCACCAGCAGGCAGGTCTGCTCGTCCGCGGTGGCGACGTAGTCGGTGATCTGCCCGAATCCCGTCGCCCGTGCCGCGGCGGCCCCCACCCCGCGCGTACCGAAGGGGGGATATTTCACCGCGCGCACCAGGTCGCGCGCCTGCTCGACGCTTTCCACGATGGGCACCAGGATCGTCTGCGCGCCGCAATCGAGCACCTGCTTGATGATCCAGGTCTCGCCGATCGGCACCCGCACCACCGGATGCGCGTCGCTTGCCGACAGCGCCACCAGCTGGTCGCGGATCGACCGGATGTCATTTGCCGAATGCTCCCCGTCGATCAGCAGCCAGTCGAACCCGGCCGTTCCCATGACCTCGGCGCAGATCGGCTCGGCAAAGCTCATCCAGCAGCCGATCTGGCGGTCTCCGCGCGCCAGGGCCTGTTTGAACGTGTTGATGGGTGCGGGCATGAAGACCTCTCAGGAAAAATTGATGGTGACGGACCCGAAGGCGCCGAAATCGGCCTCGATCCGGGCGCCCGGCGGGCATTCGATGGGCCGGATGAAGGACCCCGACAGGACGATATCGCCGGCTTCGATCACTTGTCCATATTCGGCCATGCGCCGGGCCAGCCAGACCATCGAGGTCACCGGGTCGTTCAGCACCCCGGCACCCAGCCCGGTTTCCTCGACCACGTCGTCGCGCTTCACGATGGCGCCGACCCGGCGCAGGTCATGGGCGTCGACAGCGTGGCGGTCCGTGCCCAGCACGACACCGGCATTGGCGGCATTGTCGCTGATCGTGTCGGTGATGATCCGCGCCTGGCCCGTCGCCGGATCGGCACGCAGCACGCGGGTATCGAGGATCTCCAGCGACGGTGCCACGAATTCCGTCGCCGCGATCACCTCCTCGCGCGTGCACTCCGCACCGGCCAGCGGCGCCTTCATGACAAAGGCAATCTCGGCCTCGATGCGCGGTTGGATGAACCGTCCCGCGGGAACGGTCGCGCCGTTGGCGAACGCCATGTCGTCCAGCAGCACGCCGCTATCGGGCGTGGTGATGTTCAGCGCCTGCTGCATCGCGCGGCTTGTCAGCCCGATCTTCCACCCGATCTTGCGCCGACCCTGCGCGCGCTTGCGCTCGATCAGCGCGGCCTGCACCGCATAGGCATCGGCCAGTGTCATCCCCGGATAGCGCAGCGAGAGCAGCTCGCATTGCCGCCCCGTCCGCTCCGCCTCGATCAGCGTCTCGGCGGCCTCGACATGCTGTTGAGGTGTCATTCGTCCTCCACCGTGTTGCGCAGCGTGCCGATCCCCTCGGCCTCGACCTCGACCACGTCGCCGGGTTTCAGGAATTTCGGCGGGTCGAACCGCGCCCCCGCCCCGGTGGGCGTGCCGGTCACGATGATGTCGCCCGGCACCAGCGTCGTGAAGGTCGAGATATAGGCGATCTGCCTGCGGATGGAGAAGATCATCCGGCTGGTCCGGTCGTCCTGCCGCAACTCGCCGTTCACCTTGGTGGTCAGCCGCACGTCGTCCAGCTGCGCGGGCGCGGTAAAGGGCACCAGCCACGGGCCCATCGCGCCCGACCTGTCCCAGTTCTTGCCCTGCGTCACGTTGAATTTCGCATGACGCACCCAGTCGCGCAGCGTCCCCTCGTTGCACAGCGTGATCCCCGCGATGTGATCATAGGCGTCCGCCTCGGCGATACGCCGCCCCTCCTTGCCGATCACGATGGCGATCTCGCCCTCGTAGTCCAGCTGGGGCGTCTCGGGCGGCCGGATGACAGCTTGATCCGCCGCCACGAAACTGCGCGGAAACCGGATGAAGAGCGACGGGTTCGGCGGCGCCTCCTGCCCGTCCTTGTACTCGGCATTGCGGTCGGGAAAGTTCACGCCGACGCAGATGATCTTTTCCGGGTTCGGCACCGGGATCAGGTAGTCGAAGCTGCCCGCGCGATGCGTCACCGGCTTGTCCTTCGCCGCCACCGCAAGTTCATGCAGCGCGCCCGCCTCGATCACGTCGCGCAATGTCGGCCAGTGCGAGAAGTCGGGCGACAGCGCGATCATCCCCTCCTCGGTCGCCACGCCGTAAAAGGTCTGGTCCTCCGCCCGGTAGGTCGCGATCTTCATGTCTCGAGTCCCCTTGCGATTTCGGTGATCACGTCGAAGGCCATCATCACGTCCTCCTCGGTGGTGTCGAACTGCCCCGCCTGAAAGCGGATGACCAACTCGCCATCGACGCGGGTCTGCGTCACGTAGATCCGCCCGTCGTCGTTGATGGCGTTCACGAGGCGCTGATTGAGTTCGTCGAGATTGTACAAAACGGTCAAATCCCCCTCGGAGCGTGGTACAAAACGGAATGTCCAGAGGGACCACATGGGTTTGGTAACGATCTGGAAATCCTTTTCCGCCGCCAGCCGGTCATGAAGTTTTTCCGACCAGGCGATGTGATTACGCAACCTCTCGCGCAACCCTTCCAGCCCGTAAGTGCGGATCAGGAACCAGATTTTCAGCGCCCGGAACCGCCGGCCCAGCGGCACGGACCATTCCGAATAGTTGATGATCCCGTCTTTTCCGTGTGTTTTCAGATACTCAGGGCTGATCGCCAGCGTCCGCACCAGGTCATCCGGGTCGCGCAGGAAATGCGCCGAGCAGTCGAACTGAACGCCTAACCACTTGTGAGGGTTGAAGACAATGCTGTCCGCCCGCTCGATCCCCGGCCAGTAATGGCGGAACTCGGGACAGATCATCGCAGACCCCGCCCATGCCGCGTCCACATGGCTGTAAAGTCCGTATTTCTCAGCGATATCAAGACATTGATCCACCGGATCCGTCGCCCCCGTGCCGGTTCCACCGACGCAGAGGATCAGCCCGGCAGGCTGCAACCCTGCCGCCAGATCGGCCTCTATCGCGGCCTCCAGCGCCTGCGGGTCCATGCCGCGCCAGTCACCCTTGACGGGCACCCGCACAAGGTTCCGCTGCCCGATCCCCGCGACCCAGATCGCCCGGTCGATCGAGGTATGAACCTCCGACGAGCAATAGACCCGCAGCGGCTTTTGACCGAACAGGCCCTGTTGGTTGCCCTGCCAGTTCAGCGCCTTTTCCCGCATGGTCAGCACCGCCGCCAGCGTGGCCGAGGATGCGCTGTCCTGGATCACGCCTTGGAAATCCGACGGCAGATCAAGAGCTTGGCGTAGCCAGTCCATCATCCGCGTTTCCATCTCGGTCGCCGCCGGAGAGGTCTGCCAGAGCATGCATTGCGGCGCGATGGCCGAGACCAGGAACTCCGCCAGGACCGAGGGCGCGGCGGCGTTCGAGGTGAAATAGGCAAAGAAACGGGGATGCTGCCAATGGGTGATCCCGGGCATCACGATCTCTTCGAAGTCGCGAAAGATGCCCTCCATCGCCTCGCCACTCTCGGGCGGCGTGGCGGGCAGGGCGTTCAGAACCTCGCCCGGTTCCGTCCGCGCCCGAACCGGCCGCTCGCCCACCGTCTTGCGATAATCCTGCGCCCAGTCGGCCACCCGGCGGCCCCATTGGCCGAACTCGTCCCACTCCATCCTGTTTCTCCTTACGGCGCGATGATCGGTTGCGCCTTGAGCGCGCTCTCGACAGGCGTAACTCCCTCGAAAGTCGAGCCTTCCTCGAACCAGCTGCGCGGCGCGGGAGCGCCCCAGAGGGTCTGGCGCTGCGGGTCGGTCAGGGACCAGCGGATCGGCTCCAGATCGGGATCGACCGTCTGGTAGTCCGAGCAATAGATCTCGATCCGGTGCCCGTCCGGGTCGCGGATATAGAGGAAAAAGGCGTTCGAGATCCCGTGCCGCCCCGGCCCGCGCTCGATATTGGCGACATAGCCGGTGGTCGACATCAGGTCGAGCAGGTCGATGATGTTGAGCGGGGTGGGCACCCAGAACGCGGTGTGATGCAGGCGGGGACCCGTGCCGTTGGTAAAGGCCACGTCATGCACGCCGCCCTTGCGGTGCATCCAGGCCGCCCAGAGCCGCCCGCTTTCGTCATCCTCCGTGTATTCCGTCACGCGGAACCCGATCTCGGAATAGAAGGCGACGCTGGCATCCACGTCCGAGGAGAACATGTTGAAATGGTCGATCCTGAGCGGTTTGACCCCGTTATAGAGCCGGTATTTCTGGTGGATCGGCTCCAGCCGGTCCATCTTGACGTAGAATTCCAGCGGGATGCCCCAGGGATCGCGCGTGCGCAGGGTTCGGCCCATATGCGGGCGCTCGACCCATTCGACAGGCAGGCCACGGGTGGAAAAGAAGTCCGCCGCGCGGTCGAGGTCGGGCTCGTCGTAGAGCTTGAAGCCCAGCACGCCGACATCGGCGCTATCAGCTTCGACCAGCACGATGCAGTGGTGGCCGCGTTCCTCCATCGCGCGCAGATAAAGCCTGCCGGTTTCCTCGGCCGTGACCTGGAGGCCCAGCGTGTCGACGTAAAAGGCGCGCGATGCGGCAAGATCGGTCACCCGGTATTCGACATGGCTGAGCCGGACGATGTTGAATGGCGGATAAAGCGTTGGGGCGGGAACGGGCATCTTGTGACCTCGGGGTTCGGTTGTGCGGCGCCGGTGTCAGCCGACAGCTTTATGGATTTGCGCGTATTTTTTCTTGAGACGGGCGCGTGTCTCGTTGTCCAGAACGGCCATGCGGGCGGGGTGGTCGTTATCGGCGACATCCGCGCGTTTGACCGCCAGCGCCAGCGGGTTGGCGGTGACCCGGTCAAGATAATCGGCCTCGCTCTCTCCTTCGCGGCGCGAAATCGCATCGACGGCCGCGGCGATTTCGGGACCGAATTCCGCCTCGATGCGCAAAAGCGGGATATCGGTATCCTCGACCACGTCATGCAGAAGGGCGACGACGATCTCATCCTCGCCGGTGACCCCGTCGGCCACGCGGGCGACATGGCCGATATAGGCCAGGCCCGCCCGGTCGGTCTGGCCCCGATGTGCCTCGAAGGCGAATTCGAAGGCTTGTCCGATGCGTGACATTCAGCTGGCCCCCAGTTTCGGAATGCGGTGATGGCCGGTAGCAAACCCGATATGCTTTTGTTCCATGTAGAACTCGAAAGACCAGTCGCCGCCGTCGCGCCCGATGCCACTGGCCTTGACCCCGCCAAAGGGGGTGGGCAGGTGGCGCACATTCTCGCTGTTCACCCAGATCATGCCCGCCTCGAGCCGGTCGGTAAAGCGCATCGCGCGGGTCAGGTCGTTGGTCCAGACATAGGCGGTCAGGCCGTATTCGGTGCCGTTGGCGATCCTGAGCGCCTCGTCCTCGGTCGCGAAGCGGATCGAGGTGAGGACCGGGCCGAAAATCTCCTCCTGCGCGATGCGCATGTCGTTTGTGGCCCCGGTAAAGAGGGTGGGGCGCACGAACCAGCCCTGTGCGCCCGCGCGCTCGCCCCCGGCGGCTACTATGGCGCCGTCCTGTTTCGCGATCTCGAAATAGGAGGTGACCTTGTCGAAATGCACCTTGTGGATCAGCGGCCCGATCTCGGTCGCGGGGTCGAGGGGGTGGCCGACCTTGATGTTGTTGACCCGCTCGATCAGCTTTGCCTCGAACTCTTCGGCAATGCTGTCCTGCACCAGCAGGCGCGATGAGGAGGTGCAGCGCTCGCCGTTGAGCGAATAGATCATGAAGATCGCTGCATCCAGCGCACGGTCCAGATCGGCATCGTCGAAGACGATGACCGGGTTCTTGCCGCCCAGTTCGAAATGCACGCGTTTGAGCGTTTCCGCGCCCTGTTTCATGATCATGCTGCCGGTCTTCGACTCGCCGACAAAGGCGATGGCCTTGATCGCCGGGTGCTCGGTCAGGGCGCGGCCCGCATCCTCGCCCATCCCGTTGACCAGGTTCCAGACACCGGGGGGCAGGCCGGCCTCATGCGCGATCTCGGCCAGGATGCGCGCGGTTAGCGGGCTGAACTCGGCCGGTTTGTGTACCACGGTGCAGCCCGCGGCCAGCGCCGGGGCGATTTTCCAGGTCGACAGCATGAAGGGCGTGTTCCAGGGCGTGATGATGCCCACCGGCCCGATCGGCACGCGCGTGGTCACGTTCAGCAGCGTGTCCGACGGAAGCGTCTGCCCGTCGCGCGCGCCCGGGGCGCGGTCGGCGAAGAAGCGGAAATTATCCGCGCCGCGCAGGGCCGCCTTGGACATGAAGCGCAGCGCCTGTCCCGTGTCCCAGCACTCGCACAACGCGATCTCCTCGGCGCGCTCCACGATCATGTCGGCGATTCGATGAAGGATTTTCTTGCGTTCGGTGCCGGCCATGTCGCGCCAGGCCGGAAAAGCTTGCCGCGCTGCGCGGGTTGCCGCGTCGATATCCTCGGCCCCGCCTTTGGCCACGGTGCAAATGACGCTGTCATCCACTGGCGACCGTGTCTCGAACACCGCGCCCGTGGCGGCGGGAAGCGTTTCTCCGTTGATCAGGTTTCGTATGCCTTGTGCGCGAAACCGGTCGAGATGGGTTGCGAGGGTGTCGAGGTTCTTGTCGAGTTCAGTCATGTCCCTCAGCCTTTTTTCATGTGGTCGCGAATGGTCCCGGTCTTGGGCGACAGTTCGGGATCTATGTCACGCATTTCCAGTGACAGAGCTATTGAATACCTCCTCATCGCCGGGGCCAGGAATGTTTCGGCCGCCGTGAAGATATGCCGGGTCGCGGCCTGCCTCGCGGCCAGGTCGCGCCCTCCGCGCAGTCGCACCGAGATGTCGACATAGCCATGAGCGGGATCGCCGTCTGCGATCGAAACATGATCGGCACGAAAGGCCCGAACCCGGATGCCCGCCAAGGGAAGCAACCCGGTTTCGGCCGCCGCCTGACGCAGGGCATCGCACAGGCCACCGATATCGGTGCGCTCCTCCATGTTCGCCGAATAGTCCATTACGATATGCGGCATGATTCCACCTCCACTTAATTAACAAGTGAAGCAAATTTTGATTTTCCTGTCAACCGCACCGCGATCATTCGACCGTTGCGCACGCGTGGGATATGCGCAAGACTCTGCCATGGTTAAGGATTTGCCCCGCACCTCGAGATCGCTGCCGATCGCCCTGCTGCGCGCGCGAGAGCGCGTCATGGGGCCGATACGGACGATGCTCAGCGATGCCGGTATCACCGAACAGCAATGGCGTGTTCTGCGGGTGCTGGACGAGGAGGGACCGCAGGATCCTACGCGCATATCCGAGCAGGCCTGTCTTTTGCTGCCCAGCCTGACGCGGATCCTGCAAAAGCTGGAAGACAAGGCGCTCATCACCCGGCGCAGGAATCCCGAAGACAAACGCAAGCAGATCGTCGAGATATCCGATGCGGGTCGAACCGTGATCGAGCAGAACCTGGATACCAGCATCGTGGCCGCCGAGCGGATCCGGGCGCATCTTGGGGCGCAGGATTACGAGCGCCTGCTGGACCTGCTGAACGAACTCGACACGATAGATCAGAAATAGGGACCCACCGGAGAGGAGGGGGTTCTCTCCGGTGGGTTGGGGTAGGCCAAGCTCAAGTAGCTGCTTGCCTGGCCCAAGGGGGTCCGTCCGGGCGGGGTTCTGAACCGCCTGACCTGACCAAAGCGCCGGATGCTTCAGCGATGTCGAAATTCCATCTTGGGGTTACCGGCCGAAATCTTGGGGACGGCGACCGGTTGAAACCTCCGGCACTGTTCAAATCCGCGCACTGGGGCGGAGACACAATCACAAGCCAGTCCTCCTTCCGGCTCGTGTCGTCGGCGGCGACCAAGAGGTTGCCACCTAAGGTGGTTTTCCTTCATGTCCTCTGGGAAGTTCCGGAACTTCGAGCATGGACCCTTGAGTGCGCGATTTTCCCAGCGTTGATCAATAAACGAAACCATTTCTCGCTGGATTGCAAGCCTCGTCCGGCCCCCTGCGGGCTTGTTCGCGCTTTTTTGCTCGGCAACCTAAGATTGTGAGCGGGTTTCAGCCGAAGATGATGCGCGGCTATGCAGGTCAAGGCTCGGACAAGGGGTTGTCCAGAGGGGAGGCGGGTGAATATGGTAAGCATACATTTTAATTTTCGAATCGCTTGGTGCGAAGCTTAACGTCGGAGCGCTAAGAAGTTCGCCTCGGTTGGCGCAGGCGGATAGGGGCTTTCCCGTCAGGCATGAACCGGAGTTGGCCTGGATTGGGATCGACTTCGTGTTGCCGGGTAAGAAAAAGACACGTTGAATGGACACGAACTTAAATGAAGGAGCGTTCTGAATGAGCCAAACCCTTTTCACCCTGCCCAAGATCCCGGGGATCCCAGTAAAGGGAGAGGCCGCGACCTATCCCATCGGGCGCATCTTCTGCGTGGGGCGGAACTATGCCGCCCACGCGGCGGAGATGGGCAACGAGGTGGATCGCGAAGCGCCCTTCTATTTCACGAAGTCTGCGGCCAACGCGATCCTGTCCGGCGAGACGGTGCCCTATCCTCCGGGAACGGAAAATTTCCACTACGAAATGGAATTGGCGCTGGCCATCGGCAAGCCGGCCTTTCGTGTTCCGCGCGCGCAGGCGTGGGATGCGGTTTACGCCTATGGCTGCGCGCTGGACATGACGCGTCGCGACCAGCAGATCCGCGAACGCGACAAGAAGCGGCCTTGGGACCTGGGCAAGGATGTCGAGGATTCGGCGGTTTTCGCGCCTTTCACCAGGGCCTCCGAGTGGTCGCCGGAGGAGGACAGGCGCATTCATCTCGAGGTCAATGGCGAGACGAAGCAGGATGCGACGCTGGCGGAGCTGATCTGGAAGATCGACGAGATCATCAGTCACCTTTCGGGCTTCTACCACCTGCGCCCCGGCGACCTGATCCTGACCGGCACACCGGCGGGTGTCGGACCCGTGATGGCCGGTGACAGGCTCACCGGGAGAATCGACGGTCTTGACCCGATTTCCCTCACTCTCACAGAAGCCGAGTAGGGCAATGGCGGATCGGCCCATTCTCATCGCCGGTGGCGGGATCGGTGGTCTCGCCCTGGCCTGCGGGCTGTCGCAGCGCGGCCACCGGGTGCTCGTGTTCGAAAAGGCCGCCGAATTCGGTGAGATCGGTGCCGGTATCCAGCTTGGTCCGAACGCGTTTCACGCCTTCGATTTCCTGGGTGTCGGCGACGCCGCTAGGGAAATGGCGGTCTATATAGACAATCTGCGCCTCATGGATGCCATCACGGGGCAGGAGATCACGCGAGTCCCCCTAGACGAAGGGTTTCGCAAACGGATGGGAAATCCTTATGCCGTCGTCCATCGCGGCGAACTGCATGGCGTGTTTCTCAAGGCCTGCCAAGAGAGTCCACTTGTCGAGCTGCGCACGGAAAGCACAGTGGTCGGTTACGATCAGAACGATGAGGATGTGAGCGCGATCCTGGCGGATGGCACTCGGCACAGGGGGGTAGCGCTGATCGGGGCGGACGGGTTGTGGTCGAACATCCGCAAACAGATGCTCGATGATGGGATGCCGCGTGTCTCCGGCCACACCACATATCGCTCGGTCATCCCGGTCGAGGACATGCCCGAAGAACTGCGATGGAATGCCGCGACCCTCTGGGCCGGACCCAGATGTCACATCGTGCATTACCCGCTTTCGGGCTGGAAGCTGTTCAACCTTGTCGTCACGTATCACAACGATGCGCCTGAACCCGTCGCGGGGAAACCCGTGAGTCACGAGGAGGTGCGGCGCGGATTCGAACATGTGCACCCGACGGCGCGCCAGATCATCGACAAGGGCCGGAACTGGAAGCTCTGGGTGCTTTGTGACCGCGATCCGGTCAGTCGATGGGTCGATGGCCGGGTCGCCCTGCTGGGCGATGCGGCGCATCCGATGCTGCAATATTTCGCGCAGGGCGCCTGCATGGCGATGGAGGATGCCGTCTGCCTTGCGGCCGAGTTCGGCGCGGATGGGGGCGAGGTGGAGGAGCGACTGGCATTCTATCAGGACAAGCGGCGCCTGCGCACCGCACGGGTCCAGTTGCAGTCGCGCGAGATCGGTCAGCATGTCTATCACCCCGAGGGCACACATGCGGAATTGCGAAATGCGATCATGAGCGCCAAGACAGCCGAGGAATGGTACGATACGATAGAATGGCTTTACGGGACGACCGGTTTGGAGGGTGCCGTTTCCTCACGCCGGAATTAAGCAATATATTGCATTCATGTCCGACTTGGGCATTATAGTGCGTGACAGGGTCACAGGGAGGGAAACATGACCTATCGCAGAACGTTGCTGGGCGCCGTTGGCGCCGCGGCAATCGCCGCTCTTGCCACTGGTTTCAGCGCGGGCAGTGCGCTGGCGCAGGAGGTGACGCTGAAGCTTCACCAGTTCCTGCCCGCGCAGGCCAACGTGCCGCGGCTGGTGCTCGATGTCTGGGCCGACAGCGTCGAAGAGGATTCCGGCGGCCGCATCAAGGTCGAGCGTTACCCCTCGATGCAGCTTGGCGGCAAGCCGCCTGAGCTGATGGACCAGGCGATCGACGGCGTTGCCGACGTGGTCTGGACAGTCGTGGGCTATACCCCGGGCCGTTACCCTTCGACCGAGGTGTTCGAGCTTCCCTTCATGATGACCAATGCGCGGGCTGTAAGCCATGCCTATTGGGAAATGTTCGAAAAGCACATGAAGGACACCGAGTTCGCCAATGTGAAGATCCTGGGTACATGGGTCCATGGGCCGGGCATCTTCCACACCAAGGATCCGGTGGAGGCCCCCGAGGATCTGCAAGGCATGAAGATCCGCGGCGGATCGCGCTCGGTCAACTCGCTCCTGACCAAGCTGGGGGCAACCCCGGTCGGCATGCCGGTCCCTGCCGTCTCCGAAGGGCTTTCCAAGGGCGTGATCGACGGCACGACGATCCCGTGGGAGGTGACCACGGCACTCAAGGTTCCGGAACTGGTGGAGAACCACACCGAGTTCGAGGGCCGCGCGCTCTATGTGCTGACTTTCGTTCTGGCGATGAACAAGGCCAAGTATGAAAGCCTGCCGGACGATCTGAAACAGGTGATCGACGACAATTCCGGGCTGGAGTTCTCCGTATTCGCGGGGGGAACGCAGGCGGACGCGGACGGCCCTGCGCGCGAAGTCGCGCTCGATCTGGGCAACAACATCATCACGATCAGCGAGGATGACACAGCCGAATGGCGCGAGATCGCTCAGCCGATCTACGACGAATGGGTTGCCGACATGGAGAGCAAGGGCATCGACGGCCAGGCGCTGATCGACGAGGCGACCATGCTGATCGAGAAGTACACCCCGCAGTACGAGAACTGACGGGGCTGACGTTACCGGCCGTGGCGCGCCCGCGCCGCGGCCTTTCCGAGCGGGGACCGCTTCATGCACAAGGCGATGATGGGATTGGCCAGAACGCTGGCCATCATCGGCGGGCTTGTCCTGTCCGCCCTGATCATACTGACATGTATCTCGATCGCCGGGAGGCTGCTGAATGGCGCGTTTCACGGCGATTTCATGCAAGGCATCGCGCCCGGTTTCTCTCAATGGGTGCTCGACATGGGCGTCGGGCCGGTGAATGGCGATTTCGAACTGGTCGAGGCCGGGGTTGCCTTTGCCATCTTCTGTTTCCTGCCGCTCTGCCAGATCACCGCCGGTCACGCCTCGGTCGATATCCTGGTGAACAGTTTTCCGAAGGGCGTGAACCGGTTCCTGCGCATGCTCATCGAGACCGTCTTCGCGCTGGTCCTCTGCCTGATCGCCTGGCGCCTGTTCGCCGGGATGCTCAGCAAGCTGGAATATGGCGAAACCACGCTCTTGCTGGAGTTCCCGATCTGGTGGGCCTACGCGCTGAGCTTCATCGGCGCCCTCTCGGCGGCCATCGTCGGGATCTACATGGCCGGTGTCCGGATCTATGAATTCGCAACCGGCCGCATCCTGATCTGGGACGGGGTGGAGGCCACACATTGACCGCACTCGAAATCGGCATCGCCTCCTTTCCCGCGCTGATGGCGCTGATATTTCTGCGCGTGCCCATCGGATTGGCCATGTTTCTCGTCGGCCTCGTGGGGCTGGTCTTCGTCACCGACGGCACCACCGTGGCCTTCGCGCGGCTCAAGACCGAAACCTATACAACCTTTTCCAGCTACTCGCTGACCATCGTTCCCATGTTCCTTCTGATGGGGCATTTCGCGACGCTGGGCGGCATGTCCACCGCGCTGTTCAAGGCGGCGGAGGGCTGGCTGGGCCACAGGCGAGGCGGAGTCGCGATGGCGTCCATCGGCGCATGTGCCGGGTTCGGCGCGATTTGCGGCTCTTCGCTCGCTACCGCCGCTACGATGGGCCGGGTCGCGCTGCCCGAGCTCAAGCGCTATGGCTATGCCGGCGGCTTCTCGACCGCGACACTGGCGGCCGGCGGGACGCTGGGCATCCTGATCCCGCCCTCGGTCGTGCTGGTGATCTATGCCATCCTGACCGAGCAGAACATCGCCAAGCTGTTCCTGGCGGCCTTCATCCCCGGCATCCTGGCCGCCCTGGGCTATGTCGTTGCCATTTCGATCTACGTGCGTCTCTACCCCGAAAGCGCGGGCGTGCGCCCGCCGGTGCCCTATTCCGAACGCTTCGCCGCGCTGGTCCGCGTGTGGCCCGTCCTGCTGGTCTTCGGCCTTGTGGTGGGGGGCATCTACCTGGGGTGGTTTACGCCGACCGAAGGCGCGGCGGTCGGTGCCTTCGGAACGGGCTTCATAGCCTGGCTCAACGGGGGGCTGAACCGCGAAACCCTGGTCGATTCCTTTCTGGTGACCGCACGCTCCACGGCGATGATCTTCTTCATCGTGCTTGGCGCGGCCTTCTACAACGGGTTCCTTGCCCTGACGCAGGTGCCGCAGCAGCTTTCGGATTTCGTGGTGAGCCAGGGCTACAGCCCTTGGGTCGTGCTGATCCTGATCCTGTGCTTCTACCTTGTCTTCGGCTGTCTGATGGACAGCCTGTCGATGATCCTGTTGACGATCCCGATCTTCTTTCCGGTGATCTCGGCGATGGATTTCGACCTGGTGAACCTCGCCGCGATGCAGGCCGATCTGGCGCGCGACGTGCTGGCCGCAGGTGTTCCCGAGGGGATCGGCGCCGAGATGCTCGCCTCGATACAGGAGGCGATCGCCGCTGGTGTCGAACTGACCCGCGAACAGATGAGGGCGCTCGACATCCGCATGACGCAAGGCATGGCCAACCGGATCGAGGCCGAGATGGTGGCGATCTGGTTCGGTATCCTCGTCCTGATCGTGGTCGAGGTCGGGCTGATCACGCCGCCGGTGGGCATGAACCTGTTCATCATCAATGCAATGGATCCCAAAACGCCAATGGTCGAGACTTACAAGGCGGTGATCTTCTTCGTGGCGTCGGACATTTTCAGGGTCATCCTGCTGGTGGCATTCCCGGCGATCACGCTGTTCCTGCTGCCGGGATGAGGAGTCCCGAAGCGTTCCGCCGATGGCGGGGTCAAGGTGCAAGGGAGGGCGCCATGACAGAATACATGACACATGATGTCGTGCGCGAGAACGCGGGTGACGGGGTGATCCTGCTCCGATCCGCGCATGAATTGCCCGCGGTCGTGGATCGCACGTCGGACTGGCTGCACCGCTGGGCAAAGGAAACGCCGCACGCGGTCTTCCTGGCCGAACGCAACGGCCCGGGCTGGCGCGAGGTAAGCTATGCCGAGGCGCTGGACCAGGTCCGCGCGCTGGCCGCCGGGCTGGTTGCGCGGGGAATGGGGCCTGACACGCCGATCCTGATCATCTCGGGCAACAGCGTGAACCACGGCCTGCTGTCTCTCGCCGCGCAATATGTCGGTGTGCCGACAGTGCCCGTGGCCGAGCAATATGCCCTCATCCCAGGCGCGCAGGCGCAATTGGGCTTCATCACCGGCCTGATCGACCCGGCGATGGTCTATGCCGAAGATGGCGAGGTCTATGGCGCAGCCCTCGCAATGGAGGAGATGGCCGGCCGCCAGCTTGTCGTGGCGCGGAATGCGGGTGCCGGCATGGCATCCCTTGACGAGTTGATGCGCGATGGCGCCGATATCGCCGAGGCCGCGGCCCGCGTGGGGCCCGATACCGTGGCCAAGATCCTGATGACCTCGGGATCCACCTCCAGCCCCAAGGGCGTGATCACAACGCAACGCATGATGTGCGTGAACCAGGCACAATATGGCCGTGCGCTTCCGTTCCTGGCCGAGCGGCCGCCGCGCATCGTGGACTGGTTGCCGTGGAACCACGTTTTCGGCGGCTCGAGCAACTTCAACCAGATGCTCGCCTTCGGTGGCGCGATCTACATCGACGCGGGCAAGCCCGCACCGGCACTCATCGGCAAGAGCTTCGAAAACAACGCGCTGATGGGCGGCACCATCGCCTATAACGTTCCCGTGGGATACACTCAGCTGCGCAACGAGATGCTGCAGAACGAGGCACTGAAACGGAGCTTCTTCGCGGATCTGGACATGCTTTTCTATGCCGGGGCCTCGCTGGCGCCGGATGTGTGGAACGATCTGCAGGAAATGGCGCTGGAGGTCCGGGACGAGGCGCCGCTGATCACCACCTCCTGGGGCCTGACGGAAACGGCGCCTGCCTGCCTGTTCCAGCATTTCCCGGCCGACCGCCCCGGAATCCTCGGGGTTCCGCTCGCCGGGGTGGAGGTCAAGCTGGTCCCCGAGGTCGGCGACCGCTATGAGGTTCGCGTGCGCGGCCCGAATATCTTCCCAGGATATTTCCGCGACCCCGAACGGACGAAGGAAGCTTTCGACGAGGAAGGGTTCTTTTGCACCGGCGACGCCATGACACTGGTCGACCGCCGGGACATTTCGCGCGGTCTGCGGTTCGACGGGCGCATATCCGAGGATTTCAAGCTCGATTCCGGCATCTGGGTCCGTGCCGCCGCGATGCGGCTGGAGCTGTTGGTGGCGCTGGCGCCCCTGGCCCAGGATGTGATCGTCACCGGCGAGGGGCACAACGAGGTCGGGTTGATGATCGTGCCGACGCCGGCTTTGGCCTCGGATCTGGAGGAGGCCGACGGAACCTTCCTGCCTGCGGACCGGGCGGCCGACCTGCGCAAGCGGCTGGACGCCTATAACGGCGACAAGGGCTCATCTGCGCGAATCGCCCGGGTCCTGATCCTGTCCCAGCCGCCATCCATGGCGGAGGGGGAAATCACCGCCAAGGGCAACCTGAACTTCCGCAGGATCCTGGGCCGCCGCGCTGCGCTGCTGGAGCGACTTCATGGGCCCGACGACCCCGCCGTCCTACAGCTCGCGCCGATGAATGTGCAAAATAGTGCTTAGTCGGTAAGCAATATCTTGCATCACTTGAGCGGGGATGCATTATGCGACTCCGAGGGCCGCGCATGTCGACACAGAGACGCGCGGTGGGGGCACACGTCTTTTGGGAGGAAGACCATGACCGGAAACGCGGTTGAGTATTTTGTCGATCGCCATGTCGCGGAGGGCAGGGCAGATCGCCCGGCATTTCGCGAGGCGTCCGGACAGAAGCGCCGGATCACCTATGGACAGCTTGCGGACCGTTCCGCCTGCGTCGCAACCGCCCTGCGCCGCGCCGGTGTCCCGCGCGAGGCCCGCGCCGCGATGCTCGTGCTCGACCAGATCGAATTCCCCGAGATTTTCTGGGGCTGCTTCCGCGCCGGCGTGATCCCCGTGCCGCTCAACACCCTGCTGGCCACCTCGGTCTATGACATCATTCTCAACGACAGCCGCGCCGCCTGCCTTTTCGTGTCGGAGGAGCTCTGGCCCGTCGTGAAACCCGCCGCCGAAGCCTCGGAGCACCTGACACACGTCGTGGTGATCGGACAGGACGCGCCCGAGGGCACCACCACCCTGGCGGATTTCACCGAAGGCTGCGAGCCGGGGGAGACGGTGGCGGCCTCGGATGACGACACGGCCTTCTGGCTCTATTCCTCGGGTTCGACCGGCCAGCCCAAGGGCGTGCGCCATGTCCATGCCAGCCTAAAGGCGACCTCGGACACCTATGGCGCGCAGGTTCTGGGAATCGAGCCCGACGATACGATCTATTCCGCGGCCAAGCTCTTTTTCGCATACGGGCTCGGCAATGCGATGACCTTCCCGATGTCGGTGGGGGCCGAGACCATCCTGTTCAACGGCCGCCCCACGCCCGACAGCACGGTCGAGATCCTCGAGGCCGAGAAGCCTTCGATCTTCTGCGGCGTGCCGACGCTCTATGCCGCGACGGTTGCCCTGTTGGAGCGCAAGGGCGTGCCCGATGTCACCCTGCGGCGCTGCATCTCGGCGGGGGAGGCACTGCCCGAGGAAATCGGCAAGAAATGGCACGCGCTTTGGGGGGTGGATATTCTCGACGGCGTCGGATCGACCGAGATGCTGCACATCTTCCTGTCGAACGCGCCCGGTGACGTGGTCTATGGCACCTCGGGCAAACCGGTCCCGGGCTACGAGGTGCGTCTGGTCGACGAGGATGGTGCCGAGGTCGGCCCCGGCGGGCTGGGCGAGTTGCTGGTGCGCGGCGCCTCTGCCGCCGACGGCTACTGGAACAAGCGCGACAAGAGCCGGACCACCTTCGAGGGCGAATGGACCCGCACCGGCGACAAGTACGAACTGACCGAGGGCGGGCGGTACGTCTATTGCGGGCGCACCGATGACATGTTCAAGGTCTCCGGCATCTGGGTCTCGCCTTTCGAGGTGGAGCAGGCCCTCGTCTCGCACCCCTCGGTACTCGAGGCGGCCGTCGTTCCCGCACGCGATGCCGAGGGGCTGGAAAAGCCCAAGGCCTATATCGTGTTGAAGGAGGGTGGCGACCCGCAGGCTTTGACCTCCGACCTCAAGGACTACGTCAAGGACAAGGTCGGCAAATGGAAATATCCCCGCTGGATCGAATTCGTCGACGATCTGCCAAAGACCGCGACCGGCAAGATCCAGCGCTTCAAGTTGAGGGAGGAAGCATGTTGATCGAATGGAGCGACGTACCCGGACAACGGATCGACGTGAATGGCGTGGGCCTGGAATATGCCTGCCACGGCCCCGCCCCGGACAAGGCCCCGACCATCGTGATGCTGCACGAAGGGCTGGGCTGCGTCGCGCTCTGGCGCGACTTTCCCGCCCGCGTGGCCGAACGAACCGGCATGGGCGTTCTGGTCTATTCCCGTCAGGGTTATGGTCAGTCCGACCCGGCGGATCTGCCGCGTCCCATCGACTTCATGACGCGCGAGGCGCAGGATGTGCTGCCGCATGTCCTCGATCAGGCGGGCATCCGGCGTTGCGTGCTGTTTGGCCATTCCGACGGCGCGACCATCGCCGCGATCTATGCCGGTACGGTCGAGGATCACCGCGTGCGCGGATTGATCCTGATGGCCCCGCATTTCTTCACCGAACCGATGGGCCTGGCCGAGATCGAGCGCGCCGGCGCCGCCTTCGAGACAGGGGACATGCGGGACCGGATGGCAAAATATCACCGCGATCCCGAAGGCGCGTTTCGCGGGTGGAACGAAACCTGGCGCGACCCGCGTTTCAAGTCCTGGAATGTGGCCGAGGTGATCGACTATTTCCGTATCCCGGTGCTGGCCATCCAGGGGCGCAACGACCAATACGGGACGCTTGCGCAGATCGAAGAGATCGAGACCCGCGCCTACAGCCCGGTCGAAACCTGCATCCTCGACTGTCAGCACGCCCCGCATCTCGAAGCGCCCGACGCGGTGCTTGCCGCAGTGGACGAGTTCACTGCCCGGCTTGAACGGATCGAGGCGGCCGAGGTTGAGATCGGGTGACCACCCGCTGCGCGCTGCCCCCGCATGCCTATGTGCCGGGGCAGACCGCGCGCCACCCCGAGGGGCTTTTCGACACCATTCGCGACACTGCCCGCCCGGGAATGACGGTCGAGGCTTTGGGGCGATGCGACGCCTGGTTGTGTGGCTGGGAATTCCTTGACGCGGGTTTCTTCTGGGAAGCTCACGAGGTGTGGGAGCCGGTCTGGATGGCCTTGCCTCCGAACTCGACGGAGAGGCGTTTCTCGCAGGCGGCGATCCAGTTGGCCAATGCCGAATTGAAACTGCGCATGGAGCGTCCGAAGGCGGCGCTGCGGCTGTGTGATCTGGTCGAGGAGCAGCTTTCCGGTCTCAGGCTCCAGCGGTGCGTGCTGGGGATCGAACCGGCTGAACTCGCCGAGCGAGTGGTCGCGTTGAGAAAGCGAATCTCTCGGTAACATGTATTATAGTGCATAAAGCTAACTTTTCAAAATTAGGTTTTTTCAATCATATTCGCAAACAGCTGATTTTAAATGATTTGTGTTATGCATTATTGTGCTGACGCCGCTTGCCTTGCGTCATCGTATACTGTAGCTTGCTGCCAACAGACGAAGGAACGGAGCCCGGAATGTCCAAGCGGATCGACTTTCAGACAGACCCGTCCAGGTATCGCCACTGGCGCGTGGAGTACGATGGCGAGGTGGCCAATCTCGTCATGGATGTGGATGAAAAGGGCGGGCTCTTCGACGGGTACGAGCTCAAGCTCAATTCCTATGACCTGGGCGTCGATATCGAACTGGCCGACATCGTTCAGCGGATGCGTTTCGAACATCCCGAAGTGAAGGTCGTCGTGATGCAGTCCGGCAAGGACCGCGTCTTTTGCGCGGGGGCCAATATCCGGATGCTGGGCGGGGCAAGCCACGCGCACAAGGTCAATTTCTGCAAGTTCACCAACGAGACGCGGAACACCTTCGAGGCGGCCGAGGAAGATTCGGGCCAGAAATACATCGCCGCGGTGCAAGGCTCCTGCGCGGGCGGCGGGTACGAGCTGGCGCTGGCCTGCAACTACATCATGCTCACCAACGACAGCTCCTCCTCGGTGGCCCTGCCCGAAGTGCCGCTGCTTGCGGTCCTGCCGGGCACCGGCGGACTGACGCGCGTGACGGACAAACGCAAGGTGCGCCGCGATCTTGCCGATGTCTTCTGCTCGGTCGAGGAGGGGGTGCGCGGCCAGCGCGCCGTCGACTGGAAGCTGGTGGACGAGGTGGTCCCGAATTCGAAATTCGCCGAGACCGTGCAGGAACGTGCAAGGGAATTCGCGGCGCAATCGACCAAGGCCACGGGCGACAAGGGCATCGAACTCACCCCGATCTCGCGCAGTTTTGCGGAGGATGGCTCTGTCAGTTACTCCCTGGTCGAGGTCGCCATCGAGCGCGAGGCGGGCAGGGCCACGATCACCATCAAGGGGCCGGAGGAAGACGCGCCGGACTCGACCGATGCACTGCACGCCCAGGGGGCCGATGCCTACCTGCTCCGCGTTGCGCGCGAACTTGACGACGCCATCCTGCACCTGCGCCTGAACGAGCGGGAGCTGGGCCTGCTCGTCTTCCGCACCCAGGGCGACCCGGAAAAGCTGTTGGCGCATGAAAAGATGTTGCTCGACAATGCCGATTTCTGGCTCGCCAACGAGATCCTGAAGTACTGGAAACGCGTCCTGAAACGCATCGACATGACCTCCCGCAGCCTGGTCGCGCTGGTCGAGCATGGTTCCTGCTTCGCCGGTGTATTCGCCGAGATCCTCTGGTCCGTCGACCGCTCCTACATGATGCTCGAAGAGTTCGACGGCGACAATCGTCCGCTGGCCACCGTCACCCTGAGCGAGAGCAATTTCGGAACCTATCCGATGGGCCACGACCTGAGCCGGCTCGCCAACCGGTTCTGGGCGGACGGGGCCGAGGCCGAGAAGTTGCGCGACCGGATCGGCGAACCGCTCGAGGCCGAAGACGCCGAGAAGCTGGGCCTCATCACCTATGCGCTCGACGATATCGACTGGGAGGATGAGGTGCGCGTGTTCATGGAAGAGCGCGCCAGCTTCTCGCCCGACGCGATGACAGGGATGGAGGCGAACCTGCGCTTCGTCGGTCCCGAGACGATGGAAACGCGGATCTTCGGCCGCCTGACCGCCTGGCAGAACTGGATCTTCCAGCGACCGAACGCGGTCGGCCCGGATGGCGCGTTGCAGCGCTACGGCACAGGCCAGCGCGGCGATTTCAACATGGAACGTGTGTGAGGGGGACGCCCCGACGGGGCTGCGGCCCCACCAAGGAGGAAAGCAGATGCTCGACTTGATCAACGTAAGCTATGACACCCAGATCCCGAACAACGTGGGGCTGAGCCAGGACAAGAAGGTGCTCAAGGCGCTGGAAAAATGGCATCCCGGCTATATCAACTGGTGGAACGACCTGATCCCGCAGAACTTCCAGGAATCGCTGGTCTATCTACGTACCGCCGTCAGCGTGGACCCCAAGGGCTGGGCCAAGTTCGACTACGTCAAGATGCCGGAATATCGCTGGGGCGTGTTGCTGGCCCCGCAGGTCGAGGGGCGCACCATCCCCTGCGGCGAACACTACGGCGAACCCGCATGGCAGGAAGTGCCGGGCGAGTACCGCAACATGCTCAAGCGCCTGATCGTGATCCAGGGCGATACCGAGCCCGCATCGGTCGAGCAGCAGCGCATGCTCGCGCTGACCGCGCCCTCGCTCTATGACATGCGCAACCTCTTCCAGGTCAATGTCGAGGAAGGCCGCCACCTCTGGGCGATGGTCTATCTGCTGCACAAGTATTTCGGCCGCGACGGCCGCGAAGAGGCCGATGACCTGTTGCGCCGCTCCTCGGGCAGCGAAGAAGCGCCGCGGATGCTGGGCGCCTTCAACGAGGAAACGCCGGACTGGCTGTCGTTCTTCATGTTCACCTATTTCACCGACCGCGACGGCAAGATGCAGCTGGAATCGCTGGCACAGTCGGGCTTCGACCCGCTCAGCCGCACCTGCCGCTTCATGCTGACCGAAGAGGCGCATCACATGTTCGTCGGCGAAACGGGCGTGGGACGCACGATCGAGCGGACCTGTCAGGTGATGAAGGAAAACGGGATCGACGATCCCTATGACACCGCCAAGATCCGAGATCTCGGCGTGATCGACCTGCCGCTGATCCAGAAGAAGCTCAACCTGCACTACACCCTGTCGCTCGACCTGTTCGGGCAGGAGGTGTCAACCAACGCCGCCAATGCCTTCAACGCGGGCATCAAGGGCCGCTACATGGAAGCGCGGATCAAGGACGACCACCAGCTCAAGGCCGATACCTATACCGTATGGGACTTCGAGGACGGCAAGGCCGTGCAGAAAGAGGTTCCGGCGCTGACCGCGATCAACATGCGCCTGCGCGACGACTATACCAAGGACGCGGCAGGTGGCGTGAAGCGCTGGAACAAGATCATCGAGAAATTCGGGATCGATTTCGAGATGGCGCTGCCCCACGAATCCTTCAACCGCAAGATCGGCGTATTCGCCGACCGGCATTTCAACCCCGAGGGCCAGATGGTCACCGGCGCGGAATACGACAAGGGTCTGCCCGAATGGCTTCCCACGAATGCCGATGGCGATTTCATCGCATCCCTGATGAAGCCCTGCTACGAGGCCGGGCAATATGCCGGCTGGATCGCGCCGCCGAAGGTGGGGATCGACAACAAGCCCGGCGATTTCGAATACGTCAAGCTGCACATGGCATGACGCACTTCCGGGCCGGCCTGCCGCCGGCCCGGAGTTCAACCGGATTGCGGGGATCGGGCTTGACCAACTCGCGGCAGCCGCTAACGCTTCTCCTCATTCCATCGAGACAGGGAAACAGGACATGCAGATCGACCGCTCCCGAACTCCTAGCCGCAATGTCGAGATCGTTGCGGACCAGCTTTCGACGATCCAGGGCCCCTGCGTGGGATGCACCGATTGCGTTGGGCTGTGCAAATCGCTGATCGAGGCGCTCACGCTGCCCGACATCATCCTGACCAAGCGCCGCTGAGACCTCATGAACCAGCCGATCAAGCAACATCTCATCGACCCTGAAATCTGCATTCGCTGCTATACATGCGAGATGACCTGTCCGCTCGAAGCTATCGAGCATGACGAGAACAATGTCGTGGTCGATGCCTCCAAGTGCAACTTCTGCATGGACTGCATCCCGGTCTGTCCGACGGGCTCCATCGACGAATGGCGGGTCGTGAACGAGCCCTATTCGCTCGAGGAGCAATACGAATGGATGGAACTGCCCGAGCAGGAAGACATCGGGCAGGACGCTGGCGGGGTCGAGGCGCTTGATGACGCGATGGCGGCGCTCCTGGCCGAGGCGCACAAGGGGGCAGGTGGCAAGGCGCGGGCACCGGCCACGGCGTCGAAACCGACCGTGAACCTCTACAACCTGGCCAAGCCGGCCGAGGCGAAGGTGACGGGCAATTACCGCCTGACCTCGGACCAAAGCGACAGCGACGTGCGCCATATCATCCTCGACTTCGGCGCGCAGCCCTTCCCGGTGCTCGAAGGGCAAAGCATCGGCATCATCCCCCCGGGCGAGGATGCGCAGGGCAATCCGCATCTCCCCCGGCTTTATTCCGTGTCCAGCCCGCGTGACGGCGAGCGGCCGAACTACAACAACCTCTCCCTGACCGTGAAGCGCGAAGATAAGGGCATATGCTCGAATTACGTCTGCGATCTGAAACCCGGCGACACGGTGCGCGTGACCGGGCCTTTCGGCGCGACCTTCCTGCTGCCATCGGATGCGAACGCGCATCTGCTGATGATCTGTACCGGGACGGGCTCTGCCCCCTTCCGTGCCTTCACCATGCGGCGCCAGCGCGAAGCGCCTTCGGCCCGAAACTCGCTGACCCTCGTCTTCGGTGCCCGCAGGGCCGAGGAACTGCCCTATTTCGGCCCGCTCAAGAAGGTGCCCGAAGAGTTCATGGCCAAGCATTTCGCCTTTTCCCGGCAGGAGGACGGTCCGAAACACTATGTTCAGGACCAGCTGCGGGAACAATCCGAGCAGGTCGCGCAGATCCTGGCCGACCCGAACGGCCACATCTATATCTGCGGCCTCAAGGCGATGGAGCAAGGGGTCGAGGAAGCGTTCAAGGACATCGCCCGTGCAAAGGGCATGGCCTGGGCCGAGATCCGCGACCGCATGCGCGACGAAGGACGGTATCACGTCGAGACATATTGACCCTGCGTTATTGGCGATGTGCAGGCGGTCCGGGGCATTTTTCGTTGCCCCGGTTTTCGTGTCGTCGTAAATTTATGCAATATTTCACATAAATGAACTGCAGGGTGCATGAGCGAAATCACCAATTTCCGGGGCGAGAGTACCTCCCATAGCGGTCGCGATCTTGCGGACGCATCGGTATCGGCCCTGATCGCCCGGGTGGGAGAGCGCGTGCGCAAGGCGCGGGAGCATCGCGGTATCCCCCGCCGCGTCCTGTCCGAAATATCCGGGGTTTCGCCGCGTTACCTGGCGCAACTCGAGGCCGGAGAAGGCAACATCTCCATCGGGCTTCTGCAGCGTGTCGCCATTGCGCTCGACCACCGGATCGAATGGCTGGTGGGCGAGGAAGATCCGTGGTCGTCGGACGCGCTTCGCGTCGCCGATCTGTTCCGCGCCGCCAGCAGCGAAATGCAGCAAAGCGTGCTGCGTGTCCTCAACCCCGAACCGGCCGAGGTCATGCGCGCGCAGCGGATCTGCCTCGTTGGTTTGCGCGGGGCGGGCAAATCGACCCTCGGGGCCATGCTCGGTGACGCGCTTGGCCTGCCCTTCGTGGAGCTCAACGACCAGATCGAGGAACAGGCCGGAATGCCGGTTGGCGAGGTGATGGCGCTCTACGGGCAGGAAGGCTATCGCAAGCTCGAGGCGCAGGCCGTCAACCGCGTCATCGCCACGCATGAGGCGATGGTCCTTGCGGTCGCCGGCGGCATCGTGGCCGAGCCCGAGACCTACAACACCCTTCTGACACGCTTTCACACGATCTGGCTGCGCGCCACGCCGGTGGAGCATATGGACCGTGTCCGCGCGCAGGGCGACGAGCGACCGATGGCCGGCAACCCCGAAGCGATGGAGCAGCTCAAGTCCATCCTGACCAGCCGCGAGGCGCTTTACGGCAAGGCGCAGGCGCAGCTGGACACTTCCGGAATGGCGACCGGGGCCGCGTTGCAACGGCTGGTAGAGCTTGTGCGCGAGCGCGGCTTCGCAGGTTAACCCGGCTCGCGCAGACAGCCATCCGGAAACACCACCCGTTCCAGATCGGCAAAGCGTCTGACCCTGTCCAGCGCGGCCTCGAACCGGGCCTGCCGGGTTTTCGACCATCGGATGCCTCGCTCGGGCCAGAGGGCCCGGACGCGCAACTCGCCGCACTCCCGATGGGCCTTCATGTCGACGCGGCCCACCAGCCGATCACCTTCGAGCAGGGGAAAGACGTAATAGCCATAGCGGCGCTTGGCTTCCGGCACGAAGACCTCGATGCGGTAATGGAACCCGAACAGCCGCTCGGCCCGCTGTCGGTCACGCAGGGCGGGGTCAAACGGGCTGAGCACGCGCATACGGCCGGGCAGGGCGGGTGGCTCCGCCGCGACCAGCCCGGGGCGCACCACGCTTTTCCGCGCCGCCCCGTCCGCGCCGAGGATCTCGATCTCCTCCAGTCGACCTTCGGCCAATTCGCGCGCCACCCAGGCCTTCGCCTCGGCAGGCGTCGCGGTGTCCCAGAAGGCTGCGATCTCGCCCGAGGTGGCAAATCCCAGCCTGTCCAGCGCCGCGTTGCACAGCCAGTCGATCGTGCCCTCGACATCAGCCTCTCCGTCCGGATGCAGATGCGCCTCGATCACCCGCTCGGTCAGGTCATAGAGTTTCTGGAACCCCTGCCGCCCGACCACGGCCAGCGCGCCCGCGCGCCAGAGATATTCCAGCGCGGTCTTCGACGGGTGCCAGTCCCACCACCCGCCCGATCCTTTTCGCTCATCCTCCCCCACCTCCGACGAACTGACAGGCCCGTGATCGCGGATATGGTTCAGGACAGGCTCGAACCGCGCCTCAAATCCCTCGCGCCGCCATGACGACCACCGCGCCTTCAGCCGCTCGGCATCGCGTTCGAACCGCAGGTGCCAATGCGGATAGAAACTCATCGGGATCACCGCCGCGTCATGCGTCCAGTGTTCGAACAGCGCCCTGTCCTTCTCATGCAGGCGTTTGAGGTTCGCGTGGCGATAGCCGGGCCGCCGCGCATGCAAGATCAGGTCATGCGCCCGCGCCACGGTGTTGATGCTGTCAAGCTGAACGAAACCCAGCCGCTCGATCACCTCCAGCAGGGCCGCGCCCCTGGCGGAACCCGCAGGGGGGGCGGCCAGCCCGTGCCGATCCAGGAAATGTGCCCGGGCAGCCCGATTCTCCAGCCGCGGCAGCGCCACCGCTCAGCGCCGTTTCAGCGTGTCGCCATAGCTGATCGTCGGTGTCAGCGTGATCCGGGTCTCGATCTCGGCCTCGGGATCTTCCAGCCGCTTGGCCACGATCTCGGCCGCCTTGCGCCCGATCTCCAACCGGCACGCGTCCATCGTGGCCAGCTTGCGCGGCAGCCCTTGCAGCAGTTCGACCCCGTTGAACCCCGCAAGCCCGATCCGGCCCGGAATGTCGATTCCCTGTTCGATCAGGTACAGCAAGCCGCCCGCCCCGATCAGGTCATTGGAATAATAAAGGAAATCCAGATCCGGTGAGCGCTCCAGCATGGCCGCCGTCATCTCGCGCCCCTTGGCCAGCGCCGAGCCACCCGAGTAGAAGGCCCGATCCTCGATCTCCACCCCGTTCTTGCCCAGGACCTCGGTGAACCCCTCGAACCGCTTCCGCGCCCGCAGGTCCAGCGGCATCTTGGTGCCCATGAAGCCGATATGGCGATAGCCCGCCTTCAGGATCGCCTGCGCCATCTCGCGCCCCGCGCGACGATGCGAGATGCCCACCATAGCATCGACCGGCTTGCCGTCGGTATCCATGATCTCGACCACCGGGATATCGGCGGCGTTCAGCATTGCCCGCGCGGCCTCGGTGTGCTCCAACCCGGCGATGATCACCCCCGAAGGCCGCCATGAGAGCATCTCGTAGAGAACCTTCTCCTCCTTCTCGGGAAGGTAGTCGGTCACCCCGACGACGGGCTGCAACTCGGTATCCTCCAGCACCTGGTTGATGCCTGTCAGCACCTCGGGGAACACCATGTTGGACAGGGACGGGATGATGACCGCGATCAGGTTCACCCGGTTCGAGGCCAGCGCCCCGGCGATCTTGTTGGGGACGTATCCCAACTCCTTGGCGGCGGCCAGAACCCGCGTGCGCGTGGCATCCGACACATCGCCGCGATTGCGCAGCACGCGGCTGACGGTCATCTCGGAGACGCCGGAGGCCTCGGACACGTCGCGAAGGGTAAGCGGGCGTTTTGTATCGGCGGGCAAGGGCGTATCCGTGATGAATTGCGTTGCGAGATGGTAGCGCGAACGCGAAGGCTTGTTCAACTGCCCTAAAACCGGTGACAAGCCGGAGAATCCCCGTTACAGAAGGCCCCGAACGGCCCCGTGGCTCAATTGGATAGAGCAGCCCCCTCCTAAGGGGCAGGTTGCAGGTTCGAATCCTGCCGGGGTCACCAATAAATTCAATGTGCTAGAGGGAGTTCTGGAAAGTTCCGCAAACGAACTGGAATGAAACTCGGAACGAAACACGATCCATTGCAACTCCTTGGTTGGGCCGTTGGATCTGCAGTTGCTTGCCTGTTCACGGGCAGGACCTGAGGTAGTCGATCGTCTTGGAGCCTTGAAAGTCACGCTTTAGAAGAATTTCGACGCGACCTCATCGTTATCCTCGCGGTCGCAGGAACTCACGATCGACAACAATCGTTTGTCGCAAATTCTCCCATGCAACCTAAAGAAAATGTAGGGATAGCGCACTCGCGGAGGGGGGGCGGGCTGGTTTAGTGAAGCATTGTCCTTCGCGCAATGTTGGCATCGAGCAATGCGGTCTTCGTACAAAAAGGCTCTTAGGGTCAGGATTCATATCCAATAGATGACTGTCGCGGCCAGAGCGATGGCTGAGAGGAAGACCTTGGGGCAGCGATCATATCGTGTCGCTACACGCCGCCAGTCCTTGAGCCTGCCGAACATGATCTCGATCACTGCCCGACAGTGCATTGCGCAGCAATGTCACGAAAGGGGCGGTTGCGGCGTTTGTATCCGCGCTTGTCGTATTTGACCGGGGTCTTGCGCTGCTTCCGACCTGGGATGCAAGCGCGTATCCCTTTGTCTTGCAACGCTTCTCTGAACCAATCGGCATCGTATCCGCGATCGCCGAGCAGCCAATCGACATTTGGCAGGCTGCTTAACAACGCCCGTGCGCCGATGTAGTCGCTGGCTTGGCCGGCGGTGACGAACAGGTTGAGCGGTCGCCCTTGGCTAGCGCAGATGGCATGCATTTTGGTGTTCATGCTGCCCTTGATCCGACCGATCAGACGACCACGCCCCCCTTTTTTTCGCGGCCATACTGGTCGCAGTGAGGTGTGCCTTCAAATAGGTCGCGTCGATCATCACGGCCTTCTCCTCTCCGTGTTCGGCAGCCAGGACGACCATCATCCGTGCAAAGATGCCTTTCTCGCTCCAACGCTTCCATCGGCTGTACAGCGTCTTGTGCGGACCATATTCCCGCGGCGCATCCCGCCAGCGCAAACCATTGCGATTGATGAAGATAATCCCGTTCAACACCCGTCTGTCATCGACCCGTGGCGGGCCTCAACCAGCGAGTCCCCGCGTAGGGCGTTGGGTGAGTTCAGCCAATTAGGTCTCTCACCTGGTCACGACTACTGCGTCCAGTGCGATGGCGCCGTGGCCTTCACGCCGGACCAGAACTGGGTTCGCTTCGATCGATACAAGCTGGTCAGCATGGGCTGCCGCAAAGCGCGACAACGCGACGATGGCTTCGGCCAGCGCATCGATGTCTGACGGCGGTGCGCCCCGGACCCCGTCCAGCACCTTGCGGGCGCGGATTTCGTCGATCATGGCGCGGGCCTGGGCGTGATCAACGGGCGCGACGCGGAAGCTGACATCGCCCATCGCCTCGACCAGCAGACCGCCAAGACCAAACATAATGATCGGGCCAAAGGTCGGATCCATGGTGACGCCAAGGATCGTTTCGACGCCTTCGCCGGAAACCATAGGCGCGACTATGCAGCCATCGATCCGCGCGCCCGACACGGTGGCGCCAGCCCCCATGATAGCCTCGAACGCGTCGCGGACCGCATCCGCGTCTTGCAGGTTCAACTTGACTCCACCGATGTCCGACTTGTGCAGGATGTCCGGCGACAGCAGCTTCATCACCACTGGATACCCGATGGCTTGGGCCACCGCGACGGCATCGTCTTCAGTGGTTGCCAGACGCTCGTCGATCACCGGAAGCCCAGCGGCACCCAGCACTTCCATCGCCTGAATTTCGTTGAGTTGGCCGGACGGTAGGTTGACGCCTTCAGGCACAACGGGCCGGTCAGCGGCGTTGGCAAAGCTTTGGGTGAAGAACCACCCGGCAGCGACTGCGCGGGGGCCGTAGGTCGGTTCGGTCGGGGCGTAGGTGCCGTTGGCCTCCAGCGCGCGGGAGACGCTTGCAGGGTGCAGCCCAGGCGCAATCATCAGCCTGTCGGGATGGGCGGCCCGGACGCGTTCCCAGCTTTCAGTCAGCACCTCCGCCTGTTTCAGGTCGGTGGTCGCGGCGCCCATGAAGCAGACGACGCTGCCGAAATCGGTTCCCGTAATCACAAGGTCCAGTGCCTGTTCGAACAGCGTCATATCCGACACCACCTGAGCGGTCATGTCCAGCGGGTTGCGCACCCCGGCGAATGGGATCAGTTCCTTGAACTTGCGCTGCACCTCATCCGGCAGGGGGGCGACGTCAAGGCCGCGATCTTCCGCTTCGTCAGCCATGAGGATACCCACCCCGCCCGAGGGCGTGATAATGGCGACCCGGTCGTTTTCAGGCAAGCGACCCATCGACAGGGCGCAGCCAACATCAAGGAATTCTTCGATATTGCGGGCGCGGTAGACGCCGAACTGGCGGAACACGGCGTCGAACACGGCGTCCGATCCGGCCAGAGCTGCGGTGTGAGATTGGGCCGCTTCGGCCCCCGCCTCGGTCCGGCCGAGTTTGACGGCAACGACAGGCTTGCGATTGGCCCGTGCGATCTCGAGCGCGCGGATCAGGCCGGGGCCGTTTCGGCAGCCTTCAAGATACATCAGGATCACGTCGACCGCGGGGTCCTGCGCCAGCTCTTCCAGCACGTCGGGCACATCAATGTCGCCCTCGTTGCCAGTGGTGACCATGTGCGAAATACCGATGCCGCGGCTGTTGGCCATCTGGACGCACAGCCCGCCAAATGCGCCGGACTGACTGATCAGGGCGATACGACCATCGCGTGGCAGGGTCTCGACCTTGGCGAAAGCGGGGTGGAAGGTCGCCACCATTCCGGTGCTCATCGTGGCCACGCCCATGCAGTTCGGCCCCATCAGCCGCAGCCCCCCGGCGCGGGCCGTGGCGGCCATGCGTTCCTGCGTGGCGGCACCGTCTTCGCCGAGCTCGGCAAAGCCCGAGGAGAACATAACCAGGGCGCCCACACCTGCGGCGACACAGTCATCGACCACCTGTTCGGCGAATTTTCCGGGCACGGCACAGATCGCCAGATCGACGTCTCCGGCCTCTTTGATCGAGGGGAAAGCGGGCAGGCCCTGAACCTCGTGCGCCCTGGGGTTCACCGGAACGATACGCCCGTCAAATCCTGAGCGCTTGAGGAAGTCGATCGGGCGACCGCCAATCTTGGTGGGATCCGAAGATGCCCCGATCACCGCCACCGAGCGCGGGTAAAACAGACGCTGAAGCGATCCAGTTTCGCTGTTCATAGATCTTTCCCTCTGTACCGCCGCGGTACTTTGTGCCTTATAGGCGGCCTTGTTTGAATGGTGTTGGGAACTGGTGCAACTTGCACGAACAAGGTATCAACAGGATCCCAACTTTGGTGGTTTTATGTCGCCAGATTATATGGGGGCTACCGTGATCAACTGACGGGTTCGGGATCGGGGATCTTATAGCGGCCCTCCAGGAGTTCGACGCGCGGCAAGTAGGCCCGCAGGAACAGCTGAAACGGTCCCGGTGGCGCCGGAAGCCAGTTGGATTCGCGCTCAGTGCCGGGGCTATGGTTGCCAACCCATATGTCCAGCGATCCGTCCACGTTCCATTTCAAACCCGGCGTACGGTCGCCCACGGCATATCTTTTCAGCCGGTTATCGACAAAATAGAACTCGCCCTCGGGAGTCGGTTCGTAAAGCGACAATGACCAGAAAGAGTCGGTCGGCGGCATATGGTCGGCGGGGAAGTGGAGCCGCCATGTGCGCGTGCCGACAAAGGGTTCGCCATTCACACCGCCCGACCGAAAATAGCTGGCTTCTTCGAGTGGCAGTGCAGCAAGCCCGCCGACGGCCACGACAGCACGCAGGAAATAATCTTGTCCGTAGACGCCAAGGTTGCGGCGCGGCGGGACCCAGCCTGCACCCCCCCGGCCCATGGAGGCCTGAATTCGGGCCATCCTGTCGGCGCAGATGCGCAGGCCATCCGCGATTGCCTCTCCCTGTTCGGGCGTAAGACGGGACGGGTCGAAAACGCTGTCCGGACCGATGCCCAAAGGCGCGATGCGGCGCAGGATATCGATATCGGTGGCGGGCGGCGGATTGCGGCGGATCAGGCGGTTGGCTTCTGCGAAGAAGTTTTGCCAGGGCGCATGGCGGTCGACAGGGGTGATCTCGTGGCCATCATGCGCGGGCGCGTCGAGGGTGATCGAATCCTGAATGCCGCGCGGCCATGACAAATCTTCCGGGTTATCCGCAAGGATGCGGAAGAAGGCCAGGACATTCGGGGTTGTGCATCGCACCCAAGGCCCTTCGATGCCATCGGTAGAGGCAGTCGGGGCAACCAATGTGACTTCGATGGTGTCTGGCCCGGTGGTACGAGAGCCAAGCACGGCAATAGTGTTGGTATAGGCGTCCATAACGTGCAGCGAGATATAACGCCCCTGCGTCCCGGGCACCGAAATCTTTGCTGGACCGCGGTCGAGATCCAGCCAGAGATCGCTATAAAGCGTGTCGTTGTTTGGCGTGGTAATCTGGCGATCTTTGTGGCTTAGCAGGTTGCGGTGATGCATCAGCTGATGCATCTCGCCCTGTGCAATACGTCGGCGCCTGAAGGTTTCGAGCGCCACCAGCGGCATGGCATAAAGGTAAGCCTCGGAAGCGACAGAGGCGAAATCGGTGGGCACGTCGGTGTCTTTTGGCATTTCGTCTCTCTTGGTGGCGCAGGCGTAGGATTTGCTGTGACACTCTTGTGTTTGCAGCGTAGGGCACGGTCGCTGTGCGCCAGCATCAAAACTGGATCAGCGATCGGTGTCGTGTGAGCAGTCCTGCCGAGGGCCAGCCCCCGCCAATTGGTGTGATCGAACCGCGCCCGGCACATGGCCAGACGCGGTTCGACGCCCACCCTCAGGAAGCTTCGGGCGGGATGAGAGCTTCGGGAACCTCAACGCCGTTTTCCTTGAACCAGCGGTAAGCTCCGACGTGCAGTGGTGCGTTTACTTCTTTCAGCGCAGCTTCAGGCGTGAAGACCTGCATCCACTCGGCCGCGGCATGCATGGCATCAAGATTCTCGAACATGGCCTTGGTCACTTCATAGATCACGTCCGCATCGACGCCGACATGGGTCCCGATTCCGACCCAGCTCCCGACCGCTGTGATCGGTGTATCGTTAAGCTGGTTGTCGCCGTAGACGTCCGGTCCGATTTCCTCGATCGTACGGCCGGGAATCTTTACCATTTTCGCCAGGGGGCCAGTGTTGAATGCTTCTTCGGGAATGTCGATCAGCCTGATCTTGCCAAGCAGGGCGAGCTGCATCATCGAGGCAGACGGCAGCTCGGTCGGGATGATGGCAAGATCGACCTGGCGATCCTGCAGTGCCTGCTGGCCCGAGGACCAATCGAGTTTCGCCTGTTCATAGTCGCCGGGCACCATGCCTGTAGCGCTTTCGATGATGGCCAGCCCGACGGTCGTGGCCGCCCCACCCGGAGGGCCTACAAAGACGCGACGGCCACGCACATCTTCCAGCGTTTCGATACCGGAATCAGCGTAGGTGACGATGTGGTACGGCCCAAGAGGGAAGTTCACCACCTGCCGGATATTCTTGAAGAGTTCCGGCGCATTCTCCATGTCCTTGTACATCGCCGTTTGGGACTTCATGAAGTGGTTGATGGCCGGCGCCGAGACAAAAAGATCAACGTTGCCATTGGCCGCATCGAGGGTGGACCGGGTCGAGGTTTGGCCCGACGTCACGTTCATTCGGATGTTCGTCGCATTCTGAACGACAGTCTGCATCGTCGTGGAAAAGGTGAAAGCCGAGGTGCCTGGCGCAGCGGTGTGAACCCGCAGGTTCGTCTGCTGGGCCGAAGCTGGCAGCGCGGTCAGCACCAAGCTAAGGGCGGCCATGGTGATCATGGTCGCGCGGCGGTTCATCTTGGTCATTCTTGGGTCTCCTCCTCCAAGGTTACGGGCTGCGGAACAGGGATCTTGTAGTGCCCCTCAAGCAGCTCGGATTTTGCCAAATAGGCTCGCAACAAAAGCGTGTAGGGTCCGGCAGGCGCAGGCAGCCAGTTCGGCGCGCGCGCTGAACCAGGGTGGTCATGGCCGATCCAGATATCGCAGGAGCCGTCGTCGTTCAGGATCAGCCCCGGCGTGCGATCGCCGATCGCGTAGCGGGACAGCGGGTTTTCGATGAAGAACAGTTCTCCGTCTTCGGTCGGCTCGTACATCGACAGCGACCAGAAGGCATTGACCGGAATCTGCTGATCTGCCGGGATATGCCAGTGCATCATCTGCCGCCCGTCCAGCGGACGCCCGGCGAAGGACTGTGCGGGATAGTATGTGGCCTCTTCGAGGGTCAGCGCGCCAAGACCACCGACAGCGACGCGGGCACGGAATTCGTAATCCTGGTTGTAGAAACCCAGCCCGGCCTTCGGATCCAGCCAGCCGTCACCTTCTGCGGCCATGATCATGCCGCCTTCGATGGCGCGGCGGGCTTCGGCGACGCCGACGGCGATCTCCTCGGCATCTTCTGCGCTGAACCGGTCAGGATCAAAGCGCTCTCCGCTGCCAAGCCCAAGCGATGCGATCCGATGCATCACGCCTATATCGGTGGCGCGGGGCCGGTGAAGGCGCAGCAGGTCATCTGCTTGGGCGAAGTACTCGGGCCATGGGGCGGTGCGTGTGCCCTGCGCCGGATCGCCGTCGGGCGTGTTCGGCGGGGGCGGAATCTGCAGGACCAGACCGTCCTGCACCGCGCGTGCGGCGGCCAGATCCTCGGGACCCGCCACAAGGATACGCGCCAGTACCCAGCAGATCGGGGTCGTCGACCGGACAACCGGGCCATCGATCCCGTCGGTTCCGGCCTCCGGCCCGAAGATGGTGAAACGCCCGCCTTCGCCTCCTGTCGTGCGTGTGCCAAGGATGGCGATATTGTCCGTCCACATGTCCATGACCGCGACCGATATATAGCGATCCCCGGTTTCTGGCAGCTCGATCACGGCCGGCCCCTGACGCAAGTCAAGCCATGCGTTGGAGTACAGCGTGTCGTTATTCGGCGCGGTGATGTGGCGCGATTTGAAATGCAGCAGCTTGCGCGTGTGGAACATGTCGTTCATCGGGCCAAGACCCATCCGCCGCCTGCGGAAGCTTTCCATCGTGACCAGGGGCAGGGTGAAGGTATACGCCTCACGGGCAATCGCGCGCAGGTCGGGTTTATCCAGGGTTTGCAGCATCTTTGACCTCAGGCTGTTGTTGGGTGTGCCCGCAGGCGTACGGTTTCGAGAACAAAGATCGCTGCGACCAGACCAAAGCCGATCGCGTCGATCCCAGTGCTCCGCGCCAGGCAAAGCGCTGCGCCAAGGATGTATGCCCCCCGCATCAGCGGCTGTAGCCGGGACAGGCCGAACCCGGCCAACGCAGCCGACAGGGCCCAGGTGATGCAGACAATCCGCAACATGCCGATAACGAAGTCGGTCATTTCAAAGTCCTGGATCAGCAGAAGCGACGGGTTCAGCACGAACAGGAACGGCACGATGAACCCGACGATGGTCAGCCGCAGGGCGACCACGCCGATCTTCATCGGGTTGGCATCCGCGATCGGGGCCGCCGCAAAGGCAGCCAATGCCACAGGCGGCGTGATTGCGGACAGAACCGCATAGTATAGCACGAACATATGCACGGCGATCCGGGGTGCGCCCATGGACGACAGGGCCGGCCCCATCACCAGAACGATGATAAGATAAGCAGGCAGGGTGGGCATCCCCATGCCAAGTACCAGACAAGCCAGGGCCGTCAGGACCAGCGACAGAAACAGGTTTTCGGCGCCGAGAGATCCGACGGTCTGCGCAAAGCTCAGACCCAGACCGGTCAGGTTCATGCCTGCCACGACGATCCCGATGGCGCCGACGGCGATCATGATGCGCGCGCCGGAGACCCCACCCTTGGCCAGGGCTTCGACCAGACGCCACGGGTTGCGGCGGATTTCGGGGTTGAGAAAACCAAGCGCCAGCGCCGAGATGGTCGCTCCAAAGCCCGCCATGGCCGGGGACCGCCCCATCAGAAGGATGCCGATGACGGTGAGGATCGGGATGACGAACATCAGGCTTTCGACGGCATCGCGCCGGTTCAGAACCGGCATCTCCTGAGGTGTCGTGGCGCCAATGCCGGTGCGCCGCGCTTCAAGCCAGACTGCGAGAACAAGTGCGGTGATATAGGCGGCCGCCGGGATCAGCGCTGCAACACAGACCAGCAGATAAGGCGTGCTGGTCAATTGGGCCAGCATGAAGGCCACGGCCCCCATGACCGGGGGGATGAACTGCCCCGCAGTCGAGGCAGCGGCCTCGACTGCGCCCGCGAATTCGGGGCGGAACCCTTTTTGTTTCATCATCGGGATCGTGAATGTCCCAGTCCCGGCCACGTTCGCAGTCACAGACCCGGACATCGACCCGAAAAGCGTGGACGCAACGATAGAGGCATGTGCCGGACCGCCGGAGATGCGTCCGGTCAGGCGAACAGCGATGCGGATCAGCGCGTGTCCGGCGCCGGTCGCTTCAAGCACCATGCCGAACACGATGTAGATGAAAAGCAGTTCGATCACGACCGAAACGGGCATGCCAAACACGCCGGCATAGCCGTACCATGTGCCCTGCACGATCTGGTCGAGGGTAAAGCCCGCATGGCGGAACATGCCTGGCATGCTTTCACCCCAAAGAATATAGGCCAGCACGCCGCCGGCGACGACGGTCAGGCCAAGGCCGAATTCACGGCGCGTCAGCTCGACACATGCGAAAAGCGCCAGAAGGCCCAGCCACTGATCCGCCGTGGAATAGCTGATCAACATGTTCTCCATCGCATCCGCGCTGGAAACGAACCGTTGAATGGCGGCGAAGATGATTCCCAGAAGGACGATATCGATGGTCCAGCACAGCGCCAGTTTCATCGGCGTCGGATTGGTCAGGCGCGCGGCCAGCGGTTTGACCGCCATCGCTGCCAGAATGCATGCCGCGAAGGCGAGGGGACGATGCAGTCCGGGATCGAACATCCCGTAATACGCGGTGTAAATCGCCTGCAGGGCAAGCAGAACGCCGAGCGCCAGTCCAACCCTGCGCGAAAGCATGAGTGCCATTTGTCTCCTCCGTCGGAGCCGGTCTCCTGTCCGGTTCCGCAGACAGATCAGCACATGAATTAATTCAAGTCAATTACTCTGATCATGTAGGCGAGGTGGATTTCTGTGGCGTATCGGGTATTCTCGACAAGGCTTCGGCTGTGCGGGCGGGTATCGGCGCATCCAGCATCGCAACAAGGGTTGATCGCAGTTCCTCGATTCGAAAGGTCGCTTCATCACGGCTGTAGCGCGCGCCAAGCCGGTCTTCGGTGCCTTCGATTTCAGCCATTTCAAACATGGAGAAGTTGACTGCGTTGCGGAATCTGTTGCGCGCAATATGCGCGGGGAGGTGGGGCCGGGCGCGACGCAGTTCACTTTGCAGGTCGATCAGAGTCCAAGCCTGCCGTTCTCGCTCGTACCGCCGCCAGGCTTCGATATTCATTCGTAGCTGAATAAGAAATCTGAGCGTAAAATGAGGGCCTTGCGTGCTGGAAAACCGATCGATGCTGGGCTTCAGCAGGATGTCGATGATGGCCTCCGTCGATAGTGGGCCGCCATTTGTCCTGGCACGCGCATCTTCAAGAAGCTTGGCTCTCTGGGCGTTCGCGGGCGTGACTCTGATCGCGATGATGGCGTCAAGAATCGCGTCGCGGGATCCGAAGTGGTAGTGGATCGCCGAGCTGTTCTTCTGTCCGGCTTCCGTATTGATCTGCCGGATGGTCGTGGCGGCGATGCCTTGGGTGGCGAAAAGACGCTCAGCCGCCAGAAGCAGGCCCATCTTGGTGTCGCTCAGTTCAATTTGTCCATCCACGCGCAAGTTCTCACATCAGCTGTTGATTCCTTCCCGCAGCGAGAAGATAATACAGGTCGATTATTTGAGCGAAAAGTTCGTCGCCCGTCAGTCTGGGAGGATAGCCGTGGCGATGCAACTTGGCGAGGGGGCCTGCGAGACGGGGCCCTGGCCGCGCGTCAGGAGACTTGAAGGAGGGTCCAGTGAAAACACAACGTTGCGCGCACTTCGGTATCGAAACGCCGATCCTTGGCCTTGGTCTTGGCGCCGCAGGCCAACAGATCACCAGAGCAATGGTTTTGGCCATGACCACCGAAGCGGACGTGACGGGCTATTTGCCCAAGCGAGCCGACATCACGTCGCTCGCCAAGATACGGCTCGCACCCTTTAGGCCGATAAAATGGAGGACGGCATGAACATGCAGACAGGAAACGAAGCAGCCTTCCGCGCTGAGATTGCCGAATTCTGTCAGGACAACCTTGATCCTGCGGTGCGGCGACAAAGCGATCTGGGCCTTCCGCTCGCACAGGAGGCGGCGCTGAACTGGCAAAGCAAGCTTGTGGCGCGCGGCTGGGGCGCTCCGTCGTGGTCGGAAGAGTGGGGCGGCACGGGATGGGACATGCGCAAGCTGTTCATCTTCGAAGAAGAAATGGCGGCCCACGGTGCACCTTTGGTCGGAACGTTCAATATCAAGATGATCGGCCCGATCCTGCAAGCGCACGGAACGCCAGAGCAAAAGGCGCATTACCTGCCAAAGGCGCTGAGCTTTGAGCATCAATGGTGCCAGGGCTATTCGGAACCCGGCGCGGGGTCGGATCTTGCCTCGCTCCAGACACGGGCGGAACAGATCGGCGACGATTACATCGTCAACGGCACCAAGATCTGGACCTCGGAAGGGCATCTGGCCAACCATATGTTCTGCCTTGTCAGAACATCGCGCGAAGGGCGGCAGCAGGCGGGTATCTCGTTTCTGCTGATTGATCTTGATACGCCGGGCGTTTCGCGCAGGCCCGTCCATCATTTCTACGGCGCGCACGTCTTCAACCAGTTCTTTTTCGACAACGTCCGCGTTCCTGTGGCAAACCGGGTCGGTGAAGAGAATGCAGGCTGGGGCATCGCCAAGGCACTGTTGGAGCATGAACGGCTGTTCTCGGCCCGGCATACCGAGGCGCGGCGCAAGCTGGGTCGGTTGGAACGCCTATCGCATGAGGTTCAGATCGATGGTCGCCCGGCAATCCAGGACGCGCAGTTCCGCGATGATCTGGCCAAGCGCAAGATCGAATTGCGGGCGTTGGAGAATGCGACGATGCGTGCGTTGGAACGGCTCGTGGATGACGGCGGGATTGGGCCTTTTGCCTCGGTGCTCAAGCTGCGTGGGGTCGAGGTGAACCAGCGTCTTGACCGTGCGATCGTGCAGCTTCTGGGGCCGGATGCTCTTCCAGCGCAGGCTGCGTGGGAAGGCGGGGCGTTGGACGGTATTGTCCCGGATGAGGCGCGCAATGCCGCCGAATCCCGCTACTGGTGGCGCGGTCCCGCGATTGCCGGCGGCAGCCAGGAGATGCAGCGCAGCATCATCACCAAACACATCCTGAACTTGTGAGGCGACCATGAGATTTGCGGCAGATGAAGATGAAGTCATGATCGAGGATATGCTCGACCGGGCCTTGCAGAACGCCCGCAACGCGGCAGAGCGCGTGGATGGCTACGCGCCGCGACCCGACGCGGCGGCGCTGCGGGTGCAACTGGCGGAACTTGGGCTTTGGGGCGCGTGGCTGCCGGAAGCCGCAGGCGGGTTCGATGGCGGGCCGCGGCTGTTGATGACGTTGGCGCGGGGTCTTGGCCGAGTGCCGACACACCACGGGCTGATCGGTGGCTGTGTTATTCCGGGTGCCCTGCTAACACGATCAGCACGCGAGGATGCGCATGATCTCGCCGCGCGGATGGCCAAGGGAGAGATACCGGTGGCTGTCGCCGTGATGGAGCCAGGCGCGCGCTGGACACGCGACTCCCCCACGACGCGGGCCGAGGGGGACGGGAGCGGCTATCGCCTGACCGGGATCAAAAGCCACGTCGCCGAAGGGGGAACGGCCGAACACTTCGTTGTATCCGCGCGGGACGAGGACGGCCTCAGCCTGTTCCTTGTGCCCGCTGATGCCGAAGGGCTGACTGTATCGACCTATCCTGCGACGGATGGCACGACTTGGGCGATGGTCCGGGCGGACGGGGTGCGGGTTGGATCGTCAGCCCGGTTGATCGGGCCCGGCGACGGTGCTGCCGCACTGGACAAGGCCTTCACCCTCGCCGTCTTTACCGCTGCGGCAGAGCTCTTGGGGTCATGCGAGGCGGCGCTCGCCCAGACGCTCGACTACCTGCGGACGCGGGAACAATTTGGCAAGCCCCTGTCGACCAAGCAGGCGCTGCAATTCCGCGCCGCCGATCTCCATGCGGATATTGAAATGCTTCGATCCCAAGTACTTGGCGCGGCGAACGCGTTGTCCTCGGGGTATACCCGGCGGGCGCGGTCCGACGTCGCCGCCGCGATGACCCTTGCGATTCAGACCGGCGATCTGGTCGGGCGCGAGGCGATCCACCTGCACGGGGCGATCGGTATGACACGCGAACTGGGCATCGGCTATCACCTGTTGCGCGCGGACATACTTAGCCGCTGGCTGGGCAGTGCCGAACATTTTCGTGAGAGATTCATGGCCGAGGAGGCAGCCGCATGACCGACGTTGTCAGAACGGAAGTGGAAGGGGCGGTTACGTCGGTGACCGTGGACGCGCCAGAGTACCGCAATTCCATGGGCGCGCCGGGCGTGCGCGAAGGGCTGGCCGCTGCGGTTGGTGCGTTCGAGGCGGATGAGTCGCAACGCGTGCTGGTGCTGACCGGGGCGAACGGCACCTTTTCCGCAGGCGGAAACCTCAAGGTCCTGAAGGACTTGCGCACTCGACCCCAGATGGAAGAGCGGATCACCAAGGGCGGCGGCACGATCGGGGACATTCTGCGGTCGGACAAGATCTATATCGCGGCAGTCGAAGGCCCGGCCTTTGGTGCCGGGGTCGGCTTGGCGGCGGCCTGCGATTTCGTGGTTGCGGCTGAAAGCGCCCGTTTTTGTGCCGCGCAGATCCGCGTCGGAGCCTCGCCCGATGGGGGGATGTTCTGGTCAGTGCCGCGGCGCGTGGGCCGTGCGGCGGCCAAGCGGTTTTTGATGACCGGAGATGAGATCGATCAGCAGGCAGCGCTGGCACTGGGACTGGCCGACTATCCGGCCCTCGATGGCGGCGCATTGGAGGCGGCGCAGAAACTGGCGCGCAAACTGTCGTTCGGTCCACCGCTGGCGCAGGCCACGGTGAAACGTTTCTTCGCTCAGGATGTCACAGGCATGGACGCCGTTCTGGACTGGGAACGCGATACCGCGATCGACAATTTCCTGACCTGCGATTTCGCCGAAGGTGCAGCAGCTTTTCTGGAGAAACGCCTGCCAGCCTTCCGGGGGACATGATGTGGACCTGTCACCTATTCGTGCCGCTCCAGGTGTTCGTTCAAGCCACTTTCTGTTCGAAGGCGCCCAGGCTTTTCAGCCCAATGCTTTGGTTCTCTCGTAATCGCGCATTCCAGTCGACATGAGCGGACATATCTTCGCCCGCCTCGAAGCGTTCGTCAAATTCAGTCGCCTGCATAGTGGTCAATCTCCTGCTTCCGAGCAAGGCGGCGCCCGGAGATGATCCGCACCCGCAACGCGGCAAGCGCCGACGTGTTCGACTACATCGAGCGCTTCTACAATCCGAGACGACGCCACTCGAAGCTGGGCTACCTCAGCCCCATGGCGTTCGAGGAACGAGCTATGCAAACCTAACCCCGTGTCCACGGAACCGGCAGCAGGCCAAACACAGGACGAAAATAGAATATTTACTAAGGCCGCTTTGACCAGCGGACCAAATTAGGCGGCATCAATGGCAGCAAGGCAAAACAGCCTCACTTCCGGTCTGTGGCTCAGAAGAGCGAACAACGACTCCCCGTGGCAGCCCTCAAGAGAGGTGGCTCGGTTTATCTTGTGCGATCCTTTCGAAGGAATGGAAGGACGCACTATGGCACAAGTTCGTCACGGGAGCGCCACGACCACGCACACCAGATCTGACGAAATCCATCGCGCCCGGGGCGCGAGCGATGCTTTCACATTCCAGGCGATCCGCTCTCGGCGAAGCCGCCTCAAGGACTGGCCGCAAAATCCGCTGCACCGAGGCGTTCCTGTCCGCCGCTCGCTTCTCATCGGTGGGAGAGGGGCGCTTTCAGGGGCCATTTCCCTTCGCTGATCGCGCGACTGGCCGGTGCCTCCTTCGAACACAAACAAAGGAAGCCAAGCTCAAAGGTGCAGCGCCCAGCGGGGGTGATTGTCGTCCACGACGAAGGGATGTGCATGGCGCCGGTGGCCCTTCAGGTGGGGATGGTCCAGCGGCAGGTTGTCGTGCGTGTGCTCCAGCACTTCGGGGTCGTGCTTCGGCCAGAGCCGTAGTCCGGCGGCGACGCCCGCCGAGGCGAGCGCTGCGAGAACGACGAGGGCGGCGACCGCCCCGAATTGCGTCATGACCCACCCGGACAGGGGATAGGTGACCAGCCAGCAGGCGTGGGACAGGGCGAATTGCGCGGCGAACACCGCCGGGCGGTCCTCGGGGTGCGATGACCGTCGCAACAGGCGCCCCGAGGGCGTGAGCACCGCCGAATATCCTAGCCCCACCAGCAGCCAGGCCGCGAGCAGCGATTGCCAGGCAAGGCCGGATGCGGACATGATGGCGGCCAGCCCCAGAAGCGTGACCACCATCAGCCCCGCGCCGGCCAGCATCACGGGCCGGTCCGGGACCCGGTCGAGGATGCGCGGAAGGATCAGTGCCGTCAGCATGGAGCCGGCCCCGAAGGCGAACATCGTCCAGGCCAACGCGCTTTGTGGCAGGGCGAGCGTTCCGCGCACCATGACCACCGTGTTGACCAGCACCATCGCTCCCGCCGACGAGGCCGCGAGGTTCAGCGCCAGCAGCCCGCGCAGGCGCGGCGTGGCCAGGTAGATGCGAATGCCCCGCGTGGTCCTGTCATAGATGCCGCGCGGCTCTGACGGCTTCGGACTGGGCAACAGGACCGACACCACCAGCAGCGCTGAGGCCGCGAAGCCCGCCACGGTGCCCAGGAACAGCGTGTTGTAGCTCATCACCGCCAGCAGCAGCGCGGCAAGGGTCGGGCTGACGATGTTCTCCAGGTCATAGGCCAGCCGCGAGAGCGACAGCGCGCGGGTATAGCGGTCCTCCTCCGGAAGGACATCCGGGATCGTCGCCTGAAAGGTGGGCGTGAAGGCGGCCGAGGCCGACTGCAGCACGAAGATCAGGACGTAGACTTGCCAGACCTCGCTCACGAAGGGCAGGCACAGCGCCGCGCCCGCTCGGATCACGTCCAGCGTCACCAGCAGAACGCGTCGGTTCACCCGGTCGGCAAAGGCGCCGGCGATCGGCGCGATGCCGACATAGGCGACCATCTTGATGGTGAAAACCGTGCCCAGAACCATCGCCGCGCCGTCGCCTGCAAGGTCATAGGCCAGAAGCCCCAGCGCCACAGTGGCAAGCCCCGTGCCAAGAAGCGCGACGACCTGCGCCAGGAAAAGATGGCGATAGGTGCGGTCGGCGAGAATGGCGACCATGAGAACCTCAGAGGTAGCGGGAAATGGCCTTCAATTCCTTGCGGTCACCGGCGTCATCGCCATCCAGGCAATGATCCATGTGATCATGAATAAGCGCCTGCTTGGCATTGCGGACGGCCCGTTCCACCGCCTGCAACTGCTGGGCTACATCGAGGCAGGGCCGGCCCTCCTCGATCATGGCGATGACCGAGCGCAGATGCCCTTCGGCGCGTTTCAGCCGGGATACGACCTTGGGGTGACTTGCGTGGACATGCGGTTCTGTCATATGCATGGGTTATCCTCCCGGAGGGGATATCGCAAGATGCCACTCAAGACGCATCGCGAGGGAAAAGGGCAGTGCACCAGGCGATGAGAAAGCGGATCGGGATGCGGATCGGAGCGAGGCTCTTCGCCGTGCTGACCTGCGTGGCCCTCGCCCTCTGGACCGTGTCGCCGATCGTATCGCACGTGCCGAAGATCATCGAAACCTTGCAGGACCATGCCGAGATGATCGCCGAACACGGCCATTCCCACGGCCTGGAGGAAGATCTGATCTGGGCGATGCATGGTCATAGTCACGAAGTCGCCGATCACGATCACAGCCAGGCCGTGCTGAGCATGGCAAGGGCCGATGCCGGACCCGCCGAGACAAGCAGCGCCTGGCATGGTCGCGCATTGGCCCACTGGGCCCCACCCGTCTTCCGCCTGGAGCGTCCGCCACGCGCGTGAGCCTTGCCCGGACCGGGCCAGACATCACGCAATTACGGACAATCCAAGGAGATCCACATGCACTCCGCTTATGCGGATGGCCGGTCATGGCGCAGCTCTCGCGCCACCGCCATCCTGATGGCCATCGCGGCCACGATTCTCTATGCGACAGCCGCCGCCGCCCATAACGTCACCGAGGGTGACGCCGGCTACATCCAGGAAATCTGGGGGGTGAACATCATCCCCTTCATGTATCTCGGCGCCAAGCACATGGTCACGGGATACGACCACATCCTGTTCCTGCTCGGTGTCGTCTTCTTCCTCTACAGGATGAAGGACGTCGGCATCTATGTCAGCCTCTTCGCTCTTGGCCACTCGACCACGATGCTGCTCGGCGTCTGGTTCGGCTGGGGCGTGAATGCCTATGTCGTCGATGCCATCATCGGCCTGTCGGTCGTCTACAAGGCGCTCGACAACCTCGGCGCCTACCAGCGCTGGTTCGGGTTTCAACCCAACACCAAGGCCGCCACGCTGATCTTCGGCTTCTTCCACGGCACCGGCCTCGCCACCAAGATCCTCGACTACGACATCGCCTCGGAAGGGCTCCTGCCCAACCTGCTGGCCTTCAACGTCGGCGTCGAGATCGGCCAGATCATGGCGCTGGCCGTGATCCTCATCGTCATGGGCTACTGGCGCCGCAGCCCCGCGTTCCTACGCCAGGCCTACACCGCCAACGTGGTGATGATGACCCTGGGGTTCGTCCTCATGGGCTACCAGATCACCGGATTTTTCGTCGCCTGAAACTCAGACAAGGAGACAAGACATGTTCAATTCCAACCGCCCCTCGCTCGAAGAGCTGCCCAGCTCGGCGCAACTCCTGAAATCCACCGCCATCGCTGCCGTCTCGGCCGTGGCGATCCTCGTCACCGTCGTCCTGCCGGCGGAATACGGCATCGATCCGACGGGTGTCGGCCGCGCGATCGGCCTCGCCGAGATGGGCGAGATCAAGACCCAGCTCGCCGAGGAGGCCGAGGCAGACCGGCAGATGATGGAGGCCGAGAGCGATCAGTCCAGCCTGCTGAACGACATCTTCGGCCTGTTCGTCGGCGCCGCCCACGCCCAAGAGGCCGAGGCATGGCGCGACGAGATCACGTTCACGCTGGAGCCCGGAGCGTCCGCCGAGTGGAAACTGGTCATGACCGAGGGCCAGACTGCCCAATACCGCATGCTGGTCGAGGGCGGCCGCGTGAACTTCGACCTGCACGGTCATGGCGGCGACCAGTCGGTGACCTATGAAAAGGGGCGCGGCTCGACCGGGGCCGAGGGCACCATCCTCGCCGGTTTCGACGGTGAACATGGCTGGTTCTGGCGCAACCGCGACAGTTCCGACGTGACCGTGACTGTTCGGGTCCGCGGCGAATACGCCGCGTTCAAGGACGCGAGCTGATACCAGGGGCTGCCGTTCCCCGGCAGAAATGAGCTACGGTCACCGGCCCCGGTGACCGTAGCTATGATCTTCAACGCGAACGGCTGTTCCGGGAGCCCGTCTGCTGATAGCCTGACGCTTGCGACATTGCGCCCTCGTTCACGCACCGCGCGTGCCTGCGCCACTCCGCCGGAGTCTGGCCGGTCCAACGCCGAAAGGCGTGGATGAAGGCGCTCGCCGTCGCGAAATCAAGGGTGAGGGCAAGGTCTGAAATGCTGGCTGAACTCATCGACAAGAGTTCTCGCGCCATGGCGAGCCGGACCGATGCGCGGATCGTTTCGAATGTTTCGCCCTCTCTTGCCAGCGCACGACGCAGCGTTCGCGGCTCCGCTCCGAGCCACCGGGCGACCTCGGGCATCTTCGAGCGCCCTTCAAGGAGCAGGGATCTGAGCGCATGGCGGGTCCGAAGCTCCCAATCCGACTGGCCCTTCCGGTATGGCACCGCCAAAGCGCCAAGTGCCTTGTCCCGGGCACAGGGATCTGCCCGGGGAAGGGGGAAAGACATCGCTCCAGCTGGAAGCAGCAACCCCGTCTCGGTCTGTCCGAAACGCACGGGCGCGCCGAGCCGCGTCCAGGCGGCTGCGTCCCGCGGGGCCGGTCGGATCGTGCTGAACTCGACGGGATACACCCGTCCGCCGGTGAGATCGCGAAGAATATGCGCGCCGACGCCAAGAACCAGGTCGTGCGCATTGGGCGAAACGCTCAGACGCGGATCGTCGAACCCATACCCCCAGAACACGCATGGTCCCTGCCGGTGCAGGTAAGCGGTGGCGCCGGTCGAGTTGACCGATTGCAAGGCGACGAAATCGCTGAGCGCCTGGCCGAGTGTCGTCGCGGATCGAAGGACATCTGCCACGGGTCCTATGGCACCCAGCGCCTGTTCACGACCGAGCAGCAGCCCGAAATCCTCGCGCCCGGTCTCTCTTGCCGCGTTCTCGAGCACGGTCAGGAAGTCGCTGAAATCGACCATCCGGTCCGGGGCGAAATCCTCGACGGACATCCCGGTTCCGACCAGCACGCTTTCGATCGTCACGCCGAGAGTCTTGAGCAGCCCGGGCAGCGGCACGAGCGGCGCCGCACGCTGTTTCGCAGATTTTCGCATCCGCTCTTGTCCCCGAAAAGCAACTGACTCCGACTATCGCGTGATAGGATTGTTCTGACCAGTCCAAGATGCCTCACGGTCCATCGGATCCGAGATGCCTTGCCAATTCGCATGCTCTGGTCATCCAGATCAGGAGAAACAAATGCGACTACGATTCTCGACCCTCATTCTCTTTGCTGGAATGGCCGGCGCCATTGCCATTGCAGAGCCCGCCAATGCGCAGGATGACCTTGGCTCCCCAAGCGGGACGATCACGCTGGACGGGTCACGACTGCCGCCGCCGCCGATGGAATTCGGCGGCCAGATCGGCACCGGTACGGCCGAGTCGACCCCGTGGTGGGCGCCGCGCGTCATGCCGCCCGAGGAGGCGCCGAACGTTCTGCTCATAATCACCGATGATTCCGGCTGGGGGATCCCCAGCACGTTCGGCGGTGTCATTCCGCACCCCACGATGGACGCGCTTGCCGAGGACGGCCTGCGGTTCACCAGTATTCATTCCACCGCGCTGTGTTCGCCGACCCGCGCCGCGCTGATTACGGGCCGAAATCACCATAATGTGGGCTTTGGCGTCATTTCCGAACAATCGACCGGCTATCCCGGCTACAACAGTGTCATCACGAAAGACAAGGCCACGGTCGGGCGCATCCTGCTCGACAATGGCTACAACACCTCCTGGTTCGGCAAGAACCACAACACGCCGGCCTACCAGGCCAGCCAGTCGGGTCCGTTCGACCAGTGGCCCACCGGCATGGGGTTCGAATATTTCTACGGTTTCGTTGGTGGCGACGCGAACCATTGGCAACCCAACCTTTTCCGCAACACGACACAGATCTATCCGTTCGAGGACGCCGAGGGGGAATGGAACCTCATGACGGCGATGGCGGATGACGCGATCGACTGGATCACGAACATGCACCAGATCGACCCGTCGAAGCCCTTCATGGTCAAGTTCGCTCCGGGCGCGACCCATGCGCCGCACCATCCGACAAAGGAATGGGTGGACAGGATCACCGAGATGAAACTCTTCGACGATGGCTGGAACGAGTTGAGCAAGACCATCTTCGAGAACCAGAAGAAGATGGGCTACTTCGCCGAGGATGCGAAGATCACGCCCTGGCCGACCGATCACATCAAGGAATGGGACAGTCTCACCGATGCCGAAAAGAGACTGTTCATCCGTCAGGTGAACGTCTTCGCCGCCTATTCCGCCTATATGGATGACGAGATCGGTCGCGTCGTTCAGGCGCTGAAGGATATCGGCGAGTATGAAAACACCCTGATCATCTACATTAACGGCGACAACGGCACCAGCGCCGAGGGCGGCCCCATGGGCACCCCGAACGAAGTTGCATGGTTCAACGGCGTCAGCGAGATTCCCGTCGAACAGCAGATGAAATGGTACGACGAATGGGGCACCGAACATACCTACAACCACATGGCCGTGGGCTGGACCTGGGCGTTCGACACGCCGTACCCCTGGATGAAACAGGTCGCTTCGCAACTGGGTGGCATCCGGCAGAACATGACCGTCACCTGGCCGGCCAAGATCACCGACAAGGGCGGCCAGCGTGACCAGTTCCTGCACGTGATCGACGTCGTGCCGACGATTCTCGAGGCGACAGGGCTTTCCGCCCCGAAAGAGGTCGACGGGATTACCCAGACGCCGATGGACGGCAAGAGCTTCGCCTATCTCTTCGACAAGGCAAACGCGGATGCGCCGCCGCCGCGCAACACGCAATATTTCGAGATGATGGGGCAATGGGCCCTGTGGCAGGATGACTGGTTCCTGGCCACCAAGGTGAACCGCGTGCCCTGGAACGCCTTCGGCCCGGCCAACCCGGACCCGCTGAACAACCAGGTTCTGGAGCTCTACGATCTCAAGACCGATCCGACGCAAAGCACCGATGTCGCGGCAGAGCATCCCGACAAGGTCGAAGAGATGAAACAGACCTTCATCCGGGAGGCCACGAAATACCAGGTCTTTCCCATGGATGCCTCGGTCGGCACGCGGATGGCGACGCCACGCCCGAATATCACGGCGGGCAGAACGGAGTTCGTCTATACCCGGCCGATGACGGGGCTGCCCCAGGGCGACTCGCCCGGTATCCTGAACGCGTCCTATACGATCACGGCCGAAATCGACGTGCCGGATGGTGGCGCCGAAGGCATGATCCTGACATCGGGCGGCCGCTTCGCCGGATACGGTTTCTACCTTCTGGACGGCAAGCCCGTGTTCCTTTGGAACCTGCTCGACCTCGACCGGATCAAGTGGGAAGGCCAAGAGGCGCTGTCGCCGGGCAAACACACGGTCGAGTTCGATTTCGACTATGACGGGACCGGCGCCGGCACGCTGCTTTACAACAATGTCAGCGGGGTAGGGCAGTCCGGGACCGGAACGCTCAAGGTCGATGGCGCGGTGGTCGATACCAAGAAGATGGACAAGACCATCCCCATCATATTGCAATGGGACGAGGCCTTCGACATCGGCTCGGACACGCTCACCGGTGTCAACGATGCCGACTACAAGCCGCCTTTCCACCTGACGGCAAAACTGGACAAATTGACGATCAAGATCGACCGCCCGGAGCTTTCCGACGCGGACAAGGCAAAGCTCGTGGCGGCCAGCAAGGCTGCGAACGACTGACAGGGCTTTGGCCGATCTCTCTCCGGTGGGCCCTCATGGGGGTCCATCGGACAGGGGCGATCGGGATCGGGCCACCCCGAGAAAGCTCTTTCCCTCTGGACAACCCGTTTGCCATCCTCTGCGTGATCGCAGCACGAAGGGGCGTGTCATGTAATCCAGGACCAGGGTGGCCGTGATCGGCGGCGGTATCGCGGGGTGTTCGACTCTCTATCACCTCACGCAGGAGGGCTGGTCCGACGTCGTGCTGATCGAAAGGGACGAGCTGACCAGCGGCACCACCTGGCACTCGGCGGCTCAGGTCACGAATTTCGGGATGAACCAGACGATGGTGGGGCTCAAGTCGCATTCCATCGCGCTCTACAAACGGTTGCGGGACGATCCCGACTATCCGGTCGGCTACCATCACGGCGACGGGGGTATCCGGCTGGCAAACACGCCGGCGCAGATGCAGGGGTATCGGCATTTTGCCTCCATGGCGCGGGGCATGGGCGTGGCGTTCGAGGTCATCGACGCCGAGGAATGCGCGCGCCGGCATCCGCTGATCTCGACCGCGAACCTGTTGGGCGGGCTGTGGGATGGAGAGGACGGCGATATCGATCCCGCCCAGCTGTGCCAGGCGCTTGCCTTCCATGCCCGCCGTGCCGGGGCCGAGATCTATCGCAAAACCGCCGTCACCGGCCTGGTCCAGCACCGTGACGACACATGGACCGTGCAGACCGACAGGGGCGACATCGATGCCGACATCGTCGTGAATGCCTGCGGTTACCGGGTGAACGAGGTCGGGGCAATGATGGGCGTCCATCATCCCGTCGCCTCGATGGAGCACCAGTATTTCGTGACCGAGGAGATTCCCGCGATCGTCGAGGCCGGTCACCGGATGCCGCTTCTGCGGTGCCCGATCAGCGACTTCTATTCGCGTCAGGAAAAGAACGGTCTGCTGGTCGGCTTCTACGAGCAGGCGTGCAGGACATGGGGCATGGACGGGATCAGCCCGGATTTCTCGAACGATCTCTGCCCCGACGATCTGGACCGCGTGATGGATGTCCTTCAAGGCGCCTTCGAGAGGATGCCGGTGCTGGCCGAGGTGGGTATCAAGCGCGTCGTGAACGGGCCGATCACCTACACGATCGATGGCGCTCCGCTGGTGGGTCCGGTTCCTGGCAGGCGCAACGCCTTCTGCATCATCGGCCTGCGCGCGGGACTGGGCGAAGGCGGGGGGCATGGCTGGCTGCTGGCGCAGCAAATCGTTCACGGCGAGGCGTGTTACGATACCTGGGTCCTCGATCCTCGCCGCTTCACCGGGCATGCGAACGTGGAGCTTACCGCCCTCAAGGCGGTCGAGGATTACCGAAACGAGTTCCGCTTTCATTTTCCCAACGAACACCGCCCGGCGGGGCGTCCCGCCAAGACCACGCCGCTTACGCCCGCTCTGGCCGCCGAGGGGGCCGCGTTCACGGTCGTCAACGGGTGGGAGCGGATCGAGTACCTCAGGCCGGAGCCGGGTTTCGAGCCGACGCCGGGTTTCGGCTTCGACGAGGCATTCGATGCCGTGGCTGCCGAGATCCGCGCCGTGACGACCCGCGTGGGCCTGACCGAAATCTGCGGCTTCAACCGGATCGAGATCACGGGAAAGGATCGCCATGCCTTTCTCGACCGGATGACCTGCGGCGCGGTGCCCCGGACAGAGGGGCGGGTGGGGCTGTGCTATCTTCTCAACCATCACGGCTGCCTCAAGGCCGAGGCGACCGTCGCGAACCTTCCGGCATCGGACAGGGGGCCGGAGCGGGTCTGGTACGGCTCGGCGGCGGCGAGCGAATATCACGACATGGACTGGTTGCGCGCCCATGTTCGACCGGGCGAGGACGTGCAGCTGAAAAGCCTGACCAATGACCAGACGGCCCTGGTGCTTGCCGGCCCTGCTGCGCGCGTGGTGCTGTCTGAATGTGCGCGCGGCGACTGGTCGAACAAGGCGTTCCCCTGGCTGTCCCTGCGGGAATGTTTCGTGGGGATCGCGCCCGCCACGGTGATGCGGGTCAGTTTCTCGGGTGAACTGGCCTACGAGATCCATGTGCCCAACCCCTCGCTCTACGCGGCCTACCTCGCCCTGCGACAGGCCGGCGCGGCGCATGGCTTGCGGCTCTTCGGGGCGCGCGCCATCGAGAGCATGCGCATCGAAAAGGGGTTCCTGCACTGGAAAGCCGACATCCTGACGGAATTCGATCCGTTCGAGACCGGGCTGGATCGCTTCGTGCGGCTGGACAAGGGCGCGTTCACCGGGCGCGAGGCCCTGCTTGCCCGGCAACGATCCGGACCGCGCCGCCGCCTGGTGATGCTCGGGCTCGATACCGTGGCCGCCCCGGCGCATGGCGGAGCCTCCGTCATGCAGGGCGCAGACGTTGTCGGAACCGTGACTTCGGGCGCCTGGGGGCACAGGACGGGCATCAACCTTGCCCTTGCCTTCGTGGACCCCGCGCTGTCAGGGACCGGAACGCGCCTGCACCTCGACCTGTGCGGCGAAAGGGTCGCGGCAACGGTCATCGCGCCCTGTCCCTACGATCCGGGGCACCGGATCATGCGCGGTTGAGCCTGTCCCCTCACGACGGAACGGGGGCCGAGGTCGCGCGGATCACCAGCTCGGGCGCCAGTTCGAACTGCACGGGCGCGCTGTCTTCGGCGGTGATCAGCGCCACGATGGACTGCGCGGCGCGCAGGCCGATGGCTCCGGCGGGGATGCGCACGGTCGTCAGCGCCGGTTCGAAATCGCTCGATCCCCTGAAATCGCCGATGCCGGTCACGGTCACGTCCTCGGGGACGCGGATGCCGCGCGCCGCCAGCGCATGGAGCGCGCCCCACGCCAGCACGTCGTTGCCGCAGATAATGGCCGTGGGCGGCGTTGGCGCCCGCATCAGCTCGACCGCGGAACGCTTGGCGGCGGCGACATCGTAGGGCGTCGCGTGGTGCCAGCCTTCGGGCACCGAGCGGTCCTCGCGGTGCAGCGCGTCCAGGATCCCCGCCAGCCGGTGCGAGGCGCGGTCATTCTCGTGGACCGGCGGAAAGATCGTCGCGATCCGCCTGTGGCCCAGCCCGGCGACATGCGCGCCGATCATCTGGCCGGCGCGGAAATTGTCGGTGCCCACGCAGGGCAGCGGGGCATCCGCGGCGTAATTCCACAACAGCAGCGCCGGCGTGCTCTGCTGCGCAAGCAGCTTGTAGGTATCCGCCGCGTGATCCAGCCCGATCAGCGCAACCCCGTCGACCCGGTGCTCCAGCATCTTGCGGGTCAGCGCGTATTCGCGGTCGAGGTCATAGCCATGCGAGGCGAGCAGGATGGTAAAACCCATCTCCTCGACCGAATCCGAGAAGGACTGGATCAACTCGGCAAAGATCGTCTGGTCCACGGTCGGCACCACCAGGCCGATGGTCGCGCTGCGGATGCCGTGGATCGTTTGCGCCGCCCGGTTGCGGATATAGCCCAGCTTGCGCACCGCCCGGTCGATCCTCTTGCGGGTCGTGGCCTTGACCAGTTCGGGGTGGTTGAAACTGCGCGAGACGGTAGAGGGAGACACCCGCGCGGCCTTGGCAACGGCGACGATATCTGCCTTTTTATCCATTTCTTTCAAGGGATCACGGCAGGGTCTTCCCCAAGTGATGAAAACATTTGTATTTCTATTTTCATCTCTTACCCTCGCGGGTCAAGCATCTGGCGTTTGGGAGGACGCGGAGTGGAGTTTCTGGCCTATTTCGGGGAGGTGTTCACGCCGATAAACTTCGGCCTTCTGCTGATCGGCACGATCGGCGGGCTTATCCTGGGCGCGACGCCGGGCCTGTCCCCGACGATGGCCGTGGCGCTGCTGATCCCCTTCACCTTCAAGCTCGACGCGACCCAGGGGCTGATCCTGCTGGGTGCGGCCTATACCTCGACCGTGGCGGGGGGCGCGGTCAGCGCCATCCTGCTCAAGATCCCCGGCGCGCCCGCCAACATCGCCACCACGCTCGACGGTCACGCGATGGCCCGCAAGGGGCAGGGCGCGCGTGCCTTGCAGCTCTCTTTCGTGGCCTCGGCCATCGGGGGCGTGTTCGGCGTGCTCCTGCTGATCTTCCTGACGCCTATCCTGGCGCAATGGGCGCTGGCCTTCGGTCCCTCGCATCTTTTCTGGCTGGCCATCCTGGGCGTCACGGTGATCGGCTCGCTCGATTCCAGTTCCGTGGTGAAGGGGCTGCTCGCCGGCTGCATCGGGCTGTGGCTGTCGACCATCGGCTTCGACGACATCATGGGCGCACAGCGGTTCATCTTCCACTCCAGCGTCTCGGGCGGGATCAACGTGATCCCCGCGCTGATCGGTCTCTTCGCCATCCCGCAGGTCATCTCGATGTTCGCCAAGGGCCGGCGCAGCCTCGACGCCGAGGTGCTGACGGTCGAGAGCCACCCCATCGGCGAGGCGATCCGCGAGGTCTTCCGCCGCTCCCGCGCGCTGACCATCGGCACGCTTACCGGATCGGTCATCGGGCTGATACCGGGCGTCGGCGGGCAGATCGCCGGGCTGGTTGCCTATGACCAGTCGCGCAAGATGAGCTCCGAGCGCGAGAAATTCGGCACCGGTCACAGCGAAGGCGTGATCGCGGCTGAAAGCGCCAACAACGCGATGGTCGGGCCCTCGCTGGTGCCGCTGCTGACCCTGTCGATCCCCGGCTCGCCGACGGCGGCGGTGCTGCTGGGCGGGCTGCTGATCCACGGCATCTTTCCCGGCAGCGACCTGTTCGACAACTACCCGGACGTTGCCTGGACCTTCATCAACTCGATGCTGATCGGCCAGATCCTGATGTGCATTTTCGGCCTCTACGTCGCGGGGCTTGCGGCCAAGGTGGCGCGCGTGCCGAACGCGGTCATGGCCGCCATCGTGCTGGGGCTTGCCGTCTTCGGCAGCTACTCGGTCCAGCATTCGATGGGCGATGTCTATGTCATGATGGCGCTGGGCACCGGCATGTTCTTTCTGGAACGCTTCGGCTTCTCGGCGGCGCCGCTGGTGCTGGGCCTGATCCTCGGCCCGATCGCCGAGGCGAATTTCATCCAGGGCGCGATGATCGCCAACGCCACCTCCAGCATCGGGGAGTATTTCTTCACCGGACTGCTCAACCTCGTCCTGATCGGGACCGTCGTGGCCTCGATCGTCTATTCCATCTGGATGGAGCTGCGCAGCCGGCGCTACACCACCAAGGAGGACGCGGTCGCGAAAGAGGAGGCGACGCCATGACGGACTTGCCGCGCAGCCAGCATATCGTCGCCAGCGGCCTGGTCGCGGCGGTGGGGATATGGGTGGCCTATGTCAGCTACACCTCGGAACCCGCGCGCGCCTTCCTGTTCCCGCGCATCATCTCGACCGTGTTCGTCGCGCTCGCGCTCTGGACCTTCGGCAAGGCCCTGCTCGGCCGCACCAAGGTCGGCATCGGCCTGACGGCCAGCGCTGTGGCCAATATCCTGCCGGGGCTGGTCGTCTCGCTGGTCTTCGTGTTCTGGGCGGCCGACGGGCTGGGCTTCTACACGGCCTCGGCCATCACCTTCTTCATCCTCTTGTCACTCTACGATCCGGCCCCGCACCATGAGGTCAAGAGCTGGATCAAGCGCGCCATCATCACGGCCGGATTCGTGGTCGTGATGTATCTTCTCTTCGCGATGCTACTGAACGTGTTCACACCGCGAGAGATTCTCTTCTGAACCGCAACAGCGGCAGAGCCAACTTCCAAGGGAGGAAACCCATGAAGACCCTTATTGCAGCCGCATCCATCGCCCTGATGGGCCTGACCGGGGCCGCCACGGCCCAGGACGCCGAGAGCTATCCCGAACGCCCCGTCATGCTGATGGTCAGCTATGGCGCGGGCGGCGCCACCGACTTCCAGGCGCGGATCGTGACCATGACGGCCGGGAACGAGGATGCGCTGGGCGTGCCCATCGCGATCATCAACAAGCCGGGCGCCGGCGGGCGTGTCGGCTGGAACTGGTTCGCCACCCAGGCCGATGCCGACGGCTACACGCTCGCGGCCTACAACATCCCCCATTTCATCGCCCAGTCCATCGAGGGCGGGGTGGAATATTCCGCCGACAGCTTCGAGCCGATCGCGAACTGGGGCGCCGACCCGGCGGTCTTCGTCGTCGCCGCCGACAGCGAGTTCGACTCGATGCAGGATGTCGTCGACTATGCCAAGGAAAACCCCGGCGGCCTGACCTTCTCGGGCGCGGGGCTGTTCGTGGGGCACCATATCGCCGCGCTCCAGCTTGAAAAGGCGGCCGGCGTGAAACTGGCCTATATCCCCAACAACGCCGGCGGCGCGGGGGCCATGAAGGCAGTCATCGCGGGCGAGGTGCTGGGCGGCGTCAACAACCTCTCGGACGCCTATCGCGCGCGCGAGGCGGGCAACGTCAAGATCCTCGGCGTCTTCGACCTCGAGCGGAACGACTTCCTGCCCGACGTGCCGACGATGCAGGAGCAGGGCTTCGACATCGACAATGCCAGCGTGAACTTCCGCGGCATCATGGCGCCCAAGGGCACGCCGCAGCCCATCATCGACAAGCTGGCCGAGACCGTGCCCGCCATGTTCGAGAACGCCCGCGTCAAGAAGCAGATGGAGGCCGGCGGCAGCCCGATGCATGTCATGACCCGCGACGAGGTCATCGAGATGTGGAAGGCCCGCGAAAAGACGCTCAACGAGCTTCTCTCCGGTCTCTGACCCAGACATCCGGGGCGCGCGCGCGCAGGACAGATCGGTGCGCGCCCCGCCATCCGAAAGGTACGACCCATGAATGCCGCAGACCCAATCGCAGACCTCGACACCGTGATCGCCCGCTCCCGCGCCGCTCAACGCCGCTACGAGGCCGAAGGCAGCCAGGCGCGTTACGACCGGGCGGCCGAGGCGGTCGGATGGGCCATCATGGAACCGGAACGCAACCGCGAGCTTGCCGAGCTTGCCGTGGCGACCACCGGGCTGGGCAACGTGCCCGACAAGATCATCAAGAACCATCGCAAGACGCTGGGCCTGCTGCGCGACATCAAGGGCGTCACCACCTGCGGCGTGATCCGCGACGACGCTGAAACCGGCATCACCGAGATCGCCCGCCCAAAGGGCGTGGTGGGCGCCATCGTCCCCTCCACCAACCCTGCCGCGACGCCTGCGAACAACATCATCAACGCGCTCAAATGCGGAAATTCCATCGTCGTGGCTCCCTCGCCCAAAGGCGTCGCCAGCTGCGAGAGGCTGATCGATTTCATCCATGCCGAATTCGCCAGGATCGGCGAGGATCCGGACCTCGTGCTGATGGTCCCGGCGCCCGGCTCCAAGGAAAAGACCCAGCGCCTGATGGAAAGCTGCGACATGATCGTCGCCACCGGCAGCCAGAACAACGTCCACCGTGCGCAGACCGCCGGCACGCCCGCCGTCGCCGTGGGCGCGGGTAACGTGACCGTGATCGTCGATGAAACCGCCGATCTGGCGGATGCGGCGGAAAAGATCCGCGCCTCCAAGACCTTCGACAACGCGACCTCGTGTTCGTCCGAGAACGCGGTCGTGGTCGTCGATGCCGTGCGCGATGCCTTCATCGAGGCGATGGCCAGGGCCGGCGGCGCCGTGATCGAGGACGAGGCCACCATCGTGTCCGCCCTCTGGCCCGACGGCCATCTGAACCGCCAGGTCATCGCCCAGGACGCCGACAGGATGATCGAGGCGCTCGGGCTGCAAGGCAAGGTCCCCGAGGGGACGGAATACATCGCCGTGCCGACCAGGGGGATCGGCCCCGATCACCCGCTCTCGGGCGAAAAGCTCAGCCGCGTGCTCGCGCTCTACAGCGCGGCGGATTTCGACGAGGCGGTCCGCGTCACCCGAGAAATCCAGCTCTACCAGGGTGCGGGCCACTCCGTCGGGTTGCACAGCCGCGACGAAAGCCGCCCGCTGATCCTGGCGCGGGCGATCCCCACCAGCCGCGTCATCGTCAACCAGGCACATACCTTCGCCACCGGCGGCTCCTTCACGAACGGGATGCCCTTCTCGCTGTCGATGGGATGCGGGACGTGGGGCGGGAACTCCATCGACGAGAACGTCCATTGGAAGCATTTCCTGCAATCCACCAAGATCGTCCGCGAAATCCCGCCACGTGAACCGACGCTTGACGACATCTTCGCCGAGTACTGGAAGGCCGCCGGACGATGACGCTGTCGACCAAGGTGCCGCCCGGCGGGACCGTCCGTGACTGGCTGGCCCGACGGGCCGAGGCCGGCGGCGTGGCCATCGCCTTTCCCGAAACCGGGTCCGAGATTGACTGGCCGACCTTGCAGGCCGAGGCGCTGGCCTTTGCCCGCCAGTTGACCGCGCGCGGCGTCGAAAAGGGCGAAAGCGTCGCCATCGTCGCGCCGAACAGCCGCGAGGGGGTCGTGGCCCTTTACGGCGCGCTTGCGGGCGGATTCCGCGCCACGATGATCAACCTTGCCGCCGGGCGTGACGCCATCGCCTACGCGTTGGACCATTCCGAGGCGCGGTTCGGCTATGTCCACCCCGACTGCCACGCGCTCTTCGACGCCGCCAATGACGGGGGCGTGACGCCGCTCGATCCGGGCGACGCCGACGCCCCGCTGCACGATCTGCACCCCGGGGATCACGCGCTGCTGATGTACACCTCGGGCACGACCGGACGGCCCAAGGGCGTGCTGCACACCCATTCCAGCCTGCTCGCGGGCGGCTGGACCACGGCCATCGCGCATGAGTTGACGCCCCGGGATCGCGGCTTCTGCGTGCTGCCGGTCTATCACATCAACGGGCTCTGCGTGACGGTGATGGGCGCGCTTGTCTCGGGCGGTTCGCTCGCCATGGTCGCGCGCTTCTCGGCTTCCCGCTTCTGGGAGCAGGCGGCGCAGTGCCGGGTGACCTGGTTCTCGGCAGTGCCCACCATCATCTCGCACCTTCTGCATGGCGAGGCCGAACCCGATGCGGAAACCCGCGCGCGTCTGCGCTTCGGGCGCTCGGCCTCCTCGGCGCTGGCGGTCGAGACGCAATCGGCCTTCGAGACCCGCTTTTCCGTGCCCATCGTCGAGACGATGGGCCTCACCGAAACCGCGGCCCAGATCCTGTCGAACCCGCTGCCGCCCGGCCTGCGCAAGATCGGCTCGCCCGGCATCGGTTATGGCTGCGAGGTCGAGATTCAGGACACCACCGGCACCCGCGTTCCGGCGGGTGAGGAAGGCGAAATCGTCGTGCGCGGCCCGAACGTGATGCAGGGCTACCTCAAGAACGCCCAAGCCACCGAGGAGACCTTCCGCAACGGCTGGCTGCGCACCGGCGATCTCGCCCGGATGGACGAAGACGGCTATGTCTTCGTGACCGGGCGCCTAAAGGAGCTGATCATCAAGGGCGGCGAGAACATCGCGCCCCGCGAGATCGACGAGGCGCTCTATGCCCATCCCGACGTCGTCGAGGCCGCCGCCTTTGCCCGCAAGTGCGACCGCTACGGCGAAACCGTCGAGGCGGCCGTGCGCCTCAAGGGCAATTCCACCGCAAGCCCGGCCGAACTGATGGATCTCTGCCGCCAGAAACTCGGACCGTTCAAGTCGCCTGACGCCATCCACCTGATGGAGGAACTGCCCAAGGGTCCTTCGGGCAAGATCCAGAGGTTGAAGCTCGCCGAAGCGCTCGGGCTGGCCTGACCGCGTCAGCCCTTCGCGCCGACGCGCTCCAGGATGGCCTCGGCCTGGCGCAGATGCGGCCGGTCCAGCATCCGACCGTCAAGCGCGGCGACACCCTGTCCCCCGGTCATCGCGGAGACGACCCGCCGGGCCCAGGCGACACGCTCGGGCGCGGGTGTGAACGCCTTGTGGATCGGCCCGATCTGCGCGGGATGGATGGCAAGCTTGGCGGCAAAGCCCAGGGTCTCGGCCGCGCGCGCCTCGGCTGCCAGGCCCGCCGCATCGCGGAAATCGGTATGGACCGCATCGACCGCCGCCACCCGCGCCGCCCTTGCGGCGAAAAGCATCGCGTCTCGCGCCAGCCGGAAGGGCGACAGGTACCGCCCCGAGGCGTCCCGGTTCGCGCTCGCGCCAAGATCGGCGGCCAGGTCCTCGGCCCCCCAGGCCAGCCCCAGCAGCGCGGGATGCGACCAGTCCTCGGCCATCAGCGCGCGCACGCCACGCGCCGTCTCGGTGGCGATGGCAAGGATCGGCGCGTCGCCCGTCATGGCGGCCAGCGCGGCTATATCCGCCCGCCCCTCGCATTTCGGCAGGACGAAGCCGTCCGCCCGCTCCCGCACCGCCGCGACGTCCGCCTCCGTCATCCCGGTATCCAGCGCGTTGACCCGCACGAAACAGGGCAGGGCCGGCTTGTCGCGCAGGAACGCCGCGACCGTGGCGCGGGCTTCGGGCTTGGCATCGGCGGCCACCGCGTCCTCCAGATCGAGGATCAGCGCATCCGCGCCAGATCCGCGGGCCTTTTCCATCATCCGGGCCGAATGGCCGGGCACGAACAGCCAGGAACGCGGGGTCATGATCACATCCTCTTGGCGACTTCTTCCAGCATCACCTCGGTCGCGCCGCCGCCGATGCTCTGCACGCGGGCGTCGCGCGCCATGCGCTCGATCGTGCTTTCGCGCATGAACCCCATGCCGCCGTGAAACTGCACGCAGTCATACATGACCTCGTTCACCAGCTCTCCCGCCAGCGCCTTGATCATCGAGACCTCGCGCACCACCTCCTCGCCCGCCGCGGCACGGGCGGCGGTGGTGTAAACGAACTGCCGGCAGGCCTCCACCCGCGCGGCCAGCATGGCCAGCCGCTGCCGGATCGCCTGTTTCTCCCACAGCGGCGCGCCGAACGCCTTGCGCTCGCGCAGGTAGGCCAGGGTCAGATCCAGTGCCGCCTGCGCCTCGCCCATCGCCATCGCGCCCAGCACCAGCCGCTCGTTCTGGAAATTCTTCATGATCTCGTAGAAACCGCCCCCCTCGCGCCCCAGCACGTTCCGGGCCGGGATCCGCACCTCGTCAAAGCTCAGCTCGGCGGTATCGGAAGAACGCCAGCCATGCTTGTCCAGCGCGCGCGAGACGGTGAACCCTGCCGTGCCCTTCTCGACCAGGAACATGGTCACCGATTGCGACGGGCGCGCCTCGGGGTCGCTCTTGGCCGCGACGCAATAGACATCCGCCTGCACGCCGTTGGTGATGAACATCTTGGTCCCGTTGAGGATCCAGTCGTCGCCGTCCCGCCGGGCGCGCGTGGTGATGCCCTTGACGTCCGAACCCGCCCCCGGCTCGGTCACCGCGACGGCCGACAGCGCCTCGCCGCTGATGCAGCGCGGCAGCCATTCGGCCTTCTGCGCCTCGGTCCCGGCATTGAAGATGTGGACCGAGGCCATGTCGGTATGCACCAGCGCGGTGATCGCCACCCCGGCATAGGTGCAGCGCCCCAGTTCCTCGGCCCAGACCACCGTCGCCCGCTGGTCGAGATCCGAACCGCCCAGGGCCTCCGGATAGCGGATGCCCAGGAAACCCAGCGCGCCCATCCGCAGCAAGAGGTCGCGCGGCACACGACCCGCCTCTTCCCAGTCATCTGCATGGGGCTTGATCTCGGTCTCGACGAAACGCCGGATCTGCTCGCGCAGCATCAGCAGCGTATCCTCGAAGAACACCGGGCTGCGTGCCGCGCTGTCGAATCCTGTCATGCTTGTCATCCTGTCTCCTGTCAGATTGCCGAGATCCCGCCGGTGACCGAGATCGTCTGCCCGGTGATCCGCGCCGCCGCCGGACTGGCAAGGAAGGCGGCGAGATGGGCGATATCCTCCGGCTCGGCCACGCCCAGCCGCGCCATCCCCTCGGCCTTGCCGAAGAGCTTGCCAGCGAACGGGTCGGCCATCAACTTGTCGTATAGCGGCGTGTTCCGCACGATCGAGGGCGTGATCGTGTTCACCCGGATGCGGTGCCGCTTGCCCTCGATCGCCATGGCGCGGGCGAACATGGCGATGCCTGCCATCGCGGCGCCGATGGCCGCCTCGCCCGGCGTGGCAAGCTTGCCCGCGTCCGAGGCGATCATCAGGATGCAGCCATGCCCCTGCGCGCCCATCACCTCGTAGGCCACCCGCGCCGGCAGGATGACCGGCGCGAGAGAGCCGGTGACATCGCCCATCAGTTCCTCCACCGGGATGTCGTGCAATAGCCGCGGCATGGGGTCGCCGCCCGCGGCCGACAGCACCACGTCGAGCCCGCCCATCTCCTGCGCTGCGGTATCGACCATGCGCCGCGCCTCGGCCGGGCGCGACGCGTCCCCGGTGACCAGCGCCGCGCCAAGCGCGTCGGCCGCCGCCCGTCCGCGCTCGGGATTGCGCCCGGCAACGGTCACGACCGCCCCTTCGCCGATCATCCGAACCGCACAGGCGCGGCCGATGCCCGCCGTGCCGCCGATGACCAGAACGCGCTGCCCCGACAGATCAGCCATCGGCGGGCCGCTTCATCATCAGCGCCGCCCGCTCGCAGGTGCCGCACAGCACGCCATCCTGGTTGAAGCAGTCATGCCGGAGCGTGACGATCCCTTCACCGGGGCGCGACCGACTCTCGCGCTTGGCCAGCACGGTGGTCTTCATGCGGATCGTGTCGCCCTCGAACAGCGGGTGGGGGAATTTCACCGCCTCCATCCCCAGGTTGGCGACCGTGGTGCCAAAGGTCGTGTCGTTGACGGTCATGCCCACCATGCAACCCAGCGTGAACAGCGAGTTGACCAGCGGCCTGCCCCAGACCGATTTCGCCGCGGCATGCGCGTCGATATGGACGGGCTGCGTGTTCATCGTCAGCAGCGAGAACCAGCGGTTGTCGGTCTCGGTGATGGTCCGCGTCCATTCATGGTCAAAGACCATTCCCTCCTCGAATTCCTCGTACCAAAGCCCCGGCATCAGGCGTCCTCCTCTTCCAGTTCGATCAGGATGGTCTTCTGCGTCACCGACTGGCCCGCCGCGACCACGACGCGCGCCACGGTCCCGGCAAACGGCGCCGGCAGGGAATGGACCAGCTTCATCGCCTCCATCACCGCCAGCGTCTGTCCCGCCTCGACCCGGTCGCCCTGCGCGACCAGCACGTCGGTGACGCGCCCGGTCAGCGGCGCGGCTATGCTGCCCTCGGCGGATCCGTTCACCCGCGCCTCCATCCGTGCCTCGGCCAGCGGACGGATGCGCGGGCGGATCGACAGCCCCTCGAGCGTGGCCCAGATCCCGTCATCCTCCGTTCCGACCCGCGCATGCGCCCCAAGCTTCAGAACCCGCGCGCCATCCGAGACCTCCGGCACCGGCCCCAGGCTCAGCGTGATCTCGGCGGTGCCATGCGCGTCGGCCACCTCCAGCGGCGCCCGCCCCGGCGCGACGGCGCCGCCCACGCGGAACCCGTCGGCGAGGGTCAGCGGATCGTCCCCGTTGCGGATCGCCGCCAGCGCCGCCTGTCCCCGCAATTGCAGCAACCTTTCGGGGTCGGGCCGCCAGCCCTCGGGAAAATTCGTAGCCAGGAAATCCGTCGTCGCCCGCCCCTCGGCGAAATCCGCTGCGGTCAGACAGTCCCGCAGAAAGCCAAGGTTGGTGCCCGGCCCGATGATGCATGTCGCGTCCAGCCCGGCGATCAGCCGGGCCCGCGCCGCCGCACGGTCGGGGCCGTGGGCGATCAGCTTGGCGATCATCGAATCGTAATGGCTGGTGATTTCGTCGCCTGCCTCCACGCCCGTGTCGAGGCGCAGCCCGGACCCGGCCTCCAGCCGCGCGATGCGGCCGGTATCGGGCAGGAACCCCTGCTCGGGCCGCTCGGCGTTGAGCCTGATCTCGATCGCATGGCCGCGCGGCCGGATCCGGTCCTGCGCCAGCGGCAGGGGCAGCCCCGCCGCCTGACGCAACTGCCATTCCACCAGGTCCACGCCACAGATCGCCTCGGTCACCGGGTGCTCGACCTGCAAGCGCGTGTTCATCTCCAGGAAATAGGGCTGCGCTTCCCCGGCGCCCATGACGAATTCGACCGTTCCGGCACCGGCATATCGGATCGCGGCGGTCAGGCGCACGGCATGGGCAAACAGCGCCTGCCGGACCTGCTCGGGCAGGTTCGGGGCAGGGGCCTCCTCGATCACCTTCTGGTGGTTGCGCTGGACCGAGCAGTCGCGCTCGTGGAAATGCAGCGCGCCGCCGCGCCCGTCGCCAAAGACCTGCACCTCCAGGTGACGGGGCGACAGGATCAGCTTTTCCAGGAACACGGTCGCGTCGCCAAAGGCGCTTTCCGCCTCCGCCCGGGCCGAGCGCAGCGCCTCTGCCAGCCGCTCGGGTCCCGCGACACGGCGCATCCCGCGCCCGCCCCCGCCGGCACTGGCCTTGACGAGCAGGGGATAGCCGATCCGCTTCGCCGCCTCGGCAAGTTCGGCGTCGCTCGCCGCTTCCCCGTCGAACCCGGGAACGACCGGCACGCCGGCCTCTGCCGCGACACGGCGCGCGGCGATCTTGGAGCCCATGATCTCCACCGCGTCCGAGGTCGGGCCGACAAAGATCAGCCCCGCCTCCTCGACCGTCCGGACAAAGCGGGCATTCTCGGAGAGGAACCCGTAACCGGGATGGATCGCATCCGCCCCGGCACGGTGCGCGGCGGCAAGGATGCGCCCGATGTCCAGATAGCTTTCGGCCGCCGCCGCCGGGCCGATGGGCTCCGCCTCCTCCGCCATCCGGACATGGCGCGCGCCTGCATCGGCCTCGGAAAAAACGGCGATGGGGGTCAGGCCCAGCCGGCGGCAGGTCGCAATGATGCGACAGGCGATCTCGCCGCGATTGGCGATCAGGACCCGGCGGATCGGCTTGGGGGCGGTGGCAAACTCGGTCACGGGCTCACATCCTGTAGACGGGGCGCTGCCCGCGAATTTCGGGGCGCAGGTTGACGACGGACAGGCAGATCCCCAGCACGCGGCGCGTGTCGCGCGGGTCGATGATGCCGTCGTCGAACAGCCGCGCGGTGCAGAAATAGGGGTCCGATTTCTCCTCGAACATCCGCCGCAGGCTGGCCTCGTGCGCCGACAACTCCTCCTCGGTGGCTTCCCCGCGCGAGATCGAGCCGCGGCGCAGCTCCATCAGCACGGCCGAGCCGATATCGGGATTCATCCCGCCCAGCCGCGCATTGGGCCACATGAACATGAAATGCGGCCGGAACCCGCGACCTGACATGCCGTAATTGCCAGCGCCGTAGGAACTGCCGGTCACGATCGTCAACCGCGGCACCCGCGTGTTCGACATCGCGTAGACCAGCTTGGCCGAATGTTTCGAGATGCCGCCAAGCTCGGCGTCGCGGCCCACCATGAAACCGGTGGTGTTCTGCAGGAACAGGATCGGAATCCCGCGCTGGTCGCACAGCTCGATGAAATGCGTGGCCTTCAGGCAGGCTTCGGCGAAAAGCACGCCGTTATTGGCGATGATGCCCACCGCAAAGCCCTCGATCCGCGCGGTGCCGCAGACGATCGTCTCGCCCCATTCCGGCTTGAACTCGTGGAAATCGCTGCCATCCACTATGCGCGCGATCACCTCGCGCTGGTCGAAGGGGCGCGAGAGATCGGTTCCCACGATGCCGGGGATCTCGGCCGGATCCAGGCGCGGCGCAAGGGGCGCGGCCCGCCCGGGGGCAAGGGGCTGGGCATAGGACAGGCTTGCCACCATGTCGCGCATCCGGCCAAGCGCGGCATACTCGTCCGGCACGATATGGTCCGAAACGCCGGACTCCCGGCTGTGAAGCGCCGCGCCGCCCAGCTCGTGCCGGTCCACTACCTCCGAGATCGCGGCCTTGACGATATGGGGCCCGCCCAGATGGATCGAGGCCTGCCCTTCCACCATGATGAACTCGTCGCAGAGCGCCGGGATATATGCCCCGCCTGCCGTGCATTCGCCAAAGACGGCGGCCAGCTGCGGGATGCCCTGCGCCGACATCCGGCACTGCCGGTGAAAGGTCCCGCCGAAATGGTTCTCGTCATAGAACACCTCCTCCATCTGGTTGAGGTTCGCGCCCCCGCAATCGACCAGGTAGAGGCAGGGCAGGCGGTTCTGCGCCGCGATCTCCTGCGCGCGGATATGCTTCTTGACCGTCTCGCGGTGGAACGACCCGCCCTTTACCGTGGCATCGTTGGCGATGATGACGCAGGCGGTGCCGCGCACGGTGCCGATCCCGGTCACGATCCCCGCCGCCGCCACGTCGCCGCCATAAAGCCCCCAGGCCGCCAGCGGCGTCAGTTCCAGAAAGGCCGTGCCCGGATCGATCAGCAGGTCGATCCGTTCGCGCACCGGGATCTTGGACCGGTCGCGATGACGCGCCATCATCTTCTCACCCCCGCCCGCGCGCGACCAGGCAAGCCGCTCCTCGAGCCGGGCGAGCAGCGCGTCATAGGCCTCGGCCCGCGCGCGGGTTTCGGGCCCGTCCTCCATCGGTGTTCCGATCAGCGCCATGCGCAGCCCCTCGCAGCGTCAGAAGTCACGGCTGTCCTCCAGCTTGCGGCCCTCGACCGGGGTGTCGGTCCAGCGGATCTCGTCGGCGCGCAGCCGGGTGATGCGGCGGAACGCCTCGCGGGTCTCCTCGTCCGGGCAGGGCGGTCCGCTCATCTCCAGCGTGACGAGATCGGCGCCCGCCTTGCGCCCGACCCGGATGCGCACCTGCACGCCTGGACCAAGCGCCTCCGCCAGCGCATCCGCGTGCGCGGCATAGAGGAAGATCTCGCGCAGCTTGACCCCGTCGCCGACGCGGCCCTCGATCCCGCTCATCCGCGCAACGAACCCGTCCGGCCCGATCTCCAGCGCGCGGGCAAGATCGCCGGTGCCGAAGCGGATCATCGGCCAGCCCCGCGCCAGCGTCGTGACGACCACCTGTCCGGGGCGGCCCTCGGGCAGGGGCACACCCGTTTCCGGGTCGCAGATCTGCACCAGCCGCTCCTCGTGGCAGAGATAGCCCTGAACTCCCGTCTCCTCGAAGCCCACAAGCCCCAGGTCGGCCGTGCCATAGGCGCCATGCGTGCTCACCCCATGCGCCTCCTCGATACGGCGGCGCTTGCCCATCCAGTCGCCCGGCTCCCCGCCAAGAAAGGCGCGCCGAACGGGCCAGCGACCGCGCGTCATGCCATAGGTTTCGGCATAGCGCCCAGCCACCTTCTCGAAATAGGCGGTCGATCCCAGAAAGGCCGTCACGCCCATCGTCTCGATCAGTTGCACCTGCAAATCCGTCTGCCCGGGCCCCGAGGGGATCACGCTCGCCCCCACCGCCCGCGCGCCCGCGTCAAAAACCAGGCCCGCCGGCACCAGGTGATAGGACCAGGTGTTGAGCGCCACATCCCCCGGCCCCAGCCCGCCGGCGCGGAACATCCGGTCGAACCCATGCGCCTCGTGCCCCTTCAGCACCGGCTCGAAGATCGGGCCGGGCGAGGCATAGAGATGGGCGACCTCCTCCACCGGGACCGACAGATAGCCCGCGAAGGGCGGGTCGGCGGCCTGCAACTCCATCAGTCGCGGCTTGGTCAGCACCGGCAGCCGGTCCAGCGCACCCGGCGTGGCCAGATCGGATGCCGTCAGCCCGGCGGCCTCCAGCCGCGCGGCAAGGGCCGGGGCGTGCAACACGGCCTCGGCCACGCGCGCGGCAAGCGTATCCAGCCGCCCGCTCATCCCAGCCACCTCTTGCGGCGGCGGTAATGCTTCACGTCGCGATAGCTCACCCGCTCGGCGCCGCCGCCCATGCCCAGGTAGAATTCCTGCACGTCCTGATTGCCTTCCAGCTCCGCCCGGCTGCCATGCAGGACGATCCGGCCGCCCTCCATGATATAGCCGTAATCGCATTGCGAGATCGCCGCCCGCGCGTTCTGTTCCACCAGCAGCACCGTCAGCCCCTCGTCGCGCTTGATCCGCCCGATCGTGCGGAAAAGCTGCTGCGTCAGGATCGGGGCAAGGCCCATCGACGGCTCGTCGAGGATCAGAAGCCGCGGTCGCGCCATCAGCGCCCGGCCGATCAGAACCATCTGCATCTCGCCCCCCGAAAGGTATCCCGCGATGCGTCCGGCCAGCTCGGGCAGCGCGGGGAAATAGCCGTAGACGCGCTCCAGGTCGGCCTTCACACCCGCGCGGTCGCTGCGCAGATGCGCGCCCACCATGAGGTTCTGATACACCGTCAGGTGCTCCAGCACGCGGCGCCCCTCCAGCACCTGCACCATCCCCGCCCGGACGATCTCGGACGGCTCGGCATGGGTGATGTCCTGCCCGGCGAAACTGATCCGCCCCGCCGTGACCGCGCCGTGATCGGCATGCAGCAGACCCGAGATCGCCTTCAGCGTCGTCGTCTTCCCGGCGCCGTTGGCACCGAGAAGAACGACCATCTGACCCTCGCGCACGTCCAGATTGGTCGAACGCAGGACCTGGATCACGCCGCCATAGACGGCATCGACATTGGCGAGGGTCAGCATCGGCTCACCACTTCTCGAGGGTGGGCACGTCGAACCAGTCGGACTGGACGGTGGTGATCGCCCCGTCGCGCACGACCTGGGCGGTGGCCTTGATCTCGCCCACCGGGAAAGGGGCCGAGCTGTCGAAATCGAGCGTCGGCAGCGCCCCCAGAAGCGCCTCTTCGCTGTATTCATGGCTCAGCAGGGCGTCATACATCGCCTGGCCGGTCACGTTCTCGGCGCCCACATCGGCGATGGCGTTCTCCAGGACCCGCAAGGCAAGGATCGCCTGCGCGCTGGCCTGCGCGGTGATCGTGCCCCATTCGCCGTCCGACTTGTACTCCTCGAACACCTCGCGGATCGGCAGCGCATCCTTTTCCGGCGCGGCAAAGCTGAACGCGGAATAGGATCCTTCGAGCTGGTCCAGCGACAGGCCCTTGGACACCTCGGCCAGCCCGTTATGCGTGGACATGACGATCGGCACGCGCTGGCCCAGCTCGTCCATCGCCTTGGCCGCCGCGATCACCTGCGCCGTGGTGCCGCCGACCAGCAGCAGGTCCGGTTCGTCGGCCATCGCTGCCCGCACCTGCGAGGTCAGCGAGACGGGCGCGGTATCGGCCCATTGGGTCGAGGTCACGGCAAAACGGTCGGGATATTGCTCGGCCAGCGCCTTCACCCCGTTCACCTGGTCGACGAATCCCGCCTGGTTCTGGGTCGAGACGGCGGCGATCTTCAGCTGACCGCCCTTCTCGGCCTGCATGTGATCGAACAGACCCGCGAATTCGTGGCTATAGGTCGGCCGGATCGAGAAATGCCAGCCGTCGGGCTTCCACACCAGGCCCACCATCGCGGTACCCAGAAGCATCGGCACCTTGTCGTTGGGCAGCCGCCCCATCAGCGTGACAAGGTCCGGAGAGCCGAACCCCAGATGCATGATCGGCTCGTCCGAGGACAGGATCGAGGGCCATGTCCGCGCGATCACCGCGCTGTCATAGCGCATGTCGTAGATCTTGAGGTTCACCGTCGCGCCAAGATCCTCCCCGACCTCGGCGTTCCAGTAGGCGACCATCGCGTTCAGCCCGGCCATTGCGTCGGGCATCACGTCGGCGAAGGGGCCGGAATAGTCGGCGCTCGCGGTGATCGTGTAATCCTCCGCAAGGGCCGGCACGGCCAGGGCGAGCACCGCCGCGCCGGCCATGAGCGTTGTCCTGAATTCCATCTTACTTCCTCCCTGATCGGCGGCGCGTGGCCGCCAGTTGATCCGGCTCAGTTCCGTGGAAACGGCCAGAGCCGGAATGCCGTCATCGTCTGCGTCCACAAATGCGCAAGTCCCCGCGGCTCGAAGATCAGCGCGGCCAGGATGCACAGGCCCAGCACCACCGAGCTGGCCGCGAACACCGCTCCGCCGCCAAGACCGGACCCGGATTGCAGGATCGCGTTGCCCGCGCTGTGCAGCCCCTCCTGCACCAGCGTCACGAAAATCACGCCCAGGATCGGGCCCAGCGGCGAATGCAGCCCCCCCACGATCAGCATCCCGAGATACCAGACCGAGGCGAAAAGCGTGAAGCTGGACACGGTCACGAATTGCAGCAGGTAGGCCAGGATCGCGCCCGCCACCCCGGCATAAAGCGCGCCGACGAAAAAGGCCGCGATCTTGATCCGCGTGACCGGGATGCCCATCACCCCCGCCGCGCTGTCATTGTCATGCACCGCGCGAAAGGCCCGCCCGATGCGCGAGCGCGGCAGGTTGTAGCTCGTCCAGACCGCCAGCGCGGCCAAGACGAGGCCCAGCAGATACAGCCCCGCGGGCGTGCCCAGCCCGATGCCGAACAACCGGGGCGGCGCGACCGGCATTCCCACCAACCCGCCCAGCCACGACATCGGCAGCGCCAGGATCACGATGGGAAACATCACCTGCGCGGCCAGCGTCGTCAGCGCCAGGTAGAACCCTTTCACCCGGGCCGCCGGAAGCGCGAACAGCACCGACACCACCCCCGATGCCAGCGCTGCCGCCGGGATCACGGCCCAGACCGGCACACCAAGGCCCGAGAGCTTCGCGGCGGTAAAGGCGCCCACGCCCACGAAGGCCGATTGCGCGATGTTGATCTGTCCCGCCATCCCCACCGTGACGAACAGCCCGCAGACCGCGATCAGCGTGATGAAGAGGTTCGTCATCTCGCCCAGAAGCCACGTCCCCGAAACCAGCGGCAGACCCAGCAGCCCCGCGCCCAGCAGGCCCAGCCAGATCCGCGCGCGGGCCGTTTCCAGCACCCGCGCCTCGGCCGCGTAAGAGGAGAACCAGATACCGGTCGGTCGCATCGTTCAGAGCCTCTCGATCTTGCGCCAGCCGAACAGGCCGTAGGGACGGATCAGAAGAACCGCGATCATCACCACGTAAGGCAGCAGCCCCGAGGCCGCGCCATTGGTCAGCGGATCGAGATAGGCCGAGGCCAGCGCCTCGAAGATACCGATGATGAGCCCGGCCAGCGGCGCACCGCGAATGCTCTCCATCCCGCCCAGCAGCGCCACGGGCAGCGCCTTGAACCCGATCACCGCCACCTCCAGCGACAGGATCGACCCCGACAGCAACACCACCGCCGCCGCGGTCGCCACCACCGTGCCCATGATCCACGCCACCGCGATCGCCTGCCGGACCGACACGCCCAGCGAATGCGCCGTCGTGTGGTCCTCGGCCACCGCCGCCAGCCGCAGGCCCAGCCGCGACCGGGTGAAGAACAGGTGCAGCGCCTGCGTCAGCAGGATGGTAAAGACCGCCCCGATCAGCAGCCGGGTGTTGACGAGGAAGGGCCCGAGATCCAGCGCCCCCTCCGGCAGGATCGCCGGGGCCGACCGCGACTGCGCCCCCCAGACCAGCTGCGCCAGCCCCCGCAACAGGATCAGCAGCGCCACGCCCGCCATGAAGATGGTAAAGGCCGACTGCCCGATCAGCGGGCGAAACACCGTGCGCTCGATGGTCCAGCCGAAGGCCACGCAGCCCGCCAGCGTCAAAAGCAGCGCCAGCCACAGCGGCAGCGGATAGCCGATCCCGGCCATCCCTTCGGTAAAGGTCCACAGCAGGAACGCCCCCACCACCACTACCTCGCCTTGAGCAAGGTTTATGATCTTCGACGCGCGATAGATCACCACGAAGGAGATCGCGACAAGCCCGTAGACCAGCCCGACAAGCGCGCCTTCGATCAGGATCTGAACGAATTCGATCATCGCGGCGCCTCCCCGGTGCGGTTCATCGCGACCTCGGCCTTCAGGCGGCTCTTGCGCCCGTCCTGATAGGTGACGTCGATTTCCAGCGGCACGCTCTGCGCACCGGCGTACAGGCCCTCGATCAGCGGGGCGTATTTCGCCTCGATCGCCCCCCGGCGCAGCTTGCGCGAGCGGGTCAGCTCCTCCTCGTCGGCGTCCAGCTCCTTGGGCAGGTTGGCGAAACCCGTGATGCGCGCGCCCGGATCGACCAGCTCGTTCACATGGGCCACGGCGCGGGCAATCTCCTCGCGCACCGGGGCCAGTTGGCTGAGCTCGGAAAAGGTGCCAAAGGCCAGCCCGTTGCGCTCGGCAAAGCGGCCCGCGATCTCCATGTCGATATTGATCAGCGCCACCACCCGGTCATGCGCCGCGCCCCCGATCACGATCGCGTCGCGGATCATCGCATGGGCGCGCAGGTGGTTCTCCAGGAAGGTCGGCGGATAGGTGGCCCCGGTGGACAGGCGCCGCAGGTCCTTGGCCCGGTCGAGAAAGATCAGCTCCCCGGTCTCGTCCAGCCGAACCGCGTCCCCGGTCTCGTATCCCTGCGCGCCGTCGCCCATCTCGGCCGAGGCTTCGGGATTGTCGAGGTAACCCGAAAAGGCCAGCCCCTTGAGGCGAAGCTGCCCGGTCTCGTCCACCCAGGCCTCGATCGGCTCGGCCAGGGTCGGGTCCGAGGGCATCAGTCGTCCCAGCGTCTCGGGCCGGGTGTCTCCGGGCCGGTGCGTCGCCACAAGGCCCAGCTCGGAACTGCCGTAAAGGTTGCCCAGCGGCACGCCGAAGGCGCGGAACCGCGCGAAAAGCTCGGCGGACAGGCCCGACCCGCCCGACAAGACCGCGCGCGCCCGCGTCAGGCCCAAGAGGTCGCGCACCCCCTTCAGCACCAGCTGGTCGGCCAGCGGCCAGATCACCGCCCGCCGCCACAGGCCACCCTTGCCCGCCACCCGCTCATGCCCCTTGGCCAGCCCCCAGTGGTACAGGCGCTGGCGCCACGGTCCGGCATCCATCATCCGCGCCTCGACGTCGCTGGCCTGCATTTCCCATTGGCGCGGCGTGAACATCAGGAAATCCGGGCCGATCTCGCGCAGGTCGGTCTGCACCGTCTCGGGCTTCTCCGCGAAATGCAACACCAAGGGCGCAAGCAGCGGCAGGCCCACGCCAAAGAACTGCTCGGCGGCCCAGGCCGGCGAGATATAGGACAGGTATCGCCCGCCCGCGCGGATCCCCAGCGCGCCCATCAGCCGATAGGCATTGTCGAGGATGAAGGCGTGATCCAGCATCGCGGCCTTGGGCTTTCCGGTCGTGCCCGAGGTATAGCAATAGGCGGCGATGTCGGATTGCCGCGCCGCTTCTATGCGCGCCTCGATCCCCGCCGGATCGCCCGCCACCTTCGAAAGCGGCGTCAGACGCGGATCGGCATAGGTCCACAACCCATTCGGCTCGATGTAAAGGATGCGCCGCACCCGTGGCGCCGCTTCCCCAGCCAGCACCTTGTCGACCTGTTCCTGGTCCTCGGCCAGAACAAAGACGGCACGGGCATGGTCCAGCACATAGGCAAGCTCATCGGCCGAGGCGTCCGGGTAGACGCTGACCGCCACCGCGCCCAGGCTGATGGCGGCCATCTGCACGATCCAGGCCTCCTCCCGGTTCTCCGACACCAGGCAAAGCGTCTGCCCCGCCTCCAGACCCATCGCGTCGAGCCCCGCGGCGGTCCGCAGCACCGCCTCGTAAAGCGCGGCCCAGCCCGTGCCGCGCCACAGCCCCGCGCGCTTGGAACGGATGGCGACGGTCCCGGGCATCTCGCGCGCGTTGTCGCGCAGAAGCTGGGGCAGGGTGCGCCCGCCCGCGGTGCGCGACAGGGCGACCGGTTCCGCGGTAAGGCGCGGCGCGTTCATGCGGCGTCCTCCTCCGCTTCGGTCTCGCCGCCCAGATAGGCCGCGATCACCCTCTCGTCGCCGCGGATCTCGTCCGGCGTGCCCTCGGCGATGATCCGGCCGAATTCCAGCACGGTCACCCGGTCCGAGATATCCATCACCACGTCCATGTCATGCTCGACCAGCACCACCGGGATGCCCCAGCGGTCGCGGATATCCAGCGTGAAGCGCGCGATGTCGCCCTTCTCCTCCGGGCTCATCCCCGCCATCGGCTCGTCCATCACCAGCACCTTGGGCGACAGCGCCAGCGCCCGGCCCAGGTCCACCCGCTTGCGCAGCCCGTAGGACATGTCGCCCACGATCCGGTGCCGGTCCTCCTCCAGTTCGAGGAAGTCGATGATCTCCTCCGCGCGCGCGGTGAACTCCTCCTCCTGCCGGACCGCGCCGGGGGGGCGGAACAGGCCCGCGAACACGCCGCCCGTCATCTGCGTGTGGAACCCGGTCAGGATGTTTTCGCGCGCGGTCATCGACGGATAGGTCTGGATGCCCTGGAAGGTCCGCCCGATCCCCATCCGGGCGCGCTCGGGCGGGCGGGTGGCCGAGATGTCGCGCCCCTCGAACAGCACCGCGCCGGTCCAGGGATGGTAGAACCCCGACAGGCAGTTGAGCAGGCTCGACTTGCCCGCCCCGTTCGGGCCGATCAGCGCGTGAACGTCGCCCGGGCGTATCGCCACCGACACGTCCTTGAGCGCCTCCACCGCGCCGAAGCGCAGGCCGAGGGCACGCGCCTCGAGTATGGCTCCGCCGGTCGCGGCCATTCTCTCCTCCTCCCTTTGTTCGCCCGGGTGCTCTTGCGGCGCCTCAGGTGAAATCCACGTCAAGCCCGCAGGCCCGCGCGATCAGCATCGTCTGGATCTGGCTCGACCCGTCCCCGATCGTGCAGATCCGGTTGTCGCGCAGGTATCGCGACGGCGGGCAGTCATCCATGAAACCCCATCCGCCATGCACCTGCACCGCCATGTTCGCCACCTCGGTCCCGATCTCGGTCGCGCCCAGCTTGGCCATGGACAGCGCGCCCAGATCGTCGATTCCCTGATCGATCTGCCAGGCCGCGCGATAGGTCAGCAGCCGGGCCATATCCACCTTCAGCGCCATCTGCGCGATCATCTGCTGAATCAGCTGGCGTTGGCCCAGCGACCCGCCAAAGGCCTGCCGCTCCTTGGCATAGCTCAGCGCATGGTCCAGGCTGGCCTGCGCCAGGCCCAGCGAACAGGCCGACAGCCACAGCCGCGCCGCCTGGTATCCCTTGTGCAGCAGGTGGCGGCCGCCATGCAGCGTGCCCACGATGGCCTCCTCGCCCAGCTGGCAATCGTCGAGATAGAGCTGCCGCGTGTCCGAACTGCGCCAGCCCATCTTGTGATAGCCATTGCCACGGCTATAGCCGGGCGCGTCGTTGGGCGTCAGGAACAGCGAGAATTTCTTGCGCTCCTCGTCCTTGGGAGAGGTGATCGCCAGGATCAGCGTGAACAGCGAGATCGGCGTGCCCGCATTTGTGATATAGGCCTTCTCTCCGTTCAGCGACCATTGCCCGTTGCCCAGCTGCGTGGCCCGCGTGGTGAACCCGCCGGTATCGGACCCGGCCCCCGGCTCGGTGCCGGCGATGGAGCAGATCTTCTGCCCCGACACGATCTCGGGCAGCCATTTGCGCTTCTGTTCCTCGGTCCCGAACCGCGAGACGGTCAGCCCCGTCGCCATCGACACCATCGTCGAGACGGCGATGGACTGGTCCGCCCGCGCCAGCGCCTCTATGGCCAGCGCGGCCTCGAAGACGCCCAGCCCCATGCCGCCCAGCTCCTCGGGAAAGGGGATCGCCATCACCCCCATCTCGCCGACCCGCCGAAACAGGTCCACCGGGAATTCCCCCTTGCGGTCAAGCTCTTCGGCGATCGGGGCGATCTCGGCCTGAGCGAAATCGTGGATCGTCTGCTGAAGCTCTTTCTGCTCGGGGCTCAGATCGAAATGCATGTTGCTTGACCTTCAGTGAGTTGTGGTGTCTGGCATTGCCGGCAGCGCGGCGGCGGGTCGCGTATCGAGCGCGCGGGTGGCAAGCCCCACGATCCCCTCGGCCACGTCCTCGGGACTCCAGGCGCCTTCGGGCCGGTACCACTTGGCGACCCAGTGGATCGAACCCAGCAGCATGAAGACCGCCACCTTCGGCTCCACCGCGACGATCGAGCCGTCGGCCTGACCCTCCGCCACCAGCCGCCGCATCCGGATCTCGTAGGCGTCGCGCTTCTCATAGGTCCGCTCGGCCTCGTCCCCGTGCAGCGCGTTCTCCTCCAGGATCAGCGCGGGAACGCCCATCTCCTCCATCATCGCGACCAGGTAGAGGGTCAGCCCGATCCGGATCTTCTCCAGCGCATCGGTCCCCTCGTCCTCGCCCCGGGTCAGCGCGCGGTCGGCGATTTCCAGCGCTTCCTCCTGGCAGGCAAGGATCAGGTCGTTCTTGTTCAGGACGTAGCGGTAGAGCGCCGCCTTCGAGACACCGAGGCTCGCGGCCACATCCTCCAGCGTCGCCCCGTGGCTGCCCTGGCGGGAAAAGATCGTTGCCGCCGCCCGAAGGATCGCCTTGCGCTTGAGCGCCTGCTGCGTCGAACGGTCGGGGATGGCTTCGTTCCACATGGTCCGGGCCTCGATAATTCTAACAACTGTTATAATTTTTGGCGCCGCCACCCGTCAATCACAAAGGTGACCCCGTGGTCGCGTGACAAAACATGAAGTCAAGTCTCTGAAGTAATATGTAAAATATGATGTTCCGGTGCGACCTTGGCCAAAATCTCCACAGCTGGCCGACTTGTACGAGGCAGAGACCCAGCGCCCCCCGGCGCGACGATTCGCGCCTTTCGCCGGCCGCGGCTTGCCCCTCGGGCCTGGTTCGGATTAAGGGATCGCCCAGGCTGCACGAGGAGGACGAGGCGCATGGCCCAGGCCCGCCGCAAGGACGAAAAGCTCAGGGACGTGTCCCGCAGGATGATCCTCGAACGGACCGCGCGGCTTCTGGTGCGGAACGGCTATGGCGACACCTCGCTGCGCGACATCGCGCAGGCCTGCGACATGAAGGCGGGCAGCCTCTACTATCATTTCGACGGCAAGGACGCGCTGATCGAACAGGTCATGACCGAGGGTGTCCGGCGGGTTCAGGCCCGCGTGCGCGATGCGCTCGACCAGGCGGCGGACGCCTCTCCGCTCGACCGGGTCCGGCTGGCGATGGAGGTGCATCTCACGACACTTCATGACAAAAGCGATTACGCCTCGGCCCATATCCGGTGCTTCCCACATGTCCCCGCCGACATCCGCCAGCGGCTGCGCAGCGTGCGCGAGGAATACGAGGCGGTCTGGATCGACCTGCTGGAAACGGCGCGCGGCGCGGGTCTCATCGCCGCGGATGTGGACCTGATGACGCTCCGCTTCGCCCTGATCGGGATGATGAACTGGACCCTCGAATGGCCCCGCGTGGCGGGCACACGCCCGACCGATCTGGCCGACCGGTTCTTCCGCATCGCCTTCGAGGGCGCGTCGCACCCGGTTCCCCAGATCGGCTGAGATCGGGTCGCCGGAGTTTGTACAAAACGGTCAATCGGCCCCGGAAACGCTGTACAAAACGGTCAAAACGCGCTGAATTTCTGTACCAGGGTCCGGTTCAGCCCGACCGCCGAACCGCTCAGCCGCCGTTCTGCGTCTCCTCGCGGTCCAGCGCGCCGTTGTCCCAGGTCCCGCTTTCCTCCTGTCCCGAGGCGTAACGCATGGTCCCTTCGCCCTGCCGCTTGCCATTGCGGAACTGGCCCTCGTAGACATCGCCATTCGCGTATGTCGCGGTGCCCTGGCCGCTGATCTTGCCGCCTTCCCACTGGCCGGAATACTTGAACCCGTCGGCCATCACGATCTCGCCCTCGCCCTGCCGTTGGCCGTCCACGTATTCCCCGGTATAGACCGACCCGTCGGGGTAGGTGGCCTTGCCCTGGCCATGCCGCACACCGTCCTGCCACTCGCCCTCGTAGCGGTAGCCGTCGGCATAGGTCATCACGCCCTGCCCGTGGTTCTTGGCATTGCGGAATTCGCCTTCGTAGACGATGCCGTTGGCATAGCGCGCGACCCCCTCGCCATCGATCACGCCGGCCACCCATTGGCCCTCGTAGGTGGAGCCGTCGGGATAGGTGATCTTGCCCGTTCCATCAGCCAGATCGTCGCGAAATTCGCCTTCGTAGACGGACCCGTCGGGATAGGTGACACGGCCGGTTCCCTCGATCTGACCGTCTGCCCAGTCGCCGGTATAACGATAGCCATCGGTGCCGATGAAGGTTCCTTGGCCATGGCGGCGGTCGTCGAGAAACGCGCCCTCGTAGACATCGCCGTTGGCATAGGTGACGCGGCCCAGACCTTCGCGCCGGCCGGCGACAAGCTCGCCCTCGTAGACATCGCCGTTGGGCTGGGTCAGGCGGCCTTCGCCCTCGATCTGGCCGTCGATCCATGTGCCGACATAGATCAGCCCATCGGGCAGTTCGAGCGTGCCCTCGCCGTGGCGCTGGCCGCCCTTGACCTCGCCCTCGTAGACGGCGCCGTCGGGGTAGGTGATCTTGGCGCTGCCTTCCTTCTGGCCGTCCGTCCAGTCGCCTTCGTAGACATAGCCGCCGGGGCTGGTCATCACGCCCTGGCCATGGTGCTGGGCATTGCGGAAGCCACCCTCGTAGCGGACGCCGTTGGCATAGACGGCAATACCCTGGCCGTTGATCACGCCCTCTGACCATTCGCCCTCGTACGTGCCGCCATCGGCAAAGGTGATCTTGCCGATGCCATGCGGTTTGCCCTTGGCGAATTCGCCCTCGTAGACCGAGCCGTTGGGAAAACGCGCGACGCCGCGGCCGCGGATCTCTCCATCGACCCATTCGCCGGTATATTCATAGCCGTTCGGCAACCGGTAGGTGCCGGTCCCGTGCTGGAGGCCGCCGCGGAACGTCCCCTCGTAGACGCCCCCGATATCGTCCTCGGTGGTGAGGACCTGGCCGTCCTGCGCGAGTGCAGCTCCGGTCATGGCCAAGACGGCCGCTGCCGCGATAAGTGCTTGGAACTTGTGCATGACTGCCCCTGTCTGCCCGTGATGCCGTCTGGCCGCCGTCATTCCGCGCGGTAGGGTGAAATTACGGCACCGGGCAGGAAGGGGCAACGTCTTTTGGCGCATTTGCCTTTTCCTCGGGGCGCGATCTGCTAAATCGGGCGGGAAGTTCTGGCACAAGGGGGCGGCATGGCCGAGCGTTTCCGCATCACTCTGGCACAGCTCGACCCGGTGGTCGGCGACATCGACGGTAACGCGGCCAAGGCGCGCGCCGCGTGGCAAGCGGGGCATGACGCGGGCGCGGACCTCGTTGCCATGACCGAAATGTTCATAACCGGGTACAACGCGCAGGACCTTGTGATGAAGCATGCCTTTCATCGGGCCGCGATGGACGCGGTCGAGGCGCTGGCGCGCGATTGCGCGGATGGCCCTGCCCTGGCGGTGGGTGGACCCTGGGCCGAGGGCGGCAAGCTCTACAATGCCTACATGATCTGCAAGGACGGGCGGATCGCGGCCAAGGTCTTCAAGCATGAGTTGCCGAACGAAACGGTTTTCGACGAGGTCCGCATCTTTGACGCTGGGCCGCTGGGCGGGCCTTACGCCGTGGGCAACGTGCGCGTGGGCTCTCCGATCTGCGAGGACAGCTGGCATCCGGACGTGGCCGAGACACTGGCCGAGACGGGGGCCGAGTTCCTGTTGGTGCCCAACGGATCGCCCTATTACCGGCACAAGCACGATGTGCGCGTCAACCATATGGTGGCGCGGGTGGTCGAGACGGGTCTGCCGCTCATCTACCTCAACATGGTGGGCGGGCAGGACGACCAGGTATTCGACGGCGGCAGCTTCGGGCTGAATCCCAGCGGGTCGCTGGCCTTTCGCATGCCGGTCTTCGATGAGACGGTGACTCATGTCGATCTGGAGCGCGGGGCGGATGGCTGGCGCATCGTGCCGGGCGAGATCGCGGCCTATCCCGACGAGTGGGAGCAGGATTACCGTGTCATGGTGCAAAGCTTGCGCGACTACATGGCCAAGACCGGCTTCCGCAAAGTGCTTCTGGGGCTCTCGGGCGGTGTCGACTCCGCGCTGGTCGCGGCCATCGCGGTGGATGCGCTGGGGGCCGAGAACGTCCGCTGCGTGATGCTGCCCTCGGAATATACCAGCGCCGAGTCGCTGGAGGATGCCGAAGGCGTCGCCAAGGCGCTGGGCGTTCGCTACGACTATGTCCCAATTTCCGAAGCACGCGACGCCGTGACAAACACGCTGGCGCCGCTTTTCGGAGGGACCGAGCCCGGGCTGACCGAGGAGAACATCCAGTCCCGCCTGCGCGGGCTGCTGCTGATGGCGCTGTCGAACAAGTTCGGCGAGATGCTCTTGACCACCGGCAACAAGTCCGAGGTCGCCGTGGGCTATGCCACGATCTATGGCGACATGGCGGGCGGCTATAACCCGATCAAGGATCTCTACAAGACCCGCGTCTTCGAGACCTGCCGCTGGCGCAACAGCCATCACCGCGACTGGATGATGGGACCGGCGAGCGAGGTGATTCCACCCCGCGTGATCCAGAAACCGCCCAGTGCTGAATTGCGCGCGGACCAGAAGGACAGCGACAGTCTGCCCGACTACCCGGCATTGGATGCCATTCTGGAAACACTGGTCGATCGTGACGGATCGGTGGCCGAGGCGGTCGCGCTGGGCTTTGACCGCGAGACGGTCAAAAAGGTCGAAAATTTGATTTATATCAGCGAATACAAGCGCTTCCAGTCGGCGCCCGGTGCGCGGCTGACCAAGCATGCCTTCTGGCTGGACCGCCGCTATCCCATCGTGAACCGCTGGCGCGACCCTTCCTGATCCATTTTTTCCCGCGCCGGAGTCTGGTCCCGCGCCCAAATGTGGCACATTCGGGGCAAGGCTGCGGCGAAGCGGGGGCGAACCCGGCCTGTTTGTGACAATTGGCACAAGGGGTACCAAGAATGTCCTATGCGGAATACGGATCGCTATACGGAAAACCGGGGGTGGAGCCTCTGAAATCCCCCGCGCGCGTTTATGACGACGCGGAGACGGAAATGGCGGTGAAATCGCTCCTGCGCGAAACGGCAGGGGTGGAGCGGGGGCCCGAACGAAACGCGTCGAGAGGAGCGTCAAGTGCGCCGGCGGAGCGTCGGATGCCTCTGCGCAAGGGCGCGCGGCGCGCGAAGGCAGGGGGGGCTCGGCCCGCGCGCCGCGGCCCGAGCTTGAAGCTGAGTGCCGCGATCGCGGCGCTTGCGGCGCTGGTGGCTTTTCCGCTGCTCCTGCCCGCCTTCCTCCTCTTGGCCGTGCTCTCCCTTGGAGGCGCCTGGCTGGTGCTGGGGTCCGAGCGGCTGCGCGCGCTGGCGGGAAAACGCGCGGCTCAGCCCCTGGCGCGCTTGGCGGCGCTTCGCGAGCGGGTCACGGATCTCTTTGCCGGCGAGCCGCACAAGCTGCCCGAGAAGATGCTTGAGGATCCGTTCGACCGCCTGGCCGAGCGCCTGCGTCAAGGGTAACGTAACGTTCCGGGCGCGAGGCATGGCGCGCGGGCCACAGTCGCATCCGCTTGCAGGCACGAAGGATCGAATTGGGCTTTGTTCCAGGGGAGGCAACGGTATTCCTGCTCTGTCTGTAACGATCCGTGGAGCACATGATGCCGGGGCCAAAGCCCTCTCCCTTCGCGCCCGATCTTTCGTTGCCCAAACGGGTGGACGTGGTCGTGATCGGCGGCGGAATCATCGGTACCTCCACGGCGCTGGAACTGGCCGAGCGCGGCCTTTCGGTTCTGCTGTGCGAAAAGGGCCAGATCGCTGGTGAGCAGAGCTCGCGCAACTGGGGCTGGGTGCGTCTGGGCATGCGCGATCCGCGCGAGATCCCGTTGATGATCGAGGCCATCCGGATCTGGCAGGGACTGGATGCACGGCTGGGCCGCGAGACCGGGTATCGGCAATCGGGCATTCTGTTTGGCTGCGCGTCGAACCGGGTACTGGCGCAACACCAGCGCTGGGCGCGCAACCTCGAGCCTTTCCAGGTCGAGGCGCAGATCGTCTCGGGCGACGCGTTGGACAGGCTGCTGCCCGGACGAGAGATGGCGTTGAAGGGTGCGTTGCTCATGCCGGGCGACGGGAGAGCCGAGCCGCAATGGGCAGCGCCCGCGATAGCCGAAGGCGCGCGCGACCGCGGAGCGACGGTTATGACGAGCTGCGCGGTGCGCAGTGTCGAGACGGCAGCCGGCAAGGTCTCGGGCGTCATGACCGAGAGGGGCCGCGTCGCCTGTGACCGGGTCGTTCTGGCTGGGGGCGCGTGGTCTCGCCTGTTCGCCGGAAATGCGGGTATCTTCCTGCCGCAGCTCAAGGTTCTGAATACTGTGATGCGCAGTTCGGCGGTCGAAGACGGACCCGAGCCTGCCTTGTGGTCGGAAGAGTTCTCGATCCGAAAGCGGGCCGACGGAGGCTACACCGTGGCTTGCGGGCATGAAAACGTCGTCGACCTTGTACCCGACAGTTTCCGCCTTGCGTGGCGCTTCCTGCCGGCGTTCGCCAGCGAATGGCGGTCGCTGCGATTCCGCCTGGGCCGTCGCTGGTCCGAGGAGGCGCGAGAGGCGCGGCATTGGGCACCGGAGGAGGTGACGCCCTTCGAGCGCTGCCGAGTGCTTGACCCGCCTCCCTCGGAGAAGGTGCTGCGCCGGGCCTGGGCCGAGGCGCGCAAGGCGTTTCCCGCGCTTGAGAAGGCCGAGATCGTTCAAAGCTGGGCGGGAATGATCGACGTGACGCCGGATGCAATCCCGGTGATCTCCGGCGTGGACGAGATGCCGGGGATGTTCATCGCCACCGGGTTCTCGGGCCACGGCTTCGGTATCGGCCCCGGTGCGGGACGGCTGATGGCCGACCTTGTCACCGGAGCCGCGCCTTGTGTCGATCCGCAGGCCTTTCGCCTGTCGCGGTTCACCGACGGCTCTGACGTGCGCCCGGACCCGGGTTACTGATCCGGGCGCCTGTGCCTCAGCCCATCATCTGGTAGCTGACGGGGACGAAGCGGAAACCGTCGCCGCGCGCCTCGACGAACCCTGCGGCGGGGAAGGGCATGTGATAGCCGATCATCGGGATCCGGTCGGCGGCGAGCATGCCAAGAATGCGGCGGCGCGACTCGGTGGCGGCGGCCTTGTCCATGTCGAACTGCACTTCCCATTCGGGATGGGCGAAAGACCAGACATAGTGATTGGCGAGATCGGCGGTCAGGATCAACTGCTCGCCGCCGCTTTCGATGCGATAGACCATGTGGCCAGGCGTGTGGCCGAAGGCCCCGACGGCAGTCAGGCCGGGCGCAACTTCTCCCCCGTCCTCGATGAAGCTCATCTTCTCGGCCAGCGGCGTGACCTTTTGTGCGACCATGTCGCCGACGCGGTTGCCAGCCTCCATCTTGGACCAGAAATCGTACTCGGCGGAACCTGTTACATAGCGCGCATTGGGAAAGGTCGGCGCATCACCGGTCATCATGCCGCCGATATGGTCGGGATGCATGTGGGTGATGACGACGATGTCGATATCCTCGGGCGTCTTGCCCGCCTCGGCCAAAGCCGTCTGGATGCCGCCTTGGCCGAGCCCGGTGTCGAAGAGCACATGCTGGCCGCCGGTTTCCACCAGCGTCGGGGTGAAGAAGAACTGCGCCATGTCCGCGGGGATGAAATTCTCGCGCGAGACCTGCGCGAACTCCTCCTCCGAGGCGCCGCCGCCAAAGATGTCCTTGGCTCCCTCGCGCGGCATCGAACCGTCGAGCAGTGTCGTCAAGGTCATGTCGCCCAGCTGGAAGCTGCGGGCATGGGGCAGGCCGGCGCCACTGGCGCCATTCGAGGCGGCAAGGGAAGGGCGGGCCATGGTGGCCAGTGGCAGTGCTGCCGCGCCAGCCAGGGCCGCGCGTCGCGTCAGATCGAAACTCATATCACTCTCTCCGGTTGGGTCATCGTTGATCTTGGTCGTGGAAGGTATTTCCGCAACGTAAGCTAGCGCGCTGTAGTCGACCCGCAACTGTGCGCGCGTGCAATAAGGCTGTGCGCAAAGACGCAACCTGCGGCGCAGGCGCTGGCGGCGGTGTTCACCATACCTGGGGGTAGAAGCTGGCGGCCGCTTGACTGCTCGTGCCGGGCAGGCCTCCCGCACCCGCGCGGCTCCGGCTGCGCCGGATCCGCTGGCGGGTTTGGGCCCGGCGCGGCGCCCTGGCGGGCACCGCGCGTTCGCCTTGGCGGGCCGGGCGCCTCTTCCCCTTGGCCGCATCGCTGGACAAGAGCGCGCCCTTGTGACAAGAGCCGCGACAACAGGAGATCCCCATGACCACCACCCGTTTCGCCCCGTCGCCTACCGGTTACATCCATGTCGGCAACCTGCGCACCGCGCTGATGAACTGGCTGATCGCTCGCAAGGCCGGTGGGACATTCATCCTGCGCATCGACGACACCGACCCCGAGCGGTCGAAGGCGGAATATGTCGACGCGATCAAGCAGGACCTGGAATGGCTGGGGCTGACCTGGGACCGGGTTGAACGGCAATCGGAGCGGCTCGACCGCTACCACGCCGCAGCCGACAATTTGCGCGAGATCGGTCGCTTCTACGAGGCATTCGAGACCCCGACCGAGCTGGACCTCAAGCGCAAGAAGCAGCTCAACATGGGCCGGCCGCCGGTTTACGATCGCGCCGCCCTTTCGCTGTCGGAGGCAGAGAAGGAAAAGCTGCGCGCCGAGCGGGGCGACGGGGTCTGGCGGTTCAAGCTGGATCATGAGCGGATCGAATGGGAGGACGGCATCCTGGGTCCCGTCTCGATAGACGCGGCGTCGGTCTCGGACCCGGTGCTGATCCGCGGGGACGGACAATTCCTTTATACTTTGGCGTCCGTCGTGGACGATACGGAGATGGGCGTGACCCATGTCGTGCGCGGCTCGGACCATGTGACCAACACGGCGACGCAGATCCAGATCATCCAGGCGTTGGGCGGCAATGTTCCGCAATTCGCGCATCACTCGCTGTTGACCGGGCCGCAGGGCGAGGCATTGTCAAAACGTCTTGGCACCCTGGCCCTGCGCGATCTGCGCGAACAGGGCGTGCAGCCGATGGCGCTCCTGTCTCTGATGGCGCGGCTGGGTTCGGCCGACCCGGTGGAATTGAGGACCGAGATGGGCCAGCTGATCGACGGGTTCGACGTGTCCCGCTTCGGCGCGGCGCCGACCAAGTTCGACGTGAACGACCTTTTCCCGCTGACCGCGCATTACCTGCAGACCCTGCCGGTGGAGGCGGTTGCCGACCGGCTGGAGGCGCTGGGCATCCCGGAAGACCTCCGCGCCCCCTTCTGGGCGATGGCGCGCGGCAACATTCACACGCTGAACGATCTCGAGGCGTGGTGGTTGCTCTGCCGCGACGGCGCCGAGCCGCTGATCGACGCGGAGGATCGTGAGTTCGTGGCGCAAGCCATGACGCTGCTGCCCGAGGAGCCGCTTGACGAGACGAGCTGGGGGTCCTGGACCGCCGCGGTCAAGGACGCGACGGGTCGCAAGGGCAAGGGGCTGTTCATGCCGCTGCGCAAGGCGCTGACCGGACAGGAGCGCGGGCCCGAGATGGCGGCGCTGCTTCCTTTGCTGCAGAAGATACGCGCGCGCGATTGACAGGGACCTGCGCAGGCCTGCCAGCGACGTACCGTGAGTATTTAGAGAAGAGATGAACGAGGGGCTGGCGGGCGTCAGCCCGTCGCAACCACCTTTGCCGGAAGCCGTGACAACCGGTCGTCAATGAAGGCGCGCTCCTCGTCCGTGAGGCGCCGGTGGCGGGGGTAGCGCGGCTCGGCCCGGTCGTCGAGGATCGGGCTTTCCCACCCGTCTGTTGTGGCGAAGAAGCGGTCGGCACCCTCCACTCCGAACACCCGCAGATATCCCTGGACCACGACGTCGAGATAGCTGAGCAGGATCGGGTAGCGTTCGGAGGGTACCGTGTGGCGACCCTCGGGCACGGCGTAAACGGCGATCTCGACCGGATGCGTGACGGGATGGGTGACCATGGTGGTCACCGGCACGCGGTCATAGGCCCATTCACGCTCGTCCAGCGCGGCCCAGTCATCGTCGGGCACATGGGCGATCATGCCTTCGATTTCCGCCTCTGGGTCCGGCACGGCGGTGAGGAAGGCAACCGGGCGCAGATCGGTGTGGCGCCAGGCGCGTTTCCATCCAGACAGCGTAGCCGGCCGCGGATCGGGAAAGTCGTGGGTTGTGGTATTCACAAGGCTGCCATAGCCGAAGAAATAGGGATCTGCCATATTCGCTGCCTGCCCCCGCCGATTGATGTATGTCAAACTGTTTTTTTACGTTTCATGCGACAAGTGCATGCCGCCATCCGGGAGGAGCCGACATGCGTATCACGAAACGGACCAATATCGCCGTAAGGCTGCTTATGTATTGCGCCGCACATCAGGACCGTCTGGTCACCAAATCCGAGATCGCCGCAGTTTGCAACATTTCGGAGAACCACTTGGCTCAGGTCATCAACCAGTTGAGCCAGTTGGGCTATCTCAACACGCAGCGGGGGCGCAATGGCGGGATGGTTCTGGGCCGACCGGCAAACCGTATCCGGATCGGGGACGTGTTCCGCAAGGTGGAAGGTGGATTGCCCCTGGCCGAGTGTTTCGCGGATGCCGACAACACCTGTCCGCTGACCAAGGCCTGTCGTCTGCGGGTCGCCCTGCAGGACGCTGCGGTCGCGTTCTACGCCTCGTTGGACGAGATCACCCTGGATGCGCTGGTCTGCGACAACGACGCCCTGATCGAACTGTTGCAACCCGTGCGGTGCGCGCGCTGATCAGTCATTGGCCCGAAGGATCCGGGCCGGGCGCACGGCCAGCGGCCGCCAGGCAAAGGCCAGCCCTGCCGCAAGGGTAATGGCGATGCCGCCCACCACGATTGCAACGGCCGAAGGCCAGATCACCGCGAAATCGGTTTCCAGGACGTAATGGCTGACCGCCCAGCCGCCCAGTATGCCAGCGGCGAGCGCCACGGTGGCTGCGGCTGCGCCCAGCAGGGCCGCGCGCAGGGCGAAGCTGAGCAGGATGCGCCGACGCGCCGCGCCCAGCGTCTTGAGGATCGCGGCTTCGTATCGGCGGGCGGCCTCACCCGCCGCTGCCGCCCCGATCAGCACGAGAAAGCCCGTGAGCAGCGAGGCCGCCGCGCCATAGGAGGTCGCCGCGGCCAGTCCCGCCAGAAGGTCGGCCACGCGGTCGATGGCGTCGCGTACGCGGATCGCGGTGATGTTGGGAAACTGTCCTGCGAGATCTCGCAGGATGGCCGCCTCGGCCTGCGGTTCGGCATATACGGTCGCGATGAAGCTGTGCGGAGCGCCGGCCAGCGCGGCGGGGTTCATCGACATGATGAAGCCGATCCCGGCGGTGGAGAAATCGACCTCGCGGAAGGAGGCGATGGTGGCGGTGATGTCGCGGCCCAGAATATTGACGGTGAGAGTGTCGCCCAGCGACAGCCCCATCTCCTCGGCCTCCTCGGCGGCGAAGCTGACGAGCGGGGGGCCGCTGTAATCCTCCGCCCACCATTCGCCCGCGGTCAGCCGTGTGTCGCGGGGAAGTCCGTCGGAATAGGTCACGCCGCGGTCGCCTTCGAGGACCCAGTGGGAGCCTGCGACATCGCGCGCCGGGCGATCGTTGATGCGGGTAATGATGCCCCGCAGCATGGGTGCGCTTTCCACCTTGCTCACGGCAGGATCGCTTTCAAGCCGGTCCGTGAAACCTGCCATCTGATCCTTCTGGATATCGACGAAGAAATAGGAGGGCGCGACCTCGGGCAGGTTGCCCGATATGGCGTTGCGCAGGTTCCCGTCGATCTGGCCGACAGCGGCGAGCACCGACAGTCCCAAACCCAAGGACAGGACGACCGATCCCGCGCCCTCGCCCGGGCCGGATATGGCGGCCAGCGCCCAGCGCAAGGCGGGGCGGCCGCGTGCGGCGGGGGCGGCTGTGCGGGCCAGTGCGCGGATGGCAAGGGCCGAGAGAGCGAGCAGGATCAGCGCGCCGGTGATGCCGCCGAAGGTCCAGAGCGTCAGTCGCGCCGAGCCGCTGAACCATGCCGCCGCGCCGACCAGCAGGATGAGGCCGAGGCCGGTCACGGCGAGGTAACGCACACGGGGCAGCAAACGTGCCGAGCCGAGCGCATCGCGGAAGAGCGTCGCGGCGCGCACCTCCTCGGCCCTTGCCAGCGGCCAGAGCGTGAAGAGCAGCGCGGTCAGCAGGCCATAAAGCGCGGCCTCGGCCAACGGCGCGGGGTAGATGGTGAATGCTGCCGGGATCGGCAGGCGCGCCTCGATCAGCGGGGCAAGCGCCAAAGGGGCGAGCGCCCCAAGCGCGAGCCCGATCACGATACCGGCAAGGGACAGAAGGCCGATTTGCAGGAAATAGGTTTGGAAGATCGTCGCCCGATCGGCCCCCAGCGTGCGCAAGGTGGCGATGGTCGCCGTCTTGCCCGCGAGATAAGCCCGCACCGCAGCCGAGACGCCGACCCCACCCACGGCAAGCCCGGCAAGCCCCACGAGAATGAGGAACGCGCCCAGGCGCGTGACGAATTCCGCGACGCCTGGTGCGCCGTTGCGGGCGTCGCGCCAACGCATCCCGCTTTCGGCAAAGGCCGCGCGGGCCGTCTGCGCTGTGCTCGGCAGGTCCGCGTCTGGCGACAGGTCAAGGCGGTACTTGGTCGAAAACAACGTGCCGGGTGCTAGCAGGCCAGAGCTAGCCAGCGCCTCGGTTCGCACCAGTGTACGCGGGCCGAGGCCAAAGCCGCCTGCCGCCCCGTCAGGTTCGTGTTCGAGCGCCGCCATCAGCAGGAATTCCTGCGTGCCCAGCCGGAAGGTGCCGCCGGGCAAGAGGCCCAGCCGGTCGCTGAGTACAGGTTCCATCACCGCACCGGGCAGGCCGTCGCGACCCGCGAGAGCCTGCGTCAGCGTCATCTCGGGCTCCAGCCGCACTGTCCCGATCAGTGGATAGGCCGAATCGACCGCCTTGACCTGCGTCAGCGCGCGCTCGGTCTCCTCGCCCCGTTCGACCACGGCCATGGAACGGAAATCAGCCACTTCGGAGACGGCCTGTGCGGTCGCTTCCATCCAGGTGCGCTCGGCCTCGGAGGCGAAGCGATAGGTGAATTCCATCTCGGCATCGCCGCCCAAGAGCGCCGCGCCCTCCCGTGCCAGACCGGCCTCGATGCTGGCGCGCACCGTGCCGACGGCGGCAATGGCGGCGACGCCCAACGCAAGACAGGCGAGAAAGATGCGAAACCCGCGCAGGCCCCCGCGCAGTTCCCGCCGGGCGAAACGGGCGGCAAGGCGCAGGCTCATTCGGCGGCCTCGCGCCCAGCCTCGGCGATGCGGCCGTCGCGCAGTCGGATCACGCGGTCACAGCGGCGAGCCAGCGCGTGGGAATGCGTGACCAGCACCAGCGTCGCGCCGTGGCGGTCGCGCAGGCCGAAGAGAAGGTCGATGATTGCCGCGCCATTGGCCTCGTCGAGATTGCCGGTGGGTTCGTCGGCCAGCAGGATCTCGGGACGCGGGGCAGAGGCGCGGGCCAGTGCCACGCGCTGCTGCTCGCCACCGGACAGTTGCGCGGGGTAATGACCGGAGCGATGTGCCAGGCCCACAGCCTCCAGTTCGGCCTCTGCGCGGGCAAAGGCATCGGCATGGCCAGCCAGTTCCAGCGGCGTCGCCACGTTTTCCAGCGCGGTCATGGTGGGGATCAGGTGGAAGCTCTGGAAGACGATTCCCATGTGATCGCGGCGAAACCGCGCCAGCGCGTCCTCTCCCAGCGCGGTCAGGTCATGGCCCAAAGCGCGGATCGTGCCGCCGGTGGCCCGCTCCAGCCCGCCCATCAGCATCAACAGCGAGGACTTTCCCGAACCGGAGGGGCCGACCAGCCCCAGTGTCTCGCCCCGCGCAACCTCCAGGGTGATGCCGTGCAGGATATCCACGCGGCCGGCATTGCCATCCAGCGACAATGCGGCATGTTCGAGGGTAAGCACGGGGTCGGTCACGCGGGCGGCCTCCTTGAATGGCATATCTTGGGGATATGGAGTGGTGAGGGTGATGCGCAAGGTTCTTCTGGCAGGGCTGTTCGCGGTCTGCGGCGTCGCAGCCAAGGCCGAGCAGGTGGTGATCGCGGCGCTTGGAGATTCGTTGACGCAGGGCTACGGCCTGATCGAGCAGGAGGGGTTCGTGCCGCAGATGCGCGCGTGGCTGGCAGAGCGTGGCGCGGATGTGCGGCTGATCAATGCGGGCGTCTCGGGTGATACCACAGCTGGCGGTGCGGCGCGGGTCGAATGGACGCTGACCCCCGAGGTCGACGGCATGATCGTGGCGCTGGGGGGCAATGACCTGCTGCGCGGGATCGACCCGGCGGTGGCACGCGCCAATCTCGACAGCATCCTCCAGGTGGCCGAGGATCGCGATGTCGAGGTCCTGCTTGTGGGGATGCAGGCACCGGGCAATTACGGCCCCGATTACAAGGCGGCGTTCGACGCGATCTATCCCGACCTGGCGCGGGAATATGGCGCGCTACATGCCGGAAGCTTCTTCGAGGGGTTGGCGGTGGAAGGTGACCCGGCTGCCGCCCGAGACCTCATGCAGCCCGACGGCATCCACCCGAACGCGGAAGGCGTGGCGCGGATCGTTGCCGCCCTGGGGCCGCAGGTTCTGGACCTCGTGAAGCGAGCGGGGCGATAGTCGCGACAAAAGAGGCCGGGTTGTGCCCGGCCTTGAAACGCGCGGAAAGGCGATTTCTTCAGAGCAGCTGAATGTCGACGGCCGACTCTCGGCCGTCACGCCCGGGCTTCAGCTCATAGCTGACCTTCTGGTTGTCGGCGAGGCCGGTAAGCCCGGACCGCTCGACCGCGGAAATATGAACGAACACGTCCTTGCCGCCGCCTTCGGGCGCGATGAAGCCGTATCCTTTGGTAGTGTTGAACCATTTGACGGTGCCGGTAGCCATCGTCTCATACTCCTGTTTCAATCTGCCCGCGGAATGCGGCAGGGCGGCTCTGTCAGTAGTAATCGATGACTGGGCCGGTAGAGGAGCAGTGTAGTCGATAGTCCAACGTCGCCCTCTTTCTGTGATCCAAGTAAAGATTCGGATCAAGAGGGATCGTGGTCAGTGATATCCCTCCAGTTGCAGCAATTCGTCATGGGAATAGCTTTCGGCGATCTCTCCGTCATCGCCAGCATGGAAGTTGGTATCCTGCGGCAGGCAGCCCAATCCGCAGAGCTGAATCGCGATCATGGCCTGGCCGTCGATAAACCAAAGCCGCCCGCCCGGCGTGGCGATGAAACCATTCACCCCCTCGTTCCGGTCGCTTTGCATGTCGAGGGCGGTGGGGAATTCGGCGGGAATGTCCCGGTGATACGCGCCATGCGTGTGCATCGAGGCGAAAATGGTCAGCCCGGGCTGAGGGTCCGGCGGCGTGCAGCCATTTTCGTCCCCGCGCAGCATGGGGGTGAAGGCGATGCGTCCTTCGGCGTCACGCCCGACATAGCCGCAATATTCCAGCCGCGCGGCGAAGGAGAGATGTTGGATGGGCTCGAAGCGCTGCCGCACCGCTTCGACCACCTCGGGTGCAGGCCGATGCATCTGGTCCGCGCAAAGGATGCAGGGCAGAACGGCGGCACATAGCGCTGCAGGTGCAAGCGCTGCGCCGACCAGGGCCGGCGGGAATTGAAGTACGAGCGCGGGCAGGTTTTTCACGGGGCTGCGCTCCGGCAAAGGGGGTGCGCCGGGCCCTCCCCGGCGCGGATACGGTCAGATCACCGTGACCTTGGTGCCGATCGGCACACGTTCATAAAGGTCGATCACATGCTCGTTCAGCATCCGGATGCATCCGTTCGAAACCGCCTGTCCGATGGTTTCGGGTTGCGTGGTGCCGTGGATCCGGAAATAGGTGTCCTTGCCATCCTGGAACAGGTAAAGCGCCCGAGCACCCAACGGGTTGTCGGGGCCGCCTGGCTGCACATAGTCGTTGTCTTTGAACCGTCCATAGGTCTGCGGGCTGCGTTCGATCATCTCTTCGGTCGGACGCCAGGTGGGCCATTCCTTCTTGACGTCGATGGTCGCGCTGCCCTGGAATTGCAGCCCGGCCTTTCCCACGCCCACGCCATATCGGATCGCGGTGCGTGGTTCGGTTACGAAATAAAGGTAGAAAGACCGTGGCAGAACAAGCAACTCGCCTGGCAAGAAATCCTTCTTGATGCGGACATATTGGGGTGTGGGGTCGAATTCCGTTGTCTGGGCCACGCCGAGTCCGGGCAGGATACCGGTAGCGGCAGTCGCGGCGATAAAGCTGCGGCGAGTTAACATGTCTGGCCTCTCCGTCTTGGTTCTTGGATTTGTCGTGCGGTTTGCGATGCAGGCCCAGCTATTTTCTGTCGGCTTTTGCATTCGGTCAATGTGCCGGTCGCTGGTATCGAAAAAGTGATGCCACTGTCGCGGTGGCAAGGGCACAGGTCGCGATCCATCCGAAATACCAAGCCTGCCCGGCAAGCGCATCTTCAGCCACCGAAGCGGCAAACCGTGCCTGCCCGTACTGGGCCAGACCAAAGGCCAGTAGGGTAAGCGCGAAAAGAGTGATCAACCGCGGTCCGCGTGCGGGCGCCAACAGCCACGCCGTGGCGGCCAGGGCGATCCCGGCGGGAAGCCCGACCCATACTACTTTCTCGGACCACCAGGGATGTGCACCAAGCACGCGCGTCAGTCCGCTGGCGGCAGCGGCGCCGCTAAGCGTGACCAGGGTAAGGACGGGTACTAGAAGGCGTATGAATTGTTTCATGTACCGATACCTGTGTACCTTCGGGCCGCGAAAACAGGGCTGTGACGCGGTTGTGACGGATGGTGACAAGAATGGCCGAGACCTGTTTCGCATTGATTAACATCCTCCGGATGCGCGTTTTCGCTGACAGATAAACTTGTCGCCACAGAGCCAGGTTCCCATATTGATTCGTGAATGTGTTTGCGGAGGCCATGATGACTGCGAAGAAACTGACCTGTCTTTCCTGCGGACAGGTGAACCGGGTGCCGGAGGAAAGGCTGCTGGCCGGCGCGAAATGCGGAACCTGTGGCGAGGGCCTGTTGCCTGGCAAGGCGGTTGAGGTCGATCCGGCGATTCTCGCCAAAGCCGCCCGAGTGGACGAGGTGCCGCTGGTGGTCGATTTCTGGGCCCCCTGGTGCGGGCCGTGCCGCATGATGGCGCCAGAGTTTTCCAAGGCAGCGGAACGCCTTAGCGGAAATGCCCGGCTGGTCAAACTGGACACGCAGGCGCATCAACAAGCGGGGGAAAAACACGGTATCCGGGGCATTCCGACGCTTGTCGCCTTTGCCGGCGGACGCGAGGTCAAGCGGCAGTCGGGGGCGATGCGGGCGGATGACATCGTGCGGTGGGTCGGTTCAAGCCATTGATCCGGAACCGCAATCGTGCTCCTCTTCCGGCACGGGAGGGGTGTTGATGATCGTGGAGATGGCAAGTTTCGAGATCCCCGAGGGATTTGGCGCGGAAGAACTGATCGCCGACGCGCGCAGCACGGTGGAGCATTGGTCGGCGAACAAGCATCGGATTCGAAAGCACTTTTTGCGCAGCGAGGATGGGCGGGTGGTCGGGCTCTACCTTTGGCCCGACCGGGCGGCGGCACGTGCGGCGCATGACCAAGAATGGATTGCGCGGTTCCGGAAACGGACCGGGGCGAAGCCGTCCTTTGCCTATTTCGACCTGTTCATGACCATCGACAACACGGCCGGCGAGGTGCGCGAATACCCGTTGGACTGACCGAATTGACCGTTTTGTACAGGGTTCTGCCGGGGCATTGACCGTTTTGTACAAGGGAGTCGGGCGCCCGTCGCGCCGCTCTGCGACATAATATTCGCCTACTTGAATATAACCTGTGCAGGGTGCATTCTCGAGTCAGGAGTTCAGGAACCAAGGAGACAAGTGATGACCCTCGACCGTGCCGTTCTGGCCTTTGCCGGAGTGATGATCCTGCTCAGCGTCGTGCTGACCGTTTTCGTGCATCCGCTGTGGATGTGGTTCACCGTGTTCATCGGGGTGAACATGCTGCAATCCGCCTTTACCGGGTTCTGCCCGGCGGCGATGATCTTCAAGGCGATGGGGGTGAAGGGCGGCTGCGCGTTCAGCTGATCGTGCGGGCGCGGTTATCGCCTGCACTGTCCGCGGTGCGACGCAGATTCGACTGCGCAAGCCCCGCCAGGATGAAGAGAAGCGGCAGGCCGAAGCCGATCAGGAACCAGGTGCCGAGCGCCGAGAGCAGGCTGGCCTCGAGCAGGGCATAGTTCACGAAGGCGGTGACGAAGCCGATGATGCTTCCAAGCCCGATCAGGATGATGGCCATGACGATGCTCCCGTTTCCGTCCTCTCGTCATGAGGCCCGCGAAATGCGGCAGGAATATGACAGTTGCGGGGTACTGGCTGGGCGGTCGCCATGCGGACGCAAAAAAGGACGGGTGCGGCGCACCCGTCCTTTCAATCTCGTGACCGGCGCGAAGCCGGTCCGCCGGTCTCAGACCAGTTCGATGTTCGACGCGCTTTCGCGGCCGTCACGGCCGGCTTCGATGTCGAAGCTGACTTTCTGGTTGTCGGCGAGGCCCGTCAGGCCCGCACGCTCAACGGCGCTGATATGAACGAAAACGTCCTTCTTGCCGCCATCGGGTGCGATGAAGCCGAAGCCTTTGGTGGTGTTGAACCATTTCACGGTGCCAGTGGCCATATCCGTGGTCTCCTTTAGATGTCGTTGTCCGCTTGAGTGCGACAACCCGGCGTGGTCGGTCTGAAATCGAAGACTGAGCGCCGGTAAGGGAGACAGTGGGTCGAGATCGAATAACGTAGCAAGGTTCATATGGGGGAAATGGCGGCGCATTGCAAGGATTCGTTTCGGGTAGGGTTTCTTAACCCTTTCGGGCCCTGATGGTCACATGCCGAAGTATCGACGTCCGAAACGCGCCGGCGAAACGCGCCAGGGCGACCGTGTTCTTTACCGTCTCGCTGGCAAAGCGGGGGTCGTCGCTGCTGGTCGACGAGGTCGACCTGCTGCGCGAGGCGGTGCAGGTGACGCGCGCGCGCCGCCCCTTCGGCATCGACGTCTGGGTGGTGCTGCCCGACCACATGCACGCGATCTGGACCCTGCCCGCGGGCGACGCGAATTTCTCCGACCGCTGGGGCGCGATCAAGGCGCGGTTTTCCAAGATGGTCCGGTTGAAGGCGAAGGGAGCGGTGGGTTGCAAACCCACCTTATTCTTTCTGGTCTTTGTTGGATTTTGACCCGGTCTCCGAAGAGTTTCGGTTAAAGAAACGAACGATTTGCGGGAGGGCGCCAGAAGCGGCTAGTGCTATTCCTAGTTCTACGGCATCAATCGTTGCACAGTAGATCGCGCCACCAATCAATCCTATAGACACTAGCGCCGAGCCAGCAACTCGCATAGTGTCATTGTAAAGGAAATGTTTGTCATTTCTATGGCGGGACGCCTGCTCACGCTCAGCCATCGCAAGTATTCGGTCGGCACCGTTTGTCAGAAGCTCATTGTATTCAGATAGCATTGCAGGAGGCGGCAGCGGTCCTGCATACATTGCTGATAGAATTTCTTGCCCAAGTTCACTTTCGTCGAGCTCTAATACGATTTCTCCATCAACACTATCGTCCGAAGGGTCTCGTGCAGGTTCCTCAGTGTGGGTGACTTCGTTCTTCGTCATGCGGACCGTTCTCTGCGAAGGCTTCGTTTTTTGCACTTTTGCTTGCGGAGTGGCTTAGTATCTCAATCAGTTTTTCACGGCTATTTTCGAAGTCTCGGCAAACATGATAGGAGTCATAAAGATGCGCAAGTTTCGACTTAACGCTAGGGTTCCATATATCTAGATTACCCGGATCGTCATACATCGCGGACCAATTCAAAAGAAAGTCCCAATTCTTGCGCTCTGAACGATCGCAGACTGTCTTGGCAACAAAGTCGCACACCCACCTTCGGTCATTGCCTGCATTGCCGTGGATTGCGTCGGAAGCAAGGAAGGCAATCAAAGACTTTTCGTCCATCCTGTTTTCAGAGGCGGCTTTCTCGATGGAGTTCCACCCGTCAGGAGTCGTGCGAATTTCCAAGACAACGGTGCCGTCCTGCTTGTTTTTATTTGAGGCGGAGATTAGTCGACGAATTCGACTGATCTTCTGGGCCAACGAAGCGGATGGCGCTGCGCCTTTTGAATGAATTTGAGAAGTTTCTTCGACTTCGGAGTTGTAACCGCGTCGCAAAACAACACGAACAGTTGGTTTCACTGTTCGTGTTTTCGAGGACGGTTTACGGAGTTTCACCTGCGAGACTGAAGCTTTCTGAACGACATCAGTCATAGTCAGCATCCTTTTTCATCTTACCCAAAGGTATGCGTTCGTGCTACTTTTTTCAATATAAACTAGCGCCTACCTCGCAAACTTCTTGTGCTTCAGTCGCTTGGGCTCCAGCGCGTCGGGGCCGAGGCGGCGTTTCTTGTCTTCCTCGTAATCTTCGAAGTTCCCCTCGAACCATTCGACATGGGCGTCGCCCTCGAAGGCGAGGATATGCGTGCAGATGCGGTCGAGGAAGAAGCGGTCGTGGGAGATGACCACGGCGCAGCCGGCGAAGTTGACCAGCGCGTCCTCAAGCGCGCGGAGGGTTTCGACGTCGAGGTCGTTGGTCGGTTCGTCGAGCAGGATGACATTGCCGCCCTCTTTCAGCAGGCGGGCCATGTGGACGCGGTTGCGTTCGCCGCCCGAGAGCAGCGAGACCTTCTTCTGCTGGTCGCCGCCCTTGAAGTTGAAGGCGCCGCAATAGGCGCGGGAGTTGATCTGGGCATCGCCCAGCTGGATGATCTCGGCGCCGCCGGAGATGGCCTCCCACACGGTTTCGTTGGGCTTGAGGTCGTCGCGGGACTGGTCGACATAGGACAGCTCGACCGTGTCGCCCAGCTCGATCGTGCCGCTGTCGGGCTGCTCCTGCCCGGTGAGCATCTTGAAGAGGGTGGATTTGCCCGCGCCGTTGGGGCCGATGACGCCCACGATGCCGCCGGGGGGGAGCGAGAAGGAGAGATCCTCGATCAGCTGCTTGTCGCCCATGTGTTTCGACAGGTGCTCGACCTCGATCACCTTGGAGCCCAGGCGCGGGCCGTTGGGGATGATGATCTGGGCGCGGCCCACGCGTTCGCGTTCGGACTGGTTGGCCATTTCCTCGTAGGCCTGGATACGGGCCTTGGATTTCGCCTGGCGCGCCTTGGCGCCCTGCCGCATCCATTCCAGTTCGCGTTCCAGCGTCTTCTGCTTGGCCTTGTCCTCGCGCGCTTCCTGCTCGAGCCGCTTGGCCTTCTGCTCCAGCCAGGAGGAATAGTTGCCCTCGTAGGGGATGCCGCGGCCGCGGTCGAGTTCGAGGATCCAGCCGGTGATCGAGTCGAGGAAGTAGCGGTCGTGGGTGACGATCAGGATCGTGCCCTTGTAGTCGATCAGGTGCTGTTGCAGCCAGGCGATGGTCTCGGCGTCGAGGTGGTTGGTCGGTTCGTCCAGGAGCAGCATGTCGGGCGCTTCGAGAAGCAGCTTGCAGAGCGCGACGCGGCGCTTTTCGCCGCCGGAGAGGTTGTCGGGCTTGGCATCGTCGGGCGGGCAGCGCAGCGCCTCCATCGCGACGTCGATCTGTGAATCGAGATCCCAGAGGTTCTGGCTGTCGATCTCGTCCTGGAGCTGCGCCATCTCGTCGGCGGTCTCGTCGGAATAATTCATCGCCAGTTCGTTGAACCGGTCGAGCTTGGCCTTTTTGGGCGCGACGCCCAGCATCACGTTCTCGCGCACGGTGAGGTCGGAGTCGAGCTGCGGCTCCTGCGGGAGGTAGCCGACCTTGACGCCTTCGGCGGCCCAGGCTTCGCCCGAGAAATCGGTGTCGAGCCCGGCCATGATCTTGAGCAGGGTCGATTTACCGGCGCCGTTGACGCCGACGACGCCGATCTTGACCCCCGGCAGGAAGGAGAGGTGGATGTTCTCGAAGGTCTTCTTGCCACCGGGATAGGTCTTGGAGACGCCCTGCATGTGGTAGACGTATTTGTTCGCGGCCATGAAATGCTCCGATCCGGGTCCTGCGTTTCGCACAGCCTGATACAGGTTGGGCGGGGCAGGGGCAATCCGGACCACGCGGATGCTGCATCATTCGCCCGCGCGGCGGGGTCGGTGCCGGGCGGTGACGGTCCGAAAAAGTTCCATCACGATTCCCGACGGGCCTGTCACTCGGCGGGGAACGGCCGGGTCGGGAGAGCGCAACAGGCGGGTTTTCTCGCATGACGCGAGTGGAGCTGCGCGCGGGGGTTCCCTTGCCCGCAGCGGTGAATAGGTGCGGTCGAGCGGCCCCTGCGGCCGGATCAAAAGACTTGCGAAGGATATCTGAAATGAAACATTCCGTTCTGCTGTCACTCGTTCTTGCCGGCGGTGCCGCCACGGGCGCGCTGGCCGGGAATACCGAGCCCGCCACCATCGAGCCGGTCATCGCGGCCCCCGTGGCGCCCGCGGCCCCGGTCACCGGAAACTGGGAAGGCGGCTATGTCGGTGGCCAGCTGGGCTATGGCTTTGGCGAGTTCGACGTCACCCCGCCCAATACCTTCGATACCGACGGCGTGATCGGCGGTTTCCATGTCGGTTACCTGTGGGATTTCGGCGACTGGGTCGTCGGCCCGGAACTGCAATATGACTGGTCGGACCTGTCGTTCAACAGCGGCGGCAACTCGGGCAGCTTCGACGGCATCGCGCGTCTGAAGGTGCGCGGCGGCCGTGACCTGGGCGACGGGCTGCTCTATGCCAGCGCCGGTGTCGCCTATACCAATTTCGACGGCGTGTCGGGCGTGACCAATATCGATTTCGACGATCCGGGCTATGTTGTCGGCGTCGGCTATGACTACAAGGTCTCGGAAGACTGGGTCGTGGGCGGTGAATACCAGTACCACAAGTTCGACGATTTCGGCGCCGCGGGCAACGATGTCGATTTCGGCACGGTGCATCTGCGCGCCTCGTACAAGTTCTGATTCAGGCTTGCGGAAGCCGTATGACGAAGGCCCGGGCGAGATCCCGGGCCTTTTGTCTTGCCGGGTGGGGAAAGGGGGCGCTGCCCCCCTTGAGCCTGCGGCTCAATTCCCCCCGAAGGTATTTGGAAAGAGATGAAGCGGGGATAGGGTCGCTTTTGCCGGGGAGAGGCGGTTGACAGGCGGGGCGGATTTTGCGCTTTGCCTCAAGGAATGCGATGCGGGTTTCCATATGCGCGGCCGGGGCAGGTGATCGGTCTGTTCGGGGGGTCTTTTGACCCGCCGCACAAGGGGCATGTGCGCGCCACCCTGGAAGCGATGAAGGCCTTTGGCCTGGATCGGATGTGGTGGCTGGTCTCTCCGGGCAACCCGCTGAAGGCGCGCGGCCCCGCGCCGCTGGCGCGGCGGATCGCTGCGGCGCGGGCCGTGATGGAGCATCCGCGGGTCCAGATCACCGATATCGAGGCGCGCCTGGGCACGCGGGCCACGGCGGACACGCTGCGGCGGCTGGTGGCGCTGTATCCGGGTGTGCGCTTTGTCTGGGTGATGGGCGCGGACAACCTGGTGCAGCTGGATCGCTGGCAGGAGTGGAGATACATCATGGAGACGGTGCCGGTGGGCGTCGTGGCGCGGCCGGGGGACCGGGCGCGCGCGCTGCGCTCGGTTGCGGCGCGGGCCTATGGGGCGTGGCGTCTGGACGGGCAGGCGCGGCACCTGCTGGGCCGGGCGGAAGCGCCGGCCTGGTGTTTCGTGAACATTCCCATGGTCGATCTGAGCTCGACCGCGATCCGGGCGCGGGGCGGATGGTCAGCGGCGCAGGAGCGCGGAGGCGAGACCTGAACCCAGGACAAGGGCGAGACCAGCCCAGGTGAGCGCGTCGGGCAGGTCCGCGAAGACGGCCCAGCCCAGCGCCGTGGCGGCGGCGAGCTGGAAATAGACCATGGGCGCGAGCACCGTGGCGGGCGCACGGGCATAGGCGTAGAGCAAAAGCAGGTTTCCCGCGAGCGAGCCCGTGGCGCTGAGCAGCGTGAGTCCGGCGGTGGCGGCATCGAGGGGTGGCAGGTTCGCGAGGCCCAGGGGCGTCAGGACCAGCCCGGCGATCACCAGCTGGGTGAACATCAGCGCCTGCGGCGGGCCGAGATGGGAGAGCCAGCGCGAGGCGGTGAGGAAGCAGCCGTAGAAGACTCCCGCCAGAAGGGCGAAGACCAGCCCCGCGCCGCCGCCGAAGCCCGGGCGCACCACCAGCAGCACGCCGAGGAACCCCAGTACCATGCAGGCGTTTCGCAGGGGCGTGACCGGTTCGCGCAGCAGCAGGGCGGAGAGGACGTAGCTGACGATGGGGCCGATGAAGAAGGCAGCGAAGACATCGGCCAGCGGCTCGGTCCGGAGCGCCGTCTGGATCGACAGGATGCCGCCGGCGATCAGCAGCGCGCGCAGCCAGATGCGCCAGTCGCGCAGCAGGCGGGCCGCTCCGGGGGGTGTGAAGGGAAGGATCATCAGCATGCCCAGGGCGAAGCGCGACCAGGCGACGAAGGCGGGGGCGGCGCCCTGGCCCGCAGTCAGCAGCTTGCCGGCCATGTCCCCGAGCGGGACACAGGACATGGCGACCGACATGATGAGCACCGCGCGCAGCATGGATGCGCGGTAGCATGCCGAGGGCCGTTGAAAAACCGGAAAGGCGCCGCTTGACTGACACGAAGATCGGATTTGATTCGAACCATGGTTGACCATTTTTCCCGACGTTCCTTCCTGGCCGGCGCCACCGCCCTGCTGACCCCTGGCGCGCTGCGGGCGGGGGCGCCCGAACGCTCGCTTCATCCCCGCCAGAGGCCCGAGGGCCTGAACGGGCCGGAGCGGATCATCCGCGCCGCAGGGTTGCCCGGCGACGTGGCCTTCGCCGTGGCCGATGCCGAGACCGGGATGGGCCTGGAGGCGGTGGGCGGAGACAGGGCGCTGCCGCCGGCGAGCGTGGCCAAGGCGCTGACGGCGCTTTATGCGCTGGACGTGCTGGGCGCGGAGCATCGCTTTGCCACGCGGGTCCTGGCGGCCGGGCCGGTCGAGAACGGCATCCTCAAGGGCGACCTGGTCCTGGCGGGCGGCGGGGACCCGATCCTCGATACCGAGGCGGTGGCGCGGCTGGCGGCGAAGGTGAAGGCCGCGGGCATCCACGAGGTTCAGGGCGCGTTCAAGGTCTATTCCGGCGCGCTGCCCTTCGTGAAGAGCATCGATCCGGGCCAGCCCGACCATGTCGGGTACAGCCCGGCGGTGAGCGGCATCGCGCTGAATTTCAACCGGGTGCATTTCGAATGGGCGCGGGCCGGGTCGGGCTATGCGGTGAGCATGGATGCGCCCGCGGGGGAGTACCGGCCCGCCGTGGCCATGGCGAAGATGCAGGTCGTGCGCCGGTCGCTGCCGATCTATACCTACGAGGCGGGCGAGCGGCTCGACAGCTGGACGGTCGCCTCGGGCGCGCTGGGCGGCGGCGGGTCGCGCTGGCTGCCGGTGCGGCTGCCGGGGCTGTACGCAGGCGACGTGTTCCAGACCCTGATGCGCTCGCATGGCATCGCGCTGGGCCGGGTCGAGGTGGTACGCGACGCGCCGCAGGGCGCTACAGAGCTGGCGCGGCACGAGAGCGAGCCGCTGCGCGACATCCTGCGCGACATGCTGAAATACTCGACCAACATCACCGCCGAGATGGTCGGGATGAGCGCCACGGCGGCGCGGGCCGGCATCCCGGCCTCGCTTGCCGCCTCGGCGGCGGAGATGAATGTCTGGGCGATGGAGCGGTTCGGGATGCAGGCCCCGGCGATGGTGGATCACTCGGGGCTTGGCCCGGCCTCGCGCCTGGCGCCGCAGGACCTGGTGCGCGCGCTGGTCGCGGTGCATGGCGACGGAACGCTGCGGTCGCTGATGAAGCCCTTCCTGATGCGCGACGCGGCAGGGCGGGTCATGACCACGCATCCGATCAAGGTGGATGCCAAGACCGGGACGCTGAATTTCGTCTCGGGGCTGGGTGGATACATGACGGCGGCGGATGGCACGCATCTGGCATTCGCCATCTTCACCGCCGACCTGGACACGCGCGCCCGGATCCCGCGCGCGCAGCGCGAGCGGCCGGATGGCGCGCGGTCGTGGAACCGGCGCGCCAAGGGGCTGCAACAGGCGCTGATCGAACGCTGGGGCGCGCTTTACGGGAGTTGAGCGTCAATCGCGGATCACGATCAGCGTGTTCTCCTTGCCGACTTCGCGGACGAGGTTGAACAGGGTTTCGGCATTGTCGGGGTGCAGCCGGACGCATCCGGCCGAGGCGGGGCAGCCCAGTTTCTCGACCTGGTCGGTGCCATGGATTGCATAGTTCCCGTGGAAGAAGATCGAGAACGGCATCGGCGCGTTGTTGTAGAGCGTCGAGTAATGCATCCGCTTGAGGGTCTGCGGATGGTAGGTGCCGTTGGGCGTGACCTTGCCCGCGCGGGCGGTGGAGACGGGCCAGCGATAGACCGGCACGTCGTCGCGATAGACGGTCATTTCCTGATCGGACTTGTCGATATGCGTCTCGAGCGGTTCGGCCGCTGCGCCCGCCGCCGCGAGAAGTGCCGCGACGAACGCCCGGAGGAAATCCGTACCGCCCATCGAGCTCAGGTCAGGTGACGCGCCCGGGCGCCCCGTTCGATGGCGGCGGCGTGCAGGCGGTCGATATTGAGTTCATAGCGCATCTCTTCGAGCAGGCGCAGTTCGGTCTCGGCCAGAGTGCCGTCGGCGGCGGCCACGTCGCAGGCCAGCGCATAGGCCGTCTCGTAGAGCCGTTCGGGCAGGTTGGCGCGCACCAGGGCGAAGAGCGCGTCGAGCCCGTCCTCCTCTTCGAACAGGTCAAAGACGATCTGGGCAGCGGTGCGCATCCGGTCGGAATCGTAATCGGCAAAGACCGGCAGCATGTTGATCGCCGCCTGGATCTTGACCAGTTCGGCGGTGCGGATGTTCTCGTCGGAGGCGGAGATGGCGACCATGATCGCCACGAGGCAATCCTGGGGGCCGATGGCGGTGTCGCGGGGATCGGTCATGGCGGGTCCTGTCTGGGTGTACCGCGCGCACCGTATCGGCGGGGCGGTGGGTGTTCAAGCGCGGGCGTCGGGTGCCGATGGGTCGGGAGAGAGGGCGCGCATCAGGCCGAAGATCTGGCCGCGCATCCAGGCGGCCATCGGCGTGGTGTCGGCCCGTTTGTGCCATATGCCGACCACAAGTGGTTCGGGCGGGTCCATCGGAGGTGCGAAGCGGACAAGGCCGAAGGCGGGGGCAAGGCGGACGGCCAGTTGCATGGGCACCATCCCGATCAGGTCGCTTTCGGCAACGGCGCGGCAGACTCCCGAGAAAACGGGTACGGTCATGACCACCCGGCGCCTGCGGCCGACACGGGCGAGCGCAACATCGCTGATGCCGGAGAATTCTCCTTCGGGCGAAAAGGCGACCTGCCCGAGGGTGCAGAAGAGCTCCATCGGGATGGGATCGCCCGGTGCCAGCCCGGCCAAGGCCGGGTGGTCCCTGCGGGCGATCGCACAGAAGGGCGCGCGAAAGAGCGGCTCGCGGTTGGCCCAGTCGGGGAGGTCCACATCGGGGATGAGGGCGAGATCGGCGTTGTAGCGTTCGAGGCTGGCCACATGGTCATGCGGCACGGTGTCGATGAGTTGCGCGCGCAGGTCCGGCGAGGTGCGCCCGAGCAGCTTGCCCAGGGCCGGCATCAGCATTTCGGCGAAGAAATCGCTGCCGGCGATCCGGAACACACCCGAAGTGGTGGCCGGATCGAAAACACCGGGCGGGGCAAGGAGAGCCTGAAGGCGGTCGAGTTCCTCGCGCAGGGGAGTCTGGAGCGCGGTGGCATAGTCGGTCGGGACGAACCGGTTGCCGTGACGGACGAAAAGCTGGTCCCCCATCGCGTGACGGAGCCGGGCGAGCGCGCCGGACACCGCCGATTGCGACATGCCCAGCCTGGCCGCAGCCTTGATGGTGGAGCCTTCGCGGAAGAGCGCGTCGAGCACCTTGAGAAGATTGAGATCGAAGGTGGCGAAATTCACTTGGGTGATAACCCTTATCTGATATCGCGGTTTGCGTGATACCGTGATGCGCGTGTAGGGGCGTTGTCAACGATTGCTCCGCAGTGATCTCACGAGATTGGGGGGCACAGGGCGCGGAGCGGTACGTCCCCCATGTTTGTTGACTCTTGCCGCGCCTGCACAATAGGAGAAGCCGGGCCGCCCGTGCGAGGCGGGCGGCCCTGACCCTTCCTGTTGGAGACCCTCTGAAATGTCTGAACTGCGTGACACCGCACTTGCGTCCAAGGCCTGGCCCTTTGAAGAAGCGCGCCGGGTGCTCAAACGCTATCAGAAGGCACCTCCGGAGAAGGGATTCGTGCTGTTCGAGACGGGGTACGGGCCCTCGGGCCTGCCGCATATCGGGACCTTCGGCGAGGTCGCGCGCACAACGATGATCCGCCGCGCCTTCGAGGCGATCTCGGACATTCCCACGAGGCTGGTCTGTTTCTCGGACGACATGGACGGGATGCGCAAGGTGCCGGGCAACGTGCCCAACCGGGAAATGCTGCAGGAGCATCTGCAGAAGCCGCTGACCGCCGTGCCCGACCCGTTCGGCACGCATGAAAGCTTTGGCCATCACAACAACGCCATGCTGCGGCGGTTCCTGGACACGTTCGGCTTTGAGTACGAATTCATCAGCGCGACCGAGTTCTACAAGTCCGGGCAGTTCGACGAGATCCTGCAGCGCGCGGCGGAGCGATATGACGACCTGATGGCGATCATGCTGAAGTCCCTGCGCGAGGAGCGGCAGCAGACCTATTCGATCTTCCTGCCGATCCATCCCGAGACGGGGCGGGTTCTTTACGTTCCGATGAAGGAGGTGAATGCCAAGGACGGCACGATCACCTTTGACGACGAGGAGGGGCGCGAATGGACGCTGCCCGTCACCGGCGGCAACGTGAAGCTGCAATGGAAGCCCGATTTCGGAGCGCGCTGGGCGGCGCTGGGCGTGGATTTCGAGATGTATGGCAAGGACCATTCGACCAACACGCCGATCTATGACGGGATCTGCCGGGTTCTGGGAGAGAAAGCGCCGGAGCATTTCACATATGAGCTGTTCCTGGACGAGAACGGTCAGAAGATATCCAAGTCCTCGGGCAATGGCGTCAGCATCGACGAGTGGCTGACCTATGCCAGCGCCGAAAGCCTGTCGTACTTCATGTACCAGAAGCCCAAGACGGCCAAGCGGATGTATTTCGACGTGATCCCCAAGGCGGTGGACGAGTATCACCAGCAATTGCGGGCCTATCCGGGGCAGGACCTCAAGGCGCAGTTGAACAACCCCGTCTGGCATATCCATGGTGGGGACGTGCCGGAATCGACGCTGATCGTGCCCTTTGCCATGCTGCTGAACCTCGCCTCGGTGTCGGGGGCCGAGGACAAGGAAACGCTCTGGGGCTTCATCCGGCGCTATGCGCCCGATGCCAGCGCCGAGAGCCATCCCGACCTGGACAAGGCGGCCGGGTTCGCGGTGCGGTATTTCAATGATTTCGTGAAGCCGACGCGGACCTTCCGCGCGCCCACGCAGAAGGAGCGCGAGGCGCTGGAGGCGCTGCGGGCGGAACTGGTCGCCTATGACGGGCCGGTGGAGGACGAGGCGCTGCAATCCATCGTCTATTCGGTCGGCCGCGAGCGGTTCGACCCGATGCGCGACTGGTTCACGGCACTTTACGAGGTGCTGCTGGGCGCAAGCCAGGGACCGCGTTTCGGAGGCTTCATCGCGCTTTACGGCGTTGCCGATACCGTGGCGCTGATCGACAAGGCGTTGGCGGGCGAGTTGGCCTGACCCGGGATCACTCTGCTTCCCGCCGGGAGGCCGGTGAAGGGCACCGAAAGTAAACAATGGCGGCGTGAGCGGGCGATCGTTTCCTTGCGAATGGCGACGGCGGGTATTCCGACCGTCGTTATCCCTTTTTTTCCGAAATTCGGCCAAAGGTCAGTAATTTCCCTTTGTTTCGGGCGCTCGGTTTCTGTCACCGACTCGGGCCGCCCGCGGGATCTGGGCCTGATTGGCAGGGGGAGCTGAATGTCTGATCATACCAAAGTCTTTACGTACCAGGTGGAAGGCCTGGCATATACGATCACCGTCTACGAGGACGGCGGAGCATTCTATGCCGACATAGCGGTTTCCGAAGGCGCGATGGACGTCAACGCCATCTATTTCGGGGATGACGAGTTCACCGGCAGCAGTGAGTCCCTGAGCGGCCCGCTCAACATGAACGGCGTGCGGCTGGACGGCGAGAGGGTGCAGTGGGACGAGGCCGAGAAACTCAGCGATCCGGGGCTTGGACCCGAAGGCGAAGACAAGGAAACCTATGTTGCCGCCGGCGACACGCTGACCGTGGAACTGGACATCTCAAGCCTTGATGAGGTCGATGTCTTCGGCATTCGCGCGACATCGACCACGACCGAAGAAGGCTCGATCAAGGCGGTTTCGGATGAACCGGAAGAGGAAGAGCCGGAGGAAGAGCTCACGTTCCAGAAGGTTTTCTTCGGAGAGGAGTTCACTGAAGAAGGGCACCCCTTCGGCGGGGCGTTTGTCTCGGCCGAGGAGCCCGCTCCGAACGATTTCAACGTTCCTTTCCTGCCCGAGGGAACCGAGCCGACCTTTGACAACTACGTGAGCTATTACGAGAGCATCGGCGGCGACGTGACGGGGCTTGAGGGCGTTGTGTTCTACAACAACGACGAGGAGGGTACTCTTCAGGAAGTCTACCGGCTCGATCCTCCGGAGGGCGGGTTCGAATCCGCCGACCAGCTGCTGAGCCTCTACGCCCAGGCGGTTGAAGATGGGGCATTCGACAGCGCGGTCGGCGAGGACGGCAGTCTGGAGTTGATGGCAGCGCTGAGCCTTGGCGAGGACAGCGGTTATGACGTTCCCGAAGAGGAGGACGTGGTCGAGGACGATATGGAAATGGTCTGACAAGGGGCCGGGCAGTCCTTTGCCGTGCCCTACGGTCCACGCTGGCCGAGAGGGACAATGGCGGCCTTTCTGAAGGGCCGTCATCAATATTTCGGGAAAAGCGGGTTGTCTTGCGGCGCTGGTCATCCACTGGACGGCCGCGGGTCGGGCGTTTGACGCGAGGTCGCGCCGGGCTAATTCCCACACAGGAGGAAGCCCCATGCGACATCTCTTTGCCGTCCTGATCGCTGCCGTGCTGGCCGGCCCCGCGCTGGCCCAGAGCGACGAGATAGAGGCCAATATCCGTGCGCAGATCGACGCGTTCCGTGCGGATGATTTCACCACTGCCTTCACCTATGCCAGCCCGACGATCCGCAACGTCTTTCGCACGCCCGAGAATTTCGGGATGATGGTGCGGAACGGCTATCCGATGGTCTGGCGCCCCGACAGCCTGCGCTTTCTTGAGTTGCGCGAGATCGCGGGCAACCTGTGGCAGAAGGTGATGGTGACCGATGACCAGGGCCGGGTGCATATCCTCGACTACCAGATGGTGCGGCTGGAGGACGGCTGGAAGATCAACGGCGTTCAGATCCTGGGCGCGGGCGATCCGGCAGTTTGAGGGGTCTGGCGCAACGCCACCGTGACGGTGCCCTGAGGCGGGGTTAACGCCTTTGCCCTACTCAATCGCCATGCGTTCCGGGTGCGGCCCGGACCCTTCTGGCGATTGGGAAAGGGAACTGGATGAACAAGGCAATCACCGACGGCATCGTGTTCATGCCGCCCGCGTTCGAAAACGGGCTGGGGGCGTGGTCGAGCGGCGACGGCACGCCGGGCTCGGACACTTATGCGGGAGCCGCCAACGCGGCCCATGTTCCGGCAGATGCAGATTTCGGCGGCTGCCTGGAGATGCAGAAAACGCAAAGCGTCCAGCGCCTGCGCTACATGGGGCAGACGCCGATCCAGCCGGGCTGCTACTTGCAGATCAAGGCACGCGTGAAGGCGATCAGCGGCAATCTTCCTTCGGTCCGGATCGCGGGCTGGGCGGGCGGCGCGGGCGGCAGCCATGTCGAGGGCGTGGTCGAGACCGGGCCCACGGTGGCGCTGTCGAGCTATGGCGATGTGGTCGAGGTCACCGCCATCGTCGGAACCGGCAGCCGGGGCGGGGTGCACATGCCCTGGGGGCGCGCGGCGCTGTATGGTCATTTCGGGCTGGACCTGACCGGACCCAATGGCGGGATCGTCCGGATCGACGATATCGAGATCATCGATATCACCGGCGCGTTCCTGCGCGACATGATCGGCATCGTGGATGTGCGCGACTATGGTGCGGTGGGCGACGGCACGACGGATGATTCCGAGGCGTTCGAGGCTGCCGACAGTGCAGCGAACGGCCGGCGCGTCCTGGTGCCCGAAGGCACCTATCGGCTGGCGCAGACCACGAGCATCGTGTCCGAGATCGAGTTCGTCGGCACGCTGAGCATGCCGGTCGACGCGATGCTGCTGCTGACCAAGAATTTCGATCTGCCGACCTATATCCGGGCGTTTGGCGATGAGCAGATCGCCTTTCGCAAGGCGTTCCAGGCGCTTTTGAACAATTCCGACCACGAGTCCCTGGACCTGGGCGGGCGCAAGATCGGGCTCACCTATCCCATCGACATGCAGGCGGCGGTGCCCAACCGAACCAGCTATTCCACGCGGCGGGTGATCCGGAACGGGCAGATCGACGCGCTGGAAAGCCCGCACTGGACCACGACGGTGGCAACCTCGCAGGCGACCTATGACCCCAACGATTCTCGCAAGTTGAGGAACGTGGCGAACGCGGCGAATATCCTCGTGGGTTCGCATGTTTCGGGCAATGGGGTGGGGCGCGAGATCTATGTGCGCGAGGTCAATGTGGCCGCGCAGGAGATCACGCTGAACGCCCCGCTCTATGACGCGGCGGGCACGCAGAATTACACCTTCCGGCATTTCAAGTGCATGCTTGATTTCTCGGGCTTCGACGCCCTGTCGAAATTCGGGATGGAGGGGATCGAGTTCCAGTGCAACAGCCGCGCAAGCGGTATTCGGCTGGCACAGCGCGGATCGGGCTTCTCGCTGACCAACTGTTTCGTCAGCCGGCCGATGGATCGCGGCATAACCTCGATGGGGGGTGGGTGCCAGGGGATGCTGATCGACACCTGCCAGTTCCTGTCGGCCGAAGAGGCCGAGACGGTGCCCAACCGGTCCTCGATCGCGATCAACGCCAATGCCAACGATGTCAAGCTGCGCCATTGCCGGGCGACGCGCTTCCGACATTTCGCGGTGCTGAGCGGGGCCAACAACATGGTGCTGGGCAACCACTTCTTCCAGGGCGACGAGATCGAGAACGGCACGCGAACGGCGGGCATCGTCATCATCGGCACCTATACCAGTTCGACCATCGCCGAGAATTACGTGGACAACTGCCATATCGAGTGGACGAACGAGCACGACAACTTCCCCGATTTCGTGAACGGGTTCTCGTTCAGCGCGATGAGCATCACCGACAACATCTTTCTGTCGGGCGAGGTGGCGCAATGGTTCAGCTACATCGTGGTGCGTCCCTTCGGGGCGGGGCATTTCCTGAACGGGCTGTCGGTGACCGGGAACAAGTTCCGTTCGATTAACGGCTATATCGACCGTGCGGAGCGCATCGATACCAGTTTCGGAGCGATGAATTACGACCGGTTCACCGATATCCACTTTACCGGGAACACCTTTCACGGGGTGGGCAAGCAGGCTGCCAACCCGCTGCGGATCCGGCACGAGCAAAACACTGCATCGCAGGTCTGGACGGTGGAGACCGACGGGAACCTGCCCTTCGCGGGCGAGGCGCGGGGCATCGACGCGATCACCGCGCTGGGCCCGCTGCGCGGCCCCGGCGGGGCGATCAAGTTTGCCACGCCCTATGTCCAGCTTCAGCAGGGACCGAACCAGACGCAGGTGCGGGCAAACTGGCCGGAGGCGTTGCAGGGCGAGATCCAGGTGCTGGTCCGCGTGGACAAGTGAGGTCTAGAACGCCTTCCACAGGCCGATCTTTAGGCCGATCTGGTCGGGCAGGGCGGATTTGCGCTCCAGCCCGATCAGCCATATTGCCTTGCCGCCGGGCGCCTCGACCGTGATGCCGGGGGTGAGGGTCCAGAAGAACGCGCCGTCCGCCTGCGAGGTTTCGACCGAGAGGATCGGATCGACGCGCCGGGCGGTGGCGAGGCCGAGGGTGACGTCGAGCTTGCCTATGGGCTGGCCCGAGCGGTATTCGAGAGCGCCGTCCACGGCGAGCCAGCCGTCTCCCCAGCGGGTCGCGAGGTTGCGCCCGTAGGAGAGGGTGAATTTCTGCATCGGCGTCCAGTCCGCCTGCCAATGCGACGCGCCGACCGCGAGTTCGGTGGCGAAGCGGCCGTTCCTGCCGAGATTCCAGAGTGGGTAACGGGCGAAGACGAGGACGTGTCCCGCGATCCCGGCACGTTCGTTGACGTCGAAGCCCAGTGTCACGCGCGGCGTGAGGCCCCATTCGGTATAAACGGAACTTTCGTATTCCAGCCGGTCCTGCGGGCGGCGCAGGGTGGCGGTAGCGGCGGTGAAGCCGGTGCCGTGTTCGCGCAGCCAGGCCCCGGCAAGGGCCGGGACGGCGGTCAGCCAGACGAGCGCCAGCGCGATCAGGATCCGCCTCATACCAAGAGCCCTCCCCAGCGACAGAGTTGTACAGGAAGGTTAACGGGAGGTTACCGGCCACCGCGGCTCTGCGTCGATTTCGCCATTGCCGTGGCGCGCGGGCGATGTATGCTGCGATGCAGCGTAGGAGGCGCGCAATGGGGCATGTAATCACGATCGCGCAACAGAAGGGCGGATCGGGCAAGACCACGATGGCCGTCAACCTGGCGGTGGCCTTTGCCCGGGCGGGCAAGTCGGTCGCGCTGATGGATACCGATCCGCAGGGCAGCGCGGGGCGCTGGTTCATGACCCGGATCGAGAAGGGTGGCGAGCCGGGGTTGGAATTCTCGACCGCCTCGGCCTGGGGCGTGTCCTACGAGGTGGGCAAGCTGGCCCGCAGCCATGACATCGTGATCATCGACACGCCGCCCAAGGCCGATAGCGACCTGCGCCCAGCGATGCGGGCGGCGGACCTGGTGTTGATCCCGGTGGCGACCTCGCATCTCGATCTCTGGGCGGTGGAGGTGGTGCTGTACCTTGCCGACCGCGAGCGCAGGCCCGCGATGATGGTGATGACGCGCGCCCGGCCCGGCACGCGGTTGGCGCAGGACGTCGCGGCCAAGGCCGCCGAGATGGATGCCGAGGTGGCGGCGCATATGCTGGCCAATCGCATCGTCTATGCCGAGACATTGGGCCAGGGCCGCACGGTGCTGGAGGCGCCCAAGGGGCCGGCCCATGGGGAAGTCACTGGATTGATGCAGGAAATCGAGGGCATTCTGGAAAACCTGTGATAGGCTCGGGCCAGCCAATGGAGGAGCCGATGCCACAGATTTCCAGGGATGCCAGCGTCCAGACGGTCATCACGACCTTCGAGATGACGCCGGGGACCTGTCAGGACCTGCTCGAAGCGCTGACCGACGCCTATGCCGAGTTCATTTCGAAACAGCCGGGGTTCATCTCGGCGGGTCTGCATGTGAACGATGCGCAGACCCGGATCGCCAACTATTCGCAATGGAAACGGCGCGAGGATTTCCAGGCCATGCTGCGTAGCCCCGAGATGCGTCAACGCAACCGGCGGATCAACGAGCTTTGCCGCAGTTTCGAGCCGGTCATGTACGAGGTCGCCGGAACCTTCGACGTCACGGGCTGAAGCCTGCGTGACGTGGATCAAGGACCGCCGCGGCCGCCTGGCGCAGGCTGGCCCGGCAAGAGAGGAGAATGCGCATGTATCACAATATCCTGGTTCCCGTTTCCTTTGACAAGGAACGCGACGTTTCGGCCCCGATGAAGCTGGCGCAATTGCTGGCGACGCCGAACGCGCAGGTCACCCTGCTGCACGTGGTGGAACATATTCCCGACTATGCGATCAGCTACATGCCGGTCGATTACCTCAGAGAGGCGCGGCAGGCGGTCGAGGCGGAACTGGCCGAGATGGCCGCGAAACTGCCAAATGCCAAGGCCGTGGTGATCGAGGGGCATTCGGGCCGCTCGATCCTGGACTGGGCCGAGACGAACCGGCCGGACCTGATCATCATCGCCTCGCACAGGCCGGGGATGGGCGACCTGCTCTTGGGCTCTACCGCGGCGCAGGTCGTGCGCCATGCGCAATGCGCGGTGCATGTGGTACGGTGACCCGGTGACGGGAACCGGGGAGGGACGACATGCCCAAGGTAAAGCTCGACGATCTGCCGGTTCATGACGGACCGGACGCGGCGGAGGCGCTGGCCGGCCCGCTTGGCGCCTATGAGGGGCGGGCGATTTCGCCCTCCTACGGGCTGGAGCGGTTGGGGGCCAGTGTCGAGACGCTCATGCCCGGCTCGGCCTCTTCGCATCGGCACTGGCATGACAGCGACGACGAGCTTGTCGTCGTGCTGAGCGGTGAGCTGGTCCTGGTGGAGGAGGAGGGCGAGACGCCGCTTTCGACCGGGGATATCGCCGTATTCCCGGCCGGGGTCGAGAACGGGCATTGCCTGCGCAACAGTTCGGACGCGCCGGCCACGTTCCTGGTGGTCGGAACCAGGAACCCGCTGGATCGCTGCCATTATGCCGAGATCGACCTGGTCCGGCATCCCGGTGGACGGCTGACCCGGCAGGACGGACGGCCGGTGTCGCCGGAAAGCGCCGACGGGTGACGCGCGTCAGGCGAGATCGGTGCGTGCGAGGCGGAACGCCTTGCCGAACCCGCCATTGAGCAAAGCGTCCTCGGGCGTGAAGAGCACGAAGCGGAAATCGGCGAAATCGGCGTAGAGCGCCGCCTTGGGCCTGAGCGCAAGGTAGCGGGCGCGCAGGTCGTCATGCCCGGGCGTGTCGCGCGGCACGATGCGGGCGGTGGCGTGCAGCGTCAGGCGCGGATGGGTGAGGGGATCGCCCTTGTCGCCCGGTTCCCCGATCAGCAGCGCGCAGGCCGGGTTCGCCTCGATCGCGGCGGTATGCGGTGCAAGCGTCGAGATCAGCGAAAGCGGCCGCCGGCGCGAATCGGTGGCCAAGGCGATGCGACTGACCGAAGGGCGGAGGGTGGCCGGGTCGGTCACGGCAAGCGCCGCGAATGTCGCGTCGTCGATCAGCGCGCGGGCCCGCGCGCGGGCGTCGGCGTCGGCCGGGCGGAACGGGTCGGTCATCTGGGCCTCCTTGCGGCTTGGCCGGAACTTGCGCCAAGGCGGCGCGCGGGGCAAGGATGAGCGCGTTCCGTTTCCCCGAGGTATTCCGATGCGCAATCCGGCCCCGCTCTCCCTTCTCGTCGCGGCACAGGCGGCAGTTTCGGCCGTCAGCCTGGTAGTCGAGATTGTCGCGGGGCGGATGCTGGCGCCTTATGTGGGCATGTCGCTTTACACCTGGACGTCGGTGATCGCGGTGGTCCTGGCGGGATTCTCCGCGGGACATTGGTGGGGCGGGCGGTTGGCGGACGGCCCGGCAGAGCGTGCGCTGCGCCTGACAGGCTGGATCATGGGGGCGGCGGCGTTGAGCACGGCGGGGGCGGTGGTGCTGTTGCAGGCGGTCGCCGGGCCGGTGATGAATACGGTCACGCAGCCGGTGGCGGCCATCGTGGTGCTGACCACCGCCGTCTTTTTCCTGCCCTCGCTTTTCGCCGGGGTCCCCGCGCCGGTGCTGGCGCAGATCGCCGTGACGCAGGATTCCGCGCGCTCGGGGCGGGCGCTGGGCGCGATGTTCGCCGCAGGCGCCGTGGGTGCCATCGCGGGCACGCTTCTGGCGGGATTCGTCTTCATCCCCTGGTTGGGCAGCGCCTGGACATTGGCGCTGGTCACCGGTGTCTACCTGCTGGCCGCGGCAGTGTTCCTGGCGCTGGCAGGCGCGCTGCGGCGCGTGGGTGCGGTTGCGCTTCTGCTTGCGGCTGTGGGTGTTTCGGCCCTGTCACTGGCCCGGCCCGGACCCTGCACGCGCGAGAGCGCCTATTTCTGCATCCGGGTGATCGACGTGGCCTCGGACCCCGACCGCCCGGTGAACCTGCTGGTGCTGGATCACCTCAGCCATGGCGCCTCGGCCTGCGACCTGCCACAGGTCATGTTCACCGAGTTCACCGCGATGATCGACGCCATCGCCCGCGACCGGATGGGGGAGGGGCCATTTTCCGCCTTCTTCATCGGAGGCGGCACCTATTCCGTTCCGCGTGGCTGGGCCGACCGGGGGATCGGGCCGCTGACCGTGGCCGAGATCGACCCCGAGGTGACAGAGGTCGCGCGCGAGTCCTTCTGGTTCGATCCGGAGGGTGTGACGGTGCTGCACGAGGATGCGCGCGCGGCGCTGCTGCGGCGTCCGCAGGCGCGCTATGACGTGATCGTGGGCGATGCTTTCGGGGATATCGCGGTGCCTGCCCATCTGGTCACGCGCGAATTCTTCGAACTGGTGCGCGCGCGGCTGGAGCCGGACGGCGTTTTCGTCATGAACGTGATCGACTATCCCGACCGGATGCGGGCGCTGGCGGCCATCGCGGTGACCCTGCAAGCGGTCTTTCCCAGCGTCGAGATCTGGACCGAGGCCACCGCGCCGGTGCCGGGGGCGCAGAGGGTTTTCGTGCTGGCGGCCGGAGAGCGGCCGACGCGGGCGGGCAGCCTGACGGTTCCCGCGCCCGAGCCCACGCGCTTTGCCCCATTGGCCGACGGGTTCGTCGAAAGCCTGATGGCGCGGCTGGCGCCACGCATCCTGACCGACGATCACGCCCCCATCGACCGGCTGCTGGCGCGCTGGTAACAGGCGGGCCGTTCCGCGTGGGTCCCGCGATTTTCCGGTCTTTCCCGGCGGGCAAATGGGTTAGAACAGGAAAAAGACCCTGAGAACGGAAAGAAGAGACTTGGCCCGCAGAAAAGATCCGCTTCCTGAGAACAGCACCGAGAAGGATTATCGGATCAACACCGCGCTTGCGCGGGGGTTGTCGATCCTCAAGGCATTCGGTCCGGACAACCGGCCTATCGGCAATGCCGAGATCGCCGCGCGCGTGGACCTGCCCAAGGCGACGGTGTCGCGGCTGACCTTCACCCTGACCGAGCTTGGCTATCTGAACTACGACGACGATCTGGGGCGCTACGCGCTTGGCCCCGCGGTGCTGACGCTGGGCTATGACGTGTTGGCGCAGATGGAGATCCGCGACATCGCCCGGCCCTATCTGCAGGAACTGGCCGATTATGCCGATGCCTCAACCTATCTGGGTACGCCCAACGGGACCGAGTTCATCTATGTCGACGCCTGCCGCACGCCGGCCTCGATGGCGATCCGGCTGGGGGTCGGCTCGCGTATCCCGATGGCGAGCACGGGAATGGGCCGGGCCTATCTCGCGGCGCTGCCCGAGGCCGAGCGCGAGGCGTTGATCGCCCGCATGGCCCCGGAATTCGGTGAGGATTGGCCCGGCGTCGAGGAACGGATGCGGGTCGAGATCGCCCGCGCGCAGGAGCGCGGCTTTGCGATGAGCCACGGGCACTGGATTTCCGAGGCGAACTCGGCAGGGGCGGTGATCCGGCGCACCGACGGCTACCCGGTCTATGCGCTGAACGTGGGCGGGCTGCGCTCGATCATCACCTCGGAACGGTTGGAGAAGGATCTCGGCCCGCGCGTTCTGGGCGTGGCGCGGCAGATCGAGCATATCGCGCGGGGGATGCTCTAGGCGGTCTTTGCCGCCTGCTTGCGGGCCTCGATGGCGCGATAGAGGTCCACCGTCTTGCGCACGCCGTCGACGAGCGATGTTTCCCGCCAGTCGCCGATCACCTGTCGCAGCGGCGCGATGTCGAAACCCGTATCGGGCGAGATGCGCGTCTGCTCCGCGCCCGTGACCCTGGCCCCCGGCACGACCGTGCGGATGGCGGCCAGAACATCGTCGATGGAATTCACCCTGTCGCTGACGTCGGAGAGCAGCGCGCCCTGCCAGTCGGACGCGACCGCGCGGACAAAGACCTCGGCGATGTCGCCCGCGTATTGGAAACTGCTGCGCGTGGCGAAGGGGATTTCGTAGCGCTGGCCCAGCGCGGCGGCCTGGATCGCGCGGGTGATGGCCGAGGTTTCGCCGTCGTCGCGGCCGACGCCATAGACGATGTAGGGCCGCAGCCCCAGGCTGGGCATATGGTGGTCCTGCCAGTAGATGCGCGCGATCTCCTCGTCGGTTTTCTTGAACACGCCGTAGAGGTTCGAGGGCGCGTTGTCGGGCCCGCGCGGTTTGGCGGCGATGGAGCTGGTATAGATGATGCGCCGGATGTCGTGCTTGCGGGCGGCTTCGAAGATGTTGATATGCCCGCCCACGTTGACAGCCGCGCCCGCCGCCGGTTTTTCGCGGCAGACCGGGATTTGCAGCGCGGCGAGGTGGATGATGCCGGTCGGGTGCGTCTCGGCGACCAGAGCATCCAGCGCCTCGGCATCGGTGATGTCGCAGATGCGGCGCTCGACCATACCCGCGGGCAGATCGGGACAGAGCGCGTCGAGCCGGTAATGATCGTCGCTGATATCGGTGGCGATCACCGCGATGCCCCGGTCGATGAGCGCCGAGACGATCCATGAGCCGAGAAAGCCGGTAGCCCCGGTGATCAGCACGCGTTCAGGTGTTCTTGATGTCATTTCGTGCCTCTCGGTTGCGGTCGCGCAGCCAGCGGATGATCGGCCAGGCCAGCATCAGCGCGGTCAGGATGAACAGGCTGAGCGCGATCGGTCGCTCGAAGAAAGCGAGGAAAGAGCCGCGCGTCAGCAACAGGCCCTGCCGCAGCGAGTTCTCGATCATCTGGCTGAGGACCATGCCGATCACCAGCGGCGCCAGCGGGAATCCGGCCTTGCGCAGGACGAAGCCGCCGACCCCGGCGATGAAGGCTGTCGCCAGGTCCAGCGCGTTGCCACGCACGCCATAGGCGCCGATCAGGGCGATCACCACGACCATCGTCATCAGCAGCGGTTCCGGCACCTTGAGCGCGCGGGTGAAGATCTGTGCGCCCAAGGCGCCAACGACGAACATCACAAGGTTGACCGCGACGAGGATCAGGAAGACGGCATAGACGAGGTCGAGATGCTCGGTGAAAAGCCGCGGCCCGGGGGCGAGGCCATGAACGATGAAACTGCCCAGCATCACGGCGGTGACCGGATCGCCCGGGATGCCCAGGGCCAGCGTCGGCACCATGGCCGAGCCGGTGACGGCGTTGTTGGCGCTTTCGGCGGCCACGATGCCGTCAGGTTCGCCGGTGCCCAGCTTGTCGCGGTTGGGCGCGCTGCGCTTGGCCTCGGAATAGGCGATGAAGGAGGAGGTCGCCGCGCCCGTGCCGGGCAGGGTGCCGATGAAAGAGCCGATGGTGCAGGATTTCAGCAACAACCAGAGCCGCGGTTTCCAGGCCGACAGGGGCGGCAGGCGAAAGCCCACCTTGTGCGCGATCACGGCTTTGACCCGCGTCGATTCCGAGGCGCGGATGAACACCTCGGACAGGGCGAACAGGCCCACGATGGCGGGGATCAGCGAGATGCCGGCGGTCATCTCGAAACTGCCGAAGGTGAAGCGCATGTCGCCGGTGACGTGATCGACGCCCACCGTCGCGAGGAACAGGCCGATAGCGCCGGCCAGCAGGCCCTTGGACATCGCCCCGCGCGAGACGTTTGCAATGCAGATCAGGGCAAAGACGCCGAGCGCGAAATACTCGATCGAGGTGAAATTCAGCGAAAACGCCGCCAGTTGCGGCGCGGCGATGATCAGCACCACGACCGAGAACAGCCCCCCGATTGTCGACGCCATGGTCGCCCAGCCGATGGCCAGATCGGCCTCGCCACGCTGCGCCATGGGATAACCGTCAAGCGCGGTGGCGGCGGCCTGTGGGGTGCCGGGCGTGTTGATGACGATGGCCGAGATCGACCCGCCATAGACCGAGCCGCAATAGACCCCCAGCATCAGCGCCAGCGCGGGGATCTGTCCCATCGAGAAGGTGAAGGGCAGGATCATCGTGATGCCGACCACCGATCCCAGCCCCGGAAGGACGCCCACGGCGACGCCGAGGATGGTGCCGACGATGATGGAGACGAGGGCGGGGAGTGTCAGAACATGCTCGAGCCCAAGGGAAAAAAGCTCCATCAGAACGCCTCGAACCAGGGAGAGGAGGGCAGGATGATCAGGAACACCTTGTCGAAGATGTACCAGACCGCGGGTGGATAGGTCAGCGCGATGATCAGCGCCATCGGCACGCTGCGATAGCCCAGCACGAAAGGCATGAGGAAGGTGAAGATCACCGTCGGGATCAGGAACCCGGCCGCTTCGATCGAGAAGATGTAACCGCCCGTCAGCACGATGGCGGCGCCCGCGACGAGGATCTCGCGCGGGCGGAACTCGGCGCCTTTCTCGCGCAGTCCCTCCACGGTCACCATCAGCGACAGCACCGCCATCGCGGCAAGGATGATCCGGGGAAAGAAGACCGGGCCGCGCCCCGCCGTCAGGATCGAGGTCTGATAGGCATCGGCGAAGGTGTGATGGAACAGGAAGGCCGTCGTCAGAAAGATCAGCCCGCCGATCACGCTTGCCCAGGACGCACCTGCCATGGAGCTCTCCGTGTTGGGATCGGGCGCGCGCGGGATGCACGCGCCCTTTTGGTAGGAGTGTTTATTTCTTGATCCCGGCTTCGGTCAGAAGCTTGTCGTTCTTTTCGAACTCGGATTGCACGAAGGCCTGGAACTCGTCCCCGCCCATGAAGGCGATGGGCATCCGCAACTCGGCCATGCGCGCCTGGAACGCCTCGGAATTCATGCCCTCTTCACAGGCTTTTTCCAGCGCGGCCTTGGCCTCGGCCGGGATGCCCTTGGGCGCGACGATGCCGCCCCAGATCGGGAAGTTCATGGGCACGCCCTGATCGGCGGCAGTGGGCAGATCCTCGGCGGTCGAGACACGCTCGGAGGTCAGCATGGCCAGCGATCGGACCTGGTCGGAGTTCTGCGTGAGAAAGGAGATATGCGCCACGAACATGTCGATGGAGCCATCCAGCATCGCCTTGAAGGTTGGCGCGCTGCCCTTGTAGGGAATGAAGGTGAATTCTGCCCCCGAGGCCGAGGCAAGGCCAAGCCCCGCCACATGCGGGATGGAGCCCACCGCCTGCACACCATAGTTCAGCTCGCCGGGGTTCTCCTTGGCATAGGCCAGCATCTCTTCGAGTGTCTGGAACTGGCTGTCCTGGCGCACGACCAGCGAGGAGGGGGCCGAGTAGGCCTGGCAGATATAGTCGAAACTGTCGGGCGAATAGGGCAGTTCGCGCAGATGCGGCTGCGTGGTCATCGGCCCGACGGGCATCATCCCGATCGTGTAGCCATCGGGTTTCGCCCGCGCGGTTTCAGCCGTGCCGATGGTGCCGCCCGCGCCGTCCGTGTTCTTGACGACGATCTCGCCGCCCAGCGCCTCGGCCATCGGCCCTGCCAGCGTGCGGGTGGTGATGTCGGTCCCGCCGCCTGCGGAAAACGGCACGATGATCGTTACCGGCTTGGCTGGAAAATCCTGGGCCAGGGCGGCGGTGCCAAGCCCCAATGTGCCCACGATCCCGGCGAACACTGTCTTGATGATGGTCATGTCTTCCTCCCTAGAAAAGCGCCGGTTTTTCCCGGCACGCCCGTTACCGGGCGCCGACTGTTACCTCGTCGCTGAGGCGCAGCTTACGACCATTTCCGAATTTTTCAAAACCGATTTTCAAATATTATTGAAATTCAATTCCAAAAAATCTAGCGTGTCCCACGAGGCCGGTGGGCGCCGGCCAGGGAGGACATGCCATGCTGAGCGAAAAAGAAGTCGAAACCTATCATGACGAGGGCCTCGTCATGTCCAGCTACACGCTGCCCCAGCCGCTGCTGGAGCATCTGACCGAGGCGGTGGACAAGCTGATCGCCGATCACCCGAACATCCGGCCGGAATCGCTGTCGGGCCCGCACAATCCCTGGGGCCAGTCGGCGCAGCTGATGGGCAATGTGGACTTCCTGGAATTCTGCCAGCATCCCGACATCCTCGACATGGTGGAACAGGTGATCGGCCCCGACATCATCCTGTGGGGCTCGATGCTGTTTGCCAAGCCCGCAGGCGACGGCAAGGCGGTGCCATGGCACCAGGACGGCCGCTATTGGCCCATTGAGCCGCTGGAAACGGTCACTGTGCGCGTCTCGATCGACGGGTCCGACAAGGAAAACGGGTGCATGCAGTACATTCCCGGTTCCCACAAGTCGCGCCAGCTGGAACTGCACGAGATCGACATTCGTGACGACATGGCCCTTGGCCAGCGCATGGCAGAGGTCGACGATTCGAAAGCCAGGGATTGCATCCTCGCCCCCGGCGGCGTGTCGCTGCACGATGTCTACACCGTCCATGGCTCGGCCCATAACCGCTCGACCAAGCGGCGTGCCGACTATGCGATCCGCTACATGCCGGCCACGTCGCTTTACGACCGCTCGGACGAGCATCCGGCGACGCTCTACGCCAAGGAGCATTCGCCCAACATGAACTACCAGGACCGCCCCATCTGGCTTGTCCGGGGGCAGGACCGCGCCGGGAACGACTTCCAGCGCGGCAAGAAGAACTGAAAAAGGGACAGCCAGCACCATGGTCAAGACAAACGAGATGGTCGTCCGGACTCTGATCGAGTCCGGCGTCGAGAGGGCATTCACCCTGCCGGGGCTGGGCGTCACATGGTCCCTGCCGGCCTTTCACGATGCCAAGGCCGAGTTCGACGTCGTGCTGACGCGGAACGAATGGATCGCCTCGATCATGGCGCAAGCGGCGGGGCGGTTGACGGGCAAGCCTTCGGTCCTGATGGGGCAGGGGCCCTGGATCACCACGATGGGCAGCCTCGGCATCCTCGAGGCGCATTTCGCGGGCTCGCCCATGGTGGTGCTGACCGAAACCTCGGATTACGACGGCTATGGCCAGATGGGCGTCTACCAGACCATGACGGGCGATTATGGCGGGGCCAATGCGCTGGCCTCGCTCAAGCCGATCACCAAATACGCCACCTATGCCACCACGCCCGAGGAGGCCGTGTTCGGCACGCAGATGGCGGTCAAGCATGCCTCGCTGCCGCGCATGGGACCGGCGGCTGTGGTGATGAAGACACCGATCATCCGCGAGGAGATGGGCGAGGCCAAGCCGGCGCTCTATCCCAGCGCCGGCTATCACGCCTATACACCCGCGCGCCCGGACCGGGCGGCGGTCGAGCGGCTGGCGGGGCTGCTGGATCAGGCCGCGCGGCCGGTGATCGTTGCGGGCAACGGGGTCAACGCGGCCGAGGCGGGCGCGCAGCTTCAGGCGCTGGCCGAAAGGTCGGGCATCATGGTCGTCACCAGCTACAACGCCAAGGGCGTGATCGCCGAGACCTCGGAGGTTTGCGCGGGGATGCTGGGCACATGGGGGCACGCGGCGGCGAACCGGGTGCTGGCGCAGGCAGATCTGGTGCTGATGCTGGGGGCCTCGATGGGACCGGATTACACCCGTTTCCGCGATCCGGGCCTGATCCGTCCGGGCGAGCAGACGCTGGTGCAGGTGGATGTCGATCCGCGCAACGCGGGCTGGGTCTATCCGGTGGACCTGGCCGTGACCGGCGACGTCGGTGACGTGCTGGCGATGCTCGAAGAGATCGGTTTGTCGCCCGAGGCCGCCGATGCCCGGATCGCCGCAGGCCGCGAGATCAAGGAGCGGCACGGCTATTTCTCGCTGCCCGACCTGCCCGCGGCGCAGGGCACCGTGCATCACACCGATGTCGTGCGGGGCTTGCAGGATTTCCTCGGGCCCGACGACCTGGTGGCGCTGGACGCGGGCGCGCAGCGGATCTGGGCCACCTTCGGGCTCAGGATGCCCTATCCGGGGCAACTGATGGTTCCCGGCGGAACCGGCGTCATGGGCTGGAGCCCGCCCGCCGCGACGGCGGCCAAGCTGGTCCGCCCGGACCGGCGCGTGACCAGCCTGGTGGGCGATGGCGGTTTCATGATGACGGTCCAGACGCTGCCCACCGCCGTGCAGCAGAACCTCGACGTGGTCTACCTGGTGTCCAACAACTCGGGCCTCGGCATGGTGCGCGACAATCTGGGCGACAAGCGGATCGCCGTCGATTTCAACGAGGTCGATTTCGCCAAGGTGTCCGAGGGGATGGGCGCGAAGGGGATGACAGTCTATCATCGGGACGAGATCCGGGACGCGCTGGAGGAAGGCCACAAAATGGGCGGCCCGGTCGTCATCGACGTCAAGGTGGACCCCGATGCCAGTCACAAGGATGCCTGCGACAATGACCCGCTTTGAGGACAGGACGGCCCTGATCACCGCAGGCGGCAGCGGGCTGGGCCGGGGCGTGGCGCTGCGGCTTGCCCGCGAGGGCGCCCGCGTCACCATCTGGGACCGCGACGAGGATGCGCTTGCCGCCTCGGAGGACGAGGCCGGGGCAGAGGGGCTGACACTGGCCACCCGCGCTTTGGACATGACCGATGGAGATGCGATCGCGGAAGCGGTCGCCGACATGGCCGCGCGGGAGGGGCGGATCGACGTCCTGGTGAACAATATCGGCGGCTCGCTCCATACGCCTTTCCGGTTTCTCGAACAGACCGACGAGCACTGGGAACGCGTGATGTCGGTCAATGTCACCGCCTGCGTGCGCACGACACGCGCCGTACTGCCCTACATGATCAAGGCGGGCTATGGGCGCATCATCAACATGGGGTCGAAGGCGGGCCGGTTCGGCAGCCTGTTCGCGGGTGCCAATTACACCGCGTCGAAAGGGGCGATGCAGGCCTTCACCCTTCAGATCGCGCAGGAATTCGGCCCCGACGGCATCACCTGCAACACGCTTTGCCCCGGAGCGATCCTGACACCGCGGGTCAAGGGCCTGCTCGAGGAACGCCAGACCCCCGAGGAGCGGGAGCGGGTCCTGCAATCCATCCCGGTGCGCCGGCACGGCACGGTCGAGGATATCGCGGCGGCGGTCGCCTATTTCGCCTCGGACGAGGCGGGCTTCGTCAGCGGCGCCTCTCTGGACATCAATGGCGGTCAGAGCATGGTGATCTGATCTCGGCTCGTGTCACGTGCCGTTGGTCAGGCGGCCGACGCTGGCGGAAAACGCCGCGTCGATGCGGTCCATCACCTTCCGCCATTCCTGAAACAGGACAAGCTGCCCGGCCTCGGGGAAGAATTCGACCTCGTAATGCGGCAACTCGGCAAGCCGGGGGCGGATCAGTGCGTGCGGGGCGATACGGTCCTGTTCACCCAGGATCGCACCGATCCATACCCGACCGTCGAGCCTTCGGATCACCTCGCTCCAGTCGGTGACGGCAAGGTAGCCATCCTTGATGAAAGCGTCGCCGCCTTGGGCGATGGCGTGGCGCAGCCCGTCCGACATCACGGGAAAGCAGCCACTGCGCATGCAGAAATCCAGGTCCACCGGCGAGGCGCCAAGATGGCGCTGCATCATCCGGTTCGCACCAAGGAAATCGACCGAGGCGATGGCGGCGCGGGTCAGGAAGCGGATCGCCGTGCGCGACCGCTGATAGGTGCGGGCAAAGGCGCGCGACATTGTGGTCATCCCGTCGATCAACTCGTCGGTGACCACCCCGCTATAGCCCGCATTGATCACGCCCACGCAGCGATCCGGAAATCGGTCGGCGAAGTTCACCGCGATTCCCACGGCAGAGAGGTTGCCGATCACGAAGACCCGCCTGATCGAGAGCGCATCCAGAAAGGCCACCAGGTCCCGGCAGGACTGACGGACCAGTTCCATGTCGGTGGCGGGGATCGTGTCGGACCTGCCGAACCCGGGCCGCGAAGGCGCCAGGATGCGAATCCCGCGCCGCTGTGCATCCGTCTTGACCTGTTCCGGCAGGTCCGGCCCGCCCATCATGCCGTGCAGATACAGAACCGGACGCCCGCCCGGCGCGCCGAATTCGCGATAGCTCAACATTCGTCCGCTGGGCAGGATCAGCCGCGATTCGACCTGTTCGGCACCTTCTCGCGCCGGGTAGAGCGCGCGCGAAACAAGTCTCAGGCTCTGGTACTGGCTGAGCAGGAACACGCTGGAGCGCACGAGGTCGTTCTGCGTCTGGCTGCCGGATTTCTCCAGCAGCGCCCTGATATGCGCGCGGATCGTGTTGATCGACACGTCGCGCAGTCGCGCGATCTCGTCGGCCTTGCGTCCCCGGGCCAGTTCGATCAGTACTGCGGTCTCGGCCTGCGTGAACCGGTACTTCGCCTGGATCGCCTGCCAGACCTCGCTGTCCTCGCCGATCTCGTTGAACACGACCAGAAAGCAGCGACCGAACTCTGTCGCGCCTTTCAGCGCGTCGGGCAATTCGGTGACAAAGGCCATGTCGGCCCCGCCGCCACCGCCCGGCGCATGGGCAAAGGCGACCGTCTTGCCCTGGCCCCAGCCCGCGATCTGATCGCCCAACTCGCTGTCGGCAAGAAGCTCCAGCAGATCCCCGTCGCCCAGCCAGTCGGCCAGCCTGTCATTGGTATAAAGAACGTGGCGGTCGGAGTTGCAGATCAAGGCAGGCACGGAAAAGGATTCCAGAAGCTTCCTCGCCCGGTCCTGGTCGCGCTGCAGGCGGCCGATCCGGTCGAAGATCTGGAGCGCGCTGTTGAGGTGCGCGGTAAACTCGGTGTCGTCCGTCACCGTCTCGTCGGCCAGGATGTGGGTTGTCAGGCAACGCTCCCACAGGACGATCAGGTCATGGAATTTCTCGGGTTCGGCGATGGTGGCATAGGTCAGTTGCACGAGCTCGGCAAAGAGGTCCTGCCTCTGCGTCAGGTCGGTTGGCTGGTCTTCCGTGGGCTCCAACAGTTGCGCTCCCGTCATGCGGACCTGGCAGCGCCGGAAGGGGCGGCGTTGCGGCTGCGAATAGTCTAGCAGCGGAAAATCGCGGCTTCCTATCAATTTTGATAATGTCGGCAGCTCCGACTCGGCCGATGTTGGGCTTGGGTGAAGTGAGTGCCCGGACTTGTTCAATTACCAGATCTTTTTGTCAGATCCTTTGCAACGATGCCCGGTGCCCGGAAACGGGGCCGGTTTTCACAAAGAGCAAACCCATTTCAAACGTGCCGGGATCGTGGGAAGCCCCTGCGGTCCCGGTCCGTATTTCTTGGGGTCGCGGAAAAGACCGGGTTTTCCGCCCGATCGTGATCTTCGGATCAGGAATCCGTGGATCTAGCGGCTCGGAACAAGTGTGATGTCGCAGGCGGTGCGACAATGCCGTGCCCACCTCATGCCGGAGCCCACATGTACGACAATTCCAGACCAGATCGCTATTTCTCCGAGGATCACCAGGCTTTCCGACAGAGTCTGCGCGGTTTCGTGGACAGCGAGATCGTGCCGCATGTGGCCGAGTGGGAAGAGAAGGGGCGTCTTCCCCGCGAACTGTTCCGCAAGGCGGGCCGGATGGGGATACAGGGGGTGTTGTTCCCCGAGGATGTCGGCGGCTCACATGGCGATTTCTTCATGCAGGTCGTGGTCGTCGAGGAGATGGCACGTTGCGGGGCCGGTGGCGTCTGCGCTTCGCTCGGCTCGCACTCGATCGGCATCCCGCCGGTGGTCAGGCATGGCAGCCCGGAATTGCGCGAGACATTCGCCGTCCCGGTGATCGCGGGTGAAAAGATCGCGGCCCTTGCCGTGACCGAACCCGGGGGCGGGTCGGATGTGGCGCAGTTGCGGACCACGGCGGTGCGGGATGGCGACGACTATGTCGTGAACGGTGAAAAGACCTTCATCACCTCGGGGATGCAGGCCGATGTCTTTACCGTTGCCGTGCGCACCGATCCGGACTCGCGAGGTGCGGGCGGCATATCCTTCCTTCTGATCGAAGGGGACCGGCCGGGATTGCACCGGCAGGAACTGACCAAGATGGGCTGGTGGGCCTCGGACACGGCCCATCTGACCTTTTCCGATTGCCGGGTCCCCGCCGCTCACCTGATCGGAGAAGAGGGCAAGGGCTTCAAGGCGGCGATGATGAACTTCAACAGCGAGCGGCTGATCATCGCGGTGCAGGCCTACTCCATGGCGCAGGTCTGCTACGAGGAGGCGCTGGCCTGGGCGCGGCAACGGCGCGCCTTCGGGGGCACCCTGTCCGAACACCAGGTCATCCGGCACAAGCTGATCGACATGGCCGCGCGGATCGACGCCGCGCGCGCGCTGACCTATGACATCATCTGGCGGTACATGCAGGGTCTCGACCCGCTGAAAGTGCATGTCGCGCGGACCAGCATGGCCAAGGTCACCGCCACGGATGCGATGAAGTTCTGCGCCGACGAGGCGGTGCAGATCCTGGGCGGCATGGGCTACATGCGCGGCACCGCGTCCGAGCGGATCTACCGCGAGGTCAAGGTGCTGACCATCGGCGGCGGAACGGATGAGGTGATGCGCAACCTCGCCGCCTCGCAACTGGGGATCTGAAGATCCTTCTTCGGCCTGACGGCGTGCCGTAGCCCTCGGCCGTCACGCCAGGCCGAGGATCGTCCGGGCGTCCTCCACCGAAGCGATCTCGCGTCCGACGTCGCGGGCGGTTCGTGCCATTTCCTCGATCAGCGCGCCGTTGGAGCCGACCTTTTCCCCGGAGGCGAGATAGAACGTGTCCTCCAGCCCCGTGCGCAGGTGGCCGCCCAACTCGGCGGTACGTCGGTGCAGGGGCCAGATCTCCTCGCGGCCGATCGCTGTGACCTGCCAGCGGCTGTCCTCGGGCGCAAGATCGACGAGGATCGGAAGGAGGTCGGGATTGGCGGGCATGCCCGACGCCACCCCCATCACGAAGTTCAGCTGCGCGGTGCCCGAGAACATCCCGTTCCGCTGGTACATCCCGACGCAGCGCACGATTCCGGTGTCGAAACATTCGAACTCGGGCATCGTGCCGGCCTCGGTCATGACGTCGATGAAGGCCTGCACCTTTTCGACGGGGTTGTCGAACATCATGGGCGGCCAAGCCCATTGCCCGTTCGACCGCAGCTTGAGATAGTTCAACGACCCGGCGTTGCAGGCGGCCATCTCGGGCCTGGTGGCGGCGATGCAATCCAGCGCTGGCTGGTAATCCGGGCCGACGACACCGGTCGTATGGTTGATGATCACACCCGGGCAGGCATCCCGGATCGCCGCCTGAACCTGCCTGGACAGGTCGATCTCCCACGATCCCAGATGCCCCCTGTCGGGCCCCTGCTGGCGCAGGTGGATATGCATTACGGTCGCGCCGGCATCATGGGCGCGGCGCGCCTCGGCGGCCATTTCCTCGGGCGTGACGGGCACGTTGTGCTGCCTCGGATCGGTGAGCACGCCGTTGAGAGCGCAGGTTATGATCGCCTTTGACATGCCGCCTCCGGTATTGCTTGCCAGTCTCGAATACGCAGATCCGCGCCGCTGGGCTTGCGCAAAGGCGCTGGGCCCGCCGGACCAGGCGCTAGAACGGTTGCGCCGTCAGCCCTTCGGCCTTGACCCCGGCGGCCTGCGCCGCCTTGGCGCGAACGAAGCCCGGGCGTGTTGCAAGGCGTTCGAACCAGGCTAGGCTGTGGCGCGGCAGGTCCGCGCGCATTCCCAGCGACAGGGCCAGCTGCACGGCATAGCCGACCGAAATGTCGGCATTCGAAAAACCGCTTTCCAGCAGGGAGTCCCGCCCGTCGGCCAGGGTCTGCTCGGCCAGTCGCAGCCGGGCCAGGAACCATTTCCTGTAATCCTCGGCCACCTGCGGCTGCCGGCGCTCCTCGGGCTCGAGCATGGCGTAGCGCAGGAAAATCGTCTGCGGAAAGGTCAGCGTCGCCTCTCCGTGATGAAGCCAGTTCAGATAGGCGCCGTAATCGGCATCCCCCGGCTGTCGCGCGAGCTTTCCGTCCCCGTAAACCGAGGAAAGGTAATGCGGGATCGCGGCGGATTCGGTCATTCGCGTCGCACCGTCCACCAGCAGCGGGATGGTTCCCAGCGGGTTCTCGACCAGGTACTCCTTGCGCAAAGCCCGCGGCGGAAAGGGAAGCATCCTGAGCTCGTAGTCGAGCCCGAGTTCCTCCAGCGCCCAGAGGGCGCGGAACGACCGGGCGTCGTTGCAATGCCAGAGCTGAAGCATCGGTGATCTCCTTGATGTTCGACGGGCTTTATGCCGCCTTGGGGCGGTCGCGCAAAGCCCTTCCGGCGCCGCTGCCGGGGCGCGCAGGTCGTGCCCAGCGTCGTCATGTGCAGGCTAACGATGGCGGCGCCGACCGGCAATAACGTCGGACGAAAAGTTGACCGCCCCAGACCGCCTGTCTATCCTTCGACGCGATGGCGGGTCCGGACAGGAACAGGGACCGTGGCGGCCGGGCATTCCGGCTGTGGGGAGGCGGCAGTGACCGAAGGGAACACTCACGGCAGTTACATGCTCGTGCTGGACGACCGGATCTACTATTTCGGCTTGCTCGGAAACAGGATGAAGACCCGCCGCCTCGGTGCGCTTGCGATATACCTGTCGCCCTCCGGGCAGCTTCGCCTCAAGGATCCCGATGGCGTCTGGACGACGCATGACCTGGCCATCGTGCCGCCCTACCAGCCGCACCAGGTCTCGTCGGGCTGCGGTTGGATCATCAGCGTTCTGATCGAACCCGAAAAGCTGAAGGATGGCGAGGTCGAGGCACTGCTTTCCCTGTGCCGCGATCCAAGGCAACGCGCCGCGATGACCGCCCGCCTGATCGATGCCGCCGGCTACCTCGCGGCAGCCGCGTCCGACGGCGAAATGACCGAAGCCGAATTCGACCGGATTGTTCTTGGCCGCGAGTTGCACAGACGGGCGATCGACCCCCGGATCCTGGTCACGCTCGAGAACCTGATGATCGAAGGCGGAGAGTATCAGCCCATGGCCGCAGATCTGGCGCTGGGCGTTGGCCTGTCCGCGTCGCGGTTCCTGCATCTGTTCAAGGAGCAGACGGGCGTGTCCTTTCGCAACTATCGAACCTGGCGACGCGCCCGGACCTTTCTATTGCATGCCAATCTCAGCAACAGCCTGACGGATGTGGCGCTGCAACTCGGCTATCCCGACAGCAGCCATTTCAGCCATTCGATCCGCAAGACTTTCGGCCTCAAGCCGCGGTCGATCCGGATCGGATCGCAGAACCTCGACGTGGCAATCAGCGCACGCATGGCGGCAGCCCTCGGCGCCTGACCACCTTGTGGGGCGTAAGGCGTGGCGCCGCTCCGTGAAAGTTTCTGTATTGTAGTTGCAGCGCGCGAACGCAAGTCCCGCAGGGCGCGACACGATTAAATGGAAAGAGCATGTCGGGCCATCGGGCCCCGACGATCCAATAACCTGAACGCGGATATTCCATGGCCAAGATTCTCAGCTCAGTTTCTCCCAGCTCCGAAGGGTTTCGGTCCAACAGGCAGGGGATGCTCGACCTGCTGGACCGGATGGCAGAGATCGAGGCGCGCACGCGCACGGCGTCGGAACGCTCTCGCGACCGGTTCGAGAAACGCCACCAGATCCTGCCGCGCGACCGGGTGGCGCTGCTGCTCGACCCCGGCCGGCCCTTCATCGAACTGTCCAAGCTGGCGGGCTACGGCCTGGACCGGGACGACCCCGAAAAATCCGTGCCGGGTGGCGGGGTGATTGCGGGGATCGGCTACATCTCGGGGGTGCGCTGCATGATCAGCGCCTCGGATTCCGGCATTGCCGCGGGCGCTTTGCAACCGATGGGTCTGGACAAGCAGTTGCGCGTGCAGGAGATCGCGCTGGAAAACAGGCTGCCCTATGTTCAACTCGTTGAAAGCGCGGGCGCCAACCTGATGGAATACCGCGTCGAGGATTTCGTGCGCGGCGGCAACCTGTTCCGCAACCTGGCCCGGTTTTCGGCCGCGGGGCTTCCGGTGGTGACGATCACGCATGGCAGCTCCACCGCAGGCGGCGCCTATCAGACCGGACTGTCCGACTACATCATCATGGTGCGCGGGCGTACCCGGGCCTTTCTGGCCGGTCCGCCGCTGCTCAAGGCCGCCACCGGGGAAATCGCGACCGAGGAGGAGCTGGGAGGCGCCGAGATGCATACCGGGATCTCGGGCCTAGGCGACTATCTGGCCGAGGATGACCGCGAGGCGATCGGCCTTGCCCGCTCGATCCTGAAGAACATCGAGTGGAACGGCGCGCCCGACGCCGAAAGGGATTTTTCCGAACCGGACTACGACCGCGAAGAGCTGCTCGGCATCATGCCCATGGATCACCGCCAGCCCGCGGACATGAAAGAGGTCATCGCCCGGCTGATGGACGGGTCGGATTTCGTGGAATTCGGCGAACGCTATGGCGGCGCCACCGTCTGCGGCAATGCCAGGATCGCGGGCTGGCCGATCGGGATCATCACCAATAACGGCCCCATCGACCCCAATGGCGCGGCCAAGGCGGCGCATTTCATCCAGGCCTGCTGTCAGGCGGGAACGCCCCTCCTCTACCTCAACAACACGACCGGTTTCCTGGTCGGGCGCAGCTACGAGGAGGGCGGCAGCATCAAGCACGGCTCCAAGATGATCCAGGCCGTGACCAACGCCACCGTTCCCCAGTTCACGATCTATTGCGGCGCCTCCTTCGGTGCGGGCAATTACGGCATGTGCGGTCGCGGTTTCCACCCCCGGTTCTGCTTTTCATGGCCCAATGCCAAGACGGCGGTGATGGGGGGCGAACAGGCAGCGGGCACGATGGCCGTCGTGCAGGAGATGCGCGCCGAACGGCTGGGCGAACAGGTCGACCGCGCGAAGCTCGACGCGCTCAAGTCCCGCATCGTGGAGAATTTCAACCGCCAGATGGATGCGTTCTATACCTCGGCACGCCTTCTCGATGACGGGGTGATCGATCCCCGCGACACGCGCGACCTGCTGATCGAGTTGATGAAGATCGCGCGCGAGTCCGAGGCCCGGACGCTCAACACGATCCAGTTCGCCGTCGCCCGCCCCTGATACCGCGAGAAGAAGTCATGACCAGACCGACGCCCTTCAAGAAGCTGCTCGTCGCCAACCGGGGCGAGATCGCAATTCGAGTGATGCGCACCGCCCGGGCCATGGGCTACGGCACCGTCGCCGTCTACTCCGAACCGGACGCGCAGGCCGAACATGTGCGCATGGCGGACGAGGCCGCCGGCATCGGCGGGGCGGCGCCGTCCGAGTCGTACCTGCGGATCGACGCGATCATCGAGGCGGCCCGCAAGACCGGCGCCGATGCCATCCACCCCGGCTATGGGTTTCTGGCCGAGAACGAGGCCCTTCCCGCCGCCTGCGAAGAGGCCGGCATCGTCTTTGTAGGCCCCGGTGCCGAGGCGATCCGCAGCATGGGGGACAAGGCCGGGGCGAAGGCGCTGATGCGCAACGCGGGCGTGCCCTGCGTCCCCGGTTACCAGGGCGACGACCAGGGCGCGGACCGGCTTCTGGAAGAGGCGCGGCGGATCGGGTTCCCGGTGATGATCAAGGCCACGGCCGGGGGCGGTGGCCGCGGCATGCGCCTGGTCGAGAGCGAGGCGGCGTTCGCGGGCGCCCTGAAATCTGCGAAATCCGAAGCCAGGGGGGCCTTCGGGAACGATGTCGTCCTGCTTGAAAAGGCCATCGCCAATCCCCGCCATGTCGAGATTCAGATTATGGCCGACCGGTACGGCAATGCGATCCATTGCGGCGAACGCGATTGCTCGGTCCAGCGCCGCCACCAGAAAGTGATCGAAGAGGCACCATCGCCTGCCGTCACGCCCGAGTTGCGCGCACGTATGGGCCAGGCGTCGATCGACGCTGTCCGGGCCATCGGATATGTCGGTGCGGGAACTTTCGAATACCTGCTCGATGCCGAGGGCAATTTCTATTTCATGGAAATGAACACCCGGCTCCAGGTCGAACATCCCGTGACCGAGATGATCACCGGACTGGACCTTGTCGAACTGCAACTCCGGGTGGCGGCGGGAGAGGAACTGCCTTTGAGGCAGGAAGATGTGACATTCTCCGGCCATGCCATCGAGCTGCGCCTCTGTGCCGAGGATCCGGCTGCAGGGTTCATGCCGCAAAGCGGAACGCTCGCCCTCTGGGAGCCGGCCTCCTTCATCCGGGTCGATCACGCCTTGCGAAACGGGGTCGAGGTGCCGCCCCACTACGATTCCATGATCGCCAAGCTGGTGGCGCATGGTACGTCGCGCGATGATGCCAGGCGCAAGCTGGTCGCGGCATTGGAACAGACCGTGGCGATGGGCCTGCGCACCAACAAGGATTTCCTGCGCGATTGCCTGATGCATCCCGTCTTTGCCGAGGGCAGGGCGACAACCGCGTTCATCGGCGATCACGGCGAGGCGCTGCTGGACCTCTCCACCGCGGGCGAGGCGCGCGCGGCCATGATCGCGGCGGCCCTGCTGCGGGCGGGGCCGGGCAACCGCCTGACCCACGGGTACCACACGCCCCTGCGCTTCAAGCTGGGTGAAACGGAGTATCAGCCCCGCGTGCAGGCATTCCGCGATGGCGCCTGCCATGTCGAGATGCCGGACCATCCCCCGCTCGACCTGACGGTCAAGGAGGTCGACGGCCCCCATCGCGTGGTCGATATCGAGGGGGCTAGCCGCAAGGCGACGCTCTGGTCCAAGGAGGGCGGCGTCAGCGTCCAGATCGGGGGGCGCTGCCACGATTTCGAGGACCTGACCTATCGGCCCCTCGTGACTGCGGCGGCGGCGGGCGGGGATGGAAAGGTTCGGGCCTCGATGAACGGCAATGTCGTCTCGGTCGACGTGGCGGTCGGCGATGTCATCGAAGCCGGCCAGAAACTGGTGGTCGTCGAGGCGATGAAGATGGAGCACAGTCATTCCAGCGGCGTGGCCGGCACTGTGACGGCGGTGAACGTCGAAACCGGTATGCAGGTCAGCACCCATACCGTCCTGGTGGAGATCGATGCAGCATGACCAACACCGTCCTTCACGACCGGCGCGGCCCGGCATTCTGGATCACCCTGAACCGGCGCGAGAAACGGAACGCCATCAACACCGACGTGATTGCCGGGATCTCTGACGGGATCGCGGCGGCGCAAGCCGAACTTGCCGCGACCGCCGAGAAAATGGTGGCCAGCCTGGCCGGCACCTCTCCTTCGGCGCTGCGGCGGGGCAAATACGCCATGCGCGTGGTGGAGGCGATGAGTTTCGACCAGGCCATTGCCTTTGCCGAGGGGCAGCTCGGTCTGATGACCCTGACCGGAGACGCGCAGGAAGGGCTCGCTGCCTTCAACGAGAAGCGCGCGCCGGACTTCAAGGGAACATGAGCGCCCGAAAAGGCGCCGCCGTTCCCTAGTCGGGGAAATGAGGCAGGACGCAGGACGCCGTGCGGACGACATAGTGGCGTGCCGCGTTCTCGGCCGCGGGACCGTCCCCGGCCAGCACGGCCTCGGTGATGCGGCGATACCCCTCGATTCGTTCCGCGGCTGGAACCGCCAGCCTGTTGCGGATCAGATGGACCTGCAACCGCGGCAGGATGCGGTGGATCTCGTCGTTTCCGCTGATCGTGACCAGCAGTCGGAAATAGCGGTTGCGCCGACGCAGGAACTCGAACGGTCCGTCCTCGTCGCGGTATTCCTGTATCGTGGCGAATGCCGCCGCGATGCGGTCCCGTGCCTGGGGTGCGTCGATCCGTTCGGCGGCCTGGCGCGCCGCAAGCCCCAGGATCACCTCGGTGACGGCAAAGAGGTTGGCGGCCTCCGCCCGGGTCAGCTTGCGGATCTGCGCGCCGCGAAAGGCGGCCAGTTCCACGATGCCGTCCGAGCTGAGCTCCTTGAGCGCCTCGCGCACGGTCGAACGGCTGACATCGTAATGCGCCATGAGATCCGGCTCTGCCATCCGCTGACCGGCGACATAGCGTCCCTCGTAGAGGCCCCGCACCACGTCCCGCACGATGAAGCGCGACGCGCTTTCACCCTTTCGCGGGCGGCGGTCTGAGGACGAGGATCCCTCGACGCCCTTTTCCGGCATCCTGTTCCCTTTCCCTCGGGTGGACAAACATCCTCCCGACTCTTTGACGCAACTCACCGCGCGCTGGCAAGTCTTCCGCTCCGGCGACCGCCGCAGGACCCCTGTGCCGAGATCCGAGTGGAACCCGGCCAGAGACTCGCTGCACGGGCTCGCTCCCCGGCACCGTCAGTCGGCGGCGATGCCCATGTATTTCGTCAGGATGCGCAACATCACCTCGTCAGCCCCTCCACCGATCGAGGTCAGCCGGACATCGCGGAAGATACGCGAGATCTCGCTCTCCTCGCTGTATCCCATACCACCCCAGAACTGCAGGCAGCCATCGGCGATCTCACGCGCCAGCCGCCCCGCCTTGAGCTTGGCCATGGTGGCAAGCCGGGTCGCGTCCTGCCCGTTCACTACCATGTCGACCCCGCGCCAGTTCATCGCGTTCAGCGCCTCCAGCTCGGTCTGCATCTCGGCCAGTTTGAAATGCACCCACTGGTTGTCGAGGATGGGCTTGCCAAAGGCCATGCGCTCGCGGGTATAGGCGATGGTGCAGTCGATCGCGCGCTGCAACATGCCTGCAGTGTTCAACGCGGCCCACAGCCGTTCGTACTGGAACTGCTCCATCTGGTAGACGAAGCCCATGTTCTCCTCGCCGATGCGGTTCGATTGGGGCACCCGCACCTCGTCGAAGAACAGCTGCGCGGTGTCGGAACTGCGCATCCCGATCTTCTCGATCTTGCGCGCGACCTCGACGCCGCCGGCGTCCATCGGCACCACGATCAGCGACTTGTTCCGATGCGCCGGCCCGTCGCCGGTATTGGCCAAAAGGCAGCAGAAATCGGCCTGTGTCCCGTTGGTGATCCACATCTTGGTGCCATTGATCACGTAATCGCCGCCATCCTTGCGCGCGGTCGTGCGGATCGAGGCCACGTCGGACCCGCCGCCCGGCTCGGACACGCCGATGCATCCGACGAGATCGCCCGCGATCGCAGGACGCAGGAACGCTTCGCGAAGTGCATCTCTGCCATGTTTTTCAAGCGCCGGGGTACACATGTCCGTCTGCACGCCGATGCTCATGGCGACGCCGCCCGCCCTGATCGCGCCCAGCGTCTCGGCCACGACCGCGGCATAGGAATAATCCAGCTCGAGCCCCCCGTAGGCCGCCGATTTCGACACGCCCAGCATGCCGAGATCGCCAAGCGACTTCATCACCTCGTGGGCGGGATAGATGCCGGCCTCTTCCCAGCTGTCGACATGCGGGTTCACCTTGTCCTCGATCCAGCTCAGCAGCGATCGGCGGATTTCTTCATGTTCATGCGTCAGTTGCATCAAGCGCCTTCCTGTCGCGCGGCCGGATCGGGCCTCCCCGACAGCCTACGGGCCCGCTTGCGCCGTGGTCTTGTGTCGAGAAGCTGTGCCGCGTGTCCCGGCTCAGGCCGCCCGGATGACGCGCGCGCCATCGGACCGATCCTGCCAGGCGCATTCGCCGCGTGCGACAAGGAAATTCGTGTGCGCCAGCGTTTCGGAAAAGGCAAAGCTCATCTCGTGCGGGGTCAGCTCGCGCGGGAACAGCAGCGGCACCAACTCGGCCGCCGATACCGGCCCGTTCCGCAACGCCTCGCGGATGATCCGGCAGCGATCCTCGTGATGCGCGGCAAGGTCCCTGCACCGCGCATGCAGCCCGTGAAAGGGCAGGCGATGCCCGGCCAGGACCAGCACGTTCTCGGGCACGTCGCGGCGGATCCGCTCCAGCGAGTGCAGGAACGCGCCCAAAGGGTCGCCCGCCGGTTCGAAGGCCATGACCGAGACGTTGGGGCTGATCTTCTCGATCACCTGGTCGGCGGCAAGGAACAGGTTCTCCTCGGGCAGGTGCAGCATCAACTGCTCGGGGCAATGACCGTCCCCGGCCAGCACGTGAAAGTCGCGCCCGCCAAGCCGCAGCACCTCGCCCTCCTCGACGCGGCGATAGGTGAAGGGCGGCTTGGACAGCATCCGCATGTATTCTTGGCCCTGGGTGCTGACAAGCGCGGCGATCTCGGGGGGCATGCCGTGGCTGGCATAGAACCGGCTGTATTCCGTGGCGGCAAAGATCTCGGGCGAGTTGTAGAAGTTCATCGCCGAGAGAAACGAGGTCCGGCTGGTCATCAGCGGGATGTCCAGCGTGTCGCACAGCCAGCCCGCCAGGCCGATATGGTCGGGATGATGATGCGTGACGAGCAGGCCGGTGAAGCGGAACCCTTTCAGCGGCCCCTCGAACAATGCCCGCCATTGCCCGCGGCAGACGCGGTTGTCGATCCCGGCATCCACGATCAGCCAGCCCTCGTCATCCTCGATGAAGAAGATGTTGACGTGATCCAGCCGGAACGGCAGCGACAGCCGCGCCCACAGGATGCCCGGGCGCACGGTAACGATCTCTCCGGGGGCGGGGGCGGTGTCGAAGGGGAAATCCAGCATGGTCTCGTCTTTCTTCCGGGACCGCGACCTTGCGCCATGCGGCCATTTTGGGTGAGGGCGGCAGAGGATACCAGCCGGCCCGCAATGGCAAGGCCCATTGCCGCCCCGCTGCAGAAATTGGATGCGGCCTGCGCCATTTCGTCGGCCGAAGCTCCCTGTGCCGGACGCGCGCCGACCAAGGGCTTTCGTCCTGCCATACAAGGGGACTCCGCAGCCTGCTACGCACTGCGTCCGCAGATGACGAATAAGGGGTTGGCTTTTTTCAGCTTGAATGGTGGGTGATGAGAGACTCGAACTCATGCCCGAGCCACCAGCTTTGGAATATATTCCAGTAACTTACTGTCTCGCACTTGGAATCGTATCCAAAGTTGTTACACAATTTGCTACACAGACTGTTACTCAGGGTGAGCATGTGAAAGTGCCGAGCTACCTCAATCGCCGTGGCAAGAATGGTATCTACCATGTTAGGTTACGCGTTCCAAAAGACTTGATCGGCGTATTTCGAAGAGCCGAGTTCAACAAGTCTTTAGGGACGTCTGACCTTAGGCTCGCAGCCAAGCTTGCGCGGCCAATTCTTGAGCAGTGGGAGGGCGCTTTCGAGCGCGCGAGGCGGAAACCCGATCTGAACCTGAGTGACTTGAACGCAGCAGCGCGGGAGCACTATGAGCGAGCGCTGTACGATGACGAAGAGCGACGGGTCGGACTACCCTCGCCGTCCCAGGTCGAGCAGCAGAAAGCAGAGGCAATAAGGCAACTGCGTGACGCGGCGAGGAAAGGGCAATTCGACCCGGAGGACGATCTTGCGTTTCTCACACACGCCATGGACTACCCGGCCTTACTGGATTGCGACGACTGGGACCGGGAAACATTGGAAATCCGACTCGATGAACTTCGAGGCCACCTTGGTATTGGTGAAACTGTTCTGGTGGACCACATCGCGGAGGAATTTCTGGATCGTCATGGTCTAAGTCTTGATAAGACTTCGTCCATGTATCGACAGCTCTGTCGAAATCTGCTTCGAGCAGAAATTCAGCATCTTGAGCGCGTCCGAGAACGAAATAGTGGCGATTATTCCGGCCGACCGACAGATGAGCTGTTCAGAGGTGAAGGACCGAAGCGCTTCTCCACTGTCTGCTTCAACGAAATCATTGACGAACAGCAAAGGTTGTCTTCGAAGGGTATAGGCCGGAGGGCAGCGGCCTCGACAATTCGCAAGTACCGCAACTGTGTGAGGCAGTTTGCCGAGTGGCGAAGCAGCGACCGGGTGGCGACAGTAACTAAGGCAGAAGTTGAGCGCTGGCGGGATGAGCTTCTTGAAACCAACGCCCGCAAGACGGTTCGAGATAAGATCAGCACCATTCGAACTGTACTCGAATGGGGACAGAAGCAGTCAGACGGAAAGCTGTTTCTCAAGCGTTTCCCGCTGGACACAATCGAACTCCCCATGGTCGAGCATGGGGACAGTTCTGCCAGAACGTACACAATGCATGCAACTCGCAAGATACTGAGTGAGGCAAGAGGGCAATCCGCTGCCTACAAGAGATGGGTTCCTTGGATCCTGGCTTACTCGGGCGCACGCGTCGAGGAGGTCATGCAGTTAGAAAAGGCTGATTTCTTCAAGTATGACGATCACTGGTTCTTTCACATACGCGCTGGCGAAGGACGGACCACGAAGACAGGAATAGGTCGGAAGGTTCCGGTTCACTCGGCGTTGGTGCAGGAAGGTCTTCTCGATTTCGTTGCATCTCTGCCGGACGGAAAGTTGTTCACAGGTTCTCGGGCGTCACAGAATCTGCGCGATTGGATCCGCGAGGAGGTTCTAAAGGACCACCCGGAACCAAAGCCCGCTCCGAACCACGGGTTCCGTCATCTGTTCGAAGACCTTCGTCGAGCGCGTTTGGACACTGAAGCCGCGAATTACATCACTGGGCGTGCCAACAAAGGATCTGCAGAAACGTATGGAAAATCGAATATCATGCTGCCAGCGCTCGCTGCCGAAATGGAGAAGATCCCAAGGATCTTGTAGACGTTCTCTGTTCGTGAAGAAGAGCGTTTGCGGAGCGCATCGCCGGACCCCGCCCGTTTCTGGTTCGGGGCTTTTCAGGGCGCAGCATTGCCCAAAGGTAATCCTTGTGAAACTTCCGCGTACCGGGCGCCAGCACCGTCGCGGTCGTCTCATCCATCTGCAAATGGTCGGAGCACCGGAGCCGGTCGGTCATCTCGTCAGTGACCGGCTGCAGCACCAGCGTTAAGCGCCCGGACCAGTTCGCCAGCTCGGTACGGTCGAGATCACCCCCCCTGTTCGGCGGTAGATGTCCACCTGACGGCGGAACGGCAGGTAATCTCCGAACTTGGCGACCATGGAATGCGCCAGCCCCTCGGTGGGACGCGCCGGCGCAGCTGCGGCAGGTGTATTTCGGGCGTACCGTCATCAGCATGCAAAAGCGGCGCAAGCCGCAGCCGAGATCCGGTATCAGTAGGGAGGCGAATTGATCCAGACGATACGCGCCGTCTCGGTGCCGATGTTCCGATAGCTGTGTGGCAGCCTGGACGAGAAATAGAAGGAAGACCCCGCTCCAAGCAAAGAAACCTTTCCGTCAACGGTGAGTTCGATGTACCCATCGACAACATAGCCGACTTCTTCACCGCGATGCGACAGCGTACCGCTCGACCCGCCGCCGGGCGGCACGACATGGACATTGCCGTTCAGCAGCCGCCCGTCGGCAAGGGGCACCAGCCGCTGCAATACCGTCTGCCGCGTTCCGGCGTTTTGCGTGCCGACCTCGATGGTCGGCCGCTCGCCCTCTTGATAGACCACCAAACCCGCAGTGCTTGTTTCGCTGAACAGCGCGGCGACGGAGGTATTAAGAGTTTCCGCCAGCCGGGCGAGCAGATCCAGGCCGGGGGCCACGTGGCCACGCTCGATCTTGGACAGCAAGCTTTCCGAGCACCCGACCCGTTCCGCCACCGTCTTGAGCGTCATCTTGTGAATACGGCGCGCGTGGCGCAGCTTTTCGCCCATAACGGCACGCGCCGAAGCGTCGGTTCCGTTCGGTGTACCCTCGGACTGCCTATCCATTGGTCATTCGTTTCCAGATCATGCCGCTTCAAGCCTTTCGTCACATCCGTGATTGACTGGACACGGAACTGTCATATGCTGAAAGTCAATTCAAGTTAACGTATCCTCACGCGGCAGCTGGGAAAAGAGGGATGGTAAAAATGACAACTTCGAGAAATCATACCACAATCTTCGGCAGGATGAGTCGGCGCGCATTCCTTTCCGCGGGAACGGCCATCGCCTTGCTTCCAGCCACCGGCTTTCGCGTCCATGCGCAGGACGCCACACCTGTCGACGGCGGTATCCTTCGGCTTGCCTTTTCCGCGGACCCGGCCGGCATGGACCCGGCCCTCGGCCCCTCCGGTATGTCTCATGTGGTGATCGAACAGATCTACTCTACGCTGATGTCGCTGGATCCCGACGCGCAACCGTATCCTGATCTGGCAGAAAGCTACGAGATCAGCGACGATGGGATGCAGTATACCTTCAAGCTGCGCGAGGGCGTGACCTTTCACAACGGAGACGAACTGACCGCCGAGGACGTGAAGTACACCTTCGACCGGTTGCGCGCGCCGGACTCGGGCTATGCCTACGATTCACAGGTTGCGACGATCGAAGACGTGACCGTCGTCGACAGCCATACCGTGCGCTTCGACCTGAATGCGCCGACCGGGCCGTTCCTGACTTACATGGCGTTTCCCGGCTCATCCATCGTTCCCAGCAAGCTGCTGGAATCCGGACACGACCTGAATGCCCAGCCGGTCGGCAGCGGACCGTTCAAGTTCGTGTCCTACCAGCCGCGGTCCATGATCGTCTTCGAGAAGAACGAAAACTTCTACGAGGAAGGAAAGCCGCATTTCGACGGGCTGGAGATGCACCTCATTCCGGACGTGACCGCGCTGACCAACGCCGTGCTGTCGGGCACGGTCAACTTCTCGAACGAGATCCCGCCGAAGGACTGGCAGACCGTGATCTCGACACCCGGTCTGGCAGGGCAGACGCTCGAGGGGTCACGCTTCTACTGGCTGCTGCCCAATCACGACCGCGCACCGCTCGACAACCAGAAGGTCCGACAGGCTATCGCCCATGCCATTGACCGTTCGGCTATCGTCGCGGGCACGTTCTTCGGCCAAGCGACGCCGATCCTGGGTGGGGTCATTCCCGAGTGGAACTGGGCCTATGCGGGCCTCGATCATTTCAGCCCGCGCGGTGACGTGGAAAAGGCCAAGGCCCTGCTCGCCGAAGCCGGTTATCCCGACGGGTTCGAGACGTCCCTGACGATGGCATCGTCCTTTCCGGCGATGGTCTCGATGGCGCCGATCATCCAAGCCAATCTTGCCGCGGTCGGTATTCGCGCCTCGATCGACACGATGGAAATCCCGCGCTATTGGGATGAGGTTTGGGCTCCCAGCGAGTTCGACATGACCGCGATGTACTGGGTCAGTCCGCTCGCCGATCCAGACGATTTCGTCTACAACAATTACCACAGCGGTACTGCGCTTAACGTCCAGAAAAGCGGCGACGCCGAAATGGACGCGATATTGACAAAAGCCAAGAGCGGCACGGATCGCGAGACCCGCAAGGCGGACTACCTCAAGCAGCAGGAGATGTCGCTTGAACAGATGCCGATCGTCCCGCTGGTCAACGCGTGGCTGTTGATCGCCCATACCGACAAGCTGCGGAACTACAAACCGATGCGCAGCGGTTTTCTCAAGACGCTCAAGGATGCCTGGCTGGAACCGTAAACGGTGCTCAATGAAGTCGCGCCGGGGTCCTGCCTCCGGCGCGTCGATGGACCGATGCGAACAGGCTGAATCACCATGGTCAGACTGATTACTACCCGCCTTGGGGCGTTCCTGTTGACCTTGTTCGCGGCATCGGTCGTCCTTTTCCTGACGATCAATGTCCTGCCAGGATCGGCGGCCAAGTCCGCACTGGGCATGGAAGCCACACCGCAGGCGATCGCCCGCTTCGAGGCGCAACGTGGCCTCGACCGGCCGCTTGCGGTTCAATATGGCCAGTGGCTGTTTAAGACCCTGCAGGGTGATTTCGGCGTCAGTTTCCAGAACTCCGTGCCTGTCGGCCCTGAACTGATGCGACGTGTCCCGGTGACGCTGCAACTGGCCAGTTTCGCCTTCGTAATCGCGAATCTGGTGGCGATCCCGCTGGGTATGCTCGCTGCGGCGCGCCATGGACGCCGTGCCGACAAGGCGACCACGTTCACGGCCACCCTTTTCGGGGCGGTTCCCAATTTCTGGCTCGCGACACTTTTGATCCTGGTTCTTTCCCTGAACCTGCGATGGCTGCCATCGGGCGGGTTCACCCCGTTCTCGGTCGATCCCGTGCAGAATCTCAAGCAGATCCTGATGCCCGCCCTGTCGCTCGGAATCGTTTCGTCGGCACTGCTGATCCGCATCATGCGCGCCTCGATGATCGAGACCCTTTCCAGCGAATACATACGCACGGCGCACGCCAAGGGCGCGACCGAAGCTGTGGTGATCCGCCGGCACGCCTTCCGCAACAGCCTGATCCCTTATCTAAATGTCGCCGCCGTCGAATTCGGCTTCTTGTTCGGGTCCGCCGTGGTTATCGAGGATATCTTTCGACTGCCGGGGGTGGGCTCGCTCGTGCTGGTCGGGATCATCAACCGCGACTATCCGGTGTTGCTTGCGGCCGCGCTTACCATCACGCTGTTCGTCCTGGTGGTGAACCTGATCGTCGATCTGACCGTCGGCCTGCTTGACCCGCGCCGCGTCAAGGGGAGCCGCGCATGATCCAGGTCATGAACGGTTTCGACTGGCGGCGCTGGCGACTTGTCCTGACCGGCGGCACGATCATCGGCATTATCCTGATCTGTGCGATCTTCGCCCCCTGGATTGCACCTTATTCGCCCTACGACCTCGATGTCGTCGCCATGTTGCAACCGCCCTCGGCGGCGCATCCGCTGGGCACTGACGAACTGGGGCGCGACATCCTTTCGCGCATCATCCATGCCGCCCGCATTTCGATGCAGGTGGCGTTCATTGCCGCCAGCGTCGGGCTGGTCTTCGGTACGCTGATCGGCGTCGTCGCGGCCTATTTCGGCGGCATCGTGGATCTTGTCCTGATGCGCTTGATGGAACTGCTGTTCTCCTTTCCGGCGATCTTGCTGGCGGTAGTGTTGATGGCGAGCCTCGGAACCTCGATCCTGAACGCGATGATCGCCATCGGCATCGTCTTCATCCCGGGCTTTTCGCGCCTGGCCCGGGCCGCGACCGTGGTCGTGCTGCGCGAACAATATGTCGAATCCGCCCGTGCCATAGGAATGGGGCATGGGCGCATCGTGTTCAGGGAAATCCTGCCGAACATCCTGGCCCCGCTTCTGGTGGAGGCGGCCGTCGCCTTTTCCTATGCGATCCTACTCGAATCGGCGCTGTCCTTCCTTGGTCTCGGCGCGCAGCCGCCCGAGCCGTCCTGGGGCAACATGCTCAACACCGGAAGGGGTTTCATGGCGCAGGCGCCGTGGCTTAGCATCGTCCCGGGTGCCGCGATCTTTCTCAGCGTCCTCGGCTTCAACCTGATCGGGGACGGGCTACGCGATCTGCTCGACCCGCACATGAAGGAATGACATGATCGAACCGCGCGCCCATGCCGTGAAAGGCGGCACCCCGACCCTTCGCATCCGGGACCTGTCGATCGAGTTCTCGCGGCGGCGCGGCGACGACCTTCGGGTCGTGGACCGGGTATCGCTTGATATCTGGCCGAACGAAATCGTCGGCGTTATAGGCGAATCCGGCAGCGGCAAGACGCTCACCTCTCTTTCGGCGATGCGGCTGTTGCCGAAACGCGCACGCATCGTCCAGGGTACGATGTACCTTGACGGCACGTCGCTGCATGACCGCACCGAACGGCAGATGCGCGAATTGCGCGGCGACCGGATTGCTCTGATACCCCAGGACGCCATGCAATCGCTGAATCCGACATTGCGCATCGGCCGCCAGGTCGGCGAGCCCTTGGAACTGCACAGCGGTCTTTCCGTCGCTGCAGCGCGCGAGGCAGCGCGCAAACTGCTGCAATCGGTACATATCCGCCAGCCAGAACAGAGAGTTCAGGAGTTCCCGCATGAATTCTCCGGCGGGATGCAGCAGCGCGCGATGATCGCCATGGGGCTCGCGCTCAATCCGCAGCTCATCATCGCAGACGAACCAACCACTGCGCTCGACGTAACAGTGCAGGCACAGGTTCTCAGGCTGCTTCGGGAAATCCGCGACGACAAGGGCACGTCGATCCTGTTCATCACGCATGACCTGGGCGTTGTCGCCGAGCTTTGCGACTGGGTCTACGTTATGCGCTACGGCCGGATCGTGGAAGAAGGACCTATGCGCCGCATCTTCACCGAGCCGCGACACGATTACACAAGGATGCTGCTCGATGCGACGCCAAGCATCCGTGACGTGCGGAAGGTGCAAGTATGAGCCGCGACAAGATCGTTCTGGACGGGCTGAGCAAGGTGTTCCAGCAGCGCCGTTTCTTCCGGGCCAGTGACGGGCTCGTTGCCGTATCCGACGTTTCGCTGAGCGTTCCGTCGGGTCAGACACTGGGCATCGTCGGCGAATCGGGGTCCGGAAAATCGACCTTGCTGCGCATGATCCTGGGGCTGATCCGGCCGACCAGCGGGACCATCCTGATCGACGGGCAGGACGTCGCTCGCATGCCGCGGCACGACGAAAAGGATTTCCGGCGCAAGGTGCAGCCGATATTCCAGAACCCCGCCTCTTCGTTCAATCCGCGCCAAACCATTGGAGCCATCCTCCGCGCGCCTCTCGAAGTGCATGGCATCGGCGATAGACATAGCCGCCGTGACCGCGTGGTGGCTTTGTTGGAACAGGTCGGTCTGCCGGCCGATTACGCCAAGCGACATCCGCATCAGTTGTCCGGGGGGCAGAAACAGCGTGTCGCGATCGCGCGCGCCGTGATCCTCAAGCCCTCCATTGTGCTTGCGGACGAACCGACTTCGGCGCTGGACGTATCCGTGCAGGCGCAGATCCTCGATCTGTTCCGGCGGACCCGTGAAGAAATGGGCCTGACCTCGATCTTCGTCAGCCACAACCTCGCAGTCATTCGCCAGGTGAGCGACACGGTCGCGGTAATGCGGCTGGGCAGGGTGGTCGAGGCCGGCCGGGTGGACGACATCTTTTCAAATCCGCAGAACGAATACACCCGCGCCCTGATCGACGCTGTCCCGGATCACGCCGCCGTCATCAACCGACCTGAAAGGATTGCCACGACATGATCGAACTCAACACCTTCTCCGTTGCCGCCATCTGCGAACGTACCGGGATGCTGGGCGTCGCGGTTTCGACCGCTGTGCCGGCCGTCGGCGCCATCTGCCCTTTCGTCAAACCCGGCATCGGCGCAATCGCGACGCAATCCTGGGTCAATCCCTATCTTGGGATCGACGGGCTCAAACTGCTTGAGGAGGGCAAGTCCGCGCAAGAGACGCTCGACACGCTGATCGCAGCGGACCCCGGACGCGATGACCGGCAACTCGGGATCGTCGATTCCCAGGGCCGCGCCGCCGCTTATACGGGCGTGAGCTGCGTCGATTGGGCTGGCCACGAGACCGGCCAAGGTTTCAGCGTGCAGGGCAACATGCTCGTGGGGGCCGCGACCGTGGAGCGCATGGCCGAAACAGCCGAAAGGAGCCGTTCGGCGGACCTGCCCGAGCGGCTCATGCTGGTACTGGAGGCGGGCCAGGCCGCCGGCGGGGACAAGCGCGGCAAACAATCGGCGGCTCTCAAGATCTTCAACGTCGAGGAATATCCTTGGCTCGACCTCCGCGTGGATGAACATCGCAGCCCGGTCGCCGAGTTGCGCCGGATCCTTCAGGTGGCCCGGCACCAGCTTCTACCATTTGTCGACGGCATGCCGTCGCGCAAGCAGCCCCTCGCAAACCTTCCCGAACAGGTAACCGCAATGCTGATGACGCCGCCGCCTTTTCGCCCGGGCGGCAATGGAGGTTCGTGAGCCGGGATCGCTGACGAAAGGTTGCGGCTGGACCTGTCACGGGATTTTGCCGCTCCTTTGACCACGTATCTTGTCGCAACGGAGAACACAGATGCCATCACGACCTAATGCGACGGGAGGTCAACATCGCGAGTGAACTGTTTCCTCAAGGCCTTCCGGAGTCCCGAGGTCGTTGCGAAACCGCAGCGCAGGGCAATATCCTGCTGGCTCAATTCAGTATGGGTCGCGAGGTCGCGTGCACGTGCCAGCCGGAGCATTGTGTAATACCGGGACGGCGGAACGTCGAGTTCGTCCATGAATAGTCTCGAGATCGTTCGTTTGGGAATGTTCGTGCGCTTTGCGAGTTCCTCAAGAGACAAGGGCGTCTCAATCGTTTCGGTCATCAGTTTCAGCACTCTGCCGAGGCGCACAGAGCCGCGGGCGCTCAATGAGGGCAACGTGGATGCGGTGTCTCGCCGCGCTTGTTCATGCAGGAACATGGCCGACACGTCGAACGCGATGGCGGGGCCAAAGCTGGCATCGATGAAATGCAGGATCAGGTCGAGCGCAGTGGCCGCACTTCCACATGTCCAATAGCGACCGTCTCGCACGAACCGGTCACTTGAGACTTTCACGTCTGGAAACGTCTCCGCGTACTCCTCGAGCAGTTGCCAGTGCAGAGTGGCGGTACGACCATTGAGAAGGCCGCAACTGGCCATCAACCACGCTCCCGTGTCCGCACCAATAATCACGCCGCAATCCCGCAAAGCCCGAATGCCGCGCCGGACCTTGTCGTTCCCTGCTTCTTCGCGAAAGACGTCACCACCGACGACGATTGCCAGGTCGCAGTGGCCCCGCGCTGAAAGCAAGGTATCGGGGGCGATCCGCATGCCGCTGGAACTGGTTACCGGTAGATCGTCATAAGTGAGAAGCGACCATTTGATGTCGACCTGATGGTTGTCGCGAGCGACCCGCAGAGGTTCGAGCAGGCAAGCCAGCACGATGTTCGAGAAAGTCTCCGACAGGAAAATCGCCACCTTAATCGATTGATTTGGCAATTATGGCTCTCCTTTCGGCAATATTGGATCGTTTATCGGGTTGCTACGAGCATAGCAATTGAGTGTGAGTGCTCCGACGCGAGACGGCAGAACACGCCAGTTCCGATCGAAACCGCGTAAACGAGCGCAGCCTCAAGGAAGACCAGATGAGTTCACGCCCCCTTGAAAACATCCGCGTTCTGGACTTCGGCCAGTATATCGCCGGACCATTGGTCGGCATGATGCTCGCCGATCTTGGGGCTGAAGTGATCCGGATCGATCCGCCCGGCGGCCCGCGTTGGAAAGATCCGGCGGCGGACATGCTCTCCCGAGGGAAATCGTCGCTGACATTGGATCTCAAAGCCGATGCGGATTTACAGATTGCAGAGGCGCTCATCGCACGATCAGACGTGATGATCGAGAACTTCCGTCCCGGTGTGATGGCCTGGCTCGGGTTGGGGCCGGACCGGCTTCAGCAGATAAATCCTGGGATCATCTCGCTCTCGCTGCCCGGTTTCGCTTCGACCGATCCTGAACTGTCAGGTATCGCGGCCTGGGAGGCCATCATAGCGGCTCGCACCGGGCAATTTACCGATATGGGCCTTAACCGGCGGTTGATGGGCATCAACACTTCGTTCACACCGCTTCCTCTTGCCTCAGCCTACGGTGCGGCCTTCGGAACGCTGTCAGTTCTCTTCGCACTGCGCGCTCGTCACCGAAACGGCGGTGAACATATCGAGGTGCCGCTGGCCTCGGCCCTACTCGAAGGTCTGGTCTACAATTGCGAGCAAATCGAGAATTACCCGGATCGCTACAAATCCCCGCGCGAAGTGGAACTAGACAGGCGAGCGGCAGAAGGCCTTCCGATGAACCTGACCTACGAGGAATTGAACGACTTCCTCGATCCGTTCTATCGCACTTATCGCTGCGCTGACGACCGGGGATTCTACGTGGTTGCCGGAAGCATTGCCACCCATCCCCGTCGCGTGCTGGAAACTCTTGGTTTGGCCGATCTGGCGGATGAGCTGCCGAATTTCGATGCTTACCTCGACAGCAGCGAGTGGCCGGACCAATGGAGCCTGAGGAACTACCCAGTCGGCGATCGTGACCGCAAGCGACTTTCAGACGCCATGCAAGCTGCATTCCTGACGAAGAGCGCGACAGAATGGGAAGAGCTTTTTGGCTTGGCCAAGGCTCCAGCCACGGCGCAACGCAGCACGAAGGAATGGCTGGCCGACCCGCACGCGCTGGCCTCCGGGACCATCCTCGAAGTGGAGAACACCCGGTACGGTAAGATGCGACAGATGGGTAACATGGCATGGCTGGCGGATGATGAACAGGCGTTGCAGAAACGTCCGGAGCCTGTGATCAACGACGCCAGAGCGCGGCTCGCGAACCTTTTGGCGGAAGCGCCGCGCGCAGTACCGGGTATCTCGTGCGATGAATCCTGGCTTGCAGGACTACGCGTACTCGACCTGACCAATGTCATCGCGGGTCCAACGATCGGATCGACGCTGGCTCGGTTCGGGGCCGAGGTGACGCTCGTTCAGCCGGTGGCGCCGACGGTCGATCCGTGGAATGCCGTTGTTTTCGGTCTTCACGCTCAGCGCGGAAAGAAAAGCGTCCTGCTCAACCTCCGCTCGGAAGAGGGGCAGGCAGCGCTGCAAAAGCTTCTTCGCGAAGCGGATGTGGTCACGATAAATGCGACGGACGCTCAACGCGATGCATTGGGCTTATCACGTGATCGACTGGAGAGCGTCAATCCGCGCCTGATCCTCGTGCAGCTGGACGCCTTCGGAGGACCGGCACGGGGGCCAAAATCGGACCATCTGGGATATGACGACCTCGCCCAGGCCGCGACTGGCGTGATGACCCGTTTTGGCGGGAGGCCCGAAACCCCAGAAGAACACGCCCATTTCGGCACCATTGACGCGCTCACGGGCTATTGCGCCTGTGCTGCCCTCGGCGCGGCTTTGCTGAGGCTTGAGCGAACCGGCCAGGGTGGCATCGCGCGGGCATCGCTGGCGGCGGCCGGCAACATGATCCAGACGCCGTTCATGTACGACTTTGCTGACCGCGCACCGTTTGATGAGCCGACTGGACGGGAGGTGCGCGGCTGGGGGCCGTTCTATCACTGCTACGAAGCCGAGGACGGCTGGATGTTCTTTGCCGCACATGAGAGCGGGCGGGAGGTCTTGCGGGCGCTTCCAGCGTTGGCGGACCTCGCCGATCTCTCGGAAGGTCAGTTGGCAGGCGCCCTTGCTCACCGGTTTCTGACCCGGCCAATCGCAGAATGGGCCGATCTCTTCCAGGGTACGTCCGCAGCCGCGATTGCCCTCGGCTCTCTCCACAAGACGCGCGAGGACGCCCTCCAAGTCGAAAGCGAGGGGCCAATCGACATCCGGCAGGCCACGTTTCGCGCGGTCCGGCACGACAGGCATCCGATGCAGCGCTGGGTCGATCTGGTTGCTCCCAATGCGGTCCGACCTCGTAAGGCACCAATTAGAGTGCCAGGGCCAATGCCCAAATACGGCGCTGACACGAGAGGCATCCTGCAACGGTTGGGCTTCGATGACGCGCGTATCGATCAGATGATCGCGAGCGGCGCGGCGGGCGAGAAATGGTCTGACAAGTACCTGCCGGAGTGAAACTGCCAAAGCTGAGAACGACACGTCCACAAGGGAGAAAATCATGAAGAAACTCGAGGTTCTGAAATCACTCGCCGGGCGCCACCAAGTTTCCCGCCGGGAATTCATTTCGCAGGCCGCGGCCTTGGGCGTAAGCGCGTTTGCCGCCAACGCGGTTTACAGCACCGCGGCGCGTGCCGCCACGCCGAACAAAGGGGGGCACTTCAAGATCGGCAGCGCTCAAGGCCAGAGCTCGGATTCACTCGACCCGACCCTCTCGGCGAGCCTCGTGCCTTATCTCAATCTCAACACGTTCGGGGAGCGGCTGGTGAACGTCGACGAAAACGGCGAGATCGAATTCCGGCTCGCCGAGAGCGTTGAGTCCTCGGATGATGGCAAGGAATGGCACTTCAAAATCCGTAAAGGCGTCGAGTTCCACAATGGCAAGAGCCTGACTCCGCAGGAGGTTCTGCGCACCATGGAACGCCATGCCGGGGAAGGCTCGAAATCCGGCGCGCTCGGTGTTCTGCGGGACATAGACACGATGTCGGTTAACGGCGACACCTTCACCATCGAATTGAAGACGCCCAATGCCGACATGCCCTACCTGATGACCACCTACCACCTTGTCATCCAGCCTGACGGCGGTTTCGACGATCCGACCGCCGGCATTGGGACCAACGCCTACATGCTCGAGGCCAACGAACCCGGTATTCGTCACGCTTACACCAGGAATCCAAACTACTGGGACGATAGCCGCGGTCATTTCGATAGCGTGGAGATATTACCGATCAACGACGGGACGGCTCGGAACGCGGCGCTCCAGTCCGGGCAGGTCCACGCGATCAACCGGGTCGATCCGAAGGTGGCAAACTTGCTCGGACGGGCAAATACGATCGAGGTGAAATCCGTCGAAGGACCCGGACATTACGTATTCGTCATGCATTGCGACACGCCGCCGTTCGACAATTACGATCTCCGGATGGCCCTGAAACTTGCCGTGAACCGTAAGGACATGGTCGACAAGATCCTGCGCGGTTACGGAAGTATCGGGAACGACATACCGATCAACTCGTCCTATCCCCTTTTCGACGAAACGATCCCGCAACGCCGTTTCGACCTGGAGAAGGCTGCCGAGCACTACAAGAAATCGGGCCATGACGGCACGCCGATCACGCTGCGGGTATCGGATGCCGCGTTCCCCGGCGCGATCGAGGCGGCACAGCTCTTCCAGCAATCGGCGCAGCAGGTCGGTATCCCGATCGAGATCAAGCGAGAGCCGGCGGACGGGTACTGGTCGGATGTCTGGAACAAGCAACCCTTCAGCGCCTCGTACTGGACCGGGCGTCCGGTGCAGGATCAGATGTATTCCACCGCTTATCTGTCCTCGGCCGACTGGAACGACACACGGTTTGACAACGAGGAGTTCGACCAGCTTCTTCTAAAGGCGCGCGCCGAACTGGACCCGGTCAAACGCAAGGAGATCTATGGCCAAATGGCTCGGATCGTGCGCGACGAAGGCGGCCTGATCGCGCCCATGTTCAACAACTTCATCGAGGCGATTTCGACCGATCTTGGAGGCTGGAAGGACGACCCGAACGGTACGATCATGGGTGGGCGCGGCATGCACATGATGTGGTTCTCTTAAGACGCGCCATGCCAATCCTGCTGAAACTCCCGCCCCAGCGCATAGCGCTGGGGCTGCTCCTTCTCATGTCGGCCTCGGTGCTGATCTTCGGCGGCACGCAACTTTTACCCGGAAACGTTGCAGAAACGATCCTCGGCCAGTGGGACACGACCGAAGCGCCGGCCAACCTGCCTCGTGACCTTGGGCTGGAGGAGTCACCGGTGAACCGCTATTTCGACTAGCTTTTCGGCGTGCCTCAAAGAGACTCCGGGACAGCACTGACCAACGGAGAGGACTGATCGCAACCCGCTGCATGGAAAGCGCAGGGCATTGAGGAGAGGTGAGATGATTGACGCGAAGGCTGAGGGCAAAGGCCCGGCAACAACACCCCGTACGCGGATGCGTGCTCGGCATATTCTGGACAACTATTATATCGGCCCGTCCCGGATCTCCGAGGTGCTGGAGATCTGGGCATATACCGATAGGTTCACCTACTACCCGGGCGAGACCGTCGGCCTGCACGTGTCGACAACCGCGGAACTCTGGGATCTTGAAGTCGGTCGCGACGGTGCGGCGTACGAGATGGTGCTTGAGGTGGCAAACCTGCCGGGTCGGCATCACGACACGCCGCTGGATTGCTCGGTCGAAGGCTGTGGCTGGCCGGTCGCATATGAATTCAACATTCCGCAGGACTGGACACCCGGCGGCTACCTCATCACCCTGCGCGCCCGTAGGGGAGAGGATGTCTTGGAAGAACACCACCTCGTCCTGGTTCGGCGCGGCGCAGATCAGCCTTCGGCGCCTTACGTTCTCGTCTGCGCCACTGGAACCTGGGTCGCCTATAACTGCTGGGGTGGGTCGAACGCCTACGAGGGCATAACCGGGCCCGATAGCAACGAATTCTCGCCGGTTCTCTCTACACAACGCCCTTGGACTCGCGGCTTCTGCCGACTGCCCGAGGGAGCCCCCCGTGCGGTGCCGGAAACCCCGCAGGAGCCGGGCGACATGGTGCGATACCCTTACATGGAATGGGCCTATGCCTATGGCTATTCCAAGAAATATGCCTCCGCCGGGTGGGCCAGTTACGAACGCCACTTCGCTCGCTGGGCCGAGGCGCAGGGGTTTGATTTCGACTTCGCCACGCAGCACGATCTTGAACGCGACTCGGACCTGCTGAAGCGCTATGCCTGCGCGGTGTTCGTGGGACATGACGAATACTGGAGCAGTCCGATGCGCGATGCGGTGGACAGCTTTGTCGAGAGTGGCGGTCGTGTTGCTCGCTTCGCAGGAAACTTTCTCTGGCAGATACGGCTGGAAAACGAGGGGCGCACACAGGTCTGCTATAAGTACAACGCCGATGAAAGGGATCCGCTCTACGGCACCGAGAGCGCGCATCTTGTCACTGGGCCGTGGGACGCCGCCCCCGTCAACAGGCCGGGCGCGTCCACTTTCGCGGTGAACGGCCTGAAAGGGGTCTACGCCGGTCTTGGGCGCTGCGCAGGACAGGGTAGCGGCGGCTTCACTGTCTACCGGCCCCGGCACTGGGCATTCGAGGGCGCGCACATTGGGTACGGGGACGTCCTTGGCAGCCGCTCCCGGATCCTCGGCTACGAGGTCGACGGCCTCGATCATGTCATCGAAGACGGCCTGCCGTTCCCGTCAGGCACCGATGGCGCTGACACGAGCATCGAAATCCTCGCCCTTTGTCCCGCCTCCAACACCGAACCCGATTTCGGTGTCTGGGGCGAGATCCGGTACATCGGCGGTGAAGATACGGGCTTCAAGGCACAATCGCTTTTTGGCGACACATCGGCGGAAAGCCTCGAACGCGCCGAACGTGGAAATGGCGTGATCGCATCCTGGAAGAAAGGTGCCGGAGAGGTCTTCACCGCTGCGACCTGCGAATGGGTGATGGGGCTTGTCCGCCGAGACTGGCAAGTTGAGCAGGTCACCCGCACCGTATTAATAAGGTTTGGCGGAAATGCCTGAAGGCTCTTGGCGTCACCTCTAATGATTTCCGGATCGGGCAGAGGTTAATGCGCGTTGGCTTCTCGTAGAGAAAGTGGGCTGTCCTTGGTCTCTTCACGTCTGGCGACATCACCCACCTGATGCGCAATTTGAAGGCTCCACGCGTGGCGATAATCTCAGACAAGCGTTTCTTCGGGGGCGCGTCCGTCATGCACTTAAACTGAAACTCGACCACCCGATTGGGCCAGGCTAGCTCTCAGGAAGCAGAGCGACCCATGATAGGTTATCGATCCGGTCGGGTATCGAGCATTGAAGGCCGTTCCGAGAAACGAGAATACCACGTGTCAAGAGCTTCCCTACCGCTACGCCAGTCGTTGTCCGGGAAGCGGAAATCAAGATACCCTAGAGCGCAAGCGATCGCGATAAGTCCGGCATCGATTCCTTCGAAACTTTCCGCCTCGGCTTCCATCTGATCGAGCGAGCTTTCAATCTTGGCGATCTGGCCATCGAGCCAATCCTGCCAAAGAAGGTCGGATGGCCGCATCGCGGTTTCGTACCGCGCGAGAAGTGCAGCGTCTAGTAGCCCGTCAGCCAGCGCCTCGCGCCGCAGAACCGGCCAGAGCGCCTCGCCCTCTGGGTACATGCGCGTACCTTGATGCTGCGCATCCAGCCAACGAGTGATGACCCGGCTGTCATATAGCGGCGCTCCGTCATCCAGTAAGGCTGTTGGCACCTTCCCGGTCGGGTTCTTTGCCACAATCGTGGTATCGCGTGCCACCGGACTTGCCGCGGAGTCGAGCTTTTCGACGTCCTGCCCGGTTTCATGCGCCACCACCATAACCTTGCGTACGTAGGGCGAGAAGGGTGAGAAAAAGACTTTCATCCGGCATACTCCATATGTCCTTCCGGCGTCGTCGTGATGCGGCCGGTCTCGATGCACTGGGCGAGATACTCGCCCGCGAAATTCACATGTTCGCGCATGAGGTAATCAGCCCGGAACGGATCTCGGCGGCGGATGGCCTCACAAATTCGGTGATGATCGTCATGGCTACGCAGCATGATGTCGTAGTCCTGCCATACGATCATGCGGTTCGAGGCGAAGGGGATCAGCTGTGTCTGGCGCACCAGTTCCGATATCCAGCGATTGTCAGCTTTCGCTATGATCTCGTCGTGCAAGCGGACGTTCATCTGACGATAGTCGTCGATGTCGATTGGATCCAAACGGCCCTTTGCCAAGGCATTGTCTCCCACCGCTAGCCATTCTTCCATCTGAGCAAGCGTCGCCTCGTCGAGGCCTGCCGAAGCCACGCGGGCGGCGGCCAGCCCTTCCAGCACGGCCCGGGCGGCATAGCCATCGATGATATCCTTCCGCTCGAAGGCACGGACGGTGTAGCCGCGGTTGGCCTCATATTGCAGCAGCCCCTCGTTGGCTAGGTTCGACAGGGCCGTGCGCAGCGGCGTCCGGGACACGCCCAGGGCACGGGCAAGCCGTTCCTGCTGCAGGCGTTCTCCCGGGTGGATCTGCCCGCTCATGATGTGTTCGCGCAGGATCTGCGTGACCTCTTCGGTGCTGGTTATCGCCATGCCGGCCCTTTTCTCCCGCCAACCGTTACCGTTTATCAAATTACATGGAAAAACCCGAATGGCAAGATTTTATCCAATCCAGCGCAATTTGTGTTGACTTATTTCTGTTTGTTGGCAGATTGCATCCAATCTTGAGGGAGAGGGAGGCCTACGTGAAACGACGCATTTTGGTCACCGGCGGCGCGCGCGGTATCGGCGCTGTCATTGCCCAACGTCTGGCAGATGAAGGCGTGGCTGTGGTGGTCGCCGATCTTGACGCCGACAAATCCGCGGATCTGGCAGGCTCCCTGCCAGGCTCGGGCCATTCGGGTCTTGCCATGGATGTTGGGGACGAGGCGTCGGTCGCTCGGGGATTCGAGCGGGCGGAGGATGCCGGCCCGCTGACGGGGCTGGTGTGCAATGCGGGCGTTTTGCTGTTGGGCGAAGACGGTCAGCGCACCCCGATTGCCGATATGGAAATGGACGACTGGGAGCGGACCCACAGGGTCAATCTGACCGGTACCTTCTTGTCGATCCGTGAATTCCTACGCCGACGTCACGCGGCTCCTGTATCCAATGGGCGAATCGTGACCTTCACGTCGAGCGCGGCGCAGCTTGGCGGCTTCCGCTCCTCGTCCTCTTACATCTCATCCAAGGCGGGAGTCATCGGATTGACCAAAGCGACCGCGCGGGAAGCGGCCCCCCTAGGCGTCACCTGCAACGCGGTGGCACCGGGGCTGATCGATGCTCCGATGCTGCGCCTGTCGCTTGCCGAGGGTGACGAGGCGGCCGCCGCTGCCAACATCCCGCTGGGCCGGATCGGCCAGCCTGAGGACGTGGCCGCCGCTGTCTCCTACTTGCTGTCAGAGGGGGCGTCCTATGTCACCGGTTCGGTGATTGACGTCAATGGCGGGTACCGGATGCAATGACCGATCCTAACCGTTCCCCTGTCTTTGGACGAATCGCGGACCTGCTGCTGGAAATCGGCGGTCTGCTTCTGTTGGTGATGATGCTGCACGTCACGCTAGACGTGGCGATGAAATACCTAGCGAACCATCCCGTACCCGGCACATTGGAGATCGTATCCTATTATTACATGGTCGGGGCGGTCTTCCTGCCCATCGCGTTCGTCGAACTGACGCGCGGGTCGGTCGCGGTGGACCTGTTCTATGACCGGATGCCGCTTGGGATGCAGATCGGCTGCATGGTTGTCGTCTTGGGCATCTGCGTCACGGTCTATGCGGGGCTGGCGTGGATCACGCTGGGCGATGCCCTGCGCTCGTTCAACAAGGGCGAGGTGGTCATGGGGCCGGTGACTGTCGTGGTCTGGCCCAGCCGATTTGTCCTGCCGCTGAGCTTCGGGTTGGGTGCACTGATCTGCACGTGGCATCTGGCGCGGCTGTTCCTGAATCCGGCAGCGCGACGCGATCTGATCGGACACCACTCGGACGGAGGTGAGGTCTGATGGATCGTCTTGAGATCGGATTCATCGGCATCGCCGCCGTGCTGGGCCTGATCGGCCTGCGGCTGCCGATCGGGCTGGTGCTGGCCTTTGTCAGCTTTCTGGGAATTTGGGCCAGCACGAACATGAACGCGGCCTGGGGTCTGGTACGGGCGGTGCCGTACCAGTTCATCGCGACCTGGTCTTTCAGCGCTGTGCCGATGTTCTTGCTGATGGGTTACATCGCCAGCCATGCAGGGCTGACAAACGGGCTCTTCCGCGCGATGCGGGTCATGCTGGCACGCGTCCCCGGCGGATTGGCCTGTTCGACGGTGGGGGCCTGCGCGCTGTTCGCGGCGGCCTCGGGGTCTTCAGTGGCTACCTCGGCGGCGATGTCGCGCATCGCGGTGCCCGAGATGATCAAGTCGGGCTATGACAAGGCGCTCGCGACGGGCTGCGTGGCCGCATCCGGGACGCTGGGATCGCTGATCCCGCCCTCGATCCTGATGGTGCTTTACGGTGTGTTCACCCAGCAATCCGTCGGACAACTGTTCATGGCGGGTTTCATTCCCGGCATCCTGTCCGCGGGCATCTATGTCGCGATGATCGTCGCGCGGGTGAAACTGAACCCCGCGTTGGCGCCGGATACAGACATCGAGATCGCCCCGCACGAGTTCCGCGATGCCCTGCGCGAGATCTGGCCTTTACCTTTGCTCATCTTTAGCGTTCTCGGTGGCATTTTCCTGGGCGTGATGACACCGACAGAGGCCGGCGCTGTAGGCGCTTTCATAGCGGTACTGATAGCGGCTCTGCGCGGACGGCTGAACGTGCAGATGATGCGCGGTGCCCTCAGGGACGCGGCGATGGGAACCTCGGTTATCTTCATCATCGCCATGGGCGCCAGCATGTTCACCAGCTTCATGGGCCTCAGCGGTGTGCCTCGGGTGGTGGCGAACGCCATGCTGAGCGTCGGCGATGACCCTTTGACCCTGATCCTTATGATCGCCGTCATCTACATCGTGATGGGCATGTTCATCGACAGCATCGGATTGATGCTGCTTACCTTGCCGATCCTGATGCCGCTTCTGGATGCGGCCGATGTCAACATGATCTGGTTCGGCATCATCGTCATCAAACTGCTTGAAATCGGCCTGATCACGCCGCCGGTGGGTCTCAACGTCTATGTCATCAGCTCCGCCCTGCGCGGACAGGTGGCGCTCCCCACCATCTTTCGCGGTGCGCTCTGGTTCATGGCGATGGACGTGCTGACCATCGCTCTGCTGGTAGCCTTTCCAGCGATCGTTCTGTGGCTTCCGGCCCAGATGCAATGAGTTCAACTGAGGAGGAACTGAATATGAAGACACGGCAAACACTGGCTCTCGGGCTCAGCGCGGCCATCGCTCTGGGCTCAGGGGCGGCACAGGCGCAGCAGATGCTGTCGACTTGGCTGGAACCCAACCACATCATCACGCTCGAGGCACATCAGGGCTGGGCCGACCTGGTCCGCGAGGCCACCAATGGCGAGATCGATTTCGAGGTATTCGTCGGCGGTGCATTGATCCCGGCAAAGTCCACAATGCAGGGCACGGCCGACGGGTTGGCGCAGGTGGGTTTTCACACTGCGACTTATACGCCTTCGGACCTGCCCGTTTCCAACGCACTTGCCGATATGGGGTTCGAGACTCCCGACGCGTATGTGATGTCCTTCGCGTTTGGCGATTTCATGATGAACGACGAAGAAGGCTATGACGACTGGCGCAAGAACGGCGTGATCTTCGGCGGAAGCTATGCGACTCCGATCTACTATTTCATATGCCGCGAAGAGGTAAAGACCCTCGACGACATCAAGGGCAAGCGGGTTCGGATGCCGGGCGGCGGCTGGGCCCGGTTCGGGCAGGAAATAGGGGTGGTCGGTGTGAACGTCCCCTCGTCCGAGATCTATACTGCGTTCGAGCGTGGTTCGGTCGATTGCACGGCCTCGGACCCTACGCATCTGAGTTCCGGCGCCACGCTGATGGAAGTGGCGAAGACCGTGACCATGCTCAAGATGAGCCCCTTCTATGCCGGGGTTACCTATGCCTATAACCCCGATTTCTGGCAGGGGCTGACCGACGAACAGCGCCGGATGCTGTTCGACCAGTCGGCGCGAGCCATGGCGCGGATGCAGATCCATTATGACAAGGAAGCCGAAGCCGCGCTGGAGAAGGCCAAAGAAGCTGGCGTGACGCTGATTGAACCCGGCGAGTCGCTGCAGAAAGCCTATGACGACTGGGTTGCGGGCGGCGTCGGCGGCATGGCCGATATCGCGCGCGACACGCATGGCATCGAGGATCCCGAGGCGCTCTATGCCCGGTTCCGCCCGTATGTCGAGAAATGGGAGGGGCTGCTGGAAACCGTCGATCGTCACGACGAGGAGGCGCTGACGGCCCTGATCCGCGAGAATCTCTTCGATCCGATCGATGTCTCGTCCTATGGCATGAACTGATCCGGCCACGGATCCCCGGACCACGGGCGGGTTCGCCCGTGGTCCTCCGCTTCGAATCGAAAGAAGGACTGACATGACCGACACCGCACAGCGCAAGGCCATCGTGACGGGCGCGGCCGGGGGAATGGGCCGCGCGATAGCCGCCCGGCTGGTCGAGGACGGGTTCACCGTGATCATGACCGATCTGGACGCCGACGCCCTGCAAAGAGCCGCAGGCGGAATCGAGGGGCCGACCGAGACCATCGCCGCCGACATCACACGCGACGAGGATCGGACCGCGCTGTTCGAAAAGGCTGGCGGGGTCTTTGCTCTCGTGAACAACGCGGGGATTTTCAACCCCAGCGCGCTTGCGGATCTGACCGGCGATGATTTCCGCCGGATGTACGAAATCAACACCGTCGCGCTTTTCGAACTCTCCATGCTAGCGGCACGAGTTATGGGGCAGAAGGGCGGGGGGCGGATCGTCAACATCGCCTCCCGCGCATATCTCGGCTCGCCCAACGTGGCGCATTACGCAGCCTCCAAGGGCGGCGTCGTATCACTGACACGCTGTATGGCGCTGGAACTTGCTGCCGACAACGTCTTGGTGAACGCGATCGCGCCGGGGGTGATCGAGACACCCATCCTGGCCGGATGGGACGAGGCGGAACGGGCAAAGCTCGCCTCTTATCAGCCACTGGGCCGAATCGGCATGCCCGAGGACGTGGCAAACGTCGTCTCAATGCTTGCGAGCCCGCGCACCGATTACATCACCGGACAGGTAATTGTCGTTGATGGGGGCCGATCCGTGGGAGGTGGTAATGTCTAAGACAGATCGTTTCGAGGGAATCGCCGTCGTCACTGGGGCGGCCAGCGGCATCGGGCTGGCCACCGCCCGTATTCTAGCGGAGCGTGGAGCGCATCTTGTCCTTGCTGACCGTAATACCGAGGCGCTGGAGGGTCTGCGCGGCGAGGATTTCGCCGGGCGGATCGCCGCTCGCGTCGCCTGCGACGTGGCCGACCCAGAAACCCCCGGTCGCCTTGCCGAAGCGGTGGAGGAGGCTGGGCGGCCTTGGGCCATACTCGTCAACAACGCCGGAGTGGCGGCCGCGCCGCCTATCGCGCAAACCAGCGATGCCGATATCGAGCGGTTTCTGGATATCAATGTCGCCGGCACTTTTCGCATGTGCCGCGTCGCGCTGCCCATTATGGCAGCGCAGGGACGGGGCGCGATCGTGAATGTCGCCTCGGTTTTCGGATTAACCGGTGTTGGCGGCGTGTCGATCTATTCCCTGTCCAAGGGGGCGGTTGCGGCATTGACAACGCAACTTGCCTGTGAGTTCGGCCGCGACGGGGTGCGGATCAATGCCGTGGCTCCTGGCCTCATCCGGACCCCGCTAACCGAGGACCGTATTCGCGATGGAGCATGGACGCAGCGCGTCATGCTCGAAGGTACGCCCTTGGGCCGTGTCGGAGATGCTGATGACGTGGCCGAAGCCATAGCCTTCCTGGCATCCGACCGGGCGGGCTTCATTACCGGTGAGGTTCTTAAGGTCGATGGTGGCTGGATGACCGGCCGTCTGCCGCCCGCCCCGTATGAGGTCCGGACATGACTGGATTGCCGGACACGGCCGACGCTATAGTGGTCGGCACCGGTGCAGCCGGCATGTGCGCTGCGCTTCGTCTGAAATCCTTGGGTTTGTCGCCGATCCTTCTGGAAAAGACGGATACGTTCGGGGGCTCCACCGCCGTGTCCGGCGGAGCGGTTTGGATACCGAACAACCCGCACAGCGCCGAGGTGGGACATTCCGAAGACAGCAAAGAGGCGGCGTTGGACTATCTGGTGGCCGAGATGGGCAACCGGATGAACCGCCCGCTGGTCGAGGCCTTTCTCGACGCCGGCCCGGAAACGGTCCGGTTTCTGGAACGCGAGACCGAGGTCCGCTTTGCGGCCCGCGAGCTTGGACCTGACTATCATCCTGATCTGCAGGGCGGAACGCTGGGTGGCCGAGTGATGGATCCACTTGATTATGATGCGCGAAAGTTAGGTCCTGCACTTTCACGCTTGCGGCGCCCGATCCCAGAATTCACCATTCTTGGCGGCATGATGGTCGGTCGAACCGATCTGGGCAAGCTGCCGAAGATGCACCGCTCTATTGATGCCTTCTGGCATACCCTGCGCGTTGTGGCCCGCCATGCTGGCGATCTCTTGCGACATGGGCGCGGGACACGTTCGGTGCTGGGTAATGCGTTGGCCGCGCGTCTGGGTAAGAGCGTAAACGACGCAGGCATTCCGATCTTCTACCAGAGTGCTATGGAGGACTTGGAGCGTGACGAGACCGGGCGGGTTACCGCCATCCTCATTCGACGGGGTGAGGTGACACACAGGATCGTCACTCGGCATGGCGTCATCTTGGCCTCTGGCGGGTTTCCTCAGAACAGCGCCATGCGCAGCGCGGTGATGTCCCATGCCACCGAGGGGGAGGCGCATTACTCCATGTCGCCCGAGGGCAATACCGGCGACGGGTTGCGGGCCGCCGAGCAGCTTGGCGCGAGACGTGGCGAGAACAACCTCAACCCCGCGTTCTGGACCCCGGTCTCCCTGCTGCGTCGCCCGGGCGGGCGCGAGGTGCCGTTTCCGCACCTGTTTCTGGACAGGGCCAAGCCGGGCCTGATTGCGGTGACCGATGCCGGCCGACGATTCGTGAACGAGAGCGCTTCCTATCATGATTTTGTCTCGGGAATGCTTGCCGCGCGTGAGGCCGGCGCGAGGCGGTTTTATCTAATCTGCGATCATCGGTTCATCCGTCGCTATGGCTTAGGAGCCGTGAGGCCCTTTCCCGGTCGGCTGGGTCCGTTCCTGCGCAACGGCTATGTCACCCGCGCGTCGGACCTGCCATCGCTGGCGAAGGCGCTCGACTTACCGGCTGACAGATTTAATGACACTGTCGCCCGCTACAACCGTGATGCGGCGCTGGGAGTAGATACGGAATTCGGCAAGGGCGGTTCTGAGTACAATCGCTATCTCGGCGATCCGGAGAATAAGCCCAACCCTTGCCTCCGCTCGATCGAGTGCGGGCCCTTCTACGGTTTGCGCGTGTATCCCGGTGACATTGGAACCAGCATCGGCATCGTCACCGACGCACATGCCAGGGTACTCGGGGCGGACGGCGGCCCGATTGCGGGGCTTTATGCGGCAGGTAATGACATGAACTCCATCATGGCCGGATCCTATCCAGGGCCGGGCATCACCTTGGGTCCCGCGCTGACATTCGGGTATATCGCAGCAGAGCATATGGCAAACGCTGCAAGTAGTCCGTGAATGCGTGCCAATGTTGAACTGCCGACGAAAGCTTTAGGGTGATGGGAGCTATGTGTCCTATCCCGGACGGTCACATAGACCCTCGCCGGACTGCGTTGTTCATAGCAAGATCGATCCTGCGCGAGATTCG
>CANMQJ010000001.1 GCA_947500005.1 uncultured Paracoccaceae bacterium | reverse complement strand
CCCGGCTTGTTCGGATTGGTCCCGAACCGGCTGCCGAAGCCCCGCTCCAGCACCTCGCCCCGTGTCAGGACGGCGTCGGCGGCCAGGATGCCGAAGCCCAGCGTGACATCGTCGAAGACCAGCAGTTCCACGTCCTCGTGAACCCGGTCCACATCGCCGCTCAGCGTGTCCTGCACCAGCAGCATGCGCGGCGAACCGCCCGTCTCGCGCAGGACCTCCACCGCGTAGCGGTCGAGATCGCCGGCAAAGACCGCCCGGTCGCCCGCACCGGCGCCGCCCGCGATCGTGTCGTTCCCGGCCCCGCCCGACATCGTGTCGTCGCCGCCGCCGCCCGAGATCATGTCATTGGCTTGCGAGCCGGAGATGGTCTCGGCATCGGCCTCGCCGGTAATCTCGAGACGGTCCTGCGGCTGAACGAAGCCGGTTACGGACAGGAAGGACAGGTCCAGCGCGCTCCGCGCCCCCATGAACAGCTCCGCCACGTAGGTCATGGCACTGCCCGGGTTGAGACCGCCCAATATCTCCTGGAAGCCGGCATCGACGAACTGACTGGCGCTGAATTGCGCGCGCAGCTCGCCCGACGGCGAGGTGCCGGGATTGATCATCGAGAAGCTCTCGAGCGAGGTGAGCGTGCTGCCCCGGAAGTCGAAGATAGCGGGCAGGAAGGACAGCACGACGAGCCTGTCGTCATCCGCCCCGCCGTCAAGGACCTCGCCCGCGACCAGCTCGCCGGGCCCGCCGACGCTCAGCAGGTCGTTGCCGCCCCCGCCGCGCAGCGTGTCCTGGCCGCCCCCTCCGTTCATGTCGTCGATACCGCCCAGACCCTCGATCAGGTTGGCGTTGCCATCGCCGAACAGCTGGTCGCCGAAAGCGGAGCCGCGCAGATCCTCGAACCCCGACAGGATATCGCCTGCCGCATCCCCATCGAGCGCATAGTTCGAGGAGAAGCTGACCTGCACCCCCGAGGCCGACCCCTCATAGCTGACCATGTCCCGCGTGCCCGCACCGCCATCCAGCGAATCCGCCCCCGCGCCGCCCTCGATCAGGTCGTCGCCGTCGCCCGCCAGGATGGTGTCGTTGCCCGCAAGGCCCCGCACCAGGTTGTCGCCATTGCCCCCGATCTCGACCCGGTTGGCGATGGCGGACCCGATCACCTCCTCGTTGGAGGCGCCGGTCCCGTCGTGGCGGTAATTCTCGAAACTCGTGGCGGTCGCGACCGGATTGCCATTGAACGCGACCGTGCCCAGGCCAAGATCGATCACCAGCCCCGGTGCGAAAACGGCATTCTGGCTGGTGACCAGCGTATCGGTATCGGCGCCGCCATCCAGGTCATCGCCGAGGAAGCCGGAGACGATGATCTCGTCATTGTTCGCGCCGCCATGCAGGGTATTGGCAACAAGGCCGTTTCCGGCATCCAGCGTATCGTTGCCGCCACCGCCTTCGATGCGGTTGGCGTCGAAATTGGCAGCGGTGATGCTGTCGCTGCCCGCGGTGCCGATGACGGTTTCGAAATCGATCAGGTCGGACAGGTCGCCAACGAAGCGGAATACATGTGTCTGGGCCTCCAGGTTGATATTCATCCCGTTGCCCTGGGCGCTTGCATCGAAGGTGTCGTCCTCGGCGCCGCCGTCGATATCGCCCACGAAAAAGCCCGAACTGGCCCTGATCGTGTCATCGCCCGCGCCGCCCTCGACGGTGGTGTCGCCGCCGGAAAGGGCAGCGATGGTCAGCAGGTCATTGCCGCCGCGCCCGAAAATGCCGCCGCCGTCGCCCCCCGAACCACCCGGACTCCGCAAGAGCGTCAGGTCATCGCCGAACCCGCTGCCTTCGATGACCTCGAAATTGGCCAGAACGTCATTGCCCGCAGCCCCCGAGGCCGAGCCGTTTCCATTGGCGCCGATGCTGACCGTCACCCCGCCCGAAGCCGAGGCATAGCTGACGATATCGCGGTTTCCCGCACCGCCGTCCAGGCTGTCATCATTCGCGCCGCCCTCGACGGTGTCGAAACTGTTGCTGGAGGCGACGATGGTGTCATTGCCCAGCCCGCCCGAAAGGCTGTCGCTGACCGCTGACCCCTGGGGGCTGCTCGGGATATGGCCCCAGATACGGTCGTTGCCCGCGCCGCCATCGATCGTATCCGCGTTGAAACCGCCCTCGATCGTGTCGTTCACGCCCGAGCCGATGATGGAGTCATTCGCGCCGGTTCCGAAAATCCGGATTCCGTCCGCAGTGTCGAACCCCAGCACAGTCAGGCCCGAGAGGTCGATCGAGCCGCCGGAGGGCAGATAGATCTCGGCAAAGAACGTCCCGGTCCCGGCCTGGATGTAATTGATCTGCCAGTCCGCCAGGTCGAACTGAACCGTCACCGTGGCGGTGGTCGAGTTTTGCGAGTTGAATTCGAGCCGCTCGATGCTGCTGACCGTCGTCGGCCGAAAATCGAAGGTGCCCGATACGCCGGCGAAGGTCTGGATCCAGTCGACCCCGGCGTCGCCACCATAAAGCTCGCCGCTGACGACATCGCTGACACCGCCCCAGTTGGCGACCTGGAAGAAATCTCCATCCGTGCCTCCGACCATGGTGTCCCGCCCGGTCCCGCCGTCCAGAACGTCGCTTCCCGTGCCGCCCTCGAGGTAGTCGTTGCCGCCCGCGCCCACCAGCCGGTCGCCGCCTTCGATGCCGATAATGGAATCGCCGCCCAACCCGCCGTTGAGCGTGTTGTTGCCCTGGTTGCCGACGATGGTGTCGTTGCCGCTGCCCCCGGTCGCGTTCTCGATCAGCGAGCGTGTGTCATCGTCGTGCAGCCTGGCGTTGAAGATGTTGCCGCGCGCGAAAGTCCCGCCCGGCGCGCCCGAGTTCAGGTTTGCCAGCTGCGCCGCGCTGAAAACGGAATGTTCACCAGGGCGCAGGTCGATATCCACGCCGGTCGCATATGAGCTCAGGTCATAGGTGTCGATGCCGTCGCCATCCCAGATGGTCGCGAATATCCGGTTGGCACCGGGGCTGATCGCCGCGCTTCCGTTGATGAGCGTCTGGCCGGAGCCGGGTGACCAGGAATAGGTCGTATTGCCCGCATTGGTTGTGTAATCCGCCCCATACATGTATTGCAGCGCGGCGATGTCCAGCATCATGAAGGTCTGGGGATAGCCCCAGAACTCGTTGCTGTAGGTGCTCGGCCCGCCGATATAGGACCGGTAGGTCATCACCGTGAATTCGAGCGAATCCAGGTTGCTGGGCAGCGCGCCGAAAGCGCCGGATGAATGCCCGTGTTCAAGGCCAAGCGTGTGGCCGACCTCGTGGATCGTGTTGTTCCAGTTGAAATTACCCTGCACGGGCGACTGGATGTTGGAGCCCATCCAGGCATCGCCGCCATAGATCGAGGTCGACGGAAAATAGCCATAACCGTTGTTGTTGTCCGAGGTGTTGGCGTAGCGCAGTGTCGATGTGCCGTTATTCGACGAATTCCAGGCGAGGATGAGGTTCGTGAAACCTTCGACGGAAAAACCCGCGGCGGCCGCAGGTTGCGAATTGGCATAAGCCGTGTCGCTGTTCAGCGCGAAATGCACGGCCGTCTGCTGTGCCGCGCTCAGCTGGCTGAACCCCTCGTTCTGGGCCGATAGTCCGTTGTTGTTGATATTCACGACATAACCGACCTGATAATCTGCGGGCGAGTCGGGAAATTCGTACAGAATTAGGCCTGTCCAGTGATCGTTGTGCAGAATGCCGTCGATGCCGGGATCGCCGGACGCGGCGTGCACGGCGACCGGCCCTCCGCCGGCGGCACCGTCCGAAGATGTACCGGAGGCGCTGATGCCGCCGGCAACGCTTCCCGTGCCCGCCGCTCCGTCATGACCGCAACACGGACACCCGCAGCCGGAGACGGACTGCAAGGGTTGCGCTGTCGCTCCCTCTGCGATGCGTGCCAGCATCGCCGCGATGCTTTCCGGCGCGGCAATGGAGACCTCGGGCGAGTCGAGTTCCGCATGATCCGAACCAACCGTTTCGGGGCTGAACCAGGCGGGCCATCTTGCGGGATGCGCCGCATCGGCGCCGGGACGCTCCTGCGCGCCATCCGCCTGCGCCTTTTGCAGCGTGTGACGCTCCTGCCCGGGGTAAGCTGTCGCGCGGGTCGAGGCGGAGACTTGCTGTTGCGACTGTCCTTCATCCTCGACCGGCGTCTGCCGATTTTCGTCCTGATGCGCCTCTTCCTGCGCGGGCTCATCCGATGTCGAGGATGTTTCCCGATCCGGGTTTATCCCGGTGGCTTGCGCTGCCTTGTCCCCTTCGCCAGGCTCGGGCGCCAATGCGGGGTCTTCAAGCGAAACGTCATCCGCCTCCTCCACGGCCCATGCCCCGGCTGCGACGGGCGTCAGGAGTGCTGCACCAAGCACCGTGCCGAGGGCCTCTTTCCGGTCACCCCGTCCATGCTGGGGAACGGCAGGATCCTGCTCGGTTCCTTTCGCCAATGAATCCTTGCCAAAAACGATTCCCATCGCCGTAGCCCCCCGCAAATATTCTTTTGTGATTGAAACTCACCGCAGAGAAACGAGCGATGCCGCGGCTCAATCGTCACGGCATCCCCCCATTGGTCAAGCTTTATCGAGGGTTTGCGGGGACTTGATGATTCCGCAGGTTGATCTGACTTCGAAAGCACAGGGGCCAAGGTTGAGTGTACCGACAAATTTGCTGCGAACCCTGACGGGACGGCGCCAGATCCGGTGCGCCGTCCGCCTCGGACCGCGACTCGCGCGGTCGGTGGTCCGGGAGCCGCAGATCCGGGCTTTGGGTCGAGCCCGGTTACCGAAGTCGGGTCATTTCCATTCCGACAGAAGCGCCGCCATCCTGTCGAGGCCTTTCTGGAGATTCACTTCGGCGCCACCTCCGACGCCCAAACGCACATGGCGCATCTCTCCGTAGGAACTGCCGGGCAGGATGAACGTGCGGTAAGGCGCTTGCAGCAGCCGTTCTGCAAAGGCGTCGCCATTCTCGCCCGTCTCGAGGCGCCCCAGTCCGATCAGCCCCGCTTGTGGTCGATGCCAGCTGAGGCCCGGCTGTGCCGCGACGAAGGCATCGAGTTTTTCGAGGTTTGCAGCCCCGTCGCGCCGTGCCTGGCCGATGGCGGCGGCGTAGCGATCGGGGCGCAAGGCGATCTCGGCCAGGACCTCTCCCATGATGTTCATGATCTCGCTTGAGTTTTCACGCAGGATCACCGCGTCCATCACCAGTTGCGTATCACGACAGATGAGCCAACCGGTGCGCAGACCCTGAAGGCCAAGCGCCTTGGACACGCTGCCGGTGGTGATCCCTTTCTCGTAAAGACCGGCGATCGAGGCGGCGCGCGGCCCTTCCCATTCGAGTCCTGCATAGACCTCGTCGATCAGCAGCCAGGCGCCGCAATCGCGCGCGATGTCCACGATTTCAGAAAGCTCTTCGGGCGTGAAGACGCGGCCCGTGGGATTGTTGGGGTTGCTGAGAAAGATCAGGCGCGTGCCGGGGGTCGCGGCATCGCGCAGCGAGTCCAGCGGCAGCGCCCAGCCCTCGTCATCGCGACGCCGGACCGTCACCAGGTCGGCACCGATCGCGTCGGTCAGCACGCCCACCTGCGGCCAGCCGGGCCCCTCGGTCACGACGCGGTCGCCGGGACCGACCAACTGCCGGATGGCGAGATAGTTCGCCTCGGCCGCACCGGCCGTGACCAGCACGTCCTCCAGCCGGCAGATCCCCGAGAGCCCTGCTTGCCGCAGGACATGGTCACGCAGCTCCGGCAGCCCGCGGAAATCGCGCCCGTTCCAGTCGAGCGCCAGGTGAGGGTCGAGGTCGTCGAGAAACGCGCCAAGGCGCTGGGGCGCGGCGTTGGAATACCCCACCACGGCCTCAGGCCCGGCATCGACCGCATCGAGAAGGGATTGGAAAAGCTTGTGTATCCGGACTTTCATTGCAAGTCTCCGCGCAAGTGGATTGGAGGGGCAGGATGCAGGACATGCCATTGTTGAAGGGGCGGCCGACACGGCTGACAGTGCTGGATTTCGGGCTGTTCAAGGTCCATGCCAACGGCCGCGTGATCGGCATCTGCGGCTATCTCGTCGAGACCGATGCGGGCGAGAAGGTGCTGATCGATTCGGGCTTTCCGCCCAAATATGCCGAGGATGCCGAGCGTGCCACGCAAGAGGACAGGCTTTATGAATTCGGCGAGGTCGTGGAATGCCGCCCCGAACAGTTGCCGCGGCCTCAGCTGGCCAAGGCGGGCATCGCTGCGGCGGAGGTCGACCTGTTCATCCTGACCCATACCCATATCGATCATGTCGGAGGGATTTCGGATTTCGTTCAGGCCCCGATGGTGGTCAGCGCTGCGGAACGCGCCTTGCCGCAACCGCTTTATTGGGGGCAGCAACGTCCGTTGGACTGGCCTGACCGGGAGTATGTGGTGCTGGAGGACGATACTCGGATCGGGCCGGGGTTCGAGATCCTGATGGCGCCCGGCCATGCGCCGGGGCAGATCGCCATGTTGTTGGACCTGCCGAATACCGGTCCGGTCCTGTTGACGTCGGACGCCATTTCGCGCCCCGCCGAGATCGACGAGCGGTTCGACACCGCGCCCGACCCCGAAACCGCCATCGCCAGCGCGGCGCGGCTGATGGAGATCGCCGAGGAGCGTGGGGCTTTCGTGATCTACGGCCATTCCCCCGAGCAATGGGCCGGTTTGCGCAAGGCTCCGGATCATTACGACTAGCGCACGTCGCGGCCCTGGTTGAGGATGATGACATTGCCGCTGGAGACGTCTCCGGCCGGGGAAATCAGGAAGCCCACCCAGGCCGCCACCTGATCTGGCTGCATCGCGTGGCCGTGCGGCATCTGGGCGATTGCCTTTTCCAGGACCTCTTCGCTGACCACGTTGAAGAGCGGCGTTTCCGTCATCGCGGGCGCGATGGAGTTGACGGAAATCCTGTCGCGCGCGTAGCGGCGGGCGAGGTCTTTGGTCAGGTTGTCCAGCGCCGCTTTTGATGCCCGGTAATGCGGCGGGTCGAACACGTCGAAATTGTAGGCTCCGTTCGACGAGATGTTGACGATCTTCTTGACGCCCTCACGCCCGAGCATGTGCGGCACCGCTGCCTGGCAGCAATGGAAGGCCGCCGTGAAGTTCAGCGCCATCTGCGCCTCGAACTCCTCGGCCGGAATGTTGGGAAATTCCGACATGAAGCAGGTGCCCGCATTGTTGACCAGCGCGTCCACGCCGCCAAATCGCGCGACCACGTGGTCAACCGTGGGCGCAATGGCAGCCGTGTCGGTCAGGTCGATGGGGCAGGGCAGGAAGGCGTCGTTGCCTTTTGCCACCTCGGCCAGCCCGGCCTCGTCCCGGTCGAACCCCACGACCGCCAGCCCGTCGCCCAGCAGCCGGTTGCAGATCGTCCGGCCCAAGCCGCCCGCGGCGCCTGTCACGATTGCCGTTTTCCTGTCCATCGCGTCCTCCCTGTTCGCCGGGACACCCTAACGACGTTGCAGCCGCCCGCCAAGATCGTATATGATACGGCCAATCGCATTCAATTTACGACCGGAGGCTGCATGTCCGAGATCCGTGCCGAGATCGTCCTTCCCACCCGGGAACTGCGCGACGACATACCCTTCTACACCGGCACTCTAGGCATGCGGATGGACATGATCTTTCCGGCAGACAATCCCAGCGTCGCGGTCTTCTCCGGCCATGGCCTGCGCCTGCGGATCGATCGGGGCGCGCAGGGCGATCCCGGTACGATCCGCCTGCTGGCCGAGGATCCCGATGCGGTTGCGGGTGGGGAGCGCAAACTGACCGCGCCCAATGGCACGAAGATCGAGATCGAGCAGCTGAACCCGCCGCTTGTCATGCCGGCGACCCAGCACAGTTTCGTGGTGCGGCGTCTCAAGGACCAGGCGCCGTGGGTCGTGGGGCGCGCGGGTATGCAGTATCGCGACCTGATCCCGGACCGGCTGGGGGGGTCGATCATCGCCAGTCACATCCGCATCCCCGATGGCGGTCCGGTGCCGGACATGGTGCATTATCACAAGGTGGGCTTTCAGCTGATCTTTTGCATCGCGGGCTGGGTCGATGTGGTCTACGAGGATCAGGGCGGGCCGATCCGCCTGCATCGCGGCGACTGCTTCATCCAGCCGCCCGAGATCCGGCATCGCGTGCTGGAGGCGAGCGACGGGATCGAGGTGATCGAGATCGGGGTGCCGGCCGAACACGTCACCGAGATCGATCACCAGATGACCCTGCCCACGGCGCATCACCGCCCGGACCGGGAATGGGACGGACAGCGTTTCGTGCACAACGTAGGAGAGGCGGCGGCATGGGCGCCCCATCAGCGCAGCGGATTCGTCGCGCGCGATACGACGATTGCCGAGAACACAAAGGGCGTGGCCGGGGTGCAGGTGCTGCGCCGGGGCGAGGGGGCGCCGGACTGGGCGGCGCATGAGGCCGATATCCATTTCACCTTCGTCATGGCCGGGGCCATGCGGCTTGAAGGCGAGGGCCGCGACCCTGTCGATGTGACCGAGGGCGATGCCTTTGTCATTCCGCCGGGAATGAAGACGCGCTATGCCGACCCCACCCGCGATATCGAATTGCTGGAGGTCACATTGCCCGGAACGCCGCTCGGAAAGGATGTCTGATGGCTTATTTCTACTACCACTCCATAGGCCAGTATCCCGGCAAGGAAGAGGCGCTTGCAGTCGCCCTTCAGGATTTCGCGCGCTACTGGTCCGCCGAGACCAACACGCAATGGCAGGATCTGATGGCGGCGCGGGGGGAGTATGTCTCGCTCTGGTCCCGGCTGATCGACGCGCCCGAGGGCAGCGTGACCGCGACTGAGAACGTGACGCAGGCGCTCTATAGCGTGCTTGGCGCGCTGCCGCCCGAGATGCTGCGCGGCAAGAAGCTGCTGGTGGCGGCGGATTGCTTTCCCTCGCTGCATTTCCTGCTGGCCGGGCTGGCGCCGCGCCTGGGGTTCACGCTGGAGACTGTGCCGTTGAGACAGGGCGAGACCTGGGTGCGCAGCGAAGACATGGCCGATGCCTGGGACAAGGACGTGGGCCTGGCGCTGTTGACCTGGATCACCTCGACCTCGTCCTACCGGTGCGATCTTGACCGGCTCGTCGCGCATGGGCACGAGATGGGGAGCGTGATCGGTGTCGACATCACGCAAGGCGCCGGGCTCCTGCCTTTCTCGGTTGCGGAAACGGGGTGCGACTTTGCCGTCTCGACCTCGCTCAAGTGGCTGTGTGGGCCGCCGGGGGCGGGGATGCTCTACATGCGCCCGGAACTGATCGAACGGAGCGAACCGGAACTGCGGGGCTGGTTCAGCCAGCCCGATCCGTTCAACTGGGACATCACGCGGTTTTCCTACGCGCCCGATGCCCGGCGGTTCGACCACGGCACGCCGGCCGCATTGCCCAACGTGGCCGCACTGCCCGCGCTGCGATGGCATGCCGAACAGGATCACGCGGCGCTGGCCCGGCATACGTTTGCGCTGAGCGAGCGGTTGATCGAGGTGATGGACCGCCACGACCTGCCGCTGGCCTCGCCGCGCGCATCCGAGGAGCGGGGCGGCAGCGTCATGGCCTCGCTCAGGCCCGACAGGGATGCGGGCGCGCTGGTCGCCGCGCTGCTGGAGCGCGGCATCGTCTGCGACAATCGCAGCCAGGTTCTGCGGTTCTCGCCGGGGGTGATCACCCGCGACGAGGATGTGGAGAAGCTCGACGCCGCATTGACGGAGCTTCTCTGACCCTCAGCGCACGTCCGAGCGGGCGAAGCGCCGTTCCAGCACTGCGACCAGGCGCACTGCCGGCAGGAGAACGATCAGGTACATCACCGCCGCCGCGATCAGCGGCGAGGGGTTCGCCGTCAACGCCTGCGCGTCGGTGGCCTGCTTCAGAAGGTCGGGCATCGCCACCACCGAGGCGAGCGAGGTGTCCTTGGCAATGGCCACCGAGTTCGAGGTATGCGGCGGGATGGCGATACGGACCGCCTGCGGCAGGATCACCTTCCACACGGTCACGCGAAATGGCAGGCCAAGTGCCTCGGCGGCTTCGATCTGGCCTTTCGGGATGGCCTGGATGCCCGAGCGGAACACTTCGGCGGTGAAGGCCGACAGCACCAGCGACAGCGACAGGACGGCCGCGGAAAAGGAATCGAGCCGGATGCCCATGAAGGGCAAGGCGTAATAGACGAGAACCAGCAGCACCAGGATGGGCAGCGCGCGGAAAACGTCGATATAGGCGATGGCCAGCCAGCGCAGGGGCTTGGGCCCATATAGCCGCAGGAGGCAGATCAGCACGCCCGTGACCGACCCCAGGATCAGCGTGGCAGTGGCCAGCGCAAAGGTGTTCGCGATCCCCTTGACCAGCATCGGCCAGATCCGGACGATGACGGGCCAGTTCAGAAATGTCTCGATAAAGTCCAAGGGTGCAGCCTCCTGCCGCGTGTGGCGGGTCAAAAAAGCGAGCGCCGGAAGGGCGCTCGCATCAGCCCGTTGGTTGGGGTCAGGGTTTCGGAATGTCCATGACCGTCACGGTCGAGGAATCCGCGGGCGGGGTGCCACCGATCCATTTTTCGTAGAGCGCCGCCATGGTGCCGTCTTCCTTCATGGCCGAGATGGCGTCATTCACCGCCTGGAGCTTGTCCGAACCCTTGGGCAGCATGATCGCGTATTGCTCGCCCGTGCGGATGCGTTCGGCGATCTTGAGGCCTTGCATCTGCTCGGCGGCAAAGGCCACGCCCAGGTAATCGGACACGCCCGCCGTCACGCGGCCGTTGACGATGTCGAGAAGCAGGTTCTGCTGGGCAGGGTAGCTCTTGTAGTCGCCAAATCCGTATTCTGCTGTGTTCTCCTGGATCCAGGTTTCACCCGTCGAGGAGGCGAGGCCGCCCAGCGTCGCGCCCTCCAGTTCGGCCAGCGCGTCGGGTCCGTCGGTCGATGTCACCATGACCAGCGCCGCGTCGTAATAGGGCTGGGTGAAGGCCTGGTTCTGCAACCGCTCGGGGGTGATGGTGATCGAGCTGATGGCGGCGTCGATGCGGCCAGAGCTTGTCGCGGCGAAGAGCGCCTGGAAGCCGAGATCCTGTATCTCCAGCTCCCAGCCGTTGCGCTTGGCCACTTCGCGGATGACCTCGACCTCGAAGCCTTCGAATTCGCTCTGCTCGTTCTTGAACTCCCAAGGCGGGTTGGAGGGGTAGGCGCCGACTTGCAGCGTTTCGGCCCAGGCTGTCCCGGCAAGGCTTGCCGTGACGGCGGCCACCGCCGCCAGAATGGTCTTTCTCATGGTCTCATCCTCTCTGTTGTCGTCTCTCTGGCTGTCCGGTCCTTTTTGGGGTCTTCGCGGGTCGCCGACCGGTAGACGTCCAGCGTATGGGAAACATGCCTGCGCATCAGGCGCTGCGCGCGGGTGGTCTCCCGCGCCAGGAACGCGTCGCGCAAAGCCTCGTGTTCCTTCAGCGAGTGCACCTCGCTCAGGGCCTCTTCGGCGGGCACGACCGGATGCGGGGCGTAGATGGTCACATCGTGATAGCGCTGCATCTCTTCGATCAAATCGCCGTAGCTTTGGCGCAGCCGTTCGGAGCGCACCGAGGCAAGCAGCGCCCGGTGAAACGCGTCATGTGCCTGCCGCCACGCCATTCGGGCCGCTTGATCGCCGCCGTCGGGTCCGGGATCGGTCTGGGTAAGCCGGTGGAAGGCGGCGACGATTCCGGTTTCCCAATCCAGGTCGCCAAGCGCGATGGCCTCGGCGGTCATGACCTCTTCCAACGCAAGGCGGGCGGCGGCGATATCCTCCAACTCGTCCAGCGAGACGGGGGCGACCTGCCAGCCGCGATTGCGCTGTGCGACGACCAGGCGCTTTTCCTCGAGCCGGGACAGCGCTTCGCGCAGCGGTGTCGCGCTGACCTTGTATCGTTCCGACAGGACGGACAGACGCAGCGGATCACCCGGCGCGAAGACACCGTTCAGGATGTCGCGTCGCAGCGTCTCGTACAGGGTGGCATCCTCGTCATTCGTCATGGTGATGACGATATTATATACGATCCGTGCAAACAACTACGATTGCGTCTGGGCGTCGCTTCCGGGTTTGGAGTGGGAGGGCGCGGTTTTCCCACCGGCGGACAGGGCGCGCTCCCCGTCGGAAAAGAGATCCGACGGGTCGATGCCGCGTTTTTCGGCACTGGCCCGGACGGCATTCTGAAGCGCCTTGCTGCGGCTCAGCAGGCGACGGAATCGTGCCTCGTCCAGCGTCAGCAGCGTCGTGGGCGTGATCGCACGAACCTCGGTGCGTGGTCTTCTCCGCATCAGGATCGCCATCTGGCCGAACATCTCGCCCCGGCCCAGACGCCAGGTCTGGCCGGCGGTTTCAAGTTCGACGGCGCCGGTGGCAATGAAAAAGACGCTCTTGGCCTGGCTGTCTTTACGCAGGACCAGTTCCCCTGCGTTCACGTAGCGCGTCCGCAGGGCCCGGCTAAGTCGTTTCAGCCTGGCATCATCGAGATCCGCAAACAGCGGGAACAACCGGACCAGTTCGATTCGTTGCAGCGCGATGTCGAGGTGAGGCCGTTCCTCGGCGGCGGCACGGCGCGCGGAGAGATCTTCCATCAGCTTGGTGAAGACCTCGGCCCCGATAAGTCCGTCATCACGCATCGCGGTATATTCGCGTTCTTCCAGCCGGAGCGCGGTGCGGCGGATGAAACGGCGCTGCAGCTTTTCGGCATAGCCCGGATATTGGAGGCGAAGACCCTCGAGCGCGGTTTCAACCATGTCGATCCGTCTCGACAGCAACTCGTGGAGCAGATCGGCCAGCCTGCGGCCGTGGATGCGGCGGATGCGATTGTCGATGAAGGCGCCCAGATCCCGCAGGACAAGGCGTTGCGACAGGAGGAGTTCGAAACGGTCCGCCGTCAAACGCCCGAGCGGGCCGGAAATTCCGAGCCAGTTGTGGAGCAGCCCCGCGGCCCGGAAACTGCGGCCGTAGGCGACGCTGCGCCGCGCGGCGCGGTTGTACCCGCTGCGCCCGCCCGAACGCGCACCCTCGATCAGGCGGTCCGCGTCGGACAGGACCTGTTCGGCCATCCGCGCAGAGATCGTGCGCTCGCGCATCTTGGCGATGATCGTGTCCCGTTCCTGCCCGGCTAGCGAGATGAGGCCAAGGGTCACCCGGTCGCGGTCAAGAATGTCGACTCGTTCCTCGGCGGTCTTCACGGCCTCGTCGAGTCGCTCGCCGAAACGCTTCGCCTCGGAGCGGACGATGTCGTGGCTCAACTCGTAATTCTCTGTGGTTCGGGCGACATCCTCGCGCACGGTTTGCAGAGCCACGGCGACGACCTGACGCGACAGGGCCTCGTCGATGGGCGAGAGGCGATCGAGCCCAAGCTTGCCGATGATCCAGCGCAGCGTTGTCCCCTGCACGATCAGGGTGAAGAGCGTGAAGCCCGTGGCAAGGATGCCCACGACACGCTGGATCCCGTCGGGGATGCGAAAGCTTTCGGTCACGGCCAGCGCCAGTGCCAGCGTCACCGCGCCGCGCAACCCGCCCCAGAGGATTGCCACGCGGTAAGGGCGTTCGACGACCGGCGACAGCTTGAGCATCGTGAGAAGGGGCATCAGCCCGAACAGGATCACGGCGCGAGCGGCGACTGCCGACAGCACCACCACGCCGACGAGAACGAGATCCTCGATCCGGACCTCCTCCAGCAGGCGCGGGATCAGAAGCGCGGCAAGGATGAAGATCAGCGCGCCGGCCCAATGCGCCAGCACGTCCCAAAGCTCGCGCAGGTTCGTCCACGCCTGCGGCGGCAGGCGTCCGGGGCCGGTCAGGTTCAGTGTCAGGCCGGATGCGACAACGGCGATGACGCCCGAGGCCCCGATGCTCTGTTCCGCGCCGATATAGGCGAGATAGGGCAGGGCGACCGAAATCGAGATCTGCGCCAGTTCGTGTCTTGAGAACAGCGCCATGATCCAGACGGCGACCCGCGCCGCGATCCATCCGATCACCGCGCCCCCGAGGATGAGAAGGGGAAAGCGGGCCAGCGCGTCGCTGAGGTTCGGGTCGGGCACGCCCAGCATCACGAAGCCCATGAACAGGCCGAAAAGCGCGATTGCCGCTGCATCGTTGAGCAGGCTTTCGCCCTCGATGATCCGGGCCAGCCTGCGCGGCGCCGAGATCGACCGAAAGATCGACACCACGGCCGAAGGGTCGGTGGTCGAGACTATGGCGCCGATAAGCAGGCAGGCCGCCAAGGGCAGCGCGCTTGTCCAGGCGAGCGCATAGCCGACGCTGAGCGTGGCCACCACCACCGCGACGACGGCCAGCACCAGGATCGGGACCCAGTCGTCGAGCATCCGCCGCAGGTTCATCCCTAGCGTCGCCTGAAACAGCAGGGTCGGCAGAAAGACGTAAAGAAAGACGTTGGACCGGATCGGCAATCCCAGGATCGCCTCGGCCACCGGGTTCAGCGCGTCGGTGAGGTCCGTGCGGAGAAAGAAGATCGCGCCCATGCCGATCAGCACGCCGAGCACGGCGAGGATCACGCTGTAGGGCAGGCGCAACCGGGCGGCGAGCGGCTCTGCCGCGCCGATAACCAGGAAGAGGGAGGCGATCACCGTTGTGATCAGAACGATATCCATGATCCTGAAATAGCTGGAAGTTCAAGCAAGGGAAATCGGCCTTGCGAGAGCATTGGGCATCGTTTTGCGACCGGGCCCGAAACGCGAAGAGTTCGCGGAAATTTCCCGGACACTTCGGGACTGAGAGAAAAGTGACACATTCCGATGGTAGCGATCCCGCCATTGACCTTCAGTTGCCGATGCCAGGGAAAGCACCTACACCATGACCTATACTCTTCAAATTCTTCACGCGAGCGATCTCGAAGGGGGCGTGGACGCCCTGTCCCGTGCCCCGAATTTCGCGGCCATCATCGACACGCTCGACGACAGCCACGCCAATTCGGTCACGATCTCGGCCGGTGACAACTATATCCCGGGGCCGTTCTTTTCGACCGCGGCCGATTTCTCGATGGGTGCGGTCCTGACCGATGCCTATACCCGTTACGTCACCGAGGTTCTGGACAGTAACCTCGGCGAAGTCACCCTCGACCTTGGGCGTGGCGGCGGACGGGTCGACATCTCGATCATGAACATCATCGGCTTCGATGCCTCTGCCGTCGGCAACCACGATTTCGACCCGGGCACCACCGCGTTCTCCGAGGCGATTGGCGGTCAGGGTGGCGATGGCGTCATCGAGTGGATCGGGGCGAATTTCCCCTATCTGACGTCGAATATCGACTTCAGCGGCGACGGCGCGTTGTCGGCTCTGTTTACCGACGAATTGCTGACGTCGGACGCTTACATGGACTCGCTGGCCGATCTGGCGGCAGGCACGGCCGGTCCGGCGATCGCGCCCTCGACCATCATCGTCGAAAATGGTGAACGGATCGGCGTGGTGGGCGCGACGACCCAGGTGATCGAGAGCATTTCCAGCACCGGCGGCGCCGACGAGACCACTGGTGGTGTCAACAACATGACAGCTCTGGCGGCGGTCATTCAGGCCGAGGTCGACCAGCTGATCGATGCCGGCGTGAACAAGATCATCCTGACCTCGCACCTCCAGCAGATCTCGCTGGAGAAAGAACTTGCCGGTCTGCTGACCGGCGTCGATGTCATCATCGCAGGTGGCTCGGACACGCTGCAGGCCGATGCGGGCGACCGTCTGCGTGACGGTGACGCGGCAGCCGAAGGCTATCCCTTCCTGACCACCGATGCCGATGGCAACCCGGTCGCCATCGTCTCGACCGACGGCGAATACGGCTATGTCGGCCGTCTCGTGGTCGAATTCGACGATAATGGCGTGCTGATGACCGAAAGCATCGATGCAGGTGTTTCGGGCGCATTCGCGACGGACGAGCAGGGTGTCGTCGATGTGGTTCGCCAGGTGCAGGGTGCCACGGGGATCGCGACCGAGGAAGCGCAGGAGGTTCCGGCGGTCACTGATACGGCGGCCGAGGGCAGCTTCGACATGTATGTGCGCGGCAACGTTCTGGTCGTGAAGGGCAGCTTCGCGAACCTGTCCTCTGCCCTGCGCGACGTCAGCGCCGAGGGTGTCGATGCCGAAGGCAACCCGATCGACTCGGTCCACATCCACAATGCCGCGGCCGGTGCGAATGGCGGTGTCGTTCGTGCGCTGACCGTCACCGACAATGGCGATGGATCGGGCAGCTACCATGGCCGTTTCGAGCTGACCGACGCCGAACTGGCCGAGCTGAACGCTGGCAACATGTATGTCAACATCCACACCGACAACAACCCGGGCGGTGAGCTGCGTGGGCAACTGGCCGACCTGGCAGGCCGGGGCGACGTGACGCCGCCTGCCGATGTCGCGCTCGATCTTTCGACCCGCGCCGATATCGTCCAGGATCTTACCACGGCGGTTGCCGGCATTGTCGAGGCCAAGGACGGGATAATTTTTGGGGAACACGAGGTTTTCCTCGATGGCCGTCGCGAGTCGGTCCGGACTGAGGAAACCAACCTTGGCCGCGTCACCGCCGAGGCCAACCTTGCTGCGGCCCGTGACGCCGATGACAGAGTGATGGTCTCCTTCAAGAACGGCGGTGGCATCCGCGACGCGATTGGCGGTTCGGACGATGACGGCCCCAACGCAGGCGATGGGATGCTGTCGCAGCTCGATATCGAGAACGCGCTCCGCTTCGACAACGAACTCGCATTGGTCACGCTGACCGGCGAAGGCCTGTTGATGCTGCTCGAGCACGCGGTCGCCGGCACGGATACCGATGCCGGCAACACGCCCGGCCGTTTTCCGCAGATCGCGGGCATGCGTTTCTCCTTCGACGAATCCGCGCCTGCGCAGGTGCTTGCCACCGACGAAGACGGCAAATACATCGTCGATCCGGAAACCGGCATGCCCCAGGTCGTGACCGAGGGGGGCCGTATCCAGACGGTCGCCCTGATCGACCCCATGACTGGCGACAAGATGATTATCGCGCGCGACGGGATGCTGACCGACACGGCCCCAGAGCAGATCCGCATGGTCACGCTGAACTTCCTCGTCGACAATAACGGTGACGGGTATCCGTTCCAGGAGCTGGCCAGCGACATCGCGTATCTGACCGAGGATGGCACGACCACCCCGGATGGCGATGCCGACAACCTGCTGGGCGAGCAGAAGGCATTGGCGGACTACTTCACGGCCAACTTTCCTGACGAGGACAATGCCTTTGCCAGGGCCGAGACGGATGTCGACAATGATCGCGGCATCGTTCAGCTGGCCCGCAACGGAGACCGCGATTTCATCCTTGAAGGCATCTCGGATGAAACCGTCGAATTCTCGGTCGCGGCAAAGCTCGAAAGCGGCGAGACCGAACTTTTCACCGGCGGCTCCGAAGTGGTCAATACCGAGGCCGGCAAGGCCTATGTCACCAATGGCGCGCAGGACCGGATCGACGTGTTCGACATGGCCTCCGGCGCATTGACCATGTCCATCGATCTGAGCGGGATCGCCAATTTCGACGGGGTGCAATCCGTTGACGTCAAGAACGGCGTCGTTGCTGCAGCGGTGGCGCGTGAAGGCGACGGCGGCGAGATGATGAACGGCGTGGTCGCCTTGTTCGACACCGACGGCAACCCGCTTGGCGAGGTCGAGGTCGGCAACCTGCCCGACATGGTGACCTTTACCCCCGACGGCAGCAAGATCCTGGTCGCGAACGAGGGCGAGCCGGGTGATGAGACCGATCCGATGGGGACCGTCTCGATCATCGATATTTCGGGTGGCACCGCGGGGGCCACGGCGCTCACCGTCGATTTCACGGCATTCGATGGGACCGAGGACGCATTGCGCGCGCAGGGGATACTGATCGAGCCGGGCAAGATGGCTTCCGAGGATCTCGAACCCGAGTACATCGCCGTAACCCCGGACGGGACGACCGCCTGGGTGGCCCTGCAGGAGGCGAACGCCTATGCGGTGATCGACCTTGCCAGCGACACCGTGACGGCGCTGCGGAGTTTCGGCACCGTCGATCGCTCGGCCGAGAACTACGAACTGGACGCGTCCAACCGCGACAATGCGATCAACTTCCAGAACTACAACAATCTCTTCGGCATGCGTCAGCCCGACGCGATCACGGCTTACGAGAGCAACGGCGAGCTCTATGTGCTCACCGCGAACGAGGGGGATGCCCGCGATCACACCGAGGCGCGCATCAAGGATCTCGATCTCGACCCGACAGCCTTTCCGAATGCGGAAATGTTGCAGCGGGACGAGAATCTGGGCCGCCTCAACGTGCGTACCGACCTGGGCGACACGGATGGAGATGGCGATTACGACCAACTCTACCACTACGGCTCGCGCAGCTTCACCATCTACGACGCGGCCGGAAACATCGTGTTCGACAGTGCCTCGGGCATTCCGCAGGTCATTGCCGAGATCCGCCCCGAGCAGTTCAACGCCGATGATGGCGAGTTCGACAACCGGTCGGATGACAAGGGTGTCGAGCCCGAGGCTGTCGCTGTCGGCATGGTCGAAGGGCGGGTGATGGCCTTTGTCGGACTGGAACGCGACAACGGTATCTTCGTCGTGGATATCTCCGATCCGTCCGAGCCGGAATATGTCGGCTATATCGACAGTCAGGCGAATGGCCACCTATCACCTGAAACCATCGACTTCATCCCGGTCGAGGAAAGCGCCACGGGGCTTGCACAGATCGCGGTCGCCTATGAGGGCGACGGCAATACCGTGATCTACAATGTCGATGACATCACGCGGGTCACCGGAACCGATGGTAACGACCGTCTGATCGGCGATGAGAACGACGACTTCGTCTTCGGCATGGACGGGGCCGACCAGATCAATGGCATGGGCGGCGATGACAGCATCCAGGCAGGCGCGACCGAGGTCGATCTGAGCGACACCGTGTTCGGCGGTGCCGGTGATGACACCATCGACGGTGGCGCGGGCAACGACATCCTCAACGGGATGGACGGTGACGACGTGCTGCTCGGCCAGACAGGCACCGATACGCTTGTGGGCCATGGGGGCGACGACAGCCTGACGGGCGGGGCGATCTCGGATGTCTTGTTCGGCAATGCCGGTGATGATTTCCTCAACGGCGGCGCGGGATTTGACCGCCTGAACGGCGGCTCGGGCGCCGACGGGTTCTTCCATGCTGGGGCCATGGTGCATGGCAGCGACTGGGTCCAGGATTACAGCGCCGACCAGGGCGACGTTCTGATCTTTGGCCTTGCCGGAGCCAGCGCCGATGACTTCTCGGTCAATTTCGCGACCACCGAGGGGGCCGGCGACGCTGCGGTGATGGAGGCGTTCATCGGCTACCAGCCGACCGGGCAGACACTATTCGCTCTGATCGATGGGGCTGGCGAGGCGGAAATCAATATCCGGCTCGCGAATGGCGACGTCTTCGACCTGCTGGCCTGACACGCGTTGCCCGTCCAAGGAAAAGCGCGCTCCTCCAGGGGCGCGCTTGTTTTTTTTGCCATCGGGGCCGCGAAGCCATCCCAAGCTTGCGTTTCCGCAAAGTCCGGATTGCGCCGGGCCTGTAACGTATTCTCAACAGCATTCATACCGGAAAGGAGTTCCAAGATGCTGACGAGAAGAGCCGCACTGATGGGAGCCGCAGGAGTTGCCGCGATGCCCGTCCTCGCCAAGGCCGCAAAAGCCGATGAGGCTTTCACGCCGGTAGCCGCACCCGCGGACCTCTCGAAACTGAAGCGCATTCGCCGCGAACTGGTCGCCCCTCCCTTTGTGCACGAGCATGAACAGGTGGCCCCCGGTGCGCCCCGGATCGTCGAATTCGAGATGAAGATCGTCGAGAAAGAAATCCAGGTGGCCGACGACGCCTGGCTGCAGGGCATGACCTTCAACGGGTCGATCCCTGGACCGATGATGGTCGTACACGAAAACGATTACGTCGAGCTTACGCTGATCAACCCGGCCGAGAACCTGATGCAGCACAATATCGACTTCCACGCGGCGACCGGCGCGCTGGGCGGCGGTGCCCTGACCCTGGTCAGCCCCGGTGAAAAAACGATCCTGCGCTTCAAGGCGACCCGCCCGGGCACCTTCGTCTACCACTGCGCGCCGGGCGGCCCGATGATCCCGTGGCATGTCGCCTCGGGGATGGTCGGCACCATCATGATCCTGCCGCGCGACGGTCTGAAGGATCACGAGGGACGGCCGGTGAGTTATGACCGCGTCTACTACGTGGGCGAGAACGAGTTCTACATCCCGAAGGACGAGGCAGGGGCCTACAAGCGTTATGCCGATGTCGCCGAAAGCTTTCCGGACACTCTGGAGGCGATGAATGGGCTGATCCCGACACATGTTGTCTTCAACGGTGCGGTGGGCGCCCTGACCGGCGACAACGCGATGACGGCGAAACAAGGCGAGAAGGTTCTTTTCGTCCATAGCCAGGGTAACCGCGACACCCGCCCGCACATCATCGGCGGCCATGGCGACCTCGTGTGGGAGACCGGCAAGTTCAACAACACGCCGGAACGCGATCTGGAAACCTGGTTCATCCGGGGCGGGTCGGCCGGCGCGGCGCTCTACGAGTTCCTGCAACCGGGGGTCTATGCCTACGTGAACCACAACCTGATCGAGGCGGTCAATCTCGGCGCCACCGCGCATATCGTGGTCGAGGGCGAGTGGAACAACGACCTGATGGAACAGGTCCTCGCCCCGAGCGAAATGGTCAGCTGAGAGCGCGGAACATGAGGCTGGAAGGGGCGGTCGCAGCGATGCGGTCGCCCCTTCGCGGTTCGGAGGTTGGAAAGATGAAAACGATAGTGATCTTGTCCGTGCTTGCGGCGGTCGGCGCCCTGGGGTGGGCAGCGATTCCGGACGCGCCGCCCCCCTTTGCGACACCGGAGCTGATCGAAATCGCGCAGGGCGAGGTGGGATGGCGCCCCTTGGGCAGTTTCGCCCTGGATGGCAAGTCGCGCACTCCGCGCGAGGTGCCGGTCGAGGTTGAGGGTTTCTCGATCATGAAATACCAGGTTTCCCGCGATCAATACGCGGCCTGCGTGGCGGATGATGCCTGTGCGGCGGTGCCCGTTACCGGCGGGCAACTGCCTCAGACCCAAGTGAACTGGACGGATGCCGTCTCGTTTGCCGAGTGGTACTCAGACCGGACGGGCGAGCACTGGCGCCTGCCCAGCGAGGTGGAATGGCGGCGCGCGGCGGCCGAACGCTATGGCGATGCGGCCCCGGATCCCGAGGCGCTGGACCCCGGAGAGCGCATGTTGGCGCAATATCGCGGTGGCGTGCTGCTGCGGGGGCGTGCCAGTCCAACCCTGCGACCGGCCGGCGGCTTCGGCGAGAACTCTTTGGGTGTCGCGGATATCTCCGGAAATGTCTGGGAATGGACCACGGGCTGCATGGAAAACGGCACATTGAATGCCGACGGGACCATTGCCGAGAGCGAACCCTATTGCTGGGTTCGAATCGCGGGCGGTATCCATCGGGCGGCCGTCGTGGATTTCGTGCGCGATGCCAGCGTGGGGGGGTGCGCGGTGGGTTTGCCTCCGGACCATCTGGGGTTCAGGCTGGTGCGCGAAAAGGAAGTTGCGCACGGCCTGTTCTTTTGAGGCCCCCAAAAAGGAAAGCCCGCACCCGGCCTGACCGGATGCGGGCTGTATCCGTCGGGTTCAGGAGGCCTGGCTGAAGCGGGCGCCCTCGGGCACATGAGAGTCGAACCGGCTGGCCACGATGCGGGTCAGCGCCCGCCCGTCGGGCCGGATCGTCAGCGCGTCGCCGGTCAGCGCCACAAGATCCCCGAACTGCTCTGCCACAAGCGCCAACTCGGGCTTCAAGCTGTCGGCACGAACTCCGAAGGCAGAACGCAAACTGGAAAGATCGAGGCGGAAATCGCACATGATCATCTCGATCGCGCGGGCGCGCAGCAGATCGTCGCCGGTCATCACATGGCCGCGCGCGCCAGCCAGCTGGCCGGCCTCGATCCGCTGGACATAGGCCGGGGTCGCCGCCGCGTTCTGGACATAGCCGCTGGGCAGGCGCGAGATCGACGAGGCGCCCAGACCGATCAGCGTCGCGCAGCTGTCGTCGGTATAGCCCTGGAAGTTCCGGCGAAGGTGCCCGGTGGTCGCGGCGACGGCCAAGGCATCCCCGGGCAGAGCGAAATGGTCGATGCCGATGCTATGGAACCCGGCGGTTTCGAACCGACGGGCAGCAAGCTCCGCCAGTTCGTACCGCGCGACCTCTCCCGGCAGCGCCTCTTCGTCGATCAACTGCTGGCGCTTCGACATCCAGGGGACGTGCGCATAGCCGAACAGCGCGATCCGGTCGGGGCCCAGATCCAGCACCTTCGACACCGTGTCATCCAGCCGCGCGGCATCCTGGTGCGGCAGGCCATAGACGAGGTCGGCATTCAGCGACCGGATGCCCTCGGCCCGCAGATCGTCCACGCAGGCGCGGGTCACGTCGTGGGGCTGCATACGCCCGATGGCCTTTTGCACCACCGGGTCAAAATCCTGTATGCCGATGCTGGCGCGGTTCATGCCCTCTGCGGCAAGGGCCGCGATCTTGTGACGATCGACCATTGTCGGGTCGATCTCGACCGAGAATTCGCAATCTTCGGTGGGCGGGATGACGGATTTCACCGCCTGCGCCAGCCGATGGATCAGCACGGGTGGCAGGATTGTCGGCGTCCCGCCGCCCCAGTGCATCCGGCCCATGCGCAGGCCCTTGGGCAAGACCTTCTGCAACAGCGCCAGTTCCTGTTCCAGCGTGCCGATATAGGCCTCTACCGGGGTCAGCGTTTTGGTGCCCTGCGTGCGGCAGGCGCAGAACCAGCAGAGCCGCTCGCAGAACGGGATATGCAGGTAGACCGAAACCGGCTCATCCGGGTCAAGGGCGGATAGGGCCTCGGCTTGTTGAGTGGCCCCGACCTCGGGCGAGAAGACCGGGGCCGTGGGATAGGATGTGTAGCGGGGCACCCGGGCGTCGAAAAGGCCGAGGGTTCTGAGGCGGTCGATCTGTTTCATGTCACGGATATGTACGTTTCCGCGCCGCGTGACTTTGCGCAGGATCAAATAATCAGGCGGGAAACGGGGAGACGCCGAACAATATGGCATGCAGGTGCAGCAGACCGATCCAGAGCAGCAACGCGATCAGGGCACGTACCGCCAGGGACCCGGCGTTGGCACGCAGCCACGTCAAGTCCAGGAAAGGGGCCAGGGATAAGATGGAAGTTGGCGCAAAGAACTTTCCTGCGTCGGCTCCAAGGTTGCGCCGGGCGCGGGTGTCGAAGGCGGGGATCGCGGCTATCGCCATTATGGTGAAACTGCCGAACAGGATCACATGGGCCAGGTCCCCGTTCGGGAAAAGATGCGCGGTGGCCCAAAGGGCCAGCGCCAGGAACAGCGGGTGGCGCGAGATCGCCGCGAAGCCCGGATGGGTCGGGTCGAAACTTGCGCTGCGTTTGCCGCCCAGCGTGAAGGGATTCCGCAAGCCGATCCCGCAGGCCACCAGCAGGATCGCGACAGGCATGGCGAGGTTGGGCACCCAACGCGTCCAGGGCAGTTGCGGCCAAAGCTCGACATGGGGCGCACGCCCGGCCGCATGGATGATCCAGGCGAGCAAGCCAAGCGACAGCACCCCGTAGAGGCTGAAATAGGCGCGTCTTCCGATCGCGCCGATCATCCGCTCTCGCAGCCCGCCCAGGCGCGGAAGGAAATGGCTGGCCACGAAGAGGGTCAGTGCCAGTGCATATTCCGTCCAACCCGTCATCATTCCCCGGCCTCTTTCATGAGTCGGCGAATATGACAAGCGAAGGCCCAGGTCGTTGGCAAACCCAATACCAGCCCGCCCGCCGCTGCCTGCAACGGGGTCAGGACGGGCCAGCCCAGCCACGAGCCGATGAGCGAGGCAAAAAACAGGTTCACGCCCATCGCGCCCGCCCCGAACGGATAAAGCGCGACGACGAGCCTTGCCGGGGGCGTCATCGGCGACTCACCAGGATCTGGACCACGGCCAGAGCCGCGACCAGTCCGATCGAGCCGACGAGAAACCAGAATTCGGCGGTTTCGGTCTGCGGTTGCGGTATCGGCCGGTCGAAACCTGCGGCGAAGGTTTGCGTCGGCAGGATCAGGGCAAGGGTGAGAAGGCGTTTCATGTCAGGTCTCCATGGTCAGGGTCTGGTAGATTTCGGGCAGGGCGCGCGGAAGACGTTCCGGGCGTGGCAGCAAAGTGAACCCGGCGCGCCCGAAGATGCGCGCGAACCAGTCCTGCCCGTCCGCATCGACGATCACGCCATGCATCGCCTGGCCCAATGCGCGCGCCTCGCGGACGGCCATGCGGCTGTCCTCGATCCCGTGCTGACCCTCGTAGTGGTCGAGGTCGTTGGGCTTGCCGTCGGTCAGCACCAGCAACAGGCGGCGGGTGGCGCCCTCTTCGGCCAACTGCGCGGACACATGCCGGATCGCAGCGCCGAGGCGGGTGTAATGGCCCGGGGTCAACCCGCCGATCCGGGCGGTGACGGCCTGCGACATGGGCTCGGCAAAGCTCTTGGCGCGGTGCAGGAACACGCGGTCCCGGCGTAGCGAGGAAAAGCCCCAGATGCCCAGCCGGTCTCCCGCCGTGTCGATGCCGCAGGCCAGCGCGGAAAGCGCCTCGCGCGCGACCTCGATGACGGAGCTGTCACCGATGGCGGCCTCGGTCGAGCGGGAACAGTCTATCAGGATCGCAACGGACAGGTCGCGGGCCATCGGGCGGCCTGCCTGCCAGACCCGATCAGACCCTTCCCGCCCACAGGCGAGATCGGTGCGCGAGGTCACGACGGCGTCGAGGTCCAGATCCTCGCCATCGATCTGTCGGGGCAGGACCACGCGGCGCGGATGCAATGGTGCGAACTGCCGCTTGACCCGGGCCACGAGGCGAGGGTCCGGCGCGTACCCGGCGCGGGGTGTCGCCTCGGCCTCGAGGACACGGGTATGGTCGGGCAGGTAGCTGGCCGTGCGGCGGTTCCATTCGGGGTAGGTAAAGCGCCCGGCAAGACGCTCGTGCTCGGCATCTTGCGGCGACAGGTCGAGTGAGAGGCGCAGACGCGTCGCCGCGCGCTTCATGTTCTGGCTGAGCGTCAGGTGGTCCTGATCCTCGGCGGCCTTGGCCGCGTTTTCCTGATCGTCGTCATCGACCATGCGGTTGAGGTTCAGGCTTTCGGCCCAGGACATGATCGACTCGAAGCGGTGGATGATGAAACTGTCCCGCCGGTTCGCCTGGTCCCGCTCTTCGCGGCGGGCATCCTTGCGGGTGGGAACGCCATGCGCCTGACCCGGCGTTTGGGCTTCGTCGGGGGCGGGCTTGCCCATGTTCAGAGTCGGCCGCAGGCGCAACCAGATGGGCACCGGCGCATAGCTTCGATAGCCGCGTGGGGCGGGGCAGGACAGGCACTCATCGGCGTCCGACACCCCGGCCAGCTGGTCAAGGATCAGGCGTTCCACACCCGCTTCGCAACGGGGCAGGCCGCTGCGGCTGCGCGTTCCACGAATATGACGGCAAAGGCTTTCATAGGGTCGGCGGAGACCCGGGCAGGCGGCGAAGGCCCGGTCGGAGGCAAGAGAAATGGCGGCAATTTCCGCCCGGTCCGCCGCGAGAGGGTCCGTCTGTCGGCCGGGAACCTCCACGAAAGCGGCGAGGGCCGCAAGCCAGAGATAACAGGCCCGGTTCAATTCGCGGCTGGGGAAAAGGTCCATGGACGGCGGCAGGCGCAGGCGGTTGCCGTCGAAATCTGCGATGTGCAGCTTTTCCCGCGGCGTGCCGATCCGGCGCAGCCGGTCGGGGCGGTGATCGGAGGAAGTAAGCGGGGCAGGGGTGATCTCCACCCCCGCCGCGCCCCCGAGCGCCCGGAACAGCGCCGCCACCGAGGGCCGGACCTGTTCGAAGCGGACTGTCCGCGTCGCGTCGCCCTCGACCGCCCCTCCGAGCCGCGAGGCCATGTCGTGCCAGAGATTGCCTACCGTCTCTTCGGGTTCCATCAGGTCGAGGACATGCAACATGGTATTCACCCGTAGATCACGGCCGCGAGGTCACGCAGCGCCTGCTGCGTGTCCGGCTCGTCGGAAAGCGGCTCGATGATGGCAGCCTCGATGGCGCGGTCCACGGCCATGCCGCGGGCGATCATCGTGGCGGCATAGATCAGCAGCCGGGTCGAGACGCCCTCCTCCAGGTCCATGCCAGAGAGAGTGCGGATCTTGCCCGCCAGCCGGACCAGCGCCAGGGCGCGCGCTTCGTCGAGCCCGCTTTCGCGCATGACCACGGGGGTTTCGACCTCTGGCGCCGGAAAGTCGAAGCCGATCGAGACAAAACGTTGCCGGGTCGAGGGCTTCAGCTTTTTCAGGATATTCTGGTAGCCGGGGTTGTAGCTGGCCACCAGCATGAACGAGGTCGGAGCGACCAGTTCCTCGCCGGTCTTGTCGATGACCAGCCGGCGGCGGTCGTCGGTCAGCGGGTGCAGGACGACGGTCACGTCCTTGCGCGCCTCCACCACCTCGTCGAGATAGCAGATGCCGCCTTCGCGCACCGCTCGCGTCAGGGGCCCATCGACCCAGACGGTTTCGCCACCCTTCAGCAGGTAGCGTCCGATCAGGTCGGCCGCTGACAGATCGTCATGGCAGGCGACGGTGTGCAGCGGCAGCCCGAGCCGCGCGGCCATGTGTTCCACGAAGCGCGTCTTGCCGCAGCCGGTGGGCCCCTTCAGAAGAAGGGGCAGACCGTTGTCATGTGCCGTCTCGAACACCGCGCATTCGTCGGAGGTGGGTTGATAGAACGGCAGGTCGGGGGTTTGCAGGTCACGCATGGGTCACTCTCCCGGTACGGCCACGGGGCCGGGTTGTACGATCTCGCGGCGGCGCACCGCCAGCATCGAGTAGATGAAGAGGAGCGCACCCAGCACCACCGCGACGCCCGAGCCGAAGCGCATCATGTAGAAGAGGCCAAGCTGGTCCTGCACCTCCATGTAATAGTCTCCCACGATCCGCTGCATATGCGTCTGGATGGTGCCGGCGAAGGTCAGAACGAAGGTCATGAAGGCCATGCCACCGGTCATCAGCCAGAAACTCGCCATGTTCAGCACCTGGTTATAAGGCGCGCGGTTGCGCAGTACCGGCATGGCGTAGGTGAACATGGCCAGATTCAGAGCCACATAGGCACCGTAGAAGGCAAGGTGTCCGTGCGCGGCGGTGATCTGCGTGCCGTGGGTGTAGAAGTTCACCCCGTGCAGCGTGTGCAGGAAGCCCCAGACGCCCGCGCCGAAGAAGGCGACGGTGGACGAGCCCAGCGACCACAGCAGCGCGGCCTTGTTGGGGTGGTTCTTGCGGCCCTTCCAGACCATGACGAAGGCAAAGGACATCATGGCGAAGAACGGCACCACCTCGAAGGTCGAGAAGATCGAGCCGATCCACTGCCAGTAACCCGGCGTGCCGATCCAGTAGAAGTGGTGGCCGGTGCCGAGAATGCCCGAGAAGAGCGCGGTGGCCACGATGACGTAGAGCCATTTCTCGATCACCTCGCGGTCGACGCCCGTCAGCTTCAGCATCAGGAAGCCGAGGATCGCGGCCATGACCAGTTCCCAGGTCGCCTCGACCCAGAGGTGCACGACCATCCACCAGTACATCTTGTCGAGCGACAGGTTGTCGGGGTTGATGAAGGCAAAGACCCAGAGAAGGCACAGCAGCCACAGACCCATCATCAGGATGTTGGTGATCGCCGTCTTGCGGCCCGCAAGGAAGGTCAGCGAAACGTTGACGAGAAAGATCACCGCCGCCACCAGGATGCCGAACTTGACCCACAAGGGTTGTTCCAGGAACTCGCGCCCGCCATGGATGCCGACAAGGTACGAGCCCACGGCGCCCAGCGTGCCGACCACGAGGATGGCGAGCTGGATATAAGCAAGCTTGACCGAGAAGATCTCGCGCTCGGATTCCTCGGGTACGAGGTAGTAGGCAGCGCCGAAGAAGCCCAGCAGCAGCCAGACGATCAGCGCGTTGGTATGGATCATGCGCACGATGTTGAAGGGCAGGACCTCGGACAGGGTGTTGGGCGAGACATAGATCCAGCCCAGCAGCAACCCGCCCAGTACCTGTATTCCGAACAGCCCCATCGCCGCGAGGAAATAGGCGTAGGCCACCTTTTGAGATTCGTATTTCATTGTTTTTCTCCTGAAAGGCTCAACCGGCGTCGTTCGGCGGCCAGTTCTGGGTGTCGGTCTGATCGGCCCAGCGGAGGAATTCGGCCAGCCCGCGCATCTCCTCCTCGGTGATCTCGAAATGCGGCATCTGGCGGCGGCCCTCTATCCCCGAGGGCTGCGCCTGCATCCAGCCATCCAGCATTTCATAGGCACCCTCGGGGTCGTCCATGACACCCCAGCGGGTCATGACATTGCCGACCTCGGGCGCGAAATAGGCGCCTTCGCCATGCAGCGTGTGGCAGTTGATGCAGGAATTGCGCTCCCAGACATGCTTGCCCAGGACAACCTCTTCGGTAAGGGGCATCCCTGCGGTTGCTTTGTCGACGATTTGGCGGTGACTGTCCGCCGTCAAGGCCACGAACACGACCACGAAGAAGATGGATCCCCCGTAGAATACGTTTCTGGCCCGCGATTTCGTGAGTATTTCTGACATGTCGCGGTCCCGACAATTTGTTTCGGATGACCGTTCCCTACCGGCGTGGCCGGAGCCGCTTGTTGTGCAAGCGCAAAGAAGCCGGCGAAAGATGGGCGCAGGATGCGGCTTTGAAAGGAAAGCGCATGCCACGATCCGATTTTGATGATCCCGACCTGCCCTTGTCGGACCTTTTCGCCGAATGGCCCGAAACGGCGGCATCGTTCCTCGAACGCCGGATGCTGTGCCCCGGCTGTCCAATAGCCCCGTTTCACGCCATCACCGATGCGTGCCTGGAATACGATCTGGACGAGGACGCCTTTCGCGCCGAACTGAAGGCGCGGATCGACGGTGGGTCCAGCGAAGGAGGGTCTAGCCCTGCGCGCCGCTCAGCAGCACAAGGGCGTGCGGGTCGGTGACCACGATATGCTTGCGCGTAGATTCGACGATTCCGTCCTTCTGCCAGGCTGACAGCAGGCGACTGACCGTGTGCAGCGTGGTGCCGGTCATGTCCGAGATGTTCTGCCGGGTCACGGGAAAGGCGATCTCGATTCCCTGATCGGTCTTGCGCCCGCTTTGGTTCACCATCCGCAGAACGGCCGCTGCGACGCGTTTCTCGACCGCCTGTGTGGCCATCTCGGTCAGCGTCTCCTGTATCTGGCCCAGCCGCTGGCCCAGCGTCTTGTAGCTTTCGGTCGCGAAGCCGGGATAGCTCGCCGTGAAATCTCCCCAAAGCTTGGCCGACCATGACAACGCGATGGATTCGGCCGCGGCGATCGCCGTGGCGGGATAGGTGTCACGTTGCAGGGCGGGGGCGATGCCGAAAAGCTGGCCGGGTGAGATGTGCAGCACGATGATCTGATCGCCGCCTGCCGTGGAGCGGATAACCCTCAGGTAGCCGTCCAGCAGCAGAAAGAATCGGTCCGCGTCATGCCCTTCGCGAAAGATCGGCGTGCCCTCTTCGTAGCGGCGCGAGACCGCGTGATCGAGGATCTCGCGAATCTGTGCCCGCTCCAGCAGGGAAAAGGGCGGCAATCCGGTCAGGAGGCTTTCGTCGAGCTTGGGCACGGTTTCGGTTCAGGAGTTTGTTTCAGAGCAACGTTCCGGATCGGCTTCTACGGCAAATCGGGGCCAGACGAAATATCCGGATACGCAGAAAGGACAATCCGATGTTTGCGAAACTGATGATGGCCGCCGTTCTCACTGTAGGTGCAGGCGCCGCGCTGGCCGAAACCCATGAGGTACTGATGCTCAACAAGGGCGAGGCGGGCGTGATGGTCTTCGAGCCCGGCTATGTGAAGGCCGCCCCTGGTGACGTGATCCGCTTCGTGCCGACCGACAAGGGACACAATGTCGAGAATATCGATGGGATGCTGCCTGCCGGCGTCGACGCGTTCAAGACCAAGTTCAACGAGGAGTTCGAACTCACAGTAAACGAGGAAGGCGTCTATGGCATCAAGTGCACCCCGCATTACGCGATGGGAATGGTGGCCCTGGTCCAGGTCGGCGAGCCTGTGAACCTCGATGAGGCAAGCGCCGTGAAGCAGAAGGGCAAGGCAAAGGGCCGGATGGCCGATCTGATGGCACAGGTCGAGTGAGGCAGCGTCCCGCCATACTCGATCCCTTCGGACGGCATCCTCGGTGCCGCCCGACACCGTTCAGGACAGGAGATTGCTGATGACATCCCGTGCTTCCCATGAGGGCCCCGCGCTGTTTTCCTACGGGTTCCGGCCCTTCTTTCTCGCTGCGACGCTGTTCGGCCTTGGCGTCGTGCCGGTCTGGCTGATGGTGTGGCGTGGCGACCTCGCTCTTGGTGGCCCCTTTGCGCCTCGCGACTGGCACGTCCACGAGATGATTTTCGGCTACGGCGCCGCCGTGGTGGCCGGGTTTCTGTTCACCGCGGTTCCGAACTGGACCGGTCGGATGCCGACCCGCGGGTGGCCCCTGGCCGCGTTGCTGGCCATCTGGGTGGCGGGGCGGCTATCGGTGGCGGGCGTAATCCCGCTTTCGCCTTTCACCGTGATGGCCCTGGACACGGCCTTTCTGGTCGCGGTCGCCGCGATGATCGCCCGAGAGATCGTCGCAGGGGCCAACTGGCGCAACCTCAAGGTTCTGGTGCCGGTCTCGCTGCTGGCTTGCGCCAATGCGGGTTTCCACCTGGAGGCGCTTCATCGCGGCCTGGCCGAGACCGGCGCCCGCGCGGGAATCGCACTGCTGATATTTCTCGTCATGCTCATAGGAGGCCGGATCGTTCCCAGTTTCACCCGCAACTGGCTGGCCCGAACGGGCTCTCCCAGCCGACCGGCGGCGTTCGGACGGTTCGACATGGCGGCCCTGGCCTGGGGGGCCGTCGCGCTGGTTCTCTGGGTCCTTCGACCCGAGAGCGCGATCAGCGGGACGTTCCTTGCGCTGGCGGCGGCCCTGCATCTGTTCCGCTGCCTGAGATGGCTTGGCATGCTGACGCTGGCCTCGCCCCTGCTGACCATGCTTCACGTAGCCTATGGCTTCATCCCGGTCGGCCTTGGTGCGGCGGCACTGGCGGCATTTGGCCTGGCGGACATGGCCACGGCGCCGCACCTGCTGGGCATCGGCGCTATCGGCGGGATGACCGTGGCCGTGATGATGCGGGCGACAATGGGCCATACCGGGCGCAATCTCGTCTCCGGACCGATGCTGAACCTTGCTTTCCTGGCAGTCGCGGCAGCCGCTGTCGCGCGCGTCGCGGGAGCCTCGGAATTGTTGCCGGGCCTTGACGGGATCCACGTCGCCACCGGGCTCTGGACCTTCGGCTACGCGCTTGCTGTCAGACGCTTGGCGCCTTGGCTCGTCGCCCCAAAACGCACGCGCAAGGCACCTTCGAAGGTCGCGGCCGGCGTCGCGAACGCGTGATGGCGTCCTCCGCTACCCGTCCTCGCGCAGCCGGATCGAGGTCCCGTCCACGATCCGGTCGCCGGGATGCAGAAGGACCTCTTCCCCCTCCGTCAGACCGGTCAGAACCTCGACCGAGAGGCTGTTGCTGCGACCGATCCCGATCACCCGGAGGCGCGCGGTGCCGGACTCGTTGACAAACACCGCCCAATCCGCGCCGTGGCGGAACAGCGCGCTGAGCGGGATCTGGAGGGCCTGCTCTGCCTCCCATTCCACCACACGCAGGAAGACCGAGAATCCGTGCCCCAGTGCGGGCCGTTCAGCCGGCGGCGACAGCAGGTCGAAGACGACATCGACGCGCTGTTCCTCGATGCCCAAGGCCGAGACCTTGGTATAGGCGCGCGGCTCGATCTTTGCGATCCGCGCCGCGAGCGGTCGGGGCTCGCCCCACCGCTCGACGATGGCCTTGTCGCCGGGTTCCAGACGTACCGCGTCGGCGGACAGGATTTCTGCCACGATCTCCAGATCTTCGGGCTGTCCGACCGACAGCAACCGCGTACCGGCAATCACGGGGCGTTCGCTGATCGTGGGAATTTCCAGAATCCGGCCATCGACGGGGGCCAGGATCTCGACGCAGCACGAGGTCGCGGCGTCCACGCCGGTGTCGGGTGGATCGAGCGTGGCGCGGGCGCGATCCAGCGCACCCGCCGCCATGTCCAGAGCGGATTGCGCCGCGGCACGGGCGGCTTCGCGGACCCCCAGCATCTGCTCGGCATTTTCGAGCCGGGTGAGCGAGGCGACACCGCGCGAGACAAGTTCAGTTGCCCGCTCGAACTCGCTCTGGGCAAGTTCCAGTTCCTCCTGCGTCTGGCGCAGTTGGCTTTCCGCCATGTGCAGGCCTGCTTCCGCTTCGCGTACGGCCGCCTCGGCCTGAACCCGGCTGCGCGGGTCGAGCGGGTCCGACGCGGCGGGCTCGACGATGGCAACGACGGTTTCACCCCCCGTGACCCAGTCGCCCACACGGACCGGTGCGCGTCGCGCGGTTCCGCGGATCGGTGCCGACACCTCGTAGATTTCGGCGATGCGTGTCTTGCCCTCGACATCTACCGTAACCCGCATGGGGCCGACCGTGACAGCGGCCGTGTCAACTGGGATCGGGTCGGTTCGCAAGGCCACGATGCCGAGCATTCCCACGACGAGAAGGCCAAGGCCCGAAAGGATCAGCGTTCGCATCTTCATTCCGTCACCCTCATTCCCGTGTCTTCATCACTTGCACCAGGTCGAGACGGTCGAGCCGCCGTCTGACCACCAGCGACGCCGCCAAGGCGGCCCCGAGCACGACGAGACTTGCCTGCGCAAAGCCCGCCGGTTCCAGCACGAGTGGAATTTCGTAGAGATCGCTGGTGGACCCTTCGGCCAGCGCCCAGGCGATCCCCGCTCCGAGCAGCCAGCCGAAGGGCTGGGCGATCAGGGCCAGCAACATCGTCTCTCCCACCAGGATGAAGGACACCTCGCCGCGAGAGAAGCCCAGGATGCGCAGGCTTGCCAACTCGCGAGCCCGCTCGGACAGCTGTATTCTTGCCCCGTTATAGGCGACCCCGACCGTGATCAGGACCGCGACGCTCATGTAGACCACGGTCATGGTGACGATGTTCTGGCGGATCGTGTCCTCGAACGAGGCCTGCATGCGGTCGATCTGGACCAGCCCGCTCAGTTCCGGGGTTTCCTTGAGCACCTTGTGAAGATCCGGCAGGGCCATATCGTCGATCCTGAGGTTCGCCACGGAAATTCGCGGCGACTGGCGCAGCAGTCGGTTGAGCGTGTCGAGATCCATGTAGGCGCCAAGACCTATGTATTGCGTCACGATGCCGGCGACGGGTATGGCGTGGGTCTCGTTCACGCCGCCCAGCAACTCCACCTCCATCAGGTCGCCGGGGATGACGCGCAGGTAGTCGGCCAACCGTGCCGACAGGAGAAGGCCATGGGGCGGCGGGTCGATGTTCTGGCCATCGGCGTCGATGATCCGTGCAAGATCCGACCCGGGGCGACGGCCCTCGATCCCGACATCCTTTTCCCGATGTCCGTGGCGCAGGATGGCGGATTGATATTGCTGTCCTTCCGCGCGCAAGACGCCAGGGAGGCGCATGATCTCGGCCAGGGCGGTCTCGGGAATGTCCGCTTCGAACAGGAGCATGGCGTCCTGCCGGTTCGAACGATCGAAGGTTGTCTCTATCAGCGTGTCGAGCGCCGAGGAAAAGAAGCCCGAAGCGACCAACACTGCGACGCCGAGCGCAAGGCCGAACGAGGTCGCGGCCGAACGCAGCGGCCAGCGCATCAGGCTGCGCAGGATCATCATCGTCGGTTGCGAGGGGTGCAGGGTGGCGAGCACCCGGTCGAGCAATGTCCGGTTGAACCGGGGCGGGGCCGGGGGGGCCATCGCCACCGCAGGCGGCATGCGCGCGGCCTTGAGCGCACTGCGCGCCGCCCCCAGCGCGGCGCTGACGACCGCCAGCAGGCCGGACAGCGCATAGGCGCCGTAGCTGAGATTGTAGATGAGATAGGGGAAGTCGAAGAACTGTGCATAAAGCCGGGCCAGCGCCCGCGCCAACCAGGTGCCCACGCCCCAGCCCAGCAGGATGCCCACAACCGCGATCAGCCCGGCCAGCAGAAGGTAATGCACGCAGATCTCGAGATCGGAATAGCCAACGGCCTTGAGGAGGCCGATCTCGCTGCGTTCCAGGGCGACGATGCGCCCTATGACCATGGCGACGAGAAAGGCCGAGATCGCGTAGAAGATCGGTGGCAGGATCATCGCGCCGGTTTTTTGCTGCTCCAGCTCGGAGTCGATGAAACTGTTCGATATCTGCAGATTGCGGCCATAGGCACCCAGCCCGCCATACGGATCGAGCAGAGTGTCCAGCCGGTCGATCACATCGGCTTCGCGCGCGCCCGGTACAATCGCCAGAGTCACGTTGTTGAAAGCGCCTTCCATGTCGAAGGCTGCCGCGGCCGCGATCTCGGGCATCCACAGAATGCCAAAGGTTTCATTGTCCGGCATCAGCGCGCCGGGGCCGATGGTATAGATGAATTCCGGCGACAGGACGGTCCCCGTGATCGTCAACGCGCGCCTTGCCCCGCCCAGGTTCGCGGTGATGGCATCTCCGGGGCGCAACCCGTTCGCCAGGGCGAAGGGCGCATTGACCGCGACCTCGTCCGAGGCGTCGGGATGCGGCAGCCGTCCCTGCCGCAGAACGGGCAGGTTGAGGCGTGGCTCCCCATGTGCCGGCAGGGACAGGATATGCGCCGTAACGATCCCCTCGCGTCCGGGAACGTCCAGAACGGCGAAATGGGAAATCCGCGACTCGGCGGTGCGGACGCCCTCGATGCCGCGGATTTCCGGCATCAGCCAGCGCGGTGCGCGGGTCGCGTCGGCGAAGACATCGGCAAAGCGGTTGCGCTCATAATAGGCGCGCCGCGTTTCCTCGAGCGAGACATAGGTTCCGAAGGTCGTCAGCAGGATGGCGACCCCGCAGGCAAGAACCAGAGCGATTGCCAATGCCTGTGCCCAGAGGCGGCGGAAGTCGCGCAGCAGTTTGCGGTCGAGGGCGCGCATGACGGTCACCAGCTGATCTCGGCCGGGGTTATGCGGTTCGCGTTCACCTCGACCCGGTCGATCCGCCCATCGAGGAAGAACACGACACGGTGCGCCATCTGCCGGATGGCCGCGTTATGCGTGATCACGGCCGTGGTGGTCCCGAGCCGGTCGTTCACATCGCGCAGCACCTCGAGCACCTGAACGCCTGTGTGGCTGTCCAGCGCGCCCGTGGGTTCGTCGCAAAGCAGCACCTCGGGTCGCTTTGCGATGGCGCGCGCTATGGCGACGCGTTGTTGCTCTCCGCCCGACATCTCGGCCGGGAAATGATCCAGCCTGTGTTCGAGCCCCACCAACGCCAGGGCCTCTTCGGCCGGCATGGGGTCGCGGGCCACGTCCGCGACAAGTTGCACGTTCTCGCGCGCGGTCAGGCTGGCGATCAGGTTGTAGAACTGGAAGACGAACCCGACATGATCGCGCCTGTACCGCGTCAACTCGCGGTCGCGCATCGCCGAAAGCTCGAGGTCGCGAAACCATACCTGCCCCGAGCTTGCATGGTCCAGCCCGCCGAGAATGTTGAGCAACGTTGACTTGCCGCTGCCCGAGGGGCCGAGCAGCACGGCCAGTTCCCCTGCGTATAGCTCCAGGTCGACATCGTCGAGCGCCGGCACCTGGACGGTGCCGGTGTCATATACCTTGGTGAGTGCGCGCGTGCGAAAGACCATGTTCATTGGGGTGCCCGGGCCTTTCCTCCCTTCCGCGAGGAGTATGGGCCATTGGCCTCGCGGGCATTGACCTAGGTCAATGCAACGGCAAGGTATGGCGCTTCTTTCGGTGGTAGCGTAGAGCAGGGGCAGGAGGATGCCATGCCGCCGGAATGGATCGCATTGGATGTTGGTGCCGCTGGCCTCGCGGGCTGGGCAATGCGTGGCCGCGACGTTCTGGACAGGCGGAACGCGCAGGGCCTTGCGTTGACAGCCGAAGCGATCGTGGGGTTCCTGGAGCCTTGGGTGACATCCGACCCGGTCCGGGTCGTCGCCTGCGGTCCGCTGGGTCCGCTGGGCGCCACCGTTCCCTCCAAACCGCTGGCGACCGGTCTGGTCAAGATCGATCTCGGTGACACGCGTGTGGACTTTGCTGCCGTTCCCGGGCTCAGACGCGCGGCTCCGGCCGGGCTGATGCAGGGCGACGAGACCCGGGTGGCCGGATTCCTTCAGCGCAATCCGAACTGGGACGGGGTGATCTGCCTGATCGGGGCCGAAACGCAGTGGGTCCATGTCAGCGCCGGCGAAGTGGTCAGTTTCCAGACGTTCCTGTCGGGCGGTATCCTCTCGGCGCTGGGCAAGGGAACCGTCCTCGCGCGGTGGCTGGTGCAAGCTGAACCGGACCGTTCGGTCTTTGCCGAGGCCGTGGAGGACGCGATGGCCAAACCCGAGCGGATCATGGCGCGCCTCGCCGAGGCTCATGCCGCGGGTATGCTGGACAGCCTTGCGGCAGAGGAAGTTTCGGCGCGTGTGTTCGGGGCAGTGATCGGCGCCGAACTGGCTGCCGCGCGCCCCTACTGGCTGGGCCAGCAGGTTGCGGTGATGGGAGAGGGCGCATTGCCAGAGCTCTATCAATCCGCGCTCGAGCGGCAGGGCCTTCCGGTTGCGCTGGCCGATTACGCGCATATGACCCTGGCCGGTCTGATCGCGGCACGGGACGCATGAAGACCTTGGTCTGCCCAGGATCGACAGACCCCTGTCCGACCCTACGTCGGGTCAACGAAAACGGCTTGATCTTCGCGGGATGTCGTAAGACTCTCCGCGAAACGATATTCCGCAGTGTGAAACCGGCCGCTTGGTCAGTGCACTCCGCGACAGTTTGAAGGGAGGCGGATCGACCGCCTTGGATAGAATGGAGGACCCCGCATGACAGAGGTCATCGGATATGAAGTGATCGGCGACATCGCCGTTCTGGCCGCGAACAACCCGCCCGTGAACGCACTTGGCCACGCCGTCAGGCAAGGGTTGGTCGATGGAATCGCCCGCGCCGAGGCCGATGGCGTCAAGGCTGTCGTGATCTATGGCGAGGGCCGGACCTTCTTCGCCGGGGCCGATATTCGCGAATTTGGCAAGCCGCCGCAGGAGCCGTTCCTGCCCGATGTCTGCACGCGCATCGAAGCGTCGCCGCTGATCGTGGTTTCGGCGTTGCACGGTACTGCACTGGGCGGCGGCCTCGAGATCGCGCTGGGCTCACATTATCGTATCGCGGTGCCCTCCGCGCGGATGGGCCTTCCCGAAGTGCTGATCGGCGTGATGCCCGGCGCAGGTGGCACTCAGCGTCTGCCGCGTCTGGTGGGGATCGACGCGGCGACGGACATCATCACGTCGGGCAGGCAGGTCAAGGCGGACGAGGCTATGAAACTCGGTATCATCGACCGGGTCGAGGATGGCGAGCCGCGCGAGATCGGTCTGGCCTATGCGCGGGAGCTGATCGAAAGCGGCGCCACCCGCCGCCCCGTCAGCGAAATGCCCGCGCCCGAGCCGGTGGATTTCGACGCGCTTTATGACAGCGTGCTCAAGAAGGCGCGCGGCCAGATTGCCCCGGCCAAGGCCGTGCGCGGGATCCAGGCCTGCTGCGAACTGCCTTTCGACGCGGGGATGAAGCGCGAGCGCGAGCTGTTCATGGAACTGATGGAATCCGATCAGCGGCAGGGGCTGATCCATGCCTTCTTTGCCGAACGCGAGGTCGGAAAGCTGCCTGAGCTCAAGGGGGTCGAGCCGCGCGCGCTGGACGCCATCGGCGTGATCGGCGGCGGCACCATGGGGGCGGGCATCGCCACGGCGGCGTTGCTGGCCGGTCTGTCCGTCGTGATGCTGGAGATGACCCCCGAAGCGGCGCAGGCCGCCAAGGAGCGGATCTCCAAGAACCTCGGCGGTGCGCTCAAGCGTGGCAAGATCAGCCAGGAACAGTTCGAGCACCTGACCGAAAAGGCGCTGACCCTTTCCACCGATTATGACGCGCTCAAGGATGTCGACCTGGTGATCGAGGCGGTATTCGAGGACATGGGTGTCAAGAAGGAGGTATTCGGCAAGCTCGATGCGGTCTGCAAGAAGGGCGCCGTGCTGGCCTCGAACACGTCCTATCTTGACGTGAACGAGATTGCCGCCTGCACCTCGCGCCCCGAGGACGTGATCGGGCTGCATTTCTTCTCGCCCGCGCATGTGATGAAGCTTCTCGAGATCGTGGTCGCCGACAAGACGGCGCCGGACGTGACCGCCACCGGCTTCGCCCTGGGCAAGAAGCTGGGCAAGGTCTCGGTCCGCGCGGGTGTCTGCGACGGGTTCATTGGCAACCGGATCCTGTCCACCTATCGCACCGCGGCCGATCACATGGTGCTGGACGGCGCTTCGCCCTACCAGATCGACAAGGCGCTGGAGGAGTTCGGCTTTGCCATGGGCCCCTACGCCGTGGCCGACCTTGCCGGGCTCGACATCGGCTGGGCGGTGCGCAAGCGCAAGCGGGCCGAGGGGCTGCACCCCAAGGCGCGTGACTCGAGCTATGCCGACAAGCTGTGCGAGGCGGGACATTTCGGGCAGAAGACCGGCAAGGGCTATTACGACTATGCCGCCGGCCCCAAGGCGCGCGTGCCGAACCCCGAGGTGATGCCGCTGATCGAGGCCGAGCGAGAGGAGCAGGGGATCACCCCGCGCGCGTTCACCGACGAGGAGATCGTGCGGCGCTACATGGCCGCGATGGTCAACGAGGCCGCCAAGGTGGTGGGCGAAGGCATCGCACGCCGTCCGCTCGACGTCGATGTGACCCTGCTCTACGGTTATGGGTTCCCGCGCTATCGCGGCGGGCCGCTGAAATGGGCCGACATGCAGGGTCTTTCCGGCCTGCTGGACGACATCAAGCGATACGCGCAGGAGGATGACCATTTCTGGCAGCCCGCGCCGCTTCTGGAAAAGCTCGTGGCCGAGGGCCGCACATTCGACGATCTGAACAAGGATGCAGCCGCATGAAACAAGCCGTCATAGTTTCCGCCGCCCGTACCGGGCTTGCCAAGTCCTTCCGGGGGTCGTTCAACATGACCCACGGCGCCACGATGGGCGGCCATGCCGTTCAGGCCGCCGTGGAGCGCGCCGGGCTGGAAGGCGGCGATATCGAGGATTGCGTCATCGGCTGCGGTTTCCCCGAAGGCGAGACCGGCGCCAATATCGGCCGCCAGATCGCAATTCGTGCCGGGCTTCCGGTGACGGCCTCGGGCATGACCGTGAACCGGTTCTGTTCCTCGGGCCTGCAATCCATCGCCATCGCTGCCAATGCGATCACGCAGGAAGGCGCGGGGCCGATGGTCGCGGGCGGGGTCGAGAGCATCTCGATGGTGCAGCCGCATGCCCGCTCGGCCCGCGAGCCCTGGATCGAGGAGCACAAGCCCGCGATCTACATGACGATGATCGAGACGGCGGATATCGTGGCGGACCGCTACAACCTGAGCCGTGAGTACCAGGACGAATACGCCCTGCGGAGCCAGCAGTTGATCGCGAAGGCCCAGGAAGAGGGCAAGTTCGACCACGAGATCGTGCCGATGACTACCACCATGGCGGTCAAGGACAAGGAAACCGGCGAGATAAGCCATCGCGAGGTCGTCGTGGACCGGGACGAGTGCAACCGGCCTTCGACCACGCTGGAAGGGCTGGCCAAGCTGGAGCCGGTGCGCGGACCGGGCAATTTCGTCACGGCGGGCAATGCCTCGCAGCTGTCCGACGGGGCGGCGGCGGTCGTGGTGATGGAGGCCGCCGAGGCCGAGCGTCGAGGGCTGGAGCCGCTGGGAGCCTTCAAGGGCTTCGCGGTCGCAGGCTGTGAGCCCGACGAGATGGGTATCGGCCCGGTCTTCGCCGTGCCCCGCCTGCTGGAACGGCACGGGCTGAAGGTAGACGATATCGACCTGTGGGAACTGAACGAGGCGTTCGCCAGCCAGTGCCTCTATTCCCGTGACCGGCTGGGCATCGACCCGGAGAAATACAACGTCAACGGCGGCTCGATCGCGATCGGGCATCCGTTCGGCATGACGGGGGCGCGGATGACCGGACACCTGATGTTCGAGGGCAAGCGGCGCGGCGCCAAGCTGGGCGTGGTAACCATGTGCATCGGCGGCGGCATGGGCGCAGCCGGCCTGTTCGAGATTTTCTGAAGCGGCCGGCGTCCGGACGGGCCATCGAGGCCCGACCGGACGCGGTCCGGCGCGGGGCGCCGGACGAGAGGCGGCGCCGTCGAGGAAAGGGAGTGAGCGATGGATCTGAACTATACCGACGAGGAAAAAGCGTTCCGTGACGAGGTCCGGGCCTTCCTGGATGAGAAACTGCCCCAGGAGGTGCGCGACAAGGTGCGCCGGGGCATTTCGCTGGGCAAGGCGGGCCATGATGAGTGGCACCGCATCCTGAACGAGAAAGGCTGGCTTGCGCCCAACTGGCCGAAGGAATTCGGCGGGGCCGAGTGGAACGCGGTGCAGCGCCATATTTTCGAGGAGGAGCTGGCCGCCGCCCATGCGCCGCGCATCGTGCCTTTCGGCCTGTCGATGCTGGGTCCGGTGCTGCAGAAATTCGGCTCGAAGGAACAGCAGGAGTATTTCCTGCCCAGGATCCTGAGCGGCGAACATTGGTGGTGCCAGGGCTATTCCGAGCCCGGCGCGGGCTCGGACCTGGCCTCCCTCAAGACGCGGGCAGTGCGCGAGGGCGACCATTACATCGTCAACGGGCAGAAGACCTGGACCACGCTGGGCCAATACGCGAACTGGATCTTCTGCCTGGTGCGCACCGATCCCGACGCCAAGCAGCAGGAGGGGATTTCGTTCCTGCTGATCGACATGGACACGCCGGGCATCGAGGTGCGGCCGATCATCCTGCTGGATGGCGAACACGAGGTGAACGAGGTCTTCTTCGACGACGTCAAAGTGCCGGTCGAGAACCTGGTGGGCGAGGAAAACAAGGGCTGGACCTATGCCAAGTACCTTCTGACCCATGAGCGGACCAACATCGCCGGCGTGGGTTTCAGCCAGGCGGGGCTGGACACGGTCAAGAGGATCGCGCGCGCGGAAAGCGCCAATGGCAAACCGCTGATCGAGAACCCGCATTTCGCGGCCCGGCTGGCGCAGGTCGAGATTGACCTGATGGCGATGGCCACCACCAATCTGCGCATCGTCAGCGGGGCGGCGGCGGGGCAGGCGCCGGGCGTTGAAAGCTCGATGCTCAAGGTCAAGGGCACGATCATCCGGCAGGAGATCAACGATCTCGCCCGCCGCGCGGTGGGACCCTATGCGATGCCCTTCGCTTCGGAGGCGGTTGAGGGCGACAACGACCCGATCGGGCCGGATTACGCGGGGCCCGTGGCCGCGCAATACTTCAACAACCGCAAGCTGTCGATCTTTGGCGGGTCGAACGAGATCCAACGCGGCATCATCGCCAAGGTCAAGATGGGAGGCTGAAGGGCATGGATTTCAACCTGACCGAAGAAAGGCAGATGCTGCAGGACAGCCTGCGACGCTATCTGACAGACCGCTACGACACCAACGTGCGCAACGAGATTCTGGACAGCGAAACCGGGATGAGCGACAGGATCTGGGCCGAATTGGCCGAGTTGGGCGTGATCGGTGCGCTCTTCACCGAGGAGCAGGGCGGTTTCGGCGGCAAGGGCTTCGACATCGCGGTGGTGTTCGAGGAGCTGGGCCGCGCGGGCGTGGTCGAGCCCTTGCTGGACACCGCGATCCTGGGCGGCGGTTTGCTGGCACGGCTGGGCGATGACGACCAGCGGGCGCTGGTCGAGGAGGTGATCGGCGGCTCGCTGCACCTGGCGCTGGCGCATGGGGAGCCTGCGGCGCGCTTTGACCTGAGCCGGGTGGAGACAACGGCCAAGGCGGATGGCGAGGCGATCCTGCTGAACGGACGCAAGGCCGTCGTGGTCAATGCCGAGGCAGCCGGCTACCTGATCGTTTCGGCGCGAGAAAGCGGCGGGGCCTTCGACCGCGACGGGATCTCGCTTTTCCTCGTGCCGGCGGATGCGCAGGGGGTGACGCTGCGCGGCTACCCGATGATGAGCGGCGGACGTGCAGCCGAGGTGACGCTGGACAACGTGTCTGTTTCTTCGTCGGCCCGTCTGGGTGCGTCCGGAAAGGGATACAGCGCGTTGGAAGACGTCATCGGGGCGGCCAACGTGGCGTTGGCCGCCGAAACCATGGGCGCGATGCAGAGCGCGACGGAACTGACCCGCGACTACCTCATGACCCGCAAGCAGTTCGGCCGGCCCATCGGTACCTTCCAGGCGCTGGCACACCGGTTCTCGGACCTGCTGATCGAGCTGGAACAGGCGCGTTCCGCGGTGATCAACGCGGCTGGGCATCTGGAGAGCAGCGACCGCGACCGGCAGATCGCCGCGGCCCGGAACCTGATTTCGCGCGTGGGCCGGCTGGTGGCCGAGGAATCGATCCAGATGCATGGCGGCATCGCGATGACGCAGGAATACGAGCTGGCCCATATCGCCAAGCGGATCGTGATGGCCGACCATCGGTTCGGAGACGCGGATTATCATCTGGAGCGGTTCATTGAACTCGGCGCAGCCTGATCTGCCTGGCGACTGGACGCGCGAGGAATCGGGCTGTCAGGCCAATGTCGGTTACAGGATCGATCATGACCGCGAGGGCGCCAGCCGGGCATGTTATCTCGATCTCGGGCCCGAGCATCTGAACTATCACGGCATCCTTCATGGCGGGCTTGTGTCGATGCTGCTTGACGTGGCCTGCGGACAGACGGCCTCGGCCATGTTCCGGCCCGGGGATCCGATCCCGGTGGTGACCGTATCGCTGAACGTGCAGTTCATCTCGTCCGCGCGCACGGGCCGGGTGATGGCGGTGGGCATCCCCTCGGGCAATGGCAGGTCCATCGCCTATGTGAACGGCGAGTTGCGGGACGAGGCGGGGCAGTTGCTGGCCACGGCAGCGGGCGTCTTCAAGCGCGGCAGCAAGCGGTTGGAGCCATGAGCGTGGCACGGTTGGAGGATCAGGGCGACCGGCTGGTCGTGGTCAACGGCAACGCGGCGCGGCGCGGGGCGCTGTCGCCGGAGTTGTACGATGCGATCAACGCGGCCGTGGCGCAGGCCGGAGATAGGCGTGTGCGCGCGGTGATCCTGACCTCGGAGGGCGGTTTCTTCTGCGCCGGCGGCGATCTGAACGTATTGATCGAGCGGCGCAAGCTGGACCCAGAGGAGCGGCGCGGCAAGGTGGACCTGCTGCATGACCTGGTGCGCGGCATCCGCGCCTGCCCGGTGCCGGTGATCGCGGCGGTCGAGGGGGGGGCCGCGGGGGCGGGCCTGTCCATTGCACTGGCCTGCGATCTGATCGTCGCGGCGGAAGGGGCGCGGTTCACTGCGGCCTATGTCAAGGCGGGGCTGGTGCCCGACGGGGGGCTGACGGCCTCGCTCGCGCGGATGCTGCCGCGGCCCTTGTCGATGGAGATGTGCCTGCTCGCACGTCCGGTCACGGCGGAACGGATGGAGGCGCTTGGCGCGGTCAACACTGTTGTTCCGCAAGGTGCAACCTTGGCGACGGCACATGATTTGGCCGACCGGCTCGCCGCAGGCCCGCGCGAGGCGCAAGGCGCGATCCGACGTCTGGTGGCCGAGGCCTATGACCAGAGTGAGACCGCACAGCTGGACGCCGAACGCGACGCGATGGTTACGGCTCAGGCGGGGGACGAGGCAGCCGAGGGCATTGCGGCCTTTCTCGCGAAGCGCCGACCCCAGTTCTGATCACGACCGGGCTGGGGAGGGCCCGAGCAATGGCGAAGTGGCATGACTACCTGGACGACCGGCTGGCGGATAGTCGCGAGGCACCGGCGCTGAGCGACAGCGGAGGAACCCGCTGGACCTATGACCAGCTCGACAAAGCCGTGGGCGCGCTGAGCGCAGAATTATCGGAGGCCGGGGTTCGAGCGGGCGACCGGGTCATGATCCTGGCCGAGAATTCGGCCGCCGCGGTGGCGGCGCTTTTTGCCTGCTCGCGGATGGGCGCCGTCGCGGTGCCCGTGAACGCGCGTCAGACAGCAAGCGAGATCGCCCGGGTCCTCGATCATGCTGCACCTGCCGCGCTGCTCTTCACCTCGGCCATCTCCCCCGATGCACAGGCGCATGCCGAGCGGATGCGGGCCAGGGAAATCACGGGCGCATTCGGTCGGCTGCACCTGCTCGGGCGGGAGAGCGATCCCGACCCGGAACTGCGCGAGGTCGCCGTCCTCCTCTACACAACAGGCACGACCGGCACGCCCAAGGGCGTCATGCTCACCCACGGTAACCTGCGGTTCGGTGGCATGACCTCGGCGCGGCTGCGCGACCTGACGGCGGAAGACGAGGTTTATGGCGTCCTCCCGCTGACCCATGTGTTCGGGCTGGCCTCGGTTGTCACCGCCTCGATCTTCGCGGGCGCGCCGATCCGGCTGGAGGCGCGGTTCTCGGCCGAGAAGCTCTATCGCGCGCTGACGTCGGGCGTGACGCTGTTCTCGGCGGTGCCGCAGATGCATGCGCTGCTGATGCAATATACCAAGGAACAGGGCTATGAGCGGCTGCCGGAAAGCCGGTTGCGCTATACCTCCTCGGGTGCCGCTCCGTTGGACCCGGCCTGGAAACGCAAGGCCGAGGCGTTCTATGGCGTGGCTATCCAGAATGGCTATGGTCTGACGGAAAGTACGGCGGGGGTTTCGGCCACACGCAACGCGCTTGGCGATCCGGACATCTCGGCCGGTCCGCCCCTGCCGGGGGTCGAGATCGCCATCGACGAGACCGTGCCGGGTGGCGGTGACGGAACGGGCGAGGTGCTGACACGGGGACCGCACGTGATGACGGGCTACTTCCGCAATCCGGAGGCGACGCAGGCGGTTCTTGAGGATGGCTGGCTGCGGACGGGAGACCTGGGGTACATCGACGAACGCGGTCACCTGAACATCTCGGGGCGCTGCAAGGAGTTGATCATCCATGGCGGGTTCAACGTCTACCCGCCCGAGGTCGAGGCGGCGCTGAACGATCATCCGCTGGTCATCCAGACGGCCGTGGTTGGCCGGATGGTCGAGGGGGACGAGAAGGTGATGGCCTTCGTCCAGGCCGCGCCCGGGGACGAGCCGGAGGAGGCGGCGCTTCAGGCTTTTGCCGCCGAACGACTGGCGGGCTACAAGCGGCCCTCGCGCATCATCGTGGCGCATGACCTGCCCGCCGCGCCCACCGGAAAGATCCTCAAGCACCGTCTCCTGGAGCATTTTGCCGACCGTCTCGACTGAACGGGGAAGGGGGCTCCCGCAGCCGCGCAGATCCGGCTTTGCCGGACCCGCTGGCGGCTTTGGGCCGGGCGCCGCGCTGTCGCGCGGCGCAAATGCGAGGCTCTGCCTCGCGCTCCGGGATATTTCGGGCAAGAGGAAAGGGACCGGCATGCGACAGGGCCGCGCGTCGGCAGGTTGGCGGCCAGCGGCCGCTACCCCCGGCAACCGAGGGGACCGCGCCTGCGAGGTCAGGCCCAGACGGTTTCGACCGCGTCGCGGATGGCCCGCATGTTCCGCCCGTAGACATCCGCCTGTTCTACCGAACCGCCGCGGAACACCGCCGAGCCCGCCACCAGCACATCCGCCCCGGCGGCGGCCACGAGGGGGGCGGTCTTCGGATCCACGCCGCCATCGATCTCGATCAGGACCGGGCGGTCGCCGATCATCTGGCGAAGACGGCGGATCTTGGCTGTCATGTCGATGAATTTCTGTCCGCCGAAGCCCGGGTTCACCGTCATCACGCAGACCAGATCGGCGAGGTCCAGAAGATGCTCGACCGCTTCGGCGGGCGTGCCGGGGTTGAGCGCAACGCCCGCTTTCATCCCCGCCGCGCGGATCGCCTGCAGCGTGCGGTGGGTATGCGGCCCCGCCTCGACATGGGCGGTCAGCACATCGGCTCCGGCCTCGGCGTAGGCGTCGATGAAGGGATCGATCGGGGCGATCATCAGGTGCACGTCCATCACCGTGGTCACATGCGGGCGGAAGGCCTTTACCGCTGGCGGACCGAAGGTCAGGTTCGGCACGAAATGGCCGTCCATCACGTCGACATGTACCCAGTCCGCGCCCTGATCCTCGATGGCGCGGATCTCGGCGCCGAAATTGGCGAAATCGGCCGAGAGGATCGACGGTGCGATCCGGATCTTGCGGTCAGTGTTCATGGGCTGCGGTCCTGTCTGTCGAGGGAGTCGCTGCGCATATAGACCTTCGAGGATGGAAAAGGTAGGGGCGGGCGCTGTTACAAAAGCTTCGCCCGCCCGACACAAATCCTTTGGTTGCCTGCTGTAGCACGCCCCGAAAGAGACGGGGGCGAGACGTGCTGCGCATCGACAAACTCACGAAACGGTTCGGACGGAACGTGGCGGTGGAGTCCGCGACGCTAGACGTGGACAAGCCCTGCATGGTGGGGATCATCGGCCGTTCCGGTGCGGGCAAGTCTACCCTCCTGCGCATGATCAACCGGCTGACCGACGCGACCGAGGGCCGGATCATGGTCGAGGGGCGCGACGTCATCCAGTTGCGCGGCCGCGAGAAGCGCGCTTGGCAGGCCGAGTGCGCGATGATCTTCCAGCAGTTCAATCTCGTCCCGCGGATGGATGTCGTCTCGAACGTGCTGCACGGTACGCTCAACCGCCGTTCCACCCTTGCCACGATGTTCAACCTCTACCCGATGGCCGACATCCATCGCGCCATCGACATCCTCGATCGCCTTGGTATCGCCGAACATGCGCCCAAGCGGGCCGAGGCGTTGTCCGGCGGCCAGCAGCAGCGTGTCGCAATCGCCCGCGCCCTGATGCAGGACCCACGCATCATCCTCGCCGACGAGCCCATCGCCTCGCTCGACCCGATGAACGCCCAGACCGTGATGGAGGCGCTGCGCCGCATCCACGAGGAGGACGGGCGCACGGTGATCTGCAACCTGCACACGCTCGATACGGCGCGGCGCTATTGCGACCGGGTGGTGGGGATGCGTGACGGACGGATCGTCTTCGACGGGCTTCCCGAGCAACTGACCACCGGCGTCGCGCGCGAGATCTACGGCGCCGATGCCAGTTTCTCCGAGGCCGCGACCTCCACCGAGATCGGTGCGCTGGATGCGAGCACACCCCAACGCGAGGCCAAGGCCTTCGTCTGACCTTCACCGCTTTTCATCTCCCGGTGCCGCGCCGCGGGCCGGGTTCAACCAAACCGGAGTGCAACCAAGATGAAACACCTGATCGCAGCCCTCGTGGCCTCCACTGCCCTTGCCGCCCCCGCCATGGCGCAGGAAAAGATCGACGAGTTCCGAATCGGCATCCTCGGCGGCGAGAACGCCCAGGACCGCATGAACAACAACCAGTGTCTTGCCGACTATGCCTCCGAGGCGCTGGGCGTGCCGGTCAAGCTGTTCGCTCCTGCCGACTATAACGGCGTGATCCAGGGTCTTCTGGGCGGTACGATCGACCTGGCATGGCTGGGGGCCTCGGCCTATGCCAAGACCTGGCTGTCGGATGCGGAAGCCGTCGAGCCGGTGCTGGTCAAGTACAACCTCGATGGCGGTTACGGCTATCACTCGATCGGATTCGCCCGCAAGGACAGCGGCATCACCTCGCTCTCGGACATGCAGGGCAAGGTCTTCGGTTTCGGCGATCCGAACTCCACCTCGGGCTACCTGATCCCCTCGGTCGAGATCCCGGCCGCGACCGGGGCGTCGATGGACTCGGGCGACTACTTCGGCGAGGTCAAGTTCACCGGCGGGCACGAGCAGACCATCGTTGCCGTGAACAACGGCGATATCGACGCGGGCGTGACCTGGGCCGACGGTCTGGGCAACTGGGAAGACGGGTACAATTCCGGCGCGTTGCGCAAGGCCGTCGACGCGGGTCTCGTCGACATGAATGATCTGGTCGAGATCTGGAAGTCCAAGCCGATTCCCGAAGGCCCCATCGTGCTGCGCAAGGCGCTGCCGCAGGAGGTCAAGGCCAAGATGACCGAACTCATGGCCAACCTGCACGAGATGGATCAGGACTGCTTCTACGGCGTCGCGGCGGGCGAAGCGCTGGCATTCAAGCCGATCGATCACGAAGCCTACGAGATCATCATCGAAGCGCGCAAGCGGGCGTCGAACTGATCGTACTGACCTGAGTTTCGGGGGCCGGCCGGTTCGGTCCCCGTTTCTCTCTGCGCGCGAGGAAGGGCCGAGACCAATGGAGACGCCGGATGACTGACCTGACGGCCGCACCCCGCCCGGTGGCGCAGATCCGCGAAGACTATGCCGAGATGATCCGGCGCAAACGGATCTATGGCGGTCTTCTGCTGATCCTTTTCATCGCCCTGATGGTCGCGGGCTTCCAGACCGCCGACAACCGAAATGCGGGCAGCTTCGCCGACGGTTGGCACCGGGTTTTCGACTATCCGGCCGAAGTGCTGAGCGAGGCGGTCGAGAAGGCGGCAAACCTTCCGGGGCATCTCGTCACATTCTTTCCCGCGCTGATCGAGACGATCAACATCGCCGCCGCCGCAACCCTTGCCGGGACGCTGGCGGGGACCTTGCTCGCGTTGCTGTCCACACGGGGCATGGCGCTCTGGCCGCCCCTGATCCCGCTGTTTCGCAGGATCATGGATATTTGCCGCGCCGTTCCCGAGATCGTCATTGCACTGGTTCTGATCTTCGTCCTCGGCGGTGGTCCCGTCCCGGCCATGGTCGCCATTGCCATCCATACCGCCGGCGCATTGGGCAAGCTGTTTTCCGAAGTGAACGAAAACGCCTCGCTCAAGCCTGTCGAGGGGCTGCATTCCGTCGGCGCGACCTGGGCGCAACGGATGTATCTGGGGGTCATCCCCCAAGTCGGCCCGAACTATGTCAGCTATGCTCTGCTGCGGTTCGAGATCAATATCCGCGCCTCGGCCATCCTGGGCTTCGTCGGTGCGGGCGGCATCGGCTACGAGCTGCGCAACTCCATGTCCTGGGGACAGGGGCGCTATGACGAGGCCGCCGCGATCTTTCTGCTCCTCTTCATCACCATCGTCGTCGTGGACCAGATCTCGGGCCACTTGCGCGACCGCCTGACACATGGAGCCGCGCTATGACCGCGACCGAAATCGGCCCCGACACGCTCAAGGCGCAGGCAGACCGGCTTTTCCTGCGCAAGCGGCTGTTGAATTTCGGCTTGCCCGCTCTTGTGATCCTCTACCTCGCCTATGTCTTCGTCGCCTTCGACGTGTCCGGCCTGTGGGAGCGGGCGAGCCTTGAAAACGGACGCACGCTGATCCGTGACAGTTACAGCTACAAGACCCATGTGACGCGCGACAATTCCGATGCCTCGGTCACGGTCGCCATCGAGGGCGAGCGAAAGGGAGAATACCCGCAGGGCGAGGCGCCCGACTGGGTCGCGCTGGGCGAAACCACGGTCATCGACCTCGAGGACGGCTACGAAGTGCGCTTCGGCCCCGAGACGGTCGAATTCGACATACCCGGCTATGGCACGATCCGTGCCACCCCCAGCCGCAGCGCAGGCGTGCAGGCCGAATTGCCGCCCGGCGAAGTACCAGAGTGGATCAACGCCTCGAAGAACAGGCTTGCCATCACCACCGATGCCGGCCGCCTGACGGTGACCCGCAACCGGTCCGAAGTGTTCCGCTATTCCACGGGGTGGGAGCTGTTCTGGTTCACTCTGGAAAGCCCCTATCACGGGGTCGGACCGCTGGAACTGGCGAGCCGCGCGGTCTCGGGTGAGGCCGGCGCGATCTGGTCCGACTTCTGGAACAACGCCATGTGGCGGCACAAGGACGTGGCCTGGGCCATCTTCGAGACCATCCTGATGGCCTTTCTCGGTACGATCGGCGCGGCCCTGGTGGCGCTGCCGCTGGCCTTTCTGGCCGCTCGCAACTTCACGCCCATGCGCGTGGTGCGGTTCGGGGTGCGCCGCGTGTTCGACTTCGTGCGCGGCGTCGATGCACTCATCTGGACGATCATCCTCGCCCGCGCTTTCGGTCCCGGCCCTCTGACCGGTGCCCTAGCGATCCTGGTCACGGACAGCGGCACGTTCGGAAAGATATTCTCGGAGGCGCTGGAAAACGTGGACGGGAAGCAGATCGAGGGCGTGGGGTCCACCGGGGCCAGCGCGATCCAGCGCTACCGCTTCGGCGTGATCCCGCAGGTAACGCCAGTTCTGCTCAGCCAGCTTCTCTATTTCCTGGAATCGAATACCCGCAGCGCGACGATCATCGGTGCGATCACCGGCGGGGGCATCGGGCTGTTGCTGACCCAGGCGATCATCACCCAGAAGGACTGGGAGGAGGTGGCCTATTATATCACCCTGGTGATCCTAATGGTGATCTTCATGGACTGGCTCTCGGGCTGGCTGCGGCGGCGCCTCATCGCCGGGGCCGGTGAAGACGGGACGCGGTCCCACTGACCCGAAAGACAAGCTGCCATGCCACGCCTCGATCCCGAAACGCCCCTTTTCCATCCCGGCTGCGACATCACCGGCAGCAGCTTCGGCGCATATGTCGAGATCGGGGCGGGTACGCGCGTGGCGAATTCCAGCTTCGGCGACTACTCCTATTGCGACCGGGGATGCGATATCGCCAACGCCCGGATCGGGAAGTTCGCGAATATCGCCAGCGCAGTCCGGATCGGGGCGACCGATCACCCGCTCCAGACAGCTTCGCTGCATCACTTCCTGTATCGCTCGGCAAGCTACTGGGACGACGTGGAGGACGACGCCGACTGGTTCGCGCGCCGCGCCGCGCGCGTGGCGCGGATTGGGCACGACACCTGGATCGGCCATGGCGCAATGATCAAGCCCGAGGTCAAGGTGGGCCACGGGGCCGTGGTGGCGGCCGGGGCGGTGGTGACCCGGGACGTCGCACCCTATACCATCGTCGGCGGCGTGACCGCGCAGGTAATCCGCCGCCGCCAGCCCGAGGAAGTGGCCGAGCGGTTGATCGAGCTGGCCTGGTGGGATTGGGGTCACTACACCCTGCGCGCCCGGCTGGAGGATTTCCGCAGGCTCTCGGCCGAGGCCTTCCTCGAGAAATACGCCTGAGGAGCAGGGCGCTCCCGCACCCGGTCCTGCGCTCGGCTACGCCGAGCACCCGCCCGGCCTTGGGCCCGGCGCCGCGCCTGCGGCGCCGCGCCTGCGGCGCGGCGCGGTCGAGCCTCTGTGAGGGGAACGCTTCAGTTGTCTTCGCCGCTGAGGGTCAGTGTCACGCGGTCTCCCGCGAACCAGGTGCGCCCGTATTCGACCGGAACGCCCTCCGGGTCGACATTGATCCCTGTCGTTCGAATCAACGGCGCGCCCTCGGACAGGCGCAGTTGCAGCGCCTGCGCAGGAGTTGCCGCGCGGGCGGTGATCCGGGTCGAGGCGCGGGTGTAATCGGCCACGCCACAGCGTCGCAGCGCCGCCGTGACCGATTGCGTCTCGCGCAGCGCCTCGAGCAGGCCGGGCAGGCGGTCGCCGGGAAAGACGCTCTGGAACACGGCGATGGGTTCCTCGTCTACCAGCGAAACCCCGTCATAGACCTGCACCGCGTCGCCTGATGTCAGTTCTAACGCCTCGGCCTCGCGCGCATCGGCGGCGCGCAGGCTGAGCGACAGGATCCGCTTTCCCGGAATCCGTCCGCTGGCCGCGATGCTCTGGTGAAACCGGACACGTTTGCCGATGGGATAGTCGGTCGGTCGCGCGGTGACGAAGACCCCGGCCCCCCGGCGCGCGTGAACCAGGCCCTGCTCGGCAAGCGCGGCAAGTGCCCGGCGCACGGTGTGCCGGTTCACGCCGAAACGCGCGGCCAGTTGCGCCTCGGTCGGGATGCGGTCTCCGGTGTCGTACCGGCCTTCGGCGATATCAGCTGTCAGGTGCTGGACGATCGAGGTCCAGATCGGCGTGCGAGCCATGCGCGGTGCCTTGTTGCAAAAGTTTCACGACAGGAGACGTTGCGCGACGCATCGACTCGGGTTATGATTTGTATAGTTGTATAGGATAACTAGACAAGTCTGACAAGGATGCCGATGACCAAGCGAAGCGAGACTCCGGATTCCGCCACCGCGGCGCGCAGAGCCTGGATGGGCCTGCTGGCCCGGGCCCCCGAGGGCGAGTTGATGGCGCTTTGGGAAAAGGTCGCCGGGCGGCCCGCGTTCGATTGGCTGCGCCCGCCGGAAACCGGCGGTGTGATGGTGCGGGGCCGGACGGGTGGCACGGGATCTGCCTTCAATCTGGGCGAGATGACCGTGACGCGTTGCGCGCTGGCGCTGCGGGACGGAACGGTGGGGCATGGATATGTGCAGGGACGGTCGCGCGCCAAGGCCGAAGCGGCGGCGTTGATCGACGCGATGATGCAGACCGAGGCCGCCGATGACCTGCGCCGAACGGTGCTTGAGCCGCTGGAGCGCCACATGGCCGAGGCGCGCAGCACCCGCGCCGCAAAGGCCGCGGCGACCAAGGTCGATTTCTTCACCATGGTTCGGGGAGAGGACACATGACGCAGGCCGGCCATTTCTCGGGCGGCTTCGGCGTGCCACCCATTGACGCCGCCCATGCCTTTCGCGCCGCGATGACCGCGATGGCGCGCCCGGGCGAGATCCGGCAGATCGCCGGAGCCACGCCGCCCGCGCCGCTCTCCGCTGCCGCCGGGGCGCTGATCCTGACGCTTTGCGATGCCGACACGGTGCTGCACCTCGCGGGCGATGCCGATTGCGCGGCGGTGCGCGGCTGGGTCGCCTTTCACACCGGTGCACCGCTGGGACAGGCGGCGGAGGCGGATTTCGCGCTGGGAACATGGGAGGCGTTGCAGCCGCTCGACCGGTTCCGCATCGGCACGCCGGATTATCCCGACCGTTCCGCCACGCTGATCGTCGAGCGGATCGCGCTGGAAGCGCGGGGCGCCACCCTGCGCGGGCCCGGCATCCGCGAGACCGCACGGCTGAACCTGCCCGACCCTGCGGTGCTGGCGCGCAATGCGACGCGTTTCCCGCTGGGCTTCGACTGTTTCTTCACCTGCGGCGACCGCGTGGCGGCCCTGCCGCGCAGCACGCACGTATCGGAGGGCTGAGCGATGTATGTCGCCGTCAAGGGCGGAGAGCGCGCCATCGAGAACGCCCATGCCTGGCTGGCCGAGGAGCGCCGGGGCGATCCCGGCGTGGCCGAACTGAGCCTCGGCCAGATCCGCGAACAGCTCTCGCTCGCCGTGAACCGCGTGATGGCCGAGGGCTCGCTTTATGATCCCGACCTCGCCGCGCTGGCGATCAAGCAGGCGCGCGGCGACCTGATCGAGGCGATCTTCCTGATCCGGGCCTATCGCACGACCCTGCCGCGCTTCGGCGCGACCGAGCCTCTGGACACGGGCGAGATGGCCTGCGACCGGCGCATCTCGGCCACGTTCAAGGACGCACCGGGCGGGCAGGTTCTGGGGCCGACCTTCGACTACACGCACCGTCTGCTCGACTTCAAACTGGCCGCCGAAGGCGGAGAACCCAACGCCCCGCAAGCCGAGCCGCGCGAGGCGCCCATGCCGCATATCACCGGCTTTCTCCAGGGCGAGGGCCTAATCCAGCAGGAGGCCGACAGCGGCGCCGCGCCGCGCGACCTGACGCGCGAGCCGCTGGAATTTCCCGCTGACCGTCCCCTGCGCCTGCAATCGCTCACTCGCGGCGACGAGGGCTTCATCCTCGGCATGGCCTACTCCACCCAGCGCGGCTATGCCCGCAACCACGCCTTCGTCGGAGAACTGCGCATCGGCACCTGCGCGGTCGAGATGGAGATCCCCGAACTGGGTTTCGCCATCGAGATCGGCGAGGTCGAGCTGACCGAATGCGAGACGGTGAACCAGTTCACCGGATCGAAGACCGAACCGCCGCAATTCACCCGCGGCTACGGGCTGGTCTTCGGCCAGTCCGAGCGCAAGTCGATCGCCATGGCGCTGGTCGACCGCGCGCTGCGCTGGAAGGAACTGGGCGAGGACGATACCGGGGCGCCCGCGCAGGACGAGGAATTCGTGCTCAGCCATTCCGACAACATCCAGGCGACCGGCTTCCTGGAGCATATCAAGCTGCCGCATTACGTCGATTTCCAGTCCGAGCTGGAACTTGTGCGGAAACTGCGTCGCGAAGCGCAGGTCAGCCACAGGGAGGCCGCGGAATGACCGCTGAGCACGGACAGATGACCGAGTACAATTTCGCCTATCTCGACGAACAGACCAAGCGGATGATCCGCCGCGCCATCCTCAAGGGGCTGGCGATCCCGGGCTACCAGGTGCCTTTTGCCAGCCGCGAAATGCCCATGCCCTATGGCTGGGGCACCGGCGGGGTGCAGGTCTCGGCGGCGACGCTGACGCCCGAGGACCGTTTCAAGGTGATCGACCAAGGGGCCGACGATACCACGAACGCGGTCTCGATCCGCAAGTTCTTCGAACGCACCGCAGGGGTCGAGACAACCGAGGAGACGGCGCAGGCCACGGTCATCCAGACCCGCCACCGCATCCCCGAGATGCCGCTGACCGAGGACCAGATCCTCGTCTACCAGGTGCCGATCCCCGAACCGTTGCGCTTTCTCGAGCCGCGCGAGACGGAGACGCGCAAGATGCACAGTCTCGAGGAATACGGGCTGATGCATGTGAAACTCTACGAGGATATCGCGCGCCACGGCGCCATCGCGACCTCCTACGCCTATCCGGTCAAGGTCGCCGGGCGCTACGTGATGGACCCGAGCCCGATCCCGAAATTCGACAACCCCAAGATGGAGATGGCCGCGATCCAGCTTTTCGGCGCGGGGCGCGAGCAGCGGATCTATGCCCTGCCGCCCTGGACGCCCGTGGTAAGCCTCGATTTCGAGGATTACCCGTTCGAGCCCAGCAAGGCCGATCATCCCTGCGATCTCTGCGGGGCCGAGGACAGTTACCTGGACGAGGTAATCCTGGATGACGCCGGCGGACGCATGTTCGTCTGTTCCGATACCGATTACTGCCGCTCGCGCCGCGAGGCGGGCCATGCCGGACGTTTGAGCGAGGAGGCAGCGTGATGGCCCAGACAGTTCATGTGCATCCCCTGCTGCAGGTCCGCGATGTGGGGAAGCGCTATGGCGCAAGGATCGGCTGCGCCGATGTCAGCTTCGACCTCTACCCGGGCGAGGTGATGGGGATTGTCGGCGAAAGCGGCTCGGGCAAGTCCACGCTGCTCAACTGCCTTGCGGGGCATCTGGAACCCGATACGGGGCAGGTGATCTTCGACACCCGCGCCGAGGGGCCGATCGACACGGTCACCATGTCGGAACCCGTGCGCCGGATGCTGGGCCGCACCGACTGGGCCTTCGTTCACCAGCATGCCCGCGACGGGCTGCGCATGTCGGTCAGCGCGGGCGGCAATATCGGCGAGCGGCTGATGGCCGTGGGCGAGCGCCACTACGGCCACATCCGCGATTCCGCCACCGACTGGCTGGGCCGGGTCGAGATCGCGGCCGACCGGATCGATGACCGCCCGACCGCCTTTTCGGGGGGCATGCAACAACGCCTGCAGATCGCGCGTAACCTCGTCACCGGGCCTCGTCTCGTCTTCATGGACGAACCCACCGGCGGGCTGGATGTATCGGTTCAGGCGCGGCTTCTGGACCTGTTGCGCGGGTTGGTGCGCGAGATGGGCCTGTCGGCCATCATCGTCACCCACGACCTCGCCGTCGTGCGCCTGCTGGCGGATCGCCTGATGGTGATGAAGGACGGCCATGTCGTCGAATCCGGCCTCACCGACCAGGTGCTCGACGACCCCCAGCACGGTTATACGCAGTTGCTCGTCTCCAGCGTCCTGCAGGTGTGAGAGATGATCTTCGCCTATCGCATCGAGGCCGGGGGCCTGACGCAGGTCGAACCTCAGACCGGTCTCGAAGAAGCACGCTGGATCGACCTCTACCGCCCGCAGCCCGCGCAGGTGAGAGCGGTCGAGACATTGGGCGTCCATGTCCCCACGCTGGAAGACATGGAAGAGATCGAGGTCTCGAACCGCCTCTACCGCGATGCGGGCACCGATGTGGTCACTGTCTCTCTGCCGGGGCTCGACGCGCAACAGGCGCCCTCCTTCGGACCGGTGGCCTTCCTGATTACACCGAATCGACTTGTCACCGTGCGCTACCACGCGCCGCGCCCCTTCGCGACCTTTCCGGCCCATGCGGCGCATAGCAGCGCAGGCTGCGGCAGCTATCTGCATCTGTTTCTCGGCTTGGTCGAGGAGATCGTGGCCCGGCTCGCCGACCTGCTCGAAGGGGTCGGCAAGGCGCTTGATACGACCTCGCGGCGGCTCTTCGACACGCCTTCGACCGGTCCGCGCCCGCTGGAGGAGATGCTCTACGAGGTCGGGCGGCGCGGCGAGGATCTGGCCCGGTACCGGCTGTCCCTGTTGACGATGGAGCGCGCGCTGTCGGCCTTCGGTCTCTGGCGCGAGGAACGTGACCTCAGATCACTTCTCAAGACGCTGAACCGGGACATCCAGGCCCTGCTGGTCCACGCAGATTTCCTGAGCAGCCGCGTCGCGCATGTGACGGACGTGATCCTGGGCATGGTCAATCTCGAACAGAGCGGCACCAGCCGCACTGTCTCGACCGTGGCGGTGATGTTCCTGCCGCCCACGCTGGTCGCCTCGGTCTATGGCATGAATTTCGGGTTCCTGCCGGGGCTGGACCACCCCTACGGATACCTGATCGCGACCGGGCTGATGGCGGGCTCGGCGCTGGGAACCTACCTCTTCGCCCGATGGAAAGGCTGGCTATGAGTGCGATGATCGAACTGATCGATGTCGGAAAGAGCTTTACCCTGCACAACCAGGGCGGCGCGGTCATCCCCGTGATGGAGGGCGCGCAGCTGTCTGTCGCGCAAGGCGAATGCGTCGGTCTCACCGGTGCCTCCGGCGCGGGAAAATCGACCTTGATGCGGGTGATCTACGGCAATTACCTCGCCGCCTCGGGCCAGGTGATCGTGGGCGGGGTCGACGTGGCGCAGGCCCAACCGCGCGAGATACTGGCGCTGCGCCGCTCGGTGCTGGGCTATGTCAGCCAGTTCCTGCGCGTCGTGCCGCGCGTGCCGACGCTGGACGTGGTGGCCGAACCGCTTTTGGCAGTGGGGGTAGAGCGCGATGCGGCACGGGACCGGGCACGCGCGCTCCTGTCGCGGCTCAACATCCCCGAGCGTCTCTGGACGCTCAGCCCCACGACCTTCTCGGGGGGCGAGCAGCAGCGGGTCAACATCGCGCGCGGTTTCGCGCATGATTATCCCGCGCTCCTGCTCGACGAACCCACGGCCAGCCTCGATGCGGCCAATCGCGAAACGGTTCTGGCGCTGATCGAGGAGGCCAAGGCGCGCGGCGCCGCCATCGTCGGCATCTTTCATGACGAGGCCGCCCGCGACCGGGTCTGCGACCGGGTCGTCGATGTCTCGGCCTTCACGCCCCGCGCGGCCGCATGAGCCTAGCCCCGGTCATAGCGGTGGTCGGCCCGTCGGGGGTCGGAAAGGATACAGTGATGGAGGCGCTCGCCGCCCACGATCCACGCATCCGTCTTGTCCGCCGTGTCATCACCCGGCCGGCGGATGCCGGGGGTGAGGCGTTCGAAAGCGTCACGAATGCCGAATTCGACCGCCGTCTCGCCGCCGGTGAATTCGCGCTGCATTGGTCCGCACATGGGCTGCGCTACGGCATACCGGTCGGGATCGAGGATCTGCGCCGCGACGCGCGTGCCGTGCTGGTAAACCTCTCCCGTGCCGTCTTGCGCGAGGCCGAACAGCGCTTTGGCGGCTTTGCCGTGATCTCCCTTACCGCACGCCCCGACCTTCTGGCCGAACGCCTTGCCGCGCGCGGCCGCGAGGATGAGGCCGACCGCGCCCGCAGGCTCGACCGCGCCGCGTCCCGCCTGCCCGAGGGGCTGTCGCAGGTGATCGAGATCGACAATTCCGGGCCGCTCGACGAGACGGTCGAGGCGATCCTGAAACAGCTTCAGCCGGAAAGGGCATAGCGATGGATCATCCTGAAATGCCCGTCCTCGCCCTCGCCGACCAGTGCAAGCTCTCCGATCTCGAAGGGGGCGGGCAAAAGCGGACCAAGCCGCGATTCCAGGTGCTCGTGTACCCGATCCGCCAGGTCGCGGTCGAGCTTGCCGCTCAGCGTGATGTGAAACCGGAACTCGTCCATCACATGCGGATAGCCCCAGCGCATCAGGTTCTCCTCCTGCGCCGCGTTCAGCCCGCTTGCCCGGCGTCGCGCCAGTTCCGCCTCGGATGGCGCGGCGCGGAATCCGTCCAGATCGCGCACCCATTTCGCCGCCAGTGTGTTCAGCGCGCTCTCGTCCCCCTTCGGGCGCAGGGCCAGGAACCGGCCCAGCCGGGCAATCGCCAGCCCGTCCAGTCGCACCGGCGCGCAACGCGCGGCCAGCATGTCACAGGCCGTGCGCAGTCCCCCCTCGGTCATGCCCTCGGCCAGACGGAAGGGCGGTTTCACCGTCGCGTGCAGCCCGTATTTCCGCGGTACCTCAGTGATCGCCGATACATCCAGCCCCGCGGTCTCGGGGTGCCGAACCCCGGCCCCCCGGACCAGATCCCAACCCAGCCAGGCGGTCCCGAACCGGCACCATTCCGCCGTCTCGGGCGGCACGAAATAGACCGCGTATCGCTGAAATGTCACAAGCCCCTCCTTCGCTGTGGCCGTTCCCTTACCCCAAACCGCGTGACACTCCCATGACAAACAGCTTCACTCTCGCCAACGCCATGCTGGTCCTGCCGGACGAAACGCGGCAGGGTCATATCCATGTCGTCGACGGCAAGATCGCCGACATAGGCTTCGGCGCGTCGGTCCCGGAGGGCGCCACGGATTGCGGGGGTGATCATGTCAGCCCCGGCCTGGTCGAATTGCATACCGACAACCTCGAACGGCATATCCAGCCGCGCCCCAAGGTCGACTGGCCGCACGCCGCCGCGATCATCGCTCATGATGCCGAGCTTGCCGGGACCGGCATCACCACCGTCTTTGACGCGTTGCGCGTAGGCTCGATCCCGACGGGGCAGGGCCGCTACCTGAAATATGCCCGCCCGCTTGCCTCGGAACTGCTGGAACTGCGCGCGATGGACGCCCTCAAGATCAGCCATTTCCTGCATTTGCGGGCCGAGATCTGCTCTGAGACGCTGGTCGAGGAACTGGAGGAATTCACGCCCGAGGACCGCGTCGGTCTCGTCTCGCTGATGGATCACACGCCGGGTCAGCGCCAGTTCCGCGACATCTCCAAGCTCGAGACCTACATGAAGAACAAGCACGCGATGAACGATGACGAGTTCCTCCAGCATGTGGCCCAGCTCAAGGGGCTGCGCGACCGCGTGGGTGACCGGCACGAGAGAGAGGCGGTGACCCATGCGGGCAAGCTGGGCGCGGTGCTGGCCAGCCATGACGACACCACGCGCGAGCAGGTCGCAGTATCCGCCGCGCATGGCATTCGGCTGGCCGAGTTTCCCACCTCGGTCGAGGCCGCCCAAGCCTGCCACGAGAACGGTATCGCGGTCATGATGGGCGCGCCGAACCTGATCCGGGGCGGCTCGCATTCCGGTAACGTCGCCGCAAGGGACCTGGCCGAACGCGACCTGCTCGACATCCTCTCGTCGGATTACGTTCCCTCCGCGTTGCTGCTGGCAGCGGTGCAACTGGGCGAGATCTGGGGCGACATGGCGCGCGGCCTTGCGACCGTGACCCGCGCTCCGGCCCATGCGGTCGGGCTGACCGATCGCGGCGAATTGCGGTCCGGGGCACGGGCCGACCTGCTGCGGTTCCGCCTGCGCGCAGGCGTGCCCACATTGCGGTCCGTCTGGTCCCGGGGGCTCCGCGTCGCCTGACGCGGCCTTCAGGCGCGGTAGAACAGATACCTGTCGGGCGCGATGCTCTCCGGGCCGACGATCTGCTTGAAACCGACGAGGGGCTGGCCCGAGACGATCAGCCCGCCCGGTGCCATCACCCGTTCGATGGCCGGGCTGAGCCGCGCTGCCTCGGCCACGTCCTCAGCCTTGATGCCGGTGCCGAAATCGTAATGCGCCAGAGCAAATCGCGCGCCCTCCGCCGCCAACCGGTCCAGCATGGGTTCTGCCTCGCCCATCAGGAAATCGGCTTCGGGCGGCACGCAGGAGGGGTGGCATTGCAACACGCGGTCCATTACCCGGATGCGCCTGCCCGGCAGGATCTCGCGCAGGTGGTCGTATGTCCGGCCATTGCCCAGCCCCATGTCCAGCACCTCGCCCTCCAGACCGCCGATCTGTTCCGCGGCCCAGTTCAGCCCATCGCGTTGCGCCGTCAACCGCCGCAGCATCGAATTCAGTCGGCTCATTCTCCGTCCTCCATTGTCCAGATGCGGGCAGGCCCGGCCAAGAGCCGCTCCAGAACCGTCTCGGTAAACGCCCAGACCGCATCGTCATGAACCAGGTGATGGGTCAGCAGGCCCAGTGGTTCCGCGGCATCCGCCGCCCCCTTGCGCCGGTCGGCCAGGTTCGCCACCAGCCCGTCTATGAGTTGTGGCACAGGCAGCAGCCCGCGCGTCCCCTTCCAATCCACTGGATCGACATGCGTGTTGACCTGTTCCAACCCGGGCGCGGCCCAGGGTCCTCTTCGCGGCGTAAAGGTCGAAAGCCCGGAGAATCCCAACTCGGGCAACCCTGAAATCACCTCCGGCGCGATCCGGTTCCAGGGCGGAACCAGCATGGGTCGCTGCCTGCCTCCGAACAATTCCCTCATGCGCTGCCGTCCGCGGCGCAACTCGGTCAGTATCTCCGCCACCGGGCGATGGGCGCCCAGTTCGGCCTTCTTCTCGCCGCTGGAGGCGTGGTTCTCATGCGACCAGCCATGCTGCACGGGGATCAGATGTGGCGCCTCCGCGACGTGCGCTGCCAGTGCGGGCTCGGCCGCGGCCGGGATCACCGCCAGATGCACCGGCAGGGCCAGCCGGGCCGACAGGGCCGACAACCGCTCCAGCGCGGGGCTCGCGGTCACCGCGTCATCGTCGCGCCACCAGATCGGAAGAACCCGGTTCTCCTCCCTCCACAACGCCAGTTCGCGCTCCAGCGGCGCCCAGTCATCCGTCATCGGCCCACCATCCGTTCAGCGATCTCCACCGCCTGCCGGGCGCCATCCATCCGCAGCTCCGATGCACCCCGCCGTCCGCCGGACATCGCCCGCGAGATGCCGTCAACCAGCGCCGCACCATTCAGATCGCCGGCGCGCAGAACCTCGATTGCAGACAAATGCGACAGGCTTTCGGCGCGCAACCCCTGCTCGACCTCGTTGCCCTCGTCGAACGGTACCAGCACAGCAGGCACGCCGGTTTGCAACAGGTCCATCGCGGTGTTGTAGCCGCACATGCTCACCGAACAGGCCGCATCGCAAAGCATCCCGCGAAAATCCGGCCGCGCGGGTTCCAGCGTGACGGGCAGACCGTCCGCCAGCGGCGCAAGCTCGGCGATGCGTGCCGCCGTCTCCGTCCCGCCCACCAACAGGCGCCAGCGCCGGTTGGTGATCTTTCTGGCGGCCTCGATGGCCGCAAGAAAGATCGGCACCCCCACGGGTCCGCCGCCCGCGCTGACAAGGATCTCGCCCGCGCCCTCCGCAACCGCCACCGGTGGCGGCGGCGCGACGTAACCGGTATAGATCACCTTGTCCGCGAGACCCTCGATGGGCCAGCTCGCTTCCAGCCGGGTCACCGCCGGGTCGGAATGCACAAGTACCCCGTCATAGAACCGGGCCACCAACTCCGCCGCCATCGCGGCTTTCTCCGGCTTCGAAGGCGGGGCCAGGATGTCTCGGATCGAGGCCAGGACCACCGGGCGCGGTCGTCGCGCCGCCGCCGCCTCCAGGAGCGCGCCGAATTCCGAGCGTAACCCACGCCGGCCGAACGGGAACAGTTCGGTGATCAGCACATCCGGGGCGGCAGCCTCCAAGGTCTCCAGAAGGGCCGTCACGCGCGCCGACAACAGCGCCGCATCCGCCTCGCCCGCCGTCCCCAGCAAGCGTGAGAAATCGGTCCCGTCCGAGCGTAGCGGCGGCAGTTGCACCAGGTTCAGGCCCGCGCCGTCCAGCTGCGGTGCAGGAAACCCGCCCGAGACCACGCTGACCCTATGCCCCGCCCCGGCAAAGGCGCGGCCCAGCACCAGCGCCCGCGCCAGATGCCCGGTTCCCAGCAGATGGGTGACCACGATCATCACCTTCATCGCGCAGCTCGCGGGGACAGCCTCACCGGCTCCGCCCAAGGGCGCATCCTGTCCAGATCAAGGATGAACAACCGGTTGCGCTTGATCTTGAACGGCGCCGGGCCCTCGAACTCCCAGCCCCAGGCATGTGCCAGGATTACTCGCATGATCCCGATATGACAGACCGCCACCGCATCGCCGCGCAGGCTCTTCAGCCAAGGCTGCAACCGCTCCCACACCTCGCGGGGGCTTTCCCCGCCGGGGGGACGAAAATCCCAGCTCCAGTCCTCGATATGACGATAGCCGCTGGCCGGATCAGCGATCAGGTCCACGCCGCGCTGGCCTTCCCAAACACCCCAGTTCATCTCGATCAGTGCCGGATCGGTACGCGGTGCGCGCCCGGCGACCAGGTGCGCCGTTTCGACCGCCCGGCGCAGCGGGCTCGACCACAGCTCTGCATCCGCCCAGGGGGCAGGCAGCGCGAGCGCACCCAACCCGTCCCGCGCCTCCGCGTCCAGGGGGATGTCGCTGCGGCCCTGGATGCGGCCCGCGCGATTCCATTCGGTATGCCCGTGCCGCAACAGCGCAAGCCGGCTCATGCAGCCTCCTCCACCAAGGGCCGGACGGCGGCCCAGAACCGGTCTCGCGCGGCGGTGAGCAGGTGATCGCGCTCCACCCGGCGCCGTGCTTCGTCACCCAGACTTCTGCGGAGAGCCGCATCCCCCATCAACCGTTCCAATGCCCCGGCCAGCGCCTGCGGGCCTGCCTCGGGGGCCGGATGCGTCCCCGACAGCAGAACGTCCCGCACCCCGGGCCGATCCTGCGCCACCACCGGCAGACCTGCTGCCTGCGCTTCGAGGAAAACCATGCCAAAGGCTTCGTTCACACCGGGCCAGAAGAACAGACCGGCCCGCGCATAGGCCGCGTGCAACCCTCCCCGGTCCAGCTGCCCGAGAAAGCGCACCCGGTTCCCGAACGGCGCCAGCAGCGCCTCGACCTCGCTCCGCGCCGGGCCATCGCCCGCAATCTCCAGCCGCCACTCGCCCTCCAGAAAGGCCAGCGTTTCCGCGATCAATTTGTAGGAGCGCAGCTTGTCCCCCGCCCGCATCATCCCCGCGCTCAGGATCGGCCCGTCGCGGCGGGCGGGCGCGGGCAGGACCTCGTCCGGCAGGAAGGGGGGCAGATGCACCAGCGCCTGCTCGCAACAGCGTTCGCGCTCCAGCGTGATCAGGTCGTTCGCGGTCAGGTAGAAAATCGCCGCCGCCGCATCGCTCGCCTCATGCGCGGCCTGTGCGAAGCCGGACCAGGGCCCGCTCAGACGGCTCGTCGCCCGGGTGCTCTCGATCTGGACATAGGGAATCCCCCGCGCGGCGCATACGGCAGGCCCGATCAGGTCGGGGGACTTGTAATAGCTGTGATAGGTCACCCAGAGCCGCGTCTGCGCAGGCAACCCCGCCACCAGTCGCGCCACCTCCGCCTCGGCCGCAGTTCGCAGTCGCTCCTGCTCTGCCACGTCGCCACGTTTGTCATAGATCTTCAGTTCCGAGGCCAAATCCACCTCGACCCCTGGGGCGGCGATCGCGGCCATCAGGTTGCGGGCCATCTCCCGGTCGCCCGACGGGATCGGGCTGCGGGGCGATTTCATCGGCGCGTAAAAAGCCACCTGCATCACCTGACCCCGCCACAAAGCGCGGTAAGCCGCTGTGACAGATGCGCGATGCCAGGCTCCATGCCGAACTCAGCACGCAGCCGCGCAAGTGCCGCCTCGGCGCGCTCGCGCGCGGCATGCGGTTCCCCCTCGACCTGCGCGATGGCCCCGGCCAGCGCCTCGGGCGCGTCATCGCGCAACAGTCCGTGTATGCCGTCGGTGATGAACTCGGGGATCGCCGACACAGGCGTCGACAGGATCGCAAGCCGCTGCGAGGCCGCTTCCATCAGCACATTCGGCAACCCGTCGCGGTCGCCATCCCCCGCGATCCTGCTGGGAAGCACGAAAAGATCGGCACCGCGCATCGCCGCGATCACCTCGGGCTGGTCGCACGCCCCGGCCCAGGTGATGCGATCGGCAACGCCCGCGTCACTGGCCTGCGCACGCAAGCCGGCCCCGTCGCCCCCGCCGATATGGGTCCAGTGCCAGTCCATCCCCTCGGGCAGCAGCGCAAGCGCCGCGATCAGCCGGTAGAAGCCCTTCTTCTCGACCAGACGCCCCACGGACAGGATCGCGAAAGGATCCCCCGGCGACCGGAGAGGGCGGTTCGGCGCGTCGGGAAAGCGCGACAGGTCCAGCCCGTGATAGACCAGATCGACACGCCCCGGATCGTCGGCCAGCCCGCGAAGATGCGCCGCACCCACGCCGGTACAGGTCGCGCCGAAAACCGCGCCATGCATGTCCCCGCGCAGCTTCTCGCGCTTCTCCCAATCGGGAGAGGTCCAGATATCCTTGGCATGTGCTGAAAAGGCCCAGGGCAGCCCCCGCATGATCGCCGCGTAGCGCGCGACCGAGGACGGGGTGTGCATGAAATGGGCATAGAGCCCGCGCACATCCCCCGGCAGTTCCGCCGCCAGCACGCAGGCCTGCCCGAACCGGCGGATGCGGTTGGGCGTCATGTCCCGCCGCAGGTCCGCGCGCCAGACGCGATAGGCCTCGGCATAGCCGGGCAGGGCGCGCGCGGCCTCCCGCGCCGACCAGACGCGGGCGGGTTCCTCGTAAAGGTATTCCGGCAAATACCGCACCTTCGCGCGAAGACGTTCATGCAGCGGATGGCGCTTGGCGTCAGTGGGATGGCGAAGCGACCAGATCTCGAACCCGTGGCCCGCCTCTTCCAGCGCGACGAGTTCCTGCGCGATGAAGGTCTCGGACAGGCGCGGCCAGCCCTTGACCAGCACGGCCAGCGGCGGGGCAGGCTGGCTCATACAAACGCACGCCGCGCGGGCGCGGACAGAAGCGTCGCCACGCGACCGGTGACGTAATCCAGCCCGTCCAGCAGACCGGGGCAATCCACCTGGCTGGGCCGGTTCTGCGCGGGAAGGGAGCGAATGGCGCCGATCATCGCTTCGATGGACAGGCCGTCGCGGCGCTCGTCGAGCATCCGCACCAGGCCCAATTCCTCGGCCCGCGACGCGCGGATCCATTGTTCCATCCGGGGCGAGGTGCGCGGTACGATCACCGCGCGTTTGTCGAACGAGAGCACCTCGCAGAACGTGTTGTATCCGCCCATGCAGATCACGCCGCTTGCGCCTTCGAACAGCGTCTCCATCTGGGAATCGAACCCTGTGGCGATCACTCTGCCGTTCAGTTTCTCGACCCGGACCTCGAACTCGGCGCGCAGATCGCCCGACAGGAACGGTCCATAAACGAGAAGGGCGCGGGGTTTCAGCTCCGGATCGCGCTCATAGGCCGACAGGACCAGGTTCACCATCGCCTCGCCATCGCCGCCGCCGCCCGGCGTCACAAGGATATAGGGCGCGTCGATCCCGGTCCCCCCCGTCTGCCCCGGCGCCAGCTCGCGGCGCAGGTAACCGGTCCAATGTATTCGCGCGCGTGCCGCCGCGCTCAGCGGAAGCCCCGCTGTCGGGTCGTGGATCGAACGCAGCCCGTAGACCCAAATCTCGTGATAGTATCTCTCGGTTGCCTCCACCGCCTCCTTGCGGGCCCATTCGGCGGCCAGCACCTCAGGTTCGTCCAGCACGTCGCGCAGGCCCAGAACGATCTTCGCGCGCCCACGCCTCTGCAACAGGTCCAGCGTCTGCAACAGCTCGCCGCGAAAGCCCGTCGGCTCCTTGTCGACGATCAGCAGGTCCGGGTCGAACCATTCCGCCGTGGTCCGGATCAACCCGGCGCGCAGGTCCGTCACCTCGTCGATGCCCATGCCCAGCGTCTGCGCGGCATAGCTGCCATCGGCCCGCTTGGTGACGCCGGGCAGGCGGACATGATCGACGCGGGGGGGAAACGTGAAGCGCCCCGCCACCGGTGAGCCTGTGAGGATCAGGGCCGAGGCATCTGGGTCGGCCGCCGTGATCGCTCCGGCGAGCGTGCGCGAACGGCGCAGATGACCAAGGCCGAAAGTGTCATGGCTATAGAACATGACGCGCGGCGCTCTGGTCTGTGCAACTGGCATCATTCCGCCCGTCCGTTCGTGGCGGCTCCGCGCCGGGGCTGCATCCTTCGCCATGCCTGCGCCCTCATCGCTTGCGTCCTCGCATTGTCCCTCGCCGCACGGACCCGGTCGGGAGAGCGCGCCGCATTTCGCATGACCGCGACCGTCCCGTAGCGGCATCCGCCAATTGCTGTACTAGTTAATCCACCACCAATTGAAAATAAGGAAATTGCTGGCGCGACATGCCCTTTCGCCGCGGTTTCAGGGCGCTTTGATGTTTGTAGCGCATCCCGCCTTGCGTCTAGATTGCCCGGAACCGACCGACGGAAAGCACCCGCCATGACCTCCTCCCAGCCACATCTCTGCCTGCTTGCACTTGTCCTGCGTTTTGCTCTCGCCCTGGCTTGCCTGGCCGGACCCGTGGCCGCACAGATCCCCGGCGGCCTTGCCCGCAGCACGCAGGAGAGCGCCGATACCGCGCTTGCAGACGCCATCCGTGCCGCCAGCGAGGCGGGCGCAAGCGTGATCGTGGTGGGGGCCGATGGGTCCGTGACCAGTACCGCCCCATCCGGCGCAACCACCTCCGAGGCGACGCCGGACCCGATGGCGGGCGCCTCGCCCATGATGCGGGTGCATTCGCGTATCGACCTTTTCCGCGCAGAACTGTCCAACCGGCTCGAAATGCTGCCCAACTCCGTCATCGAGGTCAGCTACATCCTGCGCGCCACCAGCCCCGACGGCCGCATCATGACCTTCGTCGAACTCGCGCTGCGCACGGCGCTTTTGTTCGCCGTCGCCTATTTCGTCGTCCGCGAAACATATGGCAAACGCCTCGCCCTCGGGGTCGTCACGGCGCGGGTGCGCGACGCACCGCAGGGCTACCGCGACAAGATGCCCTTCCTCGTCTTCCGTTTCCTGGTGGGCATCGGCGGCACGCTCTGCGCGATGGTGGTCGCCTATATCGGCGTTCTGCTCACCGTGCCGGGGCAGGACAACCTCGCGGTGCAGTTCACCATCACCGCGCTGTTCCTGTTCTTTTTCCTGGCGCGCAGCGTGTCGGACCTCTGGCGGATGATCCTGTCGCCCTTCCTCGGCCAGTACCGCATTCCCGTTTTCACCGACCACGACGCCAAAAAGCTCTACTACTGGGCGGCGGCGCTGGCCTGTTTCGACATCGCCATCGTCATCTTCTCGACCTGGATCGCGGATTTCGGCCTCAACTACAACATCTACGCGATCATCTACGGGACACTGTCGATGGTCAGCGCCGCGCTGAACGTGATGCTGGTGCTGTTCAACGGGCGCGCGATTTCGAACGCGATCCGGGGCGGCTTGCCAGCCGAGCGTGTCTCGTGGCTGCTGCGCGCGGTCTCCTTCGCCTGGGCGCCGGCGGCGATCCTCTTCGTGCTGGCCAGCTGGGCCGGCCAGGCCTTCAGCCTCGTGATGCAGATTCCAGTGGGCCTGCCCCCGGTCGCGGGAACCTACACGATCTTCGTCTCGGCAATTGTCGCCTACGGGGCGCTGAACTACGCGGTCGAACGATATTTCGAACGCCGCGACCGCCGCCGGGGCACCCTTGCCGCGCAGGGCGGGCCAGAGGGGAGCGGCGATGCTCCACAGGCCGGGCAGCGGCATCCCATCGCCAGCTTCCAGGACCTCGCCCGCCGGATGGCCGGCATCCTGGCCTTCACCGTGGGCGCCTACGCATTGCTGGCGATCTGGTTTCCCGACGCGGCCTGGAGCGAGGAGACGCCGCTGCGCACCGCGCTTGACGTGCTGGTGATCGTCTTTCTCGGTTACGTGCTCTTCCACCTCTTCCGCATCTGGATCGACGAGAAGATCGCCGAGGAACAGAGCGACGCGCCCGAGGCGGAACTGGGCGACGAGGGCGGCGATGCGGGACAAAGCCGGCTCGCCACGCTGCTGCCGCTCTTCCGGGGCGCGATCCTCGCGATGGTGGTGATCTCGATCGCGCTGGTCGCGCTGATGGAGCTTGGCATCAATGTCAGCCCGCTCTTCGCCGGCGCGGGCGTCATCGGCCTGGCCGTGGGATTCGGCGCGCAGACGCTGGTGCGCGACATTTTCTCGGGCGCGTTCTTCCTGATCGATGACGCGTTCCGCAAGGGCGAATACATTGATATCGGCGAGGTGAAGGGCACCGTCGAGAAGATCTCGGTCCGCTCCTTCCAGCTGCGCCACCACCTGGGCGCGCTCAACACCATCCCCTTCGGCGAGATCAAGGTGCTGACCAACTACTCGCGCGACTGGGTCATCATGAAACTGCCGCTGCGCGTGACCTACGACACGGACGTTGAGAAGGTCCGCAAGCTGATCAAGAAGCTCGGGCAGGAACTGCTGGAGGATCCGGTGATCGGTGGGAACTTCATCCAGCCGCTGAAAAGCCAGGGCGTGATCGAGATGCAGGATTCGGCGATGATCATCCGGGTGAAGTTCATGACCAAACCGGGCGATCAATGGCTGGTGCGCAAGAAGGTCTACGAGGAGATCCGTGCGCTTTTCGCCCGCGAAGGCATCCGGTTCGCCCATCGCGAGGTCACCGTGAGGCTGGCCGACGAACAGGCCGAGGACCTGACCCCGAAGCAGCGCGAAGCCGTCGCGGGCGCGGTCCAGGCCGCCATCGACGAGGACGCGCTGGACGATATGGGGCCGGGCGGCGACGACCGGTAGCGGGCGCTCCCGCCCCCTGCGGGACCGCGCTGCCGCGCGCCCTCCTCGGGGTTGGGCCGGGCGCCCGTTCCGGGCGCATGCGAGGCTCTGCCTCGCGCTCCGGGATATTTGGAGCAAGAGGAAGGACAGGCCCGCGCCCGCCCCACCCCTTCCTCTTGCCCGAAATATCCCGGGGGAGTCGCCGCGCAGGCGGCGACGGGGGCAGAGCCCCCGGCCGCACCAGGTCTACTGCTGGTAGGGGTCGAGGCTGTCGCGCAGCCCATCGCCCAGGAAGTTGAAGGCGAGCACCACGACGACGATCGGCAGCATGGGGATCGCGGTCCACGGATAGATCTCGATCGAGGCGAGGTTCTGCGCGTCGTTGAGCATCACGCCCCAACTGACCGCCGGCGCCCTCAGCCCGAGCCCGAGGAAAGAGAGCGCCGTCTCACCCAGGATCATCGCCGGGATCGACAAGGTCGCGGATGCGATCAGGTGGCTCATGAAATTGGGCAGGAGATGCTTGCGGATCACCCGGCCCGACGGAGCGCCCATCATTTCTGCCGCGCGCACGTATTCCTCTTCGCGCAGGCTCAGGAACTTGGCCCGCACCGCGCGCGCAAGGCCCGGCCAGTCGAGAATGCCGAGGATCACCGAGATGATGAAGAAGACCGCGACGGGTGTCCAGTTCGAGGGCACGGCGGCCGAGAGCGCCAGCCAGAGCGGCAGTTCCGGCAGGCTCCGCAGGATCTCGATCACCCGGTTGATGACCCAGTCGATCCGGCCGCCGAAATAGCCCGCGATCGAGCCCAGCAGGATTCCCAGGAAGAACGAGACCGAGATGCCGATCAGGCCCACGGTCAGAGACAGTTGCGCGCCGTAGAGGATGCGGCTGAAGATGTCGCGGCCCAGCCGGTCGGAGCCCCAGAGGAACAGCGTCACTCCCTCGGGCGGGCAGAAGAGATGCGTATCGCTCTCGATCAGCCCGGCCAGCTTGTAGCGCGCGCCCTCGCAGAAGAACTCCAGCGGGCGCGGGTCGGTCTCGTCGGCCACGAAGATCCACTGAAAGGTTTCCAGATCCGCCTCGGCCACGGTGGGATAGACGAAGGGGCCGATGAACACTCCCTCGTGGAACCAGTGCACCGCTTGAGGCGGAGAATAGAGGTGGTCGCTATTGCGCTCGTTCGCGCCATAGGGCGCGATGAAGCCCGCGAAAGGCAGCATCAGGTAGCAGACGAGCAGGAACAGCCCCGAGATCAGGCCCAGCTTGTGCGTCTTGAACTTGCGCCAGACCAGCAGCCAATTGGGCGCATCCAGATCGCGCCGTTCCAGTTGCTGGATCGAGGCTTGCGGGTCATAGGGCGCGTCATCGACGTACCGGCCGTCGGGCAACTGCGTCATGTCTCGCGCCCCTCGTACCGGATGCGCGGGTCGAGCAGCACCAGCAGGATGTCGGAGATCATCGTCCCGATCAGTGTCAGCAGCGCGACGAACATCAGAATGAACCCCGACAGGAACAGGTCCTGGGTCTTGAGCGCGGTCAGCAGGGTCGGCCCGATGGTCTGGAGTCCCATCACCACGGATACCAGGACCGACCCCGATACCATCGAGGGCAGCAGGTTGCCGATATCGGCCACGAAGGGGTTGAAGGCCACGCGCAGCGGGTATTTCGTCAGCATCCGCGCGGGCGACATGCCCTTGGCCACCGCCGTTTCGACGTAGGGTTTTCCCAGTTCGTCCAGCATGTTCGCCCGCAGGCGCTGCATCATGGCGGATGCTCCGGCGGTGCCGATCACGATGGTTGGCACGATCAGGTGCACGCCCACCGATTTCAGTTTTTCCCAGGTCAGCGGCATCCCCTCATAGATCGGATCCATCAGCCCGCCGATCGGAATGTTCAGGTATTGCCGACCGTAATAATAGAGGATCAGCGCCAGCAGGAAGTTCGGCGTGGCCAGCCCGAGGTAGCCGATGAAAGCCGAGGTGTAGTCGACCCAGGTCCGCGAGCGGGCCGCCGCCAGCACGCCAAGCGGCAGAGCCACGATATAGACGAAGACGACGGCGGCCAGGTTCACCACCACGGTCAGCCACACCGTGTCGCCCACGATCTCGGCCACCGGGCGGTCGAACTCGAATGACCAGCCAAGGTCGCCCTGGATCAGGCCCGAAAACCCCTGCGGTCCGGGGATGAAGCCCATCCAGACCAGGTATTGCTGATACAGCGGGCGGTCCAGCGCGTATTCCTTGCGCAGGAACTCGGCCTTGGCCACGCCCGCCGACTGGCCCGAGGCCTGAAGCTCGGCGATCTGGTTGGACAGGTAGTCGCCGGGCGGCAGGTTGATGATGACGAAGACCAGCACCGACACCACCACCAGCGTCAGGATCATCGTTCCAAAGCGATAGATCGAGTAGCGCAGCAGGGCCATTCAGCAGGGTCCGATCACTTGGCCGTCATTCGGCGAAAAAGAACTCGTCCATCCGGTGTACACCGAAATGCGCCCCCGGATCCCAGGCCCACAGCCCCTTTTCGGGCACGTTGCGCAGCCGGTTGGTGACCACGATGGGCTGCGGCGCGCCCGCCAGGATGCCGATGCCATAGACCTGCTCGGCATGGATCGCCAGCATCTCGCGCCATGCGGCGGCCCGGGCCTCGTCGGTCTCGGCCATTTCCCAGTCATGGGCCAGCTCCATCAGGCGCTGCGCCGCGGGCAGGTCGGGCGGCTCGCCCGCGTCACCGGCAGTCTGGTAGAATTGCCCCCATTTAGGCCAGGCAAAGAATACCTGGTCCGTGGGCGCGAGGTAGGCGGGCGAGGTATAGACCTGCGGAATCCCGTTATCCCAGCCGAACCAGACCGCCGCCATGGTCGTGCCTGCAAAGACCCGGTTGCGCAGGATGTCGCGGTCGAGAGGGCGCATCACCAGCTTGACCCCGATGTCACGCCAGTTGTCGGTGACGATCTGCAGCGCGTTCTCGACCTCCTGCCGTTCCCCGGCGGTCTCGACCACCAGCTCCATGGGGCGCCCGTCGGGCAGCAGGCGGATGCCGTTCTTGTCGCGCTTGTCCAGCCCCGCCGCATCCAGCAGCTGGTTGGCCTGTTCGATGTCGTAATCCGCCCAGGCGGCCGTGTTGGCCTCGTCATAGAACTCCGAGGCGGGCAACACCGCCATCGCGCCGGGTTTGCCCAGCTTGAAATACAGGGCCTGGTTGATCGTCTGCCGGTCGATGGCCAGCGACAGCGCGCGGCGCACCCTCACGTCGCGCAGGACCTCGCGCCAGGCATCGTCGGCATAGTTCAGGTTGGGATAGATCGCGATCTGCGAGGCGACGCCCGTCTCCCAAAGGTATGTCTCGTAATTGCCCGTGGCCTCGCCCTTCTTCAGGATCGACACGTCGCGGAAATCGAGGCCACGGCCCTGAAGGTCGGTCTCGCCCGCGTTGGCCTTGGCCGCCACCAGCCCCGGCGCCACGATCTCCATCTCGACCGTGTCGATATAGGGCAGCTGCACGCCGCGCGCGTCGATGCGGTGGAAATAGGGATTGCGCACGAAATCGTGGCGGATCTTCTTGCCCGCGCTCGCATTGACCCAAGGCTGCAGCGTCGGCAGGTCCGGGTTGTCGAACTGGTACATGTTATCCAGCTTGTTGTGCAGCGCGGCCCAGCTTTTCACCCGCGCGTCATCCACCGCGGCGGCCAGCGAGTCCGCTTCGGCATAATCGCCATGGAACTGCTTGAGGAAATGCGCCGGGCGGTAAATGAAGGGCGGGCGCGCCTGGGCCAGTGTCTGGGTGAAATTGGCGTTGGGCTTCGACCATTCGAAGATCACCGTGGTCTCGTCCGGGAAGGTGACCTTGGGCGCTTCTCCCTCCACCAGAAGGAAATCGGGCGGGCCTGCCGGGCTCAGCAACTCGTTGTTGGCAACGTCATGCCACCAATAGGCGAAATCGTCCGAGGTGAAGGGCGCGCCGTCCGACCACTTGTGCCCTTCGCGCAGGCGAAGGGTGAACTTGCGGTTGCCCTCGTTCTCGAACCCCGCCAGCAGGTCGGGCACCAGCTTGTAGTTCTGGTCATAGCCGATCAGCCGCGCATAGCCGTAGACGACCATCTGCCGGATGTCCTTGGACCGCGTCACCATCGTGCGCAGCGTGCCCCCGGGACGGCCGAACTCGCGCCCCTTGGCGGCCAGGTCGACCACGATCGGCTCGGCGGGGATACGCTCGGCCAGCGGCGGCAACTCGCCCGCCGCGACCTTCTCCTGCCAGAAGGGGGTTTCCTGCAACTCGGGCAGGTCCTGCGCGAACGCCCAGGGCGCGGTCAGCGTCAGCGAGGTTGCAAGCAACAGCGATCTGCGAATGCGTTCAAACATGGCAACGTACCTTGTGACCGGGTTCCATCTCCACGAGAGAAGGTATCATGGCATCTCCAAAACGAAAGGCCTCTGCCCAGCTTTCGGGCGATCCCGCACCCTGCGCAACCAGTTTGAGGTCGATGGGCCGGCTGATATCAGGCACGGGCTGTGCCGCGATCAGCGCGCGGGTATAGGGGTGCTGGGGGTTGTGGAACAATGTGTTGGGCGGCGCCTGCTCGACCACCAGCCCCTGCCGCATCACCGCCACCTCGTCGGCGATCCGCGCAACCACGGCCAGGTCGTGGCTGATGAAGAGATAACTCAGGTTCATGCCGTCGCGGATTTCTTCCAGCAGGGCCAGGATCTGCTCCTGCACCGAGACGTCCAGCGCCGAGGTCGGCTCGTCGCAGACGATCAGAGACGGGTCCAGCATCATCGCCCGCGCGATCGACAGGCGCTGTCTTTGCCCGCCCGAGAACGCATGCGGATAGCGTTTCAGCATGTCCTCGTTCAGCCCCACGCGCTTCAGCATCTCGGCCGCGCGCTGGCGCTGCTCCTCGCGGGTGCCGATGCCGTGGATCTCCAGCGGTTCGGTCATTGCGTCCTGCACCCGCATCCGCGGGCTGAGCGAGGAATAGGGGTCCTGGAACACCATTTGCGCCTCGCGCTGAAAGGCGGTGCGCTGGGCGCGGGTCATCTTGTGGACAAGGATCGGCTCGGCGCCCGGCTTCGGCCGGAACAGAACCTCGCCGCCGGGATCGGGCGGTTCCGCCCCCAGCGCGATGCGCGCCGCCGTGGTCTTTCCCGACCCGGATTCGCCCACGATGGCCAGCGTCTTGCCACGCGGCAGCTTCAGGTCCACGCCCCGGCAGGCATGGATCAGCACATCCGGTTTCCATGCCGATTTCGCCCGCATCGCGTAGGTCTTGGAAACATTGTTCAGCTCGAGGATCAGATCGTCCTCTGGCAGGGGCGGCACCGGCGCGACCTCGGCCGGGATCGAGGGTGCGGCGTTGAACAGCTGCTGCGTATAGGGATGGGCAGGCGCGCTCAGCACAGGCTCGGCCGGGCCCGATTCCATCACCCGGCCCTTGTGCATCACCACCACATGCTCGGCCATGTTGGCCACCACGCCCAGGTCATGCGTGACGAGGATCAGCGCCATCCCCGTTTCCCGCTGCAACTCCTTGATCAGGCCCAGCACCTGCGCCTGCGTGGTCACGTCCAGCGCGGTGGTCGGCTCGTCAGCGATCAGCAGTTCCGGCTTCGACACCATCGCCATCGCGATCATCGCCCGCTGCCGCATTCCGCCCGACAACTCGAAAGGGTAGGAGCGATAGGCCCGTTCGGGATCGGGAAAGCCCACCCGCTCGAACGTCGCCAGCACCTGCTCGCGCGCCTGTTTCTCGGACGCGCCGCGATGCAGCCACAGCACTTCGCTGACCTGGTTTCCGATCCGGTGCAACGGCGACAAGGACCGCATCGGCTCCTGGAAGATCATCGAGACCCGGTCGCCGCGTACATTGCGCATCTGCCGTTCCGACAGGTCCGACAGCACCAGCGAGCCATTCGGCCCGGTCAGCGTGATGACACCCGACCGCACCTGCGCCGCCCGCGGCAGGATGCGCAGCACTGCGCGGCAGGTGATCGTCTTGCCCGAGCCGCTCTCGCCCACCAGCGCCAGCGTCTGGCCGGGCATCACGTCGAAACTGACATCCTGCACGACCGGGTCGCCCCCGCCGAAACCGATGCTCAGGTCGCGGACCGACAGCAGAGGTGTCATCCAGGCCGTCCATCGGCCCCGGCCAAGCCAGGTTGCGCCAAGACACACATCCGCGTCCATTCTCCCCAAGGTTTTGTCGCTACCTTCGCGCGGCCCGGCGCGCCAAGTCAAACCCGTTTTTGTGACCAAACGTCACGGAATCGTTGCGAAACAATGCCTAGGCCCTATCCAAGCGCGCCCCGCTCTGGCATCACGGGGCCAACCCAAGCAGCACAGGATGCGCAGCACGTGACCCAGACCGCGCCCGGCGCCCAGTCCCGCCTCGATCTCTTCATCGACCGCATGGTCTCGCAGCGCGCCTGCCTCGACTTCGCCATCGCAGACACCGCCGCGCTGCCCGGCCCGATCTTCGAACTGGGCCTCGGCAACGGGCGCACCTATCACCACCTCAAGACGCATGTGACCGGGCGCCCCGTCTACGTGTTCGAGCGCGCGGTGGCCTCCCATCCCGAGTCCACCCCGGACGACGCGCATCTCATCCTCGGCGACGTGCGCGAGACGCTGCCCGCCGCGCTCGACCGTTTCGGCGCCACGGCCAGCCTGGTCCATGCCGATCTGGGCGGCCACAACCGCGAAAAGAACGACGCGTTCGCCCGGCTGATCTCGCCACTGGTCGAGCCGCTGATCGCGTCCGGCGGCCTCATGGTGTCGTCCGACCGGATGTATTTCGACCGGCTCAGGGAACTGCCCCTGCCGTCCGGCGCGGTGCCCGGGCGCTGTTTCGTCTATCGTGGCTGATCCGATGTCGCGGACTGGCCCTATGGCGGGGGCGGCAAAGCTGCATAGCTGACCCCGACCCAAGAATGAAAGGCCCGACATGAGCGACATCCTCACCCTCAACGCAGGCAGCTCCTCGATCAAGTTCGGCCTCTACCGCGCCGCCGAAGAGCCGGAGCTTCTGCAAATGGGCCAGGTCGAGAATATCGGCCCGCTCGCACGCATGGAGATGAACGGCGCGGACGGAAAGCAGGTGGTCGAGATCGGCCCCGCCGATCACGGACGCGCCGTCCGCGCCATCCTCGACGCGGTCGCGCCCATGCTCGACGGTCGCCCCGTCGCGGGTGTGGGCCACCGCATCGTGCATGGCGGCAAGACCTTCGGTGCACCCACCGAACTCACCGCCCAGGTGATGGACCAGCTCGACGCGCTGGTCCCGCTCGCGCCCCTGCACCAGCCGCACAACCTCGCCGCCGTGCGCGCCGCCCAGGACGCCTTTCCGCAAGCGGTGCAGATCGCCTGCTTCGATACCGCGTTCCACAAGGGCCACCCCTTCGTGAACGACGCCTTCGCCCTGCCGCGCCGCTTTTACGACGAAGGCGTGCGCCGCTACGGCTTCCACGGGCTCAGCTACGACTACATCACCGGCCGGCTGCGCGCCGATCATCCGGACCTGGCCTCCGGGCGGGTGGTGATCGCGCATCTGGGCAACGGCGCCTCGATGTGCGCCGTGCAGGATGGCCGCTCGATGGGCTCGACGATGGGGTTCTCGGCACTCGACGGGCTGCCGATGGGCACCCGTTGCGGGCAGCTCGATCCGGGCGTGCTGCTCTACCTGATGGATCAGGGGTATTCTTCCGCGCAGCTGACCGAAATGCTCTACCGCGAAAGCGGGCTCAAGGGTCTTTCGGGCCTCAGCCACGACATGCGCACGCTTCTCGCCAGTGACGATCCCCACGCGGTCGAGGCGATCGACTATTACGTCTTCCGCATCCGGCGCGAACTGGGCGCGATGGCCGCCGTGCTGGGCGGGCTCGATGCCGTGGTCTTCACCGGAGGGGTCGGCGAAAATGCCGCCCCGATCCGCGCCCGCGTGATCGATGGGCTGGGCTTTCTCGGCCTCCGGCTTGACGCCGATGCCAATGACGCGGGCCGCACGCAGATCTCCTCCGGGCCGACCCCGGTCCTCGTCATCCCCACGGATGAGGAGAGGGTGATCGCCCGCGCCACCGCCGCCGCGCTGGGCTGAACGCAGGGTCATTTGCCCCGGGGCTGGCCCGTCACCCGCCCGCGTGCCTATGCTCGCCCCGAAACAGGGAGGAACCAGAGATGATCTTCTACGACTGCGCCACCGCGCCCAGCCCCCGCCGCGCGCGTATCTTCATCGCCGAAAAGGGGCTGGAGATCGAAACCCGCGAGATCTCGTTGACCGAGGGCGCGCAGCTCTCGCGCGAGTTCCTTGCCGTGAACCCGCGCGCCACCGTTCCGGTGCTGGTCACGGACGAGGGTACCGTGCTGACCGAGAATCTCGGCATCGCCGCCTATCTCGAGGCCGCGCATCCCGAACCGCCCCTGATGGGCCGCACGCCCGACGAAAAGGGGCTGGTGATGATGTGGACCGCCATCATCGAGCAGCAGGGCTTCATGGCCATCGCCGAGGCGCTGCGCAATTCCAGCCCCCGGTTGAAGGACCGCGCACTGCCCGGCCCCCATAACTATCAGCAAATCCCCGAACTGGCCGAACGTGGCAAGGCGCGGCTGGCGCATTTCTACAAGATGATGAACGACCATCTTGCGCAATCCGCGCATGTCGCGGGCCAAGAGTTCTCGCTGGCCGACATCACCCTGCTCGTCGCCGTCGATTTCGCCCGCGTCATCCGGATGCAGGTGCCCGAGGATCACGGCGCGCTCAACGACTGGCACGCCCGCATCCGCGAACGGCCAAGCGCCAGCCTGTGAGAGGAGCTCCGCCATGTGCAGCAAAACGGGCACCGCCACGCCCAGCGTCCTGATCGACAATGACCGCGTCCGCGTCACCGAATGGCGCTTCGCCAGACGCGGCGACAATACCGGCTGGCACCGCCACGACTACGATTACGTGGTCATCCCCCTCTTCGACGGAACGCTCGAGATCGTCACGGGCAATGGCGAGCGTGTCGAGGCGCGGTTGCACAACGGCGTGCCCTATTACCGCGAACTCGGCGTCGAGCATGACGTGATCAGCGGCAATGATTTCGAATGCGCCTTCATCGAGGTCGAACTGCTGGAGAACAAGCGCGAAACCTGATCCCGCGCCAAGCAATGGACATTAATGTCTAGACGCGTCTGACCGGCGCCGCTAGCCTGCCCCCAGAATCGTTCCAGGGGAGGTGGGGATGAAATCTCAGTATCGTGTCGTGGTCATCGGGGGCGGCGTCGTCGGCGCCTCGGTTCTCTATCACCTGGCCAAGCTCGGCTGGTCCGACGTGGTCATGCTGGAACGCCGCCGCCTCGCCTCCGGCTCCTCCTGGCACGCGGCGGGTGGGGTACATGCGCTCAACGCCGACCCGAACATGGCAGCCCTCCAAGCCTACACCATCGACCTGCTCTCCGAGATCGAGAAGGAATCGGGCCAGAATATCGGCCTGCACATGACCGGCGGGCTGACGCTCGCCGGAACCCCCGAACGCTGGGAGTGGCTCCAGGCCAATTACCGCATCTTCCAGTCCATCGGTATCGAGGATTGCGAACTCATCACCCCCGAAGAAGCGCAGCGCCGTTGCCCGATCATGTCCACCGACGGCATCCTGGGTGCCATGTGGGCCGACCGCGAGGGCTATCTCGACACCACCGGCACGGTGACCGCCTATGCGGTGGCCGCGAAAAAGCGCGGCGCGGAATATTACGAGGAGACCAAGGTCGAAAGCCTGACCCAGACCGCAGATGGCTGGGAGGTGGTCACCGACAAGGGCACCATAACCTGCGAACATGTCGTCAACGCCGCCGGCCTCTGGGCCAAGCAGGTGGGCCGCATGGCCGGGATCGAGCTGCCGGTCTCGCCGCTCAAGCATCACTACCTCGTCACCGACACCGTGCCGGAGGTCGCGCAGGCGGATTTCGAGATGCCGATGACCGTCGATCTCGAAGGCTTCACCTACATGCGGCAGGACCAGAAGGGCGTGCTCGTCGGCATCTACGAGATCGAGCATGAACACTGGGCGATGGACGGCGCGCCTTGGAGCTATGGCGAGGAACTCTTCCAGGAACAGCTCGACCGGATCGAGAACGAGCTGACCCTGGGCTTCCAGCGCTACCCGGCGATCCAGGACGTCGGCATCAAGACCTGGGTCAACGGCGCCTTCACCTTCTCGCCCGACGGCAACCCGCTGGTGGGCCCCGTCCCGGGCAAGCGCGGCTACTGGTCCGCCTGCGCGGTGATGGCGGGCTTTCTCCAAGGTGGCGGCGTGGGCAAGACGCTGGCCGAATGGATGATCCACGGCGAGCCCGAGGCCGACGCCTGGTCGATGGACGTGGCCCGCTACGGCGATTACGCGCAGAACAAGCGCTATATCCGCGAAACCACCGGGCAGTTCTATTCCCGCCGCTTCGTGATGACCTATCCCAACGAGCAGCTCCCCGCCGGCCGGCCGCTGAAAATGGCCCCCGCCCATGACGCGATGAGTGCCGCCGGCGCGCGCTGGGGCGTCAGCTGGGATCTCGAGGTTCCGCTCTACTTCGCCCCCCAAGGGTTCGAGGAGACGCCGACCCTGAAACGCTCCAACGCCCATGATATCGTGGGCGCGGAGTGCAGGGCGATCCGCGAGAACGTGGCGCTTCTGGACATCACCGGCTTTTCCCGGTTCGAGGTCACCGGCCCGAATGCCGAGGCATGGCTCGACCGTCTCATGGCCTCTGGACTGCCCGCGCCGGGCCGCGCGAAACTCGCCCCCATGCTGTCCGAGACCGGGCGGCTCAAGGGCGATCTCACCGTGCTCAACTGGGGCGACGCGACGTGGTGGATCATGGGCAGCTACTACCTCCGCGCCTGGCACATGCGCTGGTTCCAGGACCACATGGAGGAGGGTGTTTCCATCCGCGACATGGGCGAGGAAATGGCGGGCTTCGCCGTGATCGGCCCCAACTCCCAACAGGTGGTCGAACAAATCGCCGAGCAGGACATCTCGACCCTGAAATTCATGCACTGCGGCGCCTTCGACATCGGCAATGTGCGGGCGAAAGTGGCCCGCATGTCCGTCACCGGCGAAAAGGGCTACGAGATCAACTGCCGCATGGGCGACCACGTCCAGCTGCGGCGCCTGCTGCTCAAGGCCGGGGCCGAGGCGGGCATCCGCGAGGTCGGCTTCAACGCCATGCTTTCCACCCGGATCGAAAAAAGCTTCGGCATCTGGTCGGCCGAATTCACGCAGGACCGCACCCCCGCCATGACCGCGATGGACCGCTGGATCGACTGGGACAAGGACTTCATCGGCAAGGATGCCGCGATCAAGGAACGCGACGGCAACGGCCCCGCGCAGCTGCAGGTCACGCTGGAGATCGACGCGCTCGATGCCGACGCCTCGGGTTACGAACCCGTCTGGGCCGATGGCCGGCGCGTGGGCTTCGTCACCTCCGGCGCCTATGGCCACCACCTCGGCAAATCGCTGGCGATGGCGCTGGTGGATCGCGACCACGCCGAACCGGGCACCCGGCTCACCGTGCATGTCGTGGGCGTCGAACGCCCCGCCCGCATCCTCGCGCCCTCACCCTACGACCCGCAAGGCAAGGCGATGCGGGGATGACCGAGCATCCGTCCCGGCGCGGTCGCAAGCGGCGGCAGGCCGATACCGGCCCCGCGCGCAAGGTGAACTACCGCGACCTGCGCAGCCCGTTTCCCACCATGAACGTCCTCTCCCAGGACCGGGTCGAGGCGCTGCACGAGGCCGCCCTCACCCTGCTCGAAGAGGCCGGCATCAAGGTCCTGCATGACGAGGCGCGCCAGCTTTACGCGCAGGCGGGCGCGCGGGTCGCGGACGACATGGTGTTTCTCGGCCGCGAGATCGTCGAGGCCGCGCTTGCCACCGCGCCGCGTTCGATCACCCTGCGTGGCGGCGCGCGCCATCGCGACATCACGCTGGAGCTGGGCCGTATCGTGTTCCAGCCCGGCGCAGGCTGTCCGCACGCCACCGATCTCGAGCGTGGCCGCCGTCCCGGTACCCTGCGCGACTTCCGCGAACTGGTGCAGCTCACGCAAAGCTTCGATGTCCTGCACATGGTCCCGCCGCTGGTCGAGGCGCAGGACGTGCCGATGAACCTGCGCCACCTCGCCATGACCGAGGTCGAGCTGACGCAGTCCGACAAGGTGCCCTTCCTCTATTCCCGAGGCACGCCACAGGTGATGGACGGGTTCGAGATGATCCGCGACTTCCGCGGCCTCTCCGACGACGAATTCCGCGCCGAGCCCTGGTGTTACACGATCATCAACACCAACTCGCCGCGCACCATCGACACGCCGATGGCGCAGGGGCTGATCGATTTTGCCCGCCACGGCCAGCCCTCCGTCGTCACGCCCTTCACCCTGATGGGCGCGATGGCCCCGGTCACCGTCGCGGGCGCGATCACGCTGTCGCATGCCGAGGCACTGGCCGCGATCACCCTCACCCAGCTCGCCCAACCCGGTGCGCCGGTTTGCTACGGCACCTTCACCTCGAACGTGGACATGAAATCCGGCGCCCCCGCCTTCGGCACGCCCGAACATTTCCAGGCCTCCCTCGTGGCGGGACAGCTCGCCCGCAGGCTGGGCCTGCCCTGGCGCTGCGCCGGCGGGAGCGCGTCCAACATCGCCGACGCCCAGGCCGCCAACGAATCCCAGTTCGCGCTCTGGGGCTGCCTGCTGGCGGGCGCGACCATCACCATCCACTCCGCCGGCTGGATCGAGGGCGGGCTGTCGCTCTCATATGAAAAGCTCATCACCGACCTCGAAGTGCTGCAGATGGTGGCCGAGCTTTGCGCCGGCACCCCCGCGGACGAGGCCGACATCGCCCTCGACGCCCTGCGCGCGGTGCCGCCGATGGGCCATTTCTTCGGGGCGCAGCACACGATGGAGCGCTACCAGACCCAGTTCTACGAACCGCTGGTGGGCGACTGGTCCAATTTCGGCACCTGGACAGAGCGCGGGGGGCTCGACGCCACCACGCGGGCCAGACATATCTGGAAACGCAAACTCGCCGCGTTCCAGCCGCCCGCAACCGATCCCGACCGCACGGCCGCGCTGCACGACTTCATCGCCCGCCGCACCGCCCAGGGCGGCGCCAACCCCGAAAGCTGACATGACCGGACCCATCCTGCACCGCGACGACCCCGAGGCCGAGCCGCTGGTCGGCAATATCAAGGTTACCCGCGACGACTGGCTCAACGTCGCGATGGACGCGCTGGTCTCGGACGGGGTCGAAAAGGTCAAGGTGATGAACCTGGCCGAGCGGATGGGCGTCTCGCGCTCTTCCTTCTACTGGTATTTCAAGTCCCGGCAGGACCTGCTCGACGCGCTGCTCGACCGCTGGCAGGCCACCAACACCGCCGCCATGGTGGCCCAGGCCGAGGCGCCCGCCGAGACCATCACCCAGGCCGTGCTGAACGTCTATCGCTGCGTGATCAACCCGCGCCTCTTCGACACCGCGCTCGATTTCGCGGTGCGCGACTGGGCGCGGCGCTCGGGCAAGGTGCGCCGGATGCTCGATCAGTCCGACGCGCGCAGGCTTCAGGCGCTCAACGCCATGTTCGCCCGCTTCGGCTATGACGCGACCGAGGCCGAAACCCGCGCCCGCGTTCTGTATTACATGCAGATCGGCTATGACCTCGCCCAGCTGGGCGAGCCGATGGAGGCCCGGCTGGCACTGGTGCCCCATTACCTGTTCGTCTTCACCGGCACCCATGGACAGCCGCAGGAGATCGAGGAATTCGCCGCCTACGCGCGCGCCCATTCACAAGGAGAGACAGCATGAGCAGACCCGACGCGATCATCATTGGCACCGGCGTCATCGGCGCCGCCATCGCCTTCGAGCTTGCCAAGAAAGGGTGGAAGACCCTCTCGCTCGACCGCAACACCCAGGCCGGGCACGGCTCCACCGCAGGCTCCTGCGCGATCGTCCGGATGCACTATTCCACCTATCCCGGTACCGCCTTCGCCTGGGAAGGCTACCACTACTGGCGCGACTGGTCCGACTACCTGGGCCTGCCCGCGGACGCCAACCTTGCCCAGTTCCGCGAGGTCGGCTGCATGGTGATGAAGACCCCCGCCAACGGCCATCTCGAGAAACACATGAAATACTCTGCCGAGCTTGGCTGCCCCTTCGAGGAACTGACCGCCGAACAGGTGAAGGAGAAGATGCCGATCTATTCGCTGGAAAGCTTCGCTCCCGCCAAACGCATGGACGACCCGGATTTCGGCAAGCCCAATGGCGGGCGCATGGGCGGCGCGGTCTTCTGGCCCAATGGCGGCTACGTGACCGATCCCGCGCTCTCGGCGCAGAACCTTCTGGACGCCGCCAAACGACACGGCGCACAGGTCCGCACCCGCGCCGAGGTGACCGAGATCCTGCAAGAGGGCGGCCGCGTGAGGGGCGTGCGCCTCGCGGACGGAGAGGAGATCCATTCTGATGTGGTCATCAACGTGGCCGGCCCCGGCTCCTCCATCGTCAACCGCATGGCGGGCGTGACCGATGACATGACCATCGAAACCCGCCCCCTGCGGCAGGAGGTGGTTCATGTCCCCAGCCCCGAAGGTTTCGATTTCGAACGCCAGGGCACCATCGTCTCGGACAGCGACATCGCCTGCTACGTGCGGCCCGAGCATGGCAACCACATCCTGATCGGGTCCGAAGACCCCGAATGTGACACGCATCAATGGGTCGAGGACGATACCGACTACAACCGCGAATTCACCGATCAATGGACGACCCAGGCCATGCGCTATGCGCAGCGCGTGCCCTCGCTCGGCATCCCGTCGAAAACGCGCGGCGTGGTCGATCTCTACGACGCCTCGACCGACTGGATCCCGATCTACGACAAATCCGCGCTGGGCGGCTTCTACATGGCCTGCGGCACAAGCGGGAACCAGTACAAGAACGCGCCCATCGCGGGCAAGATGATGGCCGAACTGATCGAATATTGCGAGGCGGGCAACGACCACGACGCACAGCCCCTGCAATTCGAACTGCCCTATATCGGGCGGTCCATCGACGTGGGCTTCTACTCTCGCAAGCGCCCCATCAACGAGGAAAGCAGCTTCTCGGTGCTTGGCTGACCGCGCCTTCGGCGTAGGGTGGGGTTTCACTCCACCGCTCCCCCGAAGCCGGGGCGGGGTTCCCCCAGCCCTTCGCCCGTCGCGGCGGTCACTCCCCGCCGTAGGGTGGGGTTCCACCCCACCGCGCCGCGACCACATCCCGGCCAACCCGCTTCTTCCGTGAAGAGAGCGCTTCCGCGCCCGATGATCGCCTCAGGGCAGCCAGAGCGCCTCGTCCCTCCACGCCTCCGGCACCACGAGCGGTCCGGCCGGCACGCGGTCGCGATCTTCCAGCACCACCGACTGCCATGCCCCGTCCCATTCCGTCGGCAGCGGATAGGGCGGTGTCACGCGCCGCTCGGCCTCGAACCCGAACCGCCCGTAATAGCCCGGATCCCCCAGCACGAAGACCTGGCTCACGCCCCGCGCCGCCAGCCGGTCGAACCCGCCCCGCACCAGCGCCGAGCCGATCCCCGCCTTCTGCCGCGCGGGATCGACCGCCACCGGCCCGAGCAGCGCCCCGGTCCCGCAGCGCGTGAAGATCGCATGCCCCGCCAGCCCGTCCGCATAGGCGCCCAGCGACAGCACGCCCCCGGTCTCCAGCAGCGCCGCGACGAGCCCGGTCAGATCCTCCTCGGGGAAGGCCAGCGGGTAGAGCGCGAGGATTGCCCCGCGCTCCTCCAATCCGGTCTCGCGGATCGTGGTCACGATTTCCGGCACTCCTCCATCAACTCCGCCACCCGCGCCTTGACCTTTGTCGACGCTTCAGCCCGTACCGGACCGTAGCCACGGATCTCGGCTGGCGCTTCGAGCAGCTCGAGAGCGGTTTGGGGATTCGTACAAAACGGAACATGGTCCATGATTTCCATGTACAAAACGGTCAATTCCCGGTGTTCACGCGCCTCGGCATGGTATCCGAAGGGGTTGAGTGGCGTGCCCCTCAGCCGCTTCATCCGGGCCAGCCCCCGCAGCGCCGTTCCCATCCATGCCCCGAATTCCCGCTTTGCCGGCCGTCCCCGCGCGTCGGTCTTCCAGTTCAGAACCGGCGGCGCCATGTGGTATTTCACCTTGTAATCCCCGTCGAAAGTCTCGGCCAGTTCCTCGGCAAAGCCGGGCCGCGTCATCAGGCGGGCGACCTCGAATTCATCCTTGTAGGCCAAGACCTTGAACAGGTTTTTCGCCGCCGCTTCCAGCATCTCGTCACTGGCGTCTGGCATGTCGGCACGAAACTTCTCCAGCCGGTCGGTATAGCGCTTGGCATAGGTCGCGTCCTGGTACTCCTCCAGGAACGCCGCGCGGCGTGCAACCATCTGATCATACGTCTCTTTTTCCGGCTTCGCGTCGGTGTAGCCCTCCAGTCGGGTCGGGTCCTCGGCCATCGCGCGACCAACGGCGAAAGCCAGCCGGTTCTTCTCAACCGCCACGCCGTTGAGCAGAATGGCCTGCCCAAGTGCGGCGTGCGAAACCGGCGCCAGCCCCTTCTGCCACGCATAGCCCAGCATCATGACATTGGCGAAGACCGCGTCGCCCATCAGCGTCTCGGCGGCGGCATTGGCGTCGAACCCGCTCACGAAATCTGCGCCGACGACACGGCTAACTGCCTGTTCGCGCTCGTCAATTTTCAACTGCGCATCGCGCCGTAGCACCAGGTCGCCGGTGGGCATCTCGGCCCGGTTCAGCACGACCCGTGTACCCGGACGGTAATGGGCCGAGGCCTTGGGCGCCGAACTGACCACCATGTCGCAGCCGATCACCGCATCCGCCGCAGCCTGGTCGATGCGCACCTGGTTGAGGGTTTCGGGCCGGTCCGACAGGCGTATGTAGCTGAGAACAGTGCCGAATTTCTGCGCGAACCCGGTGAAGTCCAGCACCGAGGAGCCCTTGCCCTCCAGATGCGCGGCCATGGTGATCAGCGCGCCGACGGTGACGACCCCGGTCCCGCCAACCCCTGTGACGAGCAGGTCGAACGGCTCGGTGAGTGGTGGCAATGTGGGGGTGGGCAGGCCGTCCTCGAGGGCGGCGAGATCAAGCTTGATCTCGCGCTTGCGCCGCGTGGCGCCCTCGACGGTGACGAAGGAGGGGCAGAACCCGTTGAGGCAGGAGAAGTCCTTGTTACAGCTTGACAAATTGATCTTGCGCTTGCGACCGAAGGGTGTCTCTTTCGGCTCGACGCTCAGGCAGTTGGACTCGACCGAGCAATCGCCGCAGCCTTCGCAGACGAGGTCGTTGATATAGGCGAAACGCGGCGGGTCCTCCATCGTGCCGCGCTTGCGGCGGCGGCGCTTTTCGGTGGCGCAGGTCTGCTCGTAGATCAGGACCGATACGCCTTCGACCTCGCGCAATTCACGCTGAAGCGGCATCAGGTCGGCACGGTCGTGAAAGCTGGTCCCGGCGGGGAAATCGGCCTTGTCGAACTTTGCGATATCGTCCGAAACCAGGGCGATGCGCTGCACCCCCTCGGCACGGCAGGTCGCGGCGATGCCCGATACGCTCACCGGCCCGTCCACCGGCTGCCCACCGGTCATGGCGACCGCGTCGTTATACAGGATCTTGTAGGTGATGTTCGTCCCCGCCGCCACAGCTTGACGGATCGCGAGAGAGCCGGAGTGGTACCATGTCCCTTCGCCAAGGTTCTGGAACACATGCTTGCCGCCGGTGAACATGGACGAGACCACATGCGGCACCCCTTCGCCGCCCATCTGGGCATAGCCGTCTGTGCTCCGGTCCATCCAGCTTGCCATGACGTGACAGCCGATCCCGCTATTGGCGCGCGAACCTTCGGGCAGCTTGGTGGAGCTGTTATGCGGGCAGCCGGAACAGAAATAGGGCGTGCGCGTCGCGCCGCTGACATTGATGAGTTGCGGCGGCTGGTCGGTCAGGGCCTTGGCCCTGGCGGGCAGGTTCTCCTCGGGGAAGAAGGGATCGAGCCGTTTGGCCACGATCGGCGCCAGCATCAGCGGGCTGAGCTCTCCGGTCCAGGGGATCAGCGGTTCGCCGCGGCTGTCATACTTGCCGACCATCCGGTGCGGCTTGTCGCCGGGCCAGTCATAGAAATATTCCTTGAACTGGCTCTCGATGATGCCGCGTTTCTCCTCGACGACCAGAACCTCCTGCTTGCCCTTCACGAAGCGCAGCGCGTTGCGGCGGGCCAGCGGCCAGACCATGCCGACCTTATAGATGTCGATACCCAGACGGCGGCAGGCGGCCTCGTCCAGGCCCAGCAGGCGCAGCGCCTCCATCAGGTCCAGATGCCCCTTGCCGGTGGTGACGAAGCCGAAGCGCGCGGTCTCGATGTCATAGATGCGCCGGTCGATCGGGTTGGCCTCGGCAAAGGCGCGCACGGCGCGCAGCTTGTGCTGGATGCGCGTCTCGATCTCGGGCGAGGGCAGGTCGGCGCGCCGGACATGCAGGCCCCCGGCGGGCAGTTCGATCTCGGGCAGATCGAATTTCCGGTCGGGGCGCAGTTCGACCGAGCGGCCGCTTTCGACGGTTTCCGAAATCGCCTTGAACCCGACCCAGGTGCCGGAATAACGCGAAAGCGCCAGACCGTATTCGCCGAATTCCAGGTATTCCTCGACCGAGGCTGGGTTCAGCGTCGGCATGAACCACGACATGAAGGCCACATCGGACTGGTGCGGCATGGACGACGAGACACAGCCGTGATCGTCGCCCGCCACGACCAGCACGCCGCCCTTGGGCGAGGAGCCATAGGCATTGCCATGCTTCAGCGCATCGCCCGAACGGTCCACGCCCGGCCCCTTGCCGTACCACATGGAGAACACGCCCTCGACCTCGCAGGCGGGGTCGAGCACGGCCTGTTGCGCGCCCAGAACCGCCGTCGCGCCCAGATCCTCGTTCACGGCGGGCATGAATTTGATCCGGTCTTCGGCCAGCCGGTCCTTGGCACGCCACATCTCCAGATCCAGCCCGCCCAGCGGCGAGCCGCGATAACCCGAGACGAAACCGGCGGTGTTCAATCCCTCGGCGCGGTCGCGGCGGGCCTGGTCCATCATGATGCGGACCAGCGCCTGCGTGCCGGTCAGGAACACGCGGCCCTCGGTCAGGGCATAGCGATCCTCGAGCTGGTAGGTGCGGAAATCGGTGTCGTGTGCGGTCATGGCGCGAATCCTCTGGCTGTGAGCCGTTTCCGGCAGGATAAACCAGCGCAGGTGGAGAAACTTTCCAGTCTGTTTGCCGTAAGCGGCTGGTTCGGATAATCTCTCCACGAAGACGCCCTTCAGCGGATGAGCCTTTCGCATGGATATCGACGACCGCGACCGCCGCATCCTGACCCTGCTGCAGGAGGACAGCCGCATATCCAACGCGGATCTGGCCGAAAAGGTGGGCATGTCGCCCTCCGCTCTCTGGCGGCGGGTGCGTGCGCTGGAGGAGGCGGGCGTGATCCAGCGCTATGGGGCGGTCGTCGACCCGGCGGCGATGGGGCTGGGGTTCGAGGCGATCGTGCATGTCCATCTCACCCGTCACGATCCCGACCGGATCGTGGAGTTCATCCGCGCGGTGGAACGCAGCCCCGAGGTGCAGGAATGCTATGCCACCACGGGCCAGTCCGATTATCACCTGCGCGTGCTCTGCGCCGACCTCGTGGCCTATAACCAGTTCCTCGAAGGGTTCCTGTTCCGTCTGCCCGCCGTCGCAAGCGCCCAGACCAACGTCGTTCTGCGCACGGTCAAACGGAACCGCCCGGTCACGATCTGAGCACCATTGTTTCTGGGGCCTGAACAGATTTGGTGATTTCAGGTAAATGGCTTACTGTAGGAGTGTTTTGGGGACCGCGCTGCGCCGCGACGATGAAATTCCTTGATCGGCATCCCGGCCTGCGCGGAGCATGGTTGAAATGTGTTCACGCGAACCGTCATGTGGGACTGACACTGCGATGGAGAAGGTCACGATATCGGGGCCGGGATGGCATGTGCTCGCCTGGGCGGCGGCGCTGCTGGGCGTCGCGCTTTCGGTTTCGCCCTTGCTTGCCGAGACCGACCCGTTCGACGCGCCGCTCGAGGTGGTGCGTTTCGGCGAGGAGGACACCATCCGCGGCATCGTTGGCCAGCATCTGCGAGACCCGGACCTCTGGCCTGCGATCCTTGCGCTGAACGGTATCGCCTCACCCGCCGACCTGTTTCCGGGAACCGAGCTGCGCCTGCCGGTGAAACAGGTCTTTGCCGCGGACGAGGCGCTGCTGACCTCGCTTCAGGCAATCCAGGCCGCCAATGCCGAGGGCGCGCGGATCTTCGCGCCCGAGGAGATCGGCAATGCGATCACCAATCGCGACCAGGCCATCACGGAGCGCGAAAAGGGCGAGTGGCGCCAGGTCGTGACTTTTGCCGACGTGGCCACGGACTTTGCCCGCGACGCGTTGGACATAGCCATCGCGCAGCGTGACCGCTCGGCCGAGGCGGTGGTGTCGGATGTGCAGGGCGCGGTCGAGGGGCGCGCCCCGGTGGAGCCCGCCTGGTCTGACCGGCAACTCAACGACATCCTGGTGGAGTTCGAGCGCGTGCGCACCCTGTCGTCCAGCACCACGCAGATCACCTTTCGCGATCTCAGCCGGCTCAGGCTGAACCCCAATTCCAACGCCACGATACAGCGGATGCGCTCTGACCCGCTGACCGGACACGAGGTGACGAAGGTCTCGCTCGCCAATGGCGATTTCTATGCGCTGCTCAACCAGCTTTCCGAGAAGGCCACCTTCGAGATCGACGTGCCGGGGATCGAGACGACCACCAATTCCGCCGATTTCTGGATCAAGAACGAGGGCGGCAGCGCGAAATTCGTCAATTATGACCAACCTGCGCTGGAAATCCAGAAAGACGGGCAAACAATCGCTGTGGGCGCGAACGAGGGGCTGGTGATCGACGCGACCGGGGCACAGCGTGCCCGCGTGCTGGACAGCGTGCTTCTGACGGCGCCCGAGGTGGGCCAGATCATCTACACCGGCACCGCGCCGCTGGAATGGCAGCGCTTTGAAGGGGCCGAGGGCTATTGGCTGGAGGTCGCGCTCGACCCCGGGTTCAACCAGATGCAGGTGTCCGAATGGGGCATCCGCGACACGCGCTTCGATGCCGAATTGCCGCCGGCGCGCTATCACTGGCGGGTGGCCGCGCTGGACCGGCTGGGGCTGCCGGGGGCATGGAGCACACCGCAGGATTTCACCTTGCGTCAGGACGACACGCCGCCCTTCCTCACAGTGCTGTCGCCCGCCTCGGGCTCCCTTCTGACCGTACCGCGGGTCGAGGTTCTGGGCGCCACCGAGCTGGAGGTTGAACTGATGCTGAACGACAAGCCGCTCAGCCCCAGCTCCGATGGTTCCTTTGTCAGCGAGGTCGGCCTTGAACCGGGAGAGAACGCGATCTCGGTCATGGCGACCGATCCGGCGGGCAATGTCACGCGCCGCGTGCAGACCGTTGTCTACCGCCCCGCCGCCGAGGTACGGATCGCGCTCTCAGAGGAGATCCCCCGCGCGGGTAAGGCCTTGGCCACCCGCTCCGACCAGCTCTCGGTTGCGGCACGGGCCAACGCCGAGGCAGGGGCGCCGGTCGTCGTGCGCGACGAAACGGGACAGACGGTCGTGTCGACGACCGTCGAGACCGGTGGAGCGATCAGCTTCACCGTACCTGTGGATGAGGCTACGCGCGGGTACAGGATAGAGATCCTCGCGCCGACCGGCGCGGTCGAGGGCAGCCTGGCCTTTACCGCCCTGCGCGACAGCGTCCCGCCCGAGGTGGTGCTGGACCTGCCGCCCCCGCGTGCCACGGCCGATAACAGGCTCCAGCTGTCGGGCGACGCCACGGATGCGGCGCGGCTGACGCTGAACGGCACGCCCGTGCCGCTGGAAAACGGTCGCTTCGACCTGACCGTGACCCTGACGCCTGGGCAGAACGGGTTCGAACTGATCGCGACGGATGCGGTGGGCAATGTCAGCGCAGCCACCCTGTCGACGCTTTACGACATCGATCCGCCCGAGATCCTGCGCGTGGACCTGACCCGTCCGAAGGGCGAGGGCGGCCCGATCCAGCTGGAGGTGGAGGCGCGCGACCCCTCGGGCCTGCGGCAGGCGCAGCCCTTCCTGATCACCGTGGGCGGGGTCGAGATCGAGGGCTTCCTGCGCTGCGATTCCGGGTCCGGCCTGTGCCGGGTGCAGCTGCCGGCCGAGCCGGGAGAGCTGGAGCTGATCGAGGTGATGATCGAGGATTACGCGGGCAACGCCGCGTTCGAATGAATGATGCCGGCTGGGGGCACCGGATCGGCAACGGAGGGATGAGGATGAGGTCGGTAGGGAGATGGACAGCGGCAACGCTGGCTGCGGGGCTGACTGCGTTCGGCCTGCCGGGCGGCGCGCAGCAGGCGGGGACGCCGACCGAGGGTTTGCTTGTCGTCTACGGCCCACAAGCACCCAGCCGTGAGGGCGATACCGACCGGCGCGAACAGGTGTTCTTCTCCGTCCCGGCGGACTTGCGGGACCGCGTCTATGTGCGGCTCTTCGACCCCGAGACGCGGGGCTCGGGCGATTTCACCTATGGCGGCCCGGCCGACAGCGAGACGACCTTCCGCCTGTTCGGCGGGGCAGGTGCCTATTCCGAGGCCGAACGCCCCGAACCGGTCGAGGATGGCGCGCGTGAGCCGCGCGTTGTGCCCAACGATCCGGTGACGGAACCTGGCGAGATCCTCGAAGAAAAGACCTGGGGTTCGGATGCCGAGACGGATGGCCGTTGGGTCGTGCTGACGGCGGTGCGGGCGCGCCAGGGCGAGGTGATCGGCGACCGCGCCTGGTTCCGCATCGACGTTCAGGGGTCGAAGGGCAATGACGGCAACGGCTACTCGCTGGGCGTAAGTCTCGCGCGCGACCGCGACCGCGCGCCCGAGGGGCTGGAGATGTTCTCCTACCGTCCCACGGTGCGCTGGGCCGCCGACCACTCTGCCACGCAGGTCTGGTTCACGCCCGAAACGCCCGGTCCCTTCACGGTGCAGAGCTTCGATGGCGCCAATGGCGATCTGGCGCTGGTCACCGATTACGCGGATCTGCCGGTCAGGATTTCGGGTCAGGATTTCTGGACCTCGGATAGTGTCGAGACCGACGAAACCAATCTCGCCATCAGCCTCGAAGGCGGGTTCGAGACACCCAACGATGTCACCCTGGCCGTTTTCGACGCAGAGGGCCGACCGGTCCCGCTCAGGATGCCTCCGGTCCATTCCCCCGTGCCGCCACGCCCTATCGCGGTGGGCTCGGGCCGCCCGCTTGCCGATTGCCGATCTGTCGCTTTCGACGCCAGCGCCTCCTCGGGGCTGACGCCGCTTTCCTACCTGTGGCAGTTCGGTGACGGCAACAGCTCCTCCGAGCCGGTGATCGCGCATCGTTATGCCGATCCGGGCCGCTATACCGCACGGCTTGAGATACTGGAGCCCGGCACCCGTCCCGGCCGCGGTGACGCGCTGGAGATCCCTGTGCATGTGCGCAACGCGCCGGCTGCCGTGGCGGGGTCGGACATCGTGGTGGCCCCGGGCCAGCCCGTTTCCTTCGACGGCTCGGCCTCGCAAGCCTCCGACAGCCCGATCACCGGCTATCGCTGGAGCTTCGGCGACGGCGCGCGGGCCGAGGGTGCGCAGGCCAGCCATGTCTACATCCAGCCCGGTCAGTACCGCGCGGTCCTGCGTGTGGAGGATGAAAGCGACCATCCCTGCGATTTCGGCATCGCAGTGCGTCGTGTCACCGTGAACTTCCCGCCCGTGGCCGAGGCCGGGACCGACCAGACCGCGGTGGTCGGGCAGGCGGTGACCGTCTCGGCGGCGGCAAGCTATGACGTGGACGGGCTGGTCGAGACTTATCGCTGGAACATGGGCGATGGCACCGTGCTGGAGGGGCCGACCGTCACCCATCGCTACCGGCAATCGGGATCCTACCGCGTTCTGCTGACCGTGATCGACGGCAGCGGCGTGGCCAACAACAGCGCCACCGACGGGATGCAGGTCGAGGTGAACGACCCGCCCGAACCGAGCTTCACCATTCCCGAGCGCCCGGTTTCGGTCTCGGAGATCGCTTTGCTCGACGGGTCGGCGACGGTCGATCGCGACGGGCAGATCCTGTCCTGGATCTGGGATTTCGGCGATGGCGCCATCGGCGAGGGTCCGGTCGTCGATTATGCCTGGACCCGACCCGGCGACTACACCGTGACGCTGACCGTAGAGGATGACAGCGGCACCGCCTCGGCCATCCAGTCGCTCAGTCGCGTGGTGCGGGTGGATGCCGCCCCGGTGGCCGAGGCGGGGCCGGACCAGTTCGTCACCGCGTCCGAAGTGCGTTTCGACGGCGGCGGTTCTGTCGATCCGGATGGCCGCGTCATCGAGTGGCTCTGGGATTTCGGAGATGGCGCCACCGCCGCTGGCCAAACCGTCACCCATGCCTATCGCCGTCCCGGCACCTACGAGGTCGCGCTGGTGGTGCGCGACGACAGCGGCGCGCCGCTCAACACCGACCGCGACACGATGCGGGTGACCGTCAACGCGGCCCCCATCGCCGATGCCGGCCCGCCGCAGGTGGTTGCACCGGGCGACGAGTTCGTCGTTTCGGGGCGCGCCTCGGTCGACCCCGATGGCGAGGTGGCCGAGTACCTCTGGACCTTCCCGGACGGGCAGACCGCCACAGGTCTGCGCGCCGCGCACAGCATAGCCGAGCCGGGCCTGCACCGGGTCAGGCTGCGCGTGCGTGACGATTTCACCGCCGATCCGGCCGAAGACGAGGCTGAGGTGCTGATCACTGTGAATGCACAGCCCGTCGCCGTGGCCGGCGCCGACCGTCTGATCGCACCTGGAGACAGCATCACCTTCGACGCAGGGCAGAGTTTCGACCCCGACGGCCTGATCGCCAGCTATCGCTGGGAGTTCGATGACCTGGGCGGCGCGCTAGAGGCTCGCACGGTCGAACGGGCCTATCCCACGCCCGGTGTCTGGTCGGCGCAGCTTGTGGTGGCCGATGATGCGGGCGTGGCGAACAGCACCGCCTCGGACGATGTCACGATCCGGGTCAATCATGCGCCGGTGGCCGAAGCGGGCCCGGACATCGAGGCGGATAGCCTCTATGTATCCTTCGACGGAACGGGCTCTTCGGATGCCGATGGCGATCCGCTGATCTTTGTCTGGGATTTCGGCGACGGCTCGAAACCCGTGATGGGGCGCGAGGTCACGCATGTCTATGAACGCCCGGGCATCTTTCCTGTGACACTGCGGGTGGACGATGGCACGGGGCTTGGCAACGCGCGGTCCATCGACTCGACCACGGTGACGATCCTCGCGCGCCCGGTGGCCGACGCGGGCGGCAATCGCGAGACCTGCTCGGGCGAGGCGATCCTGTTCGATGCCTCGGGCAGCTTCGACCCCGATGGCGGGCTTCTGGCCTATGAATGGGATTTCGGCGACGGATCGGGATCGGACCTGATCAACCCGTCCAAGACCTATGAGCGGCCCGGTGTCTATCCGGTCACGCTGCGCATCCGCAACGAGACTGGCAGCGAATACGGTATCGCGCTCGACCGCATCGCGGCGCTGGTGCGCGAGGGGCCGATCGCGGATGCAGGACCCGACCGGGTGGTCTGTTCGAACCAGCGGATCCGCTTCGACGGCTCGAACTCCACCGACGCGGATGGCGCGGTGAATGCCTTTGCCTGGACCTTCGGCGACGGCAATACCGGCAGCGGCGACACGCCGGTCCATGTCTTCAAGCGGCCCGGCGACTATACCGTGACGCTGACCATCACGGGCGATGCCATCGGGGCCTGCAGCCCGCTGGACAGCGATACTGCGAAATACACCGTGATCGCGGCACCGGAACTGGCGATCCTCGGTTCGGCACGCGCCGCGGCAGGGATGGAGGCGACCTTCTCGGCGGGGCTCACCCAGTTGGGCGGGGCAACGGCGACAGGCTTCCGCTGGTCCTTTTCCGACGGAGGCACGGCGGAGGGGCAGGATGTCGCCCATGTCTTCGAAGAACCGGGTGAATATCTCGTGACGCTTGCCACCGAGTTGACCGGCGGCGCCGAAGGCTGCAGCGCACTCGAAGTGCAACGCAAGGTCGTGGTGAATGCCGCGCCCGAGCCCGCGATGGAAATGGCCGAAGAGGTTGCCGTGGGTCAGGCCGTGCGCTTCGACGCGGGCGGATCCACCGATCCGGACGGGGCGATCCTGCGCTTTGACTGGACCTTCGGCGATGGCGCGACAGGGCGCGAGGTGCAGACCACGCATCGCTATACCGAACCCGGCGAGTACACCGTCACCCTGCGCGTCACCGACGATGCAGGGGTCGGAAACTCGGTCGCCGAGGTATCACGCACGATCCGCGTCACCCCGGCGCCGGTGGCAGGACTGGCGGCCGGGGGCGCGGTCTGTCCGGGTCGCGATCTGCCCTTCTCGGCCTCCGCCGGAGAGGGGGTGGCGGTGTCCTGGTCCTTCGGTGACGGAACAACCGCCGAAGGGCCAGAGATATCGCATGCGTTCGCGCGCCCCGGGCTCTATCCGGTGCAGGTGACGATGGATGATGGCCTGAACCTGCCGAGCAGCCGACGTGCCGAGGAGACCTATGTGCGGGTCAACGCCGCGCCCATGGCGTTGGCCGGTCCCGATCGCGTGGTCTGTCCGGACGAGACGGTTGTTTTCGACGCGGGAGCCTCGGGCGATCTGGACGGGGGCCTGCGCGGCTGGAGCTGGGAGTTCAGCGATGGCGTGACCCTCGACGGCGCACGTGTCGAGCGTATCTTCGACGGGCCGGCCGATCTGCGTGTGCGGCTGCGGGTGCGCGACGACAGCGGGGCGGAAGGGTGCGACATCGGCACAGACGATGCCCGCATCCTGGTCAACGCGCCGCCGGTGGTCGATGCCGGCCCCGACCGCGAGGTACTGGTGGGCGCGGCCCATGACGTTCTGCGGCTTGACGCCGGAGAGGTCCGCGACCCGGATGGTCAGGGCGTGCGCGTCAGCTGGTCATTGGGCGACGGGGCAGAGGCCGCTGGCGCCGTGGTGCGTCACCGATATGCCGATCCCGGCCGCTACACCGTGACGCTGCGCGCACAGGATACCACCGGGCTTGCCTGCGGAATCGCCACTGACAGTGCCACGATCACGGCCCTGCCGCGGGAGTGAGGGCGGGGTTCTCCCGCCCTGCGTCAAGGCGCCTTGCGGCGTCTCTCCTCCGGTTGGGCCCGGCCGCCTTCGGCGGCTGATGCGCGCAGGGAAAGTCGTAAGTGCCCTAACGAATTTCCGCGACGTAGCGCGGGATATCCGTTAATCTCGGGCGCGATGAGATTCCCGTTGCGCCTGAAATTTTTCGTTTTCGCCGTCATCCTCGCCATCGGCCCTCTGGCGCTGGTGGGGCAGAACCTGACGCAGCTGACACGGGACGAGTTGAAAAGCGCGGCGAACGAGGATCTCACGACCGTCGCGGCCGAACTGCGCACCGCTTTCGACAACACGTTCGAGGGGCGATGGCTGACCCCGCTGATGGTGATCCGCAACGGGGTGGACAGCAACGCGTTGGGTGTTCCGCAGAAGGTGTCTCTGCTGACGCTCGGCCTTCAGGAATTGCCTCAGGTTGTTGCTTTGCAGCTTTCGGTCGAAGGCTCCGACCTGCCGATCCTGGTGACGAACGAGGACTATGCCGCGCGGCTTGCGCAGGCCGGGCTCGATCCCGTCGCAACCCTGTCGACCGGGGCCGATCTGATCGACGCCATAGCGGGCACCGGGCAATTCGGCCGCCCGGTCGTCTCAAGGCTGGAAGAGACAGGCGACTGGCTTGCGACGCTGGCCCTGCCGCTGGAGACACAGATCGCCGGGCGGCAGGTGACGATGGCGGCCAAGATCGACCTGTCTCCCTTGGGCGAGATGGTGCGCCGCCATCCCTTTGCGCAACGCGGAGAAATCACGGTGGTGGACCAGTCCGGCCGACGCGTGCTGATCGGCGCGCCCGAGCAACTGGCGCAGCGCCGGATCGTTGCATCGACCATGCCGCTGATCGTGGCCGGTGCGCGGGCCGATACGCTGGAATCCTATGCCCGGCCCGACGGGACGGCGATGCTGGGCGCCTATGCCTTTCCAGACTGGTTCCAGTGGGCGGTCATCACGGAACTGAGCGAGGAGAATGCCTATGCCGTGGTCAACGCGATCACCCGGCAGATCCTGCTCGTCGGTCTCATCGGCTTTGCCGTCGCGGCGCTTGGCGCCGTCCTCTTTTCACGCCGCCTGACCAGGCCCATCCTTCAGATCGGGCGGGTGGCCGAGCAGGTGCGCGAAGGCAATTTCGCCGTCCGGGTCCAGAATGTCCGCTCGCGTGACGAGATCGGCGACCTCGCGGACCGGATCAACCACATGATCGCGCATCTGGGGGAGCGGATCGAACTGATGAAATTCGTCTCGGCCGGGACCGTCTCGGCCATCCAGCGGGCCGAGCAGGCAGGCATGAAACGCGGTGGCGAGCGGCGGCGCGTCTCGGTGATCTTCACCGATATCCGTGGCTATACCGAGTTCTCGGAACGCGTGCCGCCGGAAACGGTGATCGAGGTGCTGAACCAGTATTTCGACGTGCAATCGGACATCGTGCAGGAACATGGCGGCGATATCGACAAGTTCATCGGCGACGCTCTGGTGGCAGTCTTCGAGGGCGAGGAGATGGAGGCGCGGGCCACCGCCTGCGCCGTGGGCATCACCCAGGCAATGGTGCGCCTGCTCGAAGAGCACCCCGAGCATGAACTGCATGTCGGTATCGGCGTCGCCTCGGGCGAGGTGGTGATGGGCGCGATGGGGGCGCATGCACGGATGGATTTCACCGTGCTGGGCTCGACCGTGAACCGCGCCGCGCGGCTCTGTTCCAAGGCAGCCCCCGACCAGGCGCTGGTCGACTTGGCCACGCGTGAGGCGGTCCACCTTCCCGATATCGATTTCGAGGCGCTGGAACCCATCACGCTCAAGGGCTACGCGCGGCCCGTTCCGGCCTTCACCGCGCGCCGCGCCGCCGCGCCTCATGCACTGTCGGCGGAGTGAGCTGTCAGGGGGCGAAGCTGACCCAGGCCCAGACCATCGCGATATAGGTCAGGTGATGCAGGCATTGGTCGAACCCGGCCGCGCGCCAGAACGCGGCCTGATCGGGCTTCAGCTCCTTTTTGGCGGAATAGCTGGCCTTCCAGTAGTCGATGTTGAAATGCACGAACCATTCCGCCAGCACCAGAAAAAGCAGCAGAGCGAGCGGCGTACCGAAGGCCAGCAGCACGATAGCCGATCCGACGGCGTGCACGCCGGCGTGCTGGGCGCGGCCCAGGTGCCAATACTGCCCGCGCCCGGACAGCATCCTGGGCGTTTGCAAGAAGTAGTCGGCGAACATGTGCTTGATCTGGAGCAGACAGATAAGCAGCAGAACGGTGCCGATGGAAACGGGCAAGGCTGTCCTCCGAAGCGGCTTTGCGACTCAGACTAGGGGCATCGGGGACCGCGCGCAAATGAACTGGTTCACACAAGCGCCGTTTTCGAGCGGTTTTTTATCGCACAAGGCAATTGCCTCGCCCCGCGATCGCAAGCTACGGTTTCCAAAGATTTTCGTCAGCAAGAACGATCGGTCCTCAAGGGCCGGCGAACCGGATCGGGGGACGGTCCCATGGAACGCTCGCTATTTCGCTATATCTGGAAGCATTCCAGGCGCGATCAGCTGATCCTGCTGGCGGTGACCGGCCTGCTGTTCCCGCTTCTCTACCTGACGCTGGAACTGCCCAAACGGATCATCAACGACGCGATCGGCGCGGCCAGCCCCACGATCGATCTCTGGGGCTTCACCTTCGACCAGGTGACCTTCCTCGCGATCCTCTGCGTGGCCTTCCTGCTCGCGGTACTTGCGCATGGTCTGCTCAAGATGCGGATCAACACGATGAAAGGCGTGATGTCGGAGCGGATGCTGCGCCGCTTCCGCTACATGCTGATCGCCCGGGTGCTGCGCTTTCCCCAGCCCTATTTCGAACGCGTCAGCCAGGGCGAACTGGTCTCGATGATCACCGCCGAGAGCGAGCCGATGGGCGGGCTGATGGGGGACATGATCAGCCAGCCGGTCCTCCAGGCGGGGCAGATGATCACCATCCTGACCTTCCTCTTCCTGCAAAGCTTCTGGTTCGGGCTTGCCGCCGTCGCGCTGATTCCGCTTCAGGCCTGGCTTATCCCCAGGCTGCAACGCCAGATCAACCTGCTGAACAAGAAACGCATCCAGGAAGTGCGCGTGCTGGCTGCGCAGATCGGCGAGAACGCCAGCGGTGCGGCCACGCTGCGCAACAATGGCGGCTGGCGTTACCGCCGGGCGATGATCTCGCACCAACTGGGCCGACTTTTCGGGATCCGGTTCGACATCTACCAGAAAAAGTTCTTCATGAAGTTCATCAACAACTTCATCGGACAGCTTACGCCTTTCCTGTTCTACTCGGTCGGCGGCTACCTGGTGTTGCAGGGCTCGGTATCCTTGGGCGCGCTGGTGGCGGCACTGGCGGCCTACAAGGACCTGTCGAGCCCGTGGAAAGAGCTTCTGACCTATTACAACCAGACCCAGGACATGGCCCTGCGTTGGGAGGTCATCACCGAACGCTTTGCGCCCTCGGGCATGGTGGACGAGGCCCTGTTCGAAGGAGAACCCGAGGACCTGCCGCGCCTCAACGGCGATATCGTGCTCGACAATGTCTCGGTGCGCGATGCCGACGGTAACATGGTGCTCGACGATCTCGACGTGACCCTGCCTGCGGGCAAGGTGATTGGCATCGCCGCGCCCAGCGAGGAGGACCGCCGCGCGCTGGCCGAACTGCTGACGCGCGAGGTCATGCCGGCCACGGGCAAGGTGACCATGTCGGGACATGACCTGACCGGCTTGCACCAGTCGGTTCTTGCCGCGCGGATCGGCCACGCGACCTCGCGCCCGGTGATGTTCCAGGGCAGTTTCGGCGACAACGTGATGATGCCGATGCGCGTTCGTCCGCTGGGCGAGGCGCCCGATACCGATTTCCACGGCGAAACCCTGCGGGCGGGCAACAGCGCCGACCCGCTCGAGACCGATTGGCTTGATCCCGCTCGCGCGGGCGTCGAGGACCGCGAGGCGTTGCAGCAGTGGTGGCTGCAACTGGTAGATGGGATGGGGTCGGGCGCGGCGCTGTTCCGACGTGGGGCCGAACAGACCTTCGATCCCGAGATCCACCCCGAACTGGCGCGCAGGCTGATCGAACTGCGTCCCACCGTGCAGAGATCCGTCGAGGAGGCCGGGCTTGGCAGCCAAGCCTACCTGTTCGATCCCGACCGCTACAACCCGGCGCTGCCCGTGGCCGAGAACCTGCTTTTCGCCACGCCCCGCCTACCACTGACGCCCGAAGCGCTGGCGGAACAGACCGAGTTCCTGGCACAGCTGCGCGAACTGGAGCTTGACGAAACGCTGGTACAGCTGAGCCAGGACGTGCTGGACATGCTGCGGCAGATCTTCGGCATGGACGGGACCGACCATCCGCTCTTCAGCAAGGTCAAGCTCGACGCCCAGACTTATGAGACCGCGCTCGATCTTGTGGAGCGATCGCGCGCCGATGGCGCAAAGGGACTGAGCGATGCGGAACTGGCAAACCTGCTGGTCGTGCCCTTCCGCCTGTCGGCCGACCGGATCGGCCCGGCATTCTCCGACGAGCTCAAGGCGCGGATTCTCGACCTGCGGCGCAGCCATTCCGAGAAGCTGCTGGCGACGCTTGGCGATGTCTTCGCCCCGCTCGAACCCGACGCATTCGCACCCGGCCTGACGGTTCTTGAGAACGCGCTTTTCGGCAAGATCACCCAGAGCGGCGGGCCGCGCGCCGACGAGCTGCGCCGGCGCATCGCCGACGTGCTGGTCGAGAACGGGGTGCAGTCGCTGGTGATCGAACTGATCTACGACGTACCCATCGCGCTGGGCGGGCAGAACGTGCCCGCCGTCTTTGCCGAGCCGCTGGCCTTTACCCGCGCGACGATCAAGAAACCCGACATCCTGATCCTCGACAAGGCGCTGGCCAGCTATGACATGACCACGCAGAAATCCGTCTATCGCAACCTGCGCGAGCTTTTGCCAGAGACCACGGTAATCTATCTCAACGACCAGTTCGAAAGCCCAGAGGTGTTCGATCTCTATATCGAGGTGCAGCAGGGACGAATCGTGACCGAAGAGACGGAGGCCACCGTGGAAGAGGACGGCGCGGCATCGGCTGACCTGGCGCGCAAGCTGCGGGCGCTGGAGCAGACGCCGCTCTTTTCGGGGCTCGACCGGCGGCAATTGCGCCTGCTGGCCTTCGGCGCGAACTGGTACCGTGCGGCACCGGGCGACGTGATCTTCCGCAAGGACGACGAGCCGACCGACGGCGCCTATATGGTGATCGAGGGCGAGGCGGGGCTCTACCTGCCGAAGCCGGGCGAGGAGGATCAGCTGATCGCCAAGGTCGGACCGGGGACTCTGGTGGGCGAACTGGGCCTGATCCGCAAGGTTCCCCGTGCGCTGAGCATGGTGGCCGAAACCCGGCTCACCTGCCTGCGCATCGGCGAGGAGGAATTCCTGGCCGTGGTCGAAAACGACGCCGCAACCGCCTTCAAGCTGCTTCAGGTCGTGGCTGGATACGTCTCGAACTGAGCGGGGGAAGCGCTCCCGCCGGTCGGGCGGGCATCGGAGATGCCCTTCTCCCGTTGGGCCCGGCCGCGCCTGCGGCGCGGCGGGTGAACAGGTTTCAGCCTTGGGAGTTCGCGCCGCAGAACAGGTCGTAGAGCAGGCCGATCACGGCCTCGGTATTGTCGTCGGCCAGCGAGTAGAAGATCGTCTTGCCCTCGCGCCGCGTGGCCACCAGACCTTCCTCCCGCAGGCGGGCGAGCATCTGGCTGACCGCCGCCTGGCGGACCTCCAGAAGGGTTTCGAGCTCGCCAACCGATTTCTCGCCCGCGGAGAGATGGCAGAGGATCATCAGCCGGCCCTCATGGGCCAGCGTCTTGAGATAGGCTGCCGCCTGCGCCGCGCTGCTGGCCATGTCCTGAGTGGCTTCGGGCGGCAATTTTGGCGATTTGGGCGATGGGATGGCCTGTGGTGTCAAGTTGGTGCGATCCTGAGTGGTGACTTGCGCATATATTCTCGAATTCCGCGCGGATTGTCACCCCTCCTTTGGCGGAGCTCCGCCTAGGAACGCATTGCCCTTGAAATAATCGCAAGGCTCTTCCTGCATTTGAAGGTGCAAACCCTTGCCGTGGAAGGGATGCGCGCGGGCCAGATCCTCGTCCACCTCGATGCCAAGACCCGGCGCGTCGGGCGGGATCACGAACCCGTCCTCGATTAGGATCCTGTCCTTGATCAGCGCGCGGTGGAATGCCGTGTCGATGGTTTCCAGCAGCAGGATGTTGGGGATCGAGGCGGCAAGATGGATGTTGGCTGCCCATTCAACCGGCCCGGCATAGAGATGCGGCGCCATCTGCGCGTTGAACAGTTCGGCCATCGCGGCCACCTTCTTCATCTCCCATATTCCGCCCGCGCGCCCCAGCGCCGGTTGCAGGATCTCGGCCGCGCCCGCGCGCAGCACCGCGCCGAACTCGGCCCGCGTGGTCAGCCGTTCGCCGGTGGCCACGGGGATGCGGACGTTGCGCGCCACGCGCGCCATGTCCTCGACCATGTCGGGCGGAACCGGCTCTTCGAACCAGAGGGGCGAATAGGGCTCCAGCGCCTGCCCCATCCGGATCGCGCCGGCGGTCGTGAATTGCCCATGCGTTCCGAACAGCAGGTCGGCCCGGTCGCCAACCGCCTCGCGGATCGCCTTGCAGAAAGCGACAGAGCGCGAGATGTCCGACATCGCGGGCATGTGCCCGCCGCGGATCGTGTAGGGACCGGCAGGATCGAATTTCACCGCCGTGTAACCCTGCCGCACCATCTCGGCCGCGCTTTCGGCGGCCGCATCGGCATCGTTCCAGAAGGTCGTCAGATCATGCTGTGCCAGCGGGTAGAGATAGGTATAGGCCCGGATGCGCTCGTTCATCCGCCCGCCGATCAGCGCGTGTACCGGACGGCCGCGATCCTTGCCCAGAATGTCCCAGCAGGCGATCTCGAGCCCCGAGAAAGCACCCATTACCGTCAGGTCGGGCCGTTGGGTGAACCCGCTGGAATAGGCGCGGCGGAACATCAGTTCGATATTCTCGGGGTTCTCGCCCTCCATGTGCCGCGCGAAGACGTCGCCGATCACGTGGGTCATCGCCTCGGGCCCCACGGAAGAGGCATAGCATTCGCCCCAGCCGATGAGCCCCGTGTCGGTCGTGAGTTTGACGAGAATCCAGTAGCGCCCGCCCCAGCCCGGGGCAGGGGGCGCGGTCACGATCACGTCGAGATCTTGCAGTTTCATGGGGCTCCCCTCCGTAGGGCGGATGTCACTTCGCCGCGTGGTCGAACAGGATCACGTTGCGCTTGGCCGCGCCGGTCTTGGTGTCGGCAATGGCCTCGTTGATCTGGTCGAGCTTCCACCGGCCCGAGATCAGCTCGTCCAGTTTCAGCCGCCCCTGCTGGTAGAGGTCGATCATCCACGGAATGTCGCGCTGGATCACCACGTCGCCCATCTTGGACCCGATGAAGCCATGCCCCTGGAAGGAGGCCGCCATCGGCTCGTATTCGGCCATGCCCCCGGAATGCGGCATACCGATCATGATGACCTTGCCGCCCCAGCCCAGGTAGCGCGGCGCCTCGTTATAGGCGCCAAGCGCGCCCACGGTGACCAGCACCGCATCCGCCCCGCGCCCGCCCAGGGAGCGCCGCGCGGCCTTCCACGGCTTGGGCGCGGTCGCTAGCACGGTATCGGTGGCCCCGAACTCCTTCGCGACCTGCAATTTCTCCTCGGTCATGTCCACGGCCACGATGCGCCGGGCGCCTGCGATGCGCGCCCCCTGGATCGCGTTGAGGCCGACGCCCCCCGCGCCGATCACCACCACGTCCTGCCCCGCACGCAAACCGGCGGCGTTGACCGCACTCCCCACGCCGGTAATGACGCCGCAGGACAGCAGGCACGCCACGTCGCGGCCCATGTCCTCGGGGATCTTCACGATCTGGCGGGCGCTCACGACGACCTTCTCGGCGAAGGCGCCGCAGGCCATTGCCTGAAGCATCGGCTCGCCATCGGCCGAGGTCAGCGGACCCTTGACCCCGTCGTGGGGCGTTTCGCAGATCGTGGGCTTGCCCCCCGCGCAATTTGGGCAACTTCCGCAGGCGCGGATAAGGGTAACCACGACCGAGTCGCCCTCGGCGAACTCCGTGACCCCGTTGCCCAAGGCGGTGATGACGCCCGCCGCTTCGTGTCCGTAAACGGCGGGCAGGTGCCCGCCCCAGGCTCCTTCGGCAAAGGAGATGTCCGAATGGCAGATCGCCACCGCGTCAAGAGTGACTTCCACCTCGCCAAGGCCCGGCGCGGCCAGTTGTACATCCTCGATCACCAGCGGTTCGTTGAACGCGCGGCACACGGCTGCCCTGATCGTCTGCATGTCGGTCCTCCGTCTTGTTTGACGCCACGGTGGACCGCGCTGCCTCCGGCTCGCAAGACCGAATGCGCCACTCATACGTCGCCATTACGTTACGGAACGACCTGAACGCGAAATCGGCAATAGCGCCGTCAGCATCAGCGCAGCGGAACGAAAACGCGCCACAACCGCGCCGGACCTTACGCCGGCAGGTCCTGCTCCAGCCTGTCCCGGACGGCCGCCACAAAACGTCGGGCCTCCTGGGGCGCCAGACCCAGTTGACGGGCCGGACCGAAAAGGTCGGCGTCGATCTGCGGCCAGTCGCGGGTCACGAGGTCGGGCAAGGGCGTGCCGCTTTCAATCGCCTCGCGGCAGAGCGCCTTGGTCGCTGCCTGTGCCTCGGGGCGTGCGAGATGCTCGGTCAGCGCAAAGCTCAGCGCCTCGGCATGGATCGTGCCCTGGTGCGCCGTCAACGCCTCGGCCATCGCTGCGTCATTGGGGGCAAGCCCGGTGCATATGGACCGTGCCGTCTGTCCCGCCGCACCGGCGCCCAGCACGATTTGCGGCAGGCACATCCATTCCGTGAACCACGCCGCCCCGTCGCGTTGATGCCGATGCAATGCCGCGCCTTGCAGGATCGAGGACAGCCCCGCCCCGTGCCGGGCCAGCGCCACAAGAACGGATGGCCCGACCGGGTTCTGCTTCTGCGGCATGGTCGAGGAGGAGCCACCGCCGCCCAGCCTCAGCTCGGCGATGCCGGTCTGGGTCAGTTCCGTCGCATCCTCGCCCATCTTGCCCAAGGCCAGCGTCACCCGCACCAGCCAGTCCGCGATGCGAAGCACTGGCGCGCGGTCGGTGTGCCAGCTGCGCCCCGGATCGCCCAGTTTCAGCAACTCAGCCAGCTCGGCCCGCGTCTCGGCAGCCTTTGGCCCCAACGCGTTTGCTGTGCCTGCCGCACCGGACAGCGAGACCAGCAGGCAGCTCTTCCGCAGCGCGGGCAACTCGTCCAGCAGGTCGAGCAGCGGCGCGCCCCAGCTCGCCACCACCGCGCCGAAGCTGGTCGGAGTCGCGTGCTGGCCATAGCTGCGACCGGGCATCGGCAGGTCCGCATGGGCCTCTGCCAGGCGTGCAAGCATCGCCAGCAGCGCGCGCAGATCGGCCTCGATCAGCACCAGCGCCTGCCGCAGCCGCAGCATAAGCCCGGTGTCGATGATATCCTGCGATGTCGCGCCCCAATGCACATAGGCCGCGTGCTCCGGCGCCTGCATTTCCTCGCGAAAGGCCGCGACCAGCGCGGGAACGCAGACGCCGTTCCGGCCCGTTTCCCCGGCCAGCGCGCTGGGGTCCAGCTGCACCTCCATCGTGGCCCGCGAAATCTCCTGCGCGCTGACCTCGGGGATCACGTCCAGCTTGCCCTGAGCGCGCGCCAGCATCCCCTCGACCAACAGCATAGCGCGCAATTCGGCGCTGTCGGTGAACAGCCGGCCCACCTCGCCGCTCGCAAAAAGCTTCGCGAACAGCGCGCTATCGAAAACGGATCCGGCCATACGACACCCCTTTCTTGCATCGGTCCCCGCTGATAGCCCGATGTGGGGCGCGGGGCCAGAGGGTCAGATATGCCCGATCTCGCGCAGGAAAGCCGTCAGTACCTCGGCATATTCCTCCGGCTGTTCGACGCAGGGCAAATGCCCCGCCTTGCGGATCAGATGAAACCGCGAACCGGGGATCAGCTCGACCGTCTCGCGCACAAGGTCAGGCGGGGTCGATCCGTCCTCGCTGCCGGCGATGCCGAGGGCGGGCAGGCGCAGGCCGCTGGTCGGCGTGTAGAAATCGGTGCCAGAAATCGCGGCCGAGCAACCCGCATAGCCCTCGGCCGGCTGGCGGGTCAGCATGTTGCGCCACAGCTCCAGCTCGGGCGTGGCGCGGAAACCCTTGGAAAACCACCGTTCCATGATACCGTCGGCCATCGGCTCGATGCCCTTTTCCTGCACCGCCGCGATCCGCTCGTCCCACATTTCGGTCGTGCCGATCTTGGCGCCGGTGTTCGACAGCACCACGGCGCGCACCAGGTCCAGACGCTTGACCGCCAGCCCCTGAGCGATCATGCCGCCGATGGACAGGCCGACGAAGACGCAATCGCGGACGTCGAGGTGATCCAGCAGCGCCTCGGCATCGCGCACCAGTGATCCCATCGAATAGGGCGCTCGCGGCAGCGACGACAGGCCATGCCCGCGCTTGTCGTAGCGGATGAATTTCAACCCCTTGGGCAGGCGCGGCAGAACTGCGTCCCACAGCCGAAGGTCTGTTCCCAGCGAATTGGCGAACACGACCGGCGCGCCCTCCGGGTCGCCGTCGATCCGGTAGTGCAATCGGACATCGTCCAGTTCGGCTATCTGCATGGTTTCCTCCCTGCTTTCCTCACTCACTCCGCCAAGGCCCGCGCAAAAAGCGCCGGGTCGACATTCCCGCCCGAGGCAACCGCGATCACAGCATCGCCCTCAATCTCCTGCGGTCGGAACAGCGCCGCGGCCAGGCTGACCGCGCCGCCCGGTTCCAGCACGATCTTGAGCCGCAGAAAGGCCAGTTTCATCGCGCGCAGCACCTCCTCCTCGCTCACCGCCAATCCCGGTCCACAAAGACGCTTGAGGATGGGAAAGGTGATCTCTCCGGGTGCGGGCGTCAGGATCGCGTCGCAGATATTGCCGGACTGGATAGCGTTCCGCTCGATCCGGCCCGAAGCGAGCGAGCGGGCGGTATCGTCAAAGCCCTCGGGTTCCACCGGCCGCGCCCGCAGGCCCGGCGCATGCGCCTCCAGCGCCAGCGCGATGCCCGAGGTCAGCCCGCCCCCGCCGCAGCAGACCAGAACATCGCCGCGTTCCACGCCCTCTACGCGCGCCTGTTCGGCCAGTTCCAGCCCGACCGTGCCTTGCCCCGCGATCACCTGCGGCTCGTCATAGGGCTTGATCAGCGTCATGCCCCGCTCGGCCTCCAGTGCCGCGCCGATTTCCTCGCGGCTTTCGCCCGCCCGGTCGTAGAGCACCACCTCGGCCCCCAATGCGCGGGTGTTGTCGATCTTTAGCCGGGGCGCGTCCGACGGCATCACGATCACCGAGGCAATTCCGTGCAGCGCCGCCGCCCGCGCCACGCCCTGCGCGTGGTTGCCCGAGGAATAGGCCAGCACGCCGTGCTTGCGCTGCTCGGGCTCCAGCGCCGAGATGGCCGACCACGCCCCGCGGAACTTGAAGCTGCCCGTATGTTGGAGGCATTCCGGTTTCACCAGAACCCTCCGCCCGGCGATCTCGTCGAGGAACGGAGAGGACAGCAGGGGCGTGCGCCGCACATGGCCGCGCAACCGACGGGCCGCGGCATCGATCATCGCAAGATCGCTCATTCGGTTCTTTCCATGATTTGATGAATGATGGCGAGGGCCTCGGGCTCGTCGAGGAAAGGCACATGTCCCCGGTCGGGCACCTCCGCCGAGATCAGGCCAGGATGACGGCGATGCATCTCCGCCACCGTCTCACGGCCCAGCACGTCCGAGTTCGCGCCGCGTATGACACCGGTCGGGATGTTTGCCAGCTGTTCGAAGAACATCCAGAAATCGGGCGCGGCTCCGGCAGCGGATTGCTCCAGTACGGCCTGCCGTAACGCAGGGTCATAGCGCAGGCCCAGCCCCTCGGGCGTGGCGTCATAGCTCGCCTCGACCTGTTTGCGCCACGTGGCATGGGGCACGCCCGGAAACTGCGCCGCCATGGCGCGGCCCAGACCCTCGGCCGCAGCCTCGTGATCCGCCCATTCCGGCGGCTGGCCCAGGTAGTCCATGATCCGCGCGATCCCGCCCGGCTCCACCACCGGGCCGATATCGTTGAGGATCACGCCCGCCAGACGTTCCGGATGGCTCGCCGCCAGCGCCATCGCGATCAGCCCGCCGCGCGAGGTGCCCAGCAGGGTGACACGGTCGAGCCCAAGATGCTCGATCAGTTCCACCACGTCATGTGATTCGCGAAAGATGTTGTAATTGGCGTGCTCCGGGTCGTGATCCGACTGGCCCCGGCCCCGGTAATCCATCGTGATGAGCCGATATTCGCCAACATGCGGACCCAGGAAATCGAAGTCCCGCCCGCTTCGCGTCAATCCCGGCAGGCAGAGGAGGGGCCGGCCGTCTCCGCTGTCCTCGTAGTGCAGACGCAGCCCGTCCGACGTGACGAAACCGGGCATTACGCGTTCTCCGCGAGGGCGGGAACCGTCGTCAGGTCGCGCAGGACGTGATGCGGTTTCCAAGGCAGGCGGTCCATCGGCTCGCCCGCGCGGTTCACCCAGGCGGTTCTGAACCCGTAGCCTGCCGCCCCGGCCGCGTCCCAGCCATTGGAACTGACGAACAGCACGTCCTCCGGCCCACCGCCGAACCGCTCCTGAACCAGGTCATAGACCCGGCGATGCGGTTTGAAGACGCCCACGCTCTCGACGCTCAGCACGTCGTCCAGCACCGTCCCGATCCCTGCGGATTGTACCGCCCCGTCAAGCATTTGCGGCGAACCGTTCGACAGGATCGCGGTCTGCAGGCCCGCCGCCTTCAGCGTTCGCAGCATCTCGGGCACTTCCTCATAGCAGCGCAACTCCCAGTAAAGGTCCAGCAGGCGCTGGCGCAGTTCCGCGTCGCCATCCAGCCCGACAGCCTCCAGCGCCCAGTCCAGCCCGTCCTGCGTCACCTGCCAGAAATCGGCATGCGCATCGACCACCGCGCGCAGCCAGGTGTATTGAAGCTGCTTCAGCCGCCAATGCTGCGCCAACTCGGGCCAACGCGCGGCCAGCGCCTCGCGCCCCGGTTCACCTGCCGCCTGCCGTGCCGCGGCGGCCACATCGAAAAGCGTGCCATAGGCGTCGAAAACGCATGTCCTGATGCTCACCACGTGTCTCCCCGGATGGTTGGCGGCACGTTGGCACAAGCCGTGGGCGGGGAAAAGGCCCTCGAAAGGGGCGGCGAAAAGGCCTTTGGGTTTACATCCCGATCACAGCCTTTAGGTTCGGGGACTTTGAACCTGCTAACCCAATGGAGATTTCATGACCCAGGTCAAAGAGGGTGACACAGTACGCATCCACTACACCGGAACACTGCAAGGCGGTGAGACCTTCGACAGTTCCGAGGGACGCGAGCCCCTGGAATTCACCGTCGGATCGGGAATGATCATCCCGGGCCTCGATAACGCGATGCCCGGCATGGAAGTCGGCGAGACCAAGCGCGTCGAGGTTCCCTGCGACGAGGCCTATGGCCCGGTCAATCCCGAGATGCGGCAGGCCATCCCGCGCGAGGGCATCCCGAATGACGTGCCGCTCGATCCGGGCACCCAGCTTCAGATGCAGACGCCCGAGGGCCAGACCCTGCCGGTCACGGTGATCGAAGCGGATGAAAGCACCGTCACGCTCGACGCCAATCACCCGCTGGCGGGCAAGGACCTCGTGTTCGACATCGAATTGGTCGAGATCGCCTGATCGCGGTCACTGTCCGCCGCGCCGGACCGGTGTTCGGCTGGCGGGCATGGCGCGGATCATGGTGAACGGTTCGACCGGTAGCGACTCTTCGCGCCCGGTCGCACCCTGCTCCTCCGCATCGGCAAAGAAATCCTTCAGCGTCCAGCTTTCGGCTGTTTCTGCGGCGGCTCCATCCGGGGCCGCCGTTTCGTCTGTCAGCCTCATGACTACCGGCGATCCTTCGGCATCCGCCCCGATCGGCCCGCTGACATTCGCCGGCGCCAGCGCCGCCACCTCCTGGCGGTGAAGACGAGAGGACAAAAAGGACAGCGTCACCACCGAGAAGGCCGTGGCCGAAAGCGCCAACAGCATCATCCAAGGAAGCCCCCGGCGGGCCTTGCGGCCCGGGGCAGGCCCGCGCATCGCGGCGCTGAGATCGGTATCCGTTTCCACCATGCGGCGGAGCTTGGACCGCGAAAATGGTCTCAATCCGGCAAGGCGGTGGCAAATTGGCGTCGATCTACATGAAATCGGGCTGCGGCATTCCCAGTACGTGGAACCCGCCATCGACCTTTATGATCTCTCCCGTAGTGCAGGACCCGGCATCCGAGATCAGGTAGACCGCCGTTCCGCCCACCGCCTCCAGCGTTGCGTTCGAGCGCAGCGGTGCATTCTGGTCGCAGAACTTGTAGGTCCGGCGTGCCCCTCCGATGGCGGCCCCCGCCAGTGTCTTCATCGGCCCGGGAGAAATTGCGTTCACGCGAATCCCCTCGGGGCCAAGGTCATTGGCCAGGTAGCGTGTCGCCGATTCCAGCGCCGCCTTGGCCACGCCCATGACGTTGTAATTGGGAACCACGCGGTTCGACCCCTGGTAGGTCAGCGTGATAAGCGAGCCGCCGTTTTCCTGCATCAGGGGATGCGCCCGGCGCGCCACCTCGATGAAGGAATAGGCCGAGATGTCCATCGAATGCTTGAAATTGGCCCGGCTGGTGTTCAGGAACCTCCCGGTCAGCTCCGACTTGTCCGAATAGGCGATGGCATGGACGACGAAATCGATGGTCGGCCAGCGTTCGGCAAGTTCGGCAAAGGCGCGCTCCAGCGAGGCATCGTCGGTCACGTCGGCATCGACCATGAAGTCGCTGCCGATGCTTTGGGCCAGCGGCTCGAGCCTCTTGCCGAAGGCTTCGCCCTGATAGGTGAAGGCCAGTTCCGCCCCCGCCTCGTGGCAGGCCTTCGCGATGCCCCAGGCGATCGAGCGATCGTTGGCCACACCCATGATCAGGCCGCGCTTGCCCTTGAGAATATCCGACATGTTCTTGTTACCCGTGATATTTCGAAAGGATCATCGACCCGTTTGTGCCGCCAAAGCCGAAGCTGTTCGTCATGACGCTGTCCAGCCCCGCATTTTCCACTGTCTCGGTCGCGATCTCGCCGGGATTGATTCCCTCGGCCAGCGTCTCGACATTGATCGACGGCGTGATGAAGTCCCGATCCAGCATCAGCAGGCAGAATATCGCCTCCAGCGCGCCCGCCGCGCCCTGCGCGTGGCCCGTCATCGACTTGGTGGACGAGATCGGTGGCACCTTGCCTTCGCCGAAGATGCGGCGCACCGCCTCTACCTCGCCCACGTCGCCCACGGGCGTCGAGGTGCCGTGCGCGTTGATATAGCTGACCTTGCGATCCTCGGGCAGGGTGGACAGCGCCACGCGCATCGCCCTTTCGCCGCCCTCGCCGCTGGGGGCCACCATGTCATGCCCGTCCGAGGTCGCGGCATAGCCCGTCACCTCGGCATAAATCTTGGCGCCCCGTGCCTTCGCGTGCTCCAGGTCCTCCAGCACGACGATGCCGCCTCCGCCCGAGATCACGAATCCGTCGCGGTTCTGGTCGAAGGCGCGCGAGGCTTTCTCGGGCGTGTCGTTGTACTTGGACGACATCGCCCCCATCGCGTCGAAAAGGCAGCTGAGCGTCCAGTCCAGCTCCTCGCCGCCGCCCGCGAACATCACGTCCTGCTTGCCCATCATGATCTGCTCCGCCGCGTTTCCGATGCAATGCAGCGACGTCGAGCAGGCCGAGGTGATGGAGTAGTTGATTCCCTTGATCTCGAAAGCGGTCGACAGGTTTGCCGACACGGTCGAACACATGCATTTCGGCACGGCAAAGGGCCCGATCCGCTTGGTCCCGCCGGACTTAAGCACCGTCTGATGCGCCTGAAGCATGGCGCTGGTCGACGGCCCGCCCGACCCTGCGACAAGCCCGGTGCGCGGGTTGACGACCTGGTCGCGTTCAAGCCCCGCATCGGCGATCGCCTGGCTCATCGCGATATGGGCATAGGCCGCGCCCGGCCCCATGAAGCGCAGCGCGCGCTTGTCGATATGATCCTTCGGATCGATGTCGAGCGCGCCCGCGATCTGGCTGCGGAACCCGTGCTCCTTCATCTGTTCGCTTGCTGTGATACCCGACCGGCCGGCTTTCAAAGAGCTCAGCACTTCTTCGGCGGTGTTTCCGATGCTGGATACGATCCCCAGTCCGGTGACGACAACGCGGCGCATGCGGCCTCCTTCGTTTGCTAGCGCCTTGTTTAGGCCATGCATGCGGGGACGTGCAAGGCACCGATACCGAAGCGTTGCTGCCAGGCACGGTTGAGTGCGTGCCGCTCCTGTGACACCGTTGATCCTGTGCGGCGGCAGATCCGGCTCAGACGGCGGGGGCATCATGCTTGCGATCGACCAGCTCCAGGTATGGGACGCGCTCGAGGGCAAGACCTTTCTTGTCTGCGTCGGCGCCGCGAAATGCGCGACCAGTTGGCTTTACGCCTATCTCGACAACCACCCGGCGGCAGCGGTCTCTCCTCTGAAGGAACTGCACTTCTTCAACGCCCGGTTTCCACGGAACTCGCTTGTGGATGCGGATGCTCTCGCACTGGCGCGGCTGGCCTATCACCTGAACCAGCCGGGAGATCCCGTCGAGAACCTGCACCAGCGGCCTGCATTCCGCGCCAGCCTGGATCGCGCGCAGATGCTTTATGACGACAATGCCTATTTCGCGCATTTCGCGCGGCTTTGTTCTGACACGACTGAAACGCTCTGCGACCTGACGCCCGCCTATTCGGCGTTGGAAGAGGCGGGTTTCCTCTATCTTCGGCGATTCTTCGCTTCCCAGCGGATCGCGTTGAAGATCCTGTTCGTCATGCGGGATCCGGTCGAGCGATTCTGGTCGCAGCTCCGGCATCTTCAGCAGATGAAGCCAGAGAACGATATCCTGCGTCTTTGGCCGGAAGCCCTGCGTTCCAAGACGCTGAACGCGCGCGCCGACTATCGCGAAACGGTTTCGAACCTCGATACGATCTTCGACGCGGACCAGGTGCTATACCTTTTCTACGAAGAGCTTTTTTCGTCGGAATCCGTGAGGCGCCTTTCGGAATTCGCGGGGCTCGAACCCTTGCCCTTCGATCTCGAAACGCGGTTCAACGAAACCACAGTCAAGCTCGCGATGCCGCCCGACGCGGCGCAGGCTCTGGGCGAACGACTCGGTCCGCAATACGCGTTTTGCCGCAAGAGGTTCGGCAAGGCGGTTCCGGCGTCTTGGCGCCAATGAGGCTCGACCCAGAGCGTCAGATGGGGGCTGGACCCGGCGGACGCTCGACTTTTTGCATATTTCGCGTAGACTTGAGGTCTGGCTGATTGCGTCCCGAAGGACGACTCCCTTGCGGGGCGTTTCATAGAGGAGGACGAAGGTTATGGCCGAAGATCTCTACGTCGGATTCAAGTTCTTTCAATTGGAACGCGGCGGCCCCTACATCGCGAATGAAGCTGCGGTGAACGCGACGGTGGATCGCGTGATCAACGAAAAGGCATATCATGCCCGCCTGGATCACATGGAGCAGGCGGTGGAATCCGTGGGCGACGCGGCCGCACGGAAGGCCGGGCGCGAGGATCCGCCCCAATGGGATGACAATTTGCCCCCCGACCTGAGCGACGATTTCTGGTTCGTGCTGGGATAGGGAGGCAAGATCCCCGATCCCGCCGGGTCGGGGAAATTCGGTAGGCTTGCGAGGCCGGCCCGAAGGTGTCGCGCCTCAGATCGTCAATTCGAGGTCGCAGGACAGGCGTGCCGCGGCCGCGCCTCGGAACCTTACATCGAATGCGAGCCTCTGACGGCTGCTGCGGTCCAGTCCGGGGGTTTTGATCAACACGTCGAAACCACAGGCCTCGCGGACATAGGACGGAAAGGCGGCGATCACGTCCGGGCGGGCGATCTCAAGCGGGATTTCGACCCGGTCGCCGTCTGGCAACCCCAACCCGACGGACTCGAGCCTCGTATCTGCGCTATTGGCCCAGCCTGAAAGTGTCATCGTGCCGTTCTCGTGAATCACCACGCGGTCGAGCCAGATCTGCGCCTCGGGCCCGTTATGGTGTTCGGCAAGCCCCACGTTGTTCAGCGAAACGGACCGGTTGTTATATGAGGGGTGGGATTCCACCTTGACGAATGGCTGGGTCACCGGGGGCGAAAGCGCGTTGGCGAAGGTGAACCGACTCGAGACCATCCGCCCATGCCCGTGCACGAACCACAACCGTGTCACGCCGAGTTCGGCGGCCATGTCCTGCGCCGCCCGCAATTCCTCGTCGCTGTCATTGGTCGAGAACAGGATGTATTTCCAGATGACGTTGCCGCCGCGCGGAATCTGCGTGTCGCAACTGCCCGCAAGGAATTTCAACGCCCGGTCCAGCTGCCCATTGACCCGGTAGGCGGCATAGCTTTGCTGGCGCGCGCCGTCGATCGACACGATGGTCTCGTCGATGAAGACCGACCCGACCTTGCGCATGAAGCTGTGATTTCCGTTCGTGATCAGGCGGATCCTGGTCTCCGGCAGGATTTCCCGGGTGATCTCGACAAGACGCGCGAACTCGGGATGGTTCAACGGCTCGCCTTGTCCGCAAAACTCGATCCAGGACACGCGGAACCCGGCCTCCGCCAGTTCGGTGAGGATCCTGCGATACCATTCCTCCGGCAGGTGCACCGGGCCGGGGCGTTCGCGCAACTGCGTGCCGTTGGCGCAATCCGGGCAGCGCAGGGCGCAGGCAAGCGACGCCTCGATCTGGAACTTGTCGATCACCTTCTCGGCGAGCAGGTCCACGCCGGCCGGTTCGTGCATCCGCAGCAGGGCGCAATGCTCGCAAACCCCGGGCCAGGGCATCTGTCCCGCCGCGAAGGAGGACCGGATATGGCCGTATTTCTCGTTCTCGAGGATGCGGATCAGGCCAAGGCGCGGACGGTCATAGGCTGGTGTGCCAAGCGAAACCTGTTCGCCGTAATCGTCGTTGCAGACGATCTCGCCATTCGCCTTGAGATAAAGTGTGCGCAGGATTTCACAATTCACGCGCCAGACCTCGCCACGAGGACCCGCCCGGCTTCGCTGCCCGGTCCGGGCAGCGGCGAAGGGTCAGCTTTCCGACAAGGCAACCTTCATGTCCTTGACCTGGTAGATCACCTCGCCATCGGCCTCGACGACGCCATCGGCGACACCCATGGTCAGCCGGCGAGTCTGCACGGCCTTGGTGAAGTCGATCTTGTAGGTCAGCATCTTGCGGTCCGGGCGTACCATGCCCGTCAACTTCACCTCGCCCACGCCAAGGGCATAGCCGCGCCCCTGCCAGCCGCGCCAGCCCAGGTTGAACCCGGTCAACTGCCACAAACCGTCCAGCCCAAGGCAACCCGGCATGATCGGGTTGCCGGGAAAATGGCACCCGAAGAACCACAGGTCCGGATGGATGTCGAACTCGGCCAGGACATGCCCCTTGCCATGCGCACCGCCATCGGCGGAAATGTCGGTGATGCGATCCACCATGAGCATGGGCGGTTCGGGCAGCTGGGCATTGCCGGGGCCGAATAGCTCGCCTCGGGCGCATTTCAGCAGATCGTCCTTGTCAAAGCTGCTCGGGTACTGGGCCATTCCGCTGCCTCTCCTGCCGGGTGGATGCCTTGATGATCGGGGACCGTCTATCATCGCCTTTGCCGGTCCTGCAAGTGCGGCTACCTGCCCACATTGACGATTGATCGCAATGTTTCGCGATGGAATCCATTTGAAATTCGCGGCAAGGGGCCATTATATAGGCAATCAGCCAGATGAAGGGTTCAAGGATGAAGCCGACAAGCCAGGAAATCGCCACCCAGTGGCTGACCGGAGCAGGATTGCGCCCGACCCGTCAGCGCGTGGCCCTGGCCGAGCTTCTGGTCGGAGACGGCAAACACCGCCACGTCACGGCCGAAAGTCTGTTCGATGCCGCCAAGACCACCGGCGCGCATGTGTCGCTGGCCACCGTCTACAACACGCTGCGCGCCTTCTGCGATGCCGGTGTGTTGCAGGAGATCACGGTTGACGGCTCGAAAAGCTATTTCGACACCAATACCCACGACCATCCCCATTTCTTCTGGGAGGACGAAGGCCGCCTCTCCGACGCGCCCTCCGAGGAACTGGTCATCCAGCGAATCCCCGACGCGCCCGAAGCCGGGGTCGAGATCGCCTCGGTCGATGTCGTGATCCGGCTGCGCCGCCGCGACTGACCAATCCCGGCGATTGTCGCCGATTGTGTCGCTCAAGGTGCTGATTTCCTGAAAAGAATTGCATCCGTTGGACTCCTCGGGGCAGGATGTCTCCGTCACGCGCCCCAAGTTGGAGACACAGATGCCCAGACCCGTCGTCACGCCCGACATGATCGAAACCTTCCGGCGCGACGGTGTCGTGCTGGTGCGCGGCCTTTTCGCCGATCATGTCGAGACGCTGCGCGCCGGGGTCGAGCGCAACATGGCCGAGCCCGGGCCATATGCGTCCAACAACGAGAAGGCCGGGCAGACGGGGCGCTTCTTCGACGATTACTGCAACTGGGACCGGATCCCCGAATTTCGTGAGGTGATTCAGGACCCCGGGGTCGCCGAGGTCGCGGGCGCTTTGATGGAATCCGGCCGGGTGCAGATGTTCCACGATCATGTCCTGGTCAAGGAGCCGGGCACCTCGATGGCCACACCCTGGCATCAGGATGGCCCCTATTACTTCGTCGAGGGTCGCCAGACGATCAGCTTCTGGTCGCCGCTCGACCCGGTGCGCGAGGCTACGCTGCGCTGTGTCGCAGGCTCCCATCGCTGGGAAAAGGAGGTGCTGCCCACGCGCTGGGTGTCCGAGGAGGGGTTCTTTCCCGACGAGGGGCAGTACATGCCTGTGCCCGACCCCGAGGCCGAGGGCATGGTCATCCTCGAATACGAGATGGAGCCGGGAGATGCCGTTGGGTTCGACTTTCGCACCCTGCACGGCGCGCGCGGAAACACCAGCGATGCGCGCCGCCGGGCCTTTTCGTTGCGGCTGGTGGGAGACGATGCGCGCTATGTCGAGCGCCCGGGCCGTACCTCGCCGCCCTTTCCCGGGCACGACATGGTGCCCGGCCAGCGGCTGCGCGAGGACTGGTTTCCCGTGCTGAGAGTGGAGTAGGGGCCCACTGTTCGACGGCCCTGAAAAGGCCTCGCGCGACGAAAGCCCGCCACGCGCCTGACAGGCGCTTGCCTATCTCAGAACCACTGCCCCGGTTCCATAAGCCCAAGATCCAGCAACTGCCGCGAATGCCACTCGAACGGGGTGGAATTGTGCCAGCGGAAACTCTCGATATCGTAGGTGGAGCCGGGGTTGCGCTTGAGCGCTTTCGCCGTCCGAAAGGAACAGATCGCCGCCGTCAGGTTGTGATGCCAGGGGCAGGCGTAGGTATTGTACTCCTGGTCGTCGAACGTGTGGTTCGGCAACAGGGTCAGGCCCTGCTTGGCCTTGAAAAGGGCGATGCGGTCGATCTTGCGGCTGTCCTTGGGGATGTGCTCCTCGTAGCGCCAGCGCACCCCGCCAAAGAAATCCAGCTGCCGCTCGCGCGGATGGCCCGTCTCGGGCGCCTTGCGCGACTGGGCGTAATAGCCGGACCTGTCCATGAAGGCATGGTCCAGCGACACCGCGTTGGGATGCTTTGCCAGATCGTCCGCGTAAAGGTCGATCACATAGGTCAGCATCGCGTCGCGCCGTTCCTCGGTATGAAAGGTCAGCATCTCGCCCACACTGCGCGTCTCGCAAAAGGGAAAGAACAGGTATTCGGCGTTGTAGCAGTAGTAAAACCATGCTCCCGTCGCGGCGGCGATCACTTTGTTGATGGCATCGAACACCGCGCCCTGGGGCCCGCAATCGAAGGAGATGCGATGAATCCGCGATTCCACGTCGCGGGGCAGGTCGAACGCGTCGGGCATCAGGGCGAGAACCGGCTTGAACCCGATCTGCAGGTGATGGCGTAGCGTGGTGGCAAGCTCCACCTCGTCCTCGACGAAGATCAGCGCAACCGGGCCCTTGCCCAGGCTGTCGCGTTGCGTCCTGAGGAAACGGTCGAGGGAGGCATGGTCCATGCGATGTCTCTGCTCTGCTCTTCTGGCGTTTTACCGCAGATTCGGTTAATTGCGCCTGCATTGCAAGCCGCAGGCGATTTCTGTACACCACGGCGGTTCCCCACCCGAGTGCAAAAGGCCCGTAAGAGCGATGACCGAACCCAAGAAGCTGTTCATCAAGACCTATGGCTGCCAGATGAACGTCTATGACAGCGAGCGCATGGCCGAGGCCCTGGCAGGATCGGGGGAGGGGCAGGGCTATGTCACGACCGACCGGCCCGACGACGCGGACATGATCCTGCTCAACACCTGCCATATCCGCGAAAAGGCGGCTGAAAAGGTCTATTCCGAGCTGGGACGGTTCAAGGGGCTCAAGGCCGCCAGGCCGGATCTGAAGATCGGCGTGGCCGGCTGCGTCGCGCAGGCCGAGGGCGAAGAGATCATGCGCCGCCAGCCGCTCGTGGATCTGGTGGTCGGCCCGCAAAGCTATCACCGCCTGCCCGAGCTTGAGGCGAAGGCGCGCGGCGGGGAAAAGGCGCTCGACACGGATTTCCCCGAGGAAGACAAGTTCGAGAAGCTGAAGTCGCGCCCCAAGGCGCCGCGCGGCCCGACCGCTTTCCTGACCGTGCAGGAGGGGTGCGACAAGTTCTGCGCCTTCTGCGTGGTGCCCTATACCCGCGGCGCCGAGGTTTCCCGCCCCGCCGACCGCATCCTGGCCGAGGCGCGCGACCTCGTGGAACGCGGCGTGCGCGAGATCACGCTGCTGGGCCAGAACGTCAATGCCTATCACGGCGCCGGCCCCGGTGGCGACATGACGCTGGCGAAACTGATCTGGGCGCTCGACAAGATCGACGGGCTGGAACGCATCCGCTTCACCACTTCACACCCGAACGACATGACCGACGACCTGATCGCGGCGCATGGCGAATGCGAGAAACTGATGCCCTATCTGCACCTGCCCGTTCAGGCGGGCTCCGATCGCATCCTCAAGCGGATGAACCGCTCGCACACCGCCGAAAGCTATCTCCGGCTGGTCGAACGCATCCGCGCCGCGCGGCCCGACATCCTGATGTCGGGCGACTTCATCGTGGGCTTTCCCGAAGAGACCGAGGAGGATTTCCAGGCCACGCTCGATCTGGTCGAGCGGGTTCGTTATGGCTACGCCTATTCCTTCAAGTACTCGCCGCGCCCCGGCACGCCCGCGGCCGAGCGGCCGCAGGTCGACCCGGCCGAGGCCGATGAACGCCTGCAACGCCTCCAGGCGCTGATCACCCGCGATCAGCGCGCCATTCAGGACGAGATGGTCGGCCGCGAGGTCAGCGTGCTCTTCGAGAAACCCGGCCGCCTCGATGGTCAGATGGTCGGCAAGAGCGAATACCTGCACGCGGTTCACGTGCAGGATGCCAACGCCCGCATCGGCGAGATCGCAAGGGTGCGGATCGTTTCCTCAGGTGCCAATTCGCTTGCGGGCGAGCGGGTCTGACCCGCTCGCTGCCGATCAGTGGCCCGGCGGTGTCCGTGCGATGATCTCGAGCAGCGCGTTGCGCATGTACTCGTGCTGGCCCACGCCCCATTCGTCGCGGCAGACCCGCTCGCCGATGGCATGGGCTTGCGGATATGTATAGCCGATGGATACCAGGTCCTCGACGAAGACCGCGTTGGGACGATCCCAGATCACGCCCTCGGTCGGCCCGCGATAGCAGCTGATCGTGATGTGGTAAGGTTTGCTGTGCGGCTTGGTCGGCATTCTCTCGGCCAGGACGGGGCCCGTGGACACAAGCGCAATGGCAAGACCTGCCGTGGCAGTCAGAAGTCGGTTCATTGTCTACACCCCCATGTAAGACAACAGTGATTTTCCCGGTGCCCGACGGGCCACCGGCGTTGTTCCAATCGATTGAACAATGGGATGAATCTATCCGATTGAGGCCCTTGCGGGAAGCCGGTTTGGAAGGCCTTCTCGGGCTCCATTCTGCCGGCGGTGGCCGTCAATCCGCCCGCACGCGCGCTGATTGTTGCGGCGCGGGGCACAATCGGGCAGGGCGCGCTCCGTCCGGACGCCCGCCCGGCTCGCTCGCGACGGGCGATTCGAGCCCTGCCCGCAAGGGGCGCTCTATGTCGTGGATTTTGCTTCACAATAACAGCTTCTTTACCTAACCTTGTCGCAGTCACGGTGATCGGAGGCATTCGGTTTCGGCTCCGCATCGGCGCTTGGGGGAAATTCAGGTGAGGAATATAGACAGTGATTAAGTCAGGTTTCAGGAGTGCCCTGGCGGCGCTCGCAGGTGCGATCGTGATCGCCGGGGCAGCTGCCGCCCCCGCCCACGCGCAAAGCAACACGCGGACGATCATCGGAGAACGCTACGTTCCGACGATCTGGGTGGACCCCGACGGCTGCGAACACTGGGTCATGGATGACGGGGCCGAGGGCTACATGACGCCCCATGTGCGCCGCGACGGCACCCCGGTCTGCCGCCGGGGCGCCATCTGCGGGACGATGCCCACCGACCAGTTCTTCGCCACGGACAGCTACCGGATCTCCTCCGCAGGCCAGCAGCGGCTGCGCGAATTCTTCAACGAGACCCGCGCCAGCGGCTACATCGTCACCGGCCATACGGACAGCCGCGCCTCGGACGCCTACAACATGCGCCTGTCGCTCAACCGCGCGAACTCGGTCGCCCGCGTCGGCAAGAGTGTCGGGGCCCGAATCGTCGACATCCGGGGCTACGGCGAACGCGATCCCCGCGTGCCAAACACCAGCGCGGCCAACATGGCCAAGAACCGCCGCGTCGAAATCATCTGCGTGAACTGAGGAGAGCTGGCATGAAACTGATCAAGGGCATCGCGCTCCTCGCCGCAATCGGTGGCCTCGCCGCCTGCGAGGCAACCGACAAAACCGCCGACCGGGGCATCGACGCCAAGGACCTGTCGCAGCTCAAGGCGGGCATCTGGGTCGATCCCAACGGCTGTCAGCACTGGATCATCGACGACGGTCTCGAGGGCTATCTCTCGCAGCGGATGCACCCAAACGGCAAGCCAGTCTGCGACGACTCGCTGCCCAGGGGCGTGGCCACGGGCCCGTTCAAGGACGGCTCGAATATCGTCGATGCGATCTGATCGCTCCGGAAATCGGCAACGGGCCGCCCGCCGGGCGGCCCTTTTGTTTCAGATCGGTGAAAAACCGCCCACCCGGCTTGCGCCGCCCCCCCCATCCTGTCTAGGCTTGTCCCCACAACGCCAAAGGCAGGAGACCGGATGGCCATCGGTGCACTGAACCCGCCGCACAACGACGCCGCGCCACATGAGGCGCTTCTGGAATTTCCCGACAACAGATTGCTGATCGACCTCTGCGGAGAGTATGATCGAAACCTCGCCCAGATCGAGGACAAGATCGGCGTGCAGATCGCCCGCCGTGGCAACCTTCTCGTCGTGATGGGCGAGGAGGCCGCGCGCAAGCAGGCCGCCGAAGTGCTCGAAGCTCTCTATGAACGCCTTCAGGCCGGCCGCGCGGTGGAATCCGCCGACGTGGACCGCGAATTGCGCATGGGCGGCGGACGCGAGCCCGAGACCGAAAATGCCGAAGGCGACCAGCTCGAGATGTTCAAGGGCGGCCCGGTCGAGATCAAGACCCGCAAGAAACTCGTCGAGCCGCGCACGGATGCGCAGAAGGCCTATGTGCTGTCGCTCTTCAACAACGAGCTGGCCTTCGGTATCGGCCCGGCGGGCACCGGCAAGACCTATCTAGCCGTGGCCGTGGGCGTGTCGATGTTCATCCAGGGCCATGTCGACCGCATCATCCTCAGCCGTCCGGCCGTCGAGGCGGGCGAAAAGCTCGGCTACCTTCCCGGTGACATGAAGGACAAGGTCGACCCCTACATGCAGCCGCTCTACGACGCGCTCAACGATTTCCTGCCCGGCAAGCAGCTGGCCAGGCTCATCGAGGAAAAGCGGATCGAGATCGCGCCGCTGGCCTTCATGCGCGGGCGCACGCTGTCCAACGCCTTCGTGGTGCTCGACGAGGCGCAGAACGCCACCACCATGCAGATGAAGATGTTCCTCACCCGCCTGGGCGAGGGCAGCCGCATGGTCATCACCGGCGACCGAAGCCAGGTGGACCTGCCGCGCGGCGTCCCCTCGGGGCTGGCCGATGCCGAACGTCTGCTCAAGGACGTGCGCGGGATAAGCTTCAACTACTTCACCTCGCGCGACGTGGTGCGCCATCCGCTTGTCGCCGCCATCATCGAGGCGTATGAGGCCGACACCGCCTGACAGACCGGCCCCTTCATCTCTTCGGAAATACTCCGGGGGTGCGGGGGCTGGCCCCCGCTTCCGGACTGCCCGCCATGACCGTCGACGTGATTATCGAAGACCCCCGCTGGACCGACCTGCCCGCGCTGGCCGGGCGCGCGGCGGATGCCGCGCTCGCGCATATGGGCCTCGACCCCGCGCTCTGCGAAATGAGCCTTTTGGGCTGCGACGACGCGCGCATCGCTGTCCTGAACGCCGAGTTCCGCGACAAGCCCGGCCCCACCAACGTGCTCAGCTGGCCGGCTGAGGATCTCGCGCCCGAGCAGGAGGGCGCCGCGCCGCATCCGCCCGAGCCGGATTTCGAGGGCGAGATCGCGCTGGGCGACATCGCGATTTCATACGACACCTGCGCGCGCGAGGCCGCAGAGGCCGGCAAGCCTTTGGCGGACCATGTGACGCATCTGGTCGTCCACGGGCTGCTGCACCTGTTGGGCTATGACCACATCCGCGACGGCGATGCCGCGCTGATGGAGGCGCTCGAGGTCGAAATACTTGGCAAAATGGGTATTGATGACCCATATAGGGACTGACGGATGGGCCTCGGGCCCGGTTATTGGAACAGGAAGAATGGGCGATACTGACGGCGGTTCTATGGCGGCGCATGGCGCGCAGCCTGAGAATGGCGATTATTCAGAGGAAAAACCGGGTTTTTTCTCCCGCATCATGGATGCGTTTTCGGCACCCGAAACCGAAGATGAGGACGAGGCAGGGCACGATTCCCGGTCTGCGCCCCTCTCGCACGGCATGATGAACCTGCGGCGGATGCGCGTCGAGGACGTGGCGATTCCCACGGCCGAAATCGTCGCGGTCCCCAACACCATCACCAAGGATGAACTGGTCGGCGTCTTCCGCAAGAGCGGGATGACCCGGATTCCGGTCTACGAGGGCACGCTCGACACGCCGCTGGGCTTCATCCATCTCAAGGATTTCGCACTGACCCACGGGTTCAACGGCAACGGCCAGGAACTCGACCTTGCCTCGATGATGCGGCCGCTTCTCTTCGTGCCGCCCTCGATGTCGATCGGCGTGCTGCTGACCAAGATGCAGGCCGAGCGCCGGCACATGGCGCTGGTGATCGACGAATATGGCGGCGTCGACGGTCTTCTGACCATCGAGGACCTGATCGAGCAGGTCGTGGGCGAGATCGAGGACGAGCATGACACCGACGAGGCCGCGCTCTGGACCGAGGTCAAGCCGGGCTGCTACGTCGTTCAGGCGCGCACCCCGCTCGAGGAGTTCGAGGCCGAGATCGGCCGCTCGCTCACCAGCCACGAGGATGTCGATGAAGAAGAGATCGACACGCTGGGCGGCCTGGTCTTCATGCTCTCGGGCCGCGTCCCGGCCCGGGGCGAGGTGGTCCAGCACCCCGACGGGGCCGAGTTCGAGGTCATCGACGCCGATCCCCGGCGGATCAAGCGCCTGCGCGTGATGCTGCCGGAACAGACTGGATGACATTTCTATCCGGCTGGCCGTTCTGGCAGCGATTCGTCCTTGCGCTCGCAACCGGCGCCGTCGCCGCCTTCGGCCTGCCCCCGATGGGGCTTTGGGTGGCCACGATCGCGGCGCTCATGCTGGTTCCGGCAATCGCCGGGTCTGCCCGGCGCCGCGTCGAATGCGCCCTGCTGGGCTGGGCGCTGGGCCTTGGCTATTTCGGTCATGCCCTCGCCTGGATCGTCGAACCCTTTCTGGTCGACTCCGCGCGTCACGGTTGGATGGCGCCGTTCGGGCTGTTCTTTCTGGCCGGTGGGCTGGCGCTGTTCTGGGCGGCGGCCTTCTGGCTGTCGATGCTGGCCAAGGGCCAGAGGCGCCACCAGATATGGTTCCTGATCGGTACGCTTTCGCTCGCGGAATTCGCACGCGGCTTCGTCCTGACCGGCTTTCCCTGGGCCGGCTTCGCCCAGATCTGGGTGGATACTGACGTTGCGCAGCTTCTGGCCCTGGTCGGCCCCTACGGTCTGGGCGCCGCGACGCTGGCCATCGCCCTGCCGCCTGGGCATACGCTGGCGCGCGGGCAGGGCGGCAGGATGCTGATGATCCGGTCGATTCCGGCAGTGCTCTTCGCGCTCGCCGTTCTTGTCTGGCCCAACCTGCGCACGCCGCCCGAAGCGGGCGAAACCGTGATCCGCATGGTGCAGCCCAACGCGCCGCAGCACCTGAAATGGCACCCCGACCACGCGCCGGAATTCTTCCAGCGGCAGCTTGACTATACCGCCGCCGGTTCGGTTCCCGATCTGGTCGTCTGGCCGGAAACCTCCGTGCCTATCTGGCTCGACCGGGCCGGCGGCGCGATGGAGCGGGTGGCCCAGGCCGGTCGCGGCGCCCCTGTGGTCGTGGGGATCCAGCGCAGTTCGGGCCGCGGGCGGATCTACAACTCGATGGCCGTGATCGGGGCGGGCGGCACCGTGACCGACCTTTACGACAAGTGGCACCTCGTGCCTTTCGGGGAGTACGTGCCCTTCGGCGACCTGATGGCCGATTACGGCATCGCGGGCTTCGCTTCCACCTCGGGGCAGGGCTTCTCGCCGGGTCGCGGCCCCAAGATCGTCGAGCTTGGGGCCGTTGCCCGGGCACTGCCGCTGATCTGCTACGAAGCGATCTTTCCCCAGCACCTCAATCGCGTGGACCGGCGGCCGGACATGCTGTTGCAGATCACCAACGACGCCTGGTTCGGCACCCAGTCCGGACCCTACCAGCATCTTGCCCAGGCAAGGATGCGCGCCATCGAACAGGGGCTGCCCATGGTGCGCGTCGCCAATACCGGCATCTCGGCGATGATCGACCCGATGGGAGAGGTCACCGCCGAAATACCCCTCGGGCAGGCCGGGTATCTCGACGCCACTCTGCCCGGGCCGATGCCCGAAACCCTCTATTCCAGGACCGGCGATCTGCCCATCCTGCTGGCGCTTCTCGCCCTGTCCCTCGGTGTATTGAGGACACGCGACCCGACCGAGGACAATATAGTCAATTGACCATTTCCCGACCACGCCGTATGGCGTCATGGGTCTGTCACAACGGCTTCCTGGCGTGACAGGAGAAAATCCAATGGAGCACTGCATGTCCCGACAGAATTACACGTTCACCTCGGAATCCGTGTCCGAAGGCCACCCCGACAAGGTGTGCGACCGGATCTCCGACGCCGTCCTCGATGCCTTTCTTGCCGAAGAACCCGAAGCACGGGTCGCCTGCGAGACCTTCGCAACCTCCGGCATGGTCGTCATCGGCGGCGAGGTCGGGCTCTCCGATCAGGAGCGGTTGAAGAACTACATGGGGCGGATCGGCCAGATCGCCCGCGACTGTATCCGCGATATCGGGTACGAGCAGGAGAAGTTCCACTGGAACACCTGCCACGTCCTGAACTTCCTGCACGAGCAATCCGCCCATATCGCGCAAGGTGTCGACAAGGACGGCGCCGGCGACCAAGGCATCATGTTCGGCTACGCCACGAACGAGACGCCCGCGCTGATGCCCGCGCCGATCCAGTACGCCCACGCGATCCTGCGCCGCCTGGCCGAGGTCCGCAAGAACGGGACCGAGCCCGACCTGCGCCCCGACGCCAAGAGCCAGCTTTCCGTGGTCTACCGCGATGGCAAGCCGGTGGGCGTAAGCTCCATCGTGCTCTCCACCCAGCACGCCCATGAGAGCCAGAACAGCGAGTATATACGCGGCATCGTCGAGCCCTATATCCGCGAGGTCCTGCCCGAGGGATGGATCACCGACGAGACCGAATGGTGGGTCAACCCGACCGGCACCTTCGTGATCGGCGGCCCCGATGGCGACGCGGGCCTCACCGGCCGCAAGATCATCGTCGATACCTATGGCGGCGCGGCCCCGCATGGCGGCGGCGCATTCTCGGGCAAGGATCCGACCAAGGTCGACCGCTCGGCGGCCTACGCCGCGCGCTACCTCGCCAAGAACGTCGTGGCGGCCGGGCTGGCCGAGAAATGCACGATCCAGCTGTCCTATGCCATCGGCGTGGCCAAGCCGTTGTCGATCTATGCCGACACCTACGGCACCGGCGCGGTCCCGCCAGCCGAGATCGAAAAGGCGGTCGCCAAGGCGATGGACCTGACGCCGCGCGGCATCCGCGAGCATCTGGACCTGAACAAGCCGATCTACCAGCGCACCGCGGCCTATGGCCATTTCGGCCGGGAACCCGACGCCGATGGCGGTTTCAGCTGGGAAAAGACCGATCTGGCCGAGGCACTGCAAAAGTCGCTCTGAGGGCCATCCCAAGCCCTGGACATGCCCACGCCTCCGCGGAAACCCGCGGGGGCGTTTCCATTTGCAACCCATGCCATGCGGCGCGACACCCCCGCCATCCGTGGCGGAGGGCTCATCGCCCCTTGCGACAATCGATCCCCCGCGCTAATCCCCCGCGCCATGACCGACAAGCACCCCCAGCGCCCGCACCGGAACTTCTATGGCCGGACCAAGGGCAAGACGCTTAAGCAAAGCCAGAAGACCTATCTCGACGAGGATCTCGCCGCCCTCGCGCCTGGCCGCGTCGAATGGGACGAGAACCCCGAGCGTACACCGCTCGACCTCGATGCGCGCTTCGGCGGCAGACCCGTCTGGCTGGAGATCGGCTTCGGCGGGGGCGAACACATGGTCCACCAGGCCAGCGAGAACCCCGATATCGGCATCATCGGGGCCGAACCCTTCATCAACGGGGTCGCCATGCTGCTGGGCAAGATCCGCAGGGCAGGGGTCGAGAACCTCGCCGTCCATCCCGGCGACGTGCGCGACCTTTTCGACGTGCTGCCCGATGCCAGCATCTCGCGCGCCTTCCTGCTCTATCCCGATCCCTGGCCCAAGAAGCGCCACCACCGCCGTCGCTTCGTCACGCCCGAACATCTCGAACCGCTGGCCCGCGTGATGAAACCCGGTGCGATCTTCCGGGTCGCGACCGACATTCCCGATTACGTCCGACAGACGCTGGAAGAAGTCCCGAAGGCAGGCTTCGACTGGCTGGCCGAGCGTCCCGCCGACTGGCGCGAACCGTGGGATGACTGGATCTCCACCCGCTATGAACAAAAGGCCCTGCGCGAAGGGCGCAGCCCCCATTACCTGACCTTCCGTAGACACGGCTGAAAGGGCGCATAGACTGGTGGCATTCAAAGTCGAAAGCCGCCGTCATGACCCGCATCACCAATTGCCACGTCCACCTGTTCAATCACCGCCACATTCCGCAGGATTACCCCTATCGCATCCTGCGCTTCTTCAAGAAGGCACCCTTCCTGATCCGCTGGATGGCCGCCGGGCTGCGCGTGATCGGCCAGCACCCCGCCGCCGACAAGCTCGAACGCCTCTACCGCTTCAACAACGAGGCCGGCGCCGATTCGCAGCGCGAGGTGCTGGAGGCCCTGCGCGCCCATTACCCCTCCGACACCCGCTTCGTTGTCCTGCCGATGGAGCTTTCGGCCTTCGGCTACGGCGCGCCCGAGGTCGCGCTGGCGGCCCAGCATGACGAGCTTGCCGAACTCGCCCGTGCCAATCGCGGCACGGTCATTCCCTTCGCCACCATCGACCCGCGCGCCGACCCGCAGGCGACCGAACTCATGCGCGCCATTGACAGGCTCGGCTTCCGCGGTGTGAAGCTCTACCCCCGCATGGGCTTTTCCCCCACGGATCCGCGGCTGATGGAGCATGTCTACCCCGAACTCGAGAAACGCGGCCTGCCGGTGATGACCCATTGCTCGCGCGGGGGCCTTCAGGGCCGCGACATGAGCGAATTCAGCGCCGACCGCTATACCGAACCGCAGGCCTATATCCCCGTCCTCGAGGCCCATCCGAACCTGCGCATCTGCCTTGCCCATTTCGGCGGCTCGCGCGACTGGGCCGCCTATGCTCGCCCCGACCCCGCCGCATGGGATGACCCCGCGCAGCGCGACAACTGGCAGCGCCGGATACGCAAGATGATAGGCAGCGGCGACTACCCCAACCTCTGGACCGACATCTCCTACACGCTGTTCAACTTCGAAGATTACGCCCCCTTCCTGCGCATCTTCCTGATGGGCGAGGATGACGAGAGCGCGCTCCTGCGCGACCGCGTCCTCTTCGGCTCGGATTTCTACATGACCCGGCAAGAGAAACTGTCCGAGCGCGAGGTCTGTTTCCGCCTGCGCAACACCCTGGGTGAAGAGGTCTTCCGCAAGATCGCCGAAGAGAACCCCGCCCGCTGGCTGGGCGAGACATGACGCTGGACCCTGCTTGGTCAATTCGCTATCCGACCCGGGACCGATAGCGCGAGAGGAGCGTCCATGTCCGGCCACGGCACCCCGATCCCGATGACTGCTCACCCCAGCGGCCCGCTCACCGGCGAGGCGCAGGTGCCGGGTGACAAGTCGATCTCGCACCGCGCGCTGATCCTCGGCGCGCTCGCGGTGGGCGAGACGCGGATCTCGGGCCTGCTCGAAGGCGAGGACGTGATCGACACCGCCAAGGCGATGCGCGCCTTCGGCGCCGAGGTCACGGATCTGGGCGGCGGCGAATGGTCGGTGCATGGCGTGGGCGTGGGCGGCTTCGCCGAACCCGCGCAGGTCATCGATTGCGGGAATTCCGGCACCGGCGTGCGCCTCATCATGGGCGCGATGGCGACCTCGCCCATCACGGCGACCTTTACCGGCGATGCCAGTCTCAACAAACGCCCGATGGCCCGCGTGACCGACCCGCTGGAGCTTTTCGGCTGCCGCGCGGTGGGTCGTGCGGGCGGGCGCCTGCCCATGACCATCGTGGGTGCCGCCGAGCCGGTCCCGGTCCGCTACACCGTGCCCGTGCCCTCGGCACAGGTGAAATCCGCCGTGCTGCTGGCGGGGCTCAACGCGCCCGGCCAGACCGTCGTGATCGAGCGCGAGGCGACGCGCGACCATTCCGAACGCATGCTCGCAGGCTTCGGCGCCGAGATCACCGTCGAGGACACCGAGGAGGGCCGCGTCATCACCCTCACCGGCCGGCCCGAGCTGAAACCCCAGACCATCGTCGTGCCGCGCGACCCCAGCTCCGCCGCCTTTCCGGTCTGCGCCGCGCTGATCACGCCGGGCTCCGACGTGCTGGTGCCTGGGATCGGCCTCAACCCCACCCGCGCGGGCCTGTTCACCACGCTGCGTGAGATGGGTGCTGACCTGACCTATGAAAACGAGCGCGAAGAGGGCGGCGAACCCGTCGCCGACCTGCGTGCACGCTACTCGCCCGACATGAAGGGCGTCACCGTTCCGGCCGACCGCGCGGCCTCGATGATCGACGAATACCCCGTGCTTTCGGTCGTGGCCGCCAACGCCACCGGCACCACCATGATGGGCGGGGTGAAGGAGTTGCGCGTCAAGGAAAGCGACCGCATCGACGCGATGGCCCGCGGCCTGCGCGCCAATGGCGTCACGGTCGAGGAGGGCGAGGACTGGTGGAGCGTCGAGGGTCTCGGCGCCGGAAACGTGCCTGGCGGCGGCACCTGCGAAAGCTTTCTGGACCACCGAATCGCCATGTCCTTCATGGTGATGGGCCTGGCCGCGCAGGCCCCCGTCTCGGTCGATGACGGCAGCCCCATCGCCACCTCCTTCCCGATCTTCGAGCCGCTGATGGCCGGCCTCGGCGCGAAACTGGAACGGGCATGAGCTTCACCGTCGCCATCGACGGCCCCGCCGCCGCCGGCAAGGGCACCATCTCGCGCGGGGTGGCTGCGCATTTCGGCTTTGCCCATCTCGATACCGGGCTGCTCTACCGCGTGGTCGGTGCCAAGATGCTCGAAGGGACCGACCCGGTCGAGGCCGCCCGCACGCTGACCGCCCAGGACCTCGAGCGTGACGGCCTGCGCACCGCCGCCGCGGGTCAGGCCGCCTCGAAAGTGGCCGTAAATGCGCAAGTTCGCGAAGCGCTTGTCGATTTTCAACGCGCTTTCGCACGTCGCTCGGGCGGCGCGGTTCTGGACGGGCGCGACATCGGCACCGTGATCTGCCCGGGTGCCGAGGTGAAACTGTTCGTCACCGCCAGCGCCGAGGTGCGTGCCATGCGGCGCTTCCGCGAACTCGTGGCCGCCGGAGAAGATGTCTCGCCCGAGGATATTCTGGCCGATGTCCGGGCCCGCGACGACCGCGACATGCACCGCGCGGCCGCGCCCCTCAAACCGGCCGAGGACGCCGTGACGCTCGACACCAGCGACATGGATATCGACACCGCGCTCGCCACCGCGATCGAGGTGATCGAGGCGCGCAAACCCGCTCGGGTCTGAGCCTTTGGCCTTGCGGCATCGCCATATACGCTTTATAAAGCGCGCGTCGACAAGGCGATTTGAGCCATAACAAGAACGAGACGGGCAGGGTCGGGAACACCGGCCCTCTTTGTTTTATGGCACAGTTCCGATCGCCCCGGACCAACTGCAAGACCGTCGGAGACAACCGTTCGGCCAGAAAAAACCGTATGAAAAGGAAATCACCGCCGCATGGCTAACGCATCCATGGAGGAATTCGAAGCCCTCCTCAACGAAAGCTTCGAAATGGACACGCCCGATGAGGGTACTGTCGTCAAGGGCAAGGTCATCGCCATCGAGGCAGGCCAGGCCATCATCGACGTCGGCTACAAGATGGAAGGCCGCGTCGAACTGAAAGAATTCGCAAATCCCGGCGAAGCTCCCGAAATCGAAGTCGGCGACGAGGTCGAAGTCTACCTCCGCGCCGCCGAGAACGCCCGCGGCGAAGCCGTCATCTCCCGCGAGATGGCCCGCCGTGAAGAGGCATGGGACCGCCTGGAGAAGGCATATGCCGACGACGCCCGCGTCGAAGGCGCGATCTTCGGCCGGGTCAAGGGCGGGTTCACCGTCGATCTCGGCGGCGCCGTGGCGTTCCTGCCCGGCTCCCAGGTGGATGTGCGCCCGGTGCGCGATGCCGGCCCGCTCATGGGTCTCAAGCAGCCCTTCCAGATCCTCAAGATGGACCGCCGCCGTGGCAACATCGTCGTGTCGCGCCGCGCCATCCTGGAAGAATCGCGTGCCGAACAGCGCGCCGAGGTCATCGCCAACCTGACCGAAGGTCAGGCCGTTGACGGCGTGGTCAAGAACATCACCGAATACGGCGCCTTCGTCGATCTCGGCGGTGTCGACGGCCTGCTGCACGTCACCGACATGGCGTGGCGCCGGGTCAACCACCCGTCCGAGATCCTGTCGATCGGCGAGACCGTCAAGGTGCAGGTCATCAAGATCAACAAGGAAACCCACCGCATCAGCCTCGGCATGAAGCAGCTGCAGGAAGATCCGTGGGATCTGGTCGGCGCCAAGTACCCGCTGGGCTCGGTGCACAAGGGCCGCGTCACCAACATCACCGATTACGGCGCCTTCGTCGAGTTGGAGCCCGGTGTCGAAGGTCTGGTGCACGTCTCGGAAATGTCCTGGACCAAGAAGAACGTCCACCCCGGCAAGATCGTCTCGACCAGCCAGGAAGTCGACGTCATGGTTCTCGAGATCGACAGCGCCAAGCGTCGCGTCTCGCTGGGCCTCAAGCAGACCATGCGCAACCCGTGGGAAGTCTTTGCCGAGACCCATCCCGAGGGCACGCAGGTCGAGGGCGAGGTCAAGAACATCACCGAGTTCGGCCTGTTCATCGGTCTCGACGGCGATATCGACGGCATGGTTCACCTCTCCGACCTCAGCTGGGACCAGCGCGGCGAGGAAGCCATCCAGGAATACCGCAAGGGCGACGTCGTGCAGGCGGTCGTCTCCGAGGTCGACGTCGAGAAGGAGCGCATCTCGCTCTCCATCAAGGCGCTGGGCGGTGACAAGTTCGCCGAGGCCGTCGGCGGCGTGAAGCGCGGCTCGGTCATCACCGTGAACGTCACCGCGATCGAGGATGGCGGCATCGAGGTGGAATACGAGGGCATGAAATCCTTCATCCGCCGTTCGGACCTCAGCCGTGACCGCTCCGAACAGCGCCCCGAGCGCTTCTCGGTCGGTGACAAGGTCGATGTGCGCGTGACCAACGTGGACAGCAAGACCCGCCGCCTTGGCCTGTCGATCAAGGCACGCGAGATCGCCGAAGAGAAAGAGGCCGTGCAACAGTATGGCTCCTCCGACTCCGGCGCATCGCTGGGCGACATTCTGGGCGCGGCGCTCAAGTCGGGCGACTGATCCCGGCTGATGCCAGTCAGAAACACCGACGGCCCCGCATGGAAACATGCGGGGCCGTTTGCGTTGCGAATCAACCACTTCGCGAAGCCCGGTTAATCCATGACAAGTGCCCGTCATTTGCGCCGAAGCTTGCCGAAATCCCGGCCAACTGCATCGGAATCCCGCGCAGGGCCCCAAAAAACGCCTGTAAAGCCCAATACTTGTCGTTTCCCCGAAAGCCGAATTTACCTATACTCCGGCAAAAGGGATGCAAAGCCGCGCTATGCCTTGGGGAGGGTACGCTACATGATCCGCTCGGAACTGATCCAGATGATTGCCGAAGAAAATCCGCATCTTTATCAACGCGATGTGGAGCGGATCGTGAACACCGTCTTCGAAGAGGTGACCGACGCCATGGCGCGCGGCGACCGGGTGGAGTTGCGCGGCTTCGGCGCCTTCTCGGTCAAGAAGCGCGACGCGCGGATTGGTCGCAATCCCCGGACCGGCGAAACGGTGCATGTCGAGGAAAAGCATGTGCCGTTCTTCAAGACCGGCAAACTTCTCAGAGATCGCTTGAACGGAAAAGCCTGAACACATGATGCGCTACATTCGCTACGCCTTTCTCGGCGCTCTCGGCATCGTCCTGGTGTCGGTGTCCCTCGCCAACCGCGAGCTTGTGACGCTGCAACTGATGCCCGACGACCTGGCCCATTTGCTGGGCTTCAACCTCTCGATCACCATGCCGCTTTTCCTCGTCGTGCTGGGCGGGATCGTGGTGGGCCTGATCGTGGGGTTCATCTGGGAATGGATGCGCGAATACAAGCACCGCAAGAAGGCCGACCTGCGCCAGCGCGAAGTGCGCAAGCTCGAGCGCGAGGTGAAAACCCTCAAGCGCAAGCAGCATGAGGGCAAGGACGAGGTTCTCGCCATCCTCGACGAAAAGAGCGCCTGAGGCGGACATGCCCTCCGATATCCGGGTCAAGATCTGCGGTCTGACCGCCGCAGAGCATGTTGCTGCCGCGGTCGACGCCGGGGCGGCCTATCTCGGGTTCGTCTTCTTCCCGAAATCCCCCCGCAACGTGACCGTGGAAACGGCCGCCGCGCTGGCCTCTCGCGTCCCGGCGGGGATCGCCAAGGTCGGGCTGGTCGTCAACCCGACCGATGCCGATCTCGACCGCCTTCTCGCTGCTGTCCCGCTCGACATGCTGCAGCTTCACGGGTCCGAAACGCCCGAACGCGTGGCCGCGATCCGCGCCGCCACCGGCCTGCCCGTCATGAAGGCCGTGGGCATAGCGAATGCCGAGGACCTCGCCAAGATCGACCTCTATTCCGACGTGGCCGACCAGATCCTCGTCGACGCCAAACCGCCGAAAAACGCGGATCTGCCCGGCGGCAACGGCCTCTCCTTCGACTGGCGCCTGCTCGCCGGGCGCAGGTATTGGCGCAAGCCCTGGATGCTGGCCGGTGGCCTCACCCCAAGGAACGTGGCCGAAGCCGTGCGCATGACCGGCGCCGCCCAGGTCGATGTCTCCTCCGGCGTCGAAAGCGCGCCGGGGGTGAAGGACGCGGAACGGATCCGCGCCTTTCTCGCCGCTCTCGACGCGGGCTGAGCGTCAATCCGGCGGTCAAGACCCGGTGTTTTTCAAACGCGTCCCGGCTCGGTGCTCTTTTCCAGCCGGTAGATCACATGCGTACCTTCAAGCCCCTGCAACTGCACCGAGGTGGACTCGGCAAAGCGGAAATCCCGCGTTTCGCCCACCATCTTGCGGGTGGCATCCGAGACCTGGATTTCCCCCGGCGCGGCAAGGGCCGCGATGCGGGCGGCCTTGTTGACAACGGCTCCAAAGAAATCATCCTTGGTCTGCACCACGTTGCCGGTATGGATGCCTATGCGCAAGGCGATGGCGGGTCCGTCGGACCGCTCGGTTTCCTGCAGGATCGCGCCCGCGGCATGCAGCGCCTGGTCGGGCTGCGCAAAGCTCGACATGGTCCCGTCACCCAGGGACTTGACGAACTGACCTCCGGATCCCTCGATCTGTTTGCGGAGCGTGGCAAAGTGCCGGGCCACCTCCGACGACCAGAGACGATCACCCATCATGGAGGCAAGCCGCGAAGAGTTGACGATGTCGGTGAACATGATCGAGGCGAAACCGTCCTGCTGATCCAGTGAAAAATCCTCCCGCGCCGCCGCGACAAGATCGGCAATGGCGTTCTGGTCGATCCCGACGAAATCCATATTCGGTATCGGAACCGAGCCGTGTCGATGCACGATTTTCCAGACACCGTCTTCCAGCGCGAAAATCAGGGTTGTCCGCACATGAAAGGTCCGGTCTGGCTGATCGGCAAAGACAAGTTCGTGCACGAAGCAGGACCAGCCGGTTTCGCCGGCCTCATAGGCTTCTGCAAATGTTTCGTCATGCCGGAGAAACGGAGGGATAGCTCCGAAAAACCCCGCGATCCCTTCGCGGACGGCAGAGCCCGCCCAAAGCTCGCCCTCGCCCGTACCGACAAAGCGCAGGTGGTCATGGTCGGACATGAGGTTGCGCACCTCGTTCCCGCGCCGAAACCGGATCGCGTCGATCCAGCGTCTCGACACGGCAAGGAGTTCCGAAGAGGGCCGGATCACCTCTCCGGGCCCCGCCTGGAAACCGGACCTTTGCATTTCCGCCTGTCCAATCGAAACCCCCACGCCCTTGCCACGTCTCCACCATCGCCGAGCCTATCACAGGGGAAGGGATTCCCGAACGGAACTGCGGCGCACGGGTTGCCGGCTCAAACGTAATCAGGCGCGGCGCGCGCTCCGAGCCCGGAAATCGTGGAAAAACTTTTGTACAAAACGGTCAAACCGGGTCTGCTGCCTTGTACAAAACGGTACGAACGACGCTCCCTCTTGCCCATGTGCCATGTGCGCACTAGGACAGGTGGGACACGCAATGCGAGGGCGACTTCATGGCCGACGATCTCTTCAACTCCTTCATGTCAGGCCCCGACGAGAACGGGCGCTTCGGGATTTTCGGCGGGCGGTTCGTCAGCGAGACGCTGATGCCGCTGATCCTGTCGCTGGAAGAGGAATACGAGAGGGCCAAGCAAGACCCTGATTTCTGGGCGGAAATGGACGATCTCTGGACCCATTACGTGGGCCGCCCCAGCCCGCTCTACTTCGCCGAACGCCTCACCGAGCATCTGGGCGGCGCCAAGGTCTACATGAAGCGTGACGAGCTGAACCACACCGGCGCGCACAAGATCAACAACGTGCTGGGCCAGATCCTGCTGGCCCGCCGCATGGGCAAGGAACGCATCATCGCCGAGACAGGTGCCGGCCAGCACGGCGTTGCAACGGCCACGGTCTGCGCGAAATTCGGTTTGAAATGCGTGGTTTACATGGGCGCGCACGATGTGCAACGGCAGGCGCCCAACGTGTTCCGGATGCGCCTTCTGGGGGCCGAGGTGATCCCCGTGACGTCAGGTCGCGGAACGCTCAAGGACGCGATGAACGACGCGCTGCGCGACTGGGTCACCAATGTGCGCGACACGTTCTACTGCATCGGAACTGTCGCCGGCCCGCATCCCTATCCGGCCATGGTACGCGATTTCCAGTCGATCATCGGCAAGGAAGCCAAGGAGCAGATGCTCAAGGCCGAAGGCCGCCTTCCCGACACGATCATCGCCGCGATCGGCGGCGGCTCGAACGCGATGGGCCTGTTCTATCCTTTCCTCGACGACAAGGAGGTGGGCATCATCGGCGTCGAAGCGGGCGGCAAGGGCGTGGATGACAACATGGAGCATTGCGCCTCGCTCACCGGCGGCCGCCCCGGCGTGCTGCATGGCAACCGCACCTACCTGCTGCAGGACGATGACGGCCAAATCCTTGAAGGATATTCGATTTCCGCCGGGCTCGACTATCCCGGCATCGGGCCCGAGCACTCGTGGCTGCACGAGGTCGGGCGGGCGAAATACGTCTCGATCACCGATGCCGAGGCTTTGGAAGCCTTCAAGCTGTGCTGCGCGACCGAAGGGATCATCCCCGCTCTGGAACCCAGCCACGCGCTGGCCCATGTGACGAAAATCGCGCCGGAATTGCCCAAGGATCACATCATCTGCATGAACATGTGCGGACGTGGCGACAAGGACATCTACACCGTCGCCAAGCACCTGGGCTTCGACATGTCCGATACCGAGGGCCGCGAGGCGAATTGACGGCCCAAGACATCTTCCCAGCTGCCGCGCGACAGCGCGGCCAAGCCCAACGCCGGGAGGGGCGGGCGAAGCCCGGACCGACCGGGGGCGGAAGCCTTCCCTAGCCGGACGAACCGGCCGCGTGGGACTGGAGGATGTTCAGCGGAACGATCTCGCAGGCCCGCCGATGCGTCGCCTCGAGATCGACTTGCGGGGCGCAGCCCTCGTCATGGGCTTGCAGGAAGCGGGAGGCGCACAGGCACCACTTGTCGCCGGGCTTGAGCCCGGGAAAGCGAAATTCGGGGCGCGGCGTGCTCAGGTCGTTGCCCACGTATTTGGAATAGGCCAGGAACTCCGCCGTCATGACCGCGCAGACCGTGTGGCTGCCTGCATCGGCAGCGCAGGTATTGCAGTGACCGTCGCGAAAAAAGCCGGTTACGGGATCCGATGAACAGGACGCAAGCGCCCCGCCCAAAACGTTGATGGCTTCGTCCTTTTCCATCTGTCCTCTCCGTCACAAGCGATCCGCGATCGTCCGGAACATCTCGATATTGCGTTCATTCATGCCGGGTTCGCGAAAGGCGCGGTCGGCGGCGGTCAGTACGATGACGATGTCCCGTTCCTTGTCGATATAGAGGTACTGGCCATAAACGCCACGTCCAAGAACCTCTCCCTCGCGCGGATCGATGGGGACCCACCATTGATAGCCGTACCCGATCCGGCCAGGTTCGGTTGGCGCGCTGGCCTCGGTCGAGCGTTCGATCCAGTCGGCGGGCACGACTTGTACTCCGTCATACTGGCCTTCCTGGGCCACCATCAGGCCAAAGCGTGCGTAGTCCCGCGTTCGAAAGTTCAGTCCGCCCAGCACAAAGGCCGTTCCCGTCCCGTCGGTCAGGTAATATCCGTCGGCCTCGAGCCCGAGGGGCGCGATCACCTTTTCCTCGAGCAGATCCGGCACGCTGCGTCCGGTCGCGCCACGGATGACCATGCCGATCACATGGGTGTCGATGGAGACATATTGCCAGGTCTCGCCCGGTGACGCGAAGCTGTCGGCGAAACTGGCCGTGAAATCGTCCAGCGTTCCGCCGAGCGCGATGACACGACCCATGCGGTTTATGTCGGAGTCGGGGTCGTGGTAATCCTCGTCGAAGGTGACGCCGCTGGACATTTGCAGCACGTCGCGGATGCTTGCCTCTTCATAGGCGCTGCCCTCAAGTCCGGGTGCATATTTGACCACGGGATCGTCGAGCGAGGCGATCTTCCCCTCCTCGAGCAGGATACCCAGCAGGACGGACAGGTAGCTCTTCGCGATGGACCAGGATATCCGCAGGTCCTCGGGGCCGGTGCCAAGGTAATAGTCTTCGAACCGGATACGGCCGTCTTTCAGGACCAGAAGCGATGTGACAGAGCGGTCGCGCACCCAGTCTTGAGCCTCGGCCGGCAGTTCCAGCGGGACCCCTGCGGGCAATTCACTTACCGGTCCGCTGCCGCGCGAGACGGGGATCGTCAGGAAGGCATCGCCCATCGCCGAGAAATTGCCCACGATCTTTTCAGCGGCGAAAAGAGAGTTCACGGCCCAGAGCCTTGCGATCTCCTCGCGTTTCCAGAGCCCTACGGCCACGGCCGCGAGGATCAGCGCCAGCAGAAGCCGTCCCAGCCATTTTCCGAATGTGCGCATCGCTTCGCCTCCGCCACGTCTTTTGACAAACTGTCAAAGCGTGTGCACAGGGGCAACGGAAACCTCGTGGAAGCGCTCAGCGGAACTTGTCGACCAGTCGCTGCAGGGCCGAGCGGTCGTCGGTGTGCTCTGCGGGTTCAGGGGCGGCCGGGGCCGTCTGTTCGGGTTTCCCTGTCGTTTTCGAAGATCTCGGGGGTGCGACCCGCAATGCGACGGCGTTCATGAACCGGCCGGCATCGCCAGCGGCCAGGGCGGGCGCCCCGTCGGACACGCCGCGCAGGACGTCGTCCAGCCAGTTTTCGTCGGCCTTTGGGAAGTCATGAAGCACGTAACCCGAAACCAGCTCCTTGCGCCCGGGATGTCCGATGCCCAGCCTGACCCGGTCATAGGCCGCCCCGATATGGTCGTGGATCGATCGAAGCCCGTTGTGGCCCGCGTGACCGCCGCCCGCCTTGACGCGCACCTTGCCCGGCGCCAGGTCGAGTTCGTCGTGGAAAACGGTCACGTCGGTCGAGTCGAGCTTGTAGAACCGCATCGCCTCTCCCACCGCCTGGCCGGAGCGGTTCATGAAGGTTCCCGGCTTGAGCAGCAGAACCTTTTCAGACCCCAGCAACCCCTCGGCGATTTCGCCCTGGAACTTGCCGCGCCAGGGGCCGAAGCCGTGATCCTCGGCGATCCGGTCCAGCGCCATGAACCCGATATTGTGACGGTTCCGCGCGTATTTCGCACCGGGGTTGCCCAGGCCCACGAAGAGTTGCATGTCGATCCTCGAATAATCTGCGTTCCGCCTTAGATGGCGTGAATGGCCCGGAATATCCAGAGAAAGGACGGCGGATGTATCTCACCATGAATCGTTTCAAGGTGCGGAAGGAGCATGTGGAGGAGTTCGAACAGGTCTGGGCGCGCCGCGACAGCCATCTGAAATCGGTGCCGGGTTTCCTCGGCTTTCACCTGATGCGCGGACCGGAGGGCGAGGATCATGTCCTCTACGCCTCGCACTCGACCTGGAAGGACAAGGAGTCCTTCGAAGACTGGACACGGTCCGAAGCCTTCCGCGCGGCGCACAAGGGGGCAGGGGAGACGCGGCACCTCTACCTCGAGCCGCCGAAACTCGAAATCTTCGAAACGGTGCTGGAAGAATGAAAAACGGGGCCCATGAGGGCCCCGTTCGAACATGTGCGGATCGGCAGAAAGGTGGGGATTACTCCTCCTCTTCCTCGCCACGCTCCACATTGCTCTCGATGACTTCGACATCTTCCGGATCCTTCTCCTCGTCCTCGTCCTCTTGAGAGGCGAGGCCCGAAGGCGCCTGGATGTTGGCGATCACGAAGTCGCGGTCGATCGTCGGCTTGGAGCCTTCCGGCAGGTCCACCATCGAGATGGTCGCGGTATCGCCGATATTCATGCCGGACACGTCCACGACGATCTTTTCCGGGATGTCACCTGCGGTGACCATCAGCTCGACTTCGGGGCGTACCACGGTGAGAACGCCGCCCTTGCGGATTCCGGGGCAGTTGTCTTCGCCGACGAACTCGACCGGGATGAACAGGTTGATCTTGGTGAAGCGGCGCAGGCGCATCAGGTCCAGATGGACCGGCAGATCCTTGACCACGTCACGCTGCACGTCGCGGCAGATCACGCGGACATCCTCGTGCCCCTCGACCTTCAGGTTGAAGAGGGTCGACTTGAAGCGGCCGTCCTTCAGACGCTTGAGCAGCGTGTTGAAGTTCACCGAAATCGGCAGCGGGTCCTTTTCTCCGCCATAAACAACACCCGGAACCATGCCATCGCGGCGTGCCTGACGAGCGGCGCCCTTGCCCGTCCCCGTCCGTTCCTGGGCGATAAGATCAGGAATCTCTCCTGCCATATCAAAATCTCCATTGCTAGGGCGGGGTCCCTCCAAGGCTGTCACCCCGCGTGAAGCCGCGCCTATACGACGAATCGGACGGGATGCAAAGCCGTTTCGGTGCTTTCATGGCATCTTTTGCCGGCTTTGATCGCTTGCGCCGAGCGCAGGCCGTTCAGGCCTGCCGATCGAGTGCGGGCCGCAAGGCCGCGCCTTTGGATCACGCCTGCCAGCGGCCGCCGAAATCTTCCGGAACAAGCAGGTTGTGACGGCCCAGATCGCCGACCTTGCGTTCCCCGCAAAGCGCCATCGTCAGGTCGAGTTCGCGGTGGATGACCTCCAGCGCGCGGGTCACGCCGGTCTGTCCCATCGCCCCCAGCCCGTAGACGAAGGCGCGGCCGATATAGGTGCCGGTGGCCCCCAGGGCGAGCGCCTTGAGCACGTCCTGTCCCGAGCGGATGCCGCTGTCGAGATGCACCTCGATATCGCCGCCGACCGCATCCATGATCGCAGGCAGCATCCGGATCGAGCTGAGCGCCCCGTCCAGCTGGCGGCCGCCGTGGTTGGATACCACTATGGCATCCGCACCCAGCTTGGCGGCCATCTTGGCGTCTTCGGGATCGAGAATTCCCTTGAGAATGACCTTGCCACCCCATTGCTCCATCAGCTTCTCGACCTTGCCCCAGTCGAGGCTGGGGTCGAATTGCTCGGCGGTCCAGGCTCCGAGGCTGGAGGCATCCGAGATCCCCTCGACATGGCCCACGATATTGCCGAATTCTCGCCGCTTGGCGCGCAGCATTTCCAGCCCCCAGGACCATTTGGTCGCGAGGTTGGCTATTGTCTTGGGCGTCAGTTTCGGCGGCGCCGACAAGCCGTTCTTGAGATCCTTGTGCCGTTGGCCGAGGATCTGGAGGTCGAGCGTGATGACGAGCGCCGAGCATTTCGCGGCCTTGGCGCGTTCGATCAGCCTGCGAACGTAATCCTCGTCCTTCATCGTGTAGAGCTGGAACCAGAAGGGTTTGGTCGTGGCCTCGGCCACATCCTCGATCGAGTTGATCGACATGGTCGAAAGGGTGAAGGGAACGCCGAATGCCTCGGCCGCCCTTGCAGCCTTTATCTCGCCATCGGCGTGCTGCATTCCCGTCAGCCCCACCGGCGCCAGCGCCACGGGCATGGCAACATCCTGACCCACCATCTGACCCGCGGTCGAGCGGCCCGACATGTCCACGGCCACCCGCTGCCGCAGGCGGATCTGGTCGAAATCGCTGCAATTGTCGCGAAAGGTCTGCTCGGTCCAGCTGCCGCTTTCGCAATAGTCGTAGAACATGCGCGGGACACGCCGTTCGTAGATGCGTTTGAGATCTTCGATATGCGTGATGACCGCCATGTTTCCCGCGCCCCTGGAATTGGTTATGTTTCCTTACCAATCATTCCGGGGCTTGGCAATCCGCGGTGACCAAGACAGCATGTGCCGTGCAATAACCTGTCAGGAGCACGACGCGTGACGAAATATTGGGAGGATTTTCCCGTGGGTTTTCACTATGAAACGGAGCCGTGGGAAATGAGCGAGGCCGAGATCATGGATTTCGCGCGTCGGTGGGACCCGCAACCGTTCCATGTCGACCCGGAGGCGGCGAAGGACAGCATCTATGGCGGGATCATCGCAAGCGGCTGGCACACACTGATCTCGGCCTTTCACCAATGGTATCAGAGCGGACTTTGGGCCGAGGCGTCGATGGGTTCACCGGGAATGCGGGATGTGAAATGGATGAGACCGGTCAGGCCCGGAGATCGTCTCCATTGCGTCGCCATCGTGGTGGAGGCCGCGCCCTCGCGCTCGCGCGCCGACCGGGGGCATATCGTCGTGCGCAGCGAAATCTTCAATCAGGACGGAGAGCAGGTCGCAGAATATTCCGGCATCAACATTCTGCGCCGGCGGCCCTGATCATCAGGCGCGGTGCGCACCGTCGGCCAGCGACTTGACGAAGGCGAGCACCTCGTCAACCGGCTTGCCGGCACCGATCTGGCTGACGATGGCCGAGCCCACGACCGCGCCATCCGCGACCGAGGCGATGGCCTGCGATTTTTCTGGTGTGTTGATGCCGAAACCCACGATGATCGGCAGGTCGGTCTGCGCCTTGATGCGCGTCACTTCGGGCGCGACATCGGCGGCATCGGCCTCGGCCGCGCCGGTGATCCCGGTGATCGAGACATAATAGACGAAGCCCGACGTATTCTGGAGAACGCGCGGCAGGCGCTTGTCATCGGTGGTGGGAGTTGCCAGGCGGATGAAATTCATCCCGGCCTTCTGTGCCGGGATGCAGAGTTCTTCATCTTCCTCGGGGGGCAGGTCCACGACGATCAGCCCGTCGATTCCGGCCTCTTGTGCCTGCTCCAGGAAACGATCCACGCCCCGGCTGTAGATCGGATTGTAGTAACCCATCAGCACGATCGGGGTAGTGTCGTCCGCCTCGCGGAAGCGGCGGGCGATCTCCAGCGTCCGGTCGAGTGTCATGCCTGCCCCCAGCGCGCGCTGACCGGCGAGTTGGATCGTGGGCCCGTCGGCCATCGGGTCGGTGAAGGGCAGGCCAAGCTCGATTATGTCGACGCCTGCCCCCGGGAGCCCCTTGACCACCTCGAGCGAGGTGTCGAAATCGGGGTCGCCGGCCATGACATAGGCCACGAAGGCCTTCTTGTTCTCGGATTTCAGCGCGGCGAATTTGGCGTCGATACGGGTCATCGGGCTTCCTTGCGTTCAGGGTCAGCCCGATGTGCAGAATGTCGGGGTGAAAATCAATCCTGAGGCGTTGTGGAGGCTTCAAAAAGCCACATGGTACCGCAAAAGCACCGTGTCCAGACCCGGGTTGTAGTCCGTGGTGCTGGCGTTGGACTTGTGAGTGACGGCAAATGACACCTTGTTTCCCGTCTCGAACTCGTACCCGATCGCCACGAGGCTGCGGATCTGGAACCGGCTGCCCAGCGTGTTGTTGGAAACGCTTTCCCAGAATGCCCCGGGCATCACGCTGGCCTCGAGGAACCACCTGTTGGCCAGATCGTAGATCCCGACGATTCCCACACCGGCGTGGAGGTCCCCCTCCATGTCGCCGGATAGCGCTGCGCCGAACGAGAAATCGATCCGGTTGCCTTCGAAAAAGGGAGTGTGACGATATTCCAGCGTGAAGGCCCCGTCGTCGATTGCAAAGGCTCCGTTATGGTTCGCGTAGCCGGCACCGAAGATGACTTCCTGCGCAAGAGATTGAGTTGCGAGCGTGCTCAGGGCGAGTGACAGGATGACCTTTTTCATGCGACGTCCAACATTTCAGGTTCTCACAATTTCGATTTGACCAACCGAAGATCGATACAGTTCCGGCCGGGTGCAAGCCCAATAGACCACACGGCAGGAACACTAACGCGCGATCATGCGCAAAGGTTCAACCTTGCTTGCCTTTAAGCTGTGCCCTGCATAGAAGCGGCGCGCAGGCGCAGTGCAGACAGGAGTACAGCATGGGCTTCAAGATGGGAATCGTCGGACTTCCGAACGTGGGCAAGTCGACGCTGTTCAACGCGCTGACGCGGACCGCGGCGGCGCAGGCGGCCAACTTTCCGTTCTGCACGATCGAGCCCAATGTCGGCGAGGTCGCGGTGCCCGATGCCCGTCTGGACAAGCTTGCCGAAGTCGCGAAGTCGCGCCAGATCATTCCGACGCGCATGACCTTTGTCGATATTGCCGGGCTGGTGAAGGGCGCGTCCAAGGGTGAAGGGCTGGGCAACCAGTTCCTCGCCAATATCCGCGAGGTCGATGCGATCGCCCATGTTCTTCGGTGTTTCGAAGACGGTGACGTGACCCATGTCGAGGGCCGGGTCGATCCGGTGGCGGATGCCGAGACGATCGAGACCGAACTGATGCTTGCCGATCTGGAGAGTATCGAGAAACGGCGCGCCAACCTTGTTCGCAAGCTCAAGGGCAATGACAAGGAAGCCCAGCAGCAGGACCGCTTGCTGGCCGCCGCGCAGGCCATGCTTGAGGATGGCAAGCCCGCGCGCATGGTCGCAGTGGATGCCGAGGATGCGAAGGCATGGAAAAATCTCCAGCTGCTGACGACCAAGCCTGTTCTCTATGTCTGCAACGTGGCCGAGGATGAATCGGCGACGGGTAATGCTCATTCGGCGAGAGTCGCCGAGATGGCTGCGGCACAGGGCAATTCCCACGTCGTCATCAGCGCGCGGATCGAGGAGGAGATCAGCCAGCTCGACGAAGACGAAGCGACGATGTTCCTTGACGAGATGGGGCTTGATGAACCCGGCCTCGACCGGCTGATCAGGGCAGGCTACGAGCTTTTGCATCTCGAGACCTACTTCACCGTCGGGCCCAAGGAGGCGCGTGCCTGGACGATCCGCCAGGGTACCGCTGCACCGCAGGCGGCGGGTGTCATCCACGGCGATTTCGAAAAGGGGTTCATCCGGGCCGAGACCATCGCCTATGACGACTATATCGCCTGCAACGGCGAGCAAGGCGCCAAGGAGGCCGGAAAGATGCGGGCCGAAGGAAAAAGCTATGTCGTCAAGGATGGCGACGTTCTGCATTTCCTCTTCAACACCTGACCGTACATCACGCCTGTGCCGGCATTTCGCGCGAAGAGGCCCGCAAGGGCCGATGAGTGCGCTTGACCGGTGGCGCAAACCCGTTAGCCTGCGAACAGTGGGCGAAGCGGGAGCGTGTCATGACCAAGCTGGTGATCAGGAATATCGGCCTCATCCTGTCAGGAAAGATGGAGCAGCCGATCTTTGACGGCGATTGCGTCGTCGCCATTGATGGGCGCATTGCCGACTGGGGATATGAGCGGGATCTCGACATCGAGGATGCCGACACGGTGATCGACGCCAATGGCGTCACGCTCGCCCCCGGTCTGATCGACAGCCACGTTCACCCCGTCGTGGGCGACTATACCCCCCGCCAACAACAGTTGCACTGGATCGACTCGACCCTGCATGGCGGGGTGACGACCCTGATTTCGGCGGGCGAGGTCCACATGCCGGGCCGCCCCAAGGATATCGTCGGGCTCAAGGCAATGGCGATCGCCTCGCAGCGCTGGTACGAGAATTTCCGGCCCTCGGGCGTCAAGGTCCATGCCGGCGCTCCGGTGATCGAGCACGGCATGGTCGAGCAGGATTTCAAGGAAATGGCCGATGCGGGCGTGAGGCTGCTGGGTGAGGTCGGGCTTGGCACCGTCAAGGACGGCAAGACCGCGAAACAGATGGTGGACTGGGCGCGGAAATACGGGATCCAGTCCACGATCCACACCGGAGGGCCGTCGATCCCGGGCTCGGGCCTGATCGATGCCGACATGGTGCTGGAAACCGGCACCGACGTAATCGGTCATATCAACGGCGGCCATTCGGCGCTGCCCGACGATCAGATCACCTGCCTGTGCGAAAGCTGTACCGCGGGGCTCGAGATCGTGCATAACGGCAATGAGCGCGCCGCGCTGCTGACGCTGAACACCGCGCGCGAGTTGAATCAGATGGAACGGATCATCCTTGGCACGGACGGTCCGGCGGGGTCGGGTGTGCAACCCCTGGGCATCCTGAGGATGGTGGCGATGCTGTCGGCACTGGGCAACGTACCGGCCGAGATCGCCTTTTGCTTTGCCAATGGCAATACGGCGCGACAGCGCGAACTGGATGCAGGGCTGCTGGAGCGCGGATACGCCGCCGATTTCGTCCTGATGGACCAGGCGCAGCATGCACCGGGGGCCACGATCCTGGAATCGGTGCAGCTGGGCAACCTGCCCGGCGTCGGCATGACGATCATCGACGGCGTCGTGCGCTCTGAACGCAGCCGCAACACGCCACCTGCCACACGCCTGCCGCAGGTCGTCGCCTAGGTAATCTTGCGCAGCAGGCGGACCAGTTCATCCCGCTCGGACGGGGTGAGCGGGGCCAGCGTTGCGGCGGTGATCTCGTGCCCGCGCGCGCGCATCTGGTCCAGAAGGGCGCGACCCTTGTCAGAAAGCGAGATCAGCGTGCGGCGGCGGTCGTCGGGATCGGGTTCGGTCACAGTCAACCCCTTGGCCCGCAGCCGATCGGCCACGCCCTTGATCGTGGCGACATCCATTGCAGCAAGGCGTCCCAGCCGGTTCTGTGAGCATTTGCCCTGTTCCGCGATTCGGACCAGCGCCGCGAACTGCATGGCTGTCAGACCTTCTATCGTGAACGATTGAAAGATCGCGGCGTGGCGCTGGTTGGCGAGCCGCATGAGATAGCCGACCTGATCGTCGAGCACATACTCCGTATCACGATCCGCCATGGCCGCTCTCCTTCGTTCCGAACTGCCGCGCCCTATCCGATTTCTTCCTAGACCGCCAGATAGCTTTGGGAAACCGCGGGCTGCGCGTCGAGTTCGGCAAAGGTTCCGTTCCAGCGCATTTCGCCCTTCTCTATGATATAGGCCCTATCCGAGACGAGCCGAGCGAAATGCAGGTTCTGTTCCGAAAGAAGGACCGAGAGCCCCTCGGCCTTCAACTCCTCGATCACCTTCGCCATCTGTTCCACGATCACTGGCGCGATGCCCTCGGATGGCTCGTCGAGCAGCACCAGCTTGGGATTGCCCATCAAGGTCCGGGCGATAGTCAGCATCTGTTGCTCGCCTCCAGAAAGTTGCTTTCCGAGGTTGCGTCGCCGTTCCTCCAAATTTGGAAACAGTTTGAACAGGTGGTCCAGCGTCCATTCCGGCGCGCCCGGACGGGCCTCGCGCCGCCCGACTTCGAGGTTTTCCTCGACCGTCAACTCGCCGAAGATGCGACGCTCCTCGGGCACGTATCCGATGCCTGCCCGGCAGATGGTGTGAGAGGCCTTGCCCCGGATCTCCTGCCCTTCATAGCGTATCGATCCCTCTGTCTGGCGAACCAGCCCCATCACCGATTTCATCGTCGTGGATTTCCCTGCTCCGTTACGCCCCAACAGCGCCACAACCTCGTTCTCGCCTACGCTCAACGCCACACCGTTCAGGATATGCGCGCGGCCATAGCGGGCGTTCAGGCCATTGACCTCAAGCATGGTCGGCCTCCTTCTGGAACACCGTACCACCGCCCAGATAGACCTCCTGCACAGTCGGGTTGGCGCGGATCTCGGCGCCCGATCCCTCGGCGATCAGCATGCCCCGGTTCAGGACGAGAATGCGATGGGCATGGGCAAAAACCACGTCCATGTCATGTTCGGTAAAGACCACGCTCACCCCCTCGCGTTCCACGATCCCAGCCGTCAGCGCCATCAGCGCGATCCGTTCCGAGGGCGCCATGCCAGCGGTCGGCTCGTCCATCAGCAAAAGCGCCGGCCGATGCGCCAGCGCGATGGCCAGTTCCAACCGCTTGAGATCTCCGTAAGCCAGTTCCGAGCAGGGCCGAGCCGACTGATCGCGCATTGAAACGAGATCGAGCAGAGCGTTCGCCTCATCGACATAGAGACGCGTTGCCCGCGAGAAGATGTCGTAGATCCGCCGGTGATGCGAGATCAGCGCCATCTGCACGTTCTCCCGCACGGTCATCGAAAGGAACGTTTCGGTGATCTGGAAGGTCCGCCCGACGCCCATCCGCCAGATCTTGCGCGGCGGGGTGCCGATCAATTCCTGCCCGCGCAGCTTCACCGATCCCGCATCGGGCCGAAGGTAGCCGTTGAGCATGTTGAAACAGGTGGTCTTGCCCGCGCCGTTCGGTCCGATAAGGGCCAGGAACTCCCCGGGCTCGACCGTGAAGCTTACATCATCGACCGCTTGCACGCCGCCAAAACTTTTCGACAGGCCCTGAACTTCGAGAACGGCGCTCATGCCTTGCCTCCCCGGATCATGCGGACGAGACGGTGCACACCGCCGGCTATGCCGTCAGGCGCAAGCAGGACGACCACCAGGATGATCGCCCCGAAGATGAAGCGCCAGTAATCCAGCCGGGTCACCCAATCCTCGATCATGACGAATGCCACCGCGCCGTAGATCGGCCCTGCCAGCGCGTGAATGCCGCCCAGAAGCACCATGATCAGCCCGTCGATGGACAGCGCAATGCCCAGCGTGTCCGGAAAGACCGATCCCTTGGAAAAGGCGAAGACGACCCCAGCCAGCCCCGCCAGTGTGCCTGCCAGCGTGAAGCCCATCCATTGATGGAAGCGTGTGTCCACCCCGATCGCCTCGGCGCGCGTGCGGCTGTCGCGGACGCCACGCAGCGTGTAGCCGAAGGGTGAATGGGCGGCACGGCGCAACAGCCAGATGCCGCCGATGCAAAGCACGAAAGCGATGTAGAAATAGACCCGGTCGCTGCTGGCCCACTGCGCGGGCCAGACGCCCAGGATCCCGTCGTCCCCGCCTGTGAAGTCCTGCCACTGGAAGGTGACCCCCCACAGGATCTGTGCCGCTGCCAGCGTGAGCATGGCAAGGTAGACCCCGGACAAGCGGACGCAGAACCAGCCGAAGAACAGCGCCGCCGCCGCTGCGCAGAACGGTGCGAGCGCCATCGAGGGGACCATGCCAAGCCCGAAATACTTCACCCCCATCGCCGCGGCATAGGCGCCGACCCCGAAATAGGCGGCATGACCGAAGCTGACCATGCCGCCGACCCCCATCATGAAATGCAGCGATACGGCGAACAAGGTGGCCACCATCACATCGACCAGCAGGATCGTGGTGAAATCGGCCACGGCCAGCGGGCTCAACGCCAGCACAAACACCGCCGCGATCATTACCATCAGGCCCTTCTGGCCCATCAGGGTCAGCGGCTGCTCGGGTTCCACCGGCGCACCGTGTTCGCTGCCCGGCTTGCCGAACAGGCCATAGGGCCGCACGATCAGCACCACGGCCATCACGACAAAGGGCAGCACGATCGAGACTTGCGGAAAGATCAGGATGGCAAAGGCGTTGAGGACCGAGATCAGCACTGCAGCCACGAAGGCTCCGGTGACGCTGCCCATGCCGCCGATCACGACGACAACGAAGGCCTCGCCGATGATCGACAGGTCCATTTGCAGCGAAACCGCCTCGCGCGGGATCTGCAACGCGCCGCCCAGGCCGGCCAGGAATGCACCAAGGACGAAGGCCGCCGAAAACAGCCAAGCCTGGTTGACGCCAAGGGCGCCGACCATCTCGCGGTCCTGCGTTGCCGCGCGAACCAGAACGCCCCAGCGTGTTCGGTGGAAGACCAGCCAGATCGCCAGCAGCACTGCGGGGCCGATGGCGATGAGCGCGAGATCGTATTCCGGGATCGGTTCCCCAAAGATGCGCACGGCGCTGTCCAGCCCCGGGGCGCGCGGTCCCAGCAGATCCTCGGCCCCCCAAACAGCCTGCGTCAGGTCCTGGAAAATGAGAACGACACCGAAGGTCGCCACCAGCTGGAACAGTTCCGGGGCGCGATAGATGCGGCGCAGGATGGTCATCTCGATCACCAGCCCGATCAGCCCGACCGCTGCGGCGGCCAGGATCACACCGCCCCAATAGCCCAGGATCGATCCGCTCCACAAAGTGACGAGCGTGTAGGACATGTATGCCCCCACCATGTAGAAGGAGCCGTGCGCGAAATTCACGATCCGCGTCACGCCGAAGATGATGGAAAGCCCGCTCGCGATAAGAAAGAGCGAGGAGGCATTGGCCAGCCCCGTCAGCAATTGCGCCAGATAAAAGCCCATAAGGCCACCGTCCCCGCTTTGATCTTGATTATGGGGCAGGGCGCGCGGGGCGCCCTGCCGTTAAGGGCCTTACTCGGCCGGGCGCAGCTTGGCCGCTTCTTCTTCGGAAGGCAGGTAATCGGCCCCGTCCGCATAGAACCAGTCGATCATGGCGGGCTCGCCATCGACCAGGCCGGTCTTGCCGACATAGGCGCCCATCGTGGATTGATGGTCGGCCGCGCGGAACATGAAGGGACCCGTCGGGCTGGAAGGCACCTCGAGTCCTTCCATAGCCTGAAGCAGCGCCTCGGTATCGGTCGCCCCGGCCTTTTCCAGTGCCGCCTTGATGGAGAGGATGGAGTTGTATCCGACGATCGAGCCGGTCTTCGGCTTCTCGCCCCATTTTTCCATGTAGGCGGTTTCGAAGGCATCATGCGCTTCGGTGTCGATAGCCATCGACGGGTAACCGGTGACGATCCATCCCTCCGGCGTCTCGTTGCCCAGCGGGTCGAGATATTCCGGCTCACCGGTCAGTAGCGAGACGACGTCGCGATCCTCGAAAAGATAGCGCAGCGAGCCTTCGCGGACGAACTTTGCCAAGTCGCCGCCGAATGTCACGTTGTAGATCGCATCCGGCTTTGATTGCTCCAGCGCGCGGACGGTCGAGCCTGCGTCGATCTTGAAGACCGGCGGCCACTGCTCCTCGACGAATTCCACATCCGGCTTGAGCTTTGTCAGCTCGCGCTTGAACGCCTCGACCGCGTCCTGACCGTAGGCGTAGTTGGGGGCGACGGTCGCCCATGTCACTGCATCGAGCTTGGCGGCCTGTTCGGCAAGCATCGCGGCCTGCATATGGGTCGAGGGGCGCAGGCGATAGGTATACTTGTTGCCGCTCGACCAGACCAGCGCGTCCGAGAGCGGCTCGGAGGCGAGGAAGAGGACCTGCTTCTGCTTGGCGAAATCGGCCACGGCAAGGCCAATATTGGATAGGAAGGTCCCGAAGATCAGCACGGCGCCGTCCTTGGAAACCAGCTCCTCGGCGATGCGGATGGCTGTCGCCGGATCGCCCGTGTCGTCGCGGCTGATGACCTCCAACTGCTTGCCCAGAACACCGCCCTCGGCGTTGATCTGTTCCACCGCCAGTTCCCAGCCCTTCTTGTAGGGCTCGAGGAAGGCGGGCAGGCGAGTGTAGCTGTTCACCTCGCCCAGCACGATGGTTTCCTGCGCGCTTGCCGTCAGCGGCAGGGCCGCAAGCGGCAGGGCGGCGAGCGCGCCCAGCACGGTACGTCTGAAAAGGGTCATGTTTGGTCCTCCGGTTGGATTATGTCAGATCGGCCGGTTTTCCCGGCTCTGGTCTGGTTCGCAAAAGTCTAGCGCAGCCCGTCCTTGCCCTCGGCCTCGGCTGCGGTCAGCCCGCCGACACGGGGCAGGGGGCGGCCGCTATCGGTCACGGCGACGGCGACCATGATCTCGTTCGCGCGCGGCGCATCGTTGAGCCGCACCTCGATCCCGTCGAAATGCGACCGGACATAGGCGGCATCCTTGTGGCCCAGCGGTACATCCAGAACCTGCCCGGGGCTGCCCATCTTCTTGGAAGAAGGCACGAGGGCCGCCCCCTTTTCAACCTCCTTGCGCAGCGGTGCGCCGAGCTTGGGGTGCAGGATCGCGGCGGCGTGTTCCAGTTCGCCATTTTCGCCGACCATTGCCGACTTGCCATAGCTTTCGGCCTGTGCCGGCTCGATCCCCAGCGCCTCGACGCAGCGGCGGCCCAGCAGCGCACCGAGTTCCGCGCCGGTGTCCATCAGCGGCGTCAGGTCCTCGACATATTGTCCGGCAAAGGGGTTCTCGATCACCGCCACCGCCACCGCCTTGCGCGTGGGCGGCGCGATGTCTCGCCCGGCTTCGACATGGGTTTCCTCGACCGTCACGGCGATCTTGCGGATCTTTGTCATCTCAACCCGTCCTCTCCCTTGATCTCCCAGGCTTCCAGCCCGCCCGAGCGCGAATGCACGCGCGGACCAGTGGTCATCACCAGCGCAAGCGCCATCTCGCCCGCGCGCGGCGCATCGTTGCAGCCGACCTCCATGCTGTCGAAATGGCTGCGCACGTAGGAGGCGTTGATATGGGTGATCGGCACGTCCAGCCGCGCGCCCACGCCGCCGACCTTCTTGGTCGAGGGCACGATCGCGTTGGCAGTGCCCAGCAGTTGGCGCATCGCGTAGCCGCCCGGCGCGTGCCAGAGGGCGCCGTGCTCTAGCTCGCCCCCTTCGCCGATGATCGCGCCCTTGCCATAGCCCTCGACCGCCTCCGGGCCACCCAGCATCTCCAGCAAGTCCTGCGCCATTTGCAGGCCGAGGGGTTTCAGATCCTCCATGAAGGGCTGGATCTCGGGCTCGTAGCGTCCTGCAAAGGGATTGGCGATCACCGCAAGCATCGACGCGCGACGCAGCGGCGTCTCGGCTTCGGGGCCTCCTTCGTGATAGATCTCCTCCAGCGAGGCGACCGTTTTGCGCAGCTTGATTTCAGGCATGTTCCAGAACTCCAGAGGTCGGGGCAAGGCGGTCGGCGCCGGCATGGCAGGTTTCCCCGCGCAGGAACAGACAGGCCGAGGCGATCAGGCCGCGCCGCACCATCTTTTCCGCGACGATCCGCCCGTTTTGCAGCGCATCGTGGATTTCGGGCAGCGAAAGAGCGCCGTACCCATTTGTAATCAAACGGTTTTTCAGGTCGCTCTCCGGGTCGATCTCGGACGCGGGCAGGCGATGGATCGCCGGATGGCCCGGCAGGTCGACCGCGTTGGCGATGAGCGTTGCCGCGACATCGGCGCTTGCTGCGTCCCGGGCCAGAACGGTGACCGCGTCCGCGATACCCATCGACAGGCTTCGCCCGCCGCGGCCCGAGGTGGCGATACCGCCAATCCCGTCTTCGGCGCGGATGGTGATACGACCGTTCTCGTGACCGTCCAGCCCGGCGATGGCGGTGGCGAAGCCGTGGCCCGGCGCAAGATGGAGGGCGATGTCGCCGCCGTTGTTGACATAGGCGCGCGAGAGAGGCGCGGCTTTTGTCATCGCCGTCAGTATCTCGTCCGCCACGGCGCCTGCGACTGCTGCCATCCGCGTGACGAAGCCGGCGGAATGGGCGCGCGCGGACTTGTCCATTCGACGCGCAACTGCTCCCTGCGGGGCCGGATCATCCGCGCTAACCTCGGTGCGCAGAAACGCTAGTTCGGCAACCAGTTCCTCGAGCACGGTTTCGAACCGCGCGCGAGCAGCGGCAAAGGCTGCTGCGCGCGCGCCTTCGGCCCCGATGATCAGATCGATGGGGCCGTGCTGCAGGTGCAGCCGCGTTCCGCAGGGGAGTATGGCCGCCACCGGTCCCATCCTATTTCGCCCAGCGATAATTGGCGTGATCCATCGGGTCAGGCTGGCTTTCCTCGGGCGGCACCTTGCGCGCGCGATCGCTCACCACGCCATTCACTGGCCGGATCTCCTCGGTATGGCCGCCAAGTGCTGCATAGTCGCTGACGCGCATGGTGAATTCGATGGGCGCGACAAGGGCCGGCGTCGGCACATAGCCGAAGCTTTGCGTCGGCATGTCGAGCACATCCACCATCACCGTGATCCCGCCTCCGGGCCAGACATAGGCCTCGGCCCCGCCGCAGGAGACATAGGTGAGCGAGTCCTTCACGGACTTGGTCAGCCGCACCGGATTTTCGGTCACGCCCGCGCGCAGCGAACCGCCCGCGCCGCCCATGAAAAGGACGGAGCAGACCGAGGGTTCGCAATTCTCCGCGATCAACTCGGCACTGGCTTTCAGTACGTCGGGGATGTGTGCGGGTTGTGGACGCAAATCTTCGTCCAGCTCGAAATAGGCGTGTTGCTCGCCGGTCGTCGAGACCATCAGCAGCCGCAGGCCCGGCCACGCCACATCCGGCTTGAACTTGTCCAGGATCACCAGTGGGTCGGTGATATCCGTTCCGCCCCAGCCGGTCCCGGGCTCGGCCACCTGGAAATAGCGCCCAGGGGTGGAGCGGCGCCCCTTGATGCGGATCCCCGTCGGCGGCACGTCCAGCATCTTGCCCGCCTGGTGTTCGCTCAGAACGCCGGTGATGTGGTCATCAACCACCACAACCTCGTCGGCATGGCCGAGCCATTGCTTCGCAAACATCCCTATCGCGGCCGATCCGCAGCCCACCCGCATCAGCTTTTCGGTTTGTCCATTGATGATGGGCGGCCGGCCGGCCTGCACGATCAGCGTCGTCTCGTGCCCCGGCTCGCCGATCACCATCTCGACCGCCTCGCGGTTGCAGAGCTTGAGAAGCGCGTCGCAGGTGATCCGGCCCTCCTTCTTGGAGCCGCCGGTAAGATGTTCCACCCCGCCAAGGCTCAGCATCTTGGAGCCGTATTCCGAGGTCATCACGTGGCCGATGGGCTCGCCATCCACCCGGACGATATCGCGTTCGTGTCCGATATGGCGGTCGGTGTCGATCTTCACCTTGACCCCGCAATAGGAAAAGATCCCCTCGGTCACCACGGTGACCATGTCGACGCCCTTGACCTCCTGGCTGACGATGAAGGGGGCGGGCTTGTAGTCGGGATAGGTGGTGCCCGCGCCCACCGCGGTCACGAAGGTGCGGTTGCCCAACACCAGGTCGCCATCCCATTCGTCTGGCGTGGTTCCCTTCATGAAGGGAACCAGCTTCTGGTCGCCATGTTCGATCACCGTCAGCGCGTCGAGGCGGACCAGTTCGCCGGCGTGGTTGGCGTAGCGGTCGCAGGCCCCGGACCGTCCTTCGGCAATGAAGCAAAGCACCGGGCAGGCATCGCAGCGTATCTTCTCGGGCTTCTTTCGCTCAGCCATCGGCCTGCTCCAGAATGGCAGCCCGCAGGCGCGCGGGCGTGACGGGCAATTCGTACATCTGCACGCCGCAAGCGTTGCGGATCGCGTTCAGCAGCGCGGGCGCCGTCGGGATCAGCGCATGCTCACCAAGTCCCTTGGCGCCATAGGGGCCGTGCGCGTCCGGCTCCTCGATGATCAGCGTTTCAATGGGCGGGATGTCCCCGATGGTGGGGATCAGGTAATCATGAAGGTTCTCGGTGCGGCCGGGGATGTACTCCTCCATCAGCGCCATGCCCAGACCCTGCGCGATGCCGCCATGCACCTGCCCTTCGACCAGTTCCGGGTTGATGGCGCGGCCCACGTCATGCGCGGCGAGGAAGCGGATGGGGCGCACCGTGCCCATGCGCGTGTCGACCTCGACCACCGCCAGATGCGCGGCATAGCCGAACTGGGCGTAAGGCACGCCCTGACCGTTTTCGTCCAGCGGTTTGGTCGGCGGATCATAGGTCTCCTCGGAGCGCAGCACATAACCCTCGGCATCGGGGTCGAGCGCCGCCAGGTCGATCACATGCGACTGGCCGCCATCCTCGACGCGGATCCGGTTGGTCTCCAGATGTATCTCGGCGTCAGTGCCCGCGTTGACACGGGTCAGGATCTGCGCGCGCATCGCCTCGCCCGACAGCCGCGCGGCATTGCCCGAGACATAGGTCTGGCGCGAGGCGGAGGTCTTGCCTCCATCCGGAGTGATGTCGGTATCCGCCCCGACGATCTCTATTGCGCTGACCGGCACCCCCAGCGCAGTGGCATAGATCTGTGCGATCACGGTGTTCGCGCCCTGGCCGATATCCATCGCGCCCTGATGCAGCCTCAGCCGTCCGTCCGCCATGATCCCGGCCTTTATGGTCGAAGGGTTGGGCAGCGAGGTGTTGCCACAGCCATACCAGCCCGCGCCGAGCCCCACGCCGCGCTTCACGGTTCCGGATGCCGCGTTGAACGCGGCCACCTCGTCCTTGGCCGCTTCCCATCCCTGGCGAAGCGCTTCCAGGCAGGCGGATATGCCGACCCCTTGTTCGAAGACCTGGCCGCAGACCGTCGGCTCGCCGTTTTGCAAGGCGTTGAGCAGGCGGAATTCCAGCGGATCCATGTCAAGTTTCATGGCCAGATGGTCGAACAGGCATTCCTGCGCGATGGCCGCCTGCGGCACGCCGAAGCCCCGGAAGGCCCCGGATGGCGGGTTGTGGGTGTAGACGCCCGTCGCCTCGGCCTTGTAGTGGCGGACACGGTAAGGCCCCGAGGCATGGACCGGTACCCTGTTCGCCACGGTCGGCCCCCAGCTGGCATAGGCCCCGGTATTGAACTCGCCCTCGAAACCAAGCCCCGACAATAGCCCGTCGCGCGTTGCGCCGACCCGGACGCGCATCTCGGCCGGGTGGCGCTTGGTGGTGGCCTGCATCGACTCGGTCCGCGAATAGGTCAGCCGAACCGGTTTGCCCGTCTTGAGCGTGCCGAGCGCCAGATAGGGCTGTACGCTCATGTCCAACTTGGCACCGAACCCTCCGCCCACGGCGGTGGGGACGATCCGCACCTTGTCGCGGGGCAGGGCGAGGATATCCATCAGCCCTTCGAGATCCATCACCGGCGCCTGCGTGCAAGCGTGGACCTCGATCTTGTCCCCGTCCATCCGGGCAAAGCCTGCCTCGGGCTCGATATAGGCATGTTCGACGAAATGGGTGCGGAAGGCGCCCTCGACCACGACATCCGCTTCGGCAAGTGCTGCGGCAGCGTCACCGTGAACAACCCGGCCCGCACACATGACGTTGCCGGGGTGGCCCTCATGCAGCAGCGGAGCCTGCTCGGCCAATGCCGCACCGATTTCCAGCACGGCGGGACGCTCTTCCCACGTTACCGGAAAACTGTCGGGATCAAACCCCGCGATCGCTTCGGGCGTACCGATCACGGCCGCGACCGGATCGCCGCGAAACCTTGTCTCGGTGGTCGCAAAGACCGGCTGATCGATGAAGCCGGGGATGGTGCCATAGAGGTTTCGGCCCGGCACATCGGCGGCCGTCAGAACGGCCTCTATCCCGGGCATGGCCGCACGGAACCGGTCGAGATCGCCCAGAGCGAAGCCCGCACGGGGAAAAGGGGCACGGATCAGAACCATTTCGAGCGTGCCGGCCGGTGCTACGTCGTCTCCGAATGCCTCGGTTCCCGACACCTTTGCCACGCCGTCCAGGCGCGGCGGCGAGGCGCCGGCATGGCCCTCGGGCGCACCCGCATCGGGGGGCGGCTTTCCTGTCACCGCATCCAGGATCTTGCGATAGCCCGTGCACCGGCACAAGACACCGCCCAGCGTGTCCTTGACCTTCTGTTCGTCCGGTGCCGGGTCTACCCGCAGTAACGCGGTGGCCGTGACCATCATGCCCGGCGTACAGATCCCGCATTGCGCGGCCCCGTGGGCCTGGAACCTCTGCGCCAGATCGCGGGTGACCGGATCGGCCTTTACCAGCCCTGCAAGCGTCTCCACCTCGCGCCCGCTTGCTTGTTGAGCCGGCATCAGGCAGGCGCAGACAGGCGCGCCGTCCACCATCACCGTACAGGCGCCGCAATCGCCGGCATTGCAGCCGATCTTGACGTCGCGCGCGCCCAGCCTTTCGCGCAAGGTCTCCGACAGGCGCTCGCCCGGGCGCGGGGAAACGCTTACGGGGGCGCCGTTGAGCGAGAAATCGGTCGTTCGGTTCGCGACACTTCTATCCATTTCGTCCTCCCGCCGCGCGCAAAGCGCGGGCGATCTGTTCCGCCACGACATCAGCGCGAAAGGCGGCGGTGCCGCGCACGTCATCGATCGGGGCCAGCGATGAAAGATGCGCGGGATCGATCTCGGCCCGCCCCGCATCCTGCCCGACCAGCGCCGTTTCCAGATCGCCCAGGCGGCAGGCGACCGGAGAGCAGGCCCCGACGGCGACCCGCGCTTCGGCGATGCGTCCCCCCTCGTCGAGTACCAGCAAGACCGCCGTCATGGTGATCGAGATCACCAGGTAGCGCCGCGCCCCGAGTTTCTCGAACGCGCTCACCGCCGTTTCGGGCAGGGGCGGCACGATGACAGCCGTCACCATCTCGCCCGGCTGCAAGGCTGTGGCGCGCACCCCGGTGATGAACTCGGACAGCGGCAGGAAACGTATCCCCTGATCCGAACCGATCTCGACCCGGGCGTCCAGTGTCAGGAGCGGCGGTACTCCGTCTGCGGCGGGTGACGCGTTGCAGAGGTTCCCCGCGACCGTTCCGGCGTTCTGGATCTGGATACTTCCAACTTCGCGCGCCGCCGCCTTGAGCCCGTCGAATGCGGGTGGAAGTTCGGCACGGACGATATCGCTCCAACGGGTCGTGGCACCTATCCGCCAGCCATCGCCGACTTGGGCGATCCCGCGCAACTCCGCGATGCCGGTAACATCCATCAGGTCGCGGGCCGGAGGACCGGCGGGCCGCGACGGGTAGTAATCCGTTCCCCCCGCAACGATGCGGACAGGGTCACGCGCAAGAAGGCTGTATGCCTGCTCCAGCGCGGTGGGCGCGAAATAATCCAAGGTGGCGATCCCTGTTGAAGACCGTTTGTTGTTTGTATGCAAATGGTATTTGCCGAATCGGAATTTTGTCAACGGCGGAGTGGTCCGATCCCTCTCTTCGGCAAGGAATACTCCGACCCCATGCGTAGCACATGTGCGACCCTCTTGACTCGACTCGGAAACTCGAAAATCCTGACTGAACGATCAGTCAGGATTTTGGGAGGAGATCTTGCCCGACACCGCCCCGGCGGTCGCCACTCGTAGCGCTCGACGTTTCGATGCGATACTGGACGCGGCCGAACAGCTCTTTGCCGCCTCTGGGTTCGAGGGCGCGGCGCTCCGCGAGATCGCAGAGCGTGCCGAGGTGGCGCAGGGTCTGATCCATTACCACTTCAAGACCAAGGAGGGTCTGTTCGAGTCCGTTGTCGCGCGTCGTTCCGGCCAGATAAACGGAGAGCGCGCCGACCGGCTCAAGGAATTGCGCGCCGGTTCGACACCGAAGCTGGAGGCCATCGTCGAAGCACTGTTTCGGCCGACGATCGAGGCCGGGATCGACCAGGCCCGGGATGGCGGTGCCTATGCGCGCATCCTTGTCAGCTTTGCAAATTCCGCCGATCCGCGCGATCAGGCATTGGCGGAAACCTACTATGATCCCATCGCGCGCGATTACATCGCCGCGCTGATGGAGGCGGAGCCCGGACTGACGCGGGAGAACGCTGTCTGGGCCTACATGTTCGCGATCGGCGTGGGGATGACGATGATGGCCAAGACGGGCCGCGCCGACCGACTGTCCGACGGGCTTTGCGACGATGGCGATGCCGACGCGATGCTCGAGCGTATCATTCCATTCATCTGCGCGGGGATACGCGCGCTGACCTAGAGTTCATTCGGGGAGGAAACCATGAACCACTATGCAAGACTGACCGCCGCCGCGCTGATACTGGGCACAGGTGGCGCAGCGCTCGCGGAAGAGTTGAATGTCACCATCGTTGCGGGCCATCCGCCGGTCTTCCGCTGGGTGAAACATGCCAGCCAGACTTTCATTCCCGCGGTCAACGAAGCGCTGGAGGGGACCGACTATTCCATCACCTGGTCCGAGCAATATGGCGGCGCGCTGGCCAAGGTCGGAGACGAGCTGGAAGCGGTCGAGGAAGGGCTGGCCGAGATCGGGCTGGTCTCGTCCCTGTTCGATCCGGGCAAGCTCGCGGTGCAGAACGTCACCTATTTCACGCCTTTCGTGATCTCCGACTCGACTGTCGTCAGCGAGTGGATGGACGAACTTCAGGTCTCGAACGAGGCGATGAAGGCGTCCTGGGAGGCCAACGGGCTGGAATATCTCGGCGGCGCCATCGGCATCGACGACTACCTGCTGATGACGACCTTCCCGGTCGAATCCATCGACGACCTCGAAGGGCGCAAGATCGGCGCGCCGGGCCCGGCGGTGAACTGGCTCGAAGGCACGGGCGCGGTCGGCGTCTCGGGCAACCTCACCACCTATTACAACGAGATCAAGACAGGCGTTTATGACGGCGTGATCGTGTTCGCCTCGGCCGCGCTGCCGGGCAAGCTGCACGAGGTCGCGCCCTATATCACCAAGGTCGGCTTCGGTGCCCAGTACGCCGGCGGCATCGCGGCGAACAAGGACTGGTTCGACAGTCTCGACCCCGTCGTTCAGCAGGCGCTCAAGGACGCTGCCGAGGCGGATCGCGTCGCCTATCACCAGGATCTCGACGCTTCGGTCTCGAAGTTTCTCGCCATGATGGAGGAACAGGGCGCGACGATTTCCGAGGTGGATGCCGCGTTCCGCAAGCAATGGGCCGAGGGCATGGACAACGTAGCCAAGCTCTGGGCCGAGCGGCTGGACTCGCAAGGGCTGCAAGGAACCGAGGTGCTGAAGGATTACATGGACACGATGCGCGCGGCAGGGGCCGAGCCGGTCCGGAATTGGGACCAGGAGTAGAAGAAACTGACGCCCCGGCGCGATCGGAGCGTCTCTTCGACCGTGAACTCCGGCGCGGCACCCTTGCGTGTGGGGGGCCGCAGAAAGGTTTGCATGATTGATCCGAGCGGAGAGCAGGCGGGTGGCGAACTGCCCGTGTGGTTCCTGGCGCTGCGCCAGGGCATTGACGCGATTACCGTCGCCCTGAACGTCGCGGGAACGCTGCTGATCCTTTGCATAATGCTGCTGATCAATGTCGACGTCTTCGGCCGCAGCCTGTTCGGCGCGCCGGTTTCGGGCGTGCCCGAGATCGTGTCGATGTCCATCGTGGCGATCGTTTTTCTGCAAATCGCCCAGACCTTCCGCAAGGGGCGGCTCACCCGGTCCGAGGCGGTGCTGGGCTTCATCGAAGGCCGCGCGCCGCGTCTGCGTCAGGGTGTCGAACTGGTCTTCGCCCTCGCCGCGGCGATGCTGGTCTGGCAGGTCTACGCGGCTTCGCTGCCGCTGTTCCAGAAGGCGTGGGAGCGCAATACATACGAGGGAACGGTGGGCGACTTCACTGCGCCGATCTGGCCGGTGAAGCTGATCATCCTGATCGGTTGCATGGCGCTTCTCGTGCAGCTGCTGCTTTTTGCGCTCGCCGCCCTGATCCGTCTCGTCGAGGTCCGCAAATGAGCCCGTTCGAGATCGGCCTGGTCTCCTTCGGCGCGATGGTCGTGATGGTCTATCTGGGATTCTGGGTGCCTTTCGCGCTGATGCTGTCCTCCTATGTCGGGGTCTGGGCCATCAAGGGCTCGCCGCTGCTTGCGGGCAAGCTGCTGGCGCTCGCCGCGTCCGAAACGATTTCCAGCTACTTCTTCGGTGTCGTGCCGCTTTTCGTGCTGATGGGCTACATCGTGTCGGTCACCGGGATGGGGCGCGATGCGTTCGACGTGGCCAACCACCTGTTCCGCCGCCTGTCCGGCGGTCTGGGAATCGGCACCGTGGGCGCCAATGCCATTTTCGCCGCCATCACCGGCATTTCCATCGCCTCGGCGGCCGTGTTCACTCGCATCGCCGTTCCGGAAATGATGCGCCACGGCTATTCGGCCCGCTTCTCGGTTGGGGTGGTGGCGGGGTCGTCGGTGCTGGGGATGCTGATCCCGCCCAGCCTCCTTCTGATCCTTTACGGGCTGCTGACCGAGCAATCCGTGGGCGACCTGTTCATCGCAGGCGTGATCCCCGGCCTGCTTCTGGCGGTGATCTTCGGCGGTGGCATCTGGCTGACCGCGCGGCTGCGTCCGCAATGGCTTGGGGCCGAGGTTCGGCATGATGCCGGCTCCGTGCTTTCGCGGCGCGACCTCTGGGCAAAAAGCGTTCCGCTGGTCCTGCTCATCGGCTCGGTTCTGGGCGGCATCTATGGCGGCATCTTCACCCCGATCGAAGCGGGCGCGGTCGGCTGCCTCGGCGCCATCGTGATCGGCCTGGCCCGCCGCTCGCTTGGCTGGCGGGATTTCTGGCAGGTGCTGAACGACACCGGGCTCGTGACCGCCTCGATCTGCTTCCTGATCATTGCCGCGCAGATGTATTCGCGGATGCTGGCACTTTCGGGCGTGCCCGCGGGGTTTGGCGAATTCGTGGCAACGGCCGAGATCGGCTATTGGGGCGTGATCCTGGCCTATGTCGGGCTGGTGATCGTGATGGGAACGATCCTCGACAGTTCGTCCATCATGCTGATCCTCGTGCCGCTGATGCTGCCCGTTCTGCACGTGATGCAGGTCGACCTGATCTGGTTCGGGATCGTGACGATTATCGCGGTCGAGATCGGCCTGCTTACTCCGCCCTTCGGCATTTCCGTCTTCGTCATCAAATCCGCGCTGGATGATCCCTCGATCACGCTGGGCGACATCTTTCGCGGGGCCGCACCATTTGCGCTGATGATGCTGGTGCTTCTGGCGCTGGTGTTGGCCTTTCCATCTCTTGCAACCGCCCTGATCTGAGGAGACCCCACATGGCCCGCCGCTTTGTTGATCTGTCCGTCCCGCTCGAGACCGGGATTGTCTCGGACCCGCCCATCATGTTGCCCGAAATCGAATACATGACCCATGAGCAGACCGCCGAGCAGGTGATGGCCTTCTTTCCCGGTCTCAAGAAGGAGGATCTGCCGGGCGGCGAGGGCTGGGCGGTCGAACGGCTGACGATTGCCACGCATAACGGCACCCATCTCGACGCGCCTTATCACCACCATTCGACAATGAACAACGGCGAACGGGCGATCACCATCGACGAGGTTCCGCTGGACTGGTGTTTCAATCCCGCGGTGAAACTGGATTTCCGCCATTTCGACGATGGCTATGTCGCCACAGCCGCCGATGTGGAGGCCGAACTGAAGCGGATCGGGCATGAGTTGCAACCGCTCGACATCGTGGTCGTCAACACCTCGGCCGGCGATCACTACGGCAAGCCCGATTACCTGATGAAGGGCTGCGGGATGGGGCGTGAGGCGACACTCTACCTGCTCGAGCGCGGCGTGCGGGTGACCGGAACGGATGCCTGGAGCTGGGACGCGCCTTTCCCGCTTACCGCGCAGGAATACGCCAAGAGCCATGACCCCTCGATCATCTGGGAAGGTCACCGCGCCTCGATGGAGATCGGCTATTGCCACATGGAGAAGCTCTCGCAGCTTGAAACGCTGCCACCGACAGGCTTCACGATTTCCTGCTTTCCTTACAAGATCAAGGGCGCCTCGGCCGGCTTCACCCGCGCCGTCGCCATTTTCGAGGAGTGAGATCATGCGACTTGGAACCGTAGCATTCGAGGGGCGCGAACTGGTCGTCGCGGCCCTGGACGACGCCCGCCTGCTGGATCTTCATCTTGCCGCCGAGGTGAACGGAGAGGATAGCGGTCCCTTCGTGGACATGATGTCGGTGATCTATGGCGGCGAGCAGGCCCTTGCGCTTGCCCGTTCGCTGATCAACGGGGCCGAGGATCGCTGCATCCTGATGGCTGACGAGGTTTCGTTTCGCCCGCCGCTGCTTCCGGTCCAGTACCGCGACTGTCTCGTTTTCGAGGAGCACTTGAGAAACAGCTTCGCCCAGGCGGAGAAGATGACCGGCAGGCCGTTCGACATCCCCGATGTCTGGTACAGGCAGCCGATCTATTACAAGGGCAACCGGCTCAGCTTCATCGGGCATGGGCAGGACGTGATCTGGCCGGGCTATGCCGAGTACCTGGATATCGAACTGGAACTGGCCATCGTGATCGGCAAGAAAGGCAAGGATATCCGCGCGGAGGAGGCCCAGGATTACATCTTCGGATACACCATCCTCAACGACGTTTCGGCCCGCGACGCGCAGATGGTCGAGATGCCGGGCCAGCTTGGCCCCGCCAAGGGCAAGGATTTCGACACCGGCAACATCCTCGGCCCCTTCATCCTGACCGCTGACGAGGTTGCCCATCCCGTCGCGCTCGACATGGAGGCGCGGGTGAATGGCGCGCGCTGGGGGGGCGGCAATTCCAGTGAGATGCAGCATGACTTCGGTGCGATCCTCGCCCATATCTCGGCCGCCGAAACTCTTTACCCGGGAGAGGTGATCGGTTCGGGGACCGTGGGAATGGGCTGCGGGCTGGAGATCGGCAAGCGGCTGACCCCCGGCGACCGGTTCGAGTTGGAAATCGAGCGAATTGGAACCCTCTCAAACCGGATCGTGAAGCTCTGACCAGGGAATTTCCTCTGGAAATTCTGCATGCCGCCGGGCGGCGCGCTGCGGTCATACCGGGATCTGACCTTGCGTCCGCCCGCCGGGACAGGGCTGGATCGTCAGGGGCCTTGTCCGTTTGATGGGGGGGGAGGAGCCATGTTCCGAAATCTTCTGATCGCCAATCGCGGCGAGATCGCGATCCGTATCGCGCGCAGCGCCGCGATGCTCGGGATCCGCACGGTCGCCGTCCATACCCCGGACGATGCGAATTGTCTCCACCTCCGGCATGCCGACCGTTGCGTCGAACTGCCGGGGCAGGGGGCGGCGGGTTACATGGATGGCGCTGCGCTGTTGGCAGCGGCGCGGGCCAATGGCTGCGATGCCCTTCATCCGGGATACGGATTCCTCAGCGAGGATGCGGGTTTCGCCCGTGCCTGCGCGCAAGCCGGTCTGGCGCTGATAGGGCCGGGAGCCGACGTGCTGGAGACGCTCGGGAACAAGCTTACGGCCCGCGCCCTTGCCGAGCGGTGCGGCGTGCCCGTGTTGCGCGGTTCGCCACCGCTGAAAGATCTCGCGGCGGCCGATGCCTTCATGCGGGATCTGGCCCGCCCCATAATGCTCAAATACGCGCAAGGCGGGGGCGGCCGCGGCATGCGCCTCGTCCGCGATGCGGCGGATCTGCCCCGTGCCTTCGCCGCCTGCCGGGCCGAGGCCGAGGCGCTGGGCGGCGGGGCGATCTATGCCGAGGAGATGCTGGAAAACGCGCGCCATATCGAATTGCAATTGCTGGGTGACGGCAGGACCGTCTCGCACCTGTGGGAACGCGACTGTTCGCTTCAGCGGCGCCACCAGAAACTGATCGAAATCGCCCCCGCGCCCGCCCTGTCACCGGGCCATCGCGCCCGGATCGTCGAGGCGGGTCTGGCACTTGGGCGCGCCTGCAATCTGCGCGGGCTCGCCACCGTGGAATTCCTGGTCGCGGATGACCGCATCGCCTTTATCGAGGTCAATCCGCGCCTTCAGGTCGAACATACCGTCACCGAGGAGGTGACTGGATACGACCTGGTGGAATTGCAACTGCGCCTCGCCTTTGGAGAGCGGCTGGACCAGATCGACCCCGCACTTGCGGACCCTTCCCCTCCGCGCGGTATCGCCATTCAGGCCCGCGTGAACACCGAGAAGGTGACGCGGAGCGGAGCGACCCCTGCAAGCGGGGCCCTCACGGGTTTCGACCCTCCGGGCGGTCGCGGCGTTCGGGTGGAAACCCATGGATATGCCGGCTACGCGATCCATCCCGGATTCGATCCGCTTCTGGCCAAGGTCGTGCTGCACGAACCGCGCGATGATCTGCGCCTTGCGCTGTCGCGGATGGCCCGTGCGCTGGCAGATATGCGGATCGATGGCGTTGGAACCAACATCCCTTTGCTTCGGCTCCTGGTGCAGCATCCGGCGCTCTCCCGCTGGCGGGTGACGACCGGCCTTGTCGAGGACCTCTGGAAGGGTCTGGATCTTCCGTCGGCCGAAGACACCTCGGACCCGGCGCCAAGTGGCGAAGGCCAGAACCGGTTGGTCGCGCCCATGCAGGGCGTGCTCAAGGCGCTGCTCGTTTCATCGGGCGAGTCCTTTGCCGCAGGCCAGGAACTGGCCCTGATCGAAGCCATGAAGATGGAGCATGTACTCACAGCCGAGCAGGCAGGCGAGGTGACCGCCTTGACGAGCGACCCCGGGACGCTTGTCTCCGAGGGTGACGTCATTCTTATCTACCAACCTTTCGACGCCACGCTGGAGCCTCGGGTCGAGGTCCGTCAGGTCGATCCCGATCACATCCGTCCTGATCTCGCCGCACTGAACGAACGCCTCGCCCGGACGCTCGACCCCTCACGTCCCGGGGCGGTGGAGCGGCGCAAGAAACGCGGGCAGCAGACCACGCGCGCCCTTCTGGGCATCCTCTGCGAAGGGGGCAGTTTCCACGAATACGGCCAACTGCTTCTCGCTGCGCAGCGCCGAAAACTTGGCGTGGAGCGGTTGATCCGTGAAACCCCCGCCGACGGGATCGTGACCGGCATCGGCAGCGTCAATGCTCGCGAGTTCGGAGAGGAGCGGAGCCAGACCGCCATTCTGGCCTATGACTCCACCGTCATGGCCGGCACGCAGGGGATGAAGGGACATGAAAAGACCGACCGGATCCTGGAAAAGGCCCATGACCTGCGCCTGCCCGCCATCTTCCTGACCGAGGGCGGCGGCGGGCGGCCCAACGACGACGACCTCGCCGGGCTTGTGCATTGCGCGCTCGACATCAAGACCTTCGCGGCCTTTGCCGGGCTGAACGGACATGGGCCGAAGATCACCGTAAATTCGGGCTTCTGCTTTGCCGGAAACGCCGCGATCTTCGGGGCCGGGGATGTGCGCATCGCCACGCGGCACAGCTGGATAGGCCTGGGCGGGCCGGCGATGATCGAGGCCGGAGGACTTGGCACGCATGACCCGCGCGACATCGGGCCGGCGCCCATGCAGGCCGAGATCGGGCTGGTCGATATCCTGTGCGACGCCGATCTGGACGCGGTCCTTGCCGCGCGCCGTGTCCTGTCCTGTTTCCAGGGCGCCTTGACCCTGTGGGAGGCGGCCGACCCCCGCCTGCTGCGCCACCTCATCCCCGAAAACCGCCAGCGCTCCTACCCGGTGCGGCAGATCATCGAGACGATTGCCGACACCGGCTCTTTCATCGAACTGGGCGCCGCCCATGCGCCGGGGCTGGTCACCGGGCTGGCGCGGGTCGAGGGGCACCCGGTCGCGCTGATCGCCAACAACCCCCATCACCTGGGCGGGGCGCTGGACGCGCCCGCCTCGGCAAAGGGCGCGCGCTTCCTGCGACTTGCCGACAGGTTCGGTCTCCCGCTGGTCTCGCTCTGCGACACGCCGGGTTTCATGGTCGGCCCGGAAAGCGAACGGCAGGGCGCGGTGGGCGCGGCCTGCGACTTTCTCGCGGCCGGTGCCGCGTTCCGCCCGCCGATCCTTTTCCTGTGCCTGCGCAAGGGATACGGCATCGGCGCGCAGGCCATGGCAGGCGGCAGTTTCGAGAGACCCGTCTTCACGCTGTCATGGCCCACCGGCGAATTCGGTGCGATGGGCCTCGAAGGCGGGGTGCGGCTGGGTTACAAGAAGGAGCTGGAAGCCGAAACCGACCCGGTGGCGCGACAGGCACTTCACGATCGACTCGTGGCGGATGCCTACGCGCAGGGCGGAGCCCTCAACGTCGCCTCGCTGGGCGAGATCGACGCCGTGATCGACCCGGAGGAAACGCGCGGCTGGCTGATGCGCGGCATCCGGCTGCACCTGGCTGGAAACTGATGGAGAAAACATGACGGACACGCCACCCAGTGGCCATGATGGGCCCTATGACGCGCCGGTGAAGATGAGCGGCTTCGAGGTTCGCCCCGAATGGATCGACTATAACGGTCACATGAACGTGGGCTATTACGGGGTCGCTTTCGACAAGGGACTCGATGTCGTGCTCGATGATCACCTCGGCATCGGCGAGGCCTATGTCCAGACGACCGCGCACGGGCCTTACGTGATCCAGTCCCACATGCAGTTCCTGCGCGAGTTGAAGGAGGGCGAGCCCTTCCACTTCCTGTTCCGCCTGCTCGATCATGACGCCAAGCGGGGTCACTATTTCATCGAGATGTATTCTGCGCGCGACGACGCCCTCTGCGCCACGCAGGAGGCCCTCTTCATGAACGTAAGCCACGAGAGCGGTCGGTCCGCCGCCTATCCGGGTTGGGCGCAGGAGAGAATGGGGCGGATGGCCGAGGCTCACGCGGGCCTGCCCGTGGCCTCCCAGGTCGGCCGACCCATCGGGATCCGCCGCAAACCGGCCTGAACGGCCAAGGGACCGGCCAAGTCCGGTCCCTTCCCGGTTCGATCGCTGTCGATGATCAGAAACAATCGTCCAAATCATCTTCCTTCATGTCGTCGATCTTTGGATCGTCCTTGGGTTCGTCATCGCCGCAGGCCTTGGTCATCAGCGCGAGGATGTCCTTCATCTTCGGCCAGCCACTGGTGCCGCCCGATCCCGTGGTGCCCTTGGCGTCGTCCTCGTCGCCCTTCGGATCGTCCTTGGGGTCGTCGGAGAAAACGGGAAGGCCGAAGATCTTGGCGAGGTCATGGGCGCCCTTGGTGCCGCCCCACCCCTTGGTGCCGCCCGAGCCATTGGTGCCGCCGGAGCCTTTGCCGTCGTCCCATTTGGGATCATGCCAGCCCTTCGTCCCGCCGGAGCCTTTGGTGCCAACAGAGCCTTCGCCCTTGGGGTCATCGTCTTTCGGGTCGTCCTTGGGATCATCCTTCGGGTCGTCCTTCGGGTCGTCCTTGGGATCGTCCTTCAGGTCGTCATCGTTCTCGCTGCCCTTCGGATCGTCATAGCAACCGCCCAGAACCTTGTCGTACCAATCGGCAAAGGCTTCACCCTCGACGCCACCATTGTGATAGGTATCCGTGTCGCTGGCGGAGGCGTTGACCGCATCGGTCGCGGTCAGCATCTGCGGATCAGGGCCGTCGGTGTTCACCGCGACACCGATCGAGTCGAGGTCGATATCCGACAGTGACAGAGGCCCGCTATCCGACCAGATCGTGAAGCCGACATCGTGAACCATCCCTTCGGTGGAATCCGGGGCGGTGCCGAACTGGTAGGCCACGTCGAAATTGCCCGGCGCGGTATAGCCGTTGGCCAGCGTGTTCACGTTGTTGGCGTCGGCCTGGTGATCGGTGACATTGCCCTGGTTCACATCGGGATAGAAGTTGAGCTGCGAAACCTCGGCATCATCCGTCATGTTGAAGAAGAAGCCGTCGATATCGCCGACCGGCTTGTCCCAGGTCTCGGGCGCCAGGCGGAAGAAGAGCTCGCCGTTCTCCAGTTCGGAAACCTCTACTTGCACCTGCAGTTCCGAGCCGACAAGGAAGGTCACGCTCGTCTTGCCGGGCTCCGATCCGTCATCCTTGGGATCGTCCTTCGGATCGTCGCACTTCCCGTCGTCCCAGCCCTTTGTGCCGCCCGAGCCCTTTGTGCCCTTCCCGTCGCCCCAGCCCTTTGTGCCGCCCGAGCCCTTTGTTCCCTTGCCGTCGTCCCAGCCCTTTGTGCCGCCGGAACCCTTCGTGCCCTTGCCGTCGTGCCAGCCCTTGGTACCGCCCGAGCCCTTGGTGCCCTTGCCGTCGCTCTTGTCGTCGTCACGCTGATCGAACCAGCGGTTCTTCGATTGAGCCCAGCCGTTAGTCTTCGCCCCCCAGTCCTTGGTGCCGAACCAGCTCCAGTTTCCGTATCTCATCGTTTCATCCCCTCGCGCTATTCGTCGGTTTTTCGTGCCACCTTCCTTTGCCGGGGCCGGCACGTGGAATTGCCTTCGTGTGCAATCTGCGGAGCGTAGGAACGTTAAGGAAACCGGGCAAATTCGCGGCGCATTTGAGGCGAATTGCGCCGCCAGGTGCCAGCAAACGGTAAACAATTCAACGCGAGCCAAAGGTATTGATCCGCGTAACCGCCTGTTCGGCGCGGATTCTCGCCGAGTGTTCGGAGCGAATCGAAACTCTGTGCTAACCGGTGTCGGCAGACCGGATTCGGGTCTCGGTTCCGGGTCGGCAGGCCTGCCGGGATCTCCGCAGGAAAAGAGGACAGGGCGTGGCACAGGAAACAGTCTCGGATCGTAAAACCCGCATCACCGCCGCGGCCGAGCGGCTCTTCGGAGCGACCGTGGACCATGTTTCCGCCCCGGGTGGCGAGGGGCGGTCGAGTTTTCGCATCCATTTCCACGACCGCGATGTGATCGCGACCCTGCGACCCAATTTCCGCCGTACCCATCTCGAGGCCTACGTGCTCGAAAAACTCTCGGCCGAGTGCGATGACGTGCCCAAGCCGCTCGGCGTGGACGGCGAGATCCTGTTCCAGTCCGATGTCGGTCAGAGGCGTCTGAACGAAGAGATCGTGGCGCATGAGGGGCCGGGGCGGATGGATCTTGCGGCCGAAGCGGTATCGGCCATCTTCCGCATCCACGCCGCGGCCCGGCGCGCCGAACTCGAAAGGGTCATGCCGCATCTCGGTGCAAATATCGACTGGGTCCGCAACCTTGTCAGCAGCGTTTCCGTTCTCGAATCCTATGGCGGCCCGGTCCCGGATCGCTTCGATCGGAACGGGGCGGTCCAGGCCTTGCGTCAGCCGTGCCGCCAATTCGTGAAATGGGACTGCCGTTCGGGTAATGCCGCGCTCGGGCGCGACGGCACGTTGCGCTGGTTCGATTTCGAATATTCCGGTCTGCGCCACGGGGCTGAGGATTTCGCCTGGCTGATCGGAGACGAGGCCTGGCCCATCGCGCCCGAGGACATGGTCGATATCATGATCGATTGCTTCGATCCGGGCTGCGGTCACGACATCGCCGACTACCTCGATTACCTGGCGCTTTACACCACCTTCCACGCGGTCCAGCGCCTGAAGCTGATCGAGCGGGAGGCAAAGCGGCGCGGTTGGCTCACGAAGGAGCGTGTGCGCAAGTACGACGATGCCGGCGTCCATCCGGAATTCGCCGCGCAGATCTGCCGCGTCGGGCGGTACTTCTCGGCGCAGTCCCGCCTGACTGCCCCGCTCACGCGCGGTTTCGACCGCGCGATGAACACCTTCCTCGAGATATTGCGCGAAGGCGACGCGCTGGAGAGCGCATGATGGATGGTGGTCTGACCACGGCCGGAGCGGCGGCCGATCTCGCCCTGCGTGTCGCGCGGATCGCCCGCTTCGACGCCTTCGAGCGCCTGCGCGCCGATTGGCGGTCGCTCGAGGCGCGCGATCCCGAGGGGACCGTCTTCCTCTCCTGGGACTGGCTGGCCCAGGGGTTCCGCGCCAATCCCGGCCGCTGGATGGTCCTTGCCATCTTCGCGGGCGAGACGCTGGTGGCCACCTTGCCCCTGCGCGCCCGCGTCCGCTGGAGCGGATCGCGTGCCGAGTTCCAGACCGAACTTGCCGCGGGCGGATTGTTCCTGTGGAGCGAATACACCGGCTTTCTCTGCGATCCGGATTGGGAAGAAACCGCGATGGCGGTCTTTGCCGAGGCGCTCCAGGACCTGCCGTGGTATGATCTGACCCTGCGCTACGAGGCGTCCCAACGGCGCGCCGCGCTGTTCATGCGCGCCTTTCCCGAGGATGCGTTCCGCGTGGGCTTCCGCGACTACATGATCAACCGGGGTCAGACCGACAACCTGCTCTGTCCCTATGTCGATCTGCCCGACGATTACGAAACCTGGCTCTCGAATGGGCCCGGAAAAAACACCCGGCAGAAGATCCGTCGCTTCACCCGGCGTTATCTCGACAGCGGAGACTTGCGGTTCGAGGTTTCATCCGGGCCGCAGCTGAAACGTGATCTCGCCGACATGCTGAGGCTATGGATGCGCAAATGGGCGCCGGTCAAGGGCGCCGATACCGCGCGGCAGGTCGCGGGCAATTACATGAAGATCGTTGCGACGGCCGATCGTCTGGGCCTGCTCTACATGCCCGTCCTGCGCGAGGGCGACCGAGTGATCGGCGCGCTGGGCCATATCCTCGACCCGCAACACAAGCGCGTGCACTTCATCCTTGCCGGCCGGGACGAGACGGTCGAGGGCAATCATGTCGGTCTCTTGATGCATTCCCAGTCGATCCGCTGGGCAATTTCCCAAGGTTATCGCGTATATGATTTCTGTCACGGGAACGAACCTTACAAGTACAGCTTCGGCGCCACGGACCGTCAGGCGAAATATTTCACCGTCCGCCGCCGGGGCGCCGCGCGTCACGCGATGCTCGATCCGCTGAACCGGACCGAGGCGCTGGCCCGCGTGCTTTCCTTCATGGAGGAGGGCAGGCGGGAAGAGGCGGCCCTGGGGTGCCGCCAGGTCCTGCGCCAGATGCGCGACGAGGCCTGAGCCTCAGGCGATCACCTCGCCGATCAGCATCTCGGGTCGCACATCCGTGAAATTCGGGATGTCGGCCATCACCGGCCCGGCCGCCGCCATCGCGGCATCCATCGCCGCCTTGTCGGCAAAGACCATCGTCGCAACGGCATAGGTTCCGGGCGGACGATCCGGCCCGCCGGCAAGCCCCTTGGTCACGAGCACCCTTTCGATATGCTTGCCCATGTGCTCGTCCACCAGCGGCATGTGGGTGGTCGCGTAATAGGCATGGTCGAAATGCGTGTCCTCTCCGACCGGGTAGATCACCTGCAGGGACAGGGCCATGACGTCTCCTCCGCGCGTTGTTTCCGCCATCAGACGCCACTTCCCGTGCCCTGTCAAAAGGGATGTTTGGCGCGGCTTGCATCACGTCGCCACCGGGCGGCACAAGCACGCACCGCCGGAACACGAATTCAGACACCGGAATGCGATAACATCAAAGGCAATTTACACTTTATAGGCGAGTTTCTCTCTCGTAAGTCAATGTTTCCGCCACTTTTTTGCCACAATCGGGGTCGTTTTCGTGTAAGTCTCAATCTGGATGCCCCGGGGCGATTCTGCGCGGCGGCATAAGACGGACCGGAAACAATACTGTCGCCCAAGGGGGGATTGTTCGGGCCGGTCATCGGGAAAATCGCGAAAACCAAGGCGTTTGAAAATGGAAACAGTCTGTTCACGCGGTAATCCTTAAAAACGGATCGGTCGGTGGTACGTTCGATCATGGCAGAACTGGGGCGCTAGCTGGCCCTGATCTTGCCAATGTCCGAAGGGAGGTGTGGGGCCGCTTCGGACATGTCACCGCAGGTCCAGGGGGGCACATCTCCTGGTCTGATCATTCGAGTTCTTTCTGCCGCGCCGTCGCTGCTTTCGGCGCAGTAGATAAGGTTTTGTCCCGGGGGGGATGACATGGACAGACATGTTCGCGAGGCGATGACGCCCTCGACGGCCCAAGTGATTTCGCGCTTTGTACCGGCGCCAGCCATTTCTTACAAACCCGTTCCGGCGGGCGGGAATAACAGTGTTCCGCGCCTTTCGGATCTCGATCTGCGCTTCTGCGAGCCACGAGGCGTCTATGCCGGCTTCGTGAAGCGCCTGTTCGACATTTTCTTCGTCCTTCTCGCGCTTCCCGCCGCCGTACCCATCATCCTGATATGTGCCCTGGCTCTAAGGATCGAGGGAGGCCGTGCTTTCTATACCCAGCCTCGGTTGGGACGTGGCGGCCGCCGTTTCTCGATCTACAAGCTGCGAACCATGGTTCCCGATGCGGATGCGAAGCTGGAACGTTTGTTGAGGGAAAATGCCGCGCTGCGCGCCGAATGGGAAAGCACGCAAAAGCTCAAGAAGGACCCGCGTATCACCATTGTGGGCGATTTCCTGCGCAAGACCTCGCTCGACGAGTTGCCGCAGCTCTGGAACGTCCTGGTCGGAGACATGAGCATCGTCGGCCCGCGTCCGATGTTGCCGCAGCAATTGCCGCTCTACCGTCTTCCCGAGGCCTATTTCAGCCTGCGCCCCGGCATCACCGGCCTGTGGCAGGTTTCGGCACGCAACGAAAAGGGTTTCGACTACCGAGCGGACATGGATGCGGAGTATTGCAACGAACTGGGCCTGGTCGCCGACCTGTCCATTCTCCTGCAGACCGTGGGCGTCGTTCTGCGACGCACCGGCTATTGACAGACCGGGTTCGGGCATCAGCGTAATTGGGTGGGTTCGGAGCGAAGAAATGGCATATCATGATACGACACTGATCCCGCAGAATGGGCTCACGGTAACGATGACGAAATGGGACGACCCGAAACAGGCAGGCAGGCGGCACCGTCCGTTCCGTCGCCGTGCCGCGTTGGAAGCGGAGACCCCGGGCAGGGAAGGCCAGGAAAGGATCAGGCCGCGCGCGGCATTGTCCGTGCAGCGCCCGAGCGCCCCGCAATCATCGGCTGACCCCGTCAAGGTCGAGCAGACGCCGGTGAGCGTTCAGCTTCCCGCCCCGCGGCTCGAGACATGGGAGCGGTTGCAAACCGTTCCGCTCGGCATGCGCAAGCACCTTCTGGCACGCGCGCCGCTTGTCAGCTTTTTCCGCGAGGATCCGGCGGCCAAGGCCTTCGACCTGCTGCGCACGCGACTCCTGCACGCTCTCAAGGCGCGGGGATGGCACCGCGTCGCCATCGCCGCCCCGACTGCGGGCAGCGGGGCGACCTTCACCGCCGTGAATCTTGCGCTGAGCCTTGCCCGTGTGCCCGACAGCCGGACGATTTTGATGGACCTCAACCTGCGTCAGCCTGGCGTGGCACCGCTCTTGAGCCTGTCGGACATGCCGGCCCGCGCGCGTGGCTTTCTCAAGGGGCAGGTCGATCTGGACGCACACCTCCTCAAATGCAGCGAGACACTGGCGCTTGGCCTGGCTGGCGAGCCTGTGCGCGATGCCTCGGAACTGCTGCACGCGCCGGCCACCGCCATCGTGCTCGACGAGATGGTCGCCGAACTGCGCCCGGACGTCGTTCTTTACGATCTTCCCGCGGTTCTCGGCTCGGACGATCTGCAGGCGTTCCTGCCCAACGTGGACGGCGTCCTGCTGGTCGCCGATGCGACTCGCACCACCGGGGAAGAGATCCGCGCCTGCGAAAAGGTCATAGGCGAGGCCGCGCCCCTGCTCGGGGTCGTGCTGAATCGCGGGCGGGCCAGGGCGGCCTGAAATCGGCGTGATTTCACCGTCTCCGGTCCGGGGGCTGCCATAGTTTCGACGACATGATATGCTGTTTTTCCCCCTGTTCCCTTGCAAGGTACGGGGGCAGCAAGCATCTCGGGCGGGGATTCGCCAGCAGCCGGAAGGACGACATGGGTTCACTAGCTTCACTTGACGACTTCCTCGACATGTTGCGCCGCCGGACGCTTCTGATCATCGCGATCAGCATGTTGGGATGCGTCCTGTCGGTGCTTTGGGCTTTGGGTCATCAGCATCAGTACGAATCCGCCGAAGTCATCCAGATCGCGCAGCCCAAGATCGCCGACGAGCTGGCGCGCACCACCGTGGAGGGCTCCTCCGCACGTCGGCTCCAGGCGATCCAGCACCGGCTGATGGCCCGGGATTCCGTGCTCGAGATCATCGACCAATACGACCTTTACGCCGACATGCCTGCGCTGACCACGCAGGAAAAGGTGGGGATGTTCCGCCAGTCGATCCGGATCGAGGGGGTGGCGGCCGCCCGCGATGGCATGGCCGATGACGGTACGATCTCGGTCCTGACCATCTCGGCGCGGATGCCTACGGCACTTCTGGCCCAGCAAATCGCGCATGATCTGGGTCAGCGCACCGTCGAGTTGAGCAAGCAGAACCGGATCGAGAACGCGCGGGACACGCTCGCCTTCTTCGACGCGCAGGAACAGTCGCTCGTGACCGAGATCGCCGCGGTCGAGGACGCGCTCAGCGATTTCCGCCGTGACAACAACCTGGCCCTGCCCAGTTCGCTCGATATGCGCCGGGACGAGATTGCCAGCCTCAACTCCGAGCTTCTGACCATCGCGCGGGAAAGGATCGAGATCGAGCGGGCGATGGAACGCGTGGCCCTGGACGAGCGTCCTGCAACCGCCGAACGGATGCGCTCCGAGTTCCGCGAACAGCTTTCCACCCTCGACGACCAGCAGGAACTGCTGGAGGATTACAAGCGCGAGATCGAGGCGCTGATCGCGACGAGTCCCCAGCTGGAACGCCAGCTGGGCGCCTATGAACGTCAACTCGCCCAGCTCAGGGCCGAGCTGGACCGCATCCACGCCAACCGGCTGGAGGCTGAACTGGGCTTCAAGCTGGAGGCCGACCGCCAGTCCGAACGGTTGATGGTGATCGAGGAGGCGGCGCTGCCGGATTATCCGATCACCGAAAGTCGCAAGAAAAAGGCCGTTCTGGGTGGCGCGGCAAGCGTGTTCCTTGCCATCGCGCTGGCCCTGCTGCTCGACCTGCGCAGCGGTATCATCCGCTCGTCCAGACAAATGGAAAGCGAACTGGGCATCACGCCCGTCGTCACCGTGCCGGTCCTCGACACGCGACGCCGCCGCCGCTGGCCCTTCGGACGCCGCCGCAGGTCGGGCCTGGAGGATCCGGCCACCGGCTGACCGCTCAGAAGGGGAGGAGCGCCGCGATCCTCTCGCCATGTACGGACAAGGCCAGAGCCGCCCCGCACAAGGCGGCGATCCCGGCGATCAGGTCATGGCGGGGATCCCAGACATCGTATTTGCGCGCGACCCAGATTATCGCGGGATAGGTCGCCAGCGCCGCCGCCCCGATGCCCAGGATGCCGCCCATCAACCCGAACAGCTCGACCCCGGCGAGGATCGCCAGCGCCTGTGTCGTGGCGCGCAGCATGATGGTCACGAAGAAGCTGCGCCCGTCCCCCGCCGCAAGAGCCGCCGCATCGTAGGTCATGAAGATCGCCTGCGGCAGGAACGCGATCGAGATCAGGGTCACCATCGGGCCGGACAGGAGATATCGTTCGTCGTAAAGCAGATCGACCAGCCAGGGACCGACCAGCGCCATCACCAGCAGCAGCCCGCCCGTCCCGGCGGTCAGCCCCGCCCGCAACTGCCGCATCTTGCGCAGGTAACCGCCGTCATCGCGTTCCGGCCTGTCGCGATAGACCGGGATCATTACCCGTTGGAACACCGCGTGGCCCAGCATCATCGGAAAATTGCCCAGGAAAAACCCGATATTGTAGAGACCCAGCACATCGAGGTTGAGATATTTGCCCAGGATGGCGCGGTCGCCCTGGCTCAGCAGGAATGTCATTCCGGTGCTCAGAAAGATCCACTTGCCGAACCGGATCAATTCCGATGCCGCCTCGCGCTCCCACCGGAACCGGTTGCGATGGCCGGGTAACAGGAAATGCATCAGCAAGACCTTTGCCGCGGTCTGCGCAACGCCGCCCAGAACCAGTGCCATCACCGATTGCAGCATAACGGCGGCGACGACCATGAAGATCATGCCGATCACTTGCGCTGACAGATCCAGACTGATCAACCGCCCCACCAGAAGATGCCGGTTCGCCGTTTCGATCCGCGTCGGGTTGAAACCCGCCAGCACCAGCGACAGCGCCGCGATTGGCAGGTACCTGGCCAGGTCCGGCTCGCCGTAGAAGCTCGCGACCGGGCCGGACAGCGCCAGTGTCAGCCCGAACAGAAGGAAACCGCGCAGCACCTGAAGGGTCCAGGCCGTGTCGAGAAAGTCGGGATCGTCGCCGCGCTTGTTCTGCACGATCGAGGTGCCGATGCCGATATCCGAAAACAGTTGCATGCCCACGACCACGAGCCCCACCAGGGTCATCATGCCGAAGGCTTCGGGAAACAGGATGCGCGTCAGGACCAGGTTCGAGGCCAGCCGCAGTGCCTGGCTCAAGCCATAGCCCACGATCACCCACGAGGCGCTGCGCAGCACGCGCGACATCAGGCTGCTGCCCTTGAATGCGGTAAGGATACGATTCATTTCTGGCCTCAGCCCGGACGCCCCGCCGTCCAGCGGACAGGCTAGGCAGGGCCGCCAACCGGGTCAATCGGCCCGCCCGACCCGGCGGTGCGTTGTGGCGCAGGACCCACAAGTTATGCGGCCCGCGAACCCGCGCGCGCGCCCGGCTTCCCTCGCTTGCCCGGGCGGGCTAGGTCTGGACCACCCTCAGCCGATACAGGGGTTCCCCCGTGAAGCTTGCCTACGTCCTCAATACCTATCCGCAGCCCTCGCACAGTTTCATCCGGCGCGAGGTGCAGGCGCTCGAGCGGTTGGAGTTCGACGTGACGCGCATCGCCATGCGCCGCGCCGAGGCCGAGTTGGTGGATGCTCGCGACCGGGAAGAGGCCGCGCGCACCGAATACGTTCTGGATCAGGGGGGAATGAGGCTGCTGGCCGGCCTTCTGCCCCTGGCCGTGACCTCCCGGTTCTGGCGCGCCGCCCGTCTCGCCTGGCGCTGCGGGCGCCGCTCCGAGGCCGGTCGTCTGCGCCACCTGATTTATCTTGCCGAGGCCGCCCGGGTCGCCCGCCGCTGCGCCGAGGAGGGGGTGGAACACATCCATGCCCATTTCGGCACCAATTCCGCCGCTGTCGCCATGCTGACCCATGCGCTGGGCGGCCCGCGCTACTCCTTCACTGTCCACGGGCCAGAGGAGTTTGACGCACCGCGCGCGCTGTCTCTGGACAAGAAACTCGACCGTGCCGCCTTCGCGGTCGGGGTCAGCCAGTTCGGCCGCAGCCAGCTGCGCCGCTGGGCGGATTTCGAGACGTGGAATCGGCTGCACGTGATCCATTGCGGGATCGAACCCGACGCCTTCGACGCGCCGCAACCGCTGCCCGAGGGCCCCTTGCGCCTCGTCTCCATCGGCCGTTTCGTCGAGCAGAAGGGTCAGATGATCCTGGTCGAGGCGCTTGCCCGCCTGCGCGACCGGCTGCCCGACCTGCACCTCGCGCTGGTCGGTGATGGCGAGATGCGCACCGATCTGGAACGCGCCATCGCCGGGCATGGGCTGGACGACAGGGTCACGCTGACCGGCTGGCTCGACCAGGACGGCGTGCGCGCCGAGCTTGACGCCGCGCACGCGCTGGTGATGCCCAGCTTCGCCGAAGGTCTGCCCATGGTGGTGATGGAGGCGATGGCCGCAGCGCGCCCCGTGATCGCCACCTATATCGCCGGAACCCCCGAACTGGTGCAGGAGGGCCGTACTGGCTGGCTTGTGCCCGCAGGCGATCCCGACGCCCTTGCCGAGGCCATAGCACAGGCCGCCGAAACGCCGGACGAAGACCTCGCCAAAATGGGCCGAACCGGGCGCGCGCGCGTGTTCGAACGCCACGATATCGACACCGAGGCCGCGAAACTCGCCGGGCTTTTCCGCTCAGCGGCCGCGCGCCCACCGCTCTCCTGACCGGAAGAGGGGGGATTTCACCGCCAGCGCGACCGCCGAATAGGTGGCGAACCCCACCGGGTCGCGCAAGAAACGTCTAACCAGCCCACCCGCTTCGGGGGCGGCGATATCGTCATTGCGCAACAGGGCCGGAAACCGCTCTGCCACCTCGGCCACGCCCGCGTTCTGGCGCCGCCTGACCCGGACCAGCCTTTCGAACCCTTCCACCATCGGCCAGCTATAGCCCGCCGTGACCCGGACCCTCTCCTCGGGCGCGAAATTCAGCCTTGCAAAGGTATCGTCCGAGATGATGTCCGGCCAATCGCCCCAACGCGTCCGCCCGGCAAGCGTCATCGCGAAGATCCCGAAGCCCGGAACGCCCTCGGTGACAAAGGGAAGGCCCTGCCAGAACCGCGCATACGCCCGCGTCACGCCGCTTTGCGCCGCGGCCACGCGTGGGCATCCGCTTGCATAGCGCGGCGCCTCGGTGTCCAGCACCGCCACCAACGCGGCCAGCAGCGCCGGTTCCACCAGCACATCGGCATCCAGGTAGACCCGTACCCGACCGCGCGCCGCCGCGTCGCCCGCGTTGAGTGCGCCCAGTTTGCCGCCTTGCGCCAGATCGATCACCTCCAGCGCCCAGCCGCGCGCCTGCGCCGCCCTGGAATGACCGCGCGCCCTGTCGACGGTGTCGTCGGTGCAGCCATTGGCCACCACGATGACCTCCGCCGCCCACCCCGCAGGCAGCGAGTCCGAGGCCAGCAGCGCGCCAAGGCAGGCGTCGATATACCCCGCCTCGTCATGGGCCGGCAGGATGATGCTGACGAGCCCCGTCATCGGAACGAGGTGAGCGCGTCCCAGCGCGGGTTCTCGTCCGAGAGATAGCGCAAATGCCCCCAGCTGCCCCATTTATTGGGCCGGTACACGTCGAGGAAGGCATTGAACAGCGAACCCCCCAACGCGTGCCAGCCCGCGATCATCTCGCGATAGAGCTCGCCCATCTCGGGGCTGTAGTTCAGGTGGTGAAAGAACGCCATCAGCTCGACATCGTCGACCAGCGGGGCCGAGGCCGTCGCATGCGTGCCGCCCTCGTACATGATCAGGTCCAGCCCGTGCCGCGCGGCCACGTCGGCATGATGCGGCAGCACGGTTTCCAGATTGGCTTGCAGCGTGTCTGAAGGATCGCCGGAAACCGCGCCGTCCCGGATCTCGGCCCAGGCCTGCGCCGTCGCAAGGTCATAGCGATGCGCCGCGACAAAGGCCTCGCGCGCCTCGCCGCTCAGACCCTGCTCCTCGGCAGCGGCCCGGGCGGCGGCCAGGCTGTCGTCGAGCCACCGGCGCACCATCGGCAAGCGGTCCTCCCACCCCAGCGCGCCGCCGAAATAGCCGGTGACGGCATAGGCATCGAAATGCGTTGCGGGAATGGCGCGGCCAGGCTCTTCGGCCACCCAGTCCGGCGCTTGGAGGATCGTTTCCTCCAGCCCGATCCAGCCGGTCTGCGTCGCGATCACCCGCACCAGCCGGTCATCGGCCTGATCCCCGAACACCTCAGTCCAGATATCGGCCATCTCCACCGCGCGCTTGGCATAGAACTCGACCCAGGCATATTCCTTGTTCCAGCGCGCCTGCGCCTGTTCCTCGGCCCAATGCGCCTGCTGAAATTGCCAGTTCCAGACCTCGTTGGAGAACTCGACATAGGCTTTCTGCTCGATCCACAGATTGTCGCGCACGATCTCGGCAAAGCGGCGCATGTATTCGTCCGTCGCCAGGTGGGGCATGTTGAACCAGCCATCCGCCCCGGTGCGATTGAGCAGTTCGACCATCACCTCGGCCGGGACGCCCCTCCGTCCCCAAGTATAGTCGTCGGGTTTGGGGCGGTCGGCCCATTCGGACTGGGCCGAGTTGTTGGTTTCCATCCAGTTCATGAAGCGGAACGCCTTGAACCCCATGAGCCGGTCCAGCCAGAGCGGGTTGAACACCGCGCCGGCCTCGAAGATCTCAAGATGCTCTTCCTTCACAACGCGGATGTTGCGGACGTAATCGCCGCCCAGGTCGGTCCGTTGCAGGCGGATATCGACCGATCCGGGACCGGGGAGGAAGTCGAAGGACACCTCGTTGTCGCCATAGCGCACATTCTTAGCGCGCCCGCCCACCTCGACAATGCCCTGCCCGTCGAAACGCAGCACATAGCGCCCGGCGGTCGACATCGCTTCCTCGGGCAGGTCAGTCAGGATCAGCGTCCCGATGGAGCCCAGCTCGGGCGGGATCGCCTGCGGCCAGCCGTTCTCGTCCAGATATCCGGCCGTCGCCAGATCGTCGTGGCTCACGCCGCCCCATTGCCGGGGCAGGTGGCCCACCCATTCGCGGGCGGTCTTGAACACGTCGATGAAGGGCTGCTGCACCGTCCAGTCGTTCACCCCGGCCAGCCCGATGGCGATCGGCACCGGCCCCTCGGGCATCGGCGGCGGCTCGAAACCCGCTTGCAGCGCGACCGGCGTGTCCGCGGGCTCCGCGCTTGCGGGCGTCGCCACCGGCGCCGGGGCGGGCGGGGCATTGTCCACATAATCCCGCACCGCGGCCCAGGCGATCCGTTGCAGCGCCTGCGCCTGCGCCGGGTTCGGCGCGTCATAGCTGCCGCCCCAGCGATCCTTCAGTCGCCGCGGCAACCCTTCGGGACTTTCGCCGGTGATCGCCGCATATTGCACCATGGTCAGAAAATAGAAGCCCATGTCGTTCGGATGGATGTCGTCCGTGAACAGAGCATCCATGCCGCGTATCCCCGGCACCGTGCCTGCCCGCAGTTCGCCCGCAAGCCGCGCCAGCGCCTGCGCGGCGGGGATCAGCCGCATCGGTTCGGCCCCCTCCGGCCGTGTGGCGTTCACCGCGTCGAGAACGCCGTGCCACGCCTCCAGATCCTGCGCGACCCGTTCCAGCCACGGAATGTCGTCGCGGTCGTCATGCGGCAGGTCCACGCCACTGCCCGAGCGCATGTCGTGCCAAGCCTCCTGCAGGAACACCCGCGCATCCGGGTTCGCACGCAGGGCAAGGTCGTAATAGCGCTTGGCGTTCGTGGCCGTCCCGCCGCCGGCGAGGTGATTGTGCAGCGGCACCGCCTCGGTCAGGATCACCGTGTCGAACCGACCCGAGGGCAGGGCCGTGCGCGCATTCGTTCCCTCCGCCTCGTCGCCATGCTCCCACTGCCAGCTCAGCGGCGCCCCGTTGATGATCTGCGCCTCGACCGTCACGCCGCGATCATCCAGAACTTGGGCCATCATCTGCGGGTTCGTGGGCCCGAACAGGCTGTGCCCGATGAAGAAGATGCCGGTAATCGTCGCCAGCCAGCTCATGTGCCTACTCCGGTCTTGGGGTCTGAGGTGACGGTATCCCACACCACCTCCTGCATCAGCCGCGCCGCCTCGGCCGAGGGTGCGACGGCCGGGCTGCCATCGGCCTTGGTCAACCGATAGGGCAGGCCGACCGGAGAGCGCTGGTAAAGCACCGCGTAATGCGTCAGCGCGACAAGGTAATTGCCCAGGTCCCCCATGTGGATCGGGTCGAGCTTGCCCTCGGGGTCGAGGCCGAACAGGTCCTCGGGCGCCGCGATCCCCTCGACCCCGCCGCGTTCCTCGAGCGCGCGCGCGAATCGTGCCATCACCGTGCCGGCGGGAATGACATGGGCGGGGCGTTCGGGATTGCGGGCGAGGTCGGGCAACAGGATGCCGTTTTCCCAATGTGGCCCCCGGTCGCCTTCCAACCGCGCGACCCAGCCCGCCGGGTCGTTGACCCAATGCCATGTCTCATAAAGGTAGATCCGCGTGCCCGGCGCCGCCTCGCGCGCCAGATCGGCCCATTGGCCGAAATACTTGGCACTTTCGTGATAGCGGATCGCGTCCTTGATCTCGACCATCTCGGTCAGCACCACGGCATCGTAGTCGCCCGAGCCGATTGCCTCGCGCGCGTCTTGCCAGTCGGCTCCGTCCTTCACGGTTTCCAGCCCCGGTATCTCGATGTCGGGATCCCAATGCGTGCGCAGCGGCGTGCCCCAACCCACTTGGCTGGCAAAGGCGTGGTTTTCGAACCCGCCGGCCTGGGCCAGTTGGCGCAGCATGACCGGCATGTCCTGCCCGACCAGAGAATGGCCCAGGTGAAAGACGCGCAGCGCCGCTTCGGGTTCGGGCAGGGGGGTGGCATAGGCGTCGGCGACCGTTTCGGCATCCGGCAGGCGCGGGCGCAGCCAGAACCACCAGAGGGCGGCCGCCAGAATCGCCGCCACTGCCAAGGCCAAGAGTATGACGCGCATGTATCGTGCTCCCCGCAACTTTCCCAAGGATGTGACGTTGTCAGGCCGGTTCGGCAACCGCCGTGAGGATGAAACCATGCCCGATGGCGAGTTTCCCGGCAATCCGCCGACCCGCGGCAAAACCCGGCACGCCCTCCCGGAACTCGGCCGTGAACTGCCCGCCAACCAGATCCGGCACGACATGCAGGGCGTCGAAGCCGATCAGGGTCCGGCTGCGCGGATACTGCGCCTTGTAGACCGCCTCCTTGGCTGAAAAGATCACCTTTGCCGCCTGTCCAGGCGCCTCCAGCGCCGCCAGCCAGGCGCGCTCCTGCTCGGTACAGATCTCGGGCACCAGATCGTTTTCCAGCGGTGTGTCGCGCTCCATGTCGAGTCCCAGAAGGGCGATTTCACCTTCCCAGGCCGTCACGGCAAGACAGGCCACGTCGCAATGCGTGATCGAGCCCACCAGCCCCGCCGGCCAGACTGGCGCGCGGTCGGGCCCCATCGGCACCGCCAGGGCCGGAGCGCCCAGTTCGCGCAGCGCCAGCCGGACGGCCATGCGGCCGGCGGCGAACTCGCGTCTGCGTTTTTCCACCGCGCCCTTCACGGCGGCCATTTCCTCGGGATAGGCGTCGCAAGGCTCGCGGGGATCTGCCGATGCCAGTCCGACCCGCCCGTCGAAAAGCGGTGCGGCCAGCATCAGCGCCGCCGTGGCCTCGGGGCCCGGCATCAGGTCCGCTCCCTCCGGCTCGCCCGCATCGCGCGCCGCTTGGAAATGGTTTCGGACCGTTCCGGTACCTCCACCTTGGGCGTCTCCTCGACCGGTGCGGACCCCTCCGACAGGTGCGAGGCCAATCCTGCCAGTGTCGGAAAGCGGAAGATGTCGGTGATCGACAGTTTCGGCGCATCGAGGGCCGCACGGATCTCACGATGGGCCTGGACCGCCAGCAGCGAATGGCCGCCCAGGGCAAAGAAGTTGTCCTCGGGCCGGATCGCGCCCACGCCCAGGATGCGTGACCAGATCGCCGCGATCTCAGCCTCGGCCCCCCCTTTGGGTGCGACGGCTTCCGCTATCGGTTCGGGCCGCGCAGGCACCGGATCGGGCAAGGCTTTGCGGTCGATCTTCTTGTTCGGCGTCAGCGGGAAGGCGTCGAGCGTCACGATATGCGCGGGCACCATCGCCTCGGGCAGGCGCGCCGCCAGATGCGCGCGCAGCGCCGCGTCCGAAACAGGGCCTTGCGTGGTGACATATCCGATCAGCCGCAGATCGCCCGGCGTCAGCTCGCGCGCCATGACAACGGCGCCGCTGACCCCCGGGAACGCCGCCATGACGGATTCGATCTCGCCCAACTCTATCCTTTGGCCGCGGATCTTGACCTGGTGGTCGCTGCGGCCCAGGAAATCCAGCCGCCCGTCGGGACGCCAGCGCACCAGGTCGCCGGTGCGGTACATGGTCGGTGCCGCCGTCACGGTCAGCCCGGCCTCGGACGCGAACGGGTCGCTTACGAACCGCTCCGTCGTCAAAGCCTCGCGCTTCCAGTAGCCGCGCGTCACGCCTTCGCCGCCGATATGCAGCTCTCCGGGCACCCCGATGGGGCAGGGCGCGCCCTGCGCGTCCAGCACGTAGACGGCGGTATTGGCGATGGGCGTGCCCATGTCCACCGTGCCGCGCGCGCCCGCCGGCACCTCGCCGCAGGTGGACCAGATCGTGGTCTCGGTCGGCCCGTACATGTTCAGCACTTTGGCCGAGGTCGCCTCGCGCAGATCCTCGACCAGCTCCCCCGCCAGCGCCTCGCCACCCAGCAGCAGCGTCTTGACCCGCCCCAGCGCCATCCGCGCCTCGTCGTTCATCGCGATCATCCGCGCCATCGAAGGCGTGCATTGCATATGCGTGACGCCATGCCGGATGATCTGCGCCGCCAGCGAGAAATCGTCCTCCGCCAGCGCCGAGGGCGCGTTGACCCGCGCCAGAACCTCGGCCAGCGGCCTCAGCCCCTCCAGCACCAGCGCGGGATCGATGCCGTAATCGATCAGGCAGGCCACCTCGTCCACGCCGATCCGCTTCAGCGCCTCGACCCGCGCGACGCCGTCCTCGACCGTGCCGAAAAGCCCCGAGTCCTCGAAATACCGCTCGAAGGCGAAATCGAGGATCGCCTCAAGCTCGTCGCCGGACAGGCTGCCAAGATCCATCTCGAACGGGTTGCTGACGCCCTTGGGTTTCTTGAAGGCCGGAAAGGCCCAGGCATATTGCTTGATCAGCCCGGCGGCCGAGCGCAGGTAGTCCTTCATCGGCTCGCGCGCGATGCGGCGTGCCTCCTCCCGCGTCTCGGAGAGGTAGCTGTGCAGCATCAGCGTCACCCGGAAATCGGCCGGATCGTGGCCCGCCTCGCGCAGGGCTGCGTGATAGATACGGATCTTCTCACCCACTTCCGAGATCGACTGGCCGAGAAGATGGGTCAGGACGTTTGCCCCCACGCGTCCCGCCTCGCGCCATGTCTCGGGGTTGCCCGCCGTGGTCACCCAGACGGCCAGCTCCTTCGACACGGGGCGCGGCTGCGTCACCACCTCGTGGATCGACCCGTCGGCGCGGACAAATCCTACCGCCTCGCCGCGCCACAGCTTGCGTACCGTGTCGATCGCCTCGAACATGGCGGGCTTGTTGTGTGGCGGCGCGTTCTCGGGGCGCAGCACGAAATCGTCCGGCTGCCAGCCCGAGGCAAAACCGATCGCCGCGCGCCCGCCTGTGAGGTTGTCGATCACCGCCCAGTCCTCGGCGATGCGCGCCGGATGGTGCAGGGGCGCGACGCAGCTGCCCGCCCGCACCGACAGGTTCGGGGCGACGGCGGCCACCGCCGCACCGGTCACCGCCGGGTTCGGATAGGGGCCGCCAAAGGCATGGAAATGCCGCTCGGGCGTCCAGACCGCGTTGAACCCGTTGGCATCGGCGAATTTCGCGCCTTCCAGCAGCAGCTCGTATTTCTTTGGCCCCGGCCCGTCATCATTGCCCCAATACATGAGGTTGAAATCCATGTGCCGGTCCGAAATCGCGATGGGCCCCTTCGACACCTCGGCCCTGTTTTCGCCAGAGGAGAGCACCACCTTGAACCCGCGCGCCAGCGTCCAGAAGATCTCCAGCACCGAGATATCGAAATTCAGGCTGGTCACCGCCAGCCATACGCCGCCGGCCTCGTGGTCGATCCGGTCGTCCATGCCGGCAAAGAAATTGGCGACGTTGCGATGCTCGACCATCACCCCCTTGGGCGTCCCGGTGGAGCCCGAGGTATAGATCACATAGGCTAGGTCATCCGCCGTCGCCCCGCTGTCGGTGTCGGCGGCCCGCGGATCGGTCTCGACCGTGTCGATCAGCAGGATGTCGGCGTCGGAAGCGGGAAGGTCACCTTCCATCCCGCTGCGCGTGACGATCACCGCCGCCTCGCTGTCGGCGATGTAATGCGCGATCCGGTCCGCCGGATAGGCGGGATCGAGCGGCACATAGGCGCCCCCGGCCTTGAGGATCGCCAGCGCGCCCACGATCAGCGCGGGCGAGCGATCGAGGTAAAGCCCGACATGCGCGCCCGGACCCACGCCCATCGCGCGCAGCCGTTCGGCCACGCTGTTGGCGCACGCGTTGAGCGTGGCATAGCTCAGCTCCTCGGCCTCGAAGACCAGCGCCATCGCCTCGGGTGTCCTTGCGACCTGCGCCTCGAATGCCTCGTGGATCATCTGGCCCCGATCATAGTCTCGCGCCGTGCGGTTCCACTCCTTCAGCATCTGCGCGCGTTCCGAGGCGGGCAAAGTGTCGATGTCGCCCGCCTTGGCGCCCATCTCCGCCGCCGCCACCGCCTGCAGCGCGACCTCCAGCCTGCGGGCGAGGATTTCCGCGGTCCGGTCATCGATCAGCCCCTCGCGCAGGTGCAGGGTCGCGCCACCGTTCTGCAGGCTCACCGTCACCAGGCCGCCCTCGATCGGTCCCGCGCCGTCCAGCGCCAGTGCCACGGGTGGCGTGCCCGCTGCCGTGATGGCCGGGTCGCGCGCGATCAGGTCCAGGGCAAAGCCCGCGTCGCGTGCGGCGGCTGTCTCCGCCGCTTCGGCCAGATGTGACAGTGTGCTTTCAGCGCTCACCTGCACCGGCACCCAGGGCGCGACGTAGCCCGTCGCAGCATCCGCCTGCAGCGCGGGCGTGGTCAGCGCCACATCGCCATATTCCTCTCCGCTGCCGCGCAGCGCCCAGACCAGCGCCGCAGCGCGCAAGCCCGCCTCGTCCAACCCGTAAGGGACCGAGATGCGCTGCGCCGACCATCCGCCCGCCGCACCGCGCCCGGCCAGCGGAACGGGAAGCGGATGATGCGCCTGAAGGTCGCGCCGCCAGGCCGGTTCGACCTTCGCCACCCGCGCCTGAAACTCCGTCAGCGCGTCGAGATCTGCCGCACCGATGCCCGGCAGGCGCGCTCCGACCTCCGGCAGGTCGGCCTTGCCCCCGATCAGATTCGTCACACCGGTCAGCCTCAGGTCGCCATCGCCCGTCGCCACGACCAGGGCATCGCCCTCGGCCTCGACCACCGTTCCCGGCAGGGCGCCCGAGCGTCCGGCCGGTTCCGCCCCGGAAACCCGCAGTACATCCGTGCCGGTTTCCAGCTTGGCGCAGGCGAGCGGATTCCAGTACCCCCCGAAATCCAGCGCCCGCACCTGCCGTGCCAGCGCCCCGGCGGGCCGGTGCAGGTCCAGCCGGGCAAAGCCCTCCGGCCGCTGGTCGCGGGCGAAATAGCGCCGTCCGGTCAGGTCCTGCGCCTGCCGCTCCAACCCGTTCTCCAGCTGGGCCATCACGGCCGGGAAACTGTCCATCGCGGCGGCGTAGCATTTGGAGTTGAGCGAAAAGGCCGTCTCGTCACCGGCGATCTCGATCATCTCCTGCGCCAGGATATCGCCCTCGTCGATCCCGCCCTCGATCACGTGCCAGGTCACGCCATGCCGTGCCTCGCCCTCCAGCAACGCCCAGGCCGGCGTGTTGAGCCCGGCATAGGCGGGCAGGGGGCCGTCATGGAAATTCACCGCGCCTTTCGCGGGCAGGGCCAGGACCGTCTCGGGGATCACCGCAAGGTTCGCGATGGACAAAAGCCAGTCGAACCCGCCCGGCGCGAACTGCTCCGTCAGATCGGCGATCCGCGCGCCTTGCGGGATCGCCTTGCCCCGCGCCCAGGCGCGGATTTCCGCATCGGGCGAGATCACGGCGCGGATCTCGTGTCCCGCCTCGAGCAATGCCTCGCCGCAGCCGACAAGGAGCGACTCTTGACCGATCAATACACAGGAAAAGCTCATCTTCCGTCCTCCGTCATTGAGGAAAGCTTGCGGGACTGCGAGAGGCCCGGCCTGGGCTGCCGCAGGACGGTGCGCAGGGAATGACCGGCCAGGTCCAGCCAGTGCCGGTCGGGGTCGAGCTGGGGCTTGTTGCCCACCAGCCGCCGCAGACGCCAGATCGCGCCACCCGTCAGCGCCGCGAGGGTCGACATCACGGCATAGGCGCGGCCGTGATGCTTGGTCAGGTAATGCAGCCGCGACTCGAAGAAATATTGCGGTGTCCGCGTCCAGGTCTTCATCCCGGTGCTGGCGGACCCGACATGCACGACGGTGCTTTCCGGCAGGTAATGGGTGGTCCAGCCCGCCTCGGCCGCCCGCCGGCACAGGTCGGTTTCCTCGTAATAGAGGAAAAACGCCTCGTCGAACCCGCCGGTGTCTTCGATCACCTTTGCCCGGATCATCAGGCTGGCCCCTGCCGTCCAGTCCACCTGCACAGGGTCCCGCGGCGGTGGAAAGGCGATGATACTGTCCGCCAGCAGGCGCGAGATGACGCCCAGCCGCGCATTCGCCTCGAACTCGCCCGCGATCGTCGGGAAACGGAACGCGGTGCGGTGCGGCTCACCATCGGGGCCACGCAGCGCACTGCCCACCAGCCCGGCCTTGCGCTCTGACAGCAGGAAATCCCGAAGGGCGCGGATCGCGCCGGGGTCGGGTTTCGCGTCCGAGTTGAGCAGGTAATAGAAGCCGGGTTTCGACCCGTCCGACATCCCCGCGGCCATGCCGAAATTCATGCCTGCGCCGAACCCGCCATTGCGCCCGCTTTGCAGCACCCGCACCAGCCCGCCCTCGGTCCAGCCGCGCGCCTGCGCCTCATCCGACAACATCTCGAAGGAGCCGTCGTCCGACGCGTTGTCGACGATCACGATCTCGCCAAGATCGCGCATCTCGTCCAGCGCCGCCGTGCAGGCGGCCAACGTCATCTCGGGAGTTCGATAATTGAGGATGACGGCAAGGATGGAGCCTGAGTTCATACCTGTGCTACTCCGCCGCTCGCCGAACCGTGGACGCCGTATCCAGTGAATCCAGCACCGATTTAAGGTGTTCGGCCAGGACCGAGACATTGGGCACCAGCACCATGCTGTTGTGGTTGCCCGGAACCTCGACCACCTCGGTATTCGGCACGAAGCGTCGCCATTCATTGTCGTCGAAGACATATTCCCGCAGGCGCGAGACCCATTGCCCGCCGCTCACCTGCCAATAGCGGTCGAGCGGGGGCCGGAACAGCACGACCCGCCCATCCCACGGAGTGACCCGGTAGGCCGCGATGGCCTCGCGGAACGCGGTCTCGATCTTGAGATTGTTGAAGGCCGCCACGCCATTGTCGGGCGGCGGGGCCTTGCGGCGCTCCACCTCCCAGGCCAGGCGGTTGCGCACCCATTCCGCAAGGTATCCCGGCCCCTTTCGGCGGAATTCCTGCATCTTGATCAAGGCCTTGTCCTGCCGCGACAGGCTCGGCCGCACGGGCAGGGGCGTATCGATCATAGCGATGACCGCGACGCTTTCGCCCGCCGCCTCCAGTTGGCGCGCGATTTCATAGGCGGTGATGCCACCGCCTGAATAGCCGCCCAGCATATAGGGGCCCTCGGGCTGCACCTGTCGCATCTCGGCGATGTAATCGGCCGCGGCTTCCTCCATCGTGCGGTGTGGCTCTTCGTCTCCGATCAACCCGCGCGCCTGAAGACCATAGACCGTACGTTCGCGCCCCAGCATCAGCGCAAGGTGACGCAGGTTCAGCACGTTGCCGAACATCCCCGCCACGATGAAGAAGGGCGTGGCCCACCCTTCACGCGCCACGTGCAGCGGCACGACATGGCGGAAGGCGGTGGCCTCCTCCTCGGCCGGGGCAGCACCGCTGGGCCCGATCCGCGCCTCGATCCGTTCGGCGATGCGCGCCACGCTCGGCGCCTCGAACAGGATCGAGATGGGGAATTCCGCGTCGAACCGCCGCTTGATCTGCGCGAAGAGACGCACCGCGATCAGGGAATGCCCGCCCAGGTCGAAGAAACTGTCCTCGACGCCGACCTGGCTCACCCCCAGCAGCGTCTCGAAGAAGCCTGCCAGCACGGTCTCGACCTCGCCGCGCGGCGCGACGTAATCGGTATCGAGCTGCGGGCGCTCGAAACTCTGCCCGCCAGCCTCGGCCTGCGCCACCGCGCGATCCGCCTGCGCGATCAGCGCGGGCAGGTCCATCGAGGTCACGACCACCTGGCTCAGCCCGGTATTGAGCGCCCGGCGCAGCGCCTCTGCACCCTCTTCGGCCCGGATTCCCTGCCCGATATTGTGATGCAGCCGCTGTTCCTCGGGCGACAGCGGTACGCCGCGCCCTGAGGCCTCCAGCCCCAGCGCGGCGGCGTCGGTATCGGCCGTCTCACGCGCCGGGCGCGAGAGCACCTCGCTGGTACGCTGCATCTGGAACCCGTCCACCTCGACCAGCAGATTGCCCTCGGCATCGGACAACGTCACATCGAACGAGACGAACCCGTCGATCGGCGTCGCCCCTTCGCTCAGCCGGACCCAGGACCGGATCTCGGCCGGCAGCGGCGCGTGCACCCGGATTTCACGATAGGAGACAGGCACCCACAGTGCGCGCCCGTCATATCCCGGCGCCAGCGAGATCGCCCAGCCCGTCGCCAGGTCCATCAGACCGGGATGCAGCAAGTAGCCGTCCGCCATGTCGCCGCGATAAGCATCGGGCAGCGCCAGGCGTGCCAACCCCTCGCCCTCGCCCAGGGCGGTCTGGCGGGTCACCTGCCATCGCGGTCCGAATTTCAGATGCACTTCCTGCGGGGATCGGATGGCTTCTTCGGGCGCGGCACGGCTGACTTGGGCGCAGCGGGCCGCCACCTCGGTCAGATCGACTGTCCCGGCGTTGCCCCCGCCCGGCACCAGCACCGCCTGCGCGTTGAGGATATAGCCCCCCTCGACCGCGCTGTGCACGGAAAAGGCGAAGCCCTCGTGCAGGCTTTCAAGCCGGACGACCATCTCGCGCGGCGCCGCCGCGGTCCAGAGCGGCCGGAAGAAATAGAGATCGCGGATCGTGAAGGGCCCCTCGACCCCATGCGCGCGCAACGCCTGCGCCGCCAGCTCGACATAGCCCGTCCCGGGCATCAGCGCCTCGCCCGCGGCGGTACGATGCTCGTCCAGAACCCAGGCACCCTCGGTCCGCAGGGTCGAGACGAAGACCCGGTTGCCCCCGGCATCGAACCCACCCTCGTCCAGAAGGGGCGGCGCCACTGGGATGCGCTCGCTGGGCTGGCTGCCGCCCAGCCGCGCGGCCATCGCCTCGGCAGCCATGCCGGCATCGGCCCAGACTCCCCAGTTCACCGCCACGACCCGCGTCGCCGCGTTGACGCGCGAGCGTGCCCAGGCGTTGAGGTACTCGTTGGCGGCCACGTAATCCACCTGTCCCGCCGGCCGCGTTGCGGTACTCGACGAGCTGAACAGGACCACCACCTCGATCATCCCGTCGGGAAAGACCTGGTCGAGCACCTGCAACCCGGTGATCTTGGGCGCAAGCACCTCGCCGATCTCGGCATCGGTGCGGGTCAGCAGCGGCCCGTCATCGACACGCCCGGCCGCATGGATCACGCCGGTGATGGCGCCGAACGCCTCCTCGGCCTGCGCCACGGCGGCGCGCATCTGCGTGATGTTGCAGACATCCGCCGCCACGGTCATCACGCGGCCTTTGCCCAGGGCCTCCAGCGCCTGAATGGCGCGGATGCGCTGCGCGACCCGGTCGCCGGGCGCATGGCCGGCCAGGTAGCGCTCCCAGTGATCGGGGGCGGGCAGGGCCTCGCGGCCCATCAGCACCACGTTCGCGCGATGCCGCTCCATCAGGTCGCGCGCCAGGACCTGACCGATCCCACCGAACCCGCCGGTGATCAGGTATGTCCCGCCATCGCGAAAGACCGGCGCATCCTCCTGCATCGGCGCGGGCTTCCAGCTCTGTCCGAACCGCTTGTCGCCGCGCCAGGCCGCGATCGCGTTGCCGGGTTCCGACAGGATCTCTTCCAGCACCCGGGGCGTCAGCACATCCTCCGCCGCGTCGGGCGCACGACCGAACAGGCGCTTGCCCCCGCGTTCAGGCAATTCGATATCGATCGAGGCGCAGGTGATCCCCGGCATCTCGTGCGGGAGCACCCCCAAAGGCCCGGCGATGCAAGCCTTCTCGGGATAGGGCAGCGCCTCGTCCCGGACCTGCGCCGCGCCGGTGGTGAAGACGCTCAGGTGAACGTGACCCGGCATCTCGGCGTTGCCCATCGCCTGCGCCAGATGCGTGAGGCTCATCAACCCATGCGCCATGTTGCGGTCGAAAAAGCTGTCGCCGGGGCGGAACGTCTCGCGATCCGTCACCAGCCAGAAATGCGCGATCCGGTCGGGCAGGCGCCCGTCCTCGGCCAGGTCGTGCAGCAACTGGTCATAGCCGTGCCGCCCCTCCTCGGGCGCCATCTCATAGGCGCCGGTGCCGCGTTTCAGGAAGGTGTCCGAGGAATGGACCTTGCTCACCGTGTGGCCCGCCGCCTCCAGCCGCGCGATGACCGGCGCGGCGACGCCCGCATCGTCCTCGAAGATCAGCCAGTTGCGGGGCGGCACCTGGTCCAGCTCGTGTTCCACGTCGATATCGCATTCGGCCAGGCGCGGCCGCCAGGCCGGGCGCCAGCCCCATTGCGCCATGTCCTCGACCCGCATGGGCGCGGTTTCGGCGGCCTGAACTGCGGGCTTGCCCGGCTCGATGAAATAGCGGCTGCGCTGGAACGCATAAGTTGGCAGCGGCAGGCGGTTGCGCCGCGCCTCGCCCCAGATCTGGGGCCAGTCGGCCTCGACCCCCAGCGCCCAGAGCCGCCCGATCACGCCCAGGAAATAGGCGTCGTCGGCGATCGCCTCGCGCGGATGGCGCAGGGAACTCAGCACCTGGTTGGGCGATACCTTCTCGCTCATCTGCGCCAGCGAACTCAGCGCCTTGCCCGGCCCCACCTCGAGGAAGACCCGCGCGGATTTCGACGACAGGCTGCGGATGCAGTCGGCGAACATCACCGTGTTGCGCAACTGGCTCACCCAGTAGTCCGGATCGGTGGCCTGCGCGGCGGTCAGTTCCTCGCCCGTCCGGTTCGACATGACCGGAATGCGCGGGGCCTGCAGATCCAGCTTGTGCAGAAAGTCGCGGTACTCCCCCAGGATGGGCTCCAGCATCCGCGAATGCGCTGCGATGTCGATCTGCACACGCTGGAACTCCACCTCGCGTGCGGTCAACTCGCCCGCCAGCCGGTCCAGCGCCGCCTGCGGTCCCGACACGGCGGTCAGGCGGGGCGCGTTCACGCTGGCAATGTCCAGATCCTCGCCCTTGAGCGTCTCGACCTCGTCAAGCGGCAGCGAGATCGACAGCATCCCGCCCGCAGGCACCGTATCGAAAAGCCGCCCGCGCAGCAGGACCAGGTCGATGCACTCCTCGAACCCCATCACGCCCGCAAGGCAGGCGGCGGTATTCTCGCCCATCGAATGGCCCACCATCGCGGCGGGCCGCACGCCCCAGCTTATCCAGAGCTGCGCCAGCGCATATTCCACGATCATGATCAGCGGCAATTGCACCGAGGGTTTCTGAAGCAGCCGGTCCGCCGCCTCCGTATCGCCCTCCGGCAGCCAGATCGCGCGAACGTCGTAATCAAGCTGCTTCTGCAGATGCTCCAGCCCGCGATCCATCCATTCGGCAAAGACCGGCTCGGTCTCGTAGAGGTCGCGCGCCATGCCCGCATATTGCGCGCCACCGCCGGGGAACATGAACACCGTCTCGGCCGCGCCTTGCAGCGCGTCATGGCTGAACACGCGGCGCGGATCGCCCTCCTCCAGCAGCGCCGCGGCTTCTTCGGGCGTCTCCGCTACCAGCACGCGCCGCTTCTCGAACGCATGGCGACCTTCCTTCAGCGTAAAGGCCACGTCGGCCAGATTGGCCTCCGGGTTCTCGCGCAGCCAGGCCGCAAGCGCCTTGGCATTGCCGTCCAGCGCCGCGCGCGACCGCGCCGACAGGCACAGGATCTGAAAGGGAAAATCGCTCTCTTCCGAGGGCGCCCGTTCCGGCGCCTCCTCCAGGATCGCGTGCGCATTGGTGCCGCCCACGCCGAGCGAGTTGATGGCCCCCCGCCGCGGCCCCTTGTGCGAGGTCCAGTCCGCCAGCCGGTCGTTCACGCGGAACGGACTCGTCTCGAAATCAATGGCCGGGTTCGGCGCCTCGTATCCCAGCGAAGGTGGAATCTGCCGATGATGCAGCGCCATCGCCGTCTTGACCACGCCCGCGACGCCCGCCGCCGTGTCCAGATGGCCGATATTCGTCTTGACCGAGCCGACCCGGCAAAAGCCCACATCATCAGTCTGCGCGCGATAGGCCTCGCTCAGCGCGGAAATCTCGATGGGATCGCCCAGATAGGTGCCGGTGCCGTGACATTCCACGTAATCCACCGTGTCGGCCGGAACGCCCGCCGCCTCCAGCGCGCGTGCCACCGCCGCCGCCTGCCCGTCCACCGAGGGCGCAAGGTATCCCGCCTTGGCCGCGCCATCGTTGTTGATGGCAGAGCCCTTGAGCACGGCCCAGATGTGATCGCCATCGGCGATCGCATCCTCCAGCCGCCGCAGCGCAACCGCCCCCGCGCCCGAGCCGAACACCGTGCCCTGCGCCCGGTGATCGAAGGCATGGCAATGCCCGTCCGGCGACAGGATCTCGTTCTCCTTGTAAAGGTATCCGCGCCCCTGCGGCAGTTCGATCGTCACGCCGCCCGCCAGCGCCATGTCGCATTCGCCCGCCCGCAGCGCCTCGGCCGCGTAATGCATGGCGACCAGCGAGGTCGAACAGGCCGTCTGCATGTTCACCGACGGCCCTTTCAGGTCGAAGACATGGCTGACCCGGGTGGACAGGAAATCCTTGTCGTTGCCGGTGTGGCGCAGCAGGAACATGCCCACGTCGCTGACCAGGCCGGGATTGGAGCAGATGTTGAAATAGAAATAGCTGCCCATGCCGCAGCCCGCGTAGACGCCGACCCGCCCCTTCAGCTTGCGCGCCGGATGCCCCGACTGCTCCATCGCCTCCCAGGCGACCTCCAGGAACTTGCGGTGCTGCGGGTCGAGGATCGCGGCCTCCTTCGGGCTGAAGCCGAAGAATTCCGCATCGAATATGTCGAACCCGTCGAGGGGGGCGGCGGCGCGCACGTAATCGGGATGCGACAACATCGCGGGCGATTCGCCGGCTTCCAGCAATTCTTCCTCGGTCAGGGGGCGGATGGATTCGACGCCCGCACGCAGATTCTCCCAGAAGGCCGCGGCGGAATCCGCACCCGGTACGCAGACGGACATGCCCACGATGGCGATGTCTCCCCGGCGGTTGTCCATTTCATGTGCATTCATAAGCCTGACCAAACGATCCAGTATTCGTTCACATCAGCCCGCCACCCTCTCCAGCCTAAGAGATATTCGGGCGCACCGATATATTAATATTTACAGGGCTTCGACGCCGCGCACTAACCTGGTGAGTCCACCGGGCAATACGGTTGGGCGCGCGTGTCAGCCCGGTACTCCCCTTCGCAATAATCCAAGCAATGCCTGCCCATTGTGACCATATTCGGGACGATAGTTGGACGACTGCGTCGGCATTGTGGCGAAATCCCGCCGTCACAGGACGGTGCGCGGCCCATCGCGCAGCCTGCGCCGTCCGATCACCGGCCCGTCGCCGAACAGCCCCTTGCGCCTGGTGTTGCGCGCAGGCTTGGCAATCCGCTCGACATAGCCTAGCACCGCGCCCGCGCAGATCCATGTGAAATTCTCCAGCGTTGCGTTCAACAGCATGTCCATCAACGTCGCGGCAAGGATGATCGCGATGGGCGCGACATGGGGCGAGACCAGGTCGGCGCCCACCCTGCGCGTATGCCAGAACAAAAGCAGTATGGGCGCGCCAAGTAGCCCGATCTGGGCAATATACCCAAGCCATCCGAACGTCCCGAAGATGATGATCCATGACCCGTCCACGATCGAGGTGGACTGCCCCGTATCGGGATCGATCAGCAGGTTGCGCCCCCAGCCGCCCCAGCCGAAGAACGGCTTCTCGGCGGCGCGTTCCAGCAGGTCCTCCTCCTGGTCGAAGCGGAAGGCCAGCGAATCCGCGCGCTCCGGGCTGAACGCTTGCGCCTGGGCCAGCACCGCGTCCAGCGGCACCAGGTGCAGGTTCCGCAGCATCGGATAGGTGATCGCCGTCATCGCAAGGATCGTCGCCACCAGGATCTGCGGCTTGCGGCCCAAAAACAGGATCACCGGCGTCAGCAGCGTGCCCGACACCAGCGCGGCAAGGCTCTTGCAGGCGGCAAGAACGAGATAGAGATAGGCCACCGCGCCCGTCCATCGCAGCCGCGTCCTGCCATGTTCCTCGCGCCATATACCCGCCGCAGCCATCAGCGCCGTGGCCATGAACAGCGCCAGCCACAGCCCGTGCTCGGTAAAGACGATCGGGCGATACCCGCTGCCCCGCACCATCTGCCCGAAATCGTGCTGGAAGAAGCCGTAGATCCAGATGTTCAGAACCGGCGCGATCACCGTCTCCAGCAGCGCCGGCACCGAATAGAACAGACCCGCCAGCGCCATCGCCAGCAGCGTGTCGCGCAGGCCCTTCTCGGTCGACAGGAACTGCCGGGCCAGGAAGAAGGGCACCAGCATGATCGCCTGTCCCAGGATGAAGGACAGCGTATCCCGCACTCCCATCCCCGGAATGATCCGGGTGAACAGGTGGATCGGCCCCATGCCGCCCCAGCGCTCATAGATCAGCGGTTCGCGGTTGGTCAGAACCGTCGGCACCACGCAGACCAGCACAAGCGCCAGCAGCACCCGCGCCGACCACAGCCGGGGCCAGAACCGCACCCGTTGCTTGGCGATGAACAGGCAGCAGGCCAGCGCGCTCACCGCCGCGATGGAATCCTTGTTCATCGAGGGTACCAGCGGCAGGTCGAACTCCGCCACCGGCGGCAGGATCATGTAGCCGCCCAGGATCGTCCACAGGATCGCGCGCTCCAGCGGCAGGCGCTGGAACAGGATCACGCTGACGAAGGGCCAGATCATCAGCATCATGTAGGCGATCGGGTTGGGCATGGTCCTTCGGTTCGTTCTCCTGGCTCGGCGCGCAGTTTACCAGCCGCGCGGCGCGCTGTCTGCGTTAGCAGGCGAATGCGGCGCCGACATGGCGCAACGGAATCCATCCTGCGCCAAGGGCTGGCGGCAAGGCGGCACGGCGGCTATGCAGGTAAGGTGGCAGGGTAGTCAGTGGACAAAGTGCGATGAACTTCACCTTTGGCGCGCATGAGATCGCGATCAACATGGCCAGCAGCGCGCAACTGCTGGCCGAGATTCGCCGCCGCTTCGACGCGGGAGAGGGGTTTGCCCTGGCCACGATCAATCTCGACCACCTGGTCAAGCTGCGCGCGGATGCCGATTTCGCCCGCATCTACGCCGCGCAGGATCTTATCGTCGCCGATGGCCGCCCCGTCGTGGCGCTTTCGCGCCTGGCCCGCCGCCCGGTAGAGCTTTTGCCCGGCTCCGATCTGGTCCGCCCGCTGGCCCGCGTTGCCGCCGAAGAGGGCGTGCCGGTCGCCTTCGTCGGCAGTCACGAGGCCGCGCTTGCCGACGCCCGGCGTATCCTCGAGGCCGAGATCCCCGGCCTTTCCGTCGCCTACGCCAAGGCCCCCGCGATGGGGTTCGACCCCGACGGGGCCGAGGCCGGTGCGATTCTCGCCGATCTGCGCGCCTCGGGCGCGCGGCTCTGTTTCCTTGCCCTCGGTGCGCCCAAGCAGGAACGCCTTGCCCTGCGCGGCCGGCAGGAGGTCCCCGGCGTCGGTTTCGCCTCGGTCGGGGCCGGGATCGACTTCATCGGTGGTCACCAGGTCCGCGCGCCGCTCTGGATGCGGCGCGTCGGCCTGGAATGGCTCTGGCGCGCGCTGGGCGATCCGGTCCGGCTTGGCCCGCGCTATGCGAAATGCGCGGCGATCCTGCCGGGCCAGACCCTGCGCGCGCTGCGTCTGCGCTCGAGGGCCGAGTGATCGTCATCACTGGTACTCGATGATCTCGGGCGCCTGCCGCCCCAGGTGCCGCCGCCAATAGGTCGCCATGCCGATCAGGTTGGGGAATTTCGACAGCGACAGGAACAGGCTGTGGCTCAACGCCTCGCGCCAGGGCAGGCCCGCGCGCCGCAGCCCCTTCACCGTGCGCGCATAGGAAATCAGATAAAGCCCCGCCACTGCCAGCGGAATCCAGCCCGAGACGAATGCCCCGGCAACCGCCACCACCGGCAGGATCAGGGCGTAAACGATCACCCGCCGCCGCTCGGTCCGGAAATGCTCGAGGTGGATCGTGCCGACATGGGCAAAGGCATGGCCGGCCCGCACCGTGCGCCGCCACCACTGGCCGAACCGGGTTATGGCCGCATCGTGCCGCGTCATCTCCAGTGGCAGCCGCTCCAGCTTCCAGCCGGCCTTGTGCAGGCGCAGGCCGATCTCCTCGTCCTCGCCGGCCACCAGCGCCGGGTTCATGCCTCCCACCGCCCGCCACGCCGCGGCGCGCACCATCATGTCACCGCCGCAATGGGTGATCGGCCCCGCCGGGCGGCGCCATTCGTGGTCGCACATCTGGTTGTAGACGCTGGCATCTCGATGGATCTCGGATCGCCAGCCGGTGACCAGCGCCAGATCCGAATCCGCGCGCAACCGCGCCTCGGCCGCGTCCAGCCAGCCCGGCACCAGCGCACAATCGCCATCCACGAACTGGACGAAGGGGGCGGCATCGTCCTGCGCCTGCGCGGCCTCGAACCCGGCATTGCGGGCGCGCGCCGCGCTGAAGGGCACCGACATGTCCAGCTCGACCACCAGCGCGCCCGCTCCGCGCGCCGCAGCGACACTGCCATCGGTGGAGCCTGAATCGACATAGACCAGCCGGTTTGCCTGCCCCCGTGCAGCGGCCAGCGCCGCGGCCAGCCGCGCGCCCTCGTTGCGGCCGATCAGCACCAGGTCCACGCTCATCGCGCGGGCCCCGCCATGTCAGGGGCGATGAATGATGTGATCCGCACCTGGCGCCCTCCGCCTGTCTCGCCTGTTTCGCCTCTGGCACGCAATCCGGGCGGCAGCATGGCGGTTTCGCGGCGTGGCTCAGTAATCCCGCTCGAAGAAGATGCCCAGCCCGGTGTCGCCCTGGTCATCGACCGAGCCGCGCAGCGTGAGGTTGTCGGTCACGTCCAGGTTCAGGTTCACCTCGGTATCGCCCTCGGTGTTCACGGTGACGTCGGTATAGACCCCTTCCGCGATATAGGCGCCCAGCCCGACTTGGGCGTTGCCACTCGAGTCGGTGCTCAGATCGACGGAATCGACCCCGGTCGCCTCGCGCAGCCCGGCTTGCGCGCCTCCGCCGCCGCCGGCAAGCGTGGCCAGCGAAGCCGCCATCTGCGCGAGGGCCACAGGTGACAGTTCCGAGAATCGGTTACCGAAGACCAGCATTGCAAGCGCCTCCTCGGTCGGGCGCTCGGGGTCCGAGGTGATCTCGATCGTCGGCGCATCCAGCGGCCCCGCGATCTGCAGGGTGGCCTGCCCGTCATCGGTCGAGGTGGTCGATTCGAACTCGAGATAGGGCGTCAGGTCACCCTGCAGGGAGATCAGACCCCGCGTCAGGTCCAGCCGCCGGCCCAGGATGTCCAGAACCCCGCGGATCAGGCTGATCTGGCCCGAGGGGACGGGCCGCGCCGCCGTTCCGTCGATTTCTATGGTTCCGCCCAGCTCGGCATTCAGTCCCCGGCCGCGCACGAAGATCCGGTTCGGCGCCACGATCGAGATATCCAGCGCCGTGCGGCTGGTGCCGCCAGTGCCATCACCCGTCTCGATCAGGTTGGCCTTGGCGCGGGTGTCGCGCACGTCGCCCGGCTCGCGGATATGGGTGATGGGCGGGATCGGGGCGGCGCTTGCAGCCCCCCCCAGCGCCGCCAGGTTGATATTCGTCTCGCCCACGCGGATCGTACCCGCCACGCGGCGGTTGGTCAGCAACTGTCCCGACAGCGTGATCTCGCCGCCCAGCCGCGTGTCGTACAGAACCTGGTCGGTCAGCACCAGCTCGTTCAGCGCCACGGTAATCTGCCCGTCAAAGGGCGGGGTCAGCGAAACCGGCCCCGACATGCGAAAGGTGCCGCCGCTGCGCAACCCGCCGGTCGCCGTGATCTGCGCCTGCCCCGAGGCCAGCCGCACCGTCCCGTCGATCCCCTCGACCGTCTGGCCCAGCGCAGGCACCGCGACCCGCGTGCCCGAGGTGCTGATCGTCCCGCTGATCGCATCCAGCGAGGGCTGCCCCCGCAGCGCGATGTCATACTGCGCGGTGCCCGCCACCTGGTTCGGCGAGACGAAGAAATTCGCGATGGCCAGGTTCACCCGCCCCGAGGCCCGCAGGTCCGCCGCGCCCGAGGCTTCGCTGAACGTCCCCGCGACGTCCGAGGTGATGCCCGCCGGCCCCGTCGCGCGCCCGTCGATGCGCCAGACGCCATCGTCGCGCTGCGCGCTGCCCTGTGCGGTGATGGCCCCGCTCAGCTCGGGAACGAAGCGTTCGATCTGCTCGAACCGCGCGTCGAAATCGATATCCGCCGCGCCCTGCGCGGTCACCGTGCCCGAGACATCGGCATAGGAATTGTCCGGCCCGCGCAGCGTGACATTGCCGCGAACGCCCTGCTCGCCCTGCGGCGAGAGCGTGCCCGTCAGGGTCAGCGGTCCCTGCACGCCGGGCAGGAAACGCGCCACGTTGTCCAGCCGCGCCGACAGGTCCAGCGAGCCGCCCTCGGTGCTTACCAGCCCCTGCGCCTCGGCCGTCACCGCGGCAGTGTCGAGGTCGAGGTTGCGGATCCGCAGCCCTTCCTCGCTGTTGGCCCCGTCGAACTCCAGCGTGGTCCGCCCGGTCAGCAGCTGGTCGACCTCCGCGATCCCGGTCTGCAGGTTCTGGCCCTGCAAGGACAGCGCAAGGTCGAATTCCCGCGTCTCCGGCGTGGCCGAGCCGTCCAGGCTCACCGCCAGTCCGCCGCCCAGGTCCATGCCCACAAGGCCCGAGAAGGCCCCCAGATCGGGCGCGCTCGCCTCGGCGCTGCCCGCAATGCTCAACCTGCCCAGCGGGTCGGTGACGACCGCGTTCACATTGGCGTCTACCGCGCCCGCATTGACTGTCAGCCGGTCGATCTCGATCCGGTCCATGTCGCCGCGCGCCACCGCCACGATCCGCGCATCGCCGCGCAGCAGCCGGTCAAGGTCTGCCTGGCCGGTGCGCAGGTCGGTGCTCTCGACCTCCAGCCGCGCGTCAAAGCTCTGCTCGGCGATCGCGCCCGACCCGGTCACGATGGCCTGCGCCCGGCCCGACAGGTCCATCCCCGCAAGGCCCGAGAATATGCCCATGTCGATGGCGGTCAGCGTGGCCTGCCCCTCGACCTCGCCCGCCCCCATCGGCTTGCGGATGGTGGCGGCGGCGTCCAGCGTCCAGTCCCGCGCGTTGATGTCGGCCGAACGGATCTCGATCAGGTCGCCATCGCTGCGTGCGTCCAGCGACACCTGCGTGCGCCCCTCCAGCAGCGGATCGACCTCGGCCAGCCCGGTGCGCAGGTTCTGCCCCGTCAGGTCCAGCGTCCCGTCGAATATCAAGGTCTCCGGGCTGCCGCGCCCCTCGAATTGAAGATCTGCCGAGCCGCCCAGATCCAGCCCGGTCAGGGCCGAGAACCGCGCCAGCTCCGGCGTCGATAGGTCCAGTTCCCCGTCAAAGGTCAGCACGTCGTCGGGGCTCGTCACCCGGGCCGAGGCTTCGGCCGTCACCGCCGCGGCATCGACAAAGGCGCGGCGTATCGTGAACCCCGTGCCATCGCGCACCGCGTCCAGCTCGATCAGGCTGTCGCCCTCGATCAGCGGGTCGATCTCGGCGATGCCGGTGCCCAGGTCGCGGCCCTCGATCTCGGCCCGAACGTCGAAATCCCCGCCCAGAGGCGAGCCGGACCCTTCGAGCCGGGCCTCGACCGCGCCCGACAGGTCCTGACCGGCCAGCCGAGAAAAGCGCGACAGGTCGCTTGCCTGCACATTGGCCTCGCCCTCGATGGCGAAACCGCTGGTCAACCCGTCCAGAACGGCCTCCAGCTGCGCGGCGTAATCGCTGCCCTCCAGTTCGAAACCCCGCAGGAACAGATCGCCCGAGGGCGCGAGTTCAAATGTGCCGTCCAGGATCAGCGTCTCGCCCACCGCTTCGGCCAGGGCCGGATCGGCAAAGGCCAGCCCGTCCAGCGCCGCCGACAGGTCGCCCTGCAGATCGGGCGGCGACTGGATCTGCTCCAGCGTGCCCTGCGCGGTGATCTGCGCCCGCTCCACCGCGAATTGCTGGGAATCGAGGTCGCGCGCAGTCAGGCTCAGGTCCCAGCCATTGCCGGTCGCCGCATCGAACCGGGCCGAGACCTGCGCCGATCCGATCCTCGTGCGCGGTTCGGCGATGGGCAGGGTGACATACTCTCCCTCGGGCGGGGTGATCCGTCCCTGCACGCCCAGTTGCTCGATATCGCCCGAGGCCGCCAGCGCCAGCGTGCCCTCCAGCTGCAACGCGCTGGAGCTGACCTCGGCCGTGTCCAGTTCCAGCCGCCCGTCACCGGCGCGCAGCCCGTCCACGAAAAGCCGCGTCTCGGTGCCGAAGAACGCATGGTATTCCTCGTCCAGAAACGGCGTCAGGTCGCCACCCACATCAGCCGTGAACGCGATCCCCGCCGGCTGCGTCTGGTCCTGCCCCTCGGGCACCGGCGCCTCGCGCAGACGGACCTGCCCGGCCACCCGCTCGACATCGTCGCTGGCCAGCGTGATGTCGGCGGTGAAATCGGTGACCGGCCCCGTGCCCTGCGCCGTCAGCACAAGCGGCGGCGTGTCCGGCAGGCCAAGCGCGGTCGAGATCAGCCCGCCTTCCTCTTCGATCACCCGCAGATCCAGCGCGATCTCGTTCGATTCGTTGCTGAACGCCGCCTGCAACTCGATCACGTCGCCGGGCCGGTCCAGCCGCGTCACCGACAGGTCGGTGTCCAGCGCCCCATCGGCCAGCGACAGGGAGCCCGCCACCTGCAGCTCGGCCTCCATCCCCACCAGCGGCTCGCCCAGCACCAGCCGGTCCACCCGCAGCTCGCCCAGCTCCACCGCCACCGGCAGTTCCGGCACGCGGAAGGGCTGCGCCTCGGGTTCGGGCAGGTCCTCGTCCGCGGGCAGCGTCTCGGGCGCGCGCTCAATGATGATCTCGCCGGCCGTCAGCTCGTTGACCGAGAATCGCCCCCGGATCAGCGCCAGCCGGTTCCAGTCAAGCACCGCGTCGTTGATGGTCAGCCAGGCGCCGTCCTCGTCCGAGATCACGATCTGCTGGATCGTCGCGCGCGAGCTCAGCGCGCCGTCAAGGCCGCGCACCTGCACATACCGCCCGTCGCCCGACAGCGAATCCTGCAAGAAGCCCACCAGAAGCCCGCCGCTCTCCTCCAGGTCCTGCGTTTCCTGCGCTTGGGCGGGCAGGGGGGCGGCCAGGGCCGCGGCGACGAGGAGAGGAGAGAACCTGCGCATGATCAGAATGCCTGCCCGATACCGATGTAGAATTGCAGCCCGTCGCCGGTATCGCCTTGCACCGGATAGGCCAGGTCCAGCCGCAGCGGCCCGAACCCGCCCACCGCATAGCGCACGCCGATCCCCGCACCCGCATGGCTGTCCGCGCTCGCCGAGATATAGGACGTGTCGTCGACCGCGCCCCAGTCGTAGAAGCCCACGAGCTGGATTTTCTCCGTCACCTGGCCCCGCACTTCGGCCGAAACCCCCAGGAACGACTTGCCGCCGGCCGTGTTCGCGCCCACCGGGATGCCCAGGCTTTCATAAGGCTGGCCGCGCACCGTTCCCGCGCCGCCCGAGAAGAACAGGAATTCCGGCGTCACGTCCGAGGCCGACGGCCCCACGACCGAACCCAGCTGTACCCGCCCGGCCAGGGTGATCCGGCTCACCGGCGTCCAGAAGGCGCGCCCGTCCACGAACAGCCGCGCGCCGGACCCGGTATCGCCCAGACCCAAAAACGGCATCAGCTCGGCATTCACGAAATAGCCCTCGGTCGCGCTCACGCTGCTGTCGCGCTCGTCCAGCTCGGCCTCGGCGTTGATGAGAAGGTAACGGAACCGCCGGTCGGTGCCATAGGCGTCGTCGGCCGCCGAATAGGCGAACCCGGCCCAGGCCTCGGCCCATAAACTGTCCGAAAAGGTGCGCCGCGTCCCGTATCCCAGCGCGGCGCGCGTCACGTCGTAATGGGTTCGGTTGCGCCGTTCCAGCTCCGCGATCCAGAAGGCGCTGTCATCCGGGCCGAACCGCGCCGGTTCGTCCAGGCGCAGGCCGATCCGGCCGTCCAGGTCCTCGGTCCCGCCGATATTGCGCAGCGCCGCCTCGAACCGGAACCGCTCGGCATTGCCGAAAAGGTTGCGATGCATCCACGCCACCGTCAGGTCGATCCCCTCGCGTGAAGACAGCTCCGCGCCGAAGCTGATATGCCGCTGTGGCATGTCCTCCAGCGACAGCGTGTAATCCAGCGTGCCGTCCGGGTTGGGATCCTCCGCCTCCTGGAACGATACCGCCTGGAACGCCCCGGTCCGCCGCAACCGGGCGCCGGCCCGCTGCAACTGGTCGGGGGAATAGATCTCGCCGGTGGGAAAGCCCGCGATCTTGCGGATCGCGCGCTCCGACACCGCGGTCGGCCCCTCGATCTTCAGGTCGCCGAAGGCCAGGCGCGGCCCCGGCGCAAGGCTGATCTCGGCATCCAGCAGGGCTTGCGCGTGGCGCGCGCGGATGTCCTGGCCGCCCAGTTCCGCCTTGGGATGGCCCACCTCGCGCCAGCCGGTCAGCCCGTCCGACACCGTGTCGCGAATGATGCCGGTATTGGCGACATGGCCGCTCACGAATTCCTCGGGCAGTTCCGTTCCCGGCGCCAGCGGCGCGATCCCGGCCCGACCGAACCGGAATACGGGCCCTGCCTCTACATTGACCTCGATGCGCTGCACCGCGCGCGGCGTGGCAAGCGGGTCGATCCGGGCCGCCTCGCGCCCGTCCAGCCGGATATTGACCACCGGGCCGAAATGCCCCTCGTCATAGAGGATCTGCACGATGGTCCGGTAATCCGCCCGCGCCGCCGAAACCAGTTCCAGCGGCTCGTCCAGCCCGCGATCCTGGGCATTGAGCACCGAGGACGCCTCCTCGATCCGGCCGCGCAGGTTGTCCGAGCCTCCCGTGACGTTGAGAACCGTCTCGAACGCGGCCGCCATCCCCGGCACAACCAGCGCGCATCCGATGCAGAGCCCGCGAAAGGCGACTCTCCAACGCCCAATTCCAACCATGTCGCGGCTCCAGACTGCCTCGTTCCCTCCGGGCCCGTCTTCCACCAGATGCTGTGGCTGCGATGCGGGCCATCACCCAAGTGTTAGCACAGGCCCCGTACCTTTTGGAACGCGCAAACTGCTCTTGAAAGCCGCTTTCGGCGCGCTACCGGGTCGCGCCGCGATACCAGGCGACTATGGCCGCGCGGTCCTCCGGCTCCATCCAGGTGATGTTGGCGGGCGGCATCGCGTGGCTCACCCCGGCCTGCATGTATATCGCGCGGGCGTTGCGGGCGATGTCGCCCTGGGTTTCCAGCAGCACGCCCTTGGGGGGCCAAAGCATCCCCTCCCAGACCGGCTCGCGCGCATGGCACATCGAACAGCGGCCCATCACCACCTCATGCGCCGCCTCGAATCCCGGCGCCTCGGCGAATTTCTGCTCGTAAGGCGTGAGCGGCTGCGCCTCGGCCTCTTCCAGCGGGCGGTACATCGGCGCGGTGGACAGCCACATGATGCACAGGCACAGAATCACCGTCGCGGCCCATGTCCACCACTTCATCCCGCCGCCCGCATGCATCGTGTTGAAGAAATGCCGGATCGTGACCCCCATCAGGAACACCAGCGCCGCGATGATCCAGTTGTACTCGGTGGCGAAGGCCAGCGGGTAGTGGTTCGACAGCATCAGGAAGATCACCGGCAGGGTGAGGTAGTTGTTGTGGGTCGAGCGCAGCTTGGCGATCTTGCCGTATTTCGGATCGGGCGTGCGGCCGGCCTTCAGATCGGCCACCACGATCTTCTGGTTCGGGATGATGATGAGGAACACGTTGGCCGTCATGATCGTCGCGGTAAAGGCACCCAGGTGCAGCATCATCGCCCGGCCCGTGAAGACCTGGTTCAGCCCCCAGCCCATCGCCACCAGCAATGCGAACAGAAGCACCATCAGCAGGGTCGGCCGCTCCGACAGGCCCGACTTGCACAACAGGTCATAGACCACCCAGCCGACCGCCAGCGTTCCCGCCGATATGGCAATGCCCTGCCACACGGCCAGATCGGCCTTATGCGCGTCGATCAGGTACAGCTCCGCCCCCGCCCAGTAGAGGATCATCAGCAGCGCCGCGCCCGACAGCCAGGTCGAATAGCTCTCCCACTTGAACCAGGTCAGATGCTCGGGCATCCGCTCGGGCGCGACCAGGAACTTGCGGATGTGATAGAACCCCCCGCCATGCACCTGCCATTCCTCGCCATGCGCGCCCGGCGGCAGGTCGGGCGCCTTGCGCAGGCTCAGGTCCAGCGCGATGAAATAGAACGAGGACCCGATCCACGCGATCGCGGTGATCACATGCAGCCAGCGCACCGCAAAGGCGATCCAGTCCCAGAAAACGGCAATGTCATACATGTTCGGCGAAACTCCCTGGTGCCGGCCCAGACTAGGCAAGCCCGCGATTGTTCGCTATTGCCGATGATTGCCAAGCTGTATCAAATTTTTCCGCAAGATGTCCTATCTCGACAACATCCGCACCTTCGTCCGGGTCTATGAACTGGGCTCCATGTCCGCCGCCGGGCGCGACCTGCGCATTTCGCCTGCCGTAACCTCGGCGCGGATCTCGCAGCTCGAGGAGCATCTGGGCGTGCGCCTGTTCCAGCGCACCACCCGCAACCTGACACCCACCGGACAGGGCCGTGCCTTCTATCCCGGCGCGGTCTCGGTCCTGGAAGCGGTGGACCAGGCCGAGGCGCAGGTGATGCACCTCACCGACACGCCGCGCGGCTCGCTCTTCGTCGCGGCCCCCCTGGGCGTTGGGCGCAGGCTGATCGCGCCCAACGTGCCGGATTTCCTCGACCAGTATCCCGAGATCGACATCCGCCTGCGCCTCACCGACCGCCACGTGGACCTCACCACCGAGGGGCTGGATCTCGCCTTCTTCCTGGGACTCCCCGAGGATTCCAACCTGCGCATCCGCAAGATCGCCGATTGCCAGCGCGTGCTCTGCGCAGCGCCCGACTATGTCGCTCGCCGCGGCATGCCGGCCTCGGGCGACGATCTGGTGGAGCACGGGCATGAATGCCTCAACCTCCGCTTTCCCGGCGCGACCGAGTTTCAGTGGCTGCTGCAAGCCGGAGATGCTCCGAAGCGCTTCAAGGTCGCGGGCCGCTACGAATGCGACGATGGCGACGTGCTGACCGACTGGGCGCTGGCGGGGCAGGGGATCGCGATGAAGCCTGTATTCGAGGTGGCCGACCACCTGCGCGAAGGCCGCCTGGTGCCGGTGGCCACGCAGACGCCCCCGGTGCCGGTGCAGATGGCCTGCCTCTATACCCACCGCCGCCACCAGGACCCCAAGGCGCGGCTCTTCATGGAATTCATGACCGACCGCATCGCCCCCGCCGTGCGCGCCGCCGAGAAACGCGGGCTCTAGAACGGACGCGCTCCCGCCCGTCGCGGCCGCATCGCAGATGCGACCCCGCCGGTTGGGCCGGGCGCCCGTCCCGGGCGCATGCGAGGCTCTGCCTCGCGCTCCGGGATATTTCCAGCAAGAGGAACGGGAGCGGCGCGCAGCATGGCCCTTTCATCTCTTTCAAAATACCTCCGGGGGAGTCGCCGCCTGCGGCGACGGGGGCAGAGCCCCCGGATGACCCCGTTGGTCGTGAGCGCCACCGCGCCGCGCATCAGCGCGGCGCCCGGCCCGCCCCTTCCGTCAGCTTCCACGATAGGTCGAATACCCGTAGGGCGACAGCAGGAGCGGTACGTGGTAATGCGCGTCCCCGTCCGACATGCCGAAGCGGATCGGGACCTCGTCGAGGAAGAGCGGCTCGTCTTTCGCGCCGCCCGTCCCCCGCAGATACTCGCCCGCGCGGAACACCAGCTCGTAGATCCCGACCGCGAAGGAGCCCTGCGGCAGGATAGGGCTGTCCGTCCGTCCGTCGGCATTGGTCCGCATTCGCGCCAGTTCCTCGCGCGCGCCGCAGTCGAGCCGATAGAGCACCACCTCCAGCCCTGCGGCCGGCCGGCCCAGGCTCGTGTCCAGTACATGCGTCGTCAGATATCCCGCCACGGCGTTTCCCTCCTGCGATCCGATCAAGGCCACTCGACACCAGCGCAGGGGCGAATGCAAACCCCGCGCGGCCCGGTACAGCATCCCGCGATTTTTGAAAATCCCGCGCCACCTCCCGGTTTTCCACGAAACACCCATCGGCGGGATTTGAAAGCTCTTGCGTGCGGATTGCGATATGCCACCCTTCAGCACCACCAGACAGGAGCCGACGCATGACCCCACCCCGCTATCCCCGCGACATGATCGGTTACGGCCCCACGCCGCCGCAGGCGAACTGGCCCGGCGGCGCGAAGATCGCGGTGCAGGTCGTGCTCAACTACGAGGAGGGGGGCGAGAACAACATCCTGCATGACGACGCCGCCTCCGAGGCCTTTCTCTCCGAGATCGTGGGCGCCGCCCCCTGGCCGGGCCAGCGTCACTGGAATATGGAATCGATCTATGAATACGGCGCGCGCGCCGGGTTCTGGCGGCTGCACCGGCTTATGGCGGACCTGCCGATCACCGTCTACGGCGTGGCCACCGCGCTCGCCCGCTCCCCCGAGCAGGTCGCCGCCATGAAGGAGGCGGGGTGGGAGATCGCCAGCCACGGGTTGAAATGGGTCGAGCACAAGGACATGGCACCAGAGGAGGAGCGCGCCCAGATCGCCGACGCCATCCGGCTGCATACCGAGGTGGTGGGCGCGCCCCCCCGCGGCTGGTACACGGGGCGCTGTTCGATGAACACCGTCCGCCTGGCCGCCGAGGCGGGCATGGACTACATCGCCGACACCTATGCCGACGATCTGCCCTATTGGGTCCGCATCGACGGCCGCGACCAGCTGATCGTGCCATATACGCTCGACGCCAACGACATGCGCTTCGCCACGCCGCAGGGGTTCAACGCTGGCGATCAGTTCTTTGCCTATCTGCGCGACAGTTTCGACGCGCTTTATGCCGAGGGGGTGGCGGGGGCGCCCAGGATGCTCTCGGTCGGGCTGCATTGCCGGCTGATCGGGCGGCCGGGACGGGTGCTGGCGCTGCAGCGCTTCCTCGACCATGTCCGTCGGCACGATGGCGTCTGGTTCGCCACGCGGCTGCAGATCGCGCAGCACTGGGCCGAGCATAATCCGCCGCGACCCCAGCCGCGCCCATCGGAGATGGCGCGCGACGCATTTGTCGCGGCCTATGGCGGCGTCTTCGAACATTCCCCCTGGATCGCCGAGCGCGCCTGGGGGCTGGAACTTGGCCCCGCCCATGACCGCGCGGCGGGTCTGCACAACGCGTTGGCGCGTGTCTTCCGCTCGGCCTCGGAGGAGGAACGGCTGGGCGTGCTGACGGCGCATCCCGACCTTGCCGGCAAACTGGCGCAGGCGAAACGCCTCACCGCCGAAAGCACTGCCGAACAGGCCTCGGCCGGGCTCGACGCGCTCACCGATGCCGAACGCGAGACCTTCACCGAACTCAACGAGCGCTATACCGAGAAATTCGGGTTCCCCTTCATCATCGCGGTGCGTGACCACGACAAGGGCTCGATCCTGCAGGCCTTCCTGCGCCGGGTCGAGCAGGACCGCGAGACAGAATTCGCCGAGGCCTGCCGGCAGGTGGAGCGGATCGCCCTTTTCCGCCTGCGCGAACTGTTGCCATGAGGCAGATCGCGACCGAACCCTTGACGCGCTCGGCATTCGCGCCCTTCGGCGAGGTGCTCGACACGTCCGGGGAACCAGACAAGATCATCAACCAGGGTCTCTGCGGCCGCTATCATGACCGCGCGACGCTGGATTTCGTCGAGGGGCGGGCCGGGATCAGCCTGTTTCACGCAGAACCGCGCAGCCTCCCCTGCCGGCTCGACATGGTCGAACGCCACCCCGCGGGCAGCCAGGCCTTCCTGCCGATGACGCAGGCGCCCTTCCTTGTTGTCGTGGCGCCGGACGAGGGCGGTGCGCCCGGCCGCCCGCGCGCTTTTCTCACCGCCCCGGGGCAGGGCATCAACTTCCACCGCGGCACCTGGCATGGCGTGCTCACCCCGCTCGCGACGCCGGGCCTCTTCGCGGTGGTCGACCGGATCGGGGCAGGCGACAACCTCGAGGAGCACTGGTTCGACACGCCCTGGACGATACGCGAGGGGTAGCCCTCCCGCCCGGCGCGGCCGCATCGAAGATGCGACCCCGCCGGTTGGGCCGGGCGCGCCCGTTCCGGGCGCGGGCGAGGCTCTGCCTCGCGCTCCGGGATATTTTAGGCAAGAGGAAGTGGCGGGGGAGGTCGAAGCTTCTTTTCACCTTTTTACAAATACTTCCGGGGGAGCCGCGCGGATCGCGCGGCGGGGGCAGCGCCCCACCTAGGCGGGGGCTTCGTGAACCCTTTCGGAATTCGGACGCGCCGCGCGGCACGCGCGGCGCCCGGCCCAACGCTTTCGCGCGCATCCGCGATGCGTGCGGAAGGGGCGGGAGCGCTTACGCAGGGGTCATCATCCGCGCGACATCGAGCATTCGCGCCGAGAATCCCCACTCGTTGTCGTACCAGCCGAAGACGCGGAGTTGCCGGTCGATCACCCGTGTTTCGGGCCCCGCGACGACCAGGGATTCGGGGCGGGCGCGCAGGTCGGCGGAGACCAGCGGCAGGTCGGTCCAGCCCAGCACGGCGGACCGTTCGACCTCGGCGCGCAGCACCGAGTCGAACCCGTCGGGCAAATCCGTCTTCAGATGCGCCACCAGGTCCACGGCCGAGACGCTGGCCGAAGGCACCCGCACCGCGGCGCCGCTCACCCGGCCGGCCAGGTCCGGCAGGATCTCCTCGATCAGCGCGGTGGCCGAGCTGGTGGTGGGCACCATCGACAGCGCCCCCGCGCGCGAGCGGGCGAAATCGCCGCGCGGGGCATCCACCAGCGGCTGGCTGTTGGTGTAGCAGTGGATCGTCGTCATATGCGCGCTTTCCACCCCCGCCATGTCATCGAGCAGCTTCAGAAGCGGCGCGAGGGCGTTCGTGGTGCAGGAGGCGTTCGAGACGATCCGTGCGTCTCCCAGCCGGTCCTCGTTGGCGCCCAGCACGACCGTCACCTCGGCCGCCGGGGAGGGACCCGAGATCAGCACCCGCCGCGCCCCCGCCATGAGCCCGCGGCCGGCCACATCGCTGCTGCGGGCGATGCCGGTGCAATCCATCAGCACGTCGGTGCCCGACAGGTCGACCCGGCTGAGGTCCGCCCCGTGGGTCACCGGGATCGCCCGGTCCCCGACGCGCAGCATCCCGTCGCGTCCCTCGACGGGGCCGGGCCAGGGGCCGAAGGTGCTGTCATAGGCGAAGAGATAGGCGCAGAGATCGAGCGGCGCGATATCGTTGATCGCCCCCACCTCGACATCCGCCCCGCCCATCAGAACCTGGCGCAGGATCGTACGGCCGATCCGGCCGAATCCGTTGATCGCGATCTTCATTCGAAAAGCCTTGTTCCCGTGTGGGGGATGCCCCCGGGGCTCATGCCTCAGCAGGCGACCTGTGCAAAGACCTGGCCCGATATGTTGCGATAGGCCGAGGCGGTCACCGGCCGGCAGCCCGTGGCCTGCGCGATCGCGGCAAGCCCCTGCGTCGTGCGCAGGCGCGGCGGCGGGCCGTACGGATCATAGCCGTTGGAATCGCGCGTCGCGCGCCAGATCGTCGGATCCTCGGCCACCTGCACCACCGCCCAGTTGCGCTGCATGACGTGGACGATCCTGAAATCGCCCTCGCCGAAGCCGGTCGGGCTGACCGCGCAGCCTGCCAGCAGGCCGAGCGCCAGGGCGGGCCCCGACAGCATGGGGACAAGACGCAGTTTCATGGCCGGATCTCCTCAGCAGCACGCTCTACGGTTTGAGCAAATTTCCGCCCGGCTGTGAACCCCCTGCGACCCGCTCGGATGAAACATGCGTCCCGCGTGCCTCAGCGGGCAGCCAGTCCCAGGGGCATGTGCCGGTTCACATCCTTGTAGAGAAGGTAGCGGAACCGCCCCGGCCCGCCGGCATAGCAGGCCTGCGGGCAGAAGGCGCGCAGCCACATGTAATCGCCGGCCTCGACCTCGACCCAGTCCTGGTTCAGCCGGTAGACCGCCTTGCCCTCCAGCACGTAGAGCCCGTGCTCCATGACATGGGTCTCGGCAAAGGGAATCACGCCGCCCGGTTCGAACGTGACGATGTTGACATGCATGTCGTGGCGCAAATCGGCCGGGTCGACGAAGCGCTGCGTGGCCCAGCGGCCCTGCGTGCCCGGCATCTCGATCGGCGTCACCGCGTGCTCGTTGGTGACGAAGGCTTCGGGCCTGTCGAGCCCCTCCACCGCCTCGTAGGCCTTGCGCAGCCAGTGGAACCGCGCAACGGGGCCCGCGTGATTGTGCAGACGCCAGTCGGCCCCCGCCGGAATATAGGCATAGCCGCCCGGTTCCAGAACGTGGTCGCCGTCCTCCAGCGTCAGGGTCACCGCGCCCTCGACGACGAAAAGCACGGCTTGCGCGCGCCCGTCCGTCTCGGGCCGCTCGCTGCCGCCGCCGGGCTGCACCTCCATGATGTAATGCGAAAAGCTCTCGGCAAACCCGCTCAACGGCCGCGCCAGCACCCAGAGCCGCGTGCCCGTCCAGAAGGGCAGGGCGCTGGTGACGATGTCGCGCATCGTGCCGCGCGGGATCACCGCGTAGGCCTCGGTGAACATCGCCCGGTCGGTCAGCAGCTGCTCCTGCCCGGGATGGCCGCCGGTGGGGGCGTAGTATCTGGTCTCGGTCATGCGCGGGGCTCCTGTCGTTTGGGGCAGAATGGGGCAGGGCGCGCGGCGGCGTAAGGCAGGGGGACGGGATAGGTTTCTTCGCCATTATTTGAAATTGGCCTTTTCGCGAAGGGCTCGCGCCCGTCCTTGGCGCCTTGCGCCGCCGCCTCCGGTTGCGCCCGGCCGCGCGGGGCTGACGCCCCGCGCGGTGTGCGAGGCTCCGCCTCGCGCTCCGGGATATTTCCGGCAAGAGGAAGCAGGCGGATTGGCCCTTGCCGCGATCCGGCCTGCCAGCTACGGTGCGCCACGGTACACGGGAGAACCGGCAAAGGCCGGTGCCGAAGGAGCAACCGCCCCGGAAACTCTCAGGCGAACGGGACCATGTACCGTGCAGGAACTCTGGAGAGTGGTGCCGCGCGCACCCGCCGAAGGGATAATGATCTCAGGCACAAGGACAGAGGGGGCATCGCGGCAGGCGCGCAAGGCATGCGCGGGCCGGGGATGCCGGATGACACCCAGGGGTCACATCGGCAGGACGGGAACAGGACGGGTCGCGGCAGGTCATGGCCGCCGCGCCGCCCGGACGAATGGCAAGGCAAGAGGTCCAGAGGGAAGACGGACATGAAATACACCGAAGAACACGAATGGCTGCAACAGGATGGTGACGTCGTCATCGTCGGCATCACCGCCCACGCCGCCGAGCAGCTCGGCGATGTGGTCTTCGTCGAACTGCCCGAAGTCGGCACCGAGGTCACCAAGGATGACGAGATCGTGGTGATCGAGAGCGTCAAGGCCGCCTCGGACATCCTCGCGCCCATCGATGGCGAGATCGTCGAGGTCAACGAGGTCATCGTCGAGGACCCCGCAAAGGTCAATGACGACCCCGAGGGCGATGCGTGGTTCTTCAAGATCGCGCCCTCCGATCCCTCGCAGATGGACGAGTACATGGACGAGGCCGCCTACAAGAAATTCATCGGCTGAGCCGGTTTGCGCTCCGGTCCCGCGACACGGGTCCGGGGCGTCCCCCGCGCGGTCCGGCCGTCTGGTACCTCGATGTACAAAACGGTCATACCCTGCGCGAAACCCTGTACAAAACGGTCAAAACGGCGCGGCCGAGCGGCCGGCCCCTGCATTCGGGAGACGGATATGACCTTCACTCCGACCGATTACCTGCCTTACGATTTCGCCAACCGGCGCCATATCGGCCCCTCGCCAGTCGAGATGGAGGAGATGCTCTCGGTGGTCGGCGCCGACAGTCTCGACGCGCTGATCGACGAAACGGTGCCCGCCTCGATCCGGCAGGCCGACCCGCTCGATTTCGGGAAACCCAAATCCGAGCAGGAACTGCTGTTTCACATGGCGCGGGTGGCCAAGAAGAACAAGGTGCTCACCTCGCTCATCGGCATGGGGTATCACGGCACGGTGACGCCCCCGGCGATCCAGCGCAACATCCTGGAAAACCCAGCCTGGTACACGGCTTACACGCCATACCAGCCCGAGATTTCGCAAGGCCGGCTCGAGGCGCTGCTGAACTTCCAGACCATGGTGAGCGACCTGACCGGGCTGGAAATCGCCAATGCCTCGCTGCTGGATGAGGCAACCGCCTGCGCCGAGGCGATGACCATGGCGCAGCGGGTCTCGAAGTCCAAGCTCAAGGCGTTCTTCGTCGACGAGAACTGCCACCCGCAGAACATCGCGGTGATGAAGACCCGCGCCGCGCCGCTGGGGATCGAACTGATCGTGGCCTCGCCCGATGCGTTGGAAGCCGAGAAGGTGTTCGGCGCGATCTTCCAGTATCCCGGGACCTATGGTCATCTGCGTGATTTCACAAATGAAATCAGTGCCCTGCATGACAATGGCGGGGTCGGCATCGTCAGCGCCGACCCGCTCTCGCTGACCCTGTTGAAAGAGCCGGGCGCAATGGGCGCCGACATCGCCGTGGGGAACACGCAGCGCTTTGGCGTCCCGATGGGCTATGGCGGCCCCCACGCGGCCTATATGGCGACCAGGCAGCAATATGCCCGCAACATGCCCGGTCGTCTTGTCGGCGTGTCGGTGGACAGCCATGGCAACCGCGCCTATCGCCTGTCGCTGCAAACGCGCGAACAGCATATCCGGCGCGAAAAGGCCACCTCGAATGTCTGCACCGCCCAGGCGTTGCTGGCGGTAATGGCCGGATTTTACGCGGTTTTCCACGGGCCCAAGGGGCTCAAGGCGATCGCGCAGCGCATCCATCGCAAGACCGTGCGCCTCGCGCGCGGGCTGGAGGCGGCGGGCTTTCATGTCGAGCCCGAGCACTTCTTCGACACGATCACGGTCGATGTGGGGCTGCTGCAACGGGGCGTGCTTCAGGCCGCCGTCCGCGAGGGGATCAACCTGCGCCGCGTGGGCGAGACCAAGGTGGGCATAACGCTTGACGAGCGCAGCCGCCCCGCCACCATCGAGGCGGTCTGGCGCGCCTTCGGGATCATCATGGAGGACAAGGAGTTCGGCGCGGAATATCGCCTGCCGGAGGACCTGATCCGTGAAAGCTCCTATCTCGAACACAAGATCTTCCACATGAACCGGGCCGAGACCGAGATGATGCGGTACATGCGCCGCCTGGCCGATCGTGACCTTGCGCTGGATCGGGCGATGATCCCGCTGGGCTCCTGCACTATGAAGCTCAACTCGGCGGCCGAGATGATGCCGATCAGCTGGCCCGAGTTCGCACATTTGCATCCCTTCGTCCCGCGAGACCAGGCCGAGGGCTACAAGGAGATGATCGACGACCTGTCGGCCAAGCTGTGCGAGATCACCGGCTATGCGGCGATCTCGATGCAGCCCAATTCGGGCGCCCAGGGCGAATATGCCGGGCTTCTGACCATCGCGGCCTGGCATCGCGCGAACGGGCAGGGGCACCGTAATGTCTGTCTCATCCCGATGAGCGCGCATGGCACCAACCCCGCCTCGGCCCAGATGGTGGGCTGGAAGGTGGTGGCGGTGAAATCGGCCGCCAATGGCGATATCGACGTCGAGGATTTCCGTGCCAAGGCCGAGAAGCACGCCGATGCGCTGGCGGGTTGCATGATCACCTATCCCTCGACCCATGGCGTGTTCGAGGAGACGGTGCGCGAGGTCTGCCGGATCACGCATGACCATGGTGGGCAGGTCTATATCGACGGGGCCAACATGAACGCGATGGTGGGCCTTGCCCGGCCCGGCGACGTGGGCGGTGACGTGAGCCACCTGAACCTGCACAAGACCTTCTGCATCCCGCACGGCGGCGGCGGCCCCGGCATGGGACCGATCGGCGTCAAGGAGCATCTGGTCGAGCATCTGCCCGGCCATCCGGTATTCGGCGAGGGGGCGGTGTCGGCCGCGCCCTATGGCTCGCCCTCGCTGTTGCCGATCAGCTGGGCCTATTGCCTGATGATGGGCGGCGACGGGCTGACCCAGGCGACTCGGGTGGCGATCCTCAACGCCAACTACATCGCCAAGCGGCTCGAAGGCGCCTATGACGTGCTCTACAAGGGATCGAATGGACGCATCGCGCATGAGTGCATCCTGGATACCCGGCCCTTTGCCGAGAGCGCGGGGGTGACGGTGGACGACATCGCCAAGCGGCTGATGGATTGCGGTTTCCACGCGCCGACCATGAGCTGGCCGGTCGCCGGGACGCTGATGATCGAGCCGACCGAGAGCGAGACCAAGGCGGAACTGGACCGCTTCTGCGACGCGATGCTGGCGATCCGAGAGGAGATCCGCGACATCGAGGAGGGGCGGATGGAGCAGGCGAACAACCCGCTCAAGAACGCTCCACACACGATGGAGGACCTGGTGAAGGAATGGGACCGGCCCTATACCCGCGAACAGGGCTGCTTTCCGCCGGGCGCCTTCCGGGTCGACAAGTACTGGCCGCCGGTCAATCGGGTCGACAATGCCTGGGGCGACCGGCATCTGGTCTGCACCTGCCCGCCGATGGAGGATTATGCCGAGGCGGCGGAATAGGGAAATGTCAGAAGGTGGCGGGCCTTGCGGCCCGCCGCTTCATGAGACCGTCCTTTCGGACGGTCGGATCTGCCTGCGGCGCGAGTATTTCCGAAGAGATGAAGCCGGGCGCGTTCAATACCCGCGTGACCGGTCGACCTCGTGCAGAAGTGGCGCGCCCTCGATGAGACGGCGGTAGTTTTCGGCGACATCCGTCATCGCGTCGCCCAGGTGCCAGCCTGACACATGCGGTGTGATGGTCACGCTTGGGTGGGACCAGAGCGGGCTGTCCTCGGGTAGCGGTTCGGTCCGTGTCACGTCGAGCACGGCTGCGCCGGGTTTGCCCGCGTCGAGCGCGGCGATGAGCGCAGTCTCGTCGATCAGGTCGCCGCGTCCGGCGTTCAGCAGCGTCGCGCCCGGTTTCATCCGCTCCAGCATCGCCGCGTCGAAGAGGTCGCGCGTCGCGGGGGTCGAGGGCAGGATGGCGCAGACGTGGTCGCAGTCCGGCAGCAGGCGGGGCAAAGCGGCGTCGCCGTGCCGGCAGTCAATGTCGGGCAGGATCTTGGGCGATGCGCTCCATCCGATCACGCGGAAGCCCAGGTCGCGCAGCATCGCGGCGCTGCGGGTTCCGATGGTGCCCAGACCCAGGACACCCACGGTGGTTTCGGGTGTCTCGACGGGTTCGATGGGAGTCCATCGGCGCTTCGCCTGGGAGGCGGCATACTCGCGCAAATGGCGCTGGCGTTGGAGGATATGGGCCAGGAACCATTCGGCGATTTCGCGTGCCGGCGCGTCGGGGCGCAGGCGCGCGACGCGGATATGGGGTGGCAGCGCGGGATGTGCCACGATCGTCTCGACACCGGCGCCGAGTTTCTGCACCAGTTGCAGGTTCGGCAACAGGCCCGGCAGATCCTGGGAAAGACGCGAGACGGCGACCATCGTCACCTCGGCCGGATCGCCCAAGTTGGCTCGGGTCCGGATGTCGGCGCCGGGGGCATTGGCGCGGATACGGTCGGCAAGGTCCTCGTCGCGCATCCATCCCCTGTGCCCAATGTCGATCAGCAGCGCCATCGCGTCTTCTCCTCCAAACTTTTCCGTAACGTTCCGTCATGCAACTGGACTTTGCGCGGCCAGCTAAGCCATCTTTCCGCCAAGAGGTAAAGCGCGCACGCCCGAGGAGGAGGACCACCATGAGTATCCAGAACATGAGTTTCGGCATGCGGGAGGAGAACCGCGAGCTTCTCGGGCGTGTCGCCGCGATGATCCGGGACGAGATCATGCCGCTGGAAGAGGAGTACCACGCCGAGATCGGCAAGGGCGACCGCTGGCAGTTCACCGAGCGGCAGACCGAGATCCTCGACGGGCTCAAGGCCAAGGCAAAGGCGGCCGGGTTGTGGAATTTCTGGCTCACCGACAGCGAACGCGGGTTCGGGCTGACCACGGTGGAATATGCCTATTTCGCCGAGGAGATGGGCAAGACCCCGCTGGGGGCCGAGGTGTTCAACTGCTCGGCGCCCGATACCGGCAACATGGAGGTCTTCGAGCGCTACGGCAGCGAGAAGATGAAAAAGCAGTGGCTGGAGCCGCTGCTGGATGGGCAGATCCGCTCGGCCTATCTGATGACGGAGCCGGATGTCGCGTCTTCGGACGCCACCAATATCGAGATGTCCTGCGTCCGCGATGGCGACGAATACGTGCTCAACGGCGAGAAATACTGGGCCTCCGGCGCGGGCGATCCGCGGTGCAAGGTTTATATCGTGATGGTGAAGACCGGCGGCGACGATCTTCCCAAGCACCAGCGCCATTCGATGATTGTAGTCGATGCCGCGACCCCGGGGATCGAGATCCTGCGGCCGATGCTGGTCTTCGGCCATGACGACGCGCCGCATGGCCACATGCATATCAGGTTCACCGATGTCCGTGTTCCCGCCGAGAATATGTTGTTGAGCGAGGGGCGTGGCTTCGAGGTTGCGCAAGGGCGCCTCGGTCCTGGCCGGATTCACCACTGCATGCGTTCGATCGGGCAGGCCGAGGCGGCCCTGGAACAGCTTTGCAAGCGCGCACTTTCGAAAGAAGCGTTCGGCAAGAAGCTGGTGCAGCTTGGGGCCAACTACGACATCATCGCCGAATGCCGGATGGAGATCGAGATGGCGCGGCTCTTGTGTCTCAAGGCCGCCTGGATGATGGACCAGGGCGATGCCCGCGCCGCGGCACCCTGGATCAGCCAGATCAAAGTGGTGGCGCCGCGCACCTCGCTCAAGGTGATCGACGAGGCGATGCAGATGCATGGCGGACAGGGAGTCAGCCAGGACACGCCGCTGGCCGCCGCCTGGACGGGTCAGCGCACGCTGCGTTTCGCCGACGGGCCGGACGCCGTTCACCGTCGCCAGATCGCTCGGGCTGAGCTGAAGAAATACACCCAGGAGAAGGTCTGAGCCCATGGCGGCCCAGGCCTATTTCCGGCAGGCCGAGGAGGACGTCTTTGTCGGCAATGATCCTGCGCGCGGGCCGTGGTCCGCGGAGCATTGCCATGCCGGGCCGGTGACCGGGCTTGCCGCCCGCGCGGCGGAACGGGCGGTGGGGCCGGAAAAGATGCTGACCCGGCTGACGCTTGACGTGCTCAAGCCGCTGCCGCTAGCGGGCCTGCGGGTCTTGGCCGAGGTGACGCGGAACACGCGCACATTGGCCACCACACGGATCGAGGTGCATGCGCTCGACGGCACGCTGTGCATGAGCGCGAGTTCGATGCACCTCGTGCGCAAGGATCTGGGCGATGTCCCCACGGCCGAGGTGGCCGCGCCGGATTGGGCCGAGGCCGAGCGCGATACCTCGTTCCTCATTGGCGGATTGCATGACAAGCCCGCCTTCGGCCAGTTCGTCGAGATGGCTTATCCCAGGGGCGGGTCGCGCGATCCGGGACCAAAGACAATCTGGATGAAGACGCCGCAGTTGCTCGAAGGGGAAATGCAATCGCCGATCCAGTCGATCTGCGCGCTGGCCGATTGCGGCAACGGGATCTCGTGGAACGAGCCGCCGGTGAGGTTCGGTTTCATGAATACCGATCTGACGCTTCAAATCCATCGCGAGCCGGAAAGCGAGTGGATGGCTTCTGACTCGGTCTCGCATTGGCACGGGACCGGCGTCGGCATGTCGCAATCCATCCTGCATGACACCAAGGGTCCGGTGGGGGTCGCGTTGCAAACTCTGGTTCTGCACCCGATCACCAGCTGAACGCGCGGGATTCCGCCATCGCCGCAGCAGGTTTTCGCGCATCGCAGCATGGAGGCTTGCCCGGCGTTCCTGCGGGTCATTGTTCCGTCGCACAACCCGGAGTAGCGTCTGATCATGCGCTGGATTTTTTCATTTCTCATGGCCTGTGTTCCCGTCTCCGTGGCGGCGCACCCGCATGTCTTTGTCGATACGGGGTTCGAGCTGATCTTCGACAACGAGGGGCGCCTGACCCATGTGCGGGTGGAATGGGCTTATGACGAGTTCTATTCGCTGATGCTGCTCGAGGAGATGCGGCTCGACAACGACATGGACGGTGTGCTGACCGAGGCGGAAGAGGGGCAACTGGCCGGGTTCGATGCCGAGTGGATCGAGGGATATAACGGCGATCTGGTGATGCGTCTGGGCGGGCGGCAGCTTGCTCTTTCCGGGCCGTTGGAGCCGACCGCGACCACGGAGAAGGGCCGGATCGTCACGACCCACCTGCGGGAGGTTTCGGGCACCCCGAGACTGGGTGGTGACGCGCTGTCGGTCATGCCCTTCGACGAGATGTATTACACCGCCTATGAGGTGACGCGGTCCGTCTCGGTGCAAGGACGGTCCGATTGCGTGATCGACAAGATCGTACCCGATATCGACGGGCAACTGGCCCAGATGCGAGCGATGTTGCTGAATATCGACGCTAATGCCGATCTCGAGGAGAACGACATCCCGCTCGTGGGCGAGGAATTCGCCACCGAGGTGCGGCTGACATGTCCCGTCTCCTGATCCTGCCGGCCGGCGCGGCGCTGCTTGCGTTGGGCTGGTTCTGGGCGAGCGGCGGGTTCGATCAACTGGCTTTCTGGGCGGCGGGAGAGCAGCGCGAATTCCAGAATCAGATCGCGGGGGCCTTGCGCGCGGTGCGGGCGGGCCAGCCCGAGGCCGTCATGCTGCTCTTGTCGGTTTGCTTCGCATACGGCTTCTTTCACGCGGTCGGGCCGGGCCACGGCAAGGTGCTGGTCGGCGGTTACGGGCTGGGCCGGAGGGTACCGGTCTGGCGGCTGGCGGGGATCGGGCTTGCGGCGAGCCTGGGGCAGGCGGTGACGGCAGTGGTGCTGGTCTATGCCGGGGTCGCGGTCCTGAACCTCGGACGACAGCAGCTGGTGGGCGTGACCGAACGCGTGATGGCCCCGGCGAGCTATGCCGCTATCGCACTGGTGGGCTGCTGGCTGGTCTGGCGCGGCTTGCGGCGGCTTTCGGCCGCGCGGTCCGAGTCCGGCGGCCATGGGCACCACCATCATCACCACGATCACGACCACGGGGAGGTCTGCTCGGATTGCGGTCATCGGCATGGGCCGAGCCTGGAAGAGGTCGAACAGGCCGGCACCCTGCGCGAGGCGCTGATCCTGATCGGCAGCATCGCCGCGCGTCCCTGCACGGGTGCGATCTTTGTCCTGATCCTGACCTGGCAGATGGGGATCGCATTGACCGGCATCGCCGGTGCCTTTGCCATGGCGCTGGGCACGGGTGTCGTCACGGTGGGCGTGGGCCTGATGTCGGTCGGGATGCGCGGTGGGCTGGCGGGTGCGGCCTCGGCCTGGCGCGTCGCGGGCGTGGCGCTGCCGATGATCGAACTCTCGGCCGGGCTGGTGGTTGCGGCGATCGCGGGCGGGCTGTTCCTGCGCGCCGTCTGAGTTCAGTCGAACACGGCCTCGGGATAGCCCACCCGTTCGAGGTATAATCCCTCGGGTGGGCAAACCGGGCCGCAGGCCGCGCGATCACATGCCTCCAGCGCCTTGCGCACGTCCTCGGGGGTCCATGCGCCCGCGCCGACCCGCTCCAGAGTTCCGACAAAGCTGCGTACCTGGTTGTGAAGGAACGAGCGCGCACGGACGTGGAAGTGGACCTCCGGCCCCGACAGGCCCTCGACCCGTTCGATGCGCAACTCGTCCAGCGTCTTGACCGGGCTTGCGGCCTGGCAGATCGATGAGCGGAAGGTTGTGAAATCGTGCCGTCCGACCAGCATGGCTGCGCCCGCGCGCATCGCGTCCAGGTCGAGCGGATGGCCGATGCGCCAAACCTGCCCCTTGTCATGCGTGGCGGGCGCGCGACGTTCGAGGATGCGGAACAGGTATTGCCTTTCGATGGCCGAGAAGCGTGCGTGCCACTCCTCGGCGACCCTTGCCACGGCCAGCACGGCCACGGGCGCGGGTTTGAGGTGATAGTTCAGCGCCTCGGACAGGCGGAAGGGGGCCCAGTCCTTTTGCAGATCGCAATGGGCGACCTGGCCCAATGCATGTACGCCCGCATCCGTGCGCCCGGCGGCGGCGATGGTATGAGGGCCGGGTTCCAGCCGGGCAAGCGCGGCCTCGACCGCGCCCTGCACCGACGGCTGGTCCTTTTGCCGCTGCCACCCGGCAAAGGGGGCGCCCTGGTATTCGATCTTCAACGCGTATCTCGGCATGGCCTGCTGGTAGCGCGGGCCGCGCGGTCAGGCAAGGCCGGGGGTGGCGCCCGGCGCGTGGCCCGCTTATCTTGGAGGCACGAGCAGCGCAGGGCAGTCACTTGGTCATATCCTCCATCGCCGACAGCATCGTCCGGGGCGTCGAAAGCGTCGGCGATACCGTCTCCGAGACCTTCTTCGAGCCGGTGATCCGGCTTGGGGTCACGGGGCTTGCGCGTTCGGGCAAGACGGTTTTCATCACCTCGCTGGTGGCCAATCTGCTCGACCGGGGCCGGATGCCCGGGCTGGTCGCGCAGGCCGAGGGGAGGATCCTGGCCGGCTACCTGCAACCGCAGCCCGACGACACGGTCCCGCGCTTCGATTACGAGGCGCATCTGGCTGCTTTGACGGGGCCGGAGCCGCATTGGCCCGACAGTACGCGCGCGGTGTCGGAACTGCGCTTGTCTCTCAAGGTGCGTCCGGCGGGGCTTCTCTCGGGGTTGCAGGGGCCGCGCACGATCCATCTCGATATCGTGGATTATCCCGGCGAATGGCTGCTGGACCTGGGCCTGCTGGAAAAGAGCTATGCGGAATGGTCCGCCGATACGCTGTCCCGGATCGAGGGGCGCGCGGTTGCGGCAGGGTTTCTGGGCCTCGTCCGCGCGACCGACCCTACCGCCGCGCATGACGAACCGGCGGCTCAGACATTGGCGAAGAGTTTCACCGCGTATCTGGAGGCCGCCCGTGGCGCCGGGTTCTACGACTGTACGCCGGGGCGGTTCCTGCTGCCCGGCGACCTGGCAGGTTCCCCCGCGCTGACCTTCGCGCCCTTGCCCGATGCCGGGACCCTGCCGCGGCGGTCGCTGGGCCGCGAGATGGAGCGGCGATTCGAGGCTTACAAGGCAAAGGTGGTCAAACCCTTCTTCCGCGAGCACTTTTCGCGCATCGATCGCCAAGTGGTGCTGGTCGATGCGCTGGGGGCCATTCACAAGGGGCCGCAAGCGGTCGAGGACATGCGCCTGGCGATGGCTGATATCCTGGGCTCTTTCCGGCCGGGCCGCAACGCGTGGCTCAGCCAGTTGTTGCTGGGCAAGCGGGTGGAGCGAATCCTGTTCGCCGCGACCAAGGCTGATCATCTGCACCATACCCAGCATCCGCGCCTGACCGCCATCATGGAGGCGCTGACGCGCGAGGCGCGGGATCGCGCGCGCTTTGCGGGCGCGGAGACTGCCGCGCTGTCGCTGGCCAGTTTGCGCGCCACGACCGAGGAGATGCGCGAACACGAGGGGGGTGAGTTGCCCTGCGTGCGCGGCAAGCTTGAGGAAACGGGCAAGCAGGCTGCCTTTTACCCCGGCGCGCTGCCCGAGGACCCTGCGCATCTGCTGGGGCCCGCGCGGAAGGGGGCGGAACGGTGGCTGGATTCGGACTACGGGTTCATGCGCTTTGCGCCCGCTCCGCTTACGCTGTCGCCGGGTGACGGACCTCCGCACATCCGGCTGGACCGGGCGGCGCAGTTCCTGATCGGAGACCGGCTGTGAGCGTGCTTCTGCGTCCCGCACGACCCACGGATGCGGGCTGCACCGGTGGGATCCTGCACGGCTTCGCGCGCGAAAAGGACTGGATGCCCGAGCTTTGGAGCGAGGCCGAGACGATTGCCCATTGCGGCGAGATGATCGACCGGGGCTGGGTCACGGTGCTCGAGTGGGAAGGCCGGGTCGAGGGGTTCATGGCCCGCGACGGCGAAGAGATCGTCGGGCTCTACCTCGCCCCCCGGGCGCGGTCGCAGGGGATGGGCCGGCTGCTGCTGGGCGCGGCTCAGGATGCCTGCAGGCGATTGCACCTGCGTGCCTTTGCCGCGAACAAGCGCGCGCGGCAATTCTACGAGAGGCACGGCTTCGTCGCGGCGGGGCAGGGTTGCGGCGCCGAGAACGATGAAAACCTGCCCGATATCGCCTATGTCTGGACCAAGGAGAGTGCCGCGGCATGAGCAAAGGCCCCGTTCTGATCGACCTCGACGACGAGGCGCGCCCGGCCCCGAACGTCACCGACGCGCCCCCCGTTCCCGACATGGCGCCGCCGCAGGGCGAGGCGATGCAGATCGCCGCGCGGGTCGCGGCGCGCAGGCCCTCGCGTCTGGCGCGCTGGTTCTGGAGGCTGGTTGCTGCGCTGCTGGGCGCGTGGATATCGGTCGCCGCCTGGGACTTCGCGCTGTCGCTGATCGACCGGGTGCCAGTTCTGGGTTGGGCTGTCACGGCCTTGATCGGGGGGCTGGCCTTCGTCTTCCTGCTGATCGTCCTGCGCGAGGCGGCCGCCATCGGGCGGCTGGGCAAGGTCGACGATCTGCGAATGGCCGCTGACACCGCATTGGCAGATGCAGATCTTGAGCAGGCGCGCACGGTGACGCGGCGGCTCACGGCCTTCTATGCCGGACGCGATGACGTCCGATGGGGGCGTGACAAATTGCTGGAGCGTCTGGAAGAGCCATTCGATGCGGAAACCCTCTTCACGATGGCCGAGGACGAACTGCTTGCCCCTCTGGATGCCGCTGCCCTGCGCGAGGTCGAAGCCGCGGCGCGGCAGGTTGCCACGGTGACCGCGCTGGTGCCGCTGGCACTGGCGGATGTCGCCACGGCGCTGGGCGCTTCTCTCAGGATGATCCGGCGCATCGCCGAGATCTATGGCGGCCGGGCCGGAACGCTTGGCAGTTGGCGGCTGACGCGCGCTGTCTTTGCCCACCTCGTTGCCACGGGCGCGGTCGCGGCGGGCGACGACCTGATCGAGCCGCTGCTGGGCGGGTCGGTTTTGTCGAAACTCTCTCGTCGTTTCGGAGAGGGGCTCGTCAACGGTGCCCTCAGCGCCCGTGTCGGCGTCGCCGCGATGGAGGTCTGCCGCCCGTTGCCCTTCTCGCCGCGTCATCGCCCCTCGGTCCGCGCGGTTATCGGTCGTGCGCTGAAGGGCATCATCCCGCGTCGGAGCTAGGTTCGACAGGGTCGGTTTCCGGCCTGTCCTTCGGGTTCGGGTTGGCTTCCTGCTGCCACTCCTGGATGGCGTCGACAGGCGCGACCACCATAAGCGTCGACAGCACCAAGCTATCCCGTGCGACGACGGCCGAGAGAAGTTCCAGCCCGATCACCGCGGCGACGATCCAGCCCGAACGCAGTGACCGGGCGACGAGAAATCCGCCCAGCATCCAGACATAATCCGAGACCGAGTTGAGTACGCTGTCCCCCGCGTAATCCGAATAGAGCGCGGTGGCGCGGAAGGTACGCATGACCCACTGTGTATGTTCGGCGATTTCCCACGCGACTCCGATGGCGATGGTGATCGCGAACAGCGCTGTGAAGCCGAACTTCGGTGCGAAAAGCCTGCCTGCGACGACGACCAGCATCCCGGTGACGACATGGGACAGGGTGTACCAGTCGGCGATATGTTGAGAGGTATGGCGAGAAAAGATCGACCCCTCCCACAGCTTGACGTAGCCACAGGGACAGATGAGAGGCTGGCCGCGCAGATATAGCGCGACCGCGATGATGGCGGCCCCGACCACCGCGGCGACATAGTGCGACGTGTGGCCGTTTCCGGCGGTGCTGGCCATGTCCGTGTGCTGGCTCATACCGTAGGAAACGGAGTTGTTACCAGCCGGTTCCCGGGCGCCCCCTGATCTCGGTCAAATCCGGGCGGGGCCGGGCTTGATAAGGTCGGACGCGTTTAACCAAGGCATCACGATGATCGATCACGGACACAGCAAGCAGGAAATCGCGGACCGTATCAACGCGCCACAGGGCCAGGGCGTGCTGCGAGATGTGGTTTATGGAGGGATCGATGGATCGGTGACCACCTTCGCCATCGTGGCAGGAGTCGCGGGCGCGGGATTGTCACCCTTCGTGATCATTGCGCTGGGTCTTGCCAATGTGCTGGCGGACGGGTTTTCCATGGCAGCGGGCAACTACTCGGGCACCAAGGCGGAACTGGACAATATCCGCCGCCTGCGCGCGGTCGAGGAGCGTCATATCGAGCTCTATCCCGATGGCGAGCGGGAGGAAGTGCGCGAGATCCTGGCTCAAAAGGGCCTTGCCGGTCATGTCCTGGAGGACGCGACCGATGCCGTCACGGCAAATCGCGAGAACTGGATCGCCATGATGCTGGAGGGCGAGTACGGCATGGGGCCGATCGAACCGCACCCGATGCGCGCCGCGCTGGCCACTTTCTGCGCCTTTCTCTTTGCCGGCATGATCCCCCTGTTGCCCTTTCTCTTCGGGGTCGACCGGGCCTTCGCGTTGTCGGCTTGGATGACCGGAGCGGTGTTCTTCGCTATCGGCGCGCTCAAGAGCATCTGGTCTCTCGCGCCTTGGTGGCGATCAGGGGTCGAGACGCTCATGATCGGCGGGGTTGCGGCGTCGATCGCATACGGGGTGGGGACGTTGTTCAGTATTTGACCCGCACCCCTCACTGCAGCTCGATCTTCAACGGGTAGCAATACGACGGAGCGGAGCGCCTCTTGCCGCGTATTCCGCCCGTGTATCAAGAGCGCGGGCGGATTATCCCGCTTTCGCGTTTCGGCGCGGCATCAACGTCGCTTTATCCCCGGCCCCGATCAGCCTATAAGGCCCCCATGTTCTGTCATGTGGCGATCATCATTCGAATTACGGTCCCGGCGCTCTGATCCACTAGAGATGCCGGGCAAAGGTGCTTGAGCCATCGCACCGAACCGAATATCCCCCAACCGACATGTTTTCCAAAGGACGCCCGCAATGTGCGCCGACACGACCGCAGCAACACCCGATTACAAAGACACGCTGAACCTTCCCAAGACCGACTTCCCGATGCGCGCCGGTCTGCCCAAGCGCGAGCCCGCGTGGCTGGAGCGTTGGGAGAAGATCGGGGTCTATGACCGGCTGCGCGAGAAGACGGGGCGTACGCCCTTTACCCTGCATGACGGCCCTCCCTATGCGAACGGGCACCTGCATATCGGTCACGCGCTGAACAAGACGATCAAGGACATGATCGTTCGGTCGCACCAGATGATGGGTCACGATGCCCGCTATGTTCCGGGCTGGGACTGCCACGGCCTGCCGATCGAGTGGAAGATCGAGGAGCAATACCGCAAGAAGGGCAAGAACAAGGACCAGGTGGATGTCATCGACTTCCGCCAGGAGTGCCGCAAGTTCGCGGAAGGCTGGATCGACATCCAGCGCGATGAGTTCAAGCGCCTGGGCATCACCGGAAACTGGGCCGACCCCTACCTGACGATGGATTTCCATGCCGAGCGGGTGATCGCCGAGGAATTCATGAAATTCCTGATGAACGGCACGCTCTACCAGGGGTCCAAGCCGGTGATGTGGTCGCCCGTCGAGAAGACCGCGCTGGCCGAGGCCGAGATCGAGTATCACGACAAGGAAAGCTTCACCATCTGGGTGAAATTTCGTGTCGAGGGCCTGGACTTGCCGGACCTGACGCTGTCGGGAGAGGAGACTCGCGATGAGGACGGCGCGAGCACGATCGCGGCCGAGGCCTCGGCGGCCGATGACCTGGTAGGTGCCTACGTGGTGATCTGGACCACCACGCCCTGGACCATCCCCTCGAACAAGGCGGTCGTTTTTGGCGAAGAGTTCTCCTATGGCCTCTACGAGGTGACAGGCACGCCCGACGAGTGCTGGGCCAATGTCGGCGACCGGTTCATCCTTGCCGACAAGCTGGCCGGGGACGTGATGGCGCGGGCGCGGCTCTCGGACGATCAGTGGCGCCGCGTGCGCGACGTGAGTGCTGCGCAGCTGGCGGGCATGACGCTGGCACATCCGCTCAAGGGGGCCGAAGGGTCGAATGGTGAATGGGACACGCCACGCGATTTCCGCGCCGCCGATTTCGTCACCGACGAGGAGGGCACAGGTTTCGTCCACTGCGCGCCCAGCCACGGCATGGAGGAATTCGAGCTCTATCGAGGCCTGGGCATGCTGGAACAGGTCATCACCTACAATGTCGAGGATGACGGCAAGTTCCGCGACAGCCTGCCGTTCTTTGGTGGTCACTACATCCTGAATCGCAAGGGCGGCGAGGGCACGGCGAACAAGGCCGTGATCGACAAGCTTGTCGAGGTCGGTGGCCTTCTGGCGCGCGGCAAGATCAAGCATTCCTATCCGCATAGCTGGCGGTCCAAGGCGCCCGTGATCTATCGCAACACGCCGCAATGGTTCGTCGCGATCGACAAGCCGGTCGGCGACGGACGGGACACGCATGGCGAGACGATCCGCACCCGCGCGCTGACCTCGATCGACAAGCTGGTGAAATGGTGGCCGCAGACCGGGCGCAACCGGCTCTATTCGATGATCGAGGCGCGGCCCGACTGGGTCCTGTCGCGCCAGCGCGCCTGGGGCGTGCCGCTGACCTGTTTCGTGAAGAAGGGCGCGTTGCCCACAGATGCCGACTTCCTGCTGCGTGACGAGGCGGTGAACGCCCGCATCGCCGAGGCCTTCGAGGCCGAGGGCGCGGATGTCTGGTACCAGGACGGCGCGAAGGAACGGTTCCTGTCGGGCAGCGTCGATCCCGAGGCGTATGAGCAGGTTTTCGACATTCTCGACGTGTGGTTCGACTCCGGCTCCACCCATGCCTTCGTCCTGCGCGACCGCGCCGATGGAACCGAGGACGGCATCGCCGATGTCTACATGGAAGGGACCGACCAGCATCGCGGCTGGTTCCACTCCTCGATGCTGCAAGCCTGCGGCACGCTGGGCCGCGCACCCTATCGCAACGTGGTCACGCATGGCTTCACGCTGGACGAGAAGGGCAACAAGATGTCCAAATCGCTCGGCAACACCATCGTGCCCGAGGAGGTGGTCAAGCAGTACGGCGCCGATATCCTGCGGCTCTGGGTGGCGCAGACCGACTATACCGCGGACCAGCGGATCGGGCCGGAAATCCTGAAAGGCGTGGCCGACAGCTATCGCCGCCTGCGCAACACCATGCGCTTCATGCTGGGCAGCCTCGCCGATTTCTCGGAAAACGACCGGATCGCGGCCGAGGAAATGCCGGCGCTTGAGCAATGGGTGCTCAGCCGGATGGCGGATCTGGATGCGCGGGTGCGCGACGGCTATGCGCGGTTCGACTTCCAGGAGGTGTTCAGCGCGGTCTTCAACTTTGCGACCGTTGATCTTTCGGCCTTCTATTTCGACATCCGCAAGGACGTGCTCTATTGCGATGGCGATACCACGCGTCGCCGCGCGTCGCGGACGGTTCTGGACCTGCTGTTCCACCGGCTGACGACCTGGCTGGCGCCGGTCCTCGTCTTCACGATGGAGGAGGTCTGGCTGGAGCGGTTTCCGGGCGACGAGAGCTCGGTCCACCTCGTCGACTTCCCCGATACGCCCGCCGCCTGGCGCAACGAGGAGATCGAGGCGCGCGTCGCCCGCCTGCGCCGGGTGCGTCGCGTGGTGACCGCCGCGCTGGAGGTGCAGCGCCGCGACAAGGTCATCGGATCGAGCCTGGAGGCCGCCCCCGTCGTGCATGTCGAGGAGGCGGATCTGCGCGACCTGGTCAAGCGCAGCGACATGGACGATCTCTGCATCACCTCCGGTCTTCGTGTGACCGGCGATCCGGCCCCGTCCGAGGCCTATCGCCTGCCCGAGGTCGAGGGCGTGGGCGTGGTATTCGAGAAGGCCGAGGGCGAGAAATGCCAGCGCTGCTGGAAGATCCTGCCCGATGTCGGTCGTCACGCGCACCCCGGTGTTTGCGGCCGCTGTGACGCAGCCCTCGGATAAGACCATCGCGCAAGCGATCTGCGACCTCGCGCATCGGCGCGGGGTCGGCAAGACGTTCTGTCCATCGGAGGTGGCCCGTGGCATGGCCGAGGACTGGCGTCCCCTGATGCCGCGGGTTCGGCGCGTGGCCGGTGAGCTGGCGGCAAAAGGCCTTATCGCGATCACGCAAAAGGGGCGGGTGGCCGATCCCGAAATCGCCGAAGGCCCGATCCGCCTTGGCCTTCCCGGAGCTTGATCCATGCCTGGCGCCTCGGTCCACACCCAATTCGGCACCCTCATCTTAAGCGAAGAGGCGGGGAAGATCTGCCGATTGTCTTGGGACGGTGTTGCAGAAGACCCGCAGACGCCCCTTCTGGAGGAAGCGGCCGAACAACTTGCAGCCTATGATCAGAAACGCCTTACCCGGTTCGACCTTCCGTTGGCCTTCCGGGGGTCAGACCTTCAAGAGGCGGTCCTGCGAGCGATGCTCGAGATCCCTTTCGGCGAGACGCGCACCTATGGCGAGATCGCTCGCGCGCTGGGTGTGCCGGCGCAGGCCGTGGGGCAGGCCTGCGGGGCCAATCCGATCCCGATCATCATTCCCTGTCACCGGGTCATGGGGGCGAGGGGGCTCACCGGATATTCCGGCCGCGGCGGGGTCGAGACCAAGGTGGCCTTGCTGCGCCACGAAGGGGCCGCTAGCCTGCTTATCTGACAGAGATCAACGCCGCGTCCGTCCCCCGGGACCATCATCGCGACGCTGGCAAATCAAGGAGACGCATATGACCGACCGCGCCGCGAAGAAGAAGGCCGTTCACGCCCGGCTGATGTCGCTGGAGGAAAACGAACTGGCCGCGGCCATCGCGCATTACGAAGCCTACATGGCCGATTCGCATCTCAGCGACCGCGAGACCCATGACAACGAGGACATGGCCATCGCCCGAGAGAACGCCGATCTCGCCCATGCCTTCGAGGCACCGGTGCAGACTCATCACGGCAAGATCGACGCGATCGAAAATACCGACTGGTCCCTGACCGACACGGTCGGCCCCGGTGCGGTCGTCAGCTTTGGCGGGCGCAATTTCGTGGTCTGCGTGTCCACACAGCGGTTCGAGGTCGATGGCGAAACCTACATGGGCATCTCGACCCAGAGCCCGATCTACGAAGCGATGGCCGGTCTCAAGGCCGGAGAATCCTTCAGCCACAACGGCCGCGAGGTCGAGATCGAGCAGGTGCTTTGAACCTCTGATGCTCCGCGCGCGGAACTCAGATGTCGCGCGCGGGGATCAGTTGCTGGGCAATGCCCGCGAAAACCAGGTAGATGCTGGTCAGAACCAGCCCCCAATGTGCCCAGCTTTCGGGATGGAAATCGACCCAGGCGGCCCATCCCGCGAAAAATGTCCAGGCGAAGGCGACCGGCAAAGAGACCGCGCGCCAGCGTTGCGTCCGCACCGGATGGATGAATTTCAGCGGCAGAAACATCGCTATCGACAGCACCGTCACCAGCAACAGGCTGATCCAGAAATTGGGCTCTACCGCGAAGATCACCAGTACCAGCATGTTGAAGCAGCCCGGAAAACCCGAAAACGAGTTGTCCTTGGTCTTCATCCGCGTGTCCGCGAAATAGAGCGCGCTGGCGAAGGTGATCAGGATGATCGCGAACCATCCCGTCCAGCCATCCATCAGCCCCGATTTGAACAGGGCGAAGGCGGGAATGAACACGTAGGTCAGGTAGTCGATGATCAGGTCGAGCAGGACCCCGTCGAATTCCGGGGCGTGGGTCTGCACGTGGTAGCGACGGGCCAGCGGGCCGTCGATGCCGTCCACGATGAAGGCCACGACCAGCCAGAGGAACATGAGATCCCACCGCTCATCGACAGCGGCCAGCATCGCGAGCATGGCGAACACGGCACCGGTAGCGGTGAAGAGGTGGACGAGCGTGGCTTGGAGTTTAGGTGTCATCGCCCCTCAATGACGGAAAATTCGCGCGACTGCAAATCCTTGAACGAGCCGTTTCATGCCTTAGGGTGGGTACGCGAATAGACCTCCATCAGCCGTGCAGTGTCCACCGCGGTATAGGCCTGAGTGGTCGATAGGGAGGCGTGGCCCAGCAACTCCTGGATCGCGCGCAGGTCGCCGCCCGCTTCCAGCAGATGTGTCGCGAAGCTATGACGCAGCGCGTGCGGTGTGGCCGAGGCAGGCAGGCCCAGCTGCATCCGGGTCTGCGCCATCGCGCTCTGGATGGCATTGGCCCGCAGCGGGCCGCCCCGGACGCCGCGAAACAAAGGCGCGCCATCCTCCTTGGGGTGGGGGCAGAGCGAAAGGTAATCCTGTACCGCGGCCCGCGCGGCCGGAAGGACGGGAACCAGCCTTTCCTTCTCTCCCTTGCCCAGGATGCGCAATACCTGCGGCAGGGGTGCATCGCGGCCTTTGAGGCCCAGTGCCTCGGAAATCCGCAAGCCACAGCCGTAAAGAAGCGTTACCACCGCAACGTCGCGCGCGGCGACCCATCCATCGCGGGCCTGCAGGGCAATGGTATCTATCACGTCCCGCGCCGCGTCCTCGGCCAGCGGGCGGGGCAGCTTGCGCTGGAACTTGGGCGGGCGGACAGAGAGCACTGCCGTAGGCTCGAACCCCTGGCGATCGGCCAGCCAGCGATAGAAGGATTTCACCGCGGAAAGCTTGCGGGCAAGAGAGCGGGCGCCCATGCCATCGCCGCGCAACCCGGCCATCCAGGCGCGCATTTCGGCGGTGGTGATCTGCTCGAGCGCGCCCAGGCCTTGGGGGCCGCCGCGATGCACCGTCATGAAGGAGAGAAATTCGACCACATCGCCACGATACGCAGTCAGCGTGGTCTCGGCATTCCCGGAAATGGCGCGGCTATGATCGATCCACGCCTCAAGCGCGTCGCGGCAGGCAGAGGAGAGCAGGCTCACTTCAGCCAGTGGCGCATCGACCGTTCGAACACGCCGCCGAAAAAGCCCAGAAGGTCGGTACCCTGCTGGGGTGTGAAATGGTGCGGATCCTCGGCCCCGAGGGCAAGCATGCCCGGAAGTCGGCCCTCGCCCAGGTCGAGCAGCAGGCAGGCTTCGGACCGGATCCAGTCGGCCCTTTCGCCGTAGATGCGGCGCGAGGCGTCGCTCAACTGGCGCAGCGTGATCTGTCGCGGTTCACCGCCCCGGTCGCGGGTCAGGTAGCTGCGCAGGAAACCGGGCTCGGCCACGCACAGCACGTCGCCCAGACGCTTGACTGCGGGCTCTTCGGCGTCCTGGACCGTCTCGAGCACCAGGGTGATCGCATCGACCCGCAGGATCTCGGCCACTTCGCCGCCGAGATCGCGCAGGAACCCCTCGAACTCCACCGGTTCCAGCATGCGAAGTACGGCCCGATGGATCTGGTTGGTGCCGGCAAGGTTCTCATAGGCCGCTGCGATCACGGAACGATGTGTATCCTCAAGCCGGTCCAGTCGCGCTTCGAGCCTTTCCATGGCAATGCCGCGCAGGTCGATGATGTTTCCGCCCATCGCCCGCTCGTTGGCGGCGACCAGCGCGTTCATCAGGTCCTTGTCTTCGAGTACCGCATCCGGGGCGGCGAGAATCTTCTCACGCAGCGTGTCTTCGAGTTTCGGGCGACTGCTCATCTGTGCCTCTTTTCGATTTGTGCCAGTGTATAGCATGGCTTGCGGGTCATGGCCCGAAAAAATTCCCCTCTTGGCGGGGGCTTCCTCCCGCCGCACCCGGTACAGGTGCGGCGGCGTTATTCCGGCATGAGGTGGCCATTCACCGCCTGCGGCGCGCTGCACGACCCAAGGTCCGGAGGCAACCGGCGCAACCGGGAACGCGCCGGGATCAGAGGATTTTCTGCCCGGTCTTGGCCCAGTCGGCGAGGAAGGTCTCGAGCCCCTTGTCCGTCAGCGGGTGGTCGGCGAGCTTCTTGATGACAGCGGGAGGAGCGGTGATGACGTCGGCGCCGATCCGCGCGCTTTCGGTGACGTGGTTCACCGTGCGGATCGAGGCGGCAAGGATCTGCGTCTCGAATCCGTAATTGTCATAGATGGTGCGGATGTCCTGGATCAGGTCCATGCCGTCGAGGTTGATATCGTCGAGCCGCCCGATGAAGGGCGAGATGAATGTCGCCCCGGCCTTGGCCGCCAGCAGCGCCTGGTTGGCCGAAAAGCAGAGCGTCACATTGACCATGCGGCCCTCGTCGGTGAGCGTCTTGCAGGTCTTGAGCCCGGCCCAGGTCAGCGGCACCTTGACCGCGATGTTCTCGGCGATCTGGGCCAGCTTTCGGCCTTCGGCGATCATGTCCTCGGCCTCGGTCGCGACCACCTCGGCCGAGACGGGGCCCTCGACCAGATCGCAGATCTCCTTGGTGACTTCCAGGATGTCGCGGCCCGACTTCAGGATCAGCGACGGGTTGGTGGTCACGCCGTCGACCATGCCAAGGTCGTTGAGTTCGGCGATGGCGTCGATCTCGGCGGTATCAACGAAGAATTTCATGGGGCAGTCCTTTGATGGGTTGGCCTCTGTCGCGCTTGGCTTTACCCCAAAGCATATCCTGCCGAAACCCCTGCCGAGGATTGCCCAAGCCCGTGAGCGGATCTGAGTATTTCGAAGAAGGCGCGCTGGTCGCGGTGCTGACGACGCAGCCGCTGGACCGGCTTCTGGACTATGTCGCACCCGAAGGAGGATGTTGGGCCGGGGCCTTTGTCGAGGTCCCGCTCGGGCCGCGCCGGGTGCTGGGGGTCGTCTGGGGCCCGGGCCTGGGCGATTTCGACCGGTCGAAGATTCGCTCCGTTCATCGTGTGCTGGACGTGGCGCCGATGCGGGCCGAGATGCGGCAGTTCCTGGGCAAGGCCGCCGATTATACGCTGACGCCGATGCCCGCGATGCTGCGGCTCGCCACGCGCGCGCCCGGGCTCTCGGACCCGCCCTCGATGCGAAAGATCTATCGGCTGGGAGAGGGCGCCCCCGAGCGGATGACCGAGGCGCGCACAAGGGTTCTGGACGTCCTGCGCGAGTATGGCGGGCTGGCCTTCACGCTCAAGGAACTGTCCGAGATGGCGGGGGTCACCTCCTCGGTCGTGAAGGGGTTGGTCAAGCAAGGCGCCGTGCGGGAGGAGGACAGTCCGCGTGACACGCCTTACCCCGTTCTTGAGCCGGACTTGCCCGGCAAGGCGTTGACCGAGGATCAGGCGGAGGCGGCGCAATCGCTGCGCGACGCGCTGCGCAAGGGGGGCTACGGAACCACGCTGCTCAAGGGGGTGACCGGATCGGGCAAGACCGAAGTCTACCTGGAGGCGGTGGCCGAGACGCTGCGGCTGGGACGGCAGGCGCTGGTCCTGCTGCCCGAGATCGCGCTGACGGCCGAGTTCCTGACCCGTGTCGAGGCGCGGTTCGGCGCGAAGCCCGCCGAGTGGCATTCCGGCGTCACCGTGACCGAGCGGCGGCGCATCTGGCGCATGGTGGGGCAGGGCGGCGCGCAGCTGGTCGTGGGGGCGCGGTCGTCGCTTTTCCTGCCCTTCCGCGACCTGGGTCTGGTGATCGTGGACGAGGAACACGACACGTCCTACAAGCAGGAGGACGGGGTCCTTTACAACGCGCGAGATATGGCGGTGCTGCGCGCGGCGATGTGTGGCGCGCGCGTGGTGCTGGCCAGCGCCACGCCCAGTCTGGAAAGCTGGGCCAATGCCGAGGCGGGCAAATACGACCGTCTCACCCTGACCTCGCGCTTCGGCGATGCGGTTCTGCCCGAGATGAAGGCCATCGACATGCGGGCCGAGGCGATGCAGCCCGGCACCTGGATCTCGCCCTCCCTTCGGGGCGCGGTGCGGCGGCGGATCGCGGCGGGAGAGCAATCGCTGCTGTTCATCAACCGGCGCGGTTATGCGCCGGTCACGTTGTGCAGGGCCTGCGGGCAGCAGATCGGCTGCGATCACTGTGATGCGCGGATGGTCGAGCATCGGTTTCTCAACCGGCTCATGTGTCACCAATGCGGCGAGACGAAACCCATTCCCGAGAAATGCCCCTCTTGCGAGGTGGAGGGCAAGCTGGCCCCGGTCGGGCCGGGGATCGAGCGGTTGGCCGAAGAAGCCGGGGCCGCGTTCCCGGAGGCGCGGATCGCGCTGCTGAGTTCGGACCTTTTCGGGTCGGCCCGCGCTCTGAAAGCCCGGATCGAGGAGATTGCGGCCGGAGAGGCGGATATCGTCATCGGCACGCAACTGGTTGCAAAGGGCCACAACTTCCCCAAGCTCACGCTGGTGGGCGCGATCGACGCCGACCTGGGGCTGCAAGGCTCCGACCTGCGCGCGGCCGAACGCACGTTCCAGCTGATGCGGCAGGTGGCCGGCCGTGCGGGTCGGGCCGACAAGCCGGGGCAGGCGCTCTTGCAGACCTTCCAGCCCGAACATCCGGTGATCCGGGCGATCCTGTCCGGCGACGAGGAGGATTTCTGGCGCGCCGAAGCGGCGGGGCGTCAGGCGGCCGGTGTGCCGCCCTACGGGCGCATGGCAGGCATCATCCTGTCGGGGCCGGAGGTCGGCCCGGTCTTCGATCTGGGCAATACGCTTGCGCGCAACGACGCCCCGCTGCGCCGGATCGGGGCACAGGTATTCGGGCCCGCGCCCGCGCCCATCGCGCGCATTCGCGGACGGCACCGGGTTCGCCTGCTGGTCAAGGCGGCCAAGGGGGTGCCCTTGCAAGAGGCCATTTCGCAATGGATCGCGCCGCTGCGGCTCAAGGGCGACTTGCGGCTGTCGGTCGATATCGATCCGCAGAGTTTCTATTGAGCGGTCACGGGAACAGCCAGGGTTCGTCGCGCAGCCGGTCATAGCAGTAATTCTGCGCCGAGGCGGCGGTCATGTTGTCTCCCACGCGCCGGGTCGAAAGCGAGAAGCCGGGCGTGGTGTCCGCCCCGGGCGGCGGGGTCAGCGAGAACTGCACCGATTTGCGCCCCGAAACCGTCGAGGCAGGCCCGATGGCGCGCCAGATATAAACCCGTTGCGTCGCGCCCGTCCCCAGCACCCGGATCGCGTAGTCGCCTGCGCCGCACCAGTATTGCTGGGCGCCCGAGCCGAACTCGTTCAAGACTTCGAAGACACCGCCGCCGACCGGTTGCACCTCGTGCCTGTTGAAGGCGGTCCAGGCACCGGCAAGACCGGGTAGCATCGCAAGACAAAGGCCGAGCCGAACGATCCCGCGCATGTTTCTTCCTTCTGGTTGGGTCGCTTTGGCCTAGCAGATAGCACGGCTCGCCCCAAGGGCGAGATCACGCGGTGACGGTCGCGCCGGGCTGGTCGACGAGGTAATCGGTCACCATCCCGCCGACCCACATGCAGAACAGCGCCACCCAGGCGGTGCCCACGAAGATCGAGCCGCCCGTGACGCCCGCGCCGATGGCGCAACCGCCGGCCAGCATCCCGCCAAAGCCCATCATCGCGGCGCCGACCATCGCCTTGCGCATTGTGGCTGGGCCGTCGAAGCCCTGGAACTTCATCTCGCCCGCCCACCAGGCCGCCAGCATCGCCCCGATGAAGACGCCGGGCACGAGCCCGACGTCGAACTCCAGAACCGGATCGCGTTCGAGGAAGAACATCAGCGTATGCGCCGAGGGGCCGGTGAAGGTCGCACTTTCGATCTGGACCGGTTCAAAGGCGATCTGCGCCAGCGAGAAGGTGAGAACCCAGCCGACCGCGACCGCGAACCCCACCCCGGAGGCGAAAATCTGCCGTGCCGCGCCGATGCGCTGACGCTTCGACAGGACAAGGGCCAGGCCTGCAAAGGCAATTCCGATCAGCAGGCCCGAGATCTCGGGCAGGCCCAGAGCGGAGAGCAGGTTCATGTTGCGTCCGCCCTCGGTGACCCAGAGCGCCGCGATCCTGTCGCGCATCGGGGCCAGGATGCCCGAGAGGCTCATCTGCGCGACAACGGCAAAGATCAGCCCCGAGACGACTGATCGCAGGTTGCCCGTTGCCGCCAGTACAAGCAGCCGGCCGGAACAGCCGCGCGCCAGAACCATGCCCGCGCCGAACATCAGCCCGCCGATCACGGCACCCGACCAGCTGCCCGGTACCGCCATCATGCGGGCATCCGACGCCTGGAACAGACCCAGGAGTTGCGCCATCTGCACCCATACCAGGGCGGTCGAGAAGGTCAGCAGCCAGACGGCCACCTTGTCCTCCATCCGGCCGCGGGCGAACTCCACCGTCGCCGCCCGCAGGCAGAACCGCGAGCGCTGGGCCGCGACGCCAAACATCACGCCCGTGGCCAGACCGAACAGCGCCGCGGTAGGCGATTCGCCGATCCGGTCGACAAGGCTTACAAAATCCATCGGGTCCACTCCCCAAGACATTCACGCATCGCGATTGGTGCGATGGATTACAGATGCCGGCCGGCTTTCGCTTTGATGCAGATCAGATGTGCGCTTTGCCTTTTTGTCTCGCCAAGGCACATGAAGCGGCGTATTCCGTTCCCCATGAGCCGAACCGTCCCCCTTGCCGAGGCGCGCGATCTGCCCCTCTGGCGCCGTCCCACCACGCTGCTCTTCGTCATGGCGGCCTCGATGCCGGTGGCTTTCTATGCCTGGTACGCACTGCTCAATAATTTCGTGATCGAGGCTGCGGGCTTCGATGGCGCGGATATCGGCTTGCTGCATACAGTGCGCGAGATCCCCGGCTTTCTGGCCGTGGGTGTCATTGCGATCATAATCTTCGTGCGAGAACAGGTGCTCGGCCTTGTCTCGCTGATGCTGCTCGGCGTCGCCACGGCCTTTACCGCATGGTTCCCCTCGCTGGGCGGGCTTCTGGCGCTGACCATGTTCAGCTCGATCGGCTTTCACTATTACGAAACGGTGAACCAGTCGCTGCAACTGCAATGGCTGCCCAAGGATCGCGCGCCGCAGATGCTGGGCTGGCTGATGGCGACCGGCTCGGCGGTGACGCTGGTTGTGTTCATCCTGATCGTGCTGATGTGGGACACGCTGGACCTGGGGTATAATCTCGTCTTCATGACGGCGGGCGCGGTGACCTTCCTGGCGGCGCTGTTCTGCCTGGTCGCCTATCCGCAGTTCGAAGCGCCGCATCCGCAGGTCAAGAAGATGGTGCTGCGTCGACGCTACTGGCTTTACTATGCGCTGCAATTCATGTCGGGAGCGCGGCGGCAGATCTTCATGGTGTTCGCCGGCTTCATGATGGTCGAGAAATTCGGCTTCGAAGTGCACGAGCTCACGGCGCTCTACCTCATCAACCTGATCGTCAACATGGTCGTGGCGCCCCTTCTGGGGCGGGCTGTCAGCATCTTCGGCGAACGGCGCACCCTGACCTTCGAATATGTGGGGCTCGCCATCGTCTTCACTGCCTATGGCGGGGTCTACTGGTTCGGCTGGGGCGTTGTGGTCGCCGCCACGCTCTATGTGATCGACCATATCCTGTTCGGGCTGGCGCTGGCGCTCAAGACCTATTTCCAGAAGATCGCCGATCCCGGGGATATCGCGCCCACGGCCGCCGTCGCCTTTACCATCAACCACATCGCGGCAGTGTTCCTGCCGGTGTTGCTGGGCCTTCTGTGGATCGTCTCGCCCGGCGCGGTGTTCGGGCTTGCCGCCGGAATGGCGCTGGTCTCGCTGACGCTTGCCCTGATGATACCGCGTCATCCCGAGCCGGGAAACGAGACGATATTTGCCCGCTTCGCCCCCGCGGCCCCCGCCGAATGAGGCGGCATGTCTGAAAAGGGGCGGTTCCTGACCGGCTCGACAATGGGTCATGTCGTCCGCATGACCATGACGGGCGCGATGGGGATCACCTTCGTCTTCCTTGTGGATGCCGCCAACCTGTTCTGGATCTCGCGTCTGGGCGAACCTGTACTGATGGCGGCCATAGGGTTCGCTTTTGCCATCCAGTTCTTCTCGGTCTCGGCCGGGATCGGACTGATGATCGCCTCGACGGCGCTGGTTTCGCGCCGCATCGGTGAGGGCAAGCGCGCCCTCGCCCGCCGCACCGCCACAAGCGCCGCGATCATCGCCTGCGTCGTGCAGACCGTGGCGGCGGCAATGATCGTGCTGTTCCGGCACGAGATCGTGCGCTTCGCCGGCGCCTCCGGCGAAACGGCGGACCTCGCGGCGCGCTATCTCGCGATGTCGGTGCCGTCGCTCGGGATCATGGCCGTGGGGATGATCGCCAGCGGGGCCTTGAGGGCCGAAGGCGACGGTCGGCGTTCGATGATGGTCACGCTCACCTCGGGCTCGGTGGCGATGGTGGTCGACCCCTTCCTTATCTTGGGTCTGGGCATGGGGCTCGACGGGGCGGCATTGGGTCTCAACCTGTCGCGCTGCGTGATGCTGGTTCAGGCGCTGCGCTTTGCCGTGGGCACGCATGACCTGATGGCACGCCCCGCGATCGCAGATGTCAGGGACACATTGCGCCCCTATCTTGCCATCGCGATCCCCACCATCCTTGCGCAACAGGCGGCGCCGGTGGGCAACTACCTCTTGACGACCGTCATGGCGGGGTTTGGCGATCAGGCGATGGCGGGTTGGGCCGTGGTGGGACGGTTGACGGTGGTGGCCTTTGGTGGCGTCTTCTCTCTGGCCGGTGCGATCGGCGGGATTTTCGGCCAGAACTACGGCGCACGCGACTATGCCCGGCTGCGCAGCACCTATCGCGATGCGCTGCTCTTTGGCTTGGTCTACACCGTCGTGACCTGGGCGCTGCTCGCCAGCGCCGGCCCCTATGTCGTCCGGGGTTTCGGTCTGGAGGGAGAAGGCGCGCGCGTTGTCACCACCTTTGTCACCATCGGGTCCGGAGCCTTCGTCTTTGCCGCCGCGCTCTTTGTCGCCAATTCGGCTTTCAATGCCCTGGGCCGTCCGGCCTGGGCCACGCTGTCAAGCTGGGCGCGCGACGGGATCCTGACCTGGCCTGCCGCCATCTGGCTGGGGGGCCTGTTCGGCGCGACCGGCGTGATCTATGCTCAGGCGCTGGTGGCGATCTTCGCGGGCATTCTGGTATGCTGGCTGGGCTGGCGCTATGTCCGCGGGCTTGAGCGGCAGGACTTGCCGCCGCTTGACCTCGAGCCGCCCCGTCCCTACGCCCATGCCGACCGATTCCGGAGACGATGATGACCACCTACACCGCCCTGACCACCCTTCCCGGCAAAGCGCGCGCGGACGCGCTTGGCGAAGCGATGGAGCGGCTCGAGCCGGAACCGACCGGCATCGGCGTCTTCGAACTCGAGGACGGATCGGGCCTGTGGGAGGTAGGCGGCTATTTTACCGAGGCACCGGACGAAACCGCGCTGGCACTGCTTGCGGCCGCTTTCGACTCCAGGCCCTTCACCGTCTCCGAAGTTCCCGATACCGATTGGGTCGCCCATGTCCGGCGCGAGCTTGCGCCGGTCGAGGCCGGGCGCTTCTTTGTCTATGGCAGCCATGACGCCGACAAACTTCCCGAGGGCCGCATTCCCCTGCTTATCGAGGCCGCGATGGCGTTTGGAACCGGGCATCACGGCACGACGCTGGGATGCCTCAATGCGCTTGACCGGTTGATCGACCAAGGCTTCGCAGCCGAGCGGGTCGCCGATATCGGGTGCGGTACGGCGGTTCTGGCGATGGCGGCGGCGCGGGTCTGGCAAGGCACCTTTGTTGCCAGCGATATCGACGCAGTCGCGGTCGAGGTGGCCGAGGCCAACCTGCGCGCGAACGACATGGGAGGTCGTGTGATCTGCGTGGAGGCAGCAGGTTTCGACCATCCGGACCTGAGTGCGGCCGCGCCTTACGACCTGATCTTCGCCAATATTTTGAAGGGACCCTTGATTGCCCTTGCGCCCGACCTGATCGATCACTTGCGCCCCGGCGGCTACGCGATTCTCTCGGGGATTCTCAATGAACAGGCGGATGAGGTGGCTGATCACTATTGCCAACTCGGAACCAATGTCGCCGCACGTGACCAGATTGGTGAGTGGACGACCCTCGTCATGCGCAAAAAAGGCGGGTTTTAGGCAGTTTTCCCGGCTTGGCCTTTGTTGCGCCCAGATCCGCCTCTACCTTGCCATAGTTGCTGGTGGGGGCCGGTTGACGGAGGCTGCCATGGCCGAGAACCAGGTGGATTTCGACAGGCGCGTAAGGCGCCTTGCAAAGAAGCACAATGCGCTTGCCGGAGGCTATCGCACCCAGATGCGCCCCGACGGGCTGATCGTCATGAAACCGCGACGGGCGCGGCCTGGCGTCTCGCTCAAGGCGGTGATCGTTTTCATTGCCGGGTTTCTGCTGTTCAAGGGCGTCCTGCTTGCAAGCGTGGGTCTTCAGACCTACGAGGACCGCGTCACGCGACTTGCCCAGGGAACCACCGCCGAACGCGCCGGCGCGTGGGTCATGCAGACCGATCCGGTCTCGCTGCGAATTGCCGAGACCCTGCGTCCCTGGCTTCGCTGACCGACATGGTACATCGGCACGAAAAACGCCGCATGCCTTGGCACGCGGCGTTCTCCGTTGAGCCCCGAGGGAGGAGCGGGGTCAGTAGCCTTTGCGGCCTTCGGCAACCAGCTCGATATCGCCCCGGCACAGGCCGATATCTTCCAGTTCGCGGTCGCTGAGCGCGCCCAGGGTGTTGCGGGTCACGCGGGCGTCGTTCCATTCGACCAAGGCAGCAGCGATGCTGCCGAGGGTGGCGCCGAAGCGGCCGACAAGGCCGAACGAGACGGTTGCGCTGCGGGTGGTGTCCAGTACGGCCATGTCGCTTGTCCTTCTGATGAAACGGTCGTGGTCTGTTGTGATCTGGCGGGCATCTAGTGATGTCGTTTCAGCCCCGCAAGCCGCAAAAATCGCATGTGTCCCATGCAGTTTCTGCATGTCTGGATTTTGCTTCAAACGCCTTCAAACGTTGGTGATTTCAGGCCTGAAATCTTGCCGTTTCTGCTTTGCGGCAGGTCGCTTTCTGCCGCCGATGTCGGGCGTGTCGGAGACGGTGTCGCTTTCAGGCCGGGCGCAAAGCGCTTGGATAATGTTCGCCTTTCGTGCTAATTCGTGAAAAAGATTTCAAATTCGGGCAGACCCGATATGGCAATCGGGCAATGGACAGGGGCGGCAATGCGTATTCTGGGCATCGATCCGGGTCTGAGGGCCATGGGCTGGGGCGTGATCGAATCATCCGGCAACCGCCTGTCCCACGTGGCCAATGGCGTCTGCCAGTCCGATGGCGACGACTTGGGCGAACGGCTCCTGTCCCTGCACAACCAGCTGATCGAGATCATCGCCTCCTACGCGCCCGACCAGGCCGCGATCGAGCAGACCTTTGTGAACAAGGACGGAGCCGGCACACTCAAGCTGGGCCAGGCGCGTGGGGTGGCTTTGCTGACCTTGGCGCGTGCGGGGCTGCCGGTCGGGGAATACGCCCCCAACAGGGTCAAGAAGACGGTCGTGGGGGTTGGTCATGCCGAAAAGGAGCAGGTCCAGCACATGGTCAAACTTCAACTGCCCGGCTGCCAGCCCCGGAATGCCGACGCGGCCGACGCGCTTGCGATCGCCATCTGTCACGCCTTCTATGGCGGGGCGCCAGCGAGCCGCTTGCGGGAGGTGAAGGCGTGATCGGAAAGCTTTCCGGGCGGATCGACTATCGCGCGGCGGATCATGTCCTGATCGATGTGCGCGGCGTGGGATACATCGTCTATTGTTCCGACCGCACGCTTGCAGCGCTACCCGGTGCCGGAGAGTCGGTGGCGCTCTATACCGATCTCGTGGTTCGGGAAGACCTGATGCAGCTCTACGGTTTCACCTCGCTGGCCGAGAAGGAATGGCATCGCCTCCTGTGTTCCGTGCAGGGGGTGGGCGCCAAAGTCTCTCTCGCGATCCTCGGCGCGCTCGGTCCCGAGGGCGTAAGCCGCGCGATCGCCCTGGGGGATTGGGCGGCGGTCAAGGCGGCGAAGGGTGTGGGGCCAAAGACGGCACAGCGCATCGTTCTCGACCTCAAGGACAAGGCGCCCGGCGTGATGGCGATGGGTGGCACGTTGGCCGAGGCGACGGATGGCCCTGATCCGGAGGTTCTGGAGCCGGCCGACTCGGCGCCCGCACCACGCCCACGCCGCGCACCGGTACCCAGCGGCGCTGCCGCGGCCAGCGCCGGGGCACTCTCGGCGCTTTCCAACCTTGGTTATGGTCCCTCCGAGGCTGCCGCCGCCGTGGCCGAAGCCGCCGCGGGCGACCCGGAGGCGGGTGAGGCCGCCCTGATCCGTGCCGCACTGCGTTTGTTGGCGCCGAAAGGATAGGACATGGATCGACCTTGCCGCCGGACATCGGGCCTCACGGTCCCTTTCGCGAGGAAAGCCCGCAAGTGTTTGAGGAGTGCATCGCGTGGTTGACTCCGATCCGACCCTGCGGCCCGACCCGCTGCCCGAGGACAATGATCGCGCATTGCGCCCCCAGGGGTTGGACGAGTTCATCGGCCAGGCCGAGGCGCGCGCCAACCTGCGGATATTCGTCCAGTCCGCGCGTCAGCGCGGCGAGGCGATGGACCACACGCTTTTCCACGGCCCTCCGGGCCTCGGCAAGACGACGCTCGCACAGATCATGGCCCGCGAACTGGGCGTGAATTTCCGGATGACCTCGGGCCCTGTCCTGGCAAAGGCCGGTGATCTTGCGGCTATCCTGACGAACCTGGAAAGACGGGATGTGCTTTTCATCGACGAGATCCATCGTCTGAACCCGGCGGTGGAGGAAGTTCTTTATCCCGCGATGGAGGATTTCGAGCTTGATCTGGTGATCGGCGAAGGGCCGGCGGCGCGCACCGTCCGCATCGAATTGCAGCCTTTCACGCTGGTCGGAGCCACGACGCGGATGGGGTTGTTGACCACACCGCTGCGCGATCGGTTCGGCATCCCGACGCGGCTGCAATTTTACACCGTGGACGAGTTGCACGAGATCGTCACCCGCAACGCGCGCAAGCTGGGGGCCCCGGCCGACGATGCCGGCGCGCGCGAGATCGCCCAACGCTCGCGCGGCACCCCGCGCATCGCCGGGCGGCTGTTGCGGCGGGTGGTCGATTTCGCGGTGGTCGAGGGCGACGGTCGGATCTCGCTGGAACTGGCCGATGGCGCCCTGACGCGTCTCGGGGTGGACAAGCTGGGGCTCGACGGGGCGGATCGGCGCTATCTCCGGCTGATCGCCGAAAATTATGCAGGGGGTCCCGTTGGGATCGAAACGCTCTCGGCCGCTCTCAGCGAGAGCCGCGATTCGCTCGAGGAAGTGATCGAGCCCTATCTCTTGCAGCAGGGGCTGATCCAACGCACGCCCCGGGGCCGGATGCTGGCCCAGAAAGCCTGGGATCACCTGGGGATGGCGGCCCCCAAGGGGCAGAACGATCTCTTCGGTTGAACCTGCACGCCGAGGAATTTATGCCTCCGGCGGGCATATTTCTCACGAGTAGAAGGTCGGCGGGCATGACACCACAGGAGATCGAGGCGCTTTTCACCCGCGAAAGCGGTGAGTATCTCTTTGCGCGGTGGGGCCGGCCCATCGTGCCGGTCGTCTTCGGCGTGGAAGAGGAGACGCTGGCGACCATCAAGGGCGCCTTCGAAGCGGTTGCCGCGCTCGCCGGACACACGCTGGCGGAAACCGATCCGGAACTGGGCGCCAATTGCATGGTCTTCTTCTTCCGCGACTGGCAGGAGTTGCTGGCCGTCCCCGACCTGGACCGGCTGATTGCCGATCTCGGCCCCTTGGTGGAACGTCTGGTGGCGGCAGGCGCCAACCAGTATCGCGTCTTCCGGTTCGACGAGGCGGGCGCGATAAAGGCCGCGTTCGTCTTTCTGCGTATGGATGATGAACTGTCCGAGGTTCCTGCGCAGACATTGGCGCTCAGCCAGGTGGTCCAGACCATCCTGTTGTGGTCCGATCTTGCCTTTCGCGAGCGCTCGGCCTTGGCCGTGGCCGATGGTACGGTGATCCTGCGGCCTGACATCGCCGGGGTTATCCGCGCAGGATACGACCCGGTTCTGCCCGCCATGGCGCAGGACGCATCCCACGCCTTGCGCCTCTATGCACGGATGCAGCAACCGAACTGAGGATCAGGAATCGAGTTTGCGACGCACCGCCTCGGCGCAGGCCAGATCCTGTGCGGCGATCCCCAGTGACCGGTAAAGCGTGATCGCCTCGCGCCCGCTGCGCCCCGTCGCGGATCCTTCGTGAACCTCGCCTATTTCGGCCCTGATATGGTCCTCGGTGATCGCGCCCTCCGCCAGCGCGTCGATGATCTCGCGCGCCTGGGCAAGGGCCGAGGGGCGATAGTCGACGAATGTCTCGGCGCACAGCAGCATCTCGCGGTCGATCTCCTGCATCGCGGGGATCGAGGCACCCACCGCGTTGACATGGCACCCGCTCTCGATCCATTCCCCGCGAAGCACGACCTCGGACGAGGAGGTGACGGTGCAGACGATATCAGCGCCCGTCACGGCCTCTTGCGCGGATTGCACTGCTTGGAGCGGCAGGCCGGGATTGTGAGTCAACATGCGCGTGACAAAGGCCTCGGCGCGGTCGGTGGTGCGTCCGGAGATTCGGATCTCGGTCAGGTCGCGAACAAGGCACAGGGCCTCGATATGTGTCTCTGCCTGCTCGCCCGTGCCGATGATGGCAAGGGTTCGCGCGTCCCGCCGGGCAAGCGCGTCGGTGGCCGAAGCTGTGGCCGCCGCCGTGCGGATGGCGGTCAGCGCGTCGGCATCGACCGCTAACGCGGGCGCGCCGGTGTCGGGATCGAACAGGATCATCGTTCCGGTATGGGAACTCAGCCCGCGGGCCGGGTTATCGGGAAAAAGGCTCAGCAACTTGACGCCATAGACCAGCGGATCGGTCAGGGCACCGGGCATCACGCCAAGCTTCTTGTTGCCTTCCAGTTCGACGACCGAGCGCAGCGGCAGCTTTGCCTTGCCGCGCGCCACCTCGATCATCGCCTGACGAACGATGCCGATCGCCTCACGCATCGGCAAAAGCTGCCGCACCTCTTCCGCCGAGACGGTTCTCACAGCACGACCTCCCCGCCATCGGGTGGCACCGGATTGCCGCATTGCAGATCCATGATGCGGCAGAGAACCGATGTGTAGCGTTCGCGCCGCGCGATATAGGGAAAATGTCCGCCGCTGGTAAAGCGATAGGCCGCAGCTGGCGAGATCCTCTCCCGCACCGCGTTGCGCATCTCCGCAGGGATCAGCGGATCGTCATCCGCCTCGATGGTGAAACAGGCGCGATGCGGCATGGTCAGCGGGGGCAGTTCCGGCCCGTGCTTGAGCGCCTTGAGGCGCGCGCGCATCTCGGCCTCGGGGATACGGCCTGCAACCTCGCCCATCAGCAGCGCGACAAGGTCCCTCTGGTCGGTATGGGTGTCGGCCCAGGCCGATAGCCCCGCGCGGAACCCGCCGCGCAGATCCTCTATGGATGCAGTGTCGAGGTCGAGCGCATAGGGCATCCGCTGATCCAGCCCCTTCACGCTGTGCAGCGTGTTGGCGGCGACAAGTGCGGTGACGCGCGCAGGGGCCTCGGCCGCGATGTATTGCGCCAGATAGCCACCGAGAGATGAACCCAGCACCACGGCCTTGTCGATCTCGAGCGTATCGAGCAAGGCGACGAGATCGCCCGCCCACTCTGCGACACCACCCTTGGCCGGGTAGCTGACCGCGACGATGCGCAGACGGTCCTGCAGCGCCTCGATCTGCTGCCAGAAGATATCGGCCCTCCCCAGCGTGCCGGGTATCAGCAGCAGCGCGGGGCCTTCTCCGCAATCGATATAACCCCAGTCGCGCCCTTCGCGCTCGAATCGTTGCTCGGGGTGGCGGGCGGCAAAGGCGTCGCGGGCGGCAATCAGCGGGTTGGTCATGCGAACGGGTCCTCGGTCGCGGGCCAGTAGTCGCGGCCACGCTTGATGTACGGGATCTTGGCGAAATCGGGCGTGATCGCACCGGGTGTCGCCACCGGGATCACCTTGGCCGCGATGGGTTCGAACCCGGCGCGGTAGTGGTTGGAGGATTTCACGCAGACGAAGCGGCGCTGCGACAGGTCGATACCCATCTGCTCGAACGCCTCGGGGTGAAAGGTCTGGGTGCGGGTGTCGTTCACGAGGATGTCGATGCCGTCGCTTTCCAGCCAGACGATCTCGCCCAGCGGGGCAGGCAGCTTGCCGAACCGTTGCGAAAGGCCAGTTGCCACGCGGCGCACGGTGACGGTAAGGTCCAGCGGATCGCCCGACATCGGCCCCATCTTGCCGCCCAGCCGAATCCTGAGCGTCGCGCCTTCGCCCGCCTCACGGCAAAGCCGGACCACGATCGGATCCCAGAAGATACCGGTGGCGACGCTGCTCATCTTCCGCTCGATCATGGCGCGCAGCAGAAAGGTCGCGTCCGAGGGCGCGCCGCCACCCGCGTTGTCGGACATGTCCGCCAGCACCACCGGACCGGCCGGCTCGGCCTGCGCCATGTCCAGCGCGGCCTCGATGCCGGGAATTTCGCGGTAGAGTTCGTGCCTGAGACCCCACAGCTTCCGTCCCAGCTGCTCGGCCTCTCGCGTCGCCTGATCCGCGTCACCGTCGCAGATCGCCACCGCACGCGCACCCACGCGGGGATGATCGCCCCAGGGGAAGCTGTGCGCGATGGCGAGCATCAGCACGCCGTCCTTGCCCTCGCGCGCCAGCATCTCGTCGACGAAGCCGCGCATGGGCTGTTCGGTCGTGGGCATGGCCAGGATCATGCGACAATCCCAGTCGCGCATCACCGGGCGGATCTTTCCTTCGACGCTATCTGCCGCCAACCGGAACAGGTCCTGCGCCCGGTCGGGAATGTCCACATGCGGGTATTCCTTGTAGGGCATGAGAAGCGTGGCCTTTTCCATCATCTGCTCGGTCAGGAAGCAATGCGGATCGAGCAACCCGCCGATCACCGCGTCGGGACAGATCTCGCGCGCGCCCGCGATCAGCTCGCCCTCGCAATCGTCATACCCATCCGCGATCATCGCGCCGTGCAGACCGAACAGGATGATATCGGCCCCGCCTGCCTTGCGCAGGTCGCCCAGGATCTCGTCGCGGAACTCCTCGAAAACGGCCCGGACGGTCGGCCCGGCAGGCTGCGCTGCGGCGGCGAGGGATTCGATGACCTGCCAGCCGCGCTCTTCGGCATGCTTGCGCCAGATATGCAGGGCGGCGGTTGAATAGTTCAGTTCGTGCTGCGTGCCGTCACCGTGGTGGATGGTGTTCTCCTCGAAGGCCGCGCGCCCCGTTGGGATCGGCGAAAAGGAGTTCGTTTCAGTGCTCAGCGCGGCGATGAAGACTTTCATGTTTGAACCTCGGCGCGTTCGCTGTCGGGAACCTCGCCGGCCATGCGCAGGGCCAGGCCGGCAAGAAGGTGAAGGGTGATGAGGACGAAGGCCAGCGGCACGGCTGCGGTGAACCAGATCATCGACATGTCCAGCATCTCGGCCTGGCGGTTCAGGCTGCGCCCCAGGAAACCGCGGGCGGGGTCCATGCGCGCGTTGAAGACCGAGAACCAGATCACCGGTACGGCAAAGGTCAGAACGCCCAAGCCGCGCAGCAGGGCGAGGCCCAGCCCCTGCATGCCGATGCGAAGCCGCACGGCGGGAAAGAGCGTCGGGTCCGCCCCCGCGCGAAAGGCACAGGAGGCGCCGAGCATCCCGGCCCAGACCATTGCCCGGCGGGCCAGTTCCTCGGTCCAAATGGGCGGCGCGTCAAGTATGTAGCGCGCCACCACCTGCCAGCCCGCGGAAAGCAGCATCACGACAAGAGCCGCGATCGCCCCTGCAAGGGCGATGCGGTCGAGTGCCGCCGAGAGCGTGTCGAGCCCGCGGGCCAGTTTCAGCATCGGCTCAGTTGCCCTTGGCCGCTTCCCACTCGGCGATCTGCTCCTGCGTCAGCAGCCCGCTTTCATAGGCGGGGGCCGACGCTTCGCGGAAAGCGGCGCGGGCCTCCTCGTCCAGCGCCACCACGGCCACGCCGGCCTCGCGCAGCTTGTCCATCACGGCATCCTGGGTGCCCAGCCATTCACGGTTGGCCCTGGTCGCAGCTTCGACGGCGGCGTCCACCGTGGCGCGTTCCTCGTCGCTCAGACCCTGGTACCAATCCTCGGACGCGATGGTGATCCGCAGCGAGGGCGCGATGCGCGCATCGGTAAAATGTTTAAGGAAATCAGTGTGTCCGAAGAGAAGCGGAACGAAAGCGGGGTTGAGGTAACCGTCGGCGACTCCGGTCTGGAGGGCGTTGGGGACTTCGGCCCAGCTTACGATGGTGCCGGAGGCGCCCCAAGCCTTGTACAATTCGATCTGGCTTTCGTCGAGGGCACGCATGCGCAGGCCTTCCATGTCCGCCACGGATTCCACGGGTTTCTTGGTGTTGAAAATGCCGGTGGCCGCGCCGACCACGTTGACCGATAGCACGCGTACCCCTTCGGGCGTGGTCGCTTCGTTGATCTTCTCCAGCATACCGCCCTCGTTCAGGGCGCGGTCGACCTCCTCCATATCTCCGAAAAAGTAAGGGAGTCTAAGGCCATAGACGAGCTTGTCGATCGAGCCGACGATGTTGAGCGGGGAGAGAGAGACCTCGAGCACGCCCTGGCTCACCTGGTCGAACAGCTCGTCGTCGCCGCCCAGGGCGCCGCGCTGGAATTCCTCGGCTTCCATGCCGTTCTCGTTGAGATGATTGGCGAATGTGTGCGCCCAGACATAGCTGCCGGAGCCTTCGAGGTCGGGCGGGCTGTCGAGCGCGATCTTGACCTGGGCCGAGGCGGCGGAGGCCGCGCAGAAGGCCATGGCCGCGATGGTACCTTTCAGAAAGCCGGAAAGTTTCATTTCGTACTCCTCCCTGGGGGTGCATGTTCCGTTTTGTACTTTTGTACAATTCGCGTTTCAGCCTCCCGCAAGGCCGAAGGCGCGTGGCAAGGTCAGGCTAAGCGCGGGGAAATTTATCAGCAAGAAGAGAACGCCGATCTCGACCAGCACGAAGGGCAGGATGGCCCGTGCCAGCCGCCAGTAGTTCACGCCGGTCACCGCCGAGACGACGAGAAGGCAGCCGCCCAGCGGCGGAGAGATCAGCCCGATGCAGAGGTTGAACGAGAGCACGATCCCGAGATGAACCGGGTCGGCACCCTGGGCGAGGGCCACCGGCGCGAGCAGCGGCACCAGAAGCGCCAGCGCCACGGGGATGTCGAGCACCATCCCCGCCAGCAGGAAGATCGCGTTCATCGCCAGCATGTAGCCCACGGGGCCGAGGCCAAGCTCGGCCACGAGATCCGAGATCGCCTCGGGGATGCGTTCGAGCGCGCCCAGATGGCCCAGGGCCGAGACCGCGCAGATGATGACGAAGATCGAGCCCGAGAGCATCACGGTGCGGCGGCCCGCTTCCCACAGGGCGGTGCGGTCGAGGCCGGAATAGAACCAGCCCGCCCCGAGGGCGGCGACGACCGCGACGGCGGCGGCCTCGGTCGGGGTCATCCAGCCGAAGACGATGCCGCCCAGGATGATGAGCGGGATCGAGAGCGCGGGCAGGGCGTTGACGAAGGTCGCGAAAAAGGGCGGCATCTCCTCGCGTTCCAGCCGGGGATGATTGCCCACCGCCGCCGCGATGGCATTGACGACCAGAAGCGCCGCGGCCAGCACCAGCCCCGGCACGATCCCCGCCAGAAACAGCGCCGAGACCGAGGTCTGCATCAGCGCGCCGTAGAAGATCAGGATGATCGAGGGCGGCACGATCGGCCCGATGATGGACGAGGCCGCGGTGATGGCGCTGGCATAGGTAAGCGAGTAGCCGCGCGCCCGCATTTCGGGAACGAGCGTGTTCGACAGCGCCGCCGAGTCGGCCACGGCCGAGCCGGAAATGCCCGCGAAGAAGACCGAGGTAAGCACGTTGACATGGCCCAGCCCGCCGCGCAGGCGGCCCACGAGGGACATCGACAGCGTGATGAGCACCTTGGTGATGCCGCCCCGGTTCATCAGCTCTCCGGCCAGGATGAAAAGCGGCATGGCCATGAGCGCGAAGACGTCGATCTTGGAAAAGATCTGTTGCGGCAGGATGGCGAGATAACGGCTGTTGTCGGTGAGCAGATAGGCCAGCACCGCCGCGCCGCCGATGACATAGGCGATGGCGAGGCCGGACATAAGCAGGATGAGGGCGAAGCCCGCGACCCAGATCACCGGACACCCCCGCAGGCCCGTGTACCCTGACGCTGTCCAGCGGTCATGCCGTCCCCCCTCCGTCCCGTAATTGCTTAACTTGGTAGCAATCAAAGTGACACGGGGGAAGGAAAGATTTGGTCCGAACTGCCCGCTCTTTGTGCAATGCGGTTGCGCGGGGATGTGCCGGGGACCGTCCGGACGGACAGAATGCGGGATTCAGGGCGCGTTTCGTGCTATGGTCCGAGGCGATTGCCTGTCGAAATCGCAGCGAATGGAGGGTTTGCCGTGGCGTTGGAGGATAATGAAACGTCCTGTCTTGCAGTGTGTTGGACGCTTGGAGGGATGGTCGGGCTCGGTCTGGCGGTGGCGTTCGGGGGCGGCCTGCCCGCGCTTGTCGCCACCCTGATCGGGGTAGCGATTGCGGTGGGCGTGGCGATGTTCCTGCAACGGACCGTCTGCGGACTGGCGGCCGAGCACTGGGGGCCGTTCGAGGGGCTGAAGGGCGTGCCGGGATGGGACGCGCCAGAGCCTGCCGAAGCGAAGGCGGCGCCTGCCGCGCCTGCACCTGCCGCATCCGCGCCCGCGGCGAAGCCCGCCGTCGCGTCGAGCCTGCTTGCCGGCGAAACCGAACTTGCCGCGCGCAAGGGAGAGTGGCGCTATGGCGGGTCCGGCGATGCCGCGGCGCGCGAGCCCGAGACGGACGAGGACGAGACGGCGGGTGAGCCGCCCGCCCTTTACGCGCTGGCCGACCCGTCCCAGGCCGACGACCTCAAGCGGATCAACGGCGTGGGCCCGAAGCTGGAGGAAAAGCTGAACGCGGTCGGTGTGCATCATTTCCACCAGATCGCGGCCTGGACCCCGGCGCAGGTGGCCTGGATGGATGACAAGCTGTCCTTCAAGGGCCGGATCGAGCGCGACGACTGGATCGGTCAGGCGGCGGTTCTGGCGGAAGAGGGCAACAAGGAGACGGGCGCGGCCTGAGGTTTTTCAGGCCTTTTCCCACCAGTCCAGGATGTGGTCGATGACCGTGTCCGGGGCCTCTTCATGCGCGAGGTGGCCGAGGCCCGCGAGGTCCATGTGCCGCGCGCCGGGGATCCGCGTGGCGGCCTCTGCCGAGATGCGCGGAGCCACGGCGCGGTCTTCGGTGCCGGTGAGCAGCAGGCAGGGCGTGGCAAGCCCGGGCAGGCGGTCGAGCAGGGGGCCGACATCCCATTGCGCCATCATCTTGAGCGTCGCGTCGACATGGGCGGGATCGGCGATGAGCCTTGCATAGAGGTCTAGCCCCTCGGCATCGAGGCGGGAGCCGGTGCCCTCGATCAGGCGGCGGGCGCGGGCGGGGTTGCGGCCGCCGGCGGTGAAGGCGCGGGCGGTGAAAGGGGTGAGCGCCAGCAGCTTCGCCAGCAGCGGAAAGAGCCAGCCCGCCATGCCGTCGAACCGGCCGAGGGCCGCGTTGATCGTCACGACGCGGGGGGGCGTGGGCAGGTGGCGCACGAGGTTGAGCGCGATGGCGCCGCCCGCCGAGTGGCCGATCACCAGGTCGGGCGCGAGGTCGAGCGTTTGGCAGAGCGTGGCGATATCGGCGGTCATCGGGTCCAACCCGCAGCGCGTGGCGGTGCCCATGCGGGTGAAGCCCTGGCCCGGCAGGTCGATGGCCACGGTCCGGTGCGCGCGCGCGAGGCGGGGGATCAGGCCGCGCCAGCTGTGGGTGGAGGCGCCCGCACCGTGCAGCAGCAGGATGGCGGGGCCGCTGCCGGTGTCCTGGACGTGCCAGCGATGCGGGGACGAGGCCACGCGGCGCGAGAGGTCGTGATGGGGCCAGAGGGGCAGGTCGCGGTCCCAGTCCATGCGCCTATCCCGCTATGGCGGCGCCGATGCGGCGGGCATCGGCGCGGGGCAGGGCGAGGTGGCGCGCGCCGAGCCAGCCGGCCAGCGTGGCGCTGTCGGGGCCGGGGCGGTTGGCGGTGTCGATCACCAGCGCAGGCAGGGAGAGACCGCGCCAGAGCGCGGCGGTGGCCTGGGCGTCGGCTTGTGCCGCGGCGCGGCCGGGGCTGCCGTCGAGGGCGATGTTCGCACGGCCGTCGGTGAGCAGCGCGAGGGTGGGACTGAGCCCGCCGCGACGGGCGTGGAGCGCGATCTCGACCGCCGCGCGGAGACCCGCGGCGAGCGGGGTGCCGCCGCCGCCGGGCAGGGCGTGCAGGCGACGCTTGGCCTGCACCAGCGACCGGGTGGGCGGCAGCAGCAGGTCGGCGCCCTCGCGGCGGAAGGCGAGGACGGCCACCTGGTCACGCCTTGCATAGGCCTCGGCCAGCAGGATCTCGACCGCGCCCTTGGCCTCGGCCATGCGGGCCATCGCGGCCGAGCCGGAGGCGTCCACGGCGAAGATCACCAGCCGGTCAGAGCGGTCCTCGAAGCGGCGTAGGCGGATGTCCGAGGGGTAAAGGATGAGCCGGGGCGCATCGGGGCGCGTCTTGCGGCGCAGGATTTGCCAGGGCGCGGCGGCGCGCAGCGTGGCGATCACGTCGATCCGTGCCCGGCCATCGGGCCTGCCGGGGCTCGAGGGCAGGGGGCGGCCGCGCCGGTTGCCCTTGCGGCGCTGGCCTGCGCCGCTGCCGCCGGCGGCGTGCCGGGTGCGGGTCTTGTCCTGCGCCGAGAGGAGCCCGGCGGGCAGGCAGGCTGTGACCGCCTCGATCAGCATGTCCTCGGGCGGGGCGGTGTCGCCGCTTTCCCCGGCCTCGCCGGAGCGGTCTTCCTGCGGCTCTGGCCGGTCATCCTCGGGCGTGTCCGTCGGGTCCTCGGGCAGGTGCGTGGCGCGCGAGGCATAGACCAGTTCGGCGGCCTCGCGCAGGTGGTCGTCGGTGATCTCGGTGTCCCGGTCAAGCGCCGCCAGCGCGCGGGCGCAGCGCAGCGCGAGCAGCGGCGCGCGCAGGCTGTCGATGCCGAAGCGCGCCGCCGCCACGGTAAGCGCGGCGATGGCCTCGGGCGGCAGGACGATGCGGCCCAGAGCGGCGCGTGCGTGGTCGAGATCGGCGGGCGCGGGAATGCGCGGCTGCGCCTCGGCCGCGCGCAGGCCGGAAAGGTCGAGATGGAAGGCCAGCCGGTCGGCCAGCGCCGGGGGCGCGGCCTCGTCCGGATCGGCCCCTTCGTCGAGCAGGATCAGGGTATGGCCGCTGGGCGCGTCGAGCAGTTGCGACAACCGCGCGGTCAGGCCGGGCGGTGTGCGTTCGGCCATCGGCAGGACCAGCGCCGAGGGTGTCTCGGAAAGCCCCGGATCGCGGACCATGCGGCCCGCCGCAAGCGAGGCCGCCACGTTGAGCCCGCCGAAAAGCCTCGCATCGTCGAGGCCGGGATGGATGCGGCGCAGCGGCAGCGGCAGGGCGGCAAGCGCGTCGTCGTAGGCCTGCCGCACGGGGCCGGGACGGGCGCGGATCACCATGCCCACGAGACCGGCGGGATCGACACAGAGCGCGGCCAGCGCCCGGTTGGCCCGGTCGGCCTCGGGCGCGGTCATGGCAGGGTTTCCGCGACGACGCGGGCCACCCGCGCGCCCGATCCGGCCTCGTCCAGCGGATCGCGGCGCAGGCGGTGGCTGAGCGCCAGCGGCGCGGCCTGGCGCAGGTGGTCGCGGGTGACCTCGCCCGCCTGTTCCAGCGCGGCCAGCGCGCGGGCGGCGCGCAGCAGGGTCAGTTCTCCCCGCAGCCCGTCAGTGCCGAGCGCCATGCTGAGCCGGGCGCAATCGGTGAGGATCTCCTCGGGCGTGGCGGTGTGTTTCAGGGCCGTGCGGGCGGCAAGGATGCGGTCCCGCAGCCGGGCGTCTTCGGCCTGCCAATGCGTCATGAAACAGGCGTGATCGTTTTCAAAGGCGTCGCGGCGGCGGATCACCTCGACCCGTTCCTCGATATTGTCGGGGGAGCGGACCTCGACCGAGAGGCCGAAACGGTCGAGAAGCTGGGGGCGCAGTTCCCCCTCTTCGGGGTTGCCGGAGCCGACAAGGACGAAGCGGGCGGGATGGCGGATCGACAGCCCCTCGCGCTCGACCGTGTTGATGCCGGATTGCGCCACGTCGAGCAGCAGGTCGACGATGTGATCCTCGAGCAGGTTGACCTCGTCGATATAGAGGTATCCGCGATTGGCGCGGGCGAGCAGGCCGGGTTCGAAGGCTTTCTCGCCCTGCGTCAGCGCGCGTTCGATGTCGAGCGCGCCGGTCACGCGATCCTCGGTCACGCCGAGGGGAAGGTCCACGACGGGGGTGGGTTTCTCGGCCAGCGCGGTGTCGGTGACGCTGGCCCAGTCGGGGATGTCCTGCACCTGCGCGGAGTTCACGGGGCAGCCCGCGACGACGGTTATCGGCGGCAGAAGGGCCGCCAGCGCCCGCACGGCGGTAGATTTGCCGGTGCCCCGGTCGCCGAAGACGAGCACACCGCCCAGGCCGGGATCGATCGCGGTGAGGATCATCGCGCGCTTCATCTGGTCCTGGCCCACGATGGCGGAGAAGGGGAAGGGGGCGGTCATGCGGCGGTGTCCAATTCGTCGAGGGGGCGTTTTCCGTTCCAGGTGCCGGTGCAGGCGGCGACGTGGAAGCGGGCGTAGAGTTCTTCGCGGAACCAGTCGCCCTCGCGCACGGCGCGGATGGCGCGGGCATGGGGGCCGTCGGCGCGGGCGAAATGCGCCATGCTGGCGGCGTCGGGCCAGATCGAGAAGGTGATCTGGTGAAAGAGGGGCAGTTCGCCGATGCCGATCTTGAAGACGACATTGGGGTCGGCGCCGATGGCGCGGCTGACATCGGGCTCATGCCCCCAGAAGCGCAGGGCGGCCCGGGGCCGGATCGTGGCGCGGGTCAGCGCGGCGACGGGGCCGTTGCAGGAGGTGGGCTGCGGCGTGAAGGGCGCGGTGCCCGACCATGCGCCGCGGGCGGAGATCGGGTCGAGGAAGACGGTCCAGCTTTCCTGCGCGCGGCTGCGGTAGCGCTGGAAGATCGCGGCCCGGTTCGTCTGGCGTTGCGCGGTGGCGAGATCGGGCCAGGTGGCGAGGATGGCGTAGACGGCGGTGTTGGGCAGCGGCGTGAAGCCCTCGCCCGTGCCCGAGCCGCAGAGTTTCCAGAAACCGATTCCCTCGAGCCGCGCAAGCGCGGGGCGGGCGAGGCCCATCATGGCGAAGGCCCAGAGCCGGGAGGCGCCGGCAAAGCGGTAGAAGCTGAGACTTGCGATCTGAATCTGCGTGTCCTCCCCGTGTCGTGGAACGAGTTTGGCATTCCGTGCGGTTTCAGGAAAGAGGTCGAATGCGTGATTGTCAACTTTAGCTTACAGTAGTAGTCTTGGTTTATGTTGACACGTTTTGATCCCGGCTTTCTCTCCGATGCGCGCGCGGCGCGTCCGCATGCGGTGGTGATCGGTGCCGGTCTGGGGGGGCTCGCCTCGGCCATGCGGCTGGGTGCGATGGGGTATCGCGTGACGGTTCTGGACCGTCTCGACGGGCCGGGCGGACGCGGCTCGGCCATCCTGCGGGGCGGGCACCGGTTCGACCTGGGGCCGACCATCGTGACGGTGCCGCAGGTGTTCCGCGAGCTGTGGGCGGCCTGCGGGCGGTCTTTCGACGAGGACGTGGATCTGCGCCCGCTCGACCCGTTCTACGAGATCCGCTGGCCCGATGGCAGCCGGTTCACCATGCGGCAGGACCGCGAGGCGATGGAGGCCGAGGTGGCGCGGCTGTCGCCGGGAGATGTCGCGGGGTATCGACGGTTCCAGGAGGGGGCCGAGCTGCGATACCGTTTCGGGTTCGAGGATCTGGGGCGGCGGCCGATGCACCGGCTGGGCGACCTGATCAAGGTTCTGCCGAGATTCGCGCGGTTGCGGGCGGACCGGTCCGTTCATGCCCATGCGGCGCGCTGCGTCAAGGATGAGCGGCTACGCATGGCGCTGTCCTTCCATCCGCTTTTCATCGGCGGCGACCCGTTCCACGTCACCTCGATGTACGCCCTGGTCAGCCACCTGGAGTCGGCCTTTGGCGTGCATTACGCCATGGGCGGGGTCGAGGCCATCGCGCGGGCGATGGTCGAGGTGATCGGCGCGCAGGGCGGCGTGGTGCGGCAGAAGGCCGAGGTGGACGAGATCCGCATTGCCGATGGCCGCGCGCGGGGCGTGACATTGACCGGGGGAGAGGTGATCCCGGCGCATATCGTGGTGTCGAACGCGGATGCGGGGCATACATACGACCACCTGTTGCGGCGCCAGACTCGCCGACGCTGGACCGGGGCGCGGCTGAAGCGCACCCGGTGGTCCATGGGCCTGTTCGTCTGGTATTTCGGAACGCGGGGCACGCGGGGAAAATGGGCGGATGTCGGGCATCACACGATCCTGAACGGGCCGCGATATCGCGGGCTGGTGGAGGATATCTTTATCAAGGGCCGGCTGTCGGAGGACATGAGCCTTTATGTCCATCGGCCCAGCGTGACCGATCCCGGTGTCGCGCCCGAAGGCGGCGACACGTTCTATGCGCTGAGCCCGGTGCCGCATCTGGGACATGCCGACCCGGTGGACTGGGCGGAGATGGCCGAGACCTATCGCGCGCGGGTGCAGGCGATCCTGGAGCGAGACCTGCTGCCGGGGCTGGGGGCGCATTTGACGGAATCGCTGGTATTCACCCCCGAGACGTTCCGGGACCGGTATCTGAGCCCGCATGGAGCGGGCTTTTCGATCGAGCCGCGCATCCTGCAAAGCGCGTGGTTCCGGCCGCATAACGTCAGCGAGGAGGTCGCGGGGCTGTTTCTTGTCGGCGCGGGGACGCATCCCGGCGCGGGGCTGCCCGGCGTGATCGGCAGTGCCGAGGTGCTTGCGCAGCTGGTTCCCGCGCCCGAAGCGCTGGTGTCGGCATGATCGACCGGCGGGACATGGAGCATTGCGTGGAGGCGATCCGGCACGGGTCGCGGTCGTTCCACACGGCCTCGCGCCTGTTGCCGGGGCGGGTGCGTGACCCGGCTCTGGCGCTTTATGCCTTTTGCAGGCTGGCCGATGACGCGGTGGATTTGCAGGAGGCGAAGGCGCGGGCCGTGCTGGAATTGCACGGACGGCTGGACCGCGCCTATGCCGGGCGGCCCGACAATGCGCCTGCCGACAGGGCGTTCGCCGCCGTGATCGAGGAGTTCGACATGCCGCGCGTCCTGCCCGAGGCGCTGCTGGAGGGGCTGGCCTGGGACGCGATGGAGCGGCGCTATGCCGATCTGCCGGGATTGCGGAGCTATTCGGCGCGGGTGGCCTCGGCCGTGGGGGCGATGATGTGCGTGCTGATGCGGGTTCGCGACCGGGATGCGCTGGCGCGGGCCTGCGACCTGGGGGTCGCGATGCAGCTGACGAACATTGCCCGCGACGTGGGCGAGGATGCGCGGGAGGGCCGGTTGTACCTGCCCCGCGAATGGCTGGACGAGGCGGGGGTGGATGCCACCGCTTTGCTGGCCGCGCCCCGGATGACCCCCGAACTGGGCGCCGTGATCCGGCGGCTGCTGCGCGAGGCCGATCGGCTTTACCTGCGGGCCGAGGCGGGGATCGCCTCCCTGCCGGCCGATGCGCGGCCGGGCATCTATGCCGCGCGGTTCATCTATGCCGATATCGGGCGGGCGGTGGCGCGGAACGGGCATGATCCGATCAACCGGCGCGCCCGGACGGGAGGTGCGCTCAAGCTGGGGCGGCTGGGCCTGTCGGTACTGCGCGCCGGCATGACGCTGGCGCTGCCGCGCTCTCCGGTCATTCATGCGCGCCCTTTGCCCGAGACCGAGTTCCTGGTGGACGCCGCGGCACGCGTGGAGGCACCGCGTCGCGACTGGAGCGATGCGCTGACCGAAACGCTCGTGGTTCTCAAGAGCCGCGAGCAGGAGCGCCGCGCGGCATTGATGCGGCATATGCCAGCCACTAGGTAGGAATGCATGATCTGGATCTGTTTCGCGATTTTGCTTGCGGCCTGTTTTGCGGCGGGCGCCACCGGGGGGATGTTTCCGCCGGGCGACTGGTACGACCGGTTGGAAAAGCCGAACTGGACGCCGCCCAACTGGATGTTCCCCGTCGTCTGGACGACGCTCTACCTGTTCATCGCCTATGCAGGCGCGCGGGTGGCCGTGGCGCCGGGAAATTCGGTGGCGATGGCGTTCTGGGCCTTGCAGATCGCGCTGAACACCCTGTGGACGCCGGTTTTCTTCGGGCTGCGCAAGATGCGCGCGGGGCTGGTCGTGCTGACCGCGCTCTGGGCTGCGGTGGCGGCGACAATGGTGGCGCTGTGGCAGGTGGACCTGGTGGCGGGGCTGTTGTTCGTGCCTTACCTGGTCTGGGTCACGACGGCCTGGGCGCTGAATTTCTCGGTCCTGCGGCTGAACCCTGCCGAGGCGGGCTAGTCGAAGCGCCAGTGGGCGCGACGGGGCACGCGCAGGGCCAGCATCGGTTTCAGCAAGGGTGAGCGGAAGCGGCGCAGGTCGAGCGCCTCGTGCACGCCGATGGTGATTTCCCCGTCGATCGAGGTGCGCACGGCGCTGCGGCTGTAGAAGGGCGCGTCGAGCATGGGTTTGACCTGTTGCGGCGCGAAGCCCGGATCGGCGCGGGTCTCGCGGCGAACCTGCCAGAGCGAGCGTTTGAGCCGGGCCTTGGGCGGCGGTTCGATCTGCTGCGCCGCGCCCTGCCCGTCGAAGCGGATGGCGCTGGACAGGGTCGTGCCGTCGCGCCGGGTGGCGTCGTAGAAACAGGTGGCGCCGTTGCCCGTGGGGAAGCGGCCCCAGGTCCAGTAGGTGAAATCCGCCTCGAGCGCGCGGGTGCCGAAATTGGCGTCGAAATAGCCGTGACCGGTCCAGTGCCAACCCGGCGCGTCGAGCGCGACCGAGATGTCGGCGCTGGGCGCGAAAGGGCGCCAGACATGGGCGCCGTCGGGGGTGAGCGGCATTTCGACCGTGCTGAGCGCGTGCGGGCGCAGGGTGATCCGGCCCCGCAGTCGCGAGACGAGGGGCGGGGAGGCGATCTCGTCTACCTCGATCACGAGGCGGTCGCCGTCCCAGTGCAGCGAGGAGGGGCCGACGGTGAAGCTGTCGGCGGTCTGCCGCAGCGCGGTGCGGCCCCTGTCGGTCATGGTGAAGCGTCCACCGGGACCATAGGTGGCGACGTTGATGCAGACGTGGTTTTCCGGGTCGCGGCGGCCCGACCAGGCGTACCAGGGGGAAAAGACCGATCCTATGAACGCGATGACGCTGAGGGCGCGGGTGCCGTCGGCGCTGATCCCGTCGACATACCACCAGGCATAGCCGTCGGGCGGGACCGCGAGGGCGAAATTCGGTCGCTCAGCATCGCCTCGACCGCGTGCCGGGCGGAGAGGATCGCCATCGGAACTCCCGCCCCCGGATGCGCCCCGCCCCCCGCCAGGTAGAGACCGGGGATCGGCGTGCGGGCCGTGGGGCGTTGGAAGGCCGCCATCAGGCCATGCGGGCTCTGCCCGTAGAGGGAGCCTTGGCTGGCCGGGAAGAGGCGGTCGAAGGCCTCCGGTGTCGTCGGATTGTCCGGAGGGGGATCGAAGGTCAGCCCGAATCGGGAGAGCGTGTGGATGCAACGAGTTTGGCATTGGTCGGGCTCCGGTTCCGGGGCGGGCAGGGGCGGCGCGTTTGCGATGATCTCGAACCGTTCGAGCGCGGGCGGCGGCGCGGGGCCGGCGCGGTCCATCGCGCATATATAGAGCGTGGGGTCGGGCACGCGGCGGCCCTGTTCGAGCGCGTCGAACTCCGGCCTGGGATCGGCGCGGAAGAAGACGTTGTGATAGGCAAGCTGCGGCCCCGAGGCGCGGGCGGCGAAAGCCCAGACATCGGCCGAAAGGCTGCGCCCGGCGGTGCGGGTTTGCGGGGCACAGCCGGTCACCTGCGGACCGAGCGCGCCGGTGGCCAACGCGCGCGGATCGCCGTTGAAGAGCACGAGATCGGCCAGCAGGCGGGTTCCGTCGGCAAGGGTGACGCCCGTGACGCCCGTGGACGCGGTTTCGATACGGGCGACATGGGCGTTGTAAAGGAAGCTGGCCCCGCGCGCCCGGGCCAGGGCCGCCAGCGTCTGAGCCAGCCGGTGCATGCCGCCGGCGACGGTCCAGACCCCCGCAACCTCGGCCTGCCAGACAAGTGCCAGAAGGGCCGGAACGCGGTAGGGCGAGCCGCCGATATAGGTGGCGTAGCGGCCGAACAGCTGTGCGAGGCGCGGGTCATCGAACTGGCGCGCGAGGGAGCCTGCCAGCGTCGAGAGCGGCGCCATGCGCGGCAGGAGCGCGGGGTGGCGCAGGCAATGCGCGGCCAGTGTCGCGGGCGTGGGGGTGGCGTTTCGCATCATCGGCGAGTCGAACCCGGTAAAGAGCGCGCGCGCGCGGCGGCTGAAGCCCGCGAATTGCCGGGCGGCGCGGGGACCGGCGAATGCCTCTATCGCGGCCTCGTTGGCCCCTGCATCGTCACAGAGGTCGAGCCGGCTGCCATCGGGCCAGAAATGCCGCGCGATCAGCGGCTGGCGGCGCAGCGTGACGTGATCCTCGAGCCGTTCGCCGAGCGCTGAGAAGAGCTCTTCGAGAATTGGGCGCAGCGTCAGCACGGTCGGCCCGGCATCGACCGGACCGGCGGGCGAGGAGATCACCCGCATCTTGCCACCGGGGGTGGCGTGGCTTTCGGTCACGGTGACCTGTGCCCCGGCCTGGGCAAGGCGGCAGGCGGCGGCCAGCCCGCCGATTCCGGCGCCGACGATTACCGCGCGCGTGCCCGGTGCGATCTTCTGGGCTGTCGCTGTCATGAGGAGATTATTGACAGATCAGGACAAGGTGTCCAATCTAATTTACACATTTGCCTTGCGGCGAAGTTTACATATCGGCCGAAAGGAGGCTGCGATGCCCTTGTCCCAAAGGATCGAAACGGCGATGGATCAGGCCCTGGCGCTAAGCCAGGGCAGCGCGGCGCCCAGGAAGCTTTCGGGCGCGCTGATCTATGCCACGAAACCGGGGGGCGCGCGAATCCGTCCGACCATCCTGCTCTCGGTGGCGGCCGCCTGCGGGGATGACCGGCCCGCGCTGGCGGATGCGGCGGCGGCGGCGCTGGAACTGATCCACTGCGCGAGCCTGGTGCATGACGACCTGCCCTGTTTCGACGATGCGGACCTGCGCCGGGGCAAACCCTCGGTCCATCGCGCCTATTCCGAGCCGCTGGCGGTGCTGACCGGCGACAGCCTGATCATCCTGGCCTTCGAGGTGCTGGCGCGGGCCGCCGGGCAGGAGCCGGAACGGGCCGGGCGCTTGATCCTGTCGCTGGCGCAACGCTCGGGCATGCCGGGCGGGATCTGTGCCGGACAGGGCTGGGAAAGCGAGCCGGTGATCGATCTGGGCGCCTATCACCGGTCCAAGACGGCGGCGCTGTTCATGGCGGCGACCGAAATGGGGGCGATTGCTGCGGGTCACGCGCCGGAGGAGTGGCGGGACCTGGGCGCGCTCATCGGCGAGGCGTTTCAGGTCGCGGACGACCTGCGCGACGCGCTGCTGGACGAGGAGAGCCTGGGCAAGCCCGTGGGGCAGGATGACCTGCATGGCCGGCCCAGTGCGGTGGCGGAACTGGGCGTGAAGGGCGCGGTCGAGCGGCTGAAGCAGATATTGTCGGGGGCGATCGCCTCGATCCCGTCCTGCCCGGGAGAGGCGGCGCTGGCGCAGATGGTGAGCCATCAGGCCGAACGGATCATGCCTGCCGTTCCCGCGCGATACCGGGCGTGACATGGGGGCTGTGGGCGAGGTGCGACGACGCGGCGGCCCGTTGACCTGGCTGCCGCGTCTGGTCGCGCGGCCGGGCTTTCTGGACTGGGCGGGGCGTCTGCCCTTTGGTCGGGCCCTGGCCCGGCGGGACGGGGCCGAGATATTCGGTGTCTTGCAGGGGTTTGTCTCGGCGCAGGTTCTGTCGGCGCTGGTTGAGTTGGACCTGCTGCGCGCGCTGCTGGACGGGCCTGCCGAAGCGTGGGAGCTGTGCCGGGGCACGGGGATCGAGGCGCAGCGGATGGAAGCATTGCTTCAGGCCGGGGCGGCCCTGGGCTTCTTGGTTCGGCGGCGGTCGGGGCGCTTTGCCCTGACCCGCAAGGGCGCCGCGGTGCTGGCTGTGCCGGGGCTGGAGGACATGATCCGGCATAACCGGGGATTTTATGACGACATGGCCTCGCCCGTGGACCTGCTGCGCGGGGCGGGCGAGACCGAGATGGCGCGATTCTGGCCCTATGTCATGGGCGACAAGGTTCCGGCGGACCAGGCGGGGCGCTATTCCGACCTGATGGCGCGCTCGCAGGTCCTGGTGGCGCAGGACACGCTGCGGATGGTGCGCCTGTCGGGGGTGCGGCGGCTGCTGGACGTGGGTGGCGGGACGGGCGTGTTCCTGACCCATGCGTTGCGGCGGTATCCGGGGATGGAGGGGGTTCTCTTCGATCTGCCGGGCGTGATGCCGCTGGCCGCCCGCGCGCTGGAGGCGGCGGGCCTTGGGGGGCGCGTCACGTTGCGCGGCGGCAGTTTCCGCGAGGAGGCGCTGCCCCGGGGGGCGGATGCGGTCTCGCTGGTGCGGGTGCTTTACGACCACGATGACGACACGGTGCGCGCCCTGCTGGCGCGGGTGCACGCGGCCTTGCCGGGCGGCGGGCGGCTGATCGTGTCGGAGCCGATGTCGGGCGGGCGTCGGCCCGATTCGGTCACGGATGTCTATTTCGCCTTCTACACGATGGCGATGCGGACCGGGCGCGTGCGCTCGGCCGAGGAAATCGGCGCGCTGTGCCGTGAGGCGGGTTTCTCCGAGATCCGCATTCCGCGCGCGCCGCGCCCATACATCACTGGCGTCATGACGGCCCGAAAGGGCTGATACAGCCAATGTGTAAACCAAGATTGACAGACAGCGGTGTTGTGATACGCTTACATTACTGAAGCATTCGGTTCCGGCGATCCCGCCGAACGAATAGTTGAAGGGAGGCGATCATGGATACCCGCGCTGTCCTTCTGCATGGTCCCGAGGATCTGGCACTGGACACCCTTGCGCTGAAGGCGCCGGGTGCGGGCGACCTGGTTGTCGAGATTTCCCATTCCGGCATTTCCACGGGAACGGAGAAGCTGTTCTGGACGGGCGAGATGCCGCCGTTCCCCGGCATGGGCTATCCGCTGGTCCCGGGCTACGAATCCGCCGGTGAGGTCGTCGAGGCCGCGCCGGGAACCGGGTTCCGGCCGGGCGAGCGGGTCTTTGTGCCCGGCGCGGATTGCTTTGACGGGGCGTTCGGCCTTTTCGGCGGGGCTGCGGGGCACCTGGTGACCCGTGCCGACCGGGTGAGCCGGATCGATGGCGGGCTGTGCGCCGAGGGCGCGCTGCTGGCGCTGGCCGCCACGGCGCGGCACGCGATGGCGGGCCTGCGCAACCGGGTGCCGGAGCTGATCGTCGGTCACGGCGTTCTTGGCCGGTTGCTGGCGCGGCTGACGATTGCCGCCGGTGCGCCTGCGCCGACCGTCTGGGAGACACAGCCGGGTCGGCGCGACGGGGCCGAGGGCTATGCCGTGATCGCGCCCGAGGACGATCCGCGCCGGGATTATGCGGCGATCTATGACGCCTCGGGCAATGCCGCGATCCTCAACGATCTGATCGGCCGACTGTCGCGCGGCGGCGAGGTGGTGCTGGCCGGGTTCTATCCCCAGGGGCTCAGCTTTGCCTTTCCCCCCGCCTTCATGCGCGAGGCGCGGTTGCGGGTCGCCGCAGAATGGGCGCGGGAGGACCTGGTGGCCGTGAGCGCACTTCTCGACAGCGGCGCGCTGTCGCTCTCGGGGCTGATCACCCATGCCGAACCTGTGGACCGCGCGGCGCAGGCCTATCGCACGGCCTTTGACGATCCGGCCTGCCTGAAAATGATTTTGAACTGGAAGGACGCAGCATGAAGGACGACGTTCCGAACCTCAAGGATTTCGACCAGAGGCTGCGCGACGAGGCGCATGAGGACCTCGCCGACCTGGTGACAGGCGAGCCCACCAAGAAGACGCAGATCATCGCGATCTACGGCAAGGGCGGCATCGGCAAGAGCTTTACCCTGGCCAATCTCAGCCACATGATGGCCGAGCAGGGCAAGCGCGTTCTGCTGATCGGCTGCGACCCGAAATCTGACACGACCAGCCTGCTTTTCGGCGGCAAGGCCTGCCCCACGATCATCGAGACCTCGACCCGCAAGAACCTTGCCGGAGAGCAGGTCAAGATTGGCGACGTGTGCTTCAAGCGCGGCGGCGTCTTCGCGATGGAGCTGGGCGGGCCGGAGGTGGGCCGGGGCTGTGGCGGACGGGGCATCATCCACGGCTTCGAGCTGCTGGAGAAGCTGGGCTTTCACGACTGGGATTTCGACTATGTGCTGCTCGATTTCCTGGGCGACGTGGTCTGCGGCGGGTTCGGCCTGCCGATCGCGCGGGACATGGCGCAGAAGGTGATCCTCGTGGCGTCGAACGACCTGCAATCGCTCTATGTCGCCAACAATGTCTGCTCGGCGGTGGAGTATTTCCGCAAGCTGGGCGGCAATGTCGGTGTCGCGGGTCTGGTCATCAACAAGGACGACCATTCCGGCGAGGCGCAGGCCTTTGCCAAGGCGGTCGACATCCCCGTGCTGGCCGCGATTCCGCAGGATGACGATTTGCGCAAGAAATCGGCCAACTACCAGATTGTCGGCACCGACAAGAGCCAGTGGGGCAGCTTGTTCGCGGGCCTTGCCGAGGCGGTGTCGCTTGCGCCGCCGGTGCGGCCCAGCCCGCTGGACCAGGACGGGCTTCTGGAACTGTTCGACGGATCGGAAACCGGTGCGGGCGTCACGCTGGAACCCGCGACCGACGCGGACATGCGCGGCAAGAACGCCGAGCCGAAAGCGAGCCTGGAGGTGATCTATGACGAAGCCTGACACCAAGTCGGCGACCGACGAGAAATCGGTTGAAGAGATCCTGCGCCATGCACGTCCCGAACAGATCAGACGGCTTTTGCGCGACATGTGGGCCACCGGGACGCGGCAGCCCACGCATGACGGGCCGGAAAGACTGCAATGAGTGAAGATACAACATATGAACCCGATACCCTGACCGAGGCTGCCTCCGGTTCCGGCTGCCATGCCACGGACGAGATGGCGTCAGCGGCGCGGGCGGCGGGGCAGTCGGAGTTGCTGGACCAGTTCGCGCGCGACTATCCGCAAGGCCCCCATGACAAGCCGCAGAGCATGTGCCCGGCTTTCGGCTCTCTGCGCGTGGGGCTGCGGATGAAGCGGGTTGCGACCGTGCTGAGCGGGTCGGCCTGTTGCGTCTACGGTCTGACCTTTGTCAGTCATTTCTACGGTGCGCGGCGTTCGGTGGGCTATGTGCCCTTCAACTCCGAGACGCTGGTGACCGGCAAGCTGTTCGAGGACATTCGCGAGGCGGTGCACGAGCTGGCCGATCCCGAGCGCTTCGACGCTGTGGTGGTGACCAATCTCTGCGTGCCGACCGCATCGGGCGTGCCCTTGCGGCTTTTGCCGGACGAGATCAACGGGGTGCGGATCGTGGGCATCGACGTGCCGGGTTTCGGCGTGCCGACCCATGCCGAGGCCAAGGACGTGCTGGCCGGCGCGATGCTGAACTATGCCCGCGCCGAAATCGAGGCGGGGCCGGTGGCCGCGCCGGCGGGCGGCGTGTCGGACCTGCCGACGGTCACCCTGCTGGGCGAGATGTTTCCCGCCGACCCGGTGATGATCGGCCAGATGCTGGCGCCGATGGGGCTGGCCGCGGGGCCGGTCGTGCCCTGCCGCGAGTGGCGGGAGCTTTATGCCGCGCTCGATTGCGGGGCGGTGGCCGCCCTGCATCCCTTCTACACGGCCGCGGTACGGGAGTTCCAGGCGGCGGGCCGTCCGGTTCTGGGCAGTGCGCCGGTGGGCCATGACGGCACGGCGGCCTGGCTTGCGGCCATAGGCGAGAGTTTCGGGATCGCGGCCGGCAAGGTCGCGGCGGCGCAGAACGCGTTTCTGCCGGCGATCAAGGGCGCGCTGGCGGCGGCCCCGATCAAGGGAACCATCACGCTGTCGGGTTACGAGGGCAGCGAGTTGCTGGTGGCGCGGCTGCTGATCGAGAGCGGGGCGGACCTGCCTTATGTTGGCACGGCCTGCGCGCGCTCGGAATGGTCCGAGGCGGATGCCGAATGGCTGCGTGCGCGTGGCGTTAGGGTGAAGTTCCGCGCCTCGCTGGAGGATGACCTGTCGGCGATGGAGGGCGTGAGGCCCGACCTGGCCATCGGGACGACGCCGGTCGTGCAGAAGGCCAAGGCGATGGGCCTCCCCGCGCTTTACTTCACCAATCTCATATCCGCACGTCCGCTGATGGGCCCGGCCGGGGCGGGGTCGCTGGCCGAGGTCGTCAACGCGGCCATCGCGGGCAAGGACCGGATGGACCGGATGCGCGACTTCTTCGAGGGCGTGGGTTCAGGCGATACTGCCGGGATCTGGGAAGGGTCCCCGAACGAGCGCCCGGACTTCCGTGCGCTGAACCAGAAGAAGATCGACAAGCAGAAGCGCGCCGCCAAGGCGCAGGAGATGATCTGATGCTGATCCAGGATCATGACAGGGCGGGCGGCTATTGGGGGGCGGTCTATGCCTTCTGCGCGGTCAAAGGCCTTCAGGTCGTGATCGACGGGCCGGTGGGCTGCGAGAACCTGCCGGTGACGAGCGTACTGCACTACACCGACGCGTTGCCGCCGCATGAGCTGCCCATCGTGGTCACCGGGCTGGGCGAGGAAGAGCTTGGCCGCGACGGGACCGAGGGCGCGATGAAGCGGGCCTGGGCAACGCTTGACCCGGCCTTGCCGGCGGTGGTCGTCACCGGGTCGATCGCCGAGATGATCGGCGGGGGCGTCACGCCGCAGGGCACCAATATCCAGCGCTTCCTGCCGCGCACCATCGACGAGGATCAATGGGAAGCGGCCGACCGGGCGATGACCTGGATCTTTACCGAATTCGGCATGACCAAGGGCCGGATGCCCAAGGAAAAGAAGCGCGAAGAGGGCGCCAAGCCGCGCGTCAACATCCTGGGGCCGATGTACGGCACCTTCAACATGCCAAGCGACCTGCACGAGATCCGCCGCCTGGTCGAGGGGATCGGCGCCGAGGTCAACATGGTGATGCCGCTGGGCGCCCACCTGGCCGAGATGCGGGACCTGGTGAACGCGGATGTGAACATCTGCATGTATCGCGAGTTCGGACGCGGGCTGGCCGAGGCTCTGGACAAGCCCTATCTGCAAGCGCCCATCGGCGTGGAAAGCACGACGCTTTTCCTGCGCAAGCTGGGCGAATTGCTGGGGCTCGACCCTGAACCCTTCATCGCGCGCGAGAAACATTCCACGCTGAAACCCGTCTGGGACCTCTGGCGCTCGGTCACGCAGGATTTCTTTGCCACGGCGAGCTTCGGGATCGTGGCGAACGAGACCTATGCGCGCGGCGTGCGGCACTATCTCGAAGGCGATCTGGGCCTGCCCTGCGCCTTTGCCGTGGCCCGGTGCGCCGGAAAGAAGACCAATAACGAGGAGGTGCGCGCGCTGATCGCACGCGAGCGTCCGCTGGTCCTGATGGGCTCGATCAACGAAAAGATGTACCTGGCCGAGATGCAGGGCGGGCACGGGCCGAAACCGGCCTTCATCCCCGCAAGCTTTCCGGGCGCCGCGATCCGGCGGGCCACGGGCACGCCTGTCATGGGCTATGCCGGGGCGACCTACCTGTTGCAGGAAGTGTGCAACGGGCTGTTCGACGCGCTGTTCCATATACTGCCGCTGGGCACCGAGATGGATGCGGCGGCGGCGACGCCCACGCCGTTGCGCCGCAATTTCCCCTGGGACGCCGATGCGCAGCGCGAGCTTGACCGCATCGTGGCGACCCACCCCGTTCTGACCCGCATCTCGGCCGCCAAGTCGCTACGCGACGCCGCCGAGGAGGCCGCGCTGCGCGCCGGGGCCGAGCGGGTCGTGCTGGAAACCGTTCAGGCGCTGTCCCCAGGTGGGGCCGCCCGTTCCCGTGTCGTTGGAGAGGAGGACTGACCGATGACAGATGTCGCATCCCATACCCCGAGCCGCCCGCATGGCCGCCGGAGGCGAGACGCCGAGTTCATCGTCTATTTCACGCTGATTTTCCTGACCGCGCTGCCCTTCGTGAGCGTGGCCTGGGTGGGCGAGGTGATCCGTCGGAAGACGCTGAACCTGCCGGGGCCGCTGGCGCGGGCCTGGTGCGAGGCCGACCGGATCACACCGCTGATCTATTCGGCCTGAATTACTCGGCCCGCGCCCGCGTGGCGCGGTGATCCGAGACCGAGACTGCCTGCCCGGAAGGGTGGACAGAGACCTGAGGGACCGCCTGCGGCCCCAAGGGACCCGGCCGCGGGGGTCGCGGCGTCAGCATAGCGTTCCGGAGGAAAGTTTATGGCTGATAACACCGACCTGTCCTTCACAGGTCTCACTGACGAGCAGGCCCAGGAGCTGCATTCGGTCTACATGAGTGGTCTTTACCTCTTCACGATCGTCGCAGTGGTCGCACATATCGCGACCTATATCTGGGCCCCCTGGTTCTAAGGGAGGATCTCAGGATGTCGAAATTCTACAAGATCTGGCTCATTTTCGATCCGCGCCGCGTGTTCGTGGCGCAGGGCGTGTTCCTGTTCCTGTTGGCCGTCATGATCCACCTGGTGGTTCTGTCGAACGGCGTCAACTGGTTCGAGAACGCGGCCGAGTCGCGCGCGATGGTGGATTGAAACGGGACCCATTGTCCCGAGAAATCGCTGCGGGCGGGATGCCTGCCCGCAGCGGACCGAGTTAACCGACGGCTTGAAATCTGACAGGGACGAGCCGCCAAACGCGGAGTACAACGATGGCGTTGCTTAGCTTTGAGAAAAAGTATCGCGTCCGCGGAGGGACGTTGATCGGCGGCGATCTGTTCGATTTCTGGGTGGGCCCCTTCTATGTGGGCTTTTTCGGAGTGACGACGGCCTTTTTCGCCCTGCTTGGAACCATCCTCATCTTCTGGGGGGCCGCCCATCAGGGCACCTGGAACCCCTGGCTTATCAATATCGCGCCGCCCGACCTGAGTTACGGTCTGGGTGCAGCACCGCTTATGGAGGGCGGGCTGTGGCAGATCATCACGATCTGCGCCATCGGCGCCTTTTGCAGCTGGGCGCTGCGCGAGGTCGAGATCTGCCGCAAGCTGGGGATCGGCTATCACGTGCCCTTCGCCTTCAGCGTCGCGATCTTCGCCTATGTGACGCTGGTGGTGTTCCGGCCGGTCCTGATGGGGGCCTGGGGATACGGGTTTCCCTATGGCATTTTCAGCCATCTCGATTGGGTCAGCAACACGGGCTATGCCTATCTGCATTTCCACTACAACCCGGCGCATATGCTGGCGGTGACGTTCTTCTTCACCACCACCTTCGCGCTCGCGTTGCATGGCGGGCTGATCCTGTCGGCGGCGAACCCGGAAAAGGGCGAGCTCATGAAGACGCCCGATCACGAGGACACGTTCTTTCGCGATTTCATCGGCTATTCGGTGGGGACGCTGGGCATTCACCGGCTGGGGCTTTTGCTGGCGCTGAACGCGGGCTTCTGGTCGGCGATCTGCATCATAATCTCGGGGCCTGTCTGGACCAAGGGCTGGCCCGAATGGTGGAACTGGTGGCTCGAGCTGCCGATCTGGCCCTCTCAGGTGGGGATGTAAGTCATGGCTGAGTATCAGAATATCTTTACCCAGGTGCAGGTTCGCGGCACCGCCGAGATGGGGATCGACGAATACGGCACCCTCACCGAGGACCGTACCACGACGACCGGGTTCTCGAACCTGCTGGGCTGGTTCGGCAACGCCCAACTGGGGCCGGTGAACCTTGGCATGGCCGGTGTCGTGTCGCTGGGCGCCGGGATCGTGGCGACCAACATCATCGGGCTGAACATGCTGGCGCAGGTGAACTGGTCGATCCCGGAATTCCTGCGGCAGGGGTTCTGGCTGGCGCTCGAGCCGCCGAGCCCGGAATACGGGCTGCGCATCCCGCCGCTGAACGAGGGCGGGTGGTACATCATCGCCAGCTTCCTTCTGTTGGTCTCGGTGATGCTGTGGTGGCTGCGGTCCTGGCAGCTGGCGGCCGAGCAGAAGATGGGCAAGCATGTCTTCTGGGCCTTCGGCAGCGCGATCTGGCTGTTCCTGGTGCTGGGTCTGTTCCGACCGATCCTGATGGGGTCATGGTCCGAGGCGGTGCCTTACGGCATCTTCCCGCATCTCGACTGGACCACGGCCTTCTCGATCCGCTACGGCAACCTCTACTACAACCCGTTCCACTGTCTTTCGATCGTGTTCCTCTACGGCTCGGTCCTGCTGTTCGCGATGCATGGCGCGACGATCCTGGCGGTCAGCCGGTTCGGCGGAGACCGCGAACTGGAGCAGATCGTGGATCGCGGCACGGCGAGCGAGCGTGCGGCGCTGTTCTGGCGCTGGACCATGGGGTTCAACGCGACGATGGAGGGCATTCACCGCTGGGCCTGGTGGTTCGCGGTGCTGACGCCCATCACCGGCGGCATCGGCATCCTGCTGACCGGCACGGTGGTGGACAACTGGTTCATCTGGGCGCAGGAACATCATTTCGCACCCATGTATGACGGCAGCTATGGCTACGAGGCCTACGGGACCTACGAAGCCTTCGTCGGGCAGGAGGGCTGATCATGCTTCCGAGATGGTTCAACAAGTGGAATCGCGACAATCCCACGGATATCGAAAGGCCTGCGATCCTGATCGGCGCGGTGGGCGGGGCGGTGATCGTGGCGGTCGCGCTGGTGATGTGGGGGCAGCCTTTTGCCACCACGAGCCTTCAGACCGGGCCGCGCGGCACCGGCATGTCGGTGCCCGAGTTCGATGCCGACCGGCTCTTGCCGGATCCCGGCATCGAGGTTTTCGCTGCCACGACCTCGGCCCCTGTCGTGCCGGCCGGTGGCGAGCAGTTGGCGGGCGAGGCGCGCGAGAACGTGCCGCCGGGCCTCGAAGGGCTGACGGTCGAGAATTATGACCGGCTGCTGGCGGCGATGCGCGAATGGACGGGCATTCCCGACCTGTTCGAGGACGCCGAATCCTACCAGACCGCGGTGGGGCATGTGATGGTGGGCATGACCCAGAACATCAATGAGAACTGGGACGGTCACGTCAACGCCAACAAGCAGGTCGGCGTGACCTGCTATACCTGCCACCGGGGGCAGCCGGTGCCCAGCGACATCTGGTTCCGGCTGGGCGACGTCAACAAGTCGATGGCGGGCTGGTCGGCGAACCAGAACCGGGTGACGCCGCTCAACTCCTACACTTCTCTGCCTACCGACGCGCTGGAGAAATACCTGCTGGATGGTGAACTGATCGCGGTGCATGACCTCGACAGCCGGGTCGCGGGCATTCCGGGCCAGGACGATTATCCCGGGATCCAGCACGCCGAGCGGACCTATTCGCTGATGAACTACATCTCGAACTCCCTGGGCGTGAACTGCACCTTCTGCCACAACACGCGGGCCTTCTACGACGGGGCGCAGGTGACGCCGCAATGGGGCACCGAGAGCCTGGGCATCCAGATGGTGCTGGAGCTGAACAACGATTATCTCGTTCCGCTCGAAGGCCTGTTGCCGCCCGAACGGCTGGGTCCGAAATTCCAGGATGCGCCCAAGGCGGCCTGCCGGACCTGTCACAAGGGCTATCAGCAGCCGCTGCAGGGCACCAACGTGATTGCCGACTGGCCGGAACTGGCCACGAGTTCGGGCACGCCCGATTACGGGCAATAACCCGACCCGGGCGGCCGGTTCCGGCCGCCCGATCGATCCTATCGCGCCGTTCGCGCGCAGCATCTGCCGCGGGCGACGCCAGAACCACCCCCAGGGAGGGCGCGCGATGCTTGAGACCAGACCCGAAACCCCGCTTCTCGACCGGATCGCCGGCCCTTCGGACTTGCGCCGAATGCCCGACACGGATCTTGCCGCGCTGGCGCGCGAGGTGCGGGAAGAGGTGATCTCGGCCGTGTCGCAGACCGGCGGGCACCTGGGATCTTCGCTGGGGGTCGTGGAACTGACCGTGGCGATTCACGCAGTGTTCAACACACCGATGGACAAGTTGATCTGGGACGTGGGGCACCAGTGCTATCCACACAAGATCCTGACCGGGCGGCGAGAGCGCATCCGCACGCTGCGGCAGAAGGACGGGTTGTCGGGCTTCACCAAGCGGTCGGAGAGCGAATGCGATCCGTTCGGAGCGGCGCACAGCTCGACCTCGATCAGCGCGGCGCTGGGCTTTGCCGTGGGGCGCGACATGGGGCGGCCCACCGGCGACGCCATCGCGGTGATCGGGGACGGCGCGATCAGCGCGGGCATGGCCTATGAGGCGCTGAACAACGCGGGCGCCGAAGGGCGGCGGCTGTTCGTGATCCTCAACGACAACGAGATGAGCATCGCCCCGCCGGTTGGCGCGATGTCCTCCTACCTCAGCCGGATCTACGCCGCCGAACCGCTGGCGCGGATGAAGGCGCTGAGCGAGGGGTTCGAGGCCGCGATGCCCGAGCCGATGCGGCAGGGCGCGCGACGGGCGCGCCAGCTGGTGACCGGGTTGACCGGCTCCGGCACGCTGTTCGAGGAACTGGGCTTCGACTATGTCGGGCCGATCGACGGGCATGACCTGGGCCAGCTTCTGCCGGTGCTGCGCGCGGCGCGGACGCGGGCGACCGGGCCGGTCCTGATCCATTGCTGCACGGTCAAGGGCAAGGGTTATGCCCCGGCCGAGGGAGCGGCGGATCGCGGACATGGCGTGTCGAAATTCAACCCCGCCACCGGGGCGCAGGCCAAGAAGAGCGGCGGCGCGCCCAGCTATACCAGCGTGTTCGGCAAGGCGTTGGCGGCGGAGGCCGCGCGGGACGACCGCGTGGTCGCGGTGACGGCGGCGATGCCCGAGGGAACCGGTGTGAACATCATGGCCGGGCGGTTTCCGGGCCGCGTCTTCGACGTGGGCATCGCCGAGCAGCATGCGGTGACCTTTGCGGCCGGGATGGCGGCGAGCGGGCTGCGGCCCTTCTGCGCGATCTATTCCACCTTTTTGCAGCGCGGCTATGACCAGGTCGTGCATGACGTGGCGCTGCAACGGTTGCCGGTACGTTTTGCCATCGACCGGGCCGGGCTGGTGGGGGCGGATGGGGCGACCCATGCCGGGGCCTATGACATCGCCTATCTCGGCAACCTTCCGGGCATGGTGCTGATGGCCGCGGGAGACGAGGCGGAACTGGTGCATATGGTCGCCACCGCGGCGGCCTATGACGAGGGGCCCATCGCCTTTCGCTATCCGCGCGGTGCCGGGGCGGGTGTCGCCCTGCCCGAGCGGGGCGACGTGCTGGAGATCGGGAAGGGACGCGTTTTGGACGAAGGCGAGGATCTGGCGATCCTGTCCTATGGCGCGCATTTGCAGGAATGCAGGGCGGCTGTGGGGGTTTTGCGCGCCCAGGGCGTCGGCGTGACGCTTGTCGATGCGCGCTTTGCCAAGCCGCTGGACAGCGATCTGTTGCTGCGCCTGGCGCGCGGGCATCGTGCGCTGCTGACCGTGGAACAGGGGGCCGGGGGCGGCTTCGGCTCCATCGTGCTGCACGCGTTGGCGCGGGAAGGGGCGCTGGACAAGGGGCTGGCGGTGCGCACCCTCTGCCTGCCGGACCGCAATATCGAGCAGGCGAGCCCCGAGCAGATGTACGCGGATGCGGGCATGAGTGCCGCCCATATCGTGCAGCTTGCCCGGCAGGCTCTGGGCCTTGGCGGCGATGTCATCCCGCTGAAGCGCGCGGCGATCTGATCGGGAAAAGGAAAACCCCGCGCCGTGGGACGGCTGCGGGGCTTTTTCTTGCTTGCGGCTGCGATCAGGATTCGGGGGCCGGGCCGACCGAAGCGAGGTAGGCCCAGACGTCGGCCGCGTCCTCTTCCTTGCGGACACGGTAGGTCATCTTGCCCCGCGCCGAGCTGTCATCGAGATAGGCACGCAGGAACTTGGTGGCGTCCTGGACATAGGTGACGAAATCCGCCTCGTTCCAGACCAGCCCGGCCTCGCCCGCCGCGACCATGTCATCGGAATAGCGGAAATCCTCGTAGCTGCCTGCCGTGCGGCCGACAACACCGTAGAGGTTCGGGCCGGTCTTGCCGCCCTTCTGGATGTCGTTGCCCTCGGCGTCGGTGATCATGTGGCAGGACCGGCATTGGCGAAATACCTTCTCGCCGGCCTCGGCATCGCCAGTCGGTTGTTCCTGGGCGAAGGCGGCGCCGGCGCTGGTGGCTGCGGCGAAAGCCGCTACAATCGTAAGCTTCATGTGACACTCTCCCGTGTGAACTTCGCAAGAAGATGGATCGGTCGACGCGAAAATCAAATCGCGACTTCGCGGGCCCGCTCAGGCCACCTGGTGCGCGATGGCGCATTGCTTCCACAGCACCGTCAGCGCCTCGACCAGGTGGTCGATATCGGCGTCGCTGTGCAGGGGCGAGGGGGTGAAGCGGAGACGCTCGGTCCCCTTGGGGACGGTGGGGTAGTTGATCGGCTGAACGTAGATCCCGTAATCGCGCATCAGGATGTCGGCCAGCATCCGGCACTTGACCGGATCCTTGATCATCACCGGGATGATGTGGCTGGGATTGTCGAGATGCGGGATTCCGCGCGCGTCGAGCATGGCGCGCAGGCGGGCGACCTGGCGGCGCTGCCGCGCCCGCTCCATCTGCGAGGTCTTGAGATGCGCGATCGAGGTCTTGGCCGCTGCCGCGACCGCGGGCGGCAGGGCGGTGGTGAAGATGAAGCCGCTGGCGAAGGAGCGGATGAAATCGCACAGCGCCCGGCTGCCGGTGATGTAGCCGCCCATGCAGCCATAGGCCTTGCCCAGCGTGCCTTCGATCAGGGTGATGCGGTGGGCCAGCCCCTCGCGCTCGCTGACGCCGCCGCCGCGGGGCCCGTAGAGACCGACGGCATGGACCTCGTCCAGATAGGTCATCGCGCCGTGTTTCTCGGCGACCTCGACAATCTCGGCCATCGGGCAGATGTCGCCATCCATCGAGTAGACGGATTCGAAGGCGACGATCTTGGGCGCGTTGGCGGGCAGGGCGGAAAGCTTGCGGTCCAGATCCTCGGGGTCGTTATGCTTCCAGATGACCTTGCTGGCGCGGGAATGGCGGATGCCCTCGATCATCGAGGCGTGGTTGAGCGCGTCCGACAGGATGATCGCGTCGGGCAGGCGGCTGCCAAGGGTCGACAGCGCCGCCCAGTTCGACACGTAGCCCGAGGTGAAGAGCAGCGCAGCCTCCTTGCCGTGCAGATCGGCCAGTTCCGCCTCGAGCTGCACGTGGTGGTGATTGGTGCCCGAGATGTTGCGCGTGCCGCCCGCGCCGGTGCCGCAGTGGTCCACGGTGTCCTTCATCGCCTGCATGACGGCGGGGTGCTGCCCCATGCCGAGGTAGTCGTTGGAGCACCAGACCGTCACCTCGTCCGGGGCGTCGTCATCGTGGCTCCGGGCGGCTGGAAAGCGGCCGCAGCGGCGTTCCAGTTCGGCGAAGATGCGGTAATTGCCTTCCTCTTTCAGCGCGTCCAGTTGCGCCGTGAACAGGGCGTCAAACTCCATGATGTCCCTCCGTGGTCGGTGTTTCGTGTTTGGGCGCCGGAAGCATCCAGCGCCAGAGTTTCGCATCCGGCAGCGGCAGGACCATCAGCCAGTGTTCGAGAAGTGCGAGTGCGGTGATCGCGGTGAGCAGCGCAAAGCCCGTCACCTGCGCGGACGTTTCGGCAACGGCGAGCCGTTCCAGCCAGCAGGCGGTGGCGAAGCTGAGCGCCGTGATCGAGAAGGGGAACATCCAGTTCAGCCGCGAGATGCGGAAGTGGCTGGGCAGGTGGCGCAGCGCGGAGGGGATGAATTCGGTGTTGATGCGCGGCACGCCGAGATAGAGGTTCAGCTTGGCCGAGATGCGTGCGGCGTAGAGGACGGTAAAGGTCCACAGGCCGGTCGTGTTGGCGGCCTCGTAGGCGAAGAGCCACAGGGCGACGAGCGTCCCGGTCAACAGCATCTCGTGATAGGCGACGGTGCCCCAGGCACGGATGAAACGCTCCCATTCCGGGAGACGGTCGGGGCAGGCATAGGTGTTCGGGCCGGTGATCTGGCCGGTCAGGAAGGCCAGTTCGATCCAGCCCCAGATCGCCAGGGCCGAGAAGAAGGCGGCGTACGCCGCTGCGGGTGTTTCGACCGCCTGAGAGGCCGCGAAACCCCATATGCCGAGCGCAAGCAGGGGCAACGCCAGCAGCGTCGCGTCGCGCCCCGCCCGTGGTCCGGCGCGGTCGGCACGCCGGACGACCACCAGGATCGCCCCGGTGGAGAACCACCAGGCAAAGAGCGCGACAAGCGCGGCGATCCAGGGGTTGGCAAGCATCAGTAGGCGGGCTCCAGCCGGGTGGTGGCGGGGACCGCGTGCTTCTTCGCCGGGATCGTGTAGAGCGAGACGAAGGCGAGCGCGGCCCTGGCCGAGTTGGTGGCCTGGCGAAGCCGCGCCGCGAGGCCGCTTTGCCCCTTGGCCTCGGCGATGGCGACATTGGCCTTGTGCAGCCGCCGCAGCGTGGGCTGCCAGCGGGGGTGGTCGATATCGATGGTGATCGGGAAGATCTGCTTGCTGAGTTCCGAGGTCTTGGTGAAGACCTCGTGCGCGTACCAGTCCGGATCGACGCCGAGCGCCTTGTGGAAGGCGGGGCGCTGGTGGTCGCGGACGAACATCGTGGCGTAGACCGCGGTCAGGAAGAACTTGATCCACAGCACGTTGCCGCCCGAGGTCAGTTTCGGGTCGGTCTTCAACAGCAGGGCGAAGGCCTCGCCATGGCGGAACTCGTCGTTGCACCATTCCTCGAACCATTTGAAGATGGGGTGAAAGCGATGCTCGGGATGCGCCTGAAGGTGGCGGAAGATGGTGATGTATCGGGCGTAGCCGATCTTTTCGCTGAGATAGGTGGCGTAATAGATGAACTTAGGCCGGAAATAGGTGTATTTCTTCTTCTGCGTCAGGAAGCCGAGGTTCACCGCCACGCCCGCCTCGCGCAGCGCGTCGTTGATGAAGCCCGCGTGGCGTGCCTCGTCCCGGGCCATCAGCTGGAAGAGCTGGGTGATGTCCTTGTTCGTGCCGCGGCGCTTCATCTCCTTGTAGAGGACGCAGCCCGAGAACTCGGCCGTGCAGGAGGAGATCAGGAAGTCGATGAACTCCTTCCTGAGGGCGGGGTCCATACCCTCCCAGTCGACCTGGTCCCAATCCGCGTTCTTCTTGAAATGCCCCTTGTTGGGGTCGCTGACCATCTCGTCGATCAGCTCGTCCCAGTCATCGCGCACGGAGGAGACGTCGATGGCGTCCATCTCGTCGAAATCGGTCGTGTAGAAGCGCGGGGTGAGCAGGGTGTTCTGCATCGCGAGGTCGGTGGCGGACTTGCTGTCGAACTTCGCCTGTTCCTCCTGGATGGCGAGGCCTTCCTCGGCGGTGGTGGCATCGGCGCTGTGCTTGAGCGGCATGTTCATAGCGTGACCTCCTCGGAGAAAGAGAACTCGCAAAGCTCCATCACCTCGACATCGCCGGTGAGGCGCGTCCAGAGCTGTTCGAGTTTCGAGGCGCGGAAGATCGTCGCCTCGCGGTCCTCGCGGACGATCTGGCCGAAGGGGGCCATGATCTCGGGTCCGTGGACCTTGACCTCGTCGCCGGGGTTGATCACGGCGCCGTTGTTGAACCGCACATGCGCGTGCAGGCTTTCGAACTTGTGCGATATCTCCACGGTGCAGGGTGCCCGTTCGATATCTCTGGTCAGCCATCCCATTTTCTGGCTCCTCCCTATTGTGCCAGGAGCTGCGCGAAAGCCCTGGCGTTATCCGCGCCGAATCCCATTAAATCGGCGCGCCAGCCTGTGCTGGGGTCGTGAATTTCAAGGCGCCCGGTGTCACGGCGCAGGACCGTGACGGGGCCGTCGAGTGCGACGCGGTGCTTGGTGCGTTCGCGCACCAGCACGCGCCAGACGCCCGAGATGAATCCGCCCTGTTCGGGCGTCAGGTCGGCGACGAGCGTGCCGTCGGTCTCGCGGACCGTCGCGGCGCCGGCCATGTCGCCGGACAGAAGCAGCGTGCGGCTTGTCACGATCTCTCCCCCGGGCGGGGTCGAAGTGACCGGGCGATCGGTCAGCCGGGCCAGCGAGACGAGCACCAGCACCGTGAAGACCAGCAGCATCAGCGCGCGCGCCATGACGCGCGGAACGAGTTCCTTGTCGTGGGGGCGGCGGTGGCTGGTTTCGGCGTGGCTCATCTGGACCCTCGGGGGTTATTCGGCTGCAAAAGCCGGTTGCGGTGCATGTCTGGTAATCTGCGGTGTCGCGATCTCGGTCTCGGCGGCCTCGGCCAGCAGTTTGGCGACCCTTTCGGCCTCGGGGATGCAGCGCATCGCGGGCTGCGTGCGACGCATCACCCAGGGGCGCACATGCGGCCAGAAGACCAGGTAGGACAGGCGCGTGTCGCCCTCCATGTCCAGCGCGATGGTGCCGGTGCCGTTGCGCCGCAAGTCGAGACTGGCGTTGCGCAACTGCCGGAAGGGCAGGTTGAACGTCACGGTCAGCGCCGCGCCGATCCGCATGGCGACGCGGCGGTTGGTGATCGTGTAGACGGTGGCGCGTGCCTGGATGAAGCCGACACCGGCCAGCAGGAGGCAAACCACGCCGCCCAGGATGAGGAAGGGGAAGGAGGCGGCGAAGGCATTGGCCGCGCCCGCCTGATCCACCATGGTCGCGAAGCGCCAGACGGCCAGGGCCAGGAAATAGCCCGCCACCCAGTAGAGGCTGAGCGCGCGGCAGGTCAGCGCCCACCAATCCGGGCGGCCCTGCCACAGGATGCGCTCTCCCTCGGGGGGGCGTTCGGGCAATCCCTCGACGGGTTCGAAGTCGAAATCATCGTGGCTCATCGTCTTGTCTCCTCCCACCCTTGCGCGTCAGCCGAGCTGCGGCTCGAGCCGCGCCTCGCTGGCATAGAGCGTGCCGCCCGCGTAGTAGGCGGCGATCTTGTCCTCTTCGAGCAGGGTCACCTGCCGGGGCGAGGCATGCTGCGGGACGCCGGGGAAATGTTTGCCGAAGATCGAGCGGACCTTGACGTGGTTCGCGCGGATGCGCGCCATCGTCATCGGGACCAGCCGCTTGCCGGCGCCGCCCTCGAGCTCGATCTCGAGATAGCGGACGAGTTGCTCGGGCTCGTCGATCCACATGTCGGTGACGATGCCAGCGACCGCGCCGTCCCCTGCCATGACAGGCAGGCCGCGCGGGTCGCGTCCCGCGGCGACGTGAAAGCTTTCGGTGGCCGCCATCGGCACGATCTTGGGGTGGCCGTGGCCGTCAAGTTCGGGCACGTCGCGGCGCGGCGCCCAGGAGGCCGGCCCGACCCCGTCGACCATCGGATCGCCCGTCGGCTCGTAGGGGAAGCCGTTCGCCGCGTTGGTGCGGGCCAGCGCCAGGTCCTTGCGGTCGGGGTTCTGGCCCGAGGGGACAGTGACTTCGCCCCGGCCATGGGGGAGCTTGAACGTCTTGTCGTCGGGCACCGGAAACAGGCCCTGATTGGCGGCGGCATTGCCCTCTTCGTCCTCGAGGGGGTAGCCTTCGCGCATGTTCTCGCGCTGGATGTAGTAGATCAGCAGGGCGAAGAAGACGACGAAGAGCCAGAGGCTGACGCTGGCGAGATCGACATTTCCAAAGAACGGTTCCGTCATGTCACGATCCTTTCATGGGACGGCCGGGGGTCATGTAGGGAAATCGGCCAGGCCGATGCGCGCCGCCCCCTGATTGTTGCGATTGGAATGACGCGCGAGGCGGACCAGCGGTCCGAGCGCGGCGAGGGTAAGGAAGAGCAGGCCGATTTCGACGTGGTAGACGAAAGAATATCCGGTCGCGGGCGTCGCCACGGCTTCGCCCCAGGCACCCGAAAGCGCCTGTGCGTTGACAAGATCGCGCAGCCCGCCGCCGAGCGCGATGGAAAGCCCCGCGCCGGTGGCCTGGGCCGCGCCCCAGGCGCCGAGTGCCAGGCCGTGCCCGGCGTTGCCCCTGGTGGGCAGGGTCATCGCGGCGGTCAGAGTCGAGACTGCGAAAAGTCCGCCGCCCAGCCCGATCAGGCCGGCCCCTGCGAAGAACATCACCGGCGAGTTCATGGGCGCGGCGAAGATCACGGTCGAGAAGGCGGCGATGCCGGTCAAAAGGCCCATCGCGGCGATACGCAGCGCATCGCGCCCGTGCGCCAGCATCCGGCCCGCCATGACGAAGCCCGCCAGCGCGCCCGCCGCCCAGAGCGCGGTCAGCAGCGTGGTGGACGAGACCGAAAGACCCAGGATCTCGCCGCCATAGGGTTCGAGCAGCACGTCCTGCATGTTGAAGCCCATCGTTCCCAGAAAGACCACGGCCAGCAGGCGCCCGGCCTGTCCGCCGGCGAGCAGATCGGCCCAGGCCTCGCAGAAGAGCGGGCGGGGCGCGGCGCGCTCGGCGCGGCTCATCGGGCGGACCTGCTCCTGCTTCCAGAGCGCCACGAGGTTGAGCGCGATGCCGACCACGGCGGCCCCCTGCACGACGCGGACCAGTTGCAGGGGCGAGAAGTCGCGCAGCAGCCAGCCGATGATTACGGCCGAGAGGCCCATGCCCAGAAGGAACATGACATAGAGAAGGGCCACGACGCGCGGGCGTGTCTCCGCGTCGGCGCGGTCGGTGGCCAGCGCCAGCCCCGCGGTCTGCGTCATGTGCAGGCCCAGACCCGTCATGAGGAAGGCGAGCGCGGCCAGCACCTCTCCGGCGAAGGGGACATCATGAACGGTGTCGCCCGACAGCACCAGCAGCGCGAAGGGCATGACCGCCAGCCCACCCATCTGCCAGAGCGAGCCGAACCAGAGATAGGGGATCCGTTTCCACCCAATGGCGCTGCGATAGGTGTCCGAGCGGAAGCCCAGCAGTGCGCGGAAGGGGGCGATCAGCACGGGCAGCGCGATCATCACGGCGACGATGGTGGCCGGTACCGAAAGCTCGACGATCATCACTCGGTTGAGCGTGCCCAGAAGCATCACCGTGGCCATGCCGACGGAAACCTGGAAAAGCGACAGGCGCAGCAGTTGGCCCAGGGGCAGCCCCTCGCTGGCGGCGTCGGCGAAAGGCAGGAGCCGCAACGTGAGCCGTTTCAGATGCGAGGGGTGCAGGATCATTGTGCAGCCTCCATCGCCTGGCTGATGTAAAACCCCACGCTGATCCGGTCGAGCGTCGTCAGTGTCGCCGTGGTCGCCAGCGCGCGGGTCAGCGCGGCCGGGGCGTGCGGCACCATGACGGGCGAGCGGTCGGAGCGCGGAAAGAGCTGCCCCATCCGCCACATCGCCATCAGCAGCGGCGTGCGTGGCGCGACGGTGAAGAGGACACGGCCCGAGGTGCGATGTGTCAGTGCCGAGAGGGCGCGGGTCAGGTCGCCGCGGGCATAGTAGATCAGGCTGTCCATGGCGACGACGTGATCGAAGCGGCCAAGATCGGGAGAGAGCATGTCGCCCGCGTGAAAGCTGACGCGGCCATGCAGATCGATGGGCAGACGCCTTTGCGCGATATCGATCAGGGATGGAGAAATATCCACCGCCACCACATCCGCGCCGCGTGCGGCAAGCTCTGCCGTCATCTGGCCCGCCCCACATCCGGCATCGAGGATACGCGCGCCGCGAAGATCATCGGGCAGGCGCGAGAGCAGATGCGTCCGCATCCCGTCGCGCCCGCGCCGCACCGTTTCGCGGATCCGGGACACGGGCGCGTCGCTGGTCAGACGCTCCCATGTGCGGGTCGCGGTCTGGTCGAAATAGGTTTCGACACGGGACAGGGTGCGGTCATAGCTCATCAGTCGAATCCCAGCAGTTCGAAGATGTCGCGGTCTTCCATCGGGGCCGGGGCCAGGGGATCTGTTCCGCGCCAGAGCGTCTCGGCCAGCCGGATGTATTCGGCGCGGCAGGCGACGATATCCTCGTCGTCGTCCATCTCGAACAGTGTCTTCTTCTTGAGGCGCGAGCGGCGGATGGCGTCCACGTCGGGCATGTGCGCAATACGGTTGAAGCCGATGCGGTCGCAATAGCGGTCGACCTCGTCCGTGTCGCGCGAGCGGTTGGCGATGCAGCCCGCCAGGCGAACCTTGTAATTGGCCGATTTCGCCTGCACCGCGGCGATGATGCGGTTCATGGCATAGATCGAGTCGAAATCGTTGGCGGTGACGATCAGCGCCCGGTCGGCATGTTGCAGGGGCGCCGCGAAGCCGCCGCAGACCACGTCGCCCAACACGTCGAAGATCACGACGTCGGTATCCTCGAGCATGTGATGCTGTTTCAGCAGCTTGACGGTCTGGCCCACGACATAACCGCCGCAGCCGGTGCCGGCGGGCGGGCCGCCGGCCTCGACGCATTTCACGCCTCCGTACCCTTCGGTGACGAAATCCTCGGGCCGCAGTTCCTCGGGGTGGAAATCGACCTCCTTGAGGATGTCGATGACGGTGGGTTGCAGACGCCCGGTCAGGGTGAAGGTGCTGTCATGTTTGGGATCGCAACCGATCTGGAGCACGCGCTTGCCAAGGTTCGCGAAGGCGGCGGAGAGGTTCGAACTGGTGGTGGATTTTCCTATGCCGCCCTTGCCGTAGACCGAAAAGACCTTGGCGCCTTCGATCTTGGCCGTGGGGTCCTGGTGGACCTGGACAGATCCTTCGCCGTCCTGTCCGCGAAGGTCGGGAATGTCGTCTCGCGGGCTCATGATATTTTCCTTTCGGGTTTCATTCGGCGGCCACCCCTTCCATCCGGTCCTCAAGCGCGTCGGCCGCGTCGCGCAGCGCGGAGAGCGTGGCCGCATCGGGTTGCCAATAGGCGCGGTCATGTGCCTCGAGCAGGCGGTTGGCCATGCGCGAGGAGGCGGTCGGGTTCAGGTCGGCCAGTCGCTGGCGCATCGCGGCGTCCAGCACGAAGGTTTCGGAGATCCGCTGATAGACCCAGGGCTCCACCTGTCCGGTGGTGGCCGACCAGCCCATCGTGTTGGTGACGTGGCTTTCGATCTGGCGCACGCCCTCGGCACCGTGTTTCAGCAGCGCCTCGTGGAATTTGGGATTGAGCGACCGCGAACGGGTTTCCAGCGCCACCTGATCGGCCAATGTCCGGACCTTGCCGCTGCCGCGGGTGGTGTCGGAGATGTAGATCGCCGCATCCTGACCGCCGCGCGCGCGTTTCACCGCGCGGGAAATTCCCCCCAGCGTATCGAAGTAATGGTCGACGGTGGTCACGCCCAGTTCCACGGATTCGAGGTTCTGGTAGGCGAGATCCACGTCGCGAAGCGCGCGTTGCAGCAGGGCCGGGTTCTGGCGGGCCTTGCCATCGGTGCCGTAACCGAAGCTCTTGCGAGCCTCGTAGGCGTCGGCAAGCTCGTCCTCGTCCCCGAAGGCGGAACTGTCCACCAGATGGTTGACGTTGGAGCCATAGGCGCCCTCGGCGTTCGAAAAGACGCGCAGCGCGGCAGTTTCCATGTCGCAACCGGTTTCGGCAGCATAGGCGAGCGCATGGGCGCGGACGAAATTGCGCTCGCCGGGCTCCTCGGCCGTGGCGGCCTTGAGCGCGGCCTCGGCCAGCAGGCGCGTTTGCAGCGGAAGCAGATCGCGGAAGATGCCCGAAAGGGTCATGATGACGTCGATGCGCGGGCGGCCAAGCTCTTCCAGCGGGATCAGTTCGGCGCCGCAGAGCCGGCCGAAGCCGTCGAAGCGGGGTGTCGCGCCGATGAGCGCCAGCGCCTGTGCAAGCGGCATGCCATCGGATTTGATGTTGTCCGATCCCCACAGAACGATCGCCACGCTGCGCGGCAGCCTCTTGTGCGTGTCGAGCAGCAGTTGCGCCTGTTTCGCGCCCTCGCGGCAGGCATAGGCGCTGGGCATCCGGAACGGGTCGAAAGCATGGATGTTGCGCCCGGTGGGCAGGATCTCGGGTGAACGGATCAGGTCGCCGCCCGGCACGGGCGGGGTGAAGCATCCGTCAAGGGCGTGGATAAGGGCCGGGATCTCGCTGTCGCAGCGCAGGTGGGCCTCGATCGCGGCGCGCGGCGTGTCGCCCGGGAGCAGCGCGAGGTAGTTCTCGCGGGCCTTCTCGCTGAGCGGTTCGCCGAGGACATGCAGTCCCTCGGGGATCAGCGCATCCTCGGTTTCCAGAAGCCGCAGCCAGAGCGCGTCGGGGTTGCGTCCGTCCATGTCCACCGCCTCGGCCTGTTCCGCGATCAGCGCCGCGATCTCGGGGCGCTCGCACGCGTCTGGCGCCGTCTGGCGCCAGCGTGTCAGGCTGTCCTTGAGTTCGGCCAGCCCCTTGTAAAGCCCCGCGGACGAGAGTGGCGGGGTCAGGTGCGAGACGGTCACCGCGCCCGTGCGGCGCTTGGCCAGTGTCGCCTCGGACGGGTTGTTGGAGGCGTAGAGATAGACATTGGGCATATCGCCGATCAGCCGGTCGGGCCAGTCGGCGGCGCCCGGACCGGTCTGCTTGCCCGGCATGAATTCCAGCGCGCCATGCATCCCGAAATGCAGCAGAACATCGGCACGGAACTGGTTGCGGAGCCACAGGTAGAACTGTGCGAAGGCATGGGTGGGAGCGAAACCGCGCTCGAACAGCAGGCGCATCGGGTCGCCCTCGTATCCGAAGGCGGGTTGCAGCCCGACGAAGACGTTGCCGAACCGCGCCCCGAGGACGAAGACGCCGCGCCCGTCGCTTTGCACCTTGCCCGGGGCCGGGCCCCATTGCGCCTCGATCTCGTCCAGCCAGGGGGTCGTGCGGACGATGTCCTCGGCGCCGACATGGGCCGCTACATTGGCCTCCTGCCCATATTGCTCGGCAGAGCCGTGAAGTACGGCGGCGCGCAGCGCCTCGACACTCTCGGGCGGGGTCAGGTCATAGCCGCGGTCGGCGAGCGCATGCAGCGTGTTGAAGAGCGAACGGAAGACGTCGAGATAGGCCGCCGTTCCCGCCGCACCGGCATTGGGAGGGAAACCGAAGAGAACGATGCCCAGCTTGCGCGTGGCTATCTCGGACCGGCGCAACGCGGACAGCCGGAGGACGCGGTCGGCCAGACGCGCGACGCGTTCCGGGCAGGGCGCCATTGCCTTGACCTGCGACCGGGGCAGGCAGGCCTGGGCGCAGCCTGTACAAGGGCCGTCGCCGTGACGCCCGGCGAACACGGTGGGATTGGTCGCGCCATCGAGCTCGGGCAGCGCGATCAGCATCGTCGTCTCGATCGGGCCGAGACCCTGCGGAGAAGCGGCCCACTGGTCGAGGGTCTGAAACTCCAGCGGGTGCGCCGCGACATAGGGCACATCCAGCGCCTTGAGCATGTCGACGGCAGCCGGGGTGTCGTTATAGGCAGGGCCGCCGACCAGAGAGAAGCCGGTCAGGGAGAGCAGGGCGTCGATCCGTGGTCCGGCCTGATCGCGGAAGAACGCCTCGACCGCCGGGCGTGCGTCGAGGCCGCCAGCGAACGCTGGCAGAACGCGCAGGCCACGCGCCTCGAGCGCGCGGATGACGGCGTCGTAATGCGCGGTGTCGCCCGACAGGACATAGCTGCGCATCATCAGCAGGCCGACAGTTCCCTTGGCGTCGGCCGGACCGGGCAGGTGGTCCGCGTCGGTCGTGATGCGCTCGGGCAGATCGGGGTGATACAGCCCCGTCTCGGGATATTCCAGCGGGGCGGGCGCGTCGGTCCTGCGCCAGGCCGCGTGACGGCAATAGCGCGAGATCAGGAAACGCACCAGCGCCTCGATATTGTCGTCGGACGCGCCAAGCCAGTATTGCATGGTGAGGAACCACGCGCGCAGGTCTTGCGCCTTGCCGGGGATGAGCCTGAGGATGCGGGGCAGGCGGCGCAGCATCCGCATCTTCTTGGCGCCATCCTGGCCGCTGCCGGACTTGCCCGCACCGCGGAGTTTCTTCATCAGCTTGCGCACGCCGCTATCGGGAGCGGACATGTCCAAGGTGCCCATGCGCGTCAGGCGGACGATCTGCGCGTCCGAGATGATCCCGACCATCGCGTCGCACCGGTCGCGGCGGGCCTGCAGCGTCGGCATGATCGCCCGGATGTGCTCGTCGAGAAAGATCAGGCCGGTGACGATGATGTCGGCGCGGGCGACATCCTCTTTCGCAGCGCGCAGCGCCTCTGGCGTTTCGGCCCATTCGGCGGCGGCATGAACCGAGATTTCGAGCCCGGGAAAACGGTCGGCCAGCCGGTCGGAAGCACGGGCGCAGGGGCCTGCGGCATGTGCGTCAAGCGTCAGGAAGACCACGCGATAGGCCGGGCTTGCGCCGGGTATGGTTCCGTCATCTCGCATAATGGGCCTTGGCCTCGTAAAGCGTATCGATCCCGATTTCCCGCAGCCCGCGTTCCGAAGCGAAGAGCTCGGTATTGCGGCGGGCCTTGCCGCGCACGAAGAAGGGGACCTTCTTCAACTCGCGCTCCGCATCGGAGAGCCAGACGAGCGCGTCGGGCAGGCTTTCGCGCGGTGCGCTGGACTCCGGGGCCTCGTGTGTCGTGCCGTGATGGCTGGGTCCGGCGGCATCGTGGAACTCGACATCCTCGCGGAACATGGTGAGAAGATGCTCTTCCAGCCCCATCATCAGGGGATGGACCCAGGTGTCGAAGATGACGTTCGCGCCTTCGATGCCCATCTGGGGCGAATAGCGGGCCGGAAAGTCCTGGACATGAACGGGCGCCGAAACGACGGCGCAGGGGATGCCGAGGCGCTTGCCGATGTGGCGTTCCATCTGCGTGCCGAGGATCATCTCGGGGGCCAGCGCCTCGATTCGCGCTTCGACCTCCAGGTAATCGTCGGTGATCAGTGCCTCGACGCCGAAGTCGCGGGCCAGTGCCCGGATCGGGCGGGCCATTTCGCGGTTGTAGCAGCCGAGGCCCACGACCTCGAATCCCATCTCGTCCCGGGCGATGCGTGCGGCCGTGGCGACATGGGTGCCGTCGCCGAAGACGAAAACGCGCTTGCCGGTGAGATAGGTGCTGTCGACGCTGCGCGAATACCACGGCTGCCGCAGGCGGGTTTCGTCCAGATGCGGGGCAAGGCCGGAGAGTTCCGCGACCTCGGCCACGAAATCACGGGTCGCGCCGACCCCGATCGGCACGGAGCGGGTAAAGGGCTGGCCCAGTTCACGTTCCATCCAGCGGCAGGCGTTTTCACCGGTTTCAGGGTACATGAGCACGTTGAAATGGGCCGCGCCGAGGCGGGTGATGTCTTCGGGGGTCGCCCCAAAGGGCGCGGTCACGTTCACCCCGATGCCCATATCGCCGAGGAGACCGGTCAGCTCGGTGATGTCGTCCCGGTGGCGGAAGCCGAGCGCCGTGGGACCGATCAGGTTGCAGGTGATCGCGTCAGTGCGCGGCACGGGGCGGGCCAGGGCGCGCACGATCTGGAAGAAGGTCTCGTCTGCCCCGAAATTTTCCTTGCGCTGATAGCTGGGGAGTTCCAGCGGAATCACCGGGATCGGCAGGCCCATCGTCTCGGCCATGCCGCCGGGGTCGTCCTGGATCAGTTCGGCGGTACAGGATGCGCCGACGATCATCGCCTGGGGCCGGAACCGGTCATAGGCGGCCTGGCAGGCGGTCTTGAACAGGTTCGCCGTGTCGCTGCCCAGGTCGCGGGCCTGGAAGGTGGTGTAGGTGACCGGTGGGCGGTGGTCGCGCCGCTCGATCATCGTGAACAGCAGGTCGGCATAGGTGTCGCCCTGCGGCGCGTGCAGGACATAATGCAGCCCCTTCATCGCCGTCGCGACGCGCAGGGCGCCCACATGGGGCGGACCTTCATATGTCCAGACGCTGAGCTTCATGACGCGCCCCCGAGTTCGAGGGCCGCGCGGCGGTGCAGGGGGCGCGAGAACAGGCCCGCAAGATCGCCCGCCTGTTCGTAGAAATGTACCGGGGTGAAGACCAGTTCTATGGCCCATTTGGTAGTGAGTCCCTCGGCCTCCAGCGGGTTGGCGAGGCCGAGGCCGCAAACGGTGAGGTCGGGCATCGCCGCGCGGCAGCGATCGAGCTGGCGTTCCACATCCTGCCCTTCGGAAAGGGCGGTGCCGGGGGCGAGCAGGTCGAGATCCGGTCCCACGAGGCCCTTGTGAATATAGGGTGCGCCGACCTCGATCGCGTCCATTCCGCATTCGCGGGTCAGGAAACGTGCCAGCGGAATTTCCAGCTGGCTGTCGGGGAAGAAGAAGATGGACTTGCCGTTCAGCCGCTCGGCCGCCTTGCCGATGGCGCGGCGGGCGCGGGCGCGGGGCGCGGAGGTCACGGCGTCGAACCGCGCCCGATCGACGCCAAACTCCCGCGCCACGGCGGCAAGCCACGCGGTGGTGCCCTCCTCGCCAAACGGGAATGGCGCGGGAACGTGCCGCGCCCCGCGCCGTTCGAGGGCGGCATGGGTGCCCCCCAGGAACGGCTGTGTCAGGGCGAAAACGGTGTTCGGGCCGATCGCCAGCCCGCTGTCGGCCCGCCGGGCGGGCAGGACGGAGACGTCTTCGATCCCCAGCTTTCCAAGAAGGTCCAGGGCCTGGTCCTCGACCACGTCCGGCAGCGCACCCACCAGCAGAAGCTGACGCGCCTCGGTTTCGGGAAGTGCGGGAACCATCGCGGCCAGGCAGGCATCCTCGCCTTCGGTGAATGTCGTCTCGATCCCGGAACCCGAGTAGTTCAGCACGCGCACATGAGGGGCGTGCCGCGCCGAGAGCCGTTCGGCCGCGCGCGCGAGGTCAAGCTTGATGACTTCGGAGGGGCAGGATCCCACGAGGAACAACTGCCGGATGTCGCCGCGGCGGGACAGCAGCCGGTCGACCTCGCGCTCGAGTTCCTCTTGCGCATCGGCCAGGCCGGCAAGATCGGTTTCCTCGAGAATCGCCGTGCCGAATCGGGGCTCGGCAAAGATCATCACGCCGGCTGCCGATTGCAGCAGATGCGCGCAGGTGCGGCTGCCGACCACGAGAAAGAACGCATCCTGCATCTTTCGATGAAGCCAGATGATTCCGGTCAGTCCGCAGAAGACCTCGTGCTGGCCGCGTTCCTTGAGAATGGGCGCGTTGCGGCATCCGGTGTCGGGCGGGGTCGGGTCGAGACGGGTCATGCCAGCGCCTCCGCCTGAAGACGCGCGGCACGCAGTTTCAGTAGGAACTGGCCGGCGTTGACGACATATGCCGCGTAGGCCGCGAGCGCGAGAAGCATCTGGCCCGAAGGCGAGAGCGAATGGGTGAAGACCGCCCAGAGATAGGCGGTGTGCAGCGCGATCACCACGAAGCTGAAAACGTCCTCCCAGAAGAAGGCGGGAGCGAAGAGGTACTGGCCGAACACGATCTTCTCCCAGATCGCGCCGGTGATCATGATGAGATAGAGGAACCCCGTCTTGACGAGGATCGAGAGCGTCGCGATCTCGTAGCCCGCCCCGGTCGCCAGGAACCGCAGTACGAGGGCAAGAGAGACGATGAAGGCGAAGAATTGAAGCGGGGCCAGAACGCCCTGCACCACTGTCCAGACGGTGGAGTCGCGACGGGCGCGCTGGCCGGGCGTGTAGAGCGCCGTCTGGCTGGCTGTCCGCTCCGTGTCTGGAAACATCTCCTTCCCCCCTCACCGATGGTGCGCTGTCATGAAAAGGCTACGGTTTGACCGGGCAAACTGTCAACTAAAACTTACACACAGGATTGCAGGGACGTGTCCATGAGTCGTGACGTTTTCGCCGATCAGGTGAAAATTATTGAATGGAAACCCGCCCTAAGGGTCCTTTCCACGGGATTCGTGGTGATTTTCAAGGGGTTTTCAGGGGCTGTCAGGAAAGTTTGACATATCGCTGGCGGCGGCGCACACTCAATCGAGCAGAAGACATAAAGAAGACTCGTTGAAGCGTGCAATTTCCATACTAACTCGGGAGGAGTGAATGGGGTACAGCGCAAAGGGTCTGGAACTGTCGGATAATCGGGATACCGCGATCCGCTTTCTGGTAGAGTCGGCGTTAAAATCCGTTGCGTCCGGGCGACGTGACGGGAGGCCTAAATCGCGCGACGCGTGGGTCGAGCGCTTGTGCGAGGCGCTCATGTCGGACTCCGAGACCAGCTACCAGACGGTCGTCGCCTCGGCGTTGTCCATGGGAATTTCGTCGGAGACCTTGTATCAGGACCTGTTTCCGGCCACCGCCCGCCGACTGGGGGAGTTGTGGGTCACCGATCACGCGACTTTCGTTCAGGTGACGATCGGGGCCGCACGACTGCAATCCGTCTACCAGGATGCGGCGAACGTTGGTGAGGCCCGGCATGGGACTCGACTGATTGATCGCACCATTCCGCTGGGGCAGTCCGTCCTGATGATCCTGCCCGAGGGAGAGGACCACACCTTGGGTGCTTTCGTCGCCGCCGATCAGTTCCGACGCCACGGTCTTTGGGTGCGGGTGGCTGTCCGGCTGACCAATGACGAACTGGTGCGGATCGTGGGCGAGGGGCATTTCGCGATGATAGGGGTCTCGATCTCGCGCGAAAAACCGGTTGAAAATGTTGCTCTTTTGATAAAGTACCTGAAAAAGGAATTGGCGTGCTGTCCGCCGGTCGTGATCGGCGGCAGATATGTCGGATCGTCGCATGACATTAAAGGGCGGACAGGGGCCGACTATATAGTTCGTTCAGCGAGAGAAGCGATCGAGCTGTGTGGTCTTGCATCGGTGGCTGAATTCCTGTCGTCTGACGCGGACAACGTTTAGCAGGGTGCAACATGATCGGGGTGTGGCGTGAGTAAGCAGGAGGGATCTCTCGACTTCAGCTACACCGGGAAATTCCCCGATCCGGGAACGGTAGAGCGCATCATAGAGCAGCCCTCCGACATCGCCGTTTTTCTCGACTCAGATTGTGTTGTTCGTGGCATCTACGTGAATCCCGAAAATCCGGCCCTGGGTAGCCTCGACCATTGGGTCGGCCGTCTTTTCGAGGGGTTCCTGACCGAAGAATCCCGCGCGAAGTTCGCCCGTCGCCTTGCCGATATCCGGGCCGAGCGCGGGCAATCCCTGCGATCCATCGAACTGAATCATGCCGACAACGCGGCCTGGGAGTTCCCGGTGCGCTATACGCCGCTGCGGGTTGAAGGGTCGGATGCGTTGCTTCTGGTGGGGCGGGACATGCAGCCCATCGCCGAGATCCAGCAGCGACTGGTCAACGAGCAATTGCTGCGCGAGCGGGACCAGCAACGCGTGCGTGCGGCGGAAACCTTCTATCGCTTGGTGCTCGAGGCGTCGCTGACGCCCCTCGTCATCGTCGATCCCGAGACGGCGCGAATCCGCGAATTGAACAGCGCGGCTGCCGACCTTTTGGGGGCAAAGCCCGAGACGCTGCGCGGGAACGCGCTGAACCAGTCCTTCGACAAGCTGCGGCGTGGCGAGTTGATGGAGGCGCTGCAGGCAACCGGAGGCTCCGAAGGGGCGAGCGGGCTTGAGGTGGTCGCCCGCCGAAGCGGCAAGGCCTTGTCTGTGGTTCCCAGGTATTTCCGCGCCGCGGGTGAATTGGGCCTGCTGTGTCGGCTTGTCCCGATCGCCGGAGAGAGCGCGGACCAGTCCGAGATCGCCCAGGATCTCAGGGCGCTGTTCGGGAACACCAGCGATGCCATCGTCATGCTGGATTCCAAGGGCTTCGTCTGCGAGGCGAACGAGTCCTTCCTGATCCTCGCGGATGCGGCGCAGCTGCGCGATGTCCGCGACCGGTCGTTCTCGGATTTCCTGCTGCGCGGGGAGGTCGACCTCAAGCTGTTGCTCGATGGCACGCGGCGGGACGGCAACATGCGCAGCTATGTCGCCCAGTTCCGCAGCATCGTGGGCACACGCGCCTCGGTCGACATTTCCACCGCTCTGTTACGGCCGCGCAAGGGCGAGGCCGAATTCGGCCTTATCATCCGCGACAGTTCCGAGAACGAGACTGCAGCGGAAGGCCATAGCAATGTCATGGTCAGCGAAGATGCCATCAAGTCGGTGATGGACCTGGTGGGAACTGCGTCGTTGAAGGAGCTGGTTTCGGCCACATCCGACGTGATCGAGCGCATGTGCATCGAAACGGCCCTGCAGCTGACCAGCAACAACCGCGTGGCCGCAGCAGAGATGCTGGGCCTCTCGCGTCAGAGCCTTTATGTGAAGCTTCGCAAATACGAGATGCTGTCCGAAGGCAAGGGCGACTGAGGCGACCGGAAAAAGGTCTTTCTCCGACTCGGAATGTATAGTTTAATTGACACCATGAGTGTCCATGAAAACTTACATCCCGTTCGACAGTATCCTGAGCCCCGCGCGGTTCTGACGCTGTTGAAGCCTGTCACATGGTTCCCCCCGGTCTGGGCCTACTTCTGCGGCGTGATCTCCTCGGGCGTCCCCCTGTCTTCGGCTCCCTGGATGGTTCTGTTGGGCTTGGTCCTTGCCGGCCCGCTGGTCTGCGGCATGAGCCAGGCCGCGAATGACTGGTGCGACCGTCATGTCGATGCCATCAACGAACCGGATCGTCCGATCCCGTCGGGGCGGATACCGGGGCGCTGGGGTCTGTGGATCGCCCTGGCGATGAGCGCCTTTGCATTGTGGGTCGGGCATTTCCTGGGCCCTTGGGGCTTTGGTGCGACGATCCTGGGGGTGCTGGCCGCATGGGCCTATTCCGCCGAACCGATCCGGTTGAAGCGCTCGGGCGTCTGGGGCCCGGGCCTTGTCGGGCTGTGCTACGAGGGGTTGCCCTGGTTCACCGGTGCGGCGGTTCTGTCGGCCGGGATGCCCTCGGTCAGGACCATGACGATCGCGGCGCTTTATGCGCTGGGGGCGCATGGAATCATGACCCTAAATGATTTCAAGGCCTTGGAGGGTGACAGGCAGACGGGTGTGAACTCCTTGCCGGTCACGCTCGGTCCCGAGAGGGCGGCGCGAGTCGCCTGTATCGTGATGGCCCTGCCGCAGGTCGCGGTGATCGGGCTGCTCTGGGCCTGGGGGGCGCCCGTTTATGCGCTTGCCGTTGCAGGGCTGCTTGCGGGACAGGTCCTGGCCATGCGCGTGCTGCTGGCGGATCCGCGTGGCAAGGCGCCCTGGTACAATGCGACCGGCGTTCTGATGTATGTCAGCGGAATGATGGTCTCGGCCTTCGCGCTGCGGCTTGTGGGAGTGGCGCCATGACCCTGGGATGGATGGCGATCCTCCGGCTTGGCGTCGTTCAGATGGCGTTGGGCGCAATCGTCGTGTTGACGACCTCGACCCTGAACCGGTTGATGGTGGTCGAGCTTGCCTTGCCTGCGATCCTGCCCGGCCTGCTGGTGGGGTTGCATTACGGCATCCAGATCACACGCCCGAACTGGGGGTTCCGGTCGGATACGGGCGGAAACCGCACCCGATGGATTTTGGGCGGCATGGCCGTGCTGGCCCTGGGCGCTTTCGGCGCGACCGTGGGGGTGGTTCTTTTCGAGACGGCTTTCGCCCTTGCGGCTCTACTGTCGGTCGTCAGTTATGCGCTGATCGGGCTGGGTGTGGGCGCTGCGGGAACCTCGCTCCTCGCCTTGCTGGCGACGGCGACGGCGACGCACCGACGGGCTGCCGCGGCGACGATCACCTGGCTGATGATGATCGCGGGGATCGCCCTGACCGCGGGAGGCGTCGGCGCGATGCTCGATCCCTATTCCCCGGCGCGGCTGCTGGTCATCGTGGCGGTCGTGGCGTTGGTGGCCCTTGCCTTGTCCACCCTTGCCGTGATGGGCGTGGAGCGCCGGGTGCATACCCCCATCCACGAGCCGGAGGCGACCCGTTTCATCGTCGGGTTGCGCGAGGTCTGGGCCGAGGCGGATGCGCGCAGCTTTACCATCTTCGTCTTTCTGTCGATGACGGCCTATTTCATGCAGGAACTCATCCTTGAGCCCTATGCGGGCCTCGTCTTCGGCTTCTCGCCGGGCGAGTCGACGATGTTGAGCGCTGCGCAGAATGGCGGTGTCTTCGTCGGGATGCTGGTTGTCGGGATCACCGCGACGGGGTTGCGACTGGGCAGCCTGCGCAGCTGGGTTGTCGCGGGTTGCCTTGGGTCGGCTGCCAGCCTTGGCGCGATCATGCTGGCCGGCGTCCTTGCATTGCCGGTGGCGCTGACGCCTGCTGTGGTGTCGCTTGGCCTGTTCAACGGCATGTTCGCGGTCGCTGCCATAGGAAGCATGATGGCGCTGGCCGGAGAGGGGCGCGGCGCGCGCGAGGGGACTCGAATGGGTCTTTGGGGCGCGGCGCAGGCCATCGCGGCGGGATTCGGCGGGTTGTTGGGCGCGGGGGCCGTCGACGTGATGCGCGTGCTCCTGTCCGATGATGTCGCGGCCTTCGGAGGCGTTTTCCTTGCCGAGGCAGCCCTGTTCGGGCTGGCGGCGGTGCTTGCGTCGAATGTGATCCAGAAGCGGCCCGCGGGCGGCGTGGTCATTGCGGGAGAATGAGAAATGTATGACGTTATCATCGTGGGCGGCGGCCCGGCGGGCGCGACGGCGGCCGAGGATCTGGCGCGATCCGGCCACCTGGTGGCGCTTCTCGACAGGGCGGGGCGAATCAAGCCATGTGGCGGGGCCATTCCGCCGCGCCTGATTGCCGATTTCGATATCCCCGAGGAACAGATCGTCGCGCGGATACGTACCGCCCGGATGATCTCGCCCACCGGGCGCAAGGTGGACATTCCCATCGAGAACGGATTCGTGGGCATGGTGGATCGCGAGCATTTCGACGAGTTCCTGCGGTGCCGCGCCGCGCGGGCAGGGGCGGAGCGCGTGACAGGAACATACCGCCGGATCGAGCGCGACGGGGAAGGGGTGCGCGTCATCTATCGCGACAAGGCGACCGGCGAGGAGCGAAGCCTTTCAACTAGGTTGGTGATCGGGGCCGATGGCGCGCGGTCCGGTGTTGCGCGGGACGAGGTGCCGGGGGGCGACCGCATCCCCTATGTCGTCGCCTATCACGAGATCATCGAGGCGCCGGGTGCCGTTGGGGATTACGACCCCACACGATGCGATGTCGTCTATGACGGGCGGATCTCTCCGGATTTCTACGGCTGGGTGTTTCCACATGGCGCGTCGGCGAGTGTCGGCATGGGGTCGATGCAGCGCGAGGTCGACCTGAAACAGGCAACTGCCGCGCTGCGGGCCGCGAGCGGATTGACGGAGTGCCGGACGATCCGGCGCGAGGGAGCGCCGATCCCCCTCAAGCCGCTGGAGCGTTGGGACAATGGCCGAGACGTGGTGCTTGCCGGGGACGCCGCCGGTGTCGTGGCGCCCAGTTCGGGCGAGGGAATCTATTACGCCATGGTCGGCGGGCGAGTCGCCGCGACGGCTGCCGCGGCTTGCCTGACCTCGGGTCGGGTCAAGGATTTGCGGCTGGCCAGGCACCTTTTCATGCGCGAGCACAAGACGGTCTTTCGCGTCCTGGCGTCGATGCAGAACGCCTATTACCGCTCGGATGAACGGCGCGAGCGCTTCGTCTCGCTGTGCCACGATGTGGACGTGCAGCGCCTGACCTTCGAGGCCTACATGAACAAGAAACTGGTCCGCGCCCGGCCGATGGCGCATCTGAAGATCGGGATCAAGAACCTCGCCCATCTGGCGCGGCTGGTGCCGCCCGCGCATACATGAGCAGTCTCATCCCGGCCTGGGTCGATGGAAAGCTTGTTGCATTGGACAAGCTGGAGGTTCACCGGCGGGGCTTGCTGCACAAGGCCGTGTCGGTCTTCGTGTTGTGTGGCAACGACGTGCTGATCCAGCGCCGGGCGATGGGAAAATACCATACGCCGGGCCTTTGGGCGAACACATGCTGTACGCATCCCCACTGGAATGAGCCCCCTGAGGACTGTGCCCGCCGCAGGTTGCGCGAGGAGCTGGGTTTGACGGGTCTGCCGCTGGAGGCGCGGGGGCAGCTGACCTATCGCGCCGATGTCGGCGCCGACTTGATGGAACATGAGCGCGTCGATGTCTTCCTCTCCCGCGTGACGCGCAGATCGAGGCCCGAGCCCGATCCCGAAGAGGTCATGCAGACCGATTGGGTCGAAATGGCCGAGCTTTGTCGGAGGGTTGAGAGCGCCCCGGAGACCTACACTCCCTGGCTCAGGATCTACCTCTCCGAGCACGCGGAGAGCATTTTCGCCTGAGCGGCGCCGCCCCCCGTCTTGATCCATGTCAACTTATGATCTCCGATAATGTGTAATGTAAAGTTTACACAACGGAGGGTCCTGTCATGCGTGTTGTCCTCATTCATCCCAATTATCACTCCGGCGGTGCCGAGATCGCGGGCAACTGGCCGCCGGCTTGGGTCGCCTATATCGCAGGGGCTCTCAAGTCGGCCGGGTTCGAGGATATTCACTTCATCGATGCGATGACGAACCACATGGAGGATGACGCCATCGCGGCACGCCTCGCCGAGTTGCAACCCGATGTAGTCGGGACAACGGCGATCACCCCATCCATATACAAGGCGGAACGGATCCTGGAGATCGCCAAGGCGGTCGTGCCCGACGCTTTGGGCGTTCTCGGCGGTGTTCATGCGACCTTCATGTACCGGCAGGTTCTGTCGGAAGCGCCGTGGGTGGACGTCATTGTGCGCGGGGAGGGCGAGGAGATCATCGCCGAGCTGATCCGCGCGCTGGACGACGGCCGCTACTTTCAGGATCGGCGCCGGATCAAGGGGCTGGCGTTCCGGGACAGGGAGGAGATCGTTGCAACGCCTGCAGCCTCGACCGTCAAGGACCTGGGCGGGATCAAGCCGGACTGGTCGCTGCTCGAATGGGAGAAATACATCTATGTCCCGCTGAACACGCGGGTCGCGATTCCGAACATGGCGCGGGGTTGCCCGTTCACATGTTCCTTCTGCTCGCAATGGAAGTTCTGGCGAGATTACCGCGTGCGCGAGCCCAAGGCGGTGGTGGACGAGATCGAGACCCTGGTCGAGGAGCATGGTGTGGGCTTCTTCATTCTCGCCGACGAGGAGCCGACGATCAACAAGCGCAAGTTCACCGAATTCTGCGAGGAGCTAATCGCGCGCGGTCTGCCGGACAAGGTGAAATGGGGCATCAACACCCGCGTCACCGACATCATGCGCGACAAGGCCGACCTTGCGCTGTGGCGCCGGGCGGGGCTGGTCCATGTCAGCCTGGGCACCGAGGCGGCGGCGCAGATGAAGCTGGATCTCTTCAACAAGGAAACCAAGGTCGCCGAGAACCGCGAGGCGATCCGTCTGCTGCGCGAGGCCGACATCTTTACCGAGGCGCAGTTCATCGTGGGCCTCGACAACGAGACCGAGGAGACGCTGGAGGAAACCTATCGCTTTGCCCGCGAGTGGAACCCCGACCTGGCGAATTGGTCCATGTACACGCCCTGGCCTTTCACCCCGCTGTTCCAGGAGCTCGGCGACAAGGTGGAGGTCTTCGATTTCGAGAAATACAATTTCGTCACACCGATCATGAAGCCGAAGGCAATGGACCGGGCCACCCTGCTCGACCGCGTGATGCACAATTATCGCCGCTTCTACATGATCAAGGCGCTGTTCCACTATCCGTGGCGCGGGACCGGGTTCCGGCGCAAGTACCTGCTGGGCTGTCTCAGGGCTTTTGCCAAGGCCGGGTTCGCGCGGACCTTCTATGACCTGGGCAAGGTAGGCTACTGGGGGCCGCAGTCGAAGGAGAAGGTGGATTTCCATTTCGACGACAGTCGTCAGATCGCCGAGGCGCAGATGTCCGATTGGGAGGCGATGGCGGACCGGGCCCGGCGCGCGAAGGAACGCAAGGCGGCTGTACGCGCGCAGACCCTGGAACGAAAGGCCGCGCTGGCGGCCGCTCATGCCGAGGATGCGTTCGCCGGTCGCGCGGAATGACCGTCGCGCGGGTCGGCCCCAACGCGATCCTGCAAACCGAGGCGGCCCTGCTGGAGGCGGGAGGCACGGATCTGGCGGATCGGATCTTCGGTGCCTGTGGACTGAGGGCGTTCCGCGTGACCCCTCCAACCGGAATGGTGGCGGAGCCGAACGCGGCGCGCCTGCTGCGCGCAGTGGCCGGTCACTTGCCGGAAGACCAGGCCGACCACGTCCTGCGCCGCGCCGGCCACCTGACGGGCACATATATTCTGAACCATCGCATTCCGGGACCGGTCCGGACCATGTTGCGCCTGCTGCCGGCCCCGCTTTCGGCGCGCCTGCTGTTGGTGGCGATCCGGCAGCACGCCTGGACCTTTGCCGGGTCGGGGCGGGTTTCGACAGCGTTAGGCGTTCCGCTCACGCTGAGCATCGACGCCAATCCCCTCGCCACGGCTTTCTGTCCCTGGCATTGTGCGGTATTCGATCTGCTCTTTCGCGAATTGGCGAGCCAACGCGTTCAGGTCACGCATGAAACCTGCTGTGCGCGCGGTGCGGGGCGCTGCGTGTTTACGTTCCGGTATTGAGCAGATGCAGGGCGAGGCCGCTCAATCGCTGGGCTGGCGCAGCTCCGGTGTCCGGGATCCGGATCATTTCCTCCGGGGGCCATTGGACTTTCCCGGGCCATCCTGCTTAAACGTTCCCGGCTGCGCGGAAGAGACGTTTTCCGCGGGCAGGACCTGAAACGCCGGAGGAACGACCGTGTCCCGTCCCACGCACACATTCCCGGTCACCGTCTATTACGAAGACACGGATATGGGCGGGATCGTCTATCACGCCAATTACCTGCGCTATATCGAGCGGGCACGGTCGGATTACGTGCGCCAGCTGGGCAATGACCAGAACGCGATGCGCGATGCCGGCATCGTCTGGGTCGTGCGCCGGATCGAGGCGGAGTACCTGGCGACGGCGAAATTCGAGGATGAACTGGTGGTCGAGACCGTCGTCCGCGAGGTGTCGGGCGTGAGGCTCAGCATGGACCAGGTCGTGCGGCGCGGGGAGACCGAGATTTTCCGAGCGACGGTCATGGCCGTATGCATGAACCGCGAGGGCCGTCCCGTGCGCCTTCCGGCAGAGATTCGCGCATCATTGCAATAATCGCGCCCTCGGGGGCGGTTCTGTTGGCAATCCTGCGCGAGTTGCGCTAGCGTTCCGGCCAAGAAACCCGGGGAAACCGGGTGTGCGGTTAATAAAAGAGCAGGTTCATGGAAGCTGAAACCCTGGCGCTTGCGCAGGAGATTGATTTCTCCATGTGGGGGCTGTTTGCCCGCGCGACCCTGATCGTGAAACTGGTGATGGTGCTGTTGCTGCTGGCCTCTTTCTGGGCCTGGGCGATCATCATCCAGAAACACATCACCTATCGCGCGGCGCGGCGCGAGGCGCGTGTCTTCGACGAGGCGTTTTGGTCGGGCAATCCGCTCGACGAGCTGTTCGAGAGGCTGGGCCCCGAGCCACCGGGCCGGGCGGAGCGGATCTTTGCCGCCGGCATGATCGAGTGGCGGCGTTCTCACCGGACCGATGGCGGGCTGATCGCCGGGGCGCAGTCGCGGATCGACCGCTCGATGGACGTGGCCATCGCCAAGGAGGCCGAGGAGTTGCAGAAGGGCCTGCCGGTGCTTGCCACAGTGGGGTCCACAGCGCCGTTCGTCGGTCTGTTCGGCACCGTCTGGGGGATCATGAACGCCTTTATCGAGATCGCCGAGCAGCAGAACACGAACCTGGCCGTCGTTGCCCCCGGCATTGCCGAGGCGCTGCTGGCCACGGGGCTGGGCCTGCTGGCCGCGATCCCAGCGGTGATCTTCTACAACAAGCTGAGCGCGGATAGCGATCGGATCGTGGGCGGCTGGGAAGCCTTTGCCGACGAGTTCTCGACCATCCTGTCGCGCCAGCTGGACAGCTAAGCCATGGGCGCCGCGATCCAGCAGGGGGGCGGCGGTGGCGGACGCCGCCGTGGCCGGGGGCGGCGCAGGGCGCAGCCCATGTCCGAGATCAACGTGACGCCATTCGTCGACGTGATGCTGGTTTTGCTCATCATCTTCATGGTGGCCGCGCCCCTGCTGACCGTTGGCGTTCCGGTGGAACTGCCCAAGTCGGCCGCCGGAGCCTTGCCCTCGGATAGTGAAGAGCCGTTGACGGTGACCATCACCGCCGAGGGCCGGGTCGAGATCCAGACCACCGAAGTGGCGCGCGGCGAGTTGGTGTCCAAGCTGCGGGCGGTCGCGGCCGAACGGACGGGTGACCGCGTCTTCCTGCGCGCTGACGGGTCGATCCCCTATTCTACGGTGATGCAGGTGATGGGGGCGCTCAACGCCGGCGGATTCTCGAATGTCGGGCTTGTCACCGATACCGGCGGGCCGACGCTCGACGGCACGGGAGAGTGAGGTAGCGGTTTGCAGACCGGCACCAAGATCTCAGCCATTGCCCATGTGACGGTGGTCGCATGGGCGCTGTTCGGGGGGACGTTCCGCTCCGAGCCTTTGCCGTTCGAGGTGCAGGAGGTGTCGGTGATCTCGGCCGAAGAGTTCGCCGCGATGACGGCGCCGCGAGAAGCGCCGGAGGTGACGGAAAGCCCCGCCGCCATGACACCGCCCGAGCCAGAGCCCGAAACCCCCGCCCCGCAGGAGCCTGCGCCGGAGCCCGTCGCGCGGCCGGAGCCTGTGCCGCAGCCCCAGCCGGATCCCGAACCCGAGGCCGCGCCAGAGCCTGTTCCGGATGCAGTGGCCGAGACGCCCGAACCGGAGGTGGCAGAGCAGACGCCCGAACCTCCGCAGCCTGAGCCGGAACCTGATATCGCGGCTCTGCCCGTGCCGCCCGACACACGGCCCAACCCGCGTCCGGTCGAGCGTGTCGCGCCGGAACCTGTCGCCCGGCCCGAGCCGGATGCGCGACCCGACGAGGTCGAGACACCGGCCGTCACGCCCGACGAAGGTGCCGAAACGCAGCAGGAAGAGCAGGAAGCTACCGCACCCGAGGAGGCGACCGACCAGATCGTGACCGAAGCGGACGAGACCTCGGACAGCATCGCGCCGGAACGCTCGGTTCGGCCAAGGACCCGGCCTGCCACACGCCCGGCGGCAGAGCCTGCGCCCGAGACGCAGACGGCGCAGGAAAGCGCGCCCGCTGCCGATACCAGCGCTGCAATCAACGACGCGCTGGCCGAGGCGCTTGGGGGCAGCGAGAGCGAAGCGCCGGCACAGCCGCAGGCGGCCGCCCCTGCACCTGTCGGCCCGCCGATGAGCGCGGGCGAGAAGGAGAACCTGCGTGTCGCGGTGTCGAGTTGCTGGAACGTCGGCTCGCTTTCCACAGAAGCGCTGGGCACTACAGTCGTGGTCAGTGTCAGCATGGCGCGCGACGGCACGCCCGACCAGGGATCCATCCGGATGATCGACTTCTCGGGCGGGTCGCAATCGGCCGCAAGCCAGGCGTTTCAGGCGGCGCGCCGCGCGATTCTGCGCTGCGGCGCAAAAGGATATGACTTGCCCGCCGAGAAATACGATCATTGGCGCGAGATCGAGATGACATTCAATCCCGAGGGGATGCGATTCAGATGACGAGACTTTTCTTCAGCCTCCTTCTGGCCGCCGCGGCACTTGTCGCGCAGGGCCCCAACCCGGCACAGGCCCAGCAGGGGCCGCTGCGGCTGGAAATCACCGAAGGCGTGATCGAGCCGATGCCCTTTGCCGTGGCCGATTTCGTGCCGGACAGCCCGGCCGCCGCCGAGATGGGCGAGCAGATCGCGCGCGTCGTCGCCGCGGATCTGTCGGGCACCGGTCTGTTCCGCGAGATCCCCGAGGATGCGCATATCAGCCGCGTGTCGAGCTTCGAGGCGCCCGTCCGCTTTGCCGACTGGAAGGCGGTCAACGCTCAGGCGCTGATTACCGGCGGGGTGAGCGTCACCGGCGAGCGGCTGACGGTTCGGTTCCGGGTCTGGGACGTGTTCTCGGGCGTGGAGCTGGGCAACGGGCTGCAATTCGTGGGCACGACGGATGGCTGGCGGCGCATGGCACACAAGGTGGCTGACCAGGTCTATAGCCGGATCACGGGTGAGGGCGGCTATTTCGACAGCCGCGTCGTCTTCGTCTCGGAAAGCGGACCGAAGGACAACAGGCGCAAGCGGTTGGCGATCATGGATTATGATGGCGCCAATGTGCAGTACCTGACCGACAGCTCCTCGATCGTGTTGGCGCCGCGATTCTCGCCCACCGGGGACCGTGTGCTCTATACAAGCTACGAGAGCGGTTTCCCGCGCATCTATGTTCTGGATGTGGGTCGGGTCCAGCGGCAGGTCCTGCCGACGCCGCAGGGCGAGATGAGCTTCTCTCCGCGGTTCTCGCCGGACGGAAGGACGGTTCTGTATTCGGTCTCGACCGGGGGCAACACCGACCTTTACGCCATGGATATCGCCAGCGGCCAGTCGCAACGGCTGACCACCGCGCCCTCGATCGAGACGGCGCCCAGCTATTCGCCCGATGGCAGCCGCATCGTCTTTGAAAGCGACCGCTCGGGCACGCCGCAGCTTTATGTCATGCCAGCGGCTGGCGGCGAGGCGGAGCGGATCAGCTTCGGCCAGGGCCGATACGGTACGCCGGTCTGGTCGCCGCGCGGAGACCTGATCGCCTTCACCAAGCAAAGCAAGGGCAGGTTTCACATTGGCGTGATGCGCACGGATGGCAGCCAGGAGCGGCTGCTGACAGCCTCATTTCTGGACGAGGGTCCGACATGGGCGCCAAATGGCCGGGTCATCATGTTCACCCGTGAAACCCAGGGCGCTGCGGGGCGGTCGCAGCTCTATTCGGTCGATATTTCCGGTCGCAACCTGCGTCCGGTGCCCACCCCCGACGGCGGATCCGACCCCTCGTGGTCGCCGCTGCTGGACTAGCCCCTGTCGCGTTCCAATGCAGCAGGGCATGTGATAGAAGATACCTAACAAGAAACTTCCAAGTTGCGAGGCGATCCGAGATGAACCTATTGCGCAAGAGAGCGGCGATCCGGGCCGCCATGGCCGGAGTGGCGCTGCTGGCCGTTTCCGCCTGTTCCAACGTGACCGGCCAGGACGACATGGGCACGGGCGCGGGTGCGGGCATGACCGGCAGCGGACAAGCGGGGCAAGCGGGCGATCCGACCTCGCCGGCCTATTTCCAGCAGGCCATTGGCGACCGGGTGCTGTTTGCGGTGGACCAGTCCACCCTTGGTGACGAGGCGCGCGCCGTTCTTGAACAGCAGGCGCAGTGGCTGATCACCAACGGCGATTATATCGCCACGATCGAGGGTCATGCGGACGAGCAGGGCACGCGGGAATACAACCTCGCGCTGGGAGCACGCCGGGCAAACTCGGTCAAGGAATTCCTCGTGCTGCGTGGTGTGGCCGCGAACCGCCTGACCACCGTGAGCTATGGCAAGGAGCGGCCGATCGAGATCTGTTCCGAAGAGGCGTGCTATGCCAAGAACCGCCGCGCGGTGACCGTGCTGGCCGGGGGATTGACGGGGTAAGTCGGGATGCGCAAGGCGATTGGAGCACTGGGTTTGGCGCTGATGCTGGCGACGCCGCTGGCGGCGCAGGACAGGACGCAGACCCTGGCCGATATCCGGCAGGAACTGACGGTGCTGCATGTCGAGATCCAGCGGCTGCGGCGCGAGTTCTCGACCACCGGGGCACCCTCGGCCAACCTGTCCGGGAGTTCGATACTGGAGCGCGTGGACGCGATCGAGGCGGAGTTGCAGCGTCTGACACGCCAGACCGAGCAACTGACCCAGCGCGTCGACCGGGTGGTGGCCGACGGTACGAACCGGGTGGGTGATTTGGAATTCAGGCTGTGCGAGCTCGAGCCCGATTGCGACATCGCGAAGCTGTCCGAGGGCACGACCCTTGGCGGAGGCGACCTGCCCGCTGCGGCGCAGACCGCGCCCGAAACGCCGCAGGAAACGGGCGGACAACTGGCCGTTGCCGAGCAATCGCAATTCGATGCCGCCAACGCCGCGCTGGCCGAAGGTGCCTATGACAAGGCGGCGCAACTCTTTTCCGAGTTCGATCAGGCCTATCCCGGCAGCCCGCTTGCGTCCGAGGCGCGTCTGAACCGGGGCCGGGCGCTCGACAACCTTGGGGACACGCGCGAAGCAGCGCGGGCCTATCTGGCGAGCTTCACCGGCGACCCGACGGGCCCGAACGCGGCTGAGGCGCTGTTTCAACTGGGCGCTGCGCTGGGCCGTCTGGGCCAGGTCGATCAGGCCTGCGTCACGCTCGGCGAGGTCGGGGTTCGTTTCCCTGATTCGCCCGCCGCGGCGCGCGCGGGGCAGGAAATGACCTCGCTCGGCTGTAGCTGAGGCAATGAACCAGGATCTCGTCGCCGTCATCCGGGCGCAATTCCCGGGAAAGGCGCCGGCGCGGTTGGGGGTTGCGGTATCGGGCGGTGGGGATTCCGTGGCTCTGCTCGACCTGATGCACCAGGCATTTCGTGAAACCGGCATCGAGATCTTCGCCGCGACCGTGGATCACGGGCTGCGGCCCGAAGCCGCGGATGAGGCCCGGTCAGTCGCACGGCTCTGCGCTGGCATGGGCATTGATCACTCCATCCTGCGCTGGCAGGGGTGGGACGGCAGCGGGAACCTTCAGGATCAGGCGCGGCGGGCGCGTTATGGCCTGCTGACCGAATGGGCGCGCGAGCGTGGGGTTTCGGTTCTTGCGCTGGGACATACCGCCGACGACCAGGCCGAGACCGTGCTGATGCGGCTGAGCCGCGCGGCGGGGGTGAGCGGGCTTGCCGCGATGGCCCCGCGGCGGACGCAGGGAGGCATCACCCTGATGCGCCCTTTGCTGAGCGTCAGTCGCGCCGCGTTGCGCGCCTATCTGACCGAACGTGGCATAGGCTGGGCCGAGGATCCGTCGAATCGCGATCTGCGCTTTGACCGTATCAAGGCGCGTGAGGCGCTGGGCTATCTCGAACCGCTGGGCATCACAGCGGCCGTACTGGCCGAAGTGGCGCGCAACATGGCAAGCGTGCGCGAGGCGCTGGACTGGTATGTCTTTCTGGCTGCACGCGACATCGTGGAAATTGATGCCGGCGACGTGCTGATCGATCTTCGGAGGTTCCGAACTCTGCCCGAGGAGATCGCCCGACGCTTGCTTCTGCACGGCGTCGCATGGGTGGGCGGCGACGAATACGGTCCGCGCCGCAAGGCGGTGGCCGAAGCGCTGGAGGCCTTGCGGCGCGAACGCCCCACGTCGCTGGCACGTTGCCTGATCTTGCGCGAGGGGAGATGGGCGCGGATCTGCCGCGAATACCGTTTCGTCGAAGGGCAGGAGGTGCCGGTCGGCGAGATCTGGGACGGGCGTTGGACCGTGACCGGTCCGGCAACACGCGGGGCGGTTATCCGTGCATTGGGACCAGAGGGTCTGGCCGAATGCCCCGACTGGCGCGAAACCGGGCGGCCGAGGCAATCTCTTCTGGCCTCTCCCGCGGTCTGGGCCGGTGAGCGGCTTCTTGCCGCGCCCTGTGCCGGAGAGACGCGCGGGTGGGCCGCAAGGCGGATCGGTGGGCGAGAAGAGTTCTATGCATCCCTTTTATCGCATTGAACCTTGGCCAATGATCTCTATTTTAAACGTCTAACCGGCACGCGCCCCTTCGAGGGTGCGGTTTGCCGTGAGATTTAGGAGAGTTTCCTTGGGCAACGCACGCAACATCGCCTTCTGGGTCGTTCTGTTCCTGCTTATCCTTGCACTGTTCAACCTGTTCAGCGGATCGGGCGGAACCCTGCAGAGCCAGGAGAAGACCTATTCCGATTTCGTCAGCGCGGTCGAGGCCGACGAGGTCAGCCGGGTCACGCTGGACGGCGAGCAGATCCGCTATCGCAGCAATGACGGTCGGGAATACGTGACGATCAAGCCCGGCGATGCCGAGGTCACGAGCCTTCTGATCGAGAACGACATCCCGGTTCAGGCAAAGAAGCAGCAGCAATCGGGCTTTCAGTCCTTCCTGATCACGCTTCTGCCCTTCCTGCTGCTGATCGGCGTCTGGGTCTATTTCATGAACCGGATGCAGGGTGGCGGCAAAGGCGGTGCGATGGGCTTTGGCAAGTCCAAGGCCAAGATGCTCACCGAAAAGCACGGTCGCGTCACGTTTGACGACGTGGCCGGCATCGACGAAGCCAAGGAAGAACTTGAAGAGATCGTCGAGTTCCTGCGCAACCCGCAGAAATTCTCGCGCCTGGGCGGCAAGATCCCCAAGGGGGCGCTGCTGGTGGGCCCTCCGGGTACCGGTAAGACGCTTCTGGCGCGTGCCATCGCTGGCGAGGCAGGTGTTCCTTTCTTCACCATTTCGGGTTCGGATTTCGTCGAGATGTTCGTGGGCGTGGGTGCCTCGCGTGTCCGGGACATGTTCGAACAAGCCAAGAAGAACGCGCCCTGCATCGTCTTCATCGACGAAATCGATGCCGTGGGTCGGCATCGCGGCGCGGGCTATGGCGGCGGGAACGACGAACGGGAGCAGACGCTGAACCAGCTTCTGGTCGAGATGGACGGTTTCGAGGCCAACGAGGGTGTCATCATCCTTGCCGCAACCAACCGCAAGGACGTGCTGGACCCCGCGCTGCTGCGCCCCGGCCGGTTCGACCGCCAGGTGACCGTGGGCAACCCCGACATCAAGGGCCGCGAAAAGATCCTGGGCGTCCATGCACGCAAGACCCCGCTGGGTCCGGATGTGGATCTGCGCATCATCGCGCGCGGAACGCCCGGTTTCTCGGGTGCCGATCTTGCGAACCTGGTGAACGAGGCGGCGCTGATGGCCGCGCGCGTGGGCCGGCGGTTCGTCACGATGGAAGATTTCGAGAACGCCAAGGACAAGGTGATGATGGGCGCCGAGCGCCGCTCGATGGTGCTGACGCAGGATCAGAAGGAAAAGACCGCCTATCACGAGGCCGGCCACGCGATTGTCGGCATGGAACTGCCGCTCTGCGATCCGGTCTACAAGGCGACGATCATTCCACGCGGCGGCGCGTTGGGCATGGTGGTATCGCTGCCCGAGATGGATCGTCTGAACTTCCACAAGGATGAGTGCGAGCAGAAGCTGGCGATGACCATGGCGGGCAAGGCCGCCGAGATCATCAAGTATGGTCCCGAGCACGTCTCGAACGGTCCTGCGGGCGACATCATGCAGGCCAGCCAACTGGCACGCGCGATGGTGCTGCGCTGGGGCATGTCCGACAAGGTGGGCAATATCGACTATGCCGAGGCGCATGAGGGTTATTCCGGCCAGACGCCCGGCTTCTCGGTCTCGGCCCATACCAAGGAGATGATCGAGGAAGAGGTGAAACGCTTTATCCAAGAGGGCTACGACCGGGCCTTCGCGATCATCCAGGAGAAGAAGGAAGAGTGGGAACGCCTGGCGCAGGGCTTGCTAGAATACGAGACGCTGACCGGTGACGAGATCAAGCGCGTGGTCCGGGGCGAGCCGCCCAATGCGGGAAATGACGGCGATGACACGCCGGACCAAGGCAACGCTCCCAGCGTGACGGCGATTCCAAAGACCAAACCGAAGAAGACCCCGCCCGAAGGGGGGTTGGAACCCGAGCCTACCGTCTGAGTAGAGGCTCCCCGGTCTCGAGATACGCATCGCGCACTGAACGGCGCGGTGCGTTTTCGTTTCCACCCTTGCGCTGTCTCTCTTGTTCAGCGCGCCGCTTGCAGGCTAATGCCAAGTCGAAATGGCGGAGGGCGGTGATGTCGACGGTGGCAAAGACAGAATATAAAGGAGAGGTGGTCTGGCTGGGCCATGTGGCTGCCGGTGGAAGCCTGCGCGCGGTACCGGTCGAGATGCTGGAGCTGAGCCTTTGCGGCGATACGGGTGCCCGGCACGAGGGGGCCACACGGCCATCCTGCTCGCGGGTCACACATCTCTATCCCAGGGGTACCGAAATCCGGAACGTGCGTCAGTTGTCGATCCTGTCCCGTGAGGAACTGGAAATCATTGCTGCGGAGATCGGGCTGGAACGGCTGGACCCCGCGCTTCTCGGAGCGAGTATCGTTCTGAGTGCCATCCCTGACTTCACCCATCTGCCACCTGGATCGCGGCTTCAGGCGCCCTCGGGCCTTACAATCACGGTGGACATGGAAAACCTTCCCTGCCACCTGCCTGCGCGCGAGATCGAGACCGACGAGCCGGGCCACGGCAAAAAGTTCAAGACGGCCGCCCGGGGACGGCGCGGTGTCACGGCCTGGGTGGAACGTGCGGGCCGGCTGGAGCTCGGCGATGAAATGAGCCTTTTCATACCGCAGCAACGCGCTTGGGCCCCGAAAATGCTATGATCAAAAAAAGGCCCCGCGCTATACTGCGCGAGGCCTGCTGTGTAGCGGGCAGGGCTTACATCGTGCTATCGTAGCGATAGTAAACGACCGGCGGGTTGGGCGCGTCACTGTCTTCCGCAGTCTGGTTCGCGCGCTCCGCCGCCGCCTGACGCGAGGCGGTCATTTCCTGTTCCGAAAGATCGCCCGAGTTGTCGGCATCGGCCGCCTCGAAATCATCGCTCAGTTGCGACCGAATGTCGGGGCGGGCCGGTTGCGGCTTGCTCCATTCCTGCTCGGAAACGTCGCCGGACTGGTCGGTGTCGAGCGCGGCAAAAAGCATGTAGCTGCGCACCGCGAAATCGTCAGGGCGCCACGTGCTGTAATCGGGTGTTACCTCAGTGACGGGGATGAACATCAGCCGGGAAAGATCCTCATCGGCGCTTTCGTCGCCCGATTGCGCGCGGGTCGCGGCATCGGTGCCGGCATTCATGAATTCCTCGCGCGTCAGTGTGCCGTCATCGTCAGTGTCGTATTGGGCCATGTTCTCGGCCTTGCGGTCGCTTTCCTGCGCCGGCTCACCGGCCGAGGCGTTCAGGCAGGCCGAGAACTCCTCCTGGCTGATGGCGCCACTCTGGTCGCGGTCCATCTTGGGGAACATCGCATTGGTGGTATTGGCCACCTCTTGCTGTGTCAGCTTGCCGTCGCCATCCATGTCGATCTTGCCATAGCCCTGCTTGCAGATCGAATCGATCATGCCGTCGGTATTCGTTGCAGCCAGCGCGGGTGCTGCCATCAGACCAAGCGCGGCGGTGGTGGTCATGATTAGGTTTTTCATTGGGGCCTCCTTTCGGATTTTCCAGTCTGCATGGCCGAGGCGGGACGATCCCGCCCCGGCATTCGGGAACTCAACGGGAGAGCCGCGCAGGAGTTCCGTGTTTCCCCGTCAAGCTGCGGGTTTCCTATCCGACCGAACCTGCCGCGATCAGGACGTTTCGAAACGTCGAAAGGTCGCAATTCTGTCCCTGCCGGGCGCGACGCGGCGTTATGCAGTGGGCAGCCCCGGCGTGCCGCGCCGGCCATCTCGCACCGCCAATCCAGGGACCGCGCCCCATGAGCTATAAATCCGACATCGAAATCGCCCGCGAGGCGAACAAGAAACCGATCCAGGAGATCGGCGCCAAGCTGGGCATCTCTGCCGACAACCTGCTGCCCTATGGCCATGACAAGGCGAAGGTCAGCCAGAGCTTCATCGACTCGGTCCAGGACCGCGAGGACGGCAAACTGATCCTGGTGACCGCGATCAACCCGACGCCCGCGGGCGAAGGCAAGACCACGACGACCGTGGGCCTCGGCGACGGGCTGAACCGGATCGGCAAGAACGCGATGATCTGCATCCGCGAAGCGTCGCTTGGCCCCAATTTCGGGATGAAGGGCGGGGCTGCCGGGGGCGGCTATGCGCAGGTCGTGCCGATGGAGGAAATGAACCTTCACTTCACCGGTGATTTCCACGCGATCACCAGCGCCCATGCGCTGCTGAGCGCGATGATCGACAACCACATCTACTGGGGCAACGAACAGGAGATCGACACCCGCCGCGTCCAGTGGCGCCGCGTGGTGGACATGAACGACCGCTCGCTGCGCCAGATCACTTCGTCTCTGGGCGGCGTGTCGAACGGCTTTGCCCGCGAAGACGGGTTCGACATCACCGTGGCCTCGGAGGTCATGGCGATCCTGTGCCTTGCCAACGACCTTAAGGACCTGGAAAAGCGTCTGGGCGACATCATCGTGGCCTATCGCCGCGACAAGACCCCGGTCTATTGCCGCGACATCAAGGCCGAGGGCGCGATGACCGTGCTGCTCAAGGACGCGATGCAGCCCAACCTGGTGCAGACGCTGGAGAACAACCCGGCCTTTGTGCACGGCGGCCCCTTCGCCAATATCGCGCATGGCTGCAACTCGGTCATCGCCACGAAGACCGCACTGAAGGTTGCCGATTACGTGGTGACCGAAGCCGGGTTCGGTGCCGATCTGGGTGCCGAGAAATTCATGAACATCAAGTGCCGCAAGGCCGGGATCGCGCCCTCCGCGGTGGTGATCGTCGCCACCGTGCGCGCGATGAAGATGAATGGCGGCGTGGCCAAGGCCGATCTGGGCACCGAGAACGTGGACGCGGTCAAGAAGGGATGCGCCAACCTGGGCCGCCACATCGAGAACGTGAAGAGTTTCGGCGTGCCGGTGGTCGTGGCGATCAACCATTTCGTCACCGATACCGACTCTGAAATCCAGGCCGTGAAGGATTATGTCGGCACGCATGGCTGCGAAGCGGTGCTGTCGCGGCATTGGGAACTGGGCTCGGAAGGGTCGGCGGAACTTGCGAAAAAGGTGGTCGAACTGGCCGATTCGGGTTCGGCCAATTTCGGCCCGCTTTATGCCGACGAGATGCCGCTTTTCGAGAAGATCGAAACCATCGCCAAGCGGATCTACCGCGCCGACGAGGTGCTGGCGGACAAACGGATCCGCACCCAGCTGCGCGAGTGGGAAGAAGCGGGATACGGCCATCTGCCGGTCTGCATGGCCAAGACGCAGTATTCCTTCTCGACCGACCCGAACCTGCGCGGCGCACCCACGGGCCATTCGGTGCCGGTGCGCGAGGTGCGGCTGTCTGCCGGCGCGGGCTTCATCGTCGTGGTCTGCGGCGAGATCATGACCATGCCGGGCCTGCCCCGCAAACCTGCCGCCGAGACGATCCGCCTGAACGAAGCGGGCCAGATCGAAGGCCTGTTCTGATCGAAGGGAACGGCGCAGGGCCGGGGCAGCGAGCCCCGGCCCTGCGCGGACGCGGGGTCCTGTCGGCCCGTCGCGTCGGGCATGGGGACAAGCGATGCGCGCAGCAGTGATCGACGGAAAGGCCATCGGCGCAAGGATGCGCGCAGAGGTGGCGCAGGAGGCCGCCGAGCTGGCGCAGGCGGGCTGGGCGCCGCGCCTGGTGTCCATCAGCGTGGGCGACACGGCGGCCGCCGAGCTGTACGTGCGCAACCAGAGCCGAAGCGCCGAGAGTGCGGGCGTGGAATTCGAGGCGCGCGGGTACCCCGCGGAAACCTCTCTGGAACAGCTCATCGGGATCGTGCAGGGGCTCAATGCCGATCCGCGCGTGAACGGGATCATCATCCAGCGTCCGCTTCCGCCGCATATTCCGGTGAAGCTGTTGCAGAAGGCGGTCCATCCGCTCAAGGACGTTGAGGGAATGCATCCCGCCTCGATCGGCAATATCGTCTATAACGATCTAGCCCTTGGCCCCTGTACTGCGGTCGCGGCGGTCGAGATCCTCAAGACCTTGCCGCTGAAACTCGAAGGGCTGGATGTCACGGTGATCGGTCACTCCGAGATTGTGGGCAAACCCATCGCCTTTCTGTTGATGGGCCTGGGGGCGACGGTCACGGTCTGCCACCACATGACACGCTCCGTCGCGATGCACAGTCGGGCGGCGGACGCGGTCTTCGTGGCTGTGGGAAAACCCGGCCTGGTGACGGGTGACATGCTGAAACCGGGTGCGGCCCTGATCGATATCGGGATCAACCGGGTGGAAACGCCCGACGGCGCGCGCACGGTGGGCGACGCGGATTTCGACAGTTGCGCACAGGTGGCGGGCTGGATCACCCCGGTTCCGGGCGGCGTCGGGCCGGTGACGGTGGCCATCCTTATGAAGAATGCGGTATTGGCCACCCGAATGCAGATGGAACATTACCGGGACGCCTATGCCCGGACGGATCACTAGGGAAGGACGAAGATGTCAGCGCAGGTAATCGACGGCAAGGCATTCGCAGCGGACGTGCGGGGGCGTGTGGCCGAACACGTGGCGCGGCTAAAGGCGGATCACGATCTCACGCCGGGCCTCGCCGTGGTTCTGGTGGGCGAGGATCCGGCCAGCCAGGTCTATGTGCGCTCGAAGGGGAAGATGACGGTCGAGGTCGGCATGAACTCCTTCGAGCACAAGCTCGATGCCGGCACCTCCGAGAAAGATCTGCTGGAGCTGATCGGGCAGCTGAACGCCGATCCGTCGGTGCATGGCATCCTGGTGCAGCTGCCGCTGCCGCGCCATCTGAACGAGGACCTGGTGATCAACTCCATCGACCCGGCCAAGGACGTGGACGGGTTCCACATCTCGAACGTGGGCCTGCTGGCGACCGGGCAGAAGAGCATGGTGCCCTGCACGCCGCTCGGATGCCTGATGATGCTGCGGAATCAGCACGGTAGCCTGTCGGGCATGGATGCCGTGGTGATCGGACGTTCGAACATTGTCGGCAAGCCGATGGCGCAACTCTTGCTGCGGGACAGCTGCACGGTGACCATCGCCCATTCTCGCACCAAGGATCTGGCCGAGGTCGTGCGCCGCGCCGATATCGTCGTCGCCGCGGTGGGCCGGCCCGAGATGGTGCCGGGCGACTGGATCAAGCCGGGCGCGACGGTGATCGACGTGGGGATCAACCGCGTGGACGCGCCCGAGAAGGGCGAGGGAAAGACGCGCCTTGTGGGCGATTGTCTTTACGAGAGCTGTGCAGAAGTCGCGGGGGCGATCACGCCGGTTCCGGGTGGGGTGGGTCCAATGACCATCGCGTGCCTGCTGGCCAACACGCTGACCGCCTGTTGCCGGGAGAATGGCTTGGCAGAGCCCGAGGGGCTGACGGCCTGAACCGCTTTCCGCTGAACATCATCGCTGACGGCTCGCTCTTGCGGGCCGTTTTCGTTCAAGGCGTTCGCCTTCGCCCACGCTCGCCGTGAGGTTGCGTTGACCCAACGGTCAATTGACGTTTGTCAGCATCAGATCGATACGCTAAGACAGGCTCCGTAAGCGGGAACGAGTGCAAAGCGTATGAATTTCAGGCCGGAGTCGCAGGTGATCCAGTCACTGCGTAAGGCTGCTCTGCCGGGCTGCATCTGTGCGGTGGCACTGGCCGGGACAGTCGACCCATTTCACGGTGCGCAGCTTCCTTTCGGCGTGCTGTCCATTTTCTGGTTGCTGGTCTTGGTGCTTGCCGCCATGTCGACTTGCGCGGCGGAGAACCTGGTGCCACCTCGACTTCGCGAGCGGCACTGGCTTTTTCGGGACGTGTCCGTCGCGCTCTGCATCATCGCTCTATTTGCACCTACGCTGTGGTTGCTCTTTTGGACCATAGCACGTGGATTCGGTGGGCTTTCGCCGTCGTTTTCGGAAATAGCGCGTTATGGCGTGATCCTTGCCACCGGGCTGATCCTGCTGAAACGGGTCGTTCCACTGTCCGAGAAGCAGAGCGTGAAAATCAGCCCCCGCCTCGAGCGCCGCCTTCCCGATGGGTTCTCTGGCGAAGTCCTCCGCCTGACCGTCGAGGACCACAGCGTATGCGTGGTGACGACCGAAGGCAGCCACGTGATCCGGATGCGGTTTAGCGACGCGATCGACGAGATGGAACCGGTGCCGGGATATTGCACGCACCGGTCGCATTGGGTTGCCGAGGCTGCCATCGAAAGCGTAGAGCGGCAATCGGGGCGGATCAGCCTTAGGCTTCTCAATGGCGACATGGTGCCTGTCAGCCGCAAGTATCGTCCCGCGCTGGAAGAAGCCGGCATCATCTAGCGCGACATTGGCAGCGCGACCGGAGCGGGACCTGTCAGCACGGCAAGCGCCTGCGGACCCATCAAGCCGCAGAGCGCCTGATCGTCGCAGGCCAGCCCGCCGGTATAGGTGCCGTAGGCCGGCATGATCACGCGCCGGGAATCGATCAGGAAAGCGGCGCGGGTGATGTTGCGGCCGCGGCTCCGCAGCGTGGCCTTGGGGTGATAGTGACCCGAGATTTCACCCGCGGCTTCGCCCTGTGCGATGTGGCGGAAGGTCAAGCCAAATTGCTGGAACTCGGACAGATGCGTGCCGCCCATCTCGATCGGGCCCGGATCGTGGTTTCCCTCGATCCAGAGCCATCGGCGTCCGGCCTGAAGCACGGTGATGCGGGCACGATCCTCGTCGGTCAGGGCTTGGGCGGCCCATGGATCGTCGAAACTGTCGCCGAGGCAGATTACGGTTTGCGCGGTGGTAGCCTCCAGATCGGCGGCCAGCCGGGTGAGCGTGTCGCGTGTCTCATAAGGCGGCAGGGTTGCCCCGCCACGCCGGGCCATGCGCTCGGACTTGCCCAAGTGCAGGTCCGAGACACAGAGGAGACCGGCCTCGTGCCACCACAGCGCGCCTGACCCAAGCGCGGTCAGCCGCGCCCCGGCAAAGGTAAAATCGTATCCGTTCATGCTCCGTTCCTTGCAGCAAGCGCGCGCGTTGCGCAAGGCGGATCAGGCCAGCCCTGCCTCGGCCAGCAGCCGCGCGCTTTCCTCGGCCAGGAGCCTTTCCTCGGCCGCGCCCTGGACCGGCACACGGCCCATCTCCAAGAAAAGCGGCGCGGCCAGCGGCGTGACGCGGGACAGGCGGAGCAGGTCGATCCGGTCGCCGACCCGCGCGATCATCTCCTCGATCCGGCCGAAATCGACCAGCCCGCGCATCGCCTCTTCATGCGTGATCTGCATCAGCAGGTGGTCGGGGTCGTATTTCAGAAGCGTGTCGTAGAGGATGTCCGAGGAAAAGGTCGCTTGCCGCCCCGATTTCCGTTGTCCGGCGGTGTTGCGCTCGATCAGCCCGGCAATGGTTGCACTGGCGCGAAAGGTGCGTTTCATCACTGCGTTCCCGGCAAGCCATGTCTCCAGCCCCTCGCGCAGCGCCCCGATCTCGAAAAGGGGGCTGGGATCGGTGGGCGCGTCAAGGCCCCAGATCAGCGTGGCGTAATCGGTGGAGACGAAGCCCAGAGGCGCGAGACCCGTCTCCTCCATTCGCTTGGTCAGCAGCAGGCCCAGCGTCTGCATCGCGTTGCGCCCGGCGAAACCATAGACGCAGAGGTGCTCTCGTCCCTCATGCGGAAAGCTTTCGACCAGCAACCGCCCGCGCTCGGGCAGGCGTGACACCTCGCGCTGAAGTGCCAGCCATTCGGCGGTATGGTCGGGCAGCTGGGGCCACGTTTCCTGGGCGAACATATCGAGGATTCGCGCGCTGAGCTGTGTGGAAGTGGCGAATTTCGTGCCCATGAAGGTCGCGATTTTCGGCTTGCGGTCAGCCCGCCGCGTGACCTCGACCACCATCTCGCGCAGCCCTTCGTAGCGGACGATCTGGCCGCCGATGAGGAAGGTGTCGCCGGGGGTGAGCGAAGCGGCGAAGCCCTCCTCGATTTCGCCCAGAGGCTTGCCGCCACGGTTGCGGCGCAGTCGGACCTTGAGCGTGTCGGTGTCCTGAATGGTGCCAATATTCATGCGAATGCGCTGCGCCGCGCGTGGGTCGCGCAGCTGCCACATGCCGTCGGGGCGCTGCATGAGCCGCTGCCAGCGGTCATAGGCGCGCAGAGCATAGCCGCCGGTGGCAACGAAATCCAGACAAGCGTCGAAGCCTTCGCGGGTAAGCCCGGCATAGGGGCCCGCCGTCGTGACCTCGGCGTATAGCCTATCGGCATCGAAAGGGCCGGCGGCGGCAGTGATCAGGATCTGCTGACACAGCACGTCGCGTGGACCCGGACCGCGGGGGTCGCCATCCAGTTCGTGGGCCTTCACCGCCTCCAATGCCGCGACGCATTCGACCACCTCGAAACGGTTGGCGGGTACCAGTAGCGCCTTGGAGGGGGCGTTGTAGCGGTGGTTGGCCCGTCCGATCCGCTGCACCAGCCGCTTGACGTTCTTGGGCGCGCCGATCTGGATCACCAGATCCACGTCGCCCCAATCGATGCCGAGGTCAAGCGAGCCGGTACAGACGATGGCGCGCAACTCGCCGCGCACCATCGCGGCCTCGACCCTTTCGCGCTGGGTACGGTCAAGTGAGCCGTGATGGATGCCGATGGGCAACCCCTCGTCATTGGCGAGCCAAAGATTGTGGAAAAAGATCTCGGCCTGGGCGCGGGTATTGTGAAAGATCAGCGTCGTCCTGTGCTGTTGGACCTGTTCCAGCACGGCGGGGATCGCATAGGCGGCACCACCGCCCGACCAGGGCGGCTTGTCCTCGGTCCGGAGCATGGCGATATCGGGATCGGGGCCTGGATCGGCTTCGACGATGGTGCAGGGATCCGGATGGCGGGAGAGGAAACCGGCGATCGCCCGCGGATCCTCGACCGTGGCGGACAGGCCCACGCGGCGAAGCCCCGGGCGCAAGGTTTGCAGTCGCGCCAGCGCCAGCATGAGCTGATCGCCCCGCTTGCTTTCGGCCAAAGCGTGGATTTCATCCACGATGACCCTTTGCAGCCCGGCGAAGATGCGCGGCGCGTCCTCGTAGGACGTCAGCAGCGCAAGGCTTTCGGGCGTCGTCAGCAGGATATGGGGTGGGTCGGCGCGCTGGCGCTTCTTGCGGCTTGCAGGCGTGTCGCCGGTGCGGTCCTCGATGCGGATGGGTAGCCCTATCTCGGTCACTGGCGTTGTAAGGTTGCGGCGGATATCGGCGGCCAGCGCCTTGAGCGGCGAGACATAGAGCGTGTGCAAGCCCTGATGCGTGCCGTCCGCCAATTCGGCCAGCGTGGGCAGGAAACCCGCCATTGTCTTGCCGCCGCCGGTGGGCGCGATGAGAAGCGTGGCGGGCTTGCCTGCAAGCTCGAAGAGCATCTGTTGATGCGGGTGGATCGCCCAGCCGCGGGATTTGAACCATTCGGTGATCTGGGCGGGTATCTTCATGCGCCGTGAATTAGCACATGCAGTCGGGCGGGGAAGGGGGCATCGCCATTGTCGCGCGGGCCGGTGGCTTCCCCTTGTGAGCCTGCTGCCTGGTTCGACCCGGCCGGTGTCTTCAGCGAGAAGAAGGGCGGGGTTCGAGCCGGCGGATGGCTTCGCGCACTGTTTCGGGTAAGGTCGTGTCGGCCCCCTTGGGTGCGGCGTCGAGCGCACTGTCGACATCCTTGACGAGGATCGAGATCGTGTTGTCCGCGTCGAATCCGTCGCGGGCGAACTCGATCGAATCGAAATTGCTGGCGAACCAGTTCTGGCCGGAACTGGTGTGGACGAGATCGAGAAGCGCGGGCTCTTTCAGCCCCGCCTGATCCGCCCAGTCGAGCACCAGCCGGGTCATCGCGGTGTTGGCCGCGGCGAGCAGGTTGTTGAGGACCTTGGCCTGCATCCCGGCACCGAACGGGCCCATGTGGTGAAAGTGCCGGCCCATCGCGTCGAGTAGCGGCTGCGCTGCTGCGAGCGCTTCGGCAGAGCCGCCAAGCATGAATGAGAGACGTGCCTCCTGCGCTGCGACCTGGGCGCCGGACATGGGCGCGTCGATCAACTCCACATGGTCCGGGACACGGTCGCGCAAGGCGCTGGTGTAACGTGGAGAGAGAGTGGAACAGATCAGGATGCGTTTCAGGCGTTTTGCGTGGATGAACCCCTGGCCCCCAAAAAGCACATCTTCGGTCTGCGCGATGTCACGAACGACGGTGATCAGAGTTTCGAGCTCTTGCGCGAAAGCGTGAGCGTCATTGCTGACAAGTGTGGCAAGGCTGCCGAATTCGCAGGGTGGTCGGATGTCGAAGCCGCGCGCATTGAAACCAGAGTGGCGCAACGCTGCGAGCATTCCTGCGCCCATGCGGCCACAGCCAGCAACTCCGATCATTCTGGCCTCATTTCACGATCTTCTCGTCCTTGACGAACATGTTGGCCCAGGCCCGGTCGATCAGGTCGGGGCTCATCTGGTAGGGGATGCCTTCAAACTCGCAGATCGCGATCATCTGGTCGATCAGGAAGACAGGCTGATAGTTTGCATAGACGTTCTCGATCGTGGGGTACTTCACCTTGAGCAGGTGAACGAGCGAGGGTTCGTCCAGCGGCACGCCCTTCTTGCGCGCGACCAGTGCGAAGATCTTGAGAAAGTTTTCCTGGCTTGGACCCTCGATCTTGATCTTGAAGAAGATCCGGCGCAGGGCCGCCTGGTCGAAGATTTCGTTGGGATGGAAGTTGGTCGAGAAGATCACCAGCGTGTCGAACGGCACCTCGAACTTCTCGCCCGATTGCAGGCCGAGAATGTCCTTGCCCTCTTCCAGCGGCACGATCCAGCGGTTGATGATGGCCTGAGGCGGCTCGGCCTGGCGGCCGAGATCGTCGATGATGAAGATGCCGCCGGTGGATTTCAGCTGCAACGGCGCCTGATAGGTGCGCGCAGTGGGGTTGTAGACGAGGTCAAGCATGTCGAGCGACAGCTCGCCCCCGGTAATGACGGTGGGGCGTTCGCACATGACATAGCGGCTGTCGAACCGCCTGCGGCGCCGCAGCTGGGTGGGGTCGTCCGGTTCCTGTTCGACGGCATTATGCACGATGGGATCGTAGACGGTGATGACCTGGCCCGAGTATTCGATGGCGCGTGGCACATAGACATTGTCCCCCAGAGCATCCCGGATGCCGTTGGAAATGGAGGATTTGCCGTTGCCCGGAGGGCCGTACATCAGGATGGACCGGCCCGCGCTGACTGCGGGGCCCAGATGGTCGAGCAGGCTGCCGGGCAGGACGAGATGCCCCATGGCGCGGGTCAGTTGCTCGCGCGTGACCTGGATGTTGCGGATCGACTGCCGCTTGACCTGCTCGCGATACACGTCGAGCGGGACGGGCATGGCGCCGAAATATTCCGACTGGCTGAGCGCATCGAGCGCGCGCGACTTGCCTGCGTCGGTCAACTGATATCCCATTTCGTTGCCGGCCGTGGCGCTGAGCGTTCCTGTCGCCTCGAGCAGTTTCTGGCTGCGCGCCATGTCGACCAGTTCCTGCGTCACGGGGATAGGCAGGCAGATCGCGGCGGCGAGTTCACTGACCAGTTCGATATTCTTGCGAAAGATCGTCTTGAGCAGGATGTCCCGCATCATGACGATGGGAAGCTTCATCTCGGCCAGCCCGCGCGGCGCGGGCGGCGCCATGACGGCGGTGGTTTCCATGTTCATCGGCGGACCCTGTCGATGCGTTGTTCGTCACACGAGTCACCCTCGCAGTGCATTATGGCGGCACAAGGGCAGCACAGGGGCGGTCAAGCGCCGTAAAGGCTGCCGAGGACGAGATAGATGGCGAGGGTCCCGCCCAGGCTGAGGCCCATCGGGAATTTCCAGCCCATGTTCCAGCTTTTCCAACCCGGGGCCACACGTCTGAGGGCGGTATGTTTCGCCAGCCGGTGAGTGGTGAAGGCGGCAAGAAGGTTTGCGGCGAAGATCATCACGAGGATGCCGAGATCGGGCTGGAAGATATACGGCGCCGCGGCGGCCGCGAATTTCGCATCGCCCGCACCAATGGCTCCGCCCGCGTTCAGAACGATTCCGGCGACCAGCACGATCAACAGCTGTGCCAGTTGCCAGCCATAGACCGGCAGCGGCAGAAAAAAGGGTGCGATCACGATGAAGATCACTGCGAGCACGATGACCGCCTGGTTGGTGATGCGCATCTCGCGCAGGTCCGTGAATGCCACGTAGAAGCACAGCGGCAGAACGAACGGCAGAAACCACAGCGCGAGCTGGGCCGGGATCGCCATCGTCTCAGCCCTGCTCGAGCGCGCGGAGGGCGCGAACGGCTTCCTCGAAATGTTGTGGATGGGTCGCGATCGCCTCACGCAGCAGGGTCTTGCCGGTCTCGACATCGCCCTGCTTGACCGCCGACAAGCCCAGCGTCTGCAGCAGCTGTGCCCGTTCCGTCTGGTCCATCGGGATTACGGGCAGCGAGTAGTTCCGCTGCGCGCCGCGGGCCAGCGCAAGGTTGTTCTTGGCGGTGAAGAGAGCAGGGTCCTGTCGGATGGCCTCACCAAAAAGACGCTCGGCCTCGGCGTAATCCCCGCGGCTCAGCTTGGAATAGCCCCAGTTGTTCATCACGCCGGACGGCCGGGTCGTGAGGCCCACGGCTGTCTCATAGAAGCTGTCGGCGCGCTTCCAGTCCCGGTTGCTGTCGGCGATCATCGCTTCGAGGCGATACCGCTTGAAGGTCTCGTGCGTGGGCGGAACGCGGTCCAGAACTTCCTTGGCGGGGCCCCATTCGCCATTTCGGATCAGGGCATCGGCGTAATCGACCCGATCGTCGTCGTTGGCGCCCTCCAGCTTGACCAGGCGCCCCCAGGCGGCGGCTGCTTCGGTATTGCGCCGCGCCCGCGTGAGCGACTTGGCGAGGCCGCGATGCATGTCAATCCGGTCGGGGTCGGATTTCAGCGCGCGCTGAAAATAGTCGACCGCCTCATTGGGGTCGGCCACCGTCAGCATCACATCGTTGAGGTTGCTTTCATCCACGACGTTCACATCCTGGAACGCCCGTTCGACCGTCTCGTCGGCCGTTTCCGTACAGCCCGACAGGATCAGCCCGCCCGCCAGAATGGCGGGGATCATCACGAAGTGGCGCATTTTGCGTCCTTTTACTGCTCTGCCTTCGCGGTGCTTTGTTTTACGGGGTTTTCCGGATCACGAACTCGCCCTGTCCCCGCTGCACCAATTTAAAGTCTTGGTCTTTTGCGTCATTATTATCAGGATTTTCCGATTTTGCGAGTGCTAAGCGAAGATTGTCGCGGATTGAGTCACTTTCGCCATTGTCGAGCGCATAGGCCTTTCGGAAGACCTGAACAGCTTCTGGCAATTCCCCCTTTTCCATCAGCAGGACGCCCAGGTTGTTCCAGGCCTGGGGCAGATCCGGTGCCTCTGTCACGGCACGGCGCAGGGGCTCTTCGGCCTGCCCCAGTCGCCCAAGGCCGAGGTTGGCGGTTCCGATGCCGATAAGGATCTCGGGCGTCATTCCGCTGTCGAGCGCGGCACGGGTGAACGCATCCAGCGCCAGTTCATGCTCGCCCGCGGCCATCAGACGGTTGCCGACCTCAAGCCCGTCCACCGCTTCGCCCCGGGGATCGATCCCGGGTGGATAGGGGCCTTGTGCGAGGTCGATGTCGTCCTGCAAAGAGCAGGAGGCCACCGCAGCCAAGACGGCGGTGGCCAAAGCAATTTTGCAAAACAGGTTGGGGCTAAGCGCGCCCGGTCGTATCATTCCGTCATTGGCCCATGCTTCCGAGGTCCATGATGCCCTTGGCCGAGGGACCTACGAGGATGACCAGAAGGGGCGGAACCGTCAGCATCATAGTGGCAAGTGTCATCTTGGTTGGCAACTTGTTTGCCGCTTCCTCGGCGCGCATCACGCGCTTGTCGCGCATCTCGCCGGCATAGACTCTCAACGCCTCGGCGATGGAGGTACCGAAAGCGGCCGACTGGATCATCACTGTCACGAAGGAGGCCACATCCGTCACGCCGCAGCGCGTGCTCATGTCGCGCAGAACCTTGTCCTTGTCCTTGCCCGCCTTCATCTCGTAGGCGACCACTTCGAACTCGTCGGCGAGATCGGGATACGAGGCGCGCAACTCCTTGCCGACGCGCACGATGGACTGATCGAGAGACTGACCCGCTTCGACGCAGACCAGCATCATGTCGAGTGCATCGGGAAAGCCGCGGGTGATGTTCTCCTTGCGGGTGTCGACGCGCCGGGTGATCCAGTACTTTGGTAGCATGTAGCCCACGCCGCCGGGCCCGAGCACGCGGATCAGCGTCTGCTGCGTATCGAAATCCTGGTCTGCCTCGATGATCGTGACATAGACCAGACCAATCAGCAGACCGAGGATGCCAAGTGCGAACTGCGCGAAGTGGAAGAAACGTACAGCGTCCTTTGACTGATACCCTGCCTGGCGCAGTTTGAGCTGCATGGCCGACAGCTCGTCGGCATCTTGCGGCTCGAGGAACGTGGCGAACTTCTCGAGCTGTTCATTGCGGCTGCGCTGACGCAACTGTTCCTTCTTTGTCTTGGATTTCGCGTGCGAAGTCTGGTCGCGCTTCAGCTTCTTGAGCGGATCCTCGGGCTGGTTGAGCATCATCGCCACGGTGATCAGGATCATGAAAAGACCCAAAACGCCCACCACGATGAGCGGTCCGAACTCGCCCAGCTGATCGGTCAGAAGATCGTTGATCTGCATCAGGAATTCCATCGCGGCCTCCTAGACCTTGATGTTGGTGAGCGCGCGCATGACGAACAGGTTGGCCGTCAGCAGGATACCCACGAAGAAACAGGCTGGAATGAACAGCTCGTGATCCAGGACCCCGTCATAATAATGCGGGTCGTTGACCAGGATCACGATCAGCGCGACCAGCGGGAATGCGGACAGGAACTTGCCAGACCATTGCGCCTCGGCCGTGATCGCCTTGACCCGCCGGAACAGGCGGAAACGGGCACGGATCACCTTGGCAAGGCCAGCCAGGACCTCTGCCAGGTTGCCGCCCGATTGCTGCTGGATCGTCACCGCAACCGAGAGGAAACGCAAATCCTGCATATCGAGCCGTTCGGCCATTTCCTTGAGCGCCTCGCCCACGTCGCGACCATAGGCGGACTCATCCGCGATGATGCCGAACTCGGTCGCTATGGGGTCTTCGCTTTCCTTGGCGACGATCTGGATCGCCGAGACGAAGGGATGGCCGACCCGCAGGCTTCGCACCATAAGTTCGACGGCGTCGGGCAGCTGCTCTTCGAGCATGGCCATGCGTTTCTTGGCCTTTTGATTGACCCACAGGTAGACCGCCGAGACGCCGATGGCGACCGAGATCGCGGCACGGATCGGCACCTCGGTCTGCGTGCCGATGCTCAACCCGACGAAGGCAACGCCAGACAGGCCCGCCATGATCGTGATAAGCTGGCGAGGCGAGAACGCGATCGCGGCTTTTTGCGCCTTGTCCGCCAATAGCGAATAAAGCGGGATGGACTGCGATTTCATGTGCTGCTGCATTTCCTTGCGCAGCTGTTCCAGCACCTGTTCGCGCGCGGCCCCCTTGTCGAGCATCTCAAGCCGGCGGTTCACCCGGCTGTTGAGGCTGATCGACTTGCCGAAGGCCACAAGATAAATCCCTTCGACCAGCACCAGCACGCCGACGAAGATCAGGCCATAGATGACCGGTTCGATGCTCAGTTCCATGTCCGGCCCTCCTTACATCCTGGTCGGTTCGTAGATCGACGCTGGCAGGTCGTAGCCCCACATGCGGAAACGTTCCGAATAATGGCTGCGCACGCCGGTCGCCGTGAAATGCCCGATGATCTTGTTGTCGGGTGTCAGGCCGACGCGCTGATAGCGAAAGATTTCCTGCATCGAGATCACGTCGCCCTCCATCCCGGTGATCTCGGTGATCGAGGTCATCCGGCGAGAACCGTCCTGGAGGCGGCTGGCCTGCACGATCAGGTTCACGGCCGAGGAGATCTGGCTGCGGACGGCCTTGATCGGCATCTCGATTCCGGCCATGGCGATCATGTTCTCCAGGCGGCTCACACCGTCGCGGGCCGAGTTGGCGTGGATGGTGGTCATCGACCCATCATGGCCGGTATTCATGGCCTGAAGCATGTCGATGACTTCTTCACCGCGCGTCTCGCCGACGATGATGCGGTCGGGGCGCATCCGCAGCGCGTTCTTGAGACAGTCGCGGGGCGACACCTCGCCCTTGCCCTCGACGTTGGGCGGCCGGCTTTCCATTCGGCCCACATGGGTCTGCTGGAGTTGCAGTTCGGCCGTATCCTCGATGGTCAGGATCCGTTCCGAATTGTCGATGAAGGAGGACAATGCGTTGAGCGTCGTCGTCTTGCCCGAGCCCGTACCGCCCGAGACGATCACGTTGAGACGCGTGGCGACCGCGGCCTGAAGGTAAGCGGCCATCTCCTCGGTGAAGGCGCCGAACCGTACAAGGTCGTCAATGCCCAGTTTGTCCTTCTTGAACTTCCGGATCGAGACAAGAGAGCCGTCCACGGCGATCGGCGGGACCATCGCGTTGAAACGCGAACCGTCGGACAGGCGCGCGTCGACATAGGGGTTCGATTCGTCTACCCGGCGGCCCACGGCGCTCACGATCTTGTCGATGATGCGCAGAAGGTGGCGTTCGTCCTTGAAGGTGATGTCGGTGAGCGACAGCTTGCCGCCGCGTTCGACGAAGATCTGCTGCGGACCGTTGATCAGGATGTCGCTGACCGAATCGTCCTTGAGAAGCGGTTCCAGCGGGCCAAGCCCCGTCACCTCGTCATAGAGTTCGGAATTGAGCTGGCCGCGGTCCTCACGGTTGAGGACGATCCCCTTCTGTTCAAGGATTTCGCTGGCGATGGCGCTGATTTCGGCGCGCAGTTCCTTTTCCTCGGCATGTTCCAGCGCGGCAAGATTGAGGTTGTCGAGCAGCTCGCGATGCAGTTCGATCTTGATCTCGCCCAGACGTTCCTTGCGCTTGCGGTCCCGATCCCCCGGCGCGGCCTCGGCCGCCCGTTGGGGGTTTGCTCTGCGGATGACGGTGGGCTGCGGCGCGGGACTCGCTCCGGCAGGTGCCTGTGCCAGTTTTGCTGGCTGGACCGGTTCGGCCTTGCCTTGCTTCTTGTATCTAGAAAACACGTTCTACCCCCCTCGGGCCAGGTTCATGCGGCTTCGGCGTCGCTGCGGCCGAGTTCGTGCAACGACAGTGCAAGCTTGGCGATCTCGCGGCGCAGCGGATTCTTGGGCGCCGAAGAGGCGAGCGGAAGGCCGTGATCGGCACCTTGCGTTACCGTCTTGCCGCCATCAGGCAGTTGCAGGTCGATCGAGATGCCAAGTGATTCCCCCATCCGCTTGACCCGGCTCTTGCCGGAGAGATCGGTGAACTTGGGTGCCCTGTTGAGCGCGAAGCGCAGCTTGTTGAAAGGCAGGTCCTCGGATTGCAGGGCCCGTTTCATCCGGAGAGCGTTCTGCGCCGAGCGCATATCGAGTTCGATCATGGCGAAATAGACATGCGCGGCGTTCAGCACGGTTTCGGACCATTGGACCAGCGTCTTGGGCATGTCGACGATGACATAGTCGAAATGCGCGCGCGCAATCTCGATCACGCGGGTGATGTCCTCGGGCGTGAGCATGTCCAGCGGGATCATGTCGGCCGGAGCGGTCAGAACCTGAAGCTTGTCTTCGAAATTCAACAGCGCCTGGCCGAACACCTCTTCATCCATCGACTCCGTCTCGGAAAGCATCTCGAACACCGCTTCCCGCCGCGGCAGGTCCAGATAGGTCGAGACCGAGCCATATTGCAGATCGAAGTCCAGAACGCAGACGCTTGGCGCATCGCCCTGAAGTACGGCCAACTCCCATGCAAGGTTCACGGCCAGCGTTGTCGATCCCGTTCCCCCGGCAAGCCCATGCACCACGATAAGGGCGCCCTCACGAGCGCTACCGGCATTGAGCTGTGCGGTCGGTCGGGCGTGGCCTTGCGGCGGTGCCTCGGGTTCCTGTAGCCGTTCTATGGCCTCCTGCAATTCCCCTTCGGGCAAGGGGTAGGGGACGAACTCGTCCGCGCCTTTTCGCAAAAGCTGGTGCAGAGAGGCGGGCGTCACGTCCTCGGCGATAAGAATGACCTTGATACCGCGGGATTTCGCCTGCGTGATGATCTCGCCCATCAAGACCAGGTTGTCCTCGTCCTCGCCGTCGATGGCCAGGGCGATGAATTCCAGCGTTTCCGCCTCCGGCTGGCCGAAAAAGGCCAGCGCCTCGGCAAATCCGAGATCGCCCCAGGCTTCGCCCATGGCGGTCTCCATGTCCTCGATCAGCAGATCGAAGTTCTGGACATCCCGGCTGACCGTGCAGGCCAGGATCGGGGTCGCGTCGGGTTGTGGCATCGTGCTGCTCATTGCCTTCATCCTCGTTTCAGGGGGACGGCATCGAGCGGTGAGGCTCGGCCGATCTCCGCCAGGTCGCGGCCTTTTGCTGCGGCCGCACGTCACCTATCGAAGCCAATGTCGCCAGTAAGTGGGGCGATATTGGGGCCGAAAAAAACCAATTGTAGGGAAACAGGCGACGATACCGGTTCGAAGGGCCTTATTGTCCGAGGCCGGCCATTTCGCTGTCGAGCGATAGCGCGGAGGAGGGAACCGCGCTTTCGATGTATTCGCGATAGATCACTTGGGCATATTTGCCGTCAAGGCTGGACCGATAATTTTCAGCGAAACCAGATACTTCGGTCACGGTGCGGCGGTTGCGTCGTTCCCGCTCGGACGTGTGGACAAGCGGTTGCGTTTCGCCATAGGAGACCAGTGCCTCGAGCCGCGACCGGTCAATGCCGCGCGCGGCGAAGAAGTTAACGACCGTCTGCGCCCGGCGCTGCCCGAGCGCGCGGTTGTAGCTTTGCGAACCCACCAGATCGGTATGCCCGTAGATGCGGAATCGCACCTCGGGGAACTGGCGGATCCAGTTGGCCTGCTGTGTCAGGATCTGCTGCGCAGTGGCGTCGAGCTGCGCGCTGTTGAAGGCGAAGTTGATCTGGCTCGGCACCTCGGCGGCAAAACGTTCGCCCAGGATCTGCGTATAGCCGCGTTCACCGTTCATCATCTGCACATTGTTGAGCGTGGCGTTGCCAAAGGTGCCGTTATCCACCTCGAACCCGGCGGGACGGTTGCAGCCGGTCAGGGCAAGCCCCGCGCAGGCGATCATGATCCAGTTCCGCATGGGTACTATCCCCTCGCTCATTCCATCACGTAGCCATAGGAGCCGCTGAAATCCTGTCGGGCGACCTCGGAGGCTGCACCCTTGCCCTGGCGCTCGGTCCGCGCGACCTTGCCGAACAGGAAGAGGTCCTTTTCGCTGGGCGGCGTCACCCGGTCGGTGGGCAGTGCCAGTGCCTCGCCCCGCGTGGGGGTGACAAGATGCGCGGTCACGATGATCACCAATTCGGTCTGGCTGCGCTGAAAGCTGGAACTGCGGAAGAGCGCGCCAAGAACAGGCACGTCCCCCAGCCAGGGAAGCTGCTGGTTGTTGTCGAGAAACTCGTCCTCGATCAGCCCGGCGATGGCAAAGCTCTCGCCGTCGCGCAGTTCGATCGTGGTCGAGGTTTCGCGGCGCTGGAAAGCCGCGATTTCAAACCCGTTGATGACGACGCTGTTGTTCGGGTCCAGCGCCGAGACGGCCGCGATCATCTCCAGATTGATCAGGTCCTCGTCGACAACCCTGGGCACGAATTTCATTTCCACGCCAAAGGGCTTGTACTCGACGGAGAATATACCGTCCCGCTGGGCCACCGGGATCGGGTATTCGCCGCCTGCGAGGAAGCTCGCCTCTTGACCCGAGAGTGCCGAAAGGTTGGGCTCTGCCAGGGTGCGCACGACGCCCTTGCGCTCAAGCGCCTCGAGCAGCAGCCGGACCTGGGTTGATCCCGCGCTGAAACCGAACAGAAGCGCACCGGCATTCTCGTTGGCGATCGGAATGTTCCCGGTGATGGCTCCGGTCAGGTTGGGGTTGTTGTTGAGCGTGTTCAGACCGCCGACAATGTTCCCCCCGCTGACACCCAGCGAAGCGCTGAGCGACTTCGAAACCGAGCGCTGCATTTCGGCGAACCGGACCTTGAGCATGACCTGCTGCACGCCGCCCACGCTCATCAGGTTCGAGACCCGCTCGGGCGCATAGCGTTCCGCCAGGTCCAGCGCGCGCTGGAGTTTCTGGGAGCTCGTCACCGTGCCAGACAGGACGATACCGTCATTGGCCGTCCGCACCTCGATCCGTTCGCCAGGAAGGATCTGGCGCAGACGTTCCTTGAACTCGGTCACGTCCGCGGTGACGCGCACGTTCACATTGGTGATCAATCGTCCGGTTGCGTCGAGCAGCGTCAATGTCGTCAGGCCCGGCGATTTGCCGAGGACATAGATGGTCCGGTCGGACAGCGAGGAGATGTCGGCGATCCCCGCATTGGCGATGCTGAGTTCGGCGAAGGGTACGTCGCTTTCGACGACCACGGCGCGGTTCATCGGCACGTCCAGCGTCTCGGCGGTTCCCTTCTTCACCACTCGCAGGACTTCGGCCCGGAGGGTGGCGTCACCGACCGGGCTCCATGCGAGTGCAAGCCCGAGAAGGGCAAGCCTGATGCCACTGCGAATTTTCATGTGACCTGCCTCTCCGATCACGCCTCTATACTGGGTCTTTTCGCCCGATATTCCGATCACTCTGGGCGAGATCTTTATTTATTGCAAGAATCAAAGGTTTCTCGGCGGGTTTTGATGTGGATAAATGGCAACAAGGCAAAAGGACCACCTCTCGGCGGTCCTTTTCGTTCTTGACCAAGGTGCCCCCTCAGTTGGTGCAAGGGATCGGGATGTCGACCACCTCGGCACCGCGCCGGGTACGGATGGTGCATACCTTCTCCTCGACCTCCTGCGGCGCGATCTTGAGTTCACCCAGCCCCAGGAGCTTGCGCTGATCCACTTCGACAGCTGCGGCGATCGTGTCGTCCTCGGCGCCGACGAGGGCCAGGGAAAGCCGGCCGGTGTTCTGGGCCTGGGCAAGGGCGGCCACCTGTTCCGGGCGTGCCGACACCGTGACGGTGCGCGCGATTGTAGCGCCGGTGACGTCGCCGCCAGCGATCTGGTCGACCGCGACCAGCTGGATGCTCGTCTCGATCAGCCGGGTCACCTCTCCGCGCGCGCCCTCGACCGCTTCGCCGAGGCTGCCGGTCCAGTACACGTCGACCCGGTCACCGGGTCTCAGGAAGCCCGATACGCCCGACGCGACATCGACCCGGATCGCGAAGGCGCGCATGCCGCGTTCGAGCTGCGAGGTCAGACCCGCATCCTCGCCAGGCTTGGTGACCTTGACGGCCATTATCGCCTCGTCCTTTTCCATCGCTCGGAGAATGAACCTGCTGTCTTCGGGGTCCTCGGAGAACAGGGTCGCCTCCTCCGTAAAGGCGCCTTCGGGCACCGCTTCCTCGGGCCAGCGGACGGCGCGGACATCCTCCTGGGTCAGCCGCTCGCCATAGCGCAGCGGCCGCGTGGCGACAAAGACCTCGACCGTGGGCACGACCTGTGCCCGGGCGCTGCGTTCGCGCGCCAGCTCGGCCTGGTAGGCCTCGATATAGTTGCGGGCCATCATGACGGCTCCGCCCGCCAGGGCGATCCCCACAATCAGGACCAATCCAAAGACTGCTCGCATGACGTTTCCCCTCTTTCCTGTTCCATTAGACCCCGAGTCGCGGCCGTGTCAGGCAGGCTACACCCTCAATGTGGTCAAATGTGGGAAGGACCGCGCCGGTTTGGTGTTGCTGCTCGAATACTGAAACCTGTTCGACCGCCTCGTGGGCGGTTCTCGTTCAACACCAAATGGCGGGTCAGTTCACTTCCTTGTTGGTGAGATAGTTTCCAACACCGTCAGCCACGTTTCCCGTGGGTCCGTTGATCGCGTTATAGGCCATCGTGGCCAAACCCACGACGGCGGCGGTCAGGACCACCCAGTCGACCGTCACCGCTCCATCTTCATCGGCAACGAACCGTTTCGCATCTTTACTCATTGTATCACCCTTTCATCCCAGGGTCTTGAGACAGTTGGGGCCACGTCTTGCAGTCAAGACGTGGCCCCGGAAACTGTTCGGCTAAACCGAGGTCAACCCATTAGGAACCGGGGTTCTTGCCTTCGATGAACGTCTGGGTGGTGCTCGACAGGTTCGAGGTGCCGGTGCTGATCGAGTTGTAGCCGGCTGCGGCCAGTGCAACCACTGCTGCGGTCAGAACGACCCAGTCAACAGTCACGGCACCATCTTCGTCGTTGCGGAAGTTTTTGATGAAGTTCAGCATAGTATGTCCCTCCTGAGGATCCGATTGAGTGTTTGCCAACCCCGCCGTCCTTGTCGAACCGTCTCTCTCTCTCTCTTGGTCCGTGTCCGTCGTGGTATGGTTGTATGTTTGCCTGTGCCCCATGGCAGGATTTGGGCCGAAACGCGGATTTTGTCGCCAGAATTTAACTTTTCGGGAAGGGTTTTGCTAAGCTTCAGATTTCAAAAGAAACTTTCTCTGAACTTTTTTCGATTGGTGCAAAGCGCCGATGCAGAAGGGCCTCAAATATGGCAAATCTGCCCCAATTTCCCGGATTTTTCTGGCCACGGGCCGTACCTGCGGACAGAGTCGGGGAAAACTCCTTGAGGCGAGCATATGATTTCAAGACATCCCACGGGCCCGGCCCGTCTTCTTGTATGGGTTGTGCTTGGCGCCACGCTGGCGGGCGCGCCCATTGCTGCGAGCGAGACACAGTTCAAACGGGTTCAGGCCCCGAAATCGGGCCAACGTCCCAAGATCGATGTTCAGATCACCGAAAAGGAGCACGCGGCGCAGCCCTACGCGGGACAGGATTCGCCGACGACCGCTGCCGTTCCTGCACCCATGCCCGGAGGGACGCCGGCACCTGCAGCTCCGCGCAAGGGGCGCTATGCCTGGTTCTGGGACAAGGTTTCACCGGGGCTCGAGGCCTTGGGCCCCTCGCGGGCCGAGGCGGCGCTGGCCGCCATCGCGGCAGGAGGGGTTACCGCCCCCCGGCTTCAGGCGCTGCAGGAAATCGCCAGCGCGCGCGGCATCCCGATCCTCAAGGCCACGATCGGCACCCGAGTCTCGCCGGCGCTGGTGCTGGCTGTGATCGCTGTCGAATCGGGCGGCCGTGCGGATGCGGTGAGCGGGGCAGGGGCGCAGGGTCTGATGCAGCTCATGCCCGACACGGCGGCCCGCTTCGGCGTCAGTGACAGTTTCTCGCCCGAGGAAAACATCCTCGGAGGGGTGAAATATCTCGACTGGCTGATGAAGGAATTCGCCGACGATCCGATTCTCGCGCTGGCAGGCTATAACGCGGGCGAAGGATCGGTGCGCAAACATGCGGGCGTGCCACCCTTCGTCGAAACGCGCGATTATGTCCCCAAGGTGCTGGCCGCGTTCCAGGTGGCGCGCGGCCTGTGCAAAACGCCGCCCGAGCTGATCACCGACGGCTGCGTCTTTCACGTGATGAACTAGGGGCCGGTCAGACTCACCGCCCGGCCCCCGTCGGATCAGTTGACGATGGTCGCCTCGGTCGCTGCGCGCAGCTCTTCCTCGGTCACGCCATCGGCGCATTCGACAATGCGCAACCCGCCCTCGACCACGTCGAGCACGCCCAGATTGGTGATGATCCGATCCACGACGCCCTTGCCGGTCAGGGGCAGGGTACATTCCTTGAGCAGCTTCGACTCGCCGGCCTTGTTGGTGTGGTCCATCACGACCACGACCTTCTTTACGCCGGCCACTAGGTCCATCGCGCCGCCCATGCCCTTGACCAGCTTGCCGGGGATCATCCAGTTGGCAAGGTCGCCGTTCTCGGCCACTTCCATCGCGCCCAAGATGGCCGCCGCGATCTTGCCGCCGCGGATCATCGCGAAGGAGGTCGCGCTGTCGAAATAGGATGTACGGTTCAACTCGGTGATGGTCTGCTTGCCCGCGTTTATCAGGTCCGGGTCTTCCTCGCCCTCATAGGGAAAGGGGCCCATGCCCAGCATGCCGTTTTCCGACTGGAGCGTGATGTCCTTGTCGCCCACGTAGTTCGCCACCAGCGTCGGGATGCCGATGCCGAGGTTCACATACATGCCGTCTTCGAGCTCTTCGGCCGCGCGGGCGGCCATCTGGTTGCGGTCCCAGGGCATCAGGCGTTCTCCCTCTCGCGTACTGTCAGCTTTTCGATCCGTTTCTCATGATCGCCCTGGATCAGGCGGTGCACATAGATGCCGGGCAGGTGGATGTGATCTGGGTCCAGCGAACCGCGGGGCACGATCTCTTCGACCTCAGCCACGCAGATCTTGCCGCATGTGGCGGCGGGCACGTTGAAATTGCGTGCCGTCTTGCGGAACACCAGGTTGCCCGTGTCGTCGGCTTTCCACGCCTTGACGATGGCCAGATCGGCAAAGATCCCCTCCTCCAGGATATAGGTCTCGCCGTTGAACTCCTTGTGCTCCTTGCCCTCGGCGATCTGGGTGCCCACGCCGGTCTTGGTGTAGAAGCCGGGAATGCCCGCGCCGCCGGCGCGCATGCGTTCGGCCAATGTGCCCTGCGGGTTGAATTCCAGCTCGAGCTCGCCGGACAGGTACTGGCGCATGAACTCGGCGTTCTCGCCGACATAGGAACTCATCATCTTCCTGACCTGCTTGCTCTGCAGCAGGATGCCGATGCCGAAATCGTCCACGCCCGCGTTGTTCGACGCAAAGGTCAGGTCCTTGACGCCGGATTCCTTGATCGCCTGCAACAGCAGTTCGGGAATGCCGCAGAGGCCGAAGCCCCCCGCCGCGATCAGCATGCCGTCGCGCAGCACTCCGTCGAGCGCCTCGGCGGCATTGGCGTATACTTTCTTCATGGAAACTCCCCCAATGACTTGGTGACGGTCGGGTTGTGCCGCCGCGTCACGGGGAAGTCAACGAATTGCGCCGCCTAGGGTATTTCTACGCATCCCCCGAGGCAGCGGGTTTCTTCTTTGTGGCACTCTTTTTCGGCGCGGCCTTCTTCTTGGCCGGTGCCTTCTTGGCGGCCGTCTTCTTTTTGCCGCCCTTCTTGGCCGCTTTCTCCTCGACCAGCGCCAGCGCTGTCTCCAGCGTCACGTCCTCGGGCTTGGTGTCCTTGGGCAGGGTCGCGTTGACCTTTTCCCATTTGACATATGGCCCATAGCGGCCCTCGTACACATTGACCGCACCGCCATCGGGATGCTCGCCCAATTCCTTGAGCGGTTTGGCCGCAGCCCCGCTGCCCCGCCGGCCGGGATTGGCGCGTTTCTCGGCCAAAAGCTCGACCGCGCGGTTCATCCCGATCTCGAACACGTCCGCCGGATCCTTGAGATTGGCATAGACGGGTTTCGCCTCCTCCGCCAGCTGGTGCATCAAATAGGGGCCGAACCGGCCGAAATTCGACTTGATGGTGCCGCCCTCGGGATGTTCGCCCACCTCGCGCGGCAGGCTGAGCAGCCGCAGCGCCTTTTCCAGGTCCATCGCGTCCTTGTCCCAGCCGCGCGGCAGCGAGGCGCGCGGTGGCTTCTTGTTCTCGGGCGTAGGCTCGCCGCGCTGGACGTAAGGCCCGAAGCGCCCCGATTTCAGCCAGATCTCGTCGCCCTGGTCCTCGCCCAGCAGACGCTCCTCTCCCTCGGCGCCCTCGCCCGCAATGGGGCGGGTGTAAGTGCATTCGGGATAATTGCCGCAGCCCACGAACCCGCCCGTTCGCGAGGTCTTGAGATGCAGCCTTCCCACCCCGCACTTGGGGCATATGCGCGGATCGCTGCCATCCTCGCGCGGCGGGTAGAGCTGCGGCGCCAATGCCTCGTCGAGCTTGTCCAGAACTTCGGAAATGCGCAGCTCGGATGTCTCCGAGATCGCCGCCGAGAACTCTCGCCAGAATCGCGCCAGCAATTCCTTGTAGTCGTGCCCGCCCGCGCTGACCTCGTCGAGTTGTTCCTCGAGATTGGCGGTGAACTCATAGCCCACATACTTGCGAAAGAAATTGAGCAGGAAGATCGTGACTATCCGCCCCTTTTCCTCGGGGATCAGGCGGTTCTTGTCCTTGCGGACATACTCGCGCTCCTGGATCGTGGTCACGATGCTGGCATAGGTCGAGGGGCGACCGATCCCAAGCTCCTCCATCCGTTTGACCAGTGTCGCCTCGGTATAGCGCGGCGGCGGCTGGGTGTGGTGCTGGAGTGCCAGGACCGCGCCATTCTCGGACAGCAGCGCCTTGCTGTCGCCTTCGGACGCCCTGGCGTGCACGGGCTTCAGAGCTCCCGAGTCGAACGCAGCCTTCTCACCCTCCGAGATCTGGGGCAGGCGATTCTCGTCCTCGTCAGTGACATCGTCGCGGCCCTCTTCATAGACGCGCAGGAACCCGTCGAACAGCACGACCTGGCCCGTCGCGCGCAGGCCTACCTGACCATCAGAACTGCCGATCTCGACCGTGGTGCGCTCCAGCCGGGCTGCCGCCATCTGGCAGGCCAGCGTGCGTTTCCAGATCAGGTCATAGAGCTTGCGCTGATCCGGGTCCGACAGCCTCAGCGCCTCGGCATCGCGGCGCATGTCGGTCGGACGGATGCATTCATGCGCTTCCTGGGCGTTCTTGGCCTTGTTCTTGTAGATCCGCGGGCTGGCGGGCACGTAATCCTTCCCGAACCGCTCGGCGATGGCGTCGCGCGCGGCACTCACCGCTTCGGGCGCCATGTCGATGCCGTCCGTCCGCATATAGGTGATGTGGCCCGCCTCGTAGAGACGCTGCGCCGCGCTCATGGTCTGCCGCGCTCCCATGCCGAACTTGCGGCTGGCCTCCTGTTGCAGCGTCGAAGTCATGAAGGGGGCCGAGGGGTTGCGGTTCGCGGGCTTGGCCTCCACCGATTGAACGGTAAGCGCCCGCGAGGTTATGGCCTGCACCGCGAGTTCGGCCTGTGCCTCGGTCTTGAGGTCCATCCGGTCGAGCTTGTCGCCCGCCAGCTTGACCAGACGCGCCTCGTAGCTTTGCCCGCGCGGAGTCTCCAGCTGCGCCTTGACCGACCAGTATTCCACCGGCTTGAAGGCCTCGATCTCCATCTCGCGCTCGACGATCAGCCGCAGGCAGACGGATTGCACCCGGCCCGCGGACCGCGCGCCGGGCAGTTTGCGCCACAGAACGGGCGACAGGTTGAAGCCGACCAGGTAGTCCAGCGCACGGCGCGCCAGGTAGGCCTCGACCAGGGGCATGTCCACGTCGCGCGGGTTCTGCATCGCCTTGGTCACGGCGTCCTTGGTGATGGCGTTGAAGGTCACGCGCTTGACATCGGTATCCTTCCTGATCGAACGGCGCTTGGTCAGCGCCTCCTGCAGGTGCCAGCTGATCGCCTCCCCCTCGCGGTCGGGGTCGGTGGCGAGGATCAGGGCGTTGTCGTCCTTGAGCGCGTCGGCGATCGCCTTGACATGTTTGCGGCTGTCGGCAGCGACCTCCCAGGTCATCGCGAAATCATGGTCGGGATCGACCGATCCATCCTTGGGTGGAAGGTCGCGAACATGTCCGTAAGACGCCAGAACCGTGTAGTCGGAGCCGAGGTACTTGTTGATCGTTTTCGCCTTGGCTGGAGATTCTACAACGACTACGGGCATTTAAGGGAAATCCTCCTGGATCGGACACGGCGCGCTCTATGGCGGGGGAACATGTGGGGTGCAAGGGGAGATTGTCAATCCGTGCAGCCCGGCCTGCTCCGGAAGGTCGCGGAGCAGCGCGCCCCGACCCGTCCGGGGGCCTTGCCCTGTTTGGACCACAGGGTGTCCGACCGTGTGGAGGAACCGCGGCTGCCGGGAAAACCCCGGCCGCGAAGGGAGGGCGCCTCAGTTCACCAGCGAAAGCAACCCGCCCGGCTGACGCTGGATCCGGCCTTCGAGCTCGAGGTCGACCAGTGCGGGCCCGACCTCTCCTGCGCTGGCCGAGATATCGCGGATCAGCTGGTCTTCGGCGACCGGAGAGGGGCCAAGCCGGCCCAGGATCTGGCTATGCAGCGCCGCGGTCTCGCGCAGGCTGCGCTTTTCCGGGGGCGGCGGGGGCAGATCCCGCAGGATCGCATCCATGTCGGTCTGCCGGGGTGCGGCGAGGGCGGGCAACGCCTCGATCACGTCTTCGGCATTGCGCACCAGCCGGGCCCCGTCGCGGATCAGCAGGTTGCAGCCGGCGGCACGCGCATCGAACGGGTGGCCCGGCACCGCCAGAACCTCGCGACCCTGGTCCAGCGCATCGCGGGCGGTGATCAGGCTGCCGGACTTGGCGGCCGCCTCGACGACCACAACGGCCTGGGCCAGGCCCGAGATGATGCGGTTGCGGCGCGGGAAATGGCGCGCCTGGGGCACCATGCGCAAGGGTTGCTCCGACAGGCGCAGGCCGCGCGCGGCAACATCTCCGGCCAGCGCCGCGTTTTCGGCGGGATAGATCACGTCGACCCCGCCGGCCATCACGGCCACGGTCCCGGTGTCGAGCGCGGCGATATGCGCGGCGGTGTCGATACCGCGGGCCAGGCCGGAGACGACGACATGCCCGGCCGCGCCCAGATCATGGGCGAGGGCGCGCGCCATGCGCGTACCCAGAGAAGAACAGTTGCGCGCGCCGACCATGGCGATCATGGGGCGAGCGAGAAGAGAGATATCCCCCAGCGCCCACAGGATCGGCGGGGCGTCGGACAATTCCATCAACGGGGCGGGATATTCCGCCGCCCCAAGGCACAAAAGCCGTGCGCCCACGGCTTTTGCGGCCTTGAGTTCGGCTTCGACGACACCGGGCGGGCATATTTCATATCCCTCGACCCCGGCGGCGCGTGCCACTTCGGGCAATGCGGCAAGCGCGTTCTGCGCGGTGCCATGCTCGGCCATCAGGCGGCGGAACGTTGTCGGCCCGACCCTGCGCGAGCGCAAAAGACGGAGCCACGCGAACCGATCTTCTTCCGTGGTGGGTGGGAGTGGGGGGTGATTGGAAGAATTCTGTTCCTCGGTCATCCGTGGCTCCGCCTGTTTGCAGAACCAGTGTACGCGGCGCGAGGTTAACAGCGCGTGAATCGCTGAAAATTCTCCGAGCTTTGTTCGGAACAGGGCGCCCGTATTGACGCCAATAATTTGAAAAATATAAGAATCTTTCTGTCCCAATGCGTCATGCAACGGGTGGGCGCGGGGCCACGCAAAACCCCGGCGCCCGAATCGCCCTTCAGGTGGCCGAACCGCCCACGGTCAGCCCGTCCATCAGAACGGTGGGTTGGCCTACGCCCACGGGCACCCATTGCCCGTCCTTGCCGCAATTGCCCATCCCGGGATCAAGCGCCATGTCGTTGCCCAGGCCGCGGATCCGGCCCAGGGCCGAGGGGCCATCGCCGATCAGCGTCGCGCCCTTGACCGGCGCGCCGATCTTGCCGTTCTGCACGCGGTAGGCCTCGGTACAGGAGAACACGAACTTGCCGTTGGTGATGTCGACCTGCCCGCCGCCGAACCCAACGGCCCAGATGCCGTCCTTGATCTCGGCCACCAGCTCGGCCGGATCGGCCTCGCCGCCCAGCATGATCGTGTTCGTCATTCGCGGCATGGGACGATGCGCATAGCTCTGCCGCCGACCGTTGCCGGTCGGCACCGCGCCCATCAGCCGTGCGTTCTGCCGGTCCTGCATGTAGCCTGTCAGGATCCCGTCCTCGATCAGAACGGTGCGCGAGGACGGCGTGCCCTCGTCATCCACGGTGATCGAGCCGCGCCTGTCGGGGATCGTGCCGTCATCGATGACGGTGACCCCCGGTGCCGCGATGCGCTGGCCCATCAGCCCGGCAAAGGCCGAGCTTCCCTTGCGATTGAAATCGCCCTCCAGCCCGTGGCCGATCGCCTCGTGCAGCAGGATGCCGGGCCAGCCGGGGCCGAGTGCCACCTCCATCACGCCCGCCGGGGCCGGCACCGCCTCGAGATTGACCAGCGCGATGCGCAGCGCCTCGCGCGCCTTGGCCTGCCAGTCGGCCGGGTCGATGAGCCCGTCCAGCCCGATGCGTCCGCCGCCGCCGGCGCTGCCCGACTCGCGCCGGCCGTTCTGTTCCACGATGACCGAGACGTTGAGCCGGGTCATCGGTCGAACATCGCGCACATGGGTGCCATCCGGGCGCAGGATCTCGATCTCCTGAAGGGACGCGGCAAGGCTGGCCGAAACCTGAACCACGCGGGGGTCGAGATCGCGGGAAAAGGCGTCAATCTCGCGCAGCGTCTCGATCTTGACCGGAAACCCGGCCGAGGCGATGGGATCGGCATCGGTGTAAAGGTGACGGTTCGTGGCCTGTGGCGGCGGCGCCATCGTGCCGCCTCCGTCGCCGACGGCCAGGCGCGCCGTCTCGGCCGCCCGGACCAGGGCGGGAATCGACACCTCGGTCGCATGGGCGTAACCGGCAACCTCGCCGCGCACGGCGCGCAGCCCAAACCCCTCGGAGGCGTCGTAAGAGGCGCTGCGCAGCCGCCCGTCATCGAACACCAGCGCCTCGGACTTGCGCCTTTCGACGAAGATCTCTCCATCGTCGGCGCCATCCGTCGCCCCGCGCAGCAGGCCGAGCGCCTCGTCCAGCGGAAGCGCGTTTTCAAAGGGGCGGAAGGGGTCATTTGCCATGGTTGCGCCTTTCATTTCTTGATCCAGATCAAAATAGCGTCTGTTTGACGCAAGCATTTCGCTTTATCTGACCCTCGGAATATGATTTTTAACGCAGCCAAAGACAACGGGAGGCAGCGGATTTGATTCATGCCCCCGTGCTGGGACGCAAAGATCAACCGATCAGGACAGAAAATGAAGTACGCTTTGACGCTTTCGGGGCTTCTCGCCGCCCTTTCGAGCCTGCCCGCCGCAGCGCAGGAACTGCCCACCATCGGCAAGCCCGAGAACGGCGCAATGGGGTTCCAGCCCGCCGCGACCGAACTGGCGCGGGATCTGCACTCGCTCGACGGGCTGATCCTGGTGATCATCACGGCGGTCTGCATTCTGGTGGGCGGCCTGCTTCTCTACTGCATCCTGAGCTTCAACCGCCGCGCGAACCCGAACCCGGCAAGCTTCTCGCACTACACCCCGATCGAGGTGATGTGGACGGTCGGGCCCGTTCTGATCCTCGTCTTCATCGGCGCCTTCTCGCTGCCCGTGCTCTTCAAGCAGCAGGAAATCCCCGAGGGCGACATCACCATCAAGGTAACCGGCTACCAGTGGTACTGGGGCTATGAATATGTCGATCACGGCTTCGCCTTCGACAGCTTCATGATCGGCGGGGGCGAAAAGATTCTCACCGACGACGTGCGCGCGCAGTTGACCGAGGCCGGGTATGCCGAGGACGAGTTCCTGCTGGCCACCGACACCGCCGTCGTCGTGCCCGTCGGAAAGACCATCGTGATGCAGGTGACCGGCGCCGACGTGATCCACTCCTGGACCATTCCCGCCTTCGGGGTGAAGCAGGATGCGGTGCCCGGACGTCTGGCGGAACTGTGGTTCAAGCCCGAGGTCGAGGGCGTCTATTTCGGCCAGTGCTCGGAACTGTGCGGCAAGGACCACGCCTATATGCCGATCACCGTCAAGGTCGTGAGCCAGGAGGTCTATGACCAGTGGCTCGAGGGTGCCATCGCGGAATATGCCGATGCCGGCACCCCGGGCAGCTACCGGGTAGCTGCGAACTGATCCCGGTTGGTGGGTTGAAAATCCACCCTCCCCCCCGGGCCATAGGGTGGGTTTTCAACCCACCGCCATCACGAGGAAGACGATGAGCGACGCAAGCATCAATGCCAGCACGATCCGCGAGGACGAGGCGAGTTTCGGCGACTATTTCGCCCTGCTCAAGCCGCGCGTGATGTCGCTTGTCGTGTTCACCGCGCTGGTGGGCCTGCTGGCCGCGCCAGTAGGCGTGCACCCCCTGATCGGCTTCGCCGCGATTCTCTTCATCGCCATTGGCGGCGGCGCGTCGGGCGCGCTCAACATGTGGTATGACGCCGATATAGACCGCGTGATGAAGCGCACGAAGTCACGCCCTGTACCTGCGGGGAAAGTGCAGGCTGGCGAGGCGCTGGCGCTGGGTCTTGCGCTGTCGGGCTTCTCGGTCGTGATGCTGGCACTCGCCACCAATATCGCCGCAGGGGCGATGCTGGCCTTCACCATCTTTTTCTACGTCGTGATCTACACGATGTGGCTCAAACGGAGCACGCCGCAGAACATCGTGATCGGCGGCGCGGCGGGGGCTTTCCCGCCGGTGATCGGCTGGATCGCCGCGACAGGCACCATGTCGGTCGAGCCTTGGCTCATGTTCGCACTGACCTTCATGTGGACGCCGCCGCATTTCTGGGCCCTGGCTCTGTTCATGCGCTCCGACTACGACGACGCCGGTGTTCCGATGCTGACCGTGACCCACGGCCGCCGCGCGACGCGCATTCATATCCTCGTCTATACGGTGCTGCTGGCGGTCCTCGCCTTGGGCACCGCCTTCTCGGGCATCGGCGGGCCGGTCTACCTGTCCGTGTCGCTTGTGCTCAACGCGTTGTTCCTGCATGGCGCGTGGAAGATTTCGTGGCGCGACGAGGCGGACAGCGAGTCTGACAATTTCCAGGTCGAACGCGCCTTCTTCAAGCTGTCGCTGCTCTATCTTTTCCTTCACTTCGGCGCGATCCTCGCCGAAGCGGTGCTCAAGGTCTATGGCCTGGGAGGTTGGGCATGAGCCTGCGCAAGACACATGAGCTTCACCAGCGCCGCTTTGGCCGGAACCTCGGCGTGGCGCTCGTTCTGGCGGGTTTCATCGCTCTGATGTTCGGCCTGACCATCGTCAAGGTCAGCGAAGGCGGCTTCGAGCCCCCGCACCAGGGAGACGGCAGCTGATGGCGATCGAAGGACCGAAAAAGACCGTTCTGCAAACCATCGGCGTGGTGGTGGTGATGGGCGCGCTCGCCTGGGCGTCGGTGCCGCTTTACGACCTCTTTTGTCGGGTCACGGGGTTCGGCGGCGTGACCGGGACCGCCGAGGCCGGTTCCGAGCGGATCCTCGACAAGACGATCAAGGTTCGCTTCGACGCCTCCAAGGAACGCGGAATGCCGTGGGAGTTCACGCCCGTCCAACGCGAGATGGAGCTACGCATCGGGGAAACGGGGCTGGCTTTCTACGAGGCCTACAACCCGACCGACCGCCCCGTCGCGGGGCAGGCCTCCTACAACGTGACGCCCTATGCGGCCGGCGCGTTCTTCGACAAGATTGCGTGCTTCTGCTTTACCGAGCAGGTGCTCGAACCGGGAGAGCGGGTGCAGATGCCGGTTACCTTCTTCGTCGACCCCGAAATCGTCGAGGACAGGGACGGGAAATTCGTGCACACGATCACCCTGTCTTATACGTTCTACGAAATCGACCTGCCCGAGGGCTATGCCGCCCTCGATGCGCAGGCGGATACAAACACGAACTAATGCCTGTAGGTGAGGGACGCTGATGGCACATGCTAAGAACCACGATTATCATATCCTGAGCCCGTCGATCTGGCCCCTGTTGGGTGCCATTGGCGGCTTTGTCATGCTCTTCGGGGCGGTGCTCTGGATGCACGGCGTCACCCCCTGGATGTTCTGGATCGGCCTTGCCGCCGTTCTCTACACCATGTTCGGCTGGTGGGCCGAGGTGGTCCGCGAAAGCCATGTCGGCGATCACACCCCTGTGGTGCGCATCGGCCTGCGCTATGGCTTCATCCTCTTCATCATGTCCGAGGTGATGTTCTTCTTCGCCTGGTTCTGGTCGTTCTTCAAACACGCCATGTATCCCATGGACAGCTATGAAGGCACCCTCTACGCGCGGCCCGAGATCTATCACGTCGATGCCTTCCACCTGCCGCTGATCAATACCCTGATCCTGCTGCTTTCGGGCTGCGCGGTGACCTGGGCGCACCATGCGCTGGTGCACGAGAACGACCGCAAGGCGCTGATCAGCGGTCTGGCCATCGCGGTGGTCCTGGGCGTGCTCTTTACCGTGTTGCAGGGCTATGAATATTCCTACCTGCTCTATCAGGGCTGGGAATTTGGCGGCGACCAGTTCTTCTCGAACTTCTTCATGGCCACCGGCTTTCATGGTGCGCATGTGATCATCGGGACGATCTTCCTGCTCGTCTGCCTCATCCGCGCCATCCGCGGCGATTTCACCCCGGAGAAGCATGTGGGCTTCGAAGCCGCGGCCTGGTACTGGCACTTCGTCGACGTGGTGTGGCTCTTCCTCTTCTTCGCCGTCTACATCTGGGGCGTCAGCACGATGCCCGGGGCGCACTGATCCGCGCGGCCTGACGGCCCAAGCAGACTACCGAAAGCGCGCGGCTCCCGCGCGCTTTCGCATTTTTCGGATTGGCATTCTGCCGCGCGATCTTGTGCCGGACCGTCGCAAGGGCAGATTGACACCCGGACAATCCCGGCCTTGCAATGGCGCCCCGCGCGTGGTCGTAAGGCATCCAGTTGAACCAAGCGACCCACGCCATGCGACGCACGCTCTTTCTCCTTATCATCGGCCTCGCCGTCCTGATCGCCCTCGGGACCTGGCAGGTGCAGCGCCTGGCCTGGAAGGAGGCGTTGCTCGCCGATATCGAGGCGCGCATCTCCGCCGCGCCCGCAACGCTTCCCGACGATCCCGACCCGTCGGCCGACCGCTACCTGCCGGTCGAGGTCGCGGGCGAAATGCTTGCGCCCGAACTGCATGTCCTCGTCTCCCGCAAGAGGATCGGTGCCGGCTATCGCATCATCGCGCCCTTCCGGACCGGCGATCGAACCATCCTCGTCGACCGAGGCTTTGTCCCGACCGAGGACAAGGAAACCGTCCGGGAAACCGGCCCCATGACCGTTGCCGGCAATCTCCACTGGCCCGACGAGATCGACGGCTTCACCCCCGAGCCCGAGACGGGCCGCAACATCTGGTTCGCCCGCGACGTCGAGGCCATGGCCGCCGCGCTCGGGACCGAGCCACTGCTGCTGGTGGCCCGCAGCCGGACCGATCCCGGCGTGACCCCGCTGCCCGTCGATACCGCCGGCATCCCCAACGATCACCTGCATTACGCGATCACCTGGTACGGCCTCGCCCTCGTCTGGGCAGGCATGACCGGGATCTTCCTGTGGCGTGGAAGCGCCCGAGCCAGGAGCTGAGGCATGAAATACATCTCAACCCGCGGGCAGGCGCCCGAACTGAATTTTGAAGAGGCGATGCTGACGGGGCTCGCCCGCGATGGCGGCCTCTACCTGCCCGCCGAGATCCCGCAGATGAGCCAGGCCGAGATCGCCGCGCTGGCGGGGCTGTCCTACGAGGAGGTCGCGTTTCGCGTGATGCGCCCCTATATCGGCGACACCTTCACCGATGACGAATTCCGCGCCATCATCGCCCGCGCCTACGAGGGCTTCGGCCACGCCGCCCGCGCGCCGCTGAGGCAGCTGGGCGAGGGCCATTTCCTGCTGGAGCTGTTCCACGGGCCGACGCTTGCCTTCAAGGATTTCGCGATGCAGCTGATCGGCCAGATGTTCGAGGCCGCGCTGACACGCCGGGGCGAGAGCGTCACCATCGTCGGTGCCACCTCGGGCGATACCGGATCCGCCGCGATCGAGGCGTTTCGCGGGCTCGATGCCGTCAACGTCTTCATCCTCTTCCCGCATGGCCGCGTCAGCGAGGTGCAGCGCCGCCAGATGACGACGCCGGACGATGCCAATGTCCACGCCCTCGCGCTCGAAGGCGATTTCGACGACTGCCAGGCGCGGGTGAAAGACATGTTCAACGATTTCCCCTTCCGCGACGAGGTGCGGCTGGCGGGCGTGAACTCCATCAACTTCGCCCGCGTGCTGGCGCAGGTGGTCTATTACTTCACCTCCGCCGTGGCGCTGGGGGCGCCGCACCGCCCGGTCAGCTTTACCGTGCCCACCGGCAATTTCGGCGACATCTTCGCGGGCTACCTCGCCAAGCGGATGGGTCTGCCCATCGACCGGCTGGTCGTGGCAACGAACCAGAACGACATCCTGCACCGCTGCCTGTCGGGGCAGGGCTATCACAAGGGCGCGACGATCCCCTCGATCAGCCCGTCGATGGATATCCAGGTCTCCTCCAACTTCGAACGCGCGCTTTATTACGCCTATGGCGAGGATGGCCGCGCGGTGGCTCAACTGATGGAGGAGCTGTCCACGGGCGGTTTCGATGTCAGCCAGGGCGCGATGGAATCCCTGCGCGAAACCTTCTCCTCCGGCCGCGCCTCCGAGGAGGAGACACTCGCCACCATCAGGTCCACCCTGGCCGCCACCGGAGAGCTGCTCTGCCCGCACAGCGCGGTGGGCGTGAAGGTCGCCGAGGACGTGCTTAAGACCGCCGACGAGGCGACCCTGCGCGTGCCGATGATCACTCTGGCCACCGCTCACCCGGCCAAGTTCCCGGCTGCCGTGGAAGAGGCCAGCGGCGTGCATCCGCCTCTTCCATCCCGCATGTCGGGACTGTATGACATGCCGGAACGCCTGAGCCGGGTCGAGAACGACCTGGCCGCAATCGAGACCCATATTAAGAGGCATATCGCCAGTTGACAGTTCAACAAGACCAACTCGCCAACGGTGTCCGCATCGTGAGCGAGCACATGCCCGGCCTGCAATCCACCGCCATCGGCATCTGGGTTACCGCCGGTGGCCGGCATGAGCGGGTCGAGCAGAACGGGATCGCCCATTTTCTCGAGCACATGGCCTTCAAGGGCACCAAGCGCCGTTCATCCCTCGAGATCGCCGAGGCGATCGAGGATGTGGGCGGCTACATCAACGCCTATACCAGCCGCGAGGTGACGGCCTATTACGCCCGCGTGCTGGGCGAGGACGTGCCGCTTGCCCTCGACGTCATCGCCGACATCGTGCTCAACCCCGTGTTCGACCCGCGCGAGATCGAGGTGGAGCGCGGCGTCATCCTGCAGGAGATCGGCCAGGCCAACGACACGCCCGACGACATCATCTTCGACTGGCTGCAGGAGGAAAGCTATCGCGACCAGCCGCTGGGCCGCACCATCCTCGGGCCCTCGGAACGGGTCAGCGCCTTCACGCGCGAGGATCTCTCGGCCTTCGTATCCGAGCATTACGGCCCCGAGCAGTTGATAATCTCCGCTGCCGGTGCCGTCGATCACGACGCGCTGGTGAAACTGGTCGAGGGCCATTTCGACCATCTCGTCCCCCGCCGCGGGCTGGTCTACGATGCCGCCCGCTTCACCGGCGGCGAGATGCGGCGCGAACGCGACCTGGAACAGGCCCATTTCGCGCTGGCTCTGGAAGGGCCGGGCTATCGCGACGACGCAATCTATACCGCGCAGATCTATGCCAGCGCGCTTGGGGGCAGCATGTCATCGCGCCTGTTCCAGCAGGTGCGCGAGCAGCGCGGCCTGTGCTACACGATCTTCGCCCAGACCGGCGCCTATGCCGATACCGGGTCGACCACCATCTATGCCGGAACGAGTGCGGGGCAGGTCTCCGAACTTGCGGGCATCACCATCGACGAGATGAAGCGCGCCGCCGAGGACATGACCGACGCCGAAATCGACCGCGCCCGCGCCCAGATGAAGGCGGGGCTGCTGATGGGGCTCGAAAGTCCCTCGAACCGCGCCGAGCGGCTGGCGCGGCTGGTCGAGATCTGGGGCAAGGTTCCCGCGCTCGAGGAAACCGTCGCCCGCATCGACGCGGTCACCACCGCCGAGGTGCTGGGCTTCGCCGAGGAGATGGCCGTCAAGGCGCCTGCCGCGCTCGCCCTTTACGGCCCGGTCGGCGGCGCCCCCAGCCTCGCGCAATTGCAGGAGAGGCGCGCGGCATAATGCTTCTGGGCAGGCGCAAGCTGAAACTCGAAACCGAGCGGCTCAGCTTGCGCCCGCCCGTGCATTCCGATTTCCGCGAATGGGCCGCCCTGCGCCAATCCTCCCGGGGCTTTCTGACCCCGTGGGAGCCCAGCTGGGCCTCGGATCACCTCACGCGCAAGGCTTTCGCCAACCGGGTCTACTGGGCGCAACGCTCGGTGGCCGGCGGCACGGCGGTGCCGCTCTTCCTGTTCCGCCGCGCCGACGAGATGCTGGTGGGCGCAATCACCCTTGACAACATCCGCCGCGGTCCCGCCCAGGCCGGAACACTGGGCTACTGGACGGGGCAGGCCTTCGCGCGGCAGGGCTACATGCGCGAGGCGATCGGCGCGGTTGTCCACCACGCCTTCACCCGCATGGATCTCAGCCGGATCGAGGCCGCCTGCCTGCCGGAAAACCGCGCCTCGCGCGGGCTGCTCGAACGCTCCGGCTTCAAGTATGAGGGCGTCGCGCAAAGCTACCTTCAGATCGACGGACGCTGGCGGACGCATGTTCTTTATGCCTGCCTGCGCTCGGATCGCCGTGGACGGGTCGAAGGGCAGATCTGAACGCCGAAAATTTCCGCGTTTACGCAACGTGACTTTGCGAGCGCCCGTCCTAAACTGTGCGTCATGAGACACATTGTTCTGGCGTTCTGCCTCATCCTTTTCGCCGTTCAGTCCTCCGCGCAGGAGCGCCGCCCGAGCCATTGCATCGCCATCGCCGATGCGGCGCCGGGCATCGAATATCTTCACAAGGCCAGCTGGCAGGCGCCTCTGCCCGATTACTCGGTGCGCATCAGCTATATCTCCCATGCAAGCTTTCTGCTGCAAACGCCCGGCGGGCTTTCGGCGGTGACCGATTACACCGGCTTCCTCGGCACCACCGATTTCTTCCCCGACGTGGTGACCATGAACCACGCCCACGGCACCCACTGGACCGCGAATCCCGATCCGCGCATCCCCCATGTGCTGCCGGGATGGGGCGCGTTCGGCGAGGGGATCGACCACTACCTCGATCTGGGCGAGATGCTGGTGCGCAATGTCTCGACCGACATCCGCTCTTCCTTTTCCGGGGTTGAGCGCGAGGGCAATTCGATTTTCGTCTTCGAGGTCGAGGGTCTTTGCATCGGCCATCTCGGACACCTGCACCATGTCCCTGACGACGCGCAATTCGCCGCTCTCGGCCGGCTCGACGTGGTGATGGCGGCGGTCGATGGCGGCACCACCATGCCATTGCCCGAGATGATCGCCACGCTGAACCGGCTGAAATCCTCCATCGTGATCCCGATGCACTGGTTCTCGGGCTTTTCGCTCAACGCATTTCTCGACGGAATCTCCCAGGATTTCGCCGTCATCCGTGAAGGCGCCAATTCGGTCGAGGTATCGCTGCGCACGCTGCCCGACCGGCCCACAGTCATCGTGCTGGAACCACGCTATCTCGACGACGGCGATTAGGCTTGCCAGCGCCCTGGTCTCCGGGCGATGACTGGCACATGCTGAACCCCGCCGATCCCGCCTTTGCCAACCGTCTCGCCGCGATGCTGCCCGAGGGGCGGCTGCGCGCCCCCGAACCCCGCCATCTCGAGGAACCCCGCGGCCGCTATCGCGGACAGGGTGGCCTGCTGGCCCTCCCGCAGACCGTGCAAGAGGTCTCGACCCTCGTCACCGCGGCGGCCGAGGCGCGCGTACCCGTGCTGCCCTATGGTGGCGGGACGGGCCTCGTCGCGGGCCAGGTCGTCCCCGACGGCCCCGCACCGCTCCTGATCTCGCTGGAAAGGATGACCGCGATCCGCGCGATCTACCCGGCCGAGAACGTGATGATCGCCGAGGCGGGCGCCATCCTCGCCGATGTGCAGGCCGCAGCCCTGGCCGAGAACCGCCTCTTCCCCCTTTCTCTCGCCGCGCAGGGTTCCTGCCGGATCGGCGGCAATCTCGCCACCAATGCAGGCGGGGTGGGGGTGCTGCGCTACGGCAATGCCCGCGATCTCTGCCTGGGGCTCGAGGCCGTTTTGCCCGACGGGCGCATTTGGAACGGCCTCACGCGGCTGCGCAAGGACAACACCGGCTATGACCTTCGCAACCTGCTGATCGGGTCCGAAGGCACGCTGGGCGTCATCACCGCCGCCACGCTCAAGCTCTTCGCTCGCCCCGCCGCGACCGGAACCGCGATGCTTACCGTCGCCTCTCCGCAGGCGGCGCTCGACCTGCTGTCGCTCGCCCGCGACCAGCTGGGCGAAGGTGTCAGCGCCTTCGAACTGATCAACCGCCAAGGGCTCGACTTCCTGGCCGAAACGCTTCCCGAGGTCCGCCAGCCCTGGCCGGAACCACCGGACTGGTCCGTGCTGATCGAACTGGGCCTTTCGGGCGGGACCGACCCGACCGACGCGCTGGAGACGCTTTTTGCCGATGGGTTCGAGCGTGGCCTCGTCTCCGACGGCGTCATCGCCCGCTCCGAGGCGCAGCGCGACGCGTTCTGGTCGGTGCGAGAGCATCTTCCCGAGGGCAATCGCCGGATCGGCTCGATCTCCAGCCACGACATCTCGCTGCCGCTCTCGAACCTGCCGGAGTTCATCCGGCGCGGCAACGCGGCGATTGCGGGAATCGGCCCCTTCCGGATCAACTGCTTCGGCCATCTGGGCGACGGAAACCTGCATTACAACATCTTCCCGCCCAAGGGGCGCGACCGCCACGCGTTCGAGAACCAGCGTCCGGTGATCAACCGCGCGGTCCACGACCTTGTGCATGATTTCGGGGGGTCTGTAAGCGCCGAGCACGGGATTGGCCGGCTCAAGGTCGATGACCTGGAGCGTTACGGCGATCCGGTCAAGCTTTCGGTGATGCGCCAGATCAAGCAGGCACTCGACCCGAACGGCATAATGAACCCCGGCGCGGTTCTCCGCGCCGGGGCAGGGTAGGGCGGACCGAGAGCGCCGCCCCTCCCGGGAGATTACATGGACGGCATGATCACCTTGTCGATCACGTGAATCACGCCGTTCGAGGCCTCGATATCGGCACTCACCACGTTGGCATCATTGACCATGACGCCATCGCCCAGATCGATGGTGATATCGCCACCTTCGACCGTGGTCGCCGTCATGCCATCGGTCAGGTCGCCGGACATCACCTTGCCCGGAACGACATGATAGGTGAGGATCGAGGTCAGCTGTGCCTTGTTCTCGGGCATCAGCAGCGACTCGACGGTTCCTTCGGGCAGCGCTTCGAATGCCGCATCGGTCGGTGCGAACACGGTGAAGGGACCTTCGCCCTTGAGTGTCTCGACAAGCCCCGCGGCTTCGGCCGCGGCCAGAAGGGTCGAGAAGTCACCCGCGCCCTGCGCGGTTTCCACGATGTCCATGGAATGGTTGTCGGCGAAGGCTGCGGTGCCCAGCATCAGGGCGGCGGCAGTCGAAATTGCAGTCGTGCGAAGCATGTTGATGGCTCCTTTCGTTTGCAATGCCTCTATCGGCATCGAAAAGGAATACGGGGCCAGCGCCGGACGGGATCACCAGGAAGTTCGGGCTTCGCACCCTTGATCGGGGCCGGTGCCGGGCTAAGCCCGGCCATCCGTCACTTTCCACTCAACTCATTGTGAACAGGCGGATTTATGCGCCTTCGAAGGCGCAGAGCGCATGCACGTCCATGCCCATGCCTTCCAGCACCTTGCGGCCGCCCAGTTCGGGCAGGTCGATGATGAAGGCGCAGGACACGATCTCGCCGCCAAGCCGCTGGATCAGCTGGATTCCCGCCGCCGCCGTGCCGCCCGTGGCCAGCAGGTCGTCCACCACGAGGATGCGTTCGCCGGGCGTGATGGCGTCATCATGGATCTCGACGATGGCCTCGCCATATTCCAGCTTGTAATCTTGGCTGATGGTGGTGCCGGGCAGCTTGCCCTTCTTGCGGATCGGGACAAAGCCGGTGCCGAGCTGGTGCGCGATCGCGCCGCCCAGGATGAAGCCGCGCGCCTCCAGCCCCACGACCTTGTCGATCCGCTCGCCCGCGTAGGGGTGCAGCATCTGGTCGATGGCCATGCGGAACCCGCGCGGATCAGCGAAAAGAGTGGTCACGTCCCGGAACATGATCCCTTCATGCGGGAAGTCGACGATGGTGCGGATGTAATCCTTGACCGATGTATTCCTGGGCATTCCCGTCCCCCTTGCTGACCCGGCAGACCCGCCCGTGTTTGGCGCAATCGGCCCGCCGGTTCAAGGGCGTCACTTCTTCAGCAAGAGGCGCGAATGGCTGTAATAGCGGTAGAGCGTCGAGGGAAGCCAGCTCAAATGGGGTTTGCGCCAGTCGCTTCGGTCGCGCAGCAGAAATGCGTTCGCAGCATGCAGATTCATTGCCTTGTCCTTTTCTTTTTCTTAGGGTGCCCGACAGACAGGTAATATGCTATGTATATACAAAGCATATGCCAAGGTCAAGGCCGGACACGCGAAAGGCAGGACACCCGACAGTGAGCAAGAAAGACGGCAAGGGTTCGACCAAGAAAAACAGCCAGCTGGTCCTGCGCCTGGACAAGGACGAACGCGACGCGTTCGTCGAGCTCTGCAAGGAACTCGACACCTCCGCCGCGCGCGAGATCCGGCGCTTCATCCGCGAGTTCATGAAGGAGCATGAGGGCCGCTAGACCGCCCCGCTCAGAGCACCCGGCCCGCCACTGCCTGCAGCTTGGCCACCAGCGCGGGATCGCGCTTCTCCGGCGCGGTCAGGATGGCGAAGTCCAACGCCCGGTCGCAACCATGCGGGCAGGGGGCGCGGTCGGCCCCGAGAAGGGCAGGCAATCCCTTGACAAGCGCGCGGCCCTTCTCGGCATTGCCGGTCAGGGTGGCGACGATCTCGGCGATGTCCACCTCGCCATGATCGGGATGCCAGCTGTCGTAATCGGTCACCATCGCCACCGAGGCATAGCAAAGCTCCGCCTCGCGGGCGAGCTTGGCCTCGGGCATGTTGGTCATGCCGATCACGTCCGCGCCCCAGTGCTCGCGATACATCCGCGATTCCGCCAGCGTCGAGAATTGCGGCCCCTCCATCGCCAGGTATGTGCCGCCGCGATGCACGGTGATGCCCGCGGCGCGCGCGGCCATCTCGCAGGCATCGGACAGGCGCGGGCAGGTCGGATGCGCCAGACTCACATGGCCCACGCAGCCCGAGCTGAAAAAGCTCTTCTCGCGCAGCACCGTGCGGTCGATGAACTGGTCCACGATCACGAAGGTCCCCGGCGCCATCTGCTCGCGGAACGATCCGCAGGCCGAGACCGAAATCACGTCGGTCGCGCCCAGACGTTTCAACGCGTCGATATTCGCGCGATAGGGCACGTCGGTCGGCGAATGGACATGCCCACGCCCGTGCCGGGGCAGAAAGGCCATCGCCACGCCTTCCAGCCGTCCGGTCAGGATTTGGTCCGACGGCGCCCCCCAGGGCGTTTCGACCGTTACCCACTCGGCGCCCTCCAGCCCGTCGATCTCATAGATTCCCGACCCGCCGATCACGGCGATCATCGTCTCTGCCATTCCGCTTGCCCTTTCCTGCCCGGTCATGGGCGCAGATTAGCCGGGCGCGGGACGTTTGCAACCGCGGCGGGAAAGCACGCGCGGATTGTGATATGGTCGGGGTCCGATCCGAGTCGGCATCGCCGGCCGGGACGTGACGAACCGGAGGATGACATGGACGCGATTCAGACAGCCCAATACGCGCGCGCCCTCTATGGCGCACATGGCGACAAGGCCGAGGCGGAAGCCGCCGAGAAGGCCCGTAGCTGCGCCGCGGCGAACCGCCAAGGCGAGGCCGAGCAATGGCAAGCCGTGCGCCAGGCCATTCGACAGCTGCGCGGCCCGAACCAGAGCTGACGCCGCCCCGGCACGACGAACCGGGCCGCTCCCCCCGCATGGAAGACGGACAGCCATGAGCATTACGCATGGCTGCCTCCCGCCTTGCGCCCTATCCTCGGGTTGGTTTCCCCGTTAAAAGCGCTGCGCCGCAGAAAAGCAAAAATCCCGAGACAGGACCAGCCCATGACCCGAGCCCTTCTGGCCTCGTTCGCCAATCGTTTTGCCATGCCCGACCTGCGCTGGATGCCGGACGAGGGGCTGACCCCCGCGCGCCTGCGCATCGAGCTTCTGGCCGGCCTGACCGTGGCGCTGGCCCTCGTACCCGAGGCGGTGGCCTTCGCCTTCGTGGCAGGTGTGCACCCCCTCGTCGGGCTCTACGCGGCCTTCATCGTGGGTCTGGTCACGGCCCTGATCGGCGGCCGGCCCGGCATGATCTCGGGCGCAACCGGCGCGCTGGCCGTGGTGATGGTCAGCCTGGTCGCCCAGCATGGCGTGGAATACCTCTTTGCCGCGGTGGTGCTGATGGGGGTGCTCCAGGTGATCGCGGGCGTCATGCAATGGGGCAAGTTCATCCGCCTCGTGCCGCACCCGGTGATGCTGGGCTTCGTCAACGGGCTCGCCATCGTGATCTTCCTCGCGCAGATGGGCCAGTTCAAGGTGCCCGGCACGATGGAGAATACGGGCCACGGCATGTCGGGCGGCGAATGGCTCTCGGGGATGCAGCTTTACACGATGCTGGGGCTCGTCGCCCTGACCATGGCGGTGATCTGGATCATGCCGCGCGTCACCCGGATCGTGCCGGCGCCCCTGGCCGGAATCGCGGTGGTCGCGGCATTGGTGATCGGCTTCGGCCTCGACGTGCCGCGCGTGGGCGACCTGGCCTCGATCGAAGGCACGCTGCCACCCTTCCACCTGCCCGTCGTTCCGCTGACCTGGGAAACGCTGGAAATCATCCTGCCATACTCGGTGATCCTCGCCGCCATCGGCCTGATCGAATCCCTTCTGACGCTGAACCTCGTGGGTGACATCACCGGCAAGCGCGGCGGCGCCAGCCAGGAATGCATCGCGCAAGGCGCGGCGAATGTCGTCACCGGCTTCTTCGGCGGCATGGGCGGCTGCGCGATGATCGGTCAGTCGATGATCAACGTGAAATCCGGCGGCCGGACTCGGGTGGCGGGCATCGCCGCGGCGCTCTTCCTGCTGGTCTTCATCCTCTTCGCCGCGCCGCTGATCGAGCAGATCCCGCTCGCGGCCCTGGTCGGCGTGATGTTCATGGTGGTGATCGGCACCTTCGCGTGGAACTCGCTGATGATCCTGCGCAAGGTGCCGCTGACCGATGCCTTCGTGATCGTGCTGGTGACCGTCGTCACCGTAATGGAGGACCTCGCCGTCGCCGTCGTGGTGGGGGTGATCGTCTCGGCGCTGGCCTATGCCTGGAACAACGCCAAGCGCATCTATGCCAAGACCTGCACCACGCCCGAAGGCGCCAAGGTCTACCAGGTGCAGGGGCCGCTCTTCTTCGGTTCGGCCGAAGGCTTTGCCGAGCTTTTCGATCCGGCCACGGACCCCGCGCTGGTGATCGTCGATTTCGCCGACAGCCGCGTGGTGGACCAGTCCGCGCTTCAGGCGATCGAGGCGGTGGCGGCGAAATACGAGGCCGAGGGCAAGTCGATCCAGCTGCGCCATCTCAGCCGCGATTGCCACAGGCTGCTGAACCGCGCCGGCCACCTCATGATCGACAGCGCCGACGACCCCGATTACGGCCTCGCGGTGAACTACTCGGTGCGCACCGGCATCCTCGGCGGCCACTGACGGGCCGGCGCCCGGCCGGGGCATCGAGCCCCGTCCGCCCGCGGACGCGGGGGGCTCGCGGCCCGTCGCGTCGGCCGCCCCTTCATCTCTTGTCAAATACTCGGGGGTGAGGCCCGCAAGGGCCGAGGGGGCAAAGCCCCCTCATGCATCGCCCAGCAGACCGACGAAGCGGTCGATCTCCGCACGCGGCAGGGACCAGTCGCAGACCAGCCGGCAGGGCAGGGTTTCGTCTTCCGGTCCGCCCTCCAGCTCTCCGCCCCAGAGGTGATAGACCGCGCCCGCGTCCATCAGCCGCCGATGCGTTTCGCGCGGGAAGCTGGCGAAGACGATGTTGGCTTCCGGCTCGTGCAGAAAGGACGCGCCTGCCGAGCGCAGCCCTTCGACCAGATGCGCGCAATTGGCATTGGCCTTGCGCGCCAGGTCCAGCCACAGGTCGTCCCGCAGATAGGCCGCCATCTGCGCCGAGAGGTAGCGATGCTTCGAGAACAGATGTGCCCCCCGCTTGCGGCGCAGCTCGAACTCCCACGCATGGCGCGGATCGAAGAAGATCACCGCCTCGACCCCCATCAGCCCGTTCTTGGTGCCGCCGAAACTCACCGCGTCCACCCCGGCCTTCCAGGTCATCTCGGCCGGGCTGCACCCCAGCGCCACCAACGCATTGGCAAAGCGCGCCCCGTCCAGATGCACCGGCAGATCGAACTCCTCCGCCACCGCCGTCAGCGCGCGCAGTTCCTCCAGCGAATAGACACCGCCGCGCTCCGTCACCTGCGTGATCGAGACCGGCCCGCGTTGCGGCCCGTGCACACCGCGCGTTTCCTCGCCCGCGATGGTGGCGCGCAGCGCCTCTGCTGTCATCTTGTCGCCGCCTGGCACGAGCGTCAGCTTGGCGCCGCCGCTGTAGAACTCGGGTGCGTTGCACTCGTCCTGGTGGATATGCGCGACCGGCGAGCAGAACACCGTCTGCCAGGGCGCGCCCAGCGTCGCGAGCGCCAGCGAATTGGCCGCCGTGCCAGTGGCCACCAGGTAGACTGCCGCCTCGGGCGCCTCGAAGGTCTCGCGCAGCCGGTCGCGCACCTTGTCCATCAGCGCATCGGCGCCATAGGCCATGGCGTAGCCTTCGTTGGCCTCGGCCAGCGCATCCAGCACCTGTTGCGGCACCGGTCCGGAATTGTCAGAGGCGAAAAACATCACTGCGGCTCCTCGATGATATGATCTTCCCAGTCTTCCTCGGGCGTGTCGAACTCGGACACGGTCATGCCGCGCACCGAAACGCCCGCCTCGTGCACGCTTTCGGCCCGGCCCGAGATCAGCGGATGCCAGTCGTACAGTTCCCGCCCCTCCCACAACAGCCTGTAGGCGCAGGTGCGCGGCATCCAATAGGCGTGGCTGTCGAGGTTGTCGGGCGTCAGCACGATGCAATCGGGCACGAACTGGTGGCGGTTCTCGTAATGCGCGCAGCGGCAGCTGTCGTCATCGAGCAGCCGGCAGGCCACCCGAGTCAGCGCAACCTCGCCCGTCTCCTCGTCCTCCAGCTTGTTCAGACAGCATTTCCCGCAGCCATCGCACAGCGCCTCCCACTCCCGGCGCGAGAGCTTCTTGAGCGGTTTCTTCTCCCAGAATCGGGGGCTCAGCGCGGCGCGGTCGATGGGATCGTCGCTCATAATGCGTCCAGGATCTCGCGCGCGCGGGCGCAATCGGCCTCCATCTGCGCGATGAGCCCCTCGATCCCGTCGAATGTCATCTCGGGCCGCAGATACTCGACCAGCCCGACCGACAGGGTGGAGCCGTAAAGGTCGCCCGAGAAATCGAACAGGAACGTCTCGATATTGGGTCGCTCGCCATTGAACATCGGGCGCACCCCTATCGAGGCCGCGCCGTGATACTTGCCCTTGTGGGGGCCGTCCAGCACATCGACCAGCACCGCGTAGACGCCGAATCTGGGCGGGTGCAGACCATCGATCGACATGTTCGCCGTGGGATAGCCCAAGTCGCGGCCGCGCTGCTCGCCGCCGATCACCTCGCCCTCGATGCGGTGCCAATGCCCCAGCATCGCCGCCGCGTCGCGCGGCCGGCCCTCGCTCAGCGCCGTGCGGATCGCCGTGGAGGAGACGACATCGTCGGACCTCTCCATCAGCGGCGCGATGGTCACGCCGAACCCCATCTCGCGGCCGAACCGTTCCAGGTCGGCGGCGTTGCCGCTGCGACCCTTGCCGAAACAGAAATCCGCCCCCACCACCACATGGGCCAGCCCCAGCCCGTCGCACAGGACCTGCCGCGCGAACTGCTCGGGCGTCAGCGCGGCCAGCGCCGCGTTGAAGGGCAATTCGTAAAGCCTGTCCACTCCCAGCTTTTCCAGCCTGTGGGCGCGGGTGGCGCTGCGCATGAGGCGAAAGGGTGGCGCGTCGGGCGCAAAGACCTCGCGCGGATGCGGCTCGAAGGTCAGCACGCCCAGCGGGGCATCGGGCGCGGCGCGGCGCGCCAGGTCGATAACGGATTGATGGCCCAGGTGAACCCCGTCGAAATTTCCGATCGCGGCGCTGGCGCCGCGATCCTCGGGGGTGACGAACTGGTAATCCCGGATGATACGCATGGCGGCTTGCCTAGCCGCAGGCGGCGGCGGGATCAAGCGCTCGCTGCCGCTTGTCGCGCCTTCCCGCGCTCTTCGTAGGAATGTCCGTCAGGGCGATCCTAGGGGATCAGTCGAACTTGCGCGATGGCGCCAGCACCGTGGCCTCGCCCACCAGCACCTTCTTGCCGTCCACCGCACAATGGCAGTCGAGCTTCACCCGACGCTTGCCCATGTCGATATCGATCACCCTGACCTCGGCATAGACCATGTCGCCGGGCCGCACGGGGGCCAGGAATTTCAGCGACTGGCCCATATAGACCGTGCCATGCCCGGGCAGCTGCTCGCCGATCACGGCCGAGATCAGCCCGGCGGTCAGCATCCCATGCGCGATCCGTCCCTCGAAGATCGTGTCGCGGGCATAGTCGTCATCCAGGTGGACCGGGTTCCTGTCGGTCGAGACCTGGGCGAACATCTCGATATCCTCGTCGGTGACCACTTTGCGCAGGTGGCGGGTCATGCCCATCTCGATATCTTCGATACAGATCGTCCCGCGCGGAAGATTATCCAACATGTCACCCTCTTTCTGCATCAGCAAAGCAATTATCACTCAGGCCAAGGCGCCTTTGAGCAACTTTATTACTTCGCGAGCGCAGAAAATCAAGTGGGGATTTGTCTATCTCAACCGGCCGATGGAATAGGTGGGCGCGGATTGCTTCTTTTCGAGATAGGCCGACAGCGCATCGGGGTCGGGCTGATGCTCGGTCCGTGTCTGCTTCGCGGCCAACCCGCCGGTGATGAAAAGCGAGTCGATGCCCTCGCCCATCGCCCCCGCGATATCCGTGCCGATCCCGTCTCCGATGGCCAGGATCTCGCCGTCGCTGATGCTGGCATCCACCGCCGCCAGCCGACGGCGCGCCAGGTCATAGATCGGCGGGTGCGGCTTGCCGAAATAAAGGCTCTCGCCCCCCATCTCGGTATACAGCCGTGCCAAGGCGCCGGCGCACCATTCGCGCTTCTCGCCACGATCCACGACGATATCGGGATTGGCGCACAGAAGCTTCAGACCCTTCTGTTTGGCATACAGGAAATCCGGCCGATTCACCGCCGGGTCCGCATAGGGATCGAACGGCCCGCAGCAGACGATGCCCTCGGCCTCCTTCAACTCGACCATCTCGATCTCGACCGGATCCTCGATGACCTGCATCGGCTCGAAAAAGCCTGCATCGCGCTCCCACTCGCCCATGAACCAGACCTTGCGCCCCACGACGCCCCGGAACATCGCCGCACGCGCCGAATCGCCACTGGTCGCGATCGCATCCCAGGCCTCTTCCGGCACACCGAACCGCGCCAGCTGTGTCGTGACACCGGCGCGGGGCTTGGGCGAATTGGTGACAAGAACCACGACCCCGCCCGCCGCGCGATAGGCCTCCAGCGCCGCCACCGCCTCGGGAAAGGCCGTGACGCCGTTATGCACGCAGCCCCACAGGTCGACGAACAGGGCCTTGTAGCGACCGGAAATCTCGGACAATTCGTTGATGATCTGGGTCATGGGGCGCTCCGCTATACGATCGTCTTTGTCCACCTATGGCAAAGCCGCGGCAGCTTGGCCATAGCGCATTGGTCGGGGCGGAAGACATGCGGCGCGTTCCCTTGACCGAATGGCTGCCTTCGCTTCGCCTGCCGAGTGCGGCGGGAAAACGCGAAGACTAAAATGCATTCCATTTATTGAATTGATGCGGCGGCGACGCTCTGGAATAGTGCCGTTGCAGACAGGCGATAACAAACAGAGCAGACAGAAAGACATGACGATCAGAGTAATTTTCTCCGCCGCGGCGATTGCCGCGATGGCACAAACAGTTTCGGCCGCGCACGGCAACTCCTGGGCCGGAGGAGATGATGCGCCGCTTGGCCCGAACCATGACGCCAACCAGTCCCGCAGCATCGACACACCGGGAGAGGACGAGATGAACGGCGACGGCGCCCGGTCCGCCCATGGAAAATCCGGGACCACCCCGAACGGCGGGACCGCAAGCGACAACAGCGGGCTCGGAGAGGGCGGTGGGCCGGGCGGGTCGGCAGCTGCCGGCGCCGGAAATGGCGGATGGGGCGGCAATCGCTGACCCGGCACAGGACGTAGAACGCCCGCGGCTCGTGCCGCGGGCGCGTGCTTGAAACTTCAAACCGATCTTCGCCGATCAGACCTTCAGGTTCGGGATGATCTGCTTCTTGCGGCTCATCACGCCGGGCAGCACGACCGTGTCGCCCTCGACCCTTGCATCAAAGCTCTTCTCGGCCACGCCCTTGACCAGGTCGTTGGGCACGAACAGCGTCGCTTCCTCGTTCAGGATGTCCACCACGAAAAGCAGCACCTGGTCCACGCCATCCTCGGCGGCCACGGTCTTCATCGTCTCCATCAGCGAGGCCTTGCGGTCCAGCACCACGCCGGGCGCCGTGGTCTCCAGGACTGAGACGCGGAACTTCACGCCGTCGACAGGATATTCCTTGCTGTCCATCCGCAGCAGTTCGGCATCCGAAAAGCTCGACACGTCCGATTTTGCCGCGAACATCTCGCCAGCGTAATCCGACACGTTCAGCCCCAGGTCGGCGGCCAGCGCCTCGGCCACTTCGCGGTCGCGCGGCGTGGTTGTGGGCGAGCGGAATTCCAGCGTGTCGCTCAGGATGCAGGTCAGCGCCGCGCCCTTGATCGCCTCGGGCATCTTGCGCGCATCCTCGCCCATCATGTCGATCATGATGGTCGCGGTGCAGGCCAGCGGGCGCACGGTGATGTCGATGGGACCTTTCGTCTCCAGCCCGCCGGTCAGCTTGTGATGGTCGATGATCGCGCGGATATCGGCGCTGTTGATCGAGGCGGGCAGTTCGGCGGGGTTGTTGGTGTCGACGATGACGACCTTCTCGCCCTCGGACACGTCCCCGATGATCGCGGGCTTGGGCAGGTTCCAGCGCTCCAGCATGAAGGCCGCCTCGGTATTGGGCTCGCCCAGCAGCGCGGGCTCGGCGGCCTCGCCTTTCACCTCGTTCAGGTACCAGGCCCACAGGATGGGCGAGCCGGTGGAATCGGTATCGGGGGATTTGTGGCCAAAGACTTTGGTGGTCATGTCGGTATCCTGCATAGGGTGCGAATTCGCGCGCCTTATAGGGCGGGGCGGGGCGCTTGTCACGGGGGCGGGCGGGGCTGCGACCTATGGACCGGACCCTGCCGAATTCCACCCGTGCGCAGGATCGCGCGTGCCGTTAGACTGTCGCCCATGACCCGTGCCGCCCCCAAGCCCGACATCACGCGAGAGGAAGACCTATACGCCCCCGTCAAGGCGCTGCTCGAACGGCAGGGCTACGCGGTGAAGGGAGAGATCGGCCCCGCCGACCTGGTCGCCCGGCGCGGCGACGAGGAACCGGTGATCGTCGAGTTGAAGCTGCGTTTCTCGCTGGGCCTCTATCACCAGGCGCTCGCCCGGCTCAAGGTCTCGGATATCGTCTATCTCGCCGTGCCAAGGCCGACCGGGCGCTCGGCGCGCCGGGTCTTGCGCGACAACCTCGTCCTCTGCCGCAGGCTGGGGCTAGGCCTCATCACGGTGCGCGCCGATGGCCGGGCCGAGGTGCAATGCGATCCCGGGCCCTATGCACCGCGCAAGTCGGCCAAGCGTGCGGCCCGGCTTCTGCGCGAATTCGACCGGATCGAGGGCGATCCCAATACCGGCGGCTCGGTCCGGCGCGGGCTCGTGACCGCCTACAGGCAGGACGCGCTGCGCTGCGCGGCGCATCTGGCGGGGCAGGGCGGCGCCTGTCGCGGGGCCGAGGTCGCCCGCGCAGCCGGCGTTCCCACGGCCACCCGCCTCATGCGCGACAATCACTATGGCTGGTTCATCCGGGTCGCGACGGGACTCTATGCCCTCTCTCCGGCCGGGGCCGAGGCGCTTGCGGCGCTGCCGCCTGCGACCGGTCCGAAAGGGTCCGAAACTGCGGCTCCTTCCTCTTGACAGAAAATCCCCTGCCGACTATCTCTCCGCCGTTGGCACTCGACTTCGGTGAGTGCTAACGGCCTGCCGCGAAGGAGCGCGGGGGCGAACGCAAACGTACTTTGAGCCTAAGGAGCTGCAAAGATGGCATTCAAACCTCTTCATGACCGGGTGCTCGTGCGCCGCGTGGAAAGCGACGAAAAAACCGCTGGCGGGCTGATCATCCCCGATAGCGCCAAGGAAAAGCCCGCCGAGGGCGTGATCGTCGCATGCGGCGAAGGGGCCCGCAAGGACAGCGGCGAACTGATCCCCATGGCCGTTTCGGAAGGGGACAAGGTCCTGTTCGGCAAGTGGTCCGGCACCGAGGTGACCGTCGACGGTGAGGAACTGCTGATCATGAAGGAAAGCGACATCCTCGGCATCATCGAGCCGTCGAAGGCCGCCAAGGCCGCCTGAACGCGCCCGCTTCACCAGATCGCAGAGACAAGAATAAATCCAAGGAGCAAGGCAAATGTCTGCTAAGGACGTCAAGTTCAACACCGATGCCCGCAACAAGATGCTCAAGGGCGTCAACATTCTGGCCGACGCCGTCAAGGTAACCCTGGGCCCCAAGGGTCGCAACGTGGTCCTCGACAAGTCGTTCGGCGCACCCCGTATCACCAAGGACGGTGTGTCGGTCGCCAAGGAAATCGAACTGGAAGACAAGTTCGAGAACATGGGCGCGCAAATGGTCAAGGAAGTGGCCCAGCGCACCAATGACGAGGCCGGCGACGGTACCACCACCGCGACGGTTCTGGCCCAGGCCATCGTCAAGGAAGGCATGAAGTCGGTCGCGGCCGGCATGAACCCGATGGATCTCAAGCGCGGCATCGACCTGGCCACCACCAAGGTCGTCGCAGCCATCAAGGCCGCTGCCCGCAAGGTCGAGAATTCCGACGAGGTCGCGCAGGTCGGCACCATCTCCGCCAACGGCGAAACCGAGATCGGCCGCCAGATCGCCGACGCGATGCAGAAGGTCGGCAACGAGGGCGTCATCACCGTCGAGGAGAACAAGGGCCTCGAGACCGAGACCGACGTCGTCGAGGGCATGCAGTTCGATCGCGGCTACCTGTCGCCCTATTTCGTGACCAACCCCGACAAGATGATCGCGGAACTCGAAGACTGCATGATCCTGCTGCACGAGAAGAAACTCTCCTCGCTGCAGCCGATGGTTCCCCTGCTCGAGCAGGTGATCCAGTCGCAGAAACCGCTTCTCATCATCGCCGAGGATGTCGAAGGCGAAGCGCTGGCCACCCTCGTGGTCAACAAGCTGCGCGGCGGCCTCAAGATCGCAGCCGTCAAGGCACCGGGCTTCGGCGACCGCCGCAAGGCCATGCTGCAGGACATCGCGATCCTGACCGGCGGCCAGGTGATCTCCGAAGATCTCGGCATGAAGCTCGAGAATGTCGGCATGGACATGCTCGGCCAGGCCAAGAAGGTCTCCATCACCAAGGATGAGACCACCATCGTCGATGGCGCGGGCGAAAAGTCCGAGATCGAGGCACGCGTGGCCCAGATCCGCAACCAGATCGAGGAAACCACCTCCGACTACGACCGTGAGAAGCTGCAGGAACGCGTTGCCAAGCTGGCAGGCGGCGTTGCAGTCATCCGCGTCGGCGGCATGACCGAAGTCGAAGTGAAAGAGCGCAAGGACCGTGTGGACGACGCTCTGAACGCGACCCGCGCAGCCGTGCAGGAAGGCGTTGTCGTCGGCGGCGGCGTTGCCCTGGTGCAGGGTGCCAAGGCGCTTGACGGTCTGACCGGCGCCAACAACGACCAGAACGTCGGTATCTCGATCGTGCGCAAGGCGCTCGAGGCTCCGCTCCGCCAGATCGCCGAGAACGCAGGCGTCGACGGCTCCGTCGTTGCCGGCAAGATCCGCGAAAGCGAAGACAAGGCCTTCGGCTTCAACGCCCAGACCGAGGAATATGGCGACATGTTCAAGTTCGGCGTGATCGACCCCGCAAAGGTCGTGCGCACCGCGCTGCAGGACGCCGCCTCGATCGCAGGCCTGCTGATCACCACCGAAGCGATGGTGGCCGACAAGCCGCAGAAGGAAGGCGCAGGCGCCGGCGGCGGCATGCCCGACATGGGCGGCATGGGCGGCATGATGTAAGACGGCTGCCCCGTCGAATGAAAAAGCAAAGGGGCCCTCGGGCCCCTTTGTCATGTCCGGATGGCGTACCGCCTCAGGCTGCCCGGCTTTCCATCCAGGCCCGGTGACGGCGCTCGTCATCCAGCGCCGCGGCGAAAAACGCCTTCATGTCGGCATCCGCCTCGTGGTTGGTGGCGGCCTGCTCGTAAGCCTGCACCGTTTCGTCCTCGTTGGTCTTCATCGCCTTGAGAACCGCGTCGGAGCCGCCGAGATTGGCGATGGCGAACTTGCCGGTGGTCAGCCACTCCTTCATGTCGCCTTCCCGCGGAATCTCGGTTCCGATCCGGCGCGCGAATTCTTCCAGCTTGGCGACGTGGTTCAGGTGGTCCTGCCGAAAGGACTGGACCTGCTGCTGTTCGACGGGGTCGTCCAGCCGCTCGATCGTGCTCTCGTAGGCGGCGATGGCGTCATGTGGACTCAACGTAAATTGGCATTTCTATGCCCCCTGCCCGGGATTTGTTCTCTATTTCGTGACGCCTGAAAAAACCTGCACCACATCTCCTTCATAAAAAATAACGCTGGCCCGCGCCGCGCAGTTCGCTCCGATCAAACGTAGCAAGAGTGACCTCGGTAGACAGAAGATCAAAGATTTATCACGGCGATAGCGCGATTCGCCAACTCCGTAGAAACCGCCATCGCCGATCGACCGCCGCAATAACGTCCAGTCATGGCTCTCGAACCACGCTATAATCTCCTGTTCGCTGCAGGCGATGCCGTGGAGTGCCACGCCCGAGCGTTCGGACCGCAAATTGGAATACGCGTGTGGCTCAACCAGAGTCCATTCCAGTTCACTCAAAACGTCGCGGCAATCGGCCTCGTTCTGCGCCATCACGCTTTTCGGGAGAATTATGATCGAAACACAAAAGCTAAGCGCAAGCACCGTTCTGACAGTGAGAATATTTGCGATGAAGGGCTTCAATTCAGATCATCCATTGACGAAAAAGTTTGTCGAGACACCGTTTCCGCACGTTCATCGACGCACGAGTATTGAAGAACGATCCGCACAACGCCGCACGGCAAATACGATCAATAACAGATACCAAAGTCCCACGTCGCAAAACAACCTTAAATTGAACCGTTTCCAGGGTCAGCAGGTTCTTCACCAAGTCACCGGTGCTGTTTTCCGTTCCGACGGTGGTCGGCATGTCTCACTCCTCGATATGGGCCGCCCGGCGCCGGTTCCTCTGAGGTCAGACATCCCGCAGCAGGTTGGCCCGGCCTCCGGGCAGGGTTTCAACTGCGCTATCAACCGGGGCCGCGGGCAACTGTCCCCAGTGTATCGCGCTTTGATCAGATCAACCTTGACGAGACCGCCCGCCACGCCCTCCCGGGCCAGTGACGGGCCATGTCCAAATGCCGCCCGACGTGATAAGGGCCGGGCATGGCCCATCCCGATACCGTCCGCAGCGCACCGATTCCCGTACCCCTCGCCGCGTTCGGCGTGCTCTTCGCCTCGATCTGTTTCGGCCTCGTGCCCTATTTCAGTCGCGGCCTGACCGAGCAGGGCATGGCCCCCCACGCGGTCGCCTTCTATCGCTATGTCCTGACTGCCCTGATGCTGTTTCCCGTGCTCCTGGCGCAACGGGCCAACTGGCGCGAGATCCTCTGGGGCGTCGCCGCAGGCGGGGTGATGGGGCTGGGCTGGGTTGGCTATGTCGCCGCGCTCGACGCCGTTCCGGCCTCGACCGTGGGCGTGCTCTACATGACCTACCCGGTCTTCACCGTGCTTATTGCCTGGCTGCTCTTCGGTGACCGGCCCACGACGCGCGCGGTATTGGCGGCGGGGCTCATCATCGTGGCGGCACTTGTCGCGGGCTCTCCCGCCTCGGTGCCGGTCGAGCAGGTGCCGCTCCTGCTTGTCTCGCTCGCCGCCCCCCTGGGGTTCGGCTTCGGCATCTGCGTGCTCGTCCACCGCCTGTCTCGCATCCCGCCGCTGGCGCGCATCGCCTCGGTGACGTTTGGCTCTTTCCTTGGCCTGCTGCCGCTGGTCCTGACCAGCGAACCCGCGCAACTCCTGCCGCAAGATGGCGCGGGCTGGGCCCTGATCGCCGGTATCGCAATCCTGACCGCGCTCGTGCCGCAACTCGTCTACACCATCTGTTCACCGCTTGTCGGCGCCTCCCGCACCGCCGTGATCGGCAGCGTCGAATTGCCGACCATGTTCGCAGTCGGCGTATTCGCCTTCGGAGAGCAGCTCACCTGGCCCCAGCTCATCGCCTGCGCGCTTGTGATCGGGTCCATCACCCTCACCCGCAGCCGCGCCACCCGAAACCTCGCCACCAACCTGTCGCGGGATTGAACCGCGCGCCTCACCCGTCCAGCCGGTGCAGCGTGACAGGTTCCCGTCCTCGCAGCTCCACCGGCCCCAGAGGGGTCAGCCTGAACGCATCGCCAAGGCGCCGCGCGGTCTCGTCGGTCACCCAGACCTCGCCGGGACCGGGCAGATGTTCGATCCGCGAGGCGGTGTTCACCGTATCGCCCCAGACGTCATAGGCGAATTTCGTGGCGCCGATCACACCGGCCACCACCGGCCCCGAGGCCAGCGCGACCCGAAATCGCGGATGGCGCAGATGCTCCGAGGTCCACCCGGCGGACAGCCGCAAGAGATCCAGGGCGAACCGGGCCGCGTTCGCCGCATGATCGCGGTCGCGAACCGGAACGCCCGCCACCGCGAAATAGGCGTCCCCGATCGTCTTGATCTTTTCGATGCCATGTCTCTCGGCCAGCCCGTCGATCGCGCGGTAAAGCCGGTTCAGCTCGTTCGCGACGGTCGCGGCGGGCAGTTTTGCGGCCCAGCCGGTGAACCCGACCATGTCCGCGAAGATCGCCGTCGCCTCCTCGAACTCTTCCGCGACCTCGCTTTCGTGGTCCTCCTTCAGCCGCTCGGCAACGGGTTGGGGCAAGATCGCCTGCAACAGGCGGTCCGATCTTTGCCGCTCCTGCTCCAGCGCGGTCTCCGCATTGTGAACGAGCCGACGAAAGATATAGGCAAGAACCGCCGCCAGCAGCACCGCACCGAACACGTCCGCAGTCAGCAGCGACAGCACGATCCAATCGGGCAGCAGCACCAGGCTGCCTTCGGGCCGGTAAAGCCACAGGAACAGGAAGAGGGAGCCCGCAAGCGCGGCAACGGGCCAGATGATCCACAACCGGCGTTGCTCGGAACTCAGCGCGATCAGAACCGGGATCACCAGAAGGTAGAGATGCGCGCCGCTCGCCCGCCCCAGAAGCCAGGTCGCGACCCCCAGATGCGTAAGGCCGATGAACACAAGCACCAGGAGCCCGGCAAAGGGCCGCTGCATGGCAGTACACAGAAAGACGCAAAGATAGGCGCAGGTTATCGTCGCCAGGAACCCGGCCTCGCGCCAGAAGGTTGGCGCCGCGTAGCTGGCGTAAAACAGGATGTAGCCGATGGTCATCACCATCACCAAGAGCGTCGTCGCGTTCAACGCCCAATAGGCCCTCGCCCGCGCCGGGGGCAGATCCCGCGCGCCCAGTCCGATCAGACGCCCCGGGCCGCGCCAGACGGCGGGACCGTTCGGGGCCGCGATGTTCCGGGTCTTTTCCATCGTTCACATTCTGACGCAGCGCCGGCATTCCTGTCCACTCTCGCGCACGTATCCGATAGGCAACCGCTCCACCGGCTGCTAGAGCGCGTCCCATGCGCCTTGTCCTTCTCACCGCCCTCACCATGTGCGCCTTCGCGGCGAACTCGGTCCTCAATCGCCTGGCTGTCGACAGCGGCGCAGCCGAGCCCGGTGCCTTCGCGGTGCTGCGCGTGCTGGCAGGGGCGGTCGTGCTTGCCGGTCTCGTGCGGGCGCGAGGCGGGCGGTTGCCGCTCCGGTCGCGGCGACGGCTCATCGGGGCAGGGGCGCTGACCCTTTACATGGTGGGCTTCTCGCTTGCCTATCTCACGCTCGATGCCGGGCTGGGGGCACTGGTCCTGTTCGGGGTTGTACAAATCGGAATATTGGCCGTCTCGGCCATGTACAAAACGGTCAAAACACTGCGCCAGGTCCTGGGGGCGGTCGTCGCATTCGCCGGGCTGGCCTGGGTGCTCTGGCCCGGCACGGGGGCCGAGGCGGACCCCTTCGGCGCGCTGTGCATGACGCTGGCCGGGGTTGGCTGGGCAGCCTACACGCTGGCCGGACGGGCCGAACCCGACGCGCTCGCAGGCACCGCGGCGAATTTTGTCCTGGCCTTTCCGCTGACCCTTCTGGCCCTTGTTTCATTGGGCGGCGGATGGGGTGTGACGCCCTTCGGGGCAGTGCTCGCGGCGCTCTCGGGCGGTGTCACCTCGGGGTTGGGCTATGCGCTGTGGTACCGGCTCGTGCCACAACTGGCCGCTCCCGTGACCGCCACGGTGCAGCTCAGCGTTCCCATCATCGCGCTGCTCGGGGGCCTTGTTTTCCTTGGCGAAAAGATCCCCCCCGCCCTGCTCGCCGGTGCCGCGATCGTGCTCGGCGGCATCGCGCTCGCCGCCTTTCCGGTCCGGCGGGGTTGAGGCTTTTCACGCCGCGCGCGACAGGCTATCGCTGCGCCATGCGCTTGACCCTCGCCCTTGTCCTTACGCTTGTCGCGGCCCCCTTGCGGGCCGAATGCGTGGTGCTGCTGCACGGGCTTGCGCGAACTGACGCCTCCTTCACGGTGATGGAGGAGCTTCTGCGCGCACGCGGATTCGACGTGGTCGTGCCCTTCTATCCCTCGACCGACCTGCCGATCCCCGATCTGGCCATGAGCACGCTGCCCCAGGCGATGGAAAGCTGCAAGACGCAACCCGTTCATTTTGTTTCACATTCCATGGGAGGCATCCTGATCCGCTACTGGCTGCGCACGGGATTGCCCGAGCAGCTGGGCCGCGTCGTCATGCTCGGCCCGCCCAATCAGGGCAGCGAGCTGGTGGATGCTCTGGGCGACTGGGAGGTCTTCGGCCTGCTCAACGGTCCGGCCGGAATGGCGCTTGGCACCGGGCCGCACAGCGTTCCGCGCCACCTGCCGCCGGTGGATTTCGAACTGGGCGTGATCGCCGGGGAAAACTCTTTGAACCCGGTATTTTCCGCGATGATCGAGGGGCCGGATGACGGCAAGGTTTCGGTGGCCTCGACCCGGGTCGAGGGGATGGCCGATCACATCGTTCTGCCGGTCACGCACACCTTCATGATGAACAACCCACGGGTCATCGCGCAGGCGCTGCATTTCATCGAATTTGGTCGTTTCGACCCGGACATCTCGTGGCTGGACTCCGTCTTCGGCGCAATCGAACGGATCTGCGAAGGGACGGATTGCAACGAACCGGTTTCGGAGACCAGCCGTTGAGCACGCTGAACCTCACCTTCACCGGAGCCGAGATTCTTCTTCCCGGGGAGGGGCTTGTCCAGGTCCCGCTGTCGATTGCCGATGGTGTCGTGGTACAGGACAGGCAGCGCGAGGTCGAGCTTGCGGGATATCGCATCCTGCCCGGCATCGTCGACCTGCATGGCGATGGGTTCGAATCCCACGTGGCCCCGCGACGCGGAGCGATGAAGGACACCACCGAAGGGCTGATCGCCGCCGAAGCCGAGATTGCAGCGAACGGGATAACCACCGCCGTCCTGGCGCAATTCTACAGCTGGGAGGGCGGGTTGCGCGGCCCCGATTTCGCGCACCGCGTGTTGAGCGCCCTGGCGGAGGTCCGATCGCAGGTGGTGAGCGATCTGCGCGCCCAGCTTCGGTTCGAGACCCATCTGCTGGAGCATTACGATGAGCTTGCCCAGAAGCTGGAGCGTTGGGGGGTCAACTACGTCGTATTCAACGATCACCTGCCGCATGAGCGTCTGGCGCAGGGACGAAAACCGCCTCGGCTGGCAGGGCAGGCTCTGAAGGCCGGGCGCAGCCCCGAGGCGCAACTGGAGATGCTTATGGCCCTGCACGCGCGCGGGCCCGACGTGCCCCAAGCGCTCGATGGTCTCTCGGCGAAGCTGGCGAAGCAGGGGGTGCGGATGGGCAGCCATGACGATACCTCCGCTGAAATGCGTGCGCTCTGGCGCGCGCGCGGTGTCCGGATCGCGGAGTTTCCCGAGACGTTGGAGGCCGCCGAGGCGGCGCGCGTGGGCGGGGATGTCATCGTGATGGGCGCACCCAACCTTGTGCGCGGCGGGTCACACAAGGGCAATGTCAGCGCGCTTGACCTGGTGACCATGGGATTTTGCGATGCGCTGGCTTCGGATTACCACTATCCAAGTCCGCGACGTGCGGCTCTGATGCTCTCGGAGGCGGGCGTTCTGCCCTTCGAGGCGGCATGGAACCTGGTTTCTGCTGGACCCGCCAAGGCTTTGGGGTTGACCGATCGCGGCAGGCTGTCCCCGGGGATGCGCGCGGATCTGGTCATCCTTGCAAAGGACACCGGTCGCGTTGCCGGTACGATTTCAGGTGGACGTGTCAGCCACCTTTCGGGAGATCTCGCCGCCAGGCTGATCCGGTAGCCCAACCCGGCTGGCAAGTCCCGCGTCAGGCAAGCCGCAGAATGCGATTGACGTGCCCCATCTTGCGGCCGGGCTTGGTTTCGGCCTTTCCGTAGAGGTGCAGGGCGGTATCGGCCTCGCGCGCGAGGTCAGGCACCCGGTCGATGTCGTCGCCTATCAGATTCTCCATCACCACATCCGAATGGCGCTGTCCGTCCCCCAGGGGCCAGCCGGCCACGGCGCGGATATGCTGTTCGAACTGGTCCACGGCGCAGCCATTCTGCGTCCAGTGGCCGGAATTGTGGACTCTGGGCGCGATCTCGTTGACGACCAGTCCTTGCGGCGTGACGAACAGTTCGACACCCATCACACCGACATAATCAAGCGCATTGAGGATCCGGCCCGCCAGAATCACGGCATCGGTGCGTTGCGACACGGTCATGCGGGCGGGAACCGTAGTGGTCCGCAGGATGCCATCACGATGGACGTTCTCGCCGGGGTCGAAACAGGCAACCTCTCCCGTGATGCTGCGCGCGGCGATGACCGAGACCTCGTGGCTGAAGTCGACGAAGCCTTCGAGGATCGCTGGCGCCCCTGCCATGTCTGCCAGCGCATCCCCGGCGTCGCCGGCGCTGTGCAGCCGGGCCTGACCCTTGCCGTCATAACCGAAGCGTCGTGTCTTGAGGATGGCAGGGGGGCCGATCTCTTCCAACGCTGCCGTCAGGTCGGCCGCATCATCGATCGCGGCGAACGGCGCGGTCATAAGCCCGAGATCGCGCAGAAACCGTTTTTCGATCAGCCGGTCCTGGCTGACGCGCAGCGCCTCGCGGCCCGGGCGGATGGGTCGGTGCGCCTCGAGCAGGTCGAGCGCCTCGGTCGGGATGTTCTCGAACTCGTAGGTGATCACGTCGACCGCCTCGGCAAAGCGGTTCAGCGCGGCTTCGTCGTCATATTCCGCCCGCAGGTGGAAATTGGCGACATGGCTGGCCGGACAATCCCCGCCGGGTTCGTAGATGCAGGTCTTGAACCCGAGCCGCGCGGCCGCGACCGAGAGCATGCGGCCCAACTGGCCGCCACCGAGAATGCCGATGGTGGCGCCGGGGGAAAGTGGTTCAGTCATCGCTGGGTTCCTGCGGAATGGACTCTGAAAGGGCCATGCGCCATGCGTCGAGCCGGTCAGCGAGCGCCGGATCGTGCAACGCGAGGATCCCGGCGGCCATCAGCCCCGCGTTCGCCGCACCCGCTGCGCCGATGGCCATCGTGGCCACGGGATAGCCCTTGGGCATTTGCACGATGGAATAGAGCGAATCGACGCCGGAGAGTGCGCGTGTCTGCACCGGGACGCCAATCACAGGGACTCTGGTCTTCGAGGCCATCATGCCGGGAAGATGCGCTGCACCGCCCGCGCCCGCGATGATGACATGCAACCCGCGCTCCACTGCGCGGCGACCATAGTCCCACAGCCTGTCCGGGGTTCGATGGGCCGAGACGATGCGGGCTTCGTAGGGAACTTCGAGCGCGTCCAGGATCTCGGCCGCCTCGCGCATGGTCGGCCAGTCCGACTGGCTGCCCATGATGATGCCCACCTGTATCGTGATCATGCCCGGCTCCCTGCGAAAGAGCGCGCACTATAGCCGCTGATCGGGGCGAGGCAAGGCGGCAATGGCGCGGCGATCAGGGGAAGAAGGGGCTCCCGCCCGTCGGGACGCCATCGAAGATGGCATCCCTCCCGTTGGGCGTGGCGCCGCGCCCTTCGGGCCCGGCGCAGACGCAGCGCGCAAGGCGCGCTGCGCGGCCCAACCGAAGCCAGTGGCCGGCGCAGCCGGGCATGGCGCTTCGGGCGGGAGCATTTCCGGTTTCAGGCGATGATGTCGGGTGTGAGGCGATCCTCGATCAATGCGATCAGGTCCTTGAGGCGGAGCTTCTGTTTCTTGAGCCGTTTGATGGTCAACTGGTCCGCCGTTCCCTTGGCCTCGAGCGCCTCGATCGCCTCGTCCAGATCGCGGTGCTGCCGGCGGAACACTTCGAGTTCGGTCCGCAGCACGTCATCGGTTTTCATGGAGAGGTCCGTGGGGGCGTTCATGGCGACTCAGCTCTTGTTTCTTGTGGTTATTTCGCAGGATACGCGTTCAGGATGTTTTCGCCTAGACCTTGTGGTCCTGCGCCTTTCTCCCCATATTCAGCGCGTACGGTTGCCGGTTCGGGGCCGTGCGCCACGTCGCTTTGAAGTTGAAGGACGATGACCGTGTCGAAACTGACTTTGGGATCCTATCCCCACCTGCTGGGCTTCGAACAGCTTGAGCGCCTTCTGGAGCGCTCCGCGAAGTCCGGCAATGATGGCTATCCGCCGTATAATATCGAGCAGACCTCGGACAACTCCTATCGCATCACGCTGGCGGTGGCGGGTTTTGCCGAAGAGGACCTGTCGATCACCGTCGAGGACAGGCAACTCGTGATCCGCGGACGCCAGGCCGATGACAGTGAGGGGCGCGTATTCCTGCATCGCGGAATCGCTGCGCGACAATTCCAGCGCATGTTCGTCCTGGCCGACGGGGTCGAAGTGGGCGAGGCCGTGATGGAAAACGGCCTGCTCCATGTCGACCTGAGCCGCGCCGTGCCCGATGCCGTGGTGCAGACGATCAATATCAGGAAGGGATAAGCCATGAATACACCATACGATATCAAACAGGACGGCGGCCGCATCGTCTATGTAAAGACGGTGGACGTGGCCGATCTGCCGGACGAGCTTCGGACCCAGGCGGGCGATCTCGATCACCTTTATGCCGTCCATAACTCACAGGGCGAGCAATTGGCCCTTGTCGCCGACCGGCGCCTTGCCTTCGTGCTCGCGCGTCAGAACGACCTCTCGCCGGTCGCCGTGCACTGAGCCGCCGATCTCTGCGTGACATTTCCTGCTGCGGGCGCGATACCGTGGCCGTGGCAGGAAAACGCGGAGGTCAAAAGATGCGCTGGTTCGAGTTCGACTGGGTAGATGCCTTTACCGACCGGGCTTTCGGTGGAAATGGCTGTGCCGTGGTCCATGACGGAGCGGAACTTTCGGTCGAGACCTGCATGGCCTTCGTCCGCGAGACCTCTCTGGTAGAATGCACCTTTACCGGCCCCTCAGAACAGGCGGATCTGCGTGTCCGCTATTTCCTTGCCAGCCGCGAAATTCCCTTTGCCGGTCACCCGACCATCGCGACCGTTGCCGCCTTGCGGTCACGCGGGCTGGTGACAGGAAACAGCCTCACGCTGGAAACCGGTGCCGGGATCATACCGATACGATTCACCGGCGACGAGATCGAGATGACCCAGCGCGCGCCGGAATTCGGGCCCGAGGTGTCGGCCGAGGCCGTGGCCCGCGCCGTTTCGCTCGACCCGCAGGACATCGTCGCGCCGCCGCAGGTGGTCTCGACCGGGTTGCCCTTCTGCATCACGCTGTTGCGGGATCGCGCGGCCCTGGAACGGGCGCGGATCGATATCGCCGGGCTCGAGGCTTTGGCTGTGCAGACCGGGGCAGGGGGCGCGGACCTGGTGGAGCCGTTCCTCGTCACCCTGGGTGGAGCGACGGATGCGGGGGATACGTTTTCCCGGCTGATCCTGGCCCCGCCCAGCCCGCCGGAAGATCCGTTCACGGGCTCGGCAACGGGGGCCATGGCCGCCTATCTCTGGCAGCGTGGGTTGCTGGCGAAGGAGAGCTTCGTTGCCGAGCAGGGGCATGGCATGGGGCGCGCGGGGCAGGCGCGGGTGACGCGGCAGGGACCGGCCGACGCAATGACCGGGGTCCGCGTCGCCGGGTCCGGTTTCGTCTTGATGCGGGGACAGGTCAATCTGACCGAAGAGCCGCGCGCGTGACCCAACCCGCCATTGCCGTTCTGCCCTATGGTCGAAAGCTGGGACCGAAGGTCGCCGCCGTGCCGGCGTCCGATCTCATATGGCCGCTGGGCTGTCCGAAGCGTCTTGAAAATGGCACCGTGGGGGATTTGACCGAACGGGATCACCTGATCGTTTTTCCCGATACATCGGTCCACTTTCGTCTTCGTCGCGGAACCAGGGCCCGGATCTCTCTCTTGATGGGCGAACCGGCAGTGATTCACCGCAAACATATCAATCTGTTGCGCCTGACCCATCGCCGTTTCTGCCGGATTCTGACTTTTCATCAAAGTCTTCTCGACACGCTGCCCAATGCGGTCTTCGTCCCGCTGGGGACCACATGGGTACCGGAATGGCGCGATCTGGATACGAGCAAGAGCCGGATGTGTTCGCTGATCGCCTCGGCGAAGCGTGACAGTGAGGGCCACAAACTGCGCCATGCGGTTGCCGACTGGGCGCGCGAAAACGGTCAACCCGTCGACATCCTGGGCAGGGGCTACATCCCGTTCGAGGCGAAGTCCGAGGGTCTGGCGCCCTATCGTTATTCCATAGTGATCGAGAATGTGCGTGAGAGGAATTACTTCTCGGAGAAACTGATCGACTCGATCCTCTGCGAAACGGTTCCGATCTATTGGGGCTGTCCCAATCTGCGGGATTTCATGCCCGTGGACGGAGTCGTCGAATGCCGGTCGGAGGCCGAGATCCGCACCGCCGTTGCCGCGATGAGCGAGATCGAGTACGCTGCGCGCCTACCTGCTCTGCGCGCCTTGCAGCCAGTGGCCGAGAGTTATTGCGGCTTCGAGATGAGAGCCGCCCGGGCGCTACTCGCCTCGCTGTAGCCTTGGTCCAGCCGGTCGACCGTTTCGAGACCCGGCAGCAGTTGGATTTCGTTCCACGCCGTCGACAAGCGCCCGGGTCATCGGGCCCGTGGTAGCGTCCGAGGCATTGAAGCAGCGGATACAGGTCGTGCTATGCAGGCCCGGTGTGTCGGCTGCAATCGATAACTTGCCAGTGTCCTCATTGCCCGGGGCCGGGACGCGGCCATCCCGCGCGGCAATCAAGGGGTTGAGACCACCGGTATCGTGAGGTGTGCCGGGAAGAAACAGGTTCATGCCCGGCTCCCTTGCCCCGCATGTGGCGTGGCAAGGGATGGCTTGTCGTCAACAAGTCCCGGATCGGGGCTTAGCGTGTGCCGATCAGGCCCATGCTCTCCAGCTTCAGGATCACCTGGTGCGCACAGTTGTCGACATCGACATTCTCGGTCTCGACGCTCAGTTCCGGGTTCTCGGGCACGTCGTAAGGGTCCGAAATTCCGGTGAACTCCTTGATCTTGCCTTCGCGCGCAAGTTTGTAGAGCCCCTTGCGGTCACGGCGCTCGCATTCCTCGATAGAGGTCGCGACATGCACCTCGCAGAATGCACCGAACTGTTCGATCTCCTCGCGCACCGCGCGGCGGGTGGCGGCGTAGGGCGCGATGGGAGCACAGATGGCGATACCGCCGTTCTTGGTGATCTCGGAAGCAACATAGCCGATGCGGCGGATGTTGAGGTCGCGGTGCTCTTTCGAGAAGCCCAGCTCGGAGCTGAGGTTCTTGCGCACGATATCGCCGTCGAGCAATGTCACGGGGCGGTCCCCCATCTCCATCAGTTTGACCATCAGCGCGTTTGCGATGGTCGATTTGCCCGAGCCGGAGAAGCCCGTGAAGAACACGGTAAAGCCCTGCTGGCTGCGCGGCGGGTAGCGATGACGCAGTTCCGTCACCACCTCGGGGAAGGAGAACCACTCTGGTATTTCCAGACCCTCGCGAAGGCGGCGGCGCAATTCGGTGCCCGAGATGTTCAGGATGGTGACGTTGTCGCGATCCTCGATCTCGTCCATCGCCTCGTATTGGGCGCGTTCCTGCACATAGACCATGTGTTTGAAATCGACCATCTCGATGCCGATCTCGTCCTGGTGCTGGCGGAACAGGTCCTGCGCGTCATAGGGGCCGTAGAAATCCTCGCCCTGGCTGTTCTTGCCCGGGCCGGCATGGTCGCGGCCGACGATGAAATGGGTGCACCCGTGGTTGCGGCGGATGATCCCGTGCCAGACGGCCTCGCGCGGGCCGGCCATGCGCATCGCCAGGTTCAGAAGGCTCATCGACGTGGTCGCCGCCGGGTACTTGTCCAGAACCGCCTCGTAGCAGCGCACGCGGGTGAAATGATCGACATCGCCGGGCTTGGTCATGCCGACCACCGGATGGATCAGCAAGTTGGCCTGCGCCTCTTTCGCGGCGCGGAAGGTCAGTTCCTGGTGCGCGCGGTGCAGGGGGTTGCGCGTCTGGAAGGCGACGACGCGGCGCCAGCCCAGCTTGCGGAAATAGGCCCGCAGCTCGTTCGGGGTGTCGCGACGGCCGCGGAAATCGTAGTGCACCGGCGGCTGGATTCCGGTCACCGGTCCGCCGAGATAGACCTTGCCGGACACGTTGTGAAGGTAGTTCACCGCAGGGTGCGCGGAATCATCAGCGCCAAAGACCTTTTCCGCCTCGCGCGACTTGTCCGGGGTCCAGCGGTCGGTGACGGTCATGGTCGCCAGAATCACGCCTTCCTGGTCGCGCAGCGCGATATCCTGTCCCAGTTCGATCGATTCGGCGAATTTCTCGGAGACGTCGAGCGTGATCGGCATCGGCCAGAGCGTTCCGTCCGCCAGGCGCATGTTGTCCACGACACCGTTGTAATCCGCTTCCGACAGGAACCCCTTGAGCGGATTGAACCCGCCGTTCATCAGCAATTCCAGATCGCAGATCTGGCGCGGGCTGAGGTCGTGGCTGACCAGATCGGCGGCCTCGACTTTCAACTTCTGCGCGCTGTCGTAGGAGACATATAGCTCGGATATCGGAGCAAGATTTGCCAACATTGTCATATTCAATTCTCTCGAAACCTGAAAAAAACCGCCGAGGGGCGGGGTCGCTGCGTCATATACACGAACGCCAACAGAGGTCTACCCGTCGAGAACAATCAGGAACAATCTGCACACCATCTCGGCAACAACAGGATCATGTCGCGACACTGGAGGCCGATCCAGCCCGTTGTTCCTCGGGGGGCAGGGCTGACGAGGATGTCTTTTCGAGATCCGCCGCCCGTTCCAGCGGGAGGGCCATCAGCGTCTCGGACACTCCGCGCAGGTCGAAGGCATGGAGGTCTTGCGGATCGATCTCGGCCGCTGCGGCCTCCAGCACGCGCAGCGAGACGATGACCTCAACCCCGAGCGCCTTGGTTTCGCCCTCCAGGCGACTCGCTGCGTTTACCGTGTCGCCGATGATCGTGCGCGGGGCGTGGCCCGCCGCGCCGATCTCGCCCAGGACAACGTTACCCATGTGCAGGCCCATGCCGATGCGGATCTCGGGATCTCCCTGCTCTGCGAGCGCGGCGTTGAAAGCCTCGAGCGCACGGCCGACAGCTGCGGTGGCGGCGAGTGCATCGCGCGCGGACAGCGAAGGAGCGGGCCGGTCGAACACGGCCAACAGACCGTCGCCCAGATATTTGTCCACGGTCCCTCCTGCGGACGTGATCGCGGGCACGATCGCATCGAAGAAACGATTGAGCAGAAAGACGACATCATAGGGCAACTGGCCCGTCGTGCGTGCGGTGAAGCCGCGCATGTCGAGAAACAGGATGGCAAGTTCTCGCTCCTGGCCCTGGCTGGCATGGGCACGCTTGCGGCCGCCATCGGGGCGAAAGACGCGGTAGACGGTAAGTGGCGCGGAGGGCCTGATCTGACAGGCCAGACGCGTGTCCGGCGGGGCCTTGACCGCCTTGAGGCTGCGCGCTTCGGTCGGCCCCGGCGCGGGAAGGTGCTCCGTGCCGTTCTCGACGACGACCCGGCAGGTGGTGCAGCGGCCTTTGCCGCCACAAAGCGACGTATGCGGAATTCCGTTCGTGCGCGACATCTCAAGCAGGGTGAGACCTCTCTCGGCGACGATCTCGGGGCCGTCAGCGTACCGTATCCGAACCGACCGGCGCCGCCGCATTTGTCGGCGAGCAAGATAGACAGTCGCGGTCAGAGCCACGAGACCGACGAAAATGGCAAGGCCAAGGTCCTTGATGCCGAAAAGCGCGGCAAAGGCCTCGGGCGCAGGCCAGTTGAAACTCTCCATCAGCGCAGCCCTGCGTTCCTCGATCTGGAATGCAGCGAAGATCCTGCGCCCTTCAACCAGGAGCCCCGCCAGCGCGAAACCGGGTACCAGCACTGCCAGAGCGATTGCATAGGCAACGGCTCTCCGCCACCACCGCGTCAGGCGCAGCCAAAGGTGGAGACCGATGCATCCATGGATCCAGACGACCAGAAGCAAAGCGCTTTGCAGCCAGATCGAGACGGAATTCCACATGAGCAGGATCACGTAGCTCATCTCGTCCCGAGTGTCGTAGACCGCGTGAGAATAGCGGGTGAACACGATATGGGTGATGAGTTGTAGCGGAATCAGCAGGCCGAGCACGGTCTGCCATGCCTCTGTCGTGCTCATGCGCAGGCTGCGGCGCTGGGCGAGACGCACGAGGGCCAGTCCGCCGTGAAGCAGGAGCGCCGCATAGAGCAGAACCGTTCCGACGAGGTTCCGGCTGAACAGCTGGCGGAAATCCTGCATCGCTTCCATCCAGGCAGGGGAAAGAAGCCCCAAGCCGATATTGAAGAAATGCAGGAAGGCGTAGAACATCAGGAACAGGCCCGTCGCGATCCGCGTCCGGGTGATCCAGTTGCCTTGCCACAAGATGCTCACGCGACCGTAACCCCCGCAAGATCGTTACGGGAGTTTGCGGTCAGGCGGCTGCAAGTTGCAAGCGCCGCGACGGTCAGGCGGTTTCCGCGTCCGCCTCGCCCTCGGGTGCGCCGTGGCCCAATGGCTCTGTCGTGTCGCGCTCGGAAGCGTCGCCCTGTTCGGCGAGGAACCGTTCGGCATCCAGTGCGGCCATGCAGCCCATTCCGGCGCTGGTCACCGCCTGCCTGTAGACGTGATCGGTCAGGTCGCCTGCGGCAAAGACGCCGGGAACCGACGTCTCGGTCGATCCGGGCTTGGTCTTGACGTAGCCGCCGTGATGCAGCTCCAGCGTGTCCTTGACCAGTTCGTTGGCGGGCGCGTGGCCGATGGCGACGAAGACACCCTTGCAGGGGATCTCGGTCACCTCTCCGGTTTCGACATGCTTGACGCGCACGGCTTCGACGCCCAGCGGGCTGTCGGTGCCGACCACTTCCTCGAGAACGTGGAACCAGAGCGGCTCGATCTTCGGATTCTTTCGCAGACGGTCCTGGAGGATCATCTCGGCCCGCAACTCGTCACGGCGATGGATCAGCGTGACTTTGGAGGCGAAATTGGTCAGGAACAACGCCTCTTCGACCGCGGTGTTGCCGCCGCCGATCACGACGATTTCCTGCCCGCGATAGAAGAACCCGTCGCACGTGGCGCAGGCCGAGACGCCGAAGCCCTTGAACCTCTCCTCCGAGGGAAGGCCCAGCCACTTGGCGCGCGCGCCGGTGGCGAGGATGACCGCGTCGGCGGTATAGGTTGTGCCACTGTCGCCCTTCGCGGTGAAGGGACGTTTGGAGAGGTCCAGATTGCCGATGATGTCGCCGATCACCTCGCAGCCCATCGCCTTGGCATGTGCCTCCATGCGGACCATCAGGTCCGGGCCCTGGACCTCGGTGTCGCCGGGCCAGTTCTCGACTTCGGTCGTGGTGGTCAGCTGGCCGCCGGGCTCGATGCCCTGTACGAGGATGGGGTCGAGCATCGCCCGCGCGGCATAGACGCCGGCGGTATACCCGGCCGGACCCGAGCCGATGATGAGAACCTTGGTGTGACGTGTCTCGGCCATGCTGCCCCCGCTAGATCTGTTTGGCGTTTCCCTGCCGTCCGAGCACCGCATATAGACCCGGAGCGTGTGATCTTGAACCCCCCATCGCACCAGCCGGACAGCCGCGTCACCTATCCGTGTCGTATCGTGATCGCCCGGGAAAAAGGCGGAAGTCTCATTGCGGGCAAAAGAATCTTGCCGAGGCGTGAAACATTATTGCGCGCGGAATGGGCGCTGCTATAAGAACCGCAAAGATGGAGGGCCTTTGATGGTCGCAACACGATTGGACGAGATCGATCGCAAGATCCTGGCCGAACTGCAAGCCGATGGACGCATGACGAATGTCGAATTGGCAAGGCGGGTAGGGATCTCGGCGCCCCCCTGTCTGCGGCGCGTGCGCACGCTGGAGGAATCGGGGCTGATCCGTGGCTACCATGCGGATGTAAACGCGCGCGAACTTGGTTTCGAGGTGCAGGTCTTCGCGATGGTCGGGCTCGACAGCCAGGCCGAGGTGGAACTGCGCGCCTTCGAGGAGCGGTGCCGCGGCTGGTCGCTTGTGCGTGAATGTCACATGCTCAACGGCGAGGTGGATTTCATCCTGAAATGCGTGGCGCCGGACCTGAGCAGCTTTCAGACTTTCCTGACCGGAACTTTGCTGACCACGCCGAACGTGGCCAGCGTCAAGACATCGCTTGTCATTCGCGGGGCGAAGGACGAGCCCGGCGTTCCGTTCGATGTGCTCGAGGAGCGTCTGAGCCGCTCGGCGTGACTGGCTCCCGCGCCTCACTCGGCGCGGGAAGGGCTGGTAGCCAGAGGCTGACGAGCACGCTCGCAGCCCAGCTCAACAAGACTGACATGGGTTTTCCCTCAGGCGCTGATCCTGTCGATTTCGCCTTCCCCGCCGCGCGGCAGAATCTGCGGTCCGAAATCCGTCAGGGAGTAGATATGAGGGAAGAGGTTCAGGTAGAGCGACCGCATGGCGTGGCTGATGACCCGCACCGCGTTGACGCCGGGATGATAGCTTTCGAACTGCAACCCGTCGACGTTGATGAGGGCATGGCGGCGCAGGCAGATGTGGAACAGCTCCACCGGCGTTGGAGGCGCGGTTTCGATCACGCCCATACCGTCGATCAATTCGACCAGCGGCACGAGCATGGGCTCTCCGCCCGTCAGGTGCCGGAGATGCGCGGGAGTCGCCTTGATCCGAGCGGACGGCCCGGCAATCACCCCCGACAGTGGCCGCTGCATGCCGAAACTGTCGGCCATGATGCGATAGAGGTGATGCGTGCGGCCACGCTTGTCAGGTCGACCGGGAACGATGGTCGTGGACCCTTTCCAAAGGACCTGTTGCGCGGATCCGTCGCCTGTGACCACGCGGTCGCCGGGCAGCAGATCCTCGATCGCCATGGGGCCTTGATCGGTTTCTATCAGCGAACCGCGCGAGAACGCGCAGAATGCGTTCTCGAACAGGGGCAACGCCGGAGCGATATGCCTGTTCTGAACAAAAGTGCCGTCTTCTTGCAGAGAACTGACCTCATAGCGCCGCAATTGCGGACGCTGGGGCGCCCGCAAGGCGGCGGGATCTTGAAGAATGGGACTCGTTTCAAGAGCGTTGCGTGCCGCACGGGCAAGCGAATGGGGGATAGACATGACGTTACCGGCCCTTTCTTTCCGGGTCGTGTCCCAGCCGGCCCCCACCGACAACTCAGGACAGTACACCTAAAATCGTAACATTTATCCGCAGCGTTTCCCTTCGAACCGTTCAAATCTTCCAGAAATTGGATGATCTGGCTATCGATCCGTGGTCAATCCGCGTGCGCGTTTCCTACTGTTTCCGCTGGGCCGGACAGTCCGGCCCCGCAGGGTTCGAATCTGCCCCTTTTTTCAAAGCCCGCCCCACATGGTGTGAGGCGGGCTCCGTTATCCCGGCCGGTCAGGGGCAGCGTCCGGTGGCGGGAACCTCGGGTAGCGGCGAGCACGGGCTACCCTGAATGATGTTGGCTCAGGCCGATTTCCGGCGCACAGCCTGGACGCGGCCAGAACGGCGATCGATCATCTGCGCGCGCCGCGCTCCGCGAGTCCAGGGAAGAACGGTTTCGCAATCCTGCGCCGCTGAGATCACGGAATGGATGAATCGGGCCTTGGGTTTCACTGTCATCTCCTGTCCTGCCTTGGCGGCGCGGTTCCTTGTCCGCACCTTTCTTCCTGTCCAGAGTGACGCGAGTTTGCGGCACGTCTGCGGCGGATCAGAGAAAAATTGCCGACAAAGCGTCACGAAATCCACACGTCCTCGCAGGGCGCGGGACGGTCTGCGTGGCGGTCAACGGTCTGGAATTCCGGAAGCTTTTCGGGTCACACGCAAGGGTTGCTGGTCGATTGTGGCGAAAAGATGGTTCTTGCCCCGAGGGCAGTCACAATCGGATAGCCGATATCAGCCTGCCGTAGTCAGCCTCGCCCCTATGGGTGCTGCGCCGATAGGAATAAAAGCGGGCCGGGTCGGAATAGGTGCAGTGCCGAATCCATTCGGCCTCGGCAACCCCTGCCTTGCGCAGCCGGTTCAGCCCGTAGGCCGGCAGGTCGAACAGCATGCGGTCACCCTCTCCATTCGCGAAGAAGCGCGCGTTGTCGGGATCTTCTTCCATGAATTCCTCAAGGAATTCAGGACCCACTTCATAGCTGCCTTGGGAAATCGTGGGTCCGATGGCCGCGAATGTATGCTCGCGCCGCGCACCAAGCGCCTCCATCGCGTCGAGCGTCGCTTCTAGTATGCCGTCCATCGCCCCGCGCCAGCCCGCATGGGCTGCGCCGATCACCCCGGCTTCGGTATCGGCGAAGAGCACGGGCTGACAATCCGCGGTCAGAACGCTGAGCGCGACTTCGGGTGTCGCCGTGACCAGCGCGTCGGCCTTTTCACGTGCCGTGCCCGGGCCGGTGACGGTGACGACATCGGCGGAATGAACCTGGTGTACGCCCACCAGCGAGTCGCCTTGGACGCCTAACGCATCGGCAACTCGTGACCGGTTCAGCGCCACCGCCTCGTTCTGGTCGGAGGATCCGCGCCCGCAATTGAGCCCGGCGAAGATCCCCGAAGACGCTCCGCCGCGCCGCGTAAAGAACCCGTGGCGGATCGGCGAAAGCAGGTCGGATGTCAGGATCTCAAGGGTCATGGCTCCAATCCTGGCGGCGGGCTTGCGGATGCCGGGAACAGGCCCAGCACCTTGAACAGTTGTCCCATTTCGCCGGGATGCGTCAACCGGCGATGTGCGCGGATCACCTTGTCGAGCGCCGCCCCCTCCAGCCCGGACGCAAGTTTTTGAGCGCGCGCAGTGATGCCAAGGCGTTCGAGGAACACGCCCTGCGGCGCCAGACGGCTATGGGCAGCGCCAGCCGCCCGGGCCGCTTGGGCAAGCAATTCGAAGTCCACATGCGCCGTAAGATCTGCATTTCCCGGATCCGTCAGGGGATCGACTTTCTCGTGCCCTCGCAGGGCTTGGAACGTGTCGCCGAGCGAGCGCCAATCGCCGTAGTCCACAAGAAGCGCCGTACCGCCACGGGTCGCGATCCGTCGGGCGACGTGACCAATGATGGCCGGAGACATGGTAGAGATCTCGACCAGATCCCCTTCGGTCGTGTCCTCGATGCGATGGTCCAGGGCAGGCTGCGGGGCCTGCGCGCCCAGGCCGAAAGTCAATGAGCCATCCCGGTTCCCGATCAACCGTTCGCGCCATCCATCGCCGGAGCGTAGGAATTGGCGGATGGGCAAAACGTCGAAGAACTCGTTCGCGACAAGGAAAAGCGGCAAGTCGGGCAGGGTCTCTACACTGTCCATCCACCGCGGCGCGTAACCTTTCAAGACGTCCGCCTGGACCGCGCGCAAGGCTGGCGACACCTCGACGAGCAGGATTTCGGCGGCCTCTGCGAAGCCGGGCACACTACGCGTGGCGCGAAGGATGTCGGCCATCAGCGTGCCGCGCCCCGGCCCCAACTCTGCCAGGCAAAAGGGCGAGAGGCGTCCTTGGTCGAGCCAGCTCTGCGCAAGGCTGAGTCCCACCAATTCGCCAAACATCTGGCTGATTTCGGGCGCGGTGATGAAATCGCCATCTGCCCCGAGCGGGTCTCGGGTGGAGTAATAGCCGTATTGGGGATGCATCAGGCAGGTTGCCATATAGTCGGCGACGCTCATGGGGCCATCCTGAGCAATCCGTTCCAGCAGCAGCGGCAAGAGATTCATGCGGCACTCCGCTGGGCGCGCAAGGCGAAATAGAGTCCCAGCGCGAGCATTGGCAGTGACAGAAGCTGCCCCATGGTCAGGCCCCACCCGCCGACATGCCATGCGAGACCCAGCGGGTTGCCAGGCGTGACGAACTGCGCGTCGGGTTGGCGAAAGAACTCGACGATGAACCGGGCAAGACCGTAGCCCGCCAGGAAAACCCCAAGCACCAGCCCCGGCCTTTTGAACGCACCGCGGCGATAGACAAGCCAGAGCAGGATCGCCCCCAGGATCAGACCCTCAAGCGCGGCCTCGTAAAGCTGCGAAGGGTGACGCGCGCACAGACGCGCGACATCCGGGCAGTCCTGTGCCGTGGCGCCGGGGAAAACGACCGCCCACGGCAGGTCCGAAGGGCGCCCCCACAATTCGGCATTGACGAAGTTGGCCAGCCGTCCCAGCAGCAGCCCGGGCGGCACGGTATGGGCGACCAGATCCGAGATCGCGAGCCGAGGAACCTTGTGCCGGGCCGCCCAGAAGAGCGTGGCCAGGACGACCCCGAGAAGCCCGCCGTGAAAGGCCATGCCACCCTGCCAGACCATCAGGATCTCGACCGGGTTGGACAGGTAATAGGCCGGTTGATAGAACAACACGAAACCCAGCCGTCCGCCGACGATCACGCCGAGCACGATCCATGTCAGCAGGTCCTCGACCTGTTCGGGGCGCATCGGCGGATGATGCGCGGGCCAGAGCACCGGACGGCGCAGCGCGGCCACGGCCATCCGCCAGGCGATCACAATGCCCGCGATATAGGCCAGCGCATACCAACGCAGCGCGAATTCCATCCCGCCGACGGAGATGGAGAAAAGTTCGGGAGAGAGGTCGGGGAAGTTGATTACGGCCTGCATGTGCGTCTCCTTGCCCGGGCTTCGCGGGACAAGTCAACCTTGAGCCGCGGGGCTTTGCCGCCCATATAGGACCCAACTGCGAAAGGGGAGTGATACCATGCAGACCCGCAACAAGATGTTCGCCGATATTTCCCAGCTGATGACCAACGCGATGGGTGTCGCGCAGGGGGCTCGGGAAGAGGCCGAGACCGCGATGAAATCCATGATCGACCGCTGGCTCGCGGATCGTGATTTCGTCACCCGCGAGGAGTTCGATGCCGTGCGCGCCATGGCGCAGAAGGCGCGCGAGGAGAATGCCGCGCTCGAGGCGCGCATCAAGGTGCTCGAAGCCAAGCACGACATCAAGCCGGAGGATGGAGCCTCCGACTGATCGGATCGGCCGCCGCCCATTTCAGCTACTGGGATCAGAATGCACCGCGCCGGGGTTGGCCCTTGCGCGGTGCGAAACATTTTGCAGGCTCCGGACTCCACGGCAAGCCAAAGCTGCGCTGAACGTCGATATTTTGAGCGACGTTGTTAACCGTCCACAACTTATTGCCGTTATCCCCAAAAATGGGGGTTGCCAGAAGAGTGGGCGACAAGCACCATATCTTGTACGGGCATGGGGGATCGCCCCGGTCTGTAGAGCAGGCAACTAGCGCTGGGGCGCTGCCGGTCCCACGCTGCTAGAGATCAGAGAGGTGGCATCATGGCCCTTTCCGAGCAGTATCTCGAAGAAGACATTCACCCGATCGACATCGTGGAGCACATCGCCGAGCATCACGACTGGGATTTCGACCGCATAGGTGACGATCAGATCGCCATGGCAGTCGAGGGCCAGTGGCGCACCTACTCTATCACTCTGGCCTGGTCCGGTTACGACGAAACCCTGCGCATGGTCTGCACCTTCGAGATGGAACCGCCCGAGGAGAGCCTGCCGGGCCTCTACGAGTTGGTGAACGCGATGAACGACCAATGCTGGGCGGGTGCTTTCACCTATTGGGCCGCCCAAAAGCTCATGGTCTACCGCTATGGCCTCGTGCTGTCGGGCGGGCAGGTCGCCAGCCCCGAGCAGATCGATACCATGATCAACGCCGCCGTGATGAGCGCGGAGCGGTATTACCCCGCAATCCAACTCATGGTGTGGGGCGGACGCAGCGTCGCGGAGTCGATGCAGGTCGCCATTGCAGAGGCTTACGGCCGCGCGTAAACCTGTGCCCCAAACCTGAACGAAGGGGAGGGGCACCGATGAACACGGAGCGCGTCGCGCAACAGGGGCTGGTCCTGCTGGGCTGCGGCAAGATGGGGTCGGCCATGCTTGCCGGATGGTTGAACGGTGGGCTGCCGTCTTCCTCGGTGTGGATCGTCGATCCGAACCCGTCCGACTGGGTCCAGCGGCAAGGCGTTCACGTGAATGCCCCGTTGCCGGAAGAACCTGCCATTGTCCTCGTGGCGGTAAAACCGCAGATGATGGCCGACGCGCTTCCCGGGATCGCAGAACTTGGCGGGGGTGGAACCCTGTTCGTATCGGTCGCCGCCGGGACCTCGATTTCCACGTTTGAGAGCATCCTCGGGGTCAACACCCCCATCGTGCGGGCAATGCCCAACACCCCTGCAGCAGTCGGCCGGGGTATCACCGCCTTGATCGGCAACGAAGAGGCGCGCGAAGCCGATCTCGCGATGGCTGAAGAGTTGCTCTCGGCGGTCGGTCAGACCGTGCGGCTTCAATCCGAGGACCAGATGGACGCGGTGACCGGCGTCAGTGGTTCGGGCCCGGCCTATGTCTTTCACCTGATCGAAACGCTCGCCGCGGCTGGCGTTGCACAGGGCCTGCCCGAGGATCTCGCCATGCAACTGGCCAAGGCTACTGTCGCCGGGGCCGGGGCGCTGGCCGAGGCGGCCGAGGAGGATCCGGGACAATTGCGGGTCAACGTGACCTCGCCCAATGGCACCACGCAGGCCGCGCTGGAGGTTCTGATGGACGAAACCTCCGGGTTTCCGCCCTTGCTGAAACGCGCCGTGACGGCCGCGACCGAAAGATCCAGGGAGTTGTCGCGTGGCTGAGATCTCCTTTGACGATTTCCTCAAGGTCGATATCCGCGTGGGCGAGGTGACCCGCGCCGAACCCTTTCCCGAGGCACGCAATCCCGCCATCAAGATGTGGATCGATTTCGGGCCCGAACTGGGTGAGCGCAAAAGCTCGGCTCAGGTGACGGTCCACTACACCCCCGAGGACCTGGTGGGCAAACAGGTCATGGCGGTGGTCAACTTCCCGCCGCGCCAGATCGGCAAGTTCATGTCCGAGGTCCTGGTGCTTGGCCTGCCTGATGAAAACGGGGCCATCGTGCTCATCGGCCCGGACGGCAAGGTGCCCTCAGGGGGGCGGATGCATTGACCCGGCTGCTGATTTCCCGCCCGATGACGGACGCGGTTCGGGACCGGGCCCGTGCCGAGTTCGACACCGAGATCCGCGACAGCAACGCGCCGATGACCAAGGAAGAGATGGTCACGGGCCTGCGGGAGTTCGACGTGATCATGCCGAGCCTGGGCGACGCCTTCTCACAGGAGGTCTTTGCCTCTGCCGGAGAGACCCGCTGCAAGTTGCTGGCGAATTTCGGGGTAGGATATAACCATATCGACGTCGACGCCGCCCGTGACGCGGGTGTGGCGGTCACCAACACGCCCGGCGCGGTCACGGATGCCACTGCCGATATCGCGATGACCTTGCTGCTGATGAGTGCCCGCCGCGCCGCCGAAGGCGAGCGCCTGGTGCGTTCCGGAAAGTGGGAGGGTTGGCACCCGACCCAGATGCTGGGCCTTCACGTTACCGGCAAACATGTAGGCATCGTCGGCCTGGGCCGGATCGGCGAGGCCATATCGCGACGTTGCCATTTCGGGTTTGGCATGGATGTGAGTTATCTTGCGCGAAGCGACAAGGACCCCGGTTTCCCAGTTCGCCGCTCGGAGAGCGCCGCGTCACTGGCGGAAGGGGTCGATTTCCTCGTGGTGGCCGTGCCGGGTGGAGACGAGACACGGCATCTCATCGATTCAAAGGTCCTTGCAGCAATGAAGCCGACCGCGCACTTGATCAATGTCGCGCGCGGGGAGGTAGTGGACGAAGAAGCCCTTATCGCCGCGCTTGAGGCTGGCGCCATCGGCGGGGCGGGGTTGGACGTCTACGAGTTCGAACCCCGAGTGCCTGAAAGGCTGCGACGTCTGGATAACGTGACCCTGCTCCCTCACCTCGGGACTGCGGCCGAGGAGGTGCGCAGCGCGATGGGTCACATGGCACTCGACAATGTCGCGGCACACGCGGCGGGGCGGAATTTACCCAACGCGGTCTGACGTCGCGGGTGGCTTCGGACGATTGCGGGTTTCATCCCAAGCCGGATCATCCCGCTTCATTCGTCTGGTTATCAGGATGCCCAAAGGGACGCCGATAACTACGCCGGCGACAACGCTGATCGCGATGGCTTCCCAAGAGTACATTCCCAAGGTGAAGGCAATGATGACCAGCGCCCCGGCGAGCGAGGCGGCTGTCATCAGAATTACATAAAAACGTGGACGTCCGGCGACCGGATCCGTCGAATTGGCATCGGCTGACATGGCGGAATCTCCCTACGGTTTCGGTCACATACTGTCAGTGAAAACGTGGCAAGCGCAGAGTTGTTCCGGCCAGTTTCACCTCCGCCGGGACAGGACGCGGGGAAGTTGGGGGCCTTAACCTGCGTTCGGCTGCTCGCCCATCGCCTCGCGCCAGTGCCGTCTGCAAAGTGACAGGTAGGTTTCGTTGCCGCCGATCTGGACTTGGGCACCTTCGCGCATCGCTCGGCCCTCACCGTCGAGACGGATCACCATCGTTGCCTTCCGACCGCACCGGCAAATCGTGCGCACCTCGCGCATTTCGTCGGCCAGCGCCAGAAGGGCGGCGGAGCCGGGAAAGAGTTGCCCGCGGAAATCCACACGAAGACCGTAGCAGAGCACCGGGATGTCCAGATCATCCACCGCACGTGCCAGTTGCCAGACCTGCGCTTCTGTCAGGAATTGCGCCTCGTCGACGAAAACGCAGGCTACGGGTCCTTGGTCCAACCGCTCGACAATCATGGCAAAGACGTCGTGATCGGTATCGAAACTGTCGGCCTCCGCCCCGATCCCGATGCGCGAGGCGATACGTCCAGGGCCTGCACGTCCGTCGATGGCGGCGGTGAGAAGATAGGTCTCCATCCCCCGCTCGCGGTAGTTGTGCGAGGCCTGCAACAGAACCGTCGACTTGCCGGCATTCATTGTGGAGTAATTGAAGTAAAGCTTCGCCATGATCGCGGTCTAGACCGCAGTCGCGGCTCGGGCAAGACCGAGAAGACCACGAAACAAATGCGCCGTCATTGCGAGGCAGGACCGGGCACAAGCCCTTGGGGAAGGCACCTGCACTCGCAACAACGGCAAGTGTACCCGTAATTGGGTACATGACATTACGGCGAACAATCCTGCCGTCGCGTCGACTTGAAACCGAGGCAGAAAATATTGCCACACACTCACGGTTCGCATCCCTTGTATAGCCGAGGGATAGACTGAGTTTCGCAATTACACTAACAGGTTTGAACGGGAAATTTTCGGATGGTTTCCCCATATGGTCCCGTGGGCCGAGCGAAACGTGAGATGGTGCAGGAGAGGTAGCGATGGCCGATATCGGGGGGTATCTGAAGAAACACACCGAAGCTTTGGTCAAGGATGTCGGGATCGAGGCCGCCTGTGCACTTACAGGAAAATCCAAGGCGACGCTGGGGCGCTATTATTCCGACAGCGACGAACACAACGACCGTTTCATCCCCGTGGACGCGGTGGCCCGGTTGGAACAGGCTGCGACTTATCCTCATGTGACCTCGGCCCTGGCCGAACTCAAGAACATCACGCTGTCCTATGACGGACGAAACAGCAGCACGCCGCAACGCTCGGGCGGGGTGAATGCGGATGTGATCGCGCTCAGCCAGCGCTTTGCCATGCTCATGACGGAATACCAGGCGGCTATCGAGGACGGAATCATAACCGTGAACGAAGCCAAGCGCCTGCTTAAGGAGACGGTTCAGTTGCAGCAGGTGCTTCTCGACATGAAGTTGCACCTGGAAGAAGAAAGTTCCTGACCGTCCGGATCAGTTGTGGCGACGGAGAATGACCGATCCCACCGAATAGCCCGCGCCAAAGGAGCATATGATTCCCAGATCGCCCTGTTCGAGATCCTCGGAGTTCTGTGCGAAGGCAATGATCGACCCCGCGGAGGAGGTGTTCGCATAATCCTGAAGGATGTTGGGCTGCTCACCGGGTTCGGGCTCCCGGCCTAGAACCTTGCGGCCGATGAAATCGTTCATGGACTTGTTCGCCTGGTGCAGCCAAAGCCGTTTCAGGTCACCGCTCTCGATGTCGGTATCGGACATGTGATCGGCGATGTGCTGACTGACCATCGGCACGACTTCCTTGAAGACCTTGCGGCCGTTCTGCATGAACTGCATGTCGCGCCGGTCCGCCAGCCCGTCGGGGCGCGTCCGGCGAAGAAAACCGTTGTTGTTGCGGATATTGTTCGAGAACTGCGTGGCACAGCGCGTCGACAGTATTTCGAAATGCGGGCCTTTCGCGTCTTCGATCCGCTCGATCAGCGTAGCCGTCGCCACGTCTCCGAAGATGAAATGGCAATCCCGATCGCGCCATTCGAGGTGACCCGAGCAGATCTCGGGGTTGACCACCAGCGCCGCCCGGACCGAGCCCGAGCGCACCATGTCGGCGGCGGCCTGGATACCGAAGGTCGCCGAGGAGCACGCAACGTTCATGTCGAACCCGAAGCCCTTGATGCCCAACGCCTCCTGGATTTCGATGGCGACGGCCGGGTAGGCGCGTTCGTGGTTGGAGGCTGCGCAGATGACCAGATCGACATCGTCGGCATCGCGTCCCGCCTGGGCCAGCGCCTTGCGGCAGGCATCGACCGCCATCTCGGTCATGATGCCGGGTTCCTCGTCGCTGCGCTGGCGCAGCAGCGGGTGCATGATCTCGGGGTTCAATATTCCTGTCTTGTCCATAACGTAACGCTGCTCGATGCCGCTGGCCTTTACGATGAACTCTTCCGAGGAATACTCCATCCGCGCCATCTCACCCCGTTCGATCGCCTCGGCGTTCCTTGCGTTCTGGCGATCCGCATAGGCGTTGAAAGCAACGACCAGTTCGGCGTTGGTGATGGTGTTTTCCGGGGTGAACACACCGCTTCCGGTGATGGCTGGCGTATACATGTCGGGCTCTTTCTTGGTCTGCCGGATTGACCCAAATTGAAGGGCGGGGGTCTGGTGTGCAAGGGGCGGATCCCCCGCATTTCCGCGCGGTTTGGCGAAAGCCCCTGTTTACTGGCGAATTGCGGCGTATCGCGCTCACGCGCGGTTACAAGGTGTCATACCGGTCCCTACCCCAGCCGAAGTGAGGAGCGGGGGCATGCCCCCGCGCCCCGTCAGCCTTGCAGGGAGCGTACCTCGATATCCCCCTCGGCCTGCGCGTCGATCGCGCGGGCGGCGGCATGGGCCCCGGCGGCGGTCGTGAAATAGGGGATCTTGTCATAAAGCGCCGTGGAGCGGATCGCCTTGCTGTCCTCGACCGCCTGCGGGCCTTCGGTGGTGTTGATGACAAGGTGGATATCGCCGTCCTTGAGCATGTCGACCACGTTGGGCCGGCCCTCGTAGACCTTGTTGACCACGACGCAAGGAACGCCCTGGCTGTCGAGCCAGGCCTGTGTGCCGCGCGTCGCCACAAGGTCGAACCCCTGGGCGACCAGCGCCTTGGCGGCGTCCAGCATCGCCGACGTCTTGTCTCCGTCGCGGATCGAGATGAAGGCCCGTCCCGAAGAGGGCAGCACCATGCCCGCGCCCATCTGTGCCTTGAGGAAGGCGCGCGCAAAGGAGCGGTCCCAACCCATAACCTCGCCCGTCGACCGCATCTCCGGCCCCAGGATCGTGTCCACGCCCGGGAAACGCGCGAAGGGCAGAACAGCCTCCTTGACCGAGAACCACGGCATGTCCGGGTCCGCGAGCGTCATCTGGTCCGCGATCTTGGTATCGTCCACATTCTTGTAGGGGGGACGCATCGGGAAGGCCGAGAGCTTTTCGCCCGCCATGACCCGCGCTGCGATGGAGGCGATGGCGCTGTCGGTTGCCTTGGCAACGAAGGGCACGGTGCGCGAGGCGCGCGGATTGACCTCGATCAGGAAGATCTCGTCATCCTTGATCGCGAATTGAACGTTCATCAGACCAACCACGTTGAGCGCCTTGGCCAGCGCGCGGGTCTGTTCCTTGATCTCTTCGATGATATCCTTGCCAAGCGAATAGGGCGGCAGCGAACAGGCGCTGTCGCCCGAGTGAACGCCCGCCTCTTCGATATGCTGCATGATACCTGCGACATGCACGGCCTCGCCGTCGCACAGCGCATCGACGTCCAACTCGACCGCGCCGGAAAGATAGCTGTCGAGAAGAACCGGGCTCTTGCCCGAAACGACGACGGCCTCGTTGATGTAGCGCCTGAGGTGATCCATGTCGCGCACGATCTCCATCGCGCGGCCGCCCAGAACATAGGAGGGGCGGATGACCAGCGGGAAGCCGATCTCTTCGGCGATGGCCAAAGCCTGTTCATCCGTGCTGGCGATGCCGTTGTGCGGCTGCTTCAGGCCCAGACGGTTTACCAGGTCCTGGAACCTCTCGCGGTCCTCGGCAAGGTCGATTGCGTCCGGAGAGGTGCCCAAGATCGGGATTCCCTCGGCCTCGAGCCCCTTGGCGAGTTTCAGCGGTGTCTGGCCGCCGAACTGGACAATGACGCCGTGCAGCGTGCCGCGCGACTGTTCGACCCGCAGGATTTCCATCACGTGCTCAAACGTCAGCGGCTCGAAATAGAGACGGTCCGAGGTGTCGTAATCGGTCGATACGGTCTCGGGGTTGCAGTTGATCATGATCGTCTCGTAGCCGGCATCGGTCAGCGCGAAACAGGCATGACAGCAGCAATAGTCGAACTCGATCCCTTGCCCGATCCGGTTTGGACCGCCGCCCAGGATGACCACCTTCTTGCGGTCTGACGGGCGCGCCTCGCATTCGACATCGCCCATGACGGGGCTTTCATAGGTCGAATACATGTAGGGCGTCTGCGCCTCGAACTCGGCCGCGCAGGTGTCGATCCGCTTGAAAACCGCCGTGACGCCGAGGTTTTGGCGTGCGCGGCGCACATTGTCCTCGTCCCGCCCCGTGAGCGCGCCGAGACGGGCATCGGTGAAACCCAGCATCTTGACGGCGCGCAGGCCCTCTTCGGTAACCGGCAGGCCCTCCTTGCGCAGGCGGCGTTCGGCTTCCACGATCTCGCGGATGCGGGCGAGGAACCAGGGATCGTATTTGGTCACGGCCTGGATCTCGTCATTCGACAGACCGTGCCGCATGGCCTGGGCGATGGTGCGCAGACGGTCGGGGGTTTGCTGGCTGATCGCCTTGATCACGGCGGCCTTGTCGTCGGCGTCGTCCCAGAGGCCGACATTCAGACCCGGGATCGCGACCTCGTCAAAGCCGGTCAGGCCGGATTCCATCGAGGCCAGCGCTTTCTGCATCGACTCGTGGATCGTGCGGCCGATGGACATGGCCTCGCCCACCGATTTCATCGCGGTGGTCAGGTACGGTTCAGAGCCGGGAAATTTCTCGAAGGCGAATTTCGGGATCTTGGTGACGACATAGTCGATGGTCGGCTCGAAACTGGCGGGCGTGACCTTGGTGATGTCATTGTCCAACTCGTCCAGCGTGTAGCCCACCGCCAGCTTGGCAGCGATCTTGGCGATGGGGAAGCCCGTGGCCTTGGACGCCAGCGCCGAGGAGCGCGACACGCGCGGGTTCATCTCGATCACGACCATGCGGCCGTTGTCCGGGTTCACCGCCCATTGGACGTTCGAGCCGCCGGTTTCCACCCCGATCTCGCGCAGCACGGCGATGGAGCCGTTGCGCATGATCTGGTATTCCTTGTCGGTCAGCGTCAGCGCGGGCGCCACGGTGATGCTGTCGCCGGTATGCACACCCATCGGGTCCACGTTCTCGATGGCGCAGACGATGATCGCGTTGTCCGCCTTGTCGCGGACGACCTCCATCTCGAATTCCTTCCAGCCCAGCAGCGACTCGTCCACGAGGATCTGACCCACCGGGGAGGCATCCATGCCGGAGCGGCAATAATGGATGTAATCCTCGCGGTTATACGCCACGCCGCCGCCGGTGCCGCCCAGCGTATAGGCGGGGCGGATGATCGCGGGCAGGCCCACATAATCCAGCGTTTCCAGCGCCTTGGCGACGCCTGCGTCCAGATCGAACTTGCCCGCCGCAGTCTTGGGCGCGGTGACGATGGTCGCCTTGGGGTTTTCCAGCCCGATCCGGTCCATCGCCTCGCGGAACAGCTTGCGGTCCTCGGCCATCTCGATGGCCTCGCGCTTGGCACCGATCATTTCGACACCGAATTTCGCCAGCACGCCCATCTCTTCCAGCGCCAGAGAGGTGTTGAGTCCGGTCTGCCCGCCCATGGTGGGCAGCAGCGCGTCGGGGCGCTCTTTTTCGATGATTTTGGCAACGACCTCGGGGGTGATCGGCTCGATATATGTGGCATCGGCAAGGCCCGGATCGGTCATGATGGTCGCCGGGTTCGAGTTCACCAGGATGACCCGGTAACCTTCCTCGCGAAGCGCCTTGCACGCCTGCGCCCCGGAATAGTCGAATTCGCAGGCCTGACCGATGACGATGGGCCCCGCCCCGATGATCATGATCGACTTGATGTCGGTTCTCTTCGGCATGGCGCGTCCCCTGGTTCTACGTCGCGAGTCAGACACCCTGAGGGTGCCCAAATTGTCCTGCGTTATAGGCAGTGAGAGGAAAGGTGCAAGGGGGTGTTCCGGGCCCCGACCGACGCGCGTCGGGGAACCCTCTGCGGTGCATCCACGTTTTCGACTCGCGGCGATTGCCGTTCAGATCGCGAAAGACGGAGCATCTATGCGAAAGACGACGAACAGCCCGATTGTTCTCTATCAGCCCGAGAGCTATCGCACCCAGCTTTACGCTGAGTTCGTCCTTCTTTTCATGGCTGTTCCCTTGGGTGTGGCGCTTCTGTTGCCTGCCGATGGTTTCTACCCGGCGCTTTTCGTCTTCACCACCCTGGGTCTGGGGCTTCTTCACATAACGCCCGGATTCTCCTGGGCGGAACTGCGGAGAGGATGGGGGAACTGGCGCGGTCTTGAGCTTCTGCTGGCTTCTCTTGTCGTGCTCGCCGTGTGCGTGGCGGTGATATATGTCACTCGGCCCGAGTTCGCCTTCTACATGGTCAGGGAGCGCCCCGATCTTCTAGTCTACCTCCTGTTGTCTTATCCGGTCCTGTCGGTGCTGCCCCAGGAATTGCTGTTCCGGCCGCTCTTCTATCGCCGTTACCACCGCATCCTGCCCGGTGGTTGGCGGGCCGACATCCTGAACGCGGCCGTGTTCTCCTTTGCCCACCTGATGTATTGGAGCTGGGTGGTCGCGGCCATGACGTTCGTGGGCGGGCTGGTCTTTGCACGGGCCTACCGGGCCCGCGGCTCCTTCGCACTGGCGGTGCTGCTGCACACGCTGGCCGGCAACATCATTTTCATCGTCGGGCTCGGAGCCTTTTTCCTGGCGGTCAACGTCGAAAGGCCGTTTTGACCCGGTTGAAATGCCTCGTCCCTTGACTTCCCGCCCTCATCGCGGTGTATCGGCGCGACGCTTTTCCGCCCAAACAGGGGACATGACCGATGCACGCCTATCGCAGCCATACCTGCGCAGACCTGACCGCCGCCAATGTCGGTGACACCGTTCGCCTTTCGGGCTGGGTGCACCGCATCCGCGACCATGGTGGCGTGCTGTTCGTCGATCTGCGCGATCACTACGGCATCACACAGGTGCTTTGCGATGGGGACAGCGCGGCCTTTGCCGAGCTTGAGAAGGTCCGTGCCGAATGGTGCATCCGCATTGACGGAACGGTCAAGGCGCGCGACCCCGAACTGGTAAACCCCAAGATCCCGACGGGCGAAATCGAGGTCTATGTGCGCGAACTCGAGATCCTCGGGCGCGCCAACGAACTGCCGCTGATGGTCTTCGGCGATCAGGAATACCCCGAGGAAACGCGTCTGCGCTATCGCTACCTCGACCTGCGCCGCGAAGCGATGCAACGCAACATGGCCCTGCGTTCGGACGTGGTGGCCTCGATCCGTCGCCGCATGTGGGACAAGGGCTTCCGCGAATACCAGACGCCGATCATCACCGCGTCCAGCCCCGAGGGCGCGCGCGACTTCCTGGTGCCTTCGCGCCTGCATCCGGGCAAATTCTATGCCCTGCCTCAGGCGCCCCAGCAGTTCAAGCAGCTGATCATGGTGTCGGGTTTCGACAAGTATTTCCAGATCGCGCCCTGTTTCCGCGACGAGGATCCGCGCGCCGACCGCTCGCCCACCGATTTCTACCAGCTCGACATGGAGATGTCCTTTGTCGAGCAGCAGGATGTCTTCGACACGATCCAGCCGGTGCTTGCCGGCATCTTCGAGGAGTTCGGCGGCGGGAAAAAAGTCGATCAGGTCTGGCCGCAAATCTCTTATGCCGATGCCGCGCTGTGGTACGGCACCGACAAGCCCGACCTGCGCAACCCGATCAAGATGCAGGATTGCTCCGAGCATTTCCGCGGCTCGGGCTTCGCGATCTTCGCCAAGTTGCTGGAACAGGAAGGCACCCAGATCCGCGCCATCCCGGCCCCCGGTGGCGGGTCACGCAAGTTCTGCGACCGCATGAACGCCTTTGCCCAGAAAGAAGGGCTGCCCGGAATGGGCTACATCTTCTGGCGCGAGGGATCGGACGGGATGGAAGCAGCGGGCCCGCTGGCCAAGAATATCGGCCCCGAGCGGACCGAGGCTATCCGGCAGCAACTGGGCCTCGGGCAGGGCGATGCGGCCTTCTTCCTCGGCGGCAAGCCCAAGAGCTTCGAGCGCGTGGCGGGCAAGGCGCGTGACGTGATCGGCGCGGAGTTGAACCTGACCGAAACCGACCGCTTCGCCTTTGCCTGGATCGTGGATTTCCCGATCTACGAAAAGGACGAGGAAACCGGCGAAATCGATTTCGAGCATAACCCCTTCTCGATGCCGCAAGGCGGGATGGAGGCGCTTCAGGGCGATCCGCTCGCGGTCAGAGGCTACCAGTACGATCTGGCGTGCAACGGCTATGAACTCGTCTCGGGCGCCATCCGGAACCACAAGCCCGAGATCATGCTCAAGGCCTTTGAACTGGCGGGCTATGGCGAGCAGGAGGTCAAGAGCCGGTTCGGCGCGCTCTACAACGCCTTCCACTATGGCGCGCCCCCGCATGGCGGCTGTGCGGCCGGCATCGACCGGATCGTGATGCTGCTGGCCGAGACCTCGAACATCCGCGAGGTCATCATGTTCCCGATGAACCAGCGCGCCGAGGACCTGATGATGCAGGCACCCTCCGACCCGTCTTCGGACCAGTTGATGGAGCTTGGCCTGCGGGTGATCCCGCAGGACTGAGGTTCAGAACAGCCGCTTGAGAAACAGTAGCAGCGCTTGGCCCAGCGATGGGGCAGGCGGAACGGCTGCGTGGACGATCGCGCGACCCGGGCGGTGACGGATCAGCAGGGCGCGGGCGTGATTGGGGTGCATGGCTTCAATCCTCCAGGCTGTCTTGGCGTTTTTCTTCGACCAGGTCACGTTCCTTGTCCTTTCGGTCGCGGAACCGGCGGTCATGATCCTCGATCTCGTCTTCGGGTATGACCTCGCGCGCGCGGTCGAAGACCTCGTTCTCCTCCTCGTCCATGTGGTGTTCGTAATCATGCTTGAGCGTCTCGAAACGCCGGAGCCACCCGGAAGAGGACATGTCCATCCCGTTCAGCTCTTCCATGATGTCGTCCATCTGCTGATGTTCATGGACCGAATGGCGGGCTTGATCCTGCCCCCAGGTCTTGGTCATCAGCTTGGAATAGAAGGTCTCTTCCTCGGCGGCCGCGTGTGATTTCACGTCGCGGTAGAACTCGCGCCATGCGTTTCTGCGCTCCTGGCTGTCACCGGACGTATCGGCGATCCTGTTCAGCAGGGTGCGGTGATTGTCGTGGTCTTTCTTCAGGGTTTCGTAGATGGATGGCATGAGGTCCTCGTGCGGCCTGATCTGATGTCATTCAAACGTCGCCCCGGCCCCGCAGGTTCCGTTCGGCTTGCCCGATTGCCTCTTTCCAGACCGCATGCGGCGTGCCTATTCTGCCAGCCGGACCGAAAAGGAGAGACGAGATGCAGGACCCACGTCCTCGCGGACTGGTGGTGACCGGATGGCATCCGCCGTCACGACCTGACGGCAGCGTGATGACGGGCCGCTACGCTTGCCTCGAGCCGCTCGACGCGGATGCGCATGCGGCTCTTCTCTATCGTGCCTTCGACGGGCATGACTGGGTCTGGGACTACATGCCGGTGGGGCCTTTCACCTCTGCTGCGCAGTTTCATCGCTGGATGCGCGAGGCGGTGGTAGGTGAGGACATCTGCTATTACGCTATCCGCGATCTCGAGACGGGTACTTGGGGCGGGTTCGCCTCCTATCTCCGGATGCAGCCCGAGGCGGGCTCGATCGAGGTTGGGTTCATCGCGATGGCCCCAGCCTTGCAGCGCACCCGCGCCGCGACCGAGGCGATGTTCCTGATGATGGAATGGGCTTTCAAAGCCGGCTATCGCCGCTACGAGTGGAAATGCGACGCGCTCAACCGCCCGTCGCGCCGCGCAGCGCAGCGGCTTGGCTTCAGCTACGAGGGCGTGTTCCGCCAGGCCACCGTGGTCAAGGGGCGCAACCGCGACACCGCCTGGTTCGCCGCGATCGACAAGGAGTGGCCCGCCCTGCGCGAAGCGTTTTCCGTGTGGCTGTCGCCCAAAAATTTCGCCGAGGACGGGCAGCAGCTGGAACGCCTCTCCGATCTTACCCGCCTTGTGCGGGTCGGCGCCGATCCGACCCTCAACGACTGATCAGGAACCGTCGCGTCCCCTCGTTTTGCGGCGGGATCACCAGGGTGCGAAGCAGCGGGTTGTGATGTTCCGCGCGGCTTCTCCTGATCCCACGCGCGTTTACCCGTGCCTGAAGGTAAAGCGCAATGCATAGGGTCGCGATCATCACCCCGAAATTCTCGAGCATTTCAGATGGCCCTCCGGTGCTGCAGGCGCTCCTGCACCAGGCCCGCGACCCGCGCAGTATCTGCGATGACCGGCCCGCCGCGGGCGCAGGCTCGCGCGAGGCCATGCGCGGCCTGCGCCAACGCCTCGTCATCGGCTGCGCGCGCGACCCCACGCAGGAACTGCGCCGCGTAATCGACCACGCGGCGATCCGAGGGGTCAGCCAGCAGGTCGACGATATGCGCCATGTCGTCCTGATAGGCGAGGGGGTCGGGCCGGATCGTTTCATCCACCAGAAGACGCGGGCCCATGGGCTGCCGGTCGGCTGGCAGGCGGGACAGGACGGCCTCCTGGAATGCGGCGAGCGAGCGGATCGGTTTCGCGAGGAACCCGTCGGCACCCGCGGCCAAGGCGATGCTTTCCGCGTAATCGTCGCCGGACATTCCAAGGATGACGCCGACCCGCGGACTGATATTGGCCTGTTCCTCGATCAACTCCGCGCCGGAACCGTCCGGCAGGCCCATATCCACGATCAGGACCGAGGGGCGATAGATCTGCAAATGGCGCTCGGCCGAGCGCAGGCAATCGGCCCGCCGGATGCGCGCGCCGCTCCGCAGGCAGAGCAATCGCATCGCCTCGCAGGCATAGCGGCTGTCCTCGACCACGAGGATCGTCAGCCCCAAGAGCGGCCTGGCGGCCGTCGGCAGGTGGTGGGGGGCGGCAAACGGGTCCGAATCGTTCATGTCGGTGCTCCTCTACTGCGGGTAGGTTCACGCTAGGCGCTGCCGGCTAACGAAGGGTTAAGGACGATTGCCCGCGCGCGGTTTGGCGCACTTGCCCTTTGTCCGGGCTGGCCGCATAACTCCAGCCAACAGCTAAAAATAGGAGATCCCGGATGATCGGCCGCCTGAACCATGTCGCCATTGCCGTCCCTGACCTCGAAGCGGCGTCCGCGCAATATCGCAATGCGCTCGGTGCCAAGGTGGGCGCCCCGCAGGACGAACCCGATCACGGCGTCACGGTGGTGTTCATCGAACTTCCCAACACCAAGATCGAATTGCTCTACCCTCTGGGTGAGGACAGTCCGATCAAGGGCTTTCTGGAAAAGAATCCATCGGGCGGCATCCACCATGTCTGCTACGAGGTCGAGGATATCCTGGCAGCGCGCGACCACCTCAAGGAAGCCGGTGCTCGTGTCCTGGGCTCGGGAGAGCCCAAGATCGGCGCGCATGGAAAACCGGTCCTGTTCCTGCACCCCAAGGATTTCAATGGCTGCCTGGTGGAACTGGAGCAGGTCTGAGGCTATATCGCGCCCAGTTCATCCGGAGATCCGCATATGTCCATCACCTCGGCCATCGTTCTTTTCGCCGTCATCTGGTTTCTGACCTTCCTGATGGTCATCCCGGTCCGGCTGAAGACCCAGGGCGACCTGGGAGAGATCGTGCCCGGTACACACGCCGGTGCGCCCGAGGTGCATAACCTCAAGCGCAAGGCGTGGATCACGACCTGGATCACCATCGGGCTATGGATCGTGATTGCGGGAATCATTCTGAGCGGCTGGATCACCTGGACCGATTTCGATTGGACGAAGAACCTGCCGCCTGTAGGCGCGACGGACTGACGCTCGGCCCGGGTTGCGCCGTCGGCGGTCACTCGCGCCGTTGAGGGGAGGGGCGATGCCCGGCTGGCTGGTTTATCCATTCTACCTCGCGATCATCGCAGCGCCCCTGGTCCTCGCGGTGATGCAGGGTGTCCCGCCGCGGAGCCTTTGGGACGAGGTGGCGGCAGGAACCGGGCTGGTGGCCGCCGCGATCATCCTGATGGAATTCCCGCTTTCGGGGCGTTTCAGGCTGATTTCGGCCCGCATCGGAATGGATGTCACGATGCGCTGGCATCAACGGCTGGCCCGCGTGGCGCTGGTCCTCGCGCTGCTCCACCCCTTCCTCTACCGGGCGGATCGCAACCCCCCGCTGGCTTGGGACAGCACGCGGCAATTCACGCTCAGCTGGACACCGGAAACCATCCTGCCCGGCTTGGCGGCCTGGTGCCTGCTGGTCGTTCTGGTCGGATTGGCGATCTCGCGCGGAGATCCCGAAAGGCGCTATCAACGCTGGCGGCTGGGCCACGGGCTGACCGCGCTGGCACTGGCGGGGGTCATGATCTGGCACATTCTCGTTGCCGGCCGCTACAGTGCGCATCCCTGGCTCACCGGCTTCTGGCTCCTGTTGGGCGCCGTCGCGGTTCTGTCGCTGCTAAGGGTCTACCTTCTTGCCCCGCTGATCCGTGCGCGGCGGCCCTGGCGCGTTGCGCGGGTGGATCGGGTGGCCGACCGTACATGGGAACTCGTGCTCGGGCCCGAGGGGCATGACGGGTTGCGCTATGATGCCGGGCAATTCGCGTGGCTGCAACTGGGCCGACATCCGTTCTCGGTCGCAGACAACCCGTTTTCCATCGCCTCGGCGCCATCCGAGGGGCCAGAGGTTCGCTTCGTGATAAAGGAGCTTGGTGATTTCACGCGTAGCCTTGGTCGTGTTGAACCGGGTGCGCGCGCCTATTTGGATGGTCCTTTCGGGCATCTGACGCTAACAGGCCAATCCGCACCCGAGATTGCGCTGATCGCCGGCGGGGTGGGGATTGCGCCGATGCTGGGTCTTCTTTACGAAATGCGCGCGACAAGGGATACACGCCCGGTCACGCTGCTTTACGGGAACCGGGCGGCTGAGCAGATCGTGGATGGCGGCCCTCTGGACGCGATGGCGCAAGCGGCTGATCTGCGGCTGATCCATGTTCTGTCCGAACCACCCGCGGGGTGGACGGGAGAGACTGGAATGATCGACCGCGCCCTGCTCTCCCGGGTCTTTCCCGATGCGGGCAGTCAGGATCGAGTCTATATCCTGTGCGGGCCGCCGGGGATGCTGTCCGCGGTTCGTTCAGCCTTGCGGGCAATCGGTGTGCCGAAACACCGGATCCTCTCTGAATCCTTTGTGTATGAGTGACCCTAGGGGTCGGGCAGCGGCGGGATTGTCCGCAGATACCGCACGACCGCTTCAAGGTCGTCGGGCGTCATGAGGGCGTAGTGGTGATAGCCCATAGGCGGGTTCATCTGCGATCCGTCCGGCCTGATGCCCAGCGTGATCATCGTTTTCAATTCGTCGTCGGAATATCCGGCCAGACCGTCTTCATGGCTTGTTATGTTGGGCGCGATCGTAATGCCCCAAGGGCCGTGAAAGGCGTAGCCGCCAGCACCAAGATGTGTGTCCAGCATCGGCCCCTGCGGTCCGAAGGTGGTGTGACACTCGGTACAATGCGCAACAGGGCCCGCAAGATAGGCACCGTATTCGGCGGTCGGCCCCTTCTCCGGCGCGCTGACGCTTTCTACCGGGGGGCCATAGTTCGGGGGAAGCGGAATGTTGTAGGTCGAGGCCGGTGTCTCGTTGGCGCTGGGCGGCAGGGTTCGTAGAAAGGCCACCATGGAAGTCAGGTCGTCATCGGACAGCCCGCGATAGAGACCGATCGGCATGGGCGGGCCAATCAAGCTGCCATCGGGACGAATGCCCTCGCGGATGGCCCTTGCCAGCTCCGCGTCGCTCCAATCGGCGATGCGGCTACCGGGCGTGATATTGGGGGCCCAGGCTTCGAAGAATTCGTTCTTTTCGACCAGGAAGCCGCCCATCTCGTTGGCCTTGTCCGGCCCGGTGGGGCCTTTGGGCGTGTGGCAGTTACCGCATCCCGCCGGTCCTCGGACCAGGTATTCACCCCGTTCGACGGAAATCTCGGCCGCGGCCATTCCGGCGGCACATATCGCCAGGGACGCAATCACGTTCCGCATGTCTCTCCTCCCTTGCCCGCGCGGGGACGTCCGGCGATCGAGGCGAGGCTAGCATGAAATCTGTACGCGCAATAAGAATTTCAGCGGCGGCTGACCGCGTGATAGATGTGGGTGAACGTCGCCGCCCCAAGGATCGGGATCAGCAGGTTTACCAGCGGGATGGACAACGGAATGGCCATCATCGTCCCGGCCAGCCAGATCTTGCCCGTGTGCCGGCGCCGTAATTCCCGCGCACCCGGACGCCCCAGGCGCCGCATCGCTGCAAGGGTGAAATACTCTCGTCCCAGCAGGAACCCGTTCATGCCCCAGAAGATGAAGGGCGCGAAGGGGGGAAAGAAAGCGTAAATGATCAGCGCCAACAGGTTCGCAAGGATGATGATGCCCAGGAAGCCCAACGTGTCCCAAAGCGAGTCGAGAAACGGCACTTTCGGCGCAGGCGGCAGGGCGGGGTAATGCCGGTCCTCGACCGCTTGCGCCACCTCGTCGAGAAACATCGAGGTGATGGCAGAGGCCACCGGCACCATGAGGAAGATCGAGAGCACCATCATGAACAGAAAGGACGAGACGCTCAGCAGATCGTTCAGCCAGGTTACCTCACCCAGCACGGGCAGGGTCGCTTCCTCCCCCACCAACCAGTCGATGAGCCAGAGAAACCCCGCATAGGTGGCGATCAGCAACGCGAAGGTCAGTCCGACGCCGAGGAACAGAACCTTGCGGAACCGTGGGTCACCCATCTGGCCCAAGGCGGCGAAAAAGGCGTTTAGGATCATCATTCCGACACCCATTCGGTGATTGCATCCAGATCGGGACGGGGCCGTTCGGGCGGCGTGACGCCTTCGGTCGCGATATGGATCAGTCCGGCGATACGTTCGTTCTCGGCCATCCCGAACGCCTTCTCGGCGAAGCCGCGGTCATGCGTCGGCCACCCCGACAGCCAGTTCGCACCCCAGCCTGCCGCCAGCGCGGCGTTCAGCAGGGCAAGGCAGACCGCGCCGGTCGAATAGGTCTGCTCGATCGCGGGGATCTTTTCCGAGGGTTTCTGGACCTCGATCACCGCCACGGCCAGCAACCCCTGGTCGAACTGGTTGCGAGCCTTTGCGATATCGGTTCCGTCCTTGCCCAGTGTCTGCCCCCGTTTTTCCACGAGGTCCGCAAGCCGGGCCATTGCCCCCTGCTCGATGACGACGAAGCGCCAAGGCTCCAGCTTGCCGTGATCAGGGCTGCGCGCCGCTGCCGTCAGAAGTTGCCGCAATTCGTTTCGGGTCGGAACGGGCGCCACGAGCGTCTTGGCCGGGCGCGAGCGGCGGGTGAGCAGAAAGTCGAGTGCGGCGTCGTTCCGGGATGGCATTATGTGAAACCCTTTTACATGAACCGTCCCGTATGTCGGGCAAAGCCGGTTCCGTTTCAAGGGTCATTCTTTCGTGATCGGGCTTTGTTGGGCAAGCCTTCCCGGGCGCCCTGGCCTATGGTGGCGCCATGCCTATCAAGCCTACAATGCGAATCGCCCTGTTCCCCCTGCTTGCCGCTGCCTTGGGGCTGAGTGCCTGTCAGACGACGACTTCCGGCACGGCGCGGATCGGCGTTTCCACGCAAGTCTCGAGCGCCGCACGCGGCGGCACCGCGCCGGCCCATGGCCGCACCGCTCAGGAACGCGCCGCTGCGCGCGAGTACTACCGTGGGCCGCGCGGCGACGAGTGGTGAGCGGTCGTCCACGCTTCCTTCCGGAGCAACAATCAGCCACTCTTTCGCCATGGCCAAACCCAAACTGCGCAACCTGCCCGACCTGAGCCATCTTGCCAAGCAAGGGGCGGAAATCGCCATTCGCGCGACCCCCAAGGCAGCCCGTGACAGCCTGAAACTGGAGGGGGAGCTGATCCGCATTTCCGTCACCGCGCCGCCCGAGGACGGCAAGGCCAACGACGCGATTCGCGCCGTTCTCGCCGCGGCGATGGGCGTGGCGCCCTCGACGCTGGACCTGCGTCGCGGACAGACCGCCCGCGACAAGGTTTTCGTCTACTTGCCCCTCACCGGCAAATCGCGGATGCGATAAACCCCCTCGGGCAGATCCAGCGCCGCGGCAAGATCGCGAAGCTGCTCCGGCGACAGGGTGATTCTGTTCACGCTGTCGGTGCGCGCGTCATATTGCTCGACCGTCACGCATTCGGCAAAGCTGTTGATGATGACATCCTCCAGCAAGGGCGTTTCGCCCTCGTCGACCAGGGTGATGACGGTCGAGTCGAATTCATGTTCGATGGTAAACATGGGACCAGAGTGCAGGCGGCTTGCCGCCAATGCAAGGGACCCGGGGCTGGAAGCGGAAGGTTCGCCGCCCTAGGTTGGCGATCAACACGAACGAACGAGGCCAATTTTCTCATGCGCCGGATTTTCCTCCTTCTCGCGCTGGTGCTTGCCGGGTGCGGCGCTCCGCCCCCGCCGCCGACACCTTCCGCCGGGACCGACGAACTCAACCGCCGGGTTCTGAGCGCCGAGGCGGCTTCGGCCAATTTCGCCTCGGTGACACGCGATATTGGTCCGCATGCGGTGAATGAATGTCGGCGCAGAACTTCTACCATGAACTGCAATTTCCGTATCGTCGTCGATCCCAATCCGAACGCGCCGGTGAATGCCTATCAGACCCTGGACGATGCCGGCCGTCCGGTGATCGTGTTCACCCGCGCCATGATCGAGACGGCTCGCAACGCCGACGAGTTGGCCTTTGTCATGGGGCATGAGGCGGCGCACCATATCGAGGGGCACCTGGCGCGCCAGAACCAGAACGCGGCCGCGGGGGCGATAATCTTTGGACAGCTCGCAGGGCTCACCGGGGGTGGTTCGACTGCGATTGACGCCGCCACGCAACTGGGTGCACTGGTGGGCTCGCGCACCTATTCCAAGGAATATGAACTCGAAGCCGACCGTCTGGGCACCATCATCACGGCAAGAGCCGGCTATAACCCGATGATCGGTGTAAGGTTCTTCGACAGGCTCCCCGACCCAGGGGACCGCTTCCTCGGCACCCATCCGCCCAACGCACAACGCGCCGAACTGGTCCGACAGACAGCGCGGTCCATCGGGTTCAACGGGTGAGAGAGTTGACGCGACTTGGGGTCGTTCTCAGCGACCGAGGGTCGAAATACGCGGTGACCGGCGCCCCCGTTGCCAGCCGCGAGGATATCGACGCCGTTCTTGCCGAACTCAAGCACGATCGCGCCTATGCCAAGGCGACGCACAACACCTGGGCGGCGATATTGCCCACGGGGGCGCTCAAGGCGGATGATGGCGAGGCCGGTGCCGGCATGGTTATCCTGCGCATGATGGAGCGCGAAGGCGTGGCCGGTCACCTCATCATCGTCACGCGCTGGTATGGCGGCAAGAAACTGGGTGGAGACCGCTTCCGCCGGGTGCAGGACGCGGTACGCGCCTATCTGGACCATCTAATACCCACGACTTGACCTGCATCAATGGCTGCGTGGCCGTCTTCCGTTACCGTGGGTCGCATAACGCGTGATACCGGAGGACAGCACCATGCCCAGCCGCGACCAGATCAAGCACCATGCCGGCCTTGTCGACCGGATGGCGAACACGCTCGGCGTCGATCTCGAAGAGGCCGCCCTGCGTGGCCATCTGTCCATCGACGATATTTCGGACGCCGTCCTCAGTTGCACCGCCTGCACCAATCCCGACCATTGTGCGGGGTGGCTGGGTGAGACGCGACAGGCCGAGCAGGCCCCCGGGTATTGCCGGAACCAGACGCTATTTGCGCGTCTGGCACCCTGATCGAGGAACCGGAGGGTCCGCCATGCGTCGTCTCGGTTCCATGATGCACCATCTGCGCCTTGTCACGCGCATGGGGCGGGCGACCGGAACCGATCTTGTCGGCGCTTACGAAGATGGGCGCCTCGACCAGGACGAATGGGCCCGTATGGTGCAGTCGTGCCGGACCTGTTCCTGGTCTGGTCGCTGCCCGGAATGGCTCGATGGGCACGACGCCGCCGTGCGCGCGCCAAAGACATGTCTCAACAGGGCGCGGTTCACAGCGCTCAAAGCCGAACAGGAGGGCCGATCATGAATTTGATGCGTCTCGGAGCCATCGATCGACATTTCTTCCTGACCCGCGGTGTCGCCCGTGCGATGGGGATCTCGCTGACCGAGGCGATGGCCGCGGGCCGGCTGACGGTCGAGGAATATGGCCGCATGATCACGCGATGCCGCGAGTCCTCCTGCGCGGGAAACTGCGAAGCATGGCTTGCCTGTCAAAAAGCCCGGGCCACTGAGGCACCGCCCGATTGCGTCAACGCCGAGACGCTGAACCGTCTGCGTTGACCCGGCGCTTGCGGGCCTTGTGCCAGCGATAGATCGCTGGCGCCAGGACATGATCGTAAAGCAGCGCGGCGAATTGCTTTACACCCGGCAGCGCTACGATGCGTCCCAGCCACCGATAGCGGGGCATCTCGGCCCATAGCATCAGAAACCCATCAATTCCGCCCCGCATAGTGTTGCCCTGAACGACATATAAACGTTTTGCGGCATCGTCCCGGCTGATTCCCCACCGTTCAAGGTCGGCGGAATTGAGGTCCTCGAACTGGATGGGCAAGCCCTCTGCGCGTGCATGTGCGCGGTAGTGGCCGATCTCGAAGCTGCAGATCGGACATTCGGCATTGTAGAGAACGCGGGTTTCGCAAGTGTCTGTCATATGGCACAGATAGCGTCCGACGCGGTGTTGACCAGCCTCGCCGACAGCTTCGCGTTCCCCCTCAACATCCGCACACAAGAGGCTGAAGTGACGCTCGGATTCCGGTTGACCACAGCCTGTGAATAGCTCAGAGACGCCGTCCCCAAAGGTCGTATTCACCGGCCTCGTCCACCTTTACCGACACGATGTCGCCGGGTTGAAGGTCCGCGAAACCCTCGTCAATGAACAGGTTGCCATCGATCTCGGGCGCGTCCGCCTTGGTGCGGCAGGTCGCGGCCTCGTCGTCCACCTCGTCGACGATCACTTCAAGTGTCCTGCCAAGTTTGGCCTGCAACTTCGCTTCCGAGATCGCCTGGGCCTTCTCCATGAAGCGTTCCCAGCGCTCCTGCTTTTGTTCTTCTGGAACATGATCGGGCAAGTTGTTCGACCGTGCGCCTTCCACATTTTCATATTTGAAACATCCGACGCGATCCAGCCGTGCTTCGTCCAGCCAGTCGAGCAGGGTCTGGAATTCCGCCTCCGTCTCGCCCGGATAGCCGACGATGAAGGTCGATCGCAGGGTGATGTCCGGGCAGATTTCGCGCCAGGCGGCGATTTCATCCAGCGTTCGCGCCGCCGATGCCGGCCGCGCCATGCGTTTCAGCGTATCGGGATGCGCGTGCTGAAACGGAATATCAAGATAGGGCAACAGGTTCGAACCCGCCTCCGCCATCAGGGGGATCAACTCCCGGACGTGCGGGTAGGGGTAGACATAATGCAACCGCACCCACGCCCCCAACTGCCCCAACTCGCGCGCGAGGTCGGTGATATGGCTGCGGACCTCGCGGTTTTTCCACAGGTTCGTGTCGTGCTTGCGATCCAGCCCGTAAGCACTTGTGTCCTGAGAGATAACCAGAAGTTCTTTCACACCGTTATCCACAAGCTTTTCCGCTTCACGCAGAATGGCGTGGGCGGGCCGGCTGGCCAGTTTCCCGCGCATGTCGGGAATGATGCAGAACTTGCACTTGTGATTGCAGCCTTCGGAAATCTTCAGATAGCTGTAATGGCGTGGTGTCAGCTTGATCCCCGAAGCAGGGAGAAGGTCAACGAACGGGTCCGGCGAGGGTGGCACCGCGACATGTACCGCGTCCAGCACCTGCTCGTATTGATGGGGTCCGGTCACGGCAAGAACGCGGGGGTGCACACCGGTGATGTATTCGGGGTCGGCGCCAAGGCAGCCGGTCACGATAACCCGCCCGTTCTCGGCCAGCGCCTCTCCGATCGCCTCCAGGCTTTCGGCCTTGGCGCTGTCGAGAAACCCGCAGGTATTCACGATCACCGCATCCGCCCCCGAATAATCGGGGGACACGCCATATCCTTCGGCCCGCAGCCGCGTCAGGATGCGCTCGCTGTCCACCAGGGCCTTCGGGCAGCCAAGCGAGACCATGCCGATGGTCGGCTGGCCGTCACGGCGGCTGTCGGCAAGGCGCGCGGCGGGCGCCAGATCGGGGCGGAGATCGGGAGGGTTGGTGCTCATGGGCGGCATATAGAGTGCGCGCGGACCCCTTGCAATCGGGGAGACGTGGGGTTGCGACTGGAGTATGCTGAAGAGAAAGCAGGCAAGGAGCAGATCATGCGGTTCCTCTTCCGTCTCATTATCATCCTATTCGTGGCATTTGGCCTCGCGCTCGGTGCACTGTTCCTGATGCCCAAGGATCGGATGGCCAAGGTATTGTCCGATCAGTTGAGCGCCCGAACCGGCCGCGCTGTCGAGATCGCGGGTGAGGCCCGGGTGACGCTCTGGCCCGTTCTGGGGATCGAGACCGGTCCTGTAACCATCGCCAATGCAGACTGGGCCGGGCCCGAACCGATGCTGACCGCGGACAGTCTGGCTGTCGGCGTTCAGGCGGCCAGCCTTCTTGGGGGTAACCTGCAAATCCGCCGCATCGAGGCGCAGAACGCCGTTCTCCGTCTGGAACGACGGGGGGCGCAGGCCAATTGGCTCATCGAGGCCGGGGCAAGCGCGGGATCCGACGGGTCGGGCGCGCCATCGGCACCAGGCAACGTGACGCTGGAGCGTCTGACGCTCGAAAACGCCCGCCTCGTCCTGATCGCGGACGGGCGGCGCATCGTTGATCAGCCGGGCGTGACCATCACCGCCCGCTGGCCGGACCAGTCCGGCCCCCTGTCGGCGTCCACGCAATTCTCGCTGAACGGGGAACAGGTGCTAAGCGACCTCACCCTGGCGGATCCGCGCAGCTATCTCTCGGGTGGGCTCTCCGATCTGACGCTGTCGGCTTCGGCAGCGGGCGGCAGCCTTGATTTCGATGGACAAGCAAACGCCGAAGGAGCCTTGCAGGGTGCGGCAAGGATCGATGCCCCCGACACCGCCCGGCTCATGCGCGCGCTCGATCGAAGTGCGTTTCGCCTGCCTCGCGGCCTGGGGCAAAGGGCCATCGCCTCGGCGCGACTCACCCTGACCGACGACCGGCTCTCCCTGCGTGACCTCGCGCTTGACCTTGACGGCAACCGGCTGACGGGGGAGGCCGATGTCACGCTCTCCGCCAAGCCCGTCTTCACCGCAAGACTACGTGCCGACCGGCTTGACCTGACCGGAGTAGGTGTTTCCGGTACCGCGAACGGAACGGCCGCTGTGCATGGGGCCGGCTGGTCCGAATCCCCCATCGACGCGTCTGGGCTGTCGCTGGCCGACGGCTCGCTGTCGCTCAGCGCCAATGCGATCGAAACCGGCTTCGCTTCCTTGGGGACGACCCGCGCCACGCTCACCATCGACCGTGCCCGCGCCGTTCTGCGCCTCGACCCGGTGTCGGTTTTCCAGGGCACGGTGCGCGGCCAGCTTGTCGCCAACAACCGCAACGGGTTGTCGGTCGGCGGCGATCTCACTGCCGACGGGGTCGAACTGCGCGAGGCGCTGGCCGCCATCGCGGGTGTGACAAGGCTCTCGGGGGCCGCCTCCGGCCGGCTCGATTTCCTCGGGGTCGGTGAAAGCGAGGCCCAGATCATGCGCTCTGTTTCCGGCTCGGGTGCCCTCGACATGGGCCGCGGAGTGATCTCGGGGCTCGATCTCGACGCGTTGATCGGGCGCGGCGAGCGGGGCGGTGGCACCACGGTCTTCAACAGCCTGACCGCCAGTTTCCGGATTGAACAGGGGGATCTCTTCAACGATGACCTTCTCATGGCGCTCGACAATTTCAAGGCCGACGGCGCAGGCCGGATCGGCCTCGGGGCACGGGATATCGACTACCTGCTGACCCCAGTCGCGCTGCGGGCCAATTCCGGGCAAGGCCTCGCCGTGCCCGTGCGCATCGTCGGGCCGTGGTCGGATCCCGAGTATCGCCCCGACCTGACCCAGGCGATCGAGGCCGCCGCCGGTGTCCGCGCGGAAGAGGTCGAAAACCGTGCGAGGGAGGCCGTGCGCCAGAAACTCGGCGAGGAACTGGATCGCGAGATCCAGGACAGCGACGACCTCGAGGAGTTGATCAAGGATCGTCTCGAGGAGGAAGCGGCCCGGGGCCTGCGCCGACTTCTCGGGGTCGACTGAAGCGCGTTCTGGCCGAGACCTTTCCAAACCGGATGGCAAAGGGCCGGGTTCCCATCTTCCTCTTGCCCGAAATATCCCGGAGCGCGAGGCAGAGCCTCGCCCGCGCCCGGCACGGGCGCGAACGATAATGATGCCGCGCCGCAGGCGCGGCCCGGCCCAACCCCGAGAAGGACGCCCGCAAGGGCGGCCTCGCAGGGGGCGGGAGCGCCGCCTCAGATTGTCTGGTCGTAGTCGCCGACGCCCGGCTCGGTCCGGATCACCGCGTCGAGCGCGGCGAAGATGGCGCGCATCTCCTCCTCGCTTTCGCTGCTCTCGCAGACCACAACCAGGTTCGGCGTGTTCGAGGAGGCGCGCACCAGCCCCCAGCTGCCATTGTCCAGGATCACCCGTGCCCCGTTCACCGTGACGACCTCCTTGATCGGACGGCCGGCGAAATTCTCGCCCGTCTCGTGCAGCGCCACCAGTTTCGCGACCAGCCGCTCGAGGATTTCGTATTTCTCCGTATCGGCGGCATACGGCGACATGGTGGGCGTGGACCATGTGCGTGGCAGGGCGCGGCGCAGGTCCGACATCGACTTGTCGGGGTTGCGGTCCAGAAGCTTGCAGATCTCCACCGCCACACGCATGCCGCAGTCGTAACCACGTCCGATGGGCTCGGCCAGGAAGTAGTGCCCCGATTTCTCGAACCCGGCCAGCGCGCCCAGCGCCTTCACCCGGCGTTTCATGTGGCTGTGCCCGGTCTTCCAGTAATCCGCGGTCACACCGTTTTTCTTCAGTTCCGGGTCACTGGCGAAGAGGCCGGTGGATTTCACGTCCGCCACGAAGGTCGAGCCGGGATAGATCTTGCTCAGATCGCGCGCCATGATCACGCCCACCTTGTCGGCAAAGATCTCCTCGCCCTCGTCATCGACCACGCCGCAGCGGTCGCCATCCCCGTCGAAGCCCAGGGCCAGATCCGCCCCGGTTTTCCGCAGCGTAGCGGCCATGTCGTGCAGCATCTCCATCGCCTCGGGGTTCGGGTTGTAGTTGGGGAAGGTATAGTCCAGCTCGTTGTGGCTCGGCACCACCTCGACCCCGATCCGCTCGAACAGCTCCGGCGCAAAGGCCGAGGCGGTGCCGTTCCCGGTCGCGCAGACCACCTTGAGGGGGCGCGTCATGCGAAAATCCCCCACAAGGTCGTCCAGATAGGCCTCGCGCACGCCCTCGACAAATTCATAGGCGCCACCCGGATGCACCTCGCCCTCGCCGTTCAGCACGATGTCGCGCAACTCGGCCATCTCGTCCGGGCCATGGGTCAGCGGCCGTTCAAAGCCCATCTTGACCCCGGTCCATCCATTCGGGTTGTGGCTTGCCGTGACCATCGCCACGGCCGGCACGTCCAAGTGGAACTGCGCGAAATAGGCCATGGGCGACAGGGCCGGGCCGATATCCCTGACCTCGATTCCCGCCTGCATCAGCCCCAGGATCAGCGCGTGCTTGATCGACAGAGAATAGTCGCGATAGTCGTTGCCCACCGCGATCACCGGGGCGATCCCGCGTCGCCGCATCTGCGTGCCCAGCCCAAGGCCCAGTGCCGTCATGCCGGGCAGGTTGATCTCGTCGGGATATTTCCAGCGCGCGTCGTATTCGCGGAACCCCGTCGGCTTGATCATCGGGTCACGCAGAAAGCTCCAGGTGTTGGGGGTCACTTCTGCAATCGGTCTGGTCATGTGCAATCCTCGGGGCAATCGGCGAAACATTGTCTGGTCTTGGGCAGATAGCAACCTCGTCGGCGGGCAGCAACGAAGCTTTTGACCGGGGTGGGACCCGCCGCCGGCAGCGGGTCCGCAAGGGTCAGGAACTGACCTGTTCGCGCAGGATCGAGGCGGTCAGCGAAATCATGAGGTAGATCCCTGCAAAGACGATGAAGGCCAGGACCGTGTTCTCGAAGGCGCGGGGATAGTCGGCCTCCTGGCTGGGCACCGGGTTGACCGAGACGGTCAGGTAGCGCACCTGCCGGTTGGCCTCCATCCGGGTCGTCTCCATCTGCTGAAGCGACGATTGCAGCATCATGTCCCGGCTGGCGAGGTCGGCCTGGGCCATCTGGATGCGCACGCTCAGCTGTGCCAGCGAATTCTCCCCGTTCGAGGCGTCGAGCATCTCGGCGTTGAGGGAAGCGAGCAGATCGCGCAGCCGCTCCACGTCACCACGCGCGCCATCGACCTTGGCCGCGTTGGGCCGCGCGTTGTCCAGAAGGGCGGCCAGTTGCAGTTCCTTTTCCTGCAACTGCACCTCGACCTGGTTGATGCGGGCGCGTAGCCCGGCAATCACCCCTTCGGGATCCAGGATCGAGCCCTGCTGCTGAAGGTTTACCAGCGCCTCCTGCGCCTTGCGCCGTTCGGCCTGCGCGGATTCGAAACTCGCCCGCGCCTCGCGCATCTGGTCTTCGCGCTTCTTCTCGGACAGGTTGTTCACCCGCGCCTCGGCATAGGACAACAGCTTTTCCGAGAACTCCGTGGCCACCTGCGGATCAGGTGCCGCGACCTCCATGCGGATCACGCCTTCGGTCGGGTCATAGCCGATGGTGACGATGCGGCTGTAGGTCTTGTAGGCGTCCTCGTTGGACGCATCGGCAGCAAGACGCTGGATAGGGTCGATCCAGGGCTGCTGGAAATGCTCCTTGAACCCAAGGTCGCGGTCCAGCAGCAACATCGCTTCCTTAGATTCGAGGAAGGATTGCACCGAGATGGAATCCTGGCTGGTCGCGAATTGCGTCCCGGCGAAGAAACCGCCCATGCCGCCGCCGATGGCACCGTCGGCCTGAAGGATCACGAATTCCGACTTGCTGGCATACATCGGGGTTGCGACGCGGAAATAGTACCAGCCCACGATAAGCGTCGGAAGAAAGACGAAGAAAGCCAGCCGCGTGAGCAGCAACAGCATCTTGCGGCGACGACGGCGGGCGATGTCGCGCTGGATCTGCCCGATCTCGACCTCACGCCGCTTGGCCGGGCTCATCTCGGTCGAGGGTAGCGTCGTGCGCGACGGGTCGACGGTCTGCGGCAACTGGATCTTCTGTGCCTCGGCGGATTTCGACGCGCCGGGCTTTTCGGCGTTGTCCTTCGAGACGACCAGGTCCAGCATGTTGGTGCGTTGCAGCGGGTCGACCCCCTGTTTACGCAGAAGCCGGACCGCGTCGTAATCCGACGTTGCCGGCAGGTTGTGCTTTTGCGCCAACCGCCGCGCCATGCGCAACTGACGCCCGGTAAGACCCTCGCGCTTGATCGCGTCGATTTCGGCATCGACGGCGCCTTCCTGGGGGGAGGAGACCTGACCCTGCATCGTGCGCTGGCCGGTCTGCTCCTTCTGGGCGGGTTGCCCAGCGGTGCCGGACGAGGCTGCGCGCGCGTCGCTCCTGCTCGGCGCGGGACGGGGTTGTTGTGTTCCGCCCTCCGCGGTCGAGGCTGCCAGTCGCAAGGGTGGGGCGTTGCGCGCGCCGGTCGAGGCCGCGCCCGAGGCTGCCTCGGGTGCTGCGGTGCCACCCGTCCCGGATGCTGCGGCGGCGGTGCCGGTGCTGCGCCGGATACGAAATTTCTTAGCCTTGGGTTTGGTAGTCATAGAGCTGTCTCGCTTCTTCCAAGGTATCGAACATGTAAAGCTGGCCGTCCAGCAGCACGGCGGCCTGACGGGCGAATTTCTCCAGCACCGCCGGACTGTGCGACACGATCACGATGGTCGTCGTGCGCAGCCGTTCCTCAAGGATCGACCCCGCCTTGCGGTTGAACTCGACATCGGTCGAGGCTGGCATGCCCTCGTCGATCAGGTACATGTCGAAATCGAGCGCCAGCATCAGCGCAAAGGAGAACCGCGCCCGCATCCCCGAGGAATAGGTGCCCAGCGGCTGGTCGAAATACTCGCCCAGATCGCACAGCCAGCGGCAATAGGCCTCTACATAGTCCGGATCCATCCCGTAAAGCTTGGCGATATAGCGCGAATTCTCCATCGCCGATATGCGGCCGACCACCCCACCCATGAAACCCAGCGGGAAGGAAATGTTGCACTCCCGGCGAACCACGCCCTCATCCGGTTTCTCGAGCCCCGCCATCATGTTGATGAGGGTGGTCTTGCCGGTACCGTTCGGGGCCAGCACCCCCAGCGAACGGCCCAGTTCCACGCGAAACGACACGCGGTCGAGGATCACCTTGCGATGCGACCCGGTCCAGAAGGACTTGCTGACATTGTCGAATTCAAGCATTTCTGCTGCGGCCTGCTGAAATTTCCGTTCCCATGCCCCTTTGCGGGCCGGGGCAAGATATTGTTCTTTTGCTGCTGGATACGGCCTACAAGGGGATTCTGGCTACATTATGTCGGAATGTGAAACAAATAATCAATCGGGATGACGGGCTGCCATTGCGTCGCCACAATGACGTCAGGGCAACTTGGTTGCGCTGCATCGGGAATTGTTTCCGACAGCTTTACAATCGGCGCCAGGGACGTCTGGACGTCACGGCATGCAGGACTATGCTGACCCGCATGAAGCCACCTTCCCGGAACGTCGAAACAGGCATCGCGGCTCCGCTCGCCGACGAGATACGGGCCTGCCGGATCTGCGCCGACCGCTTCGCCGCGACCGCCACGGCCCACCGCCCGCGCCCGGTGGCATGGTTTCGCTCGGGCGCTCGCATTCTTGTGGCGGGCCAGGCGCCGGGCGCGCGCGTTCACGCCTCGGGCAAACCCTTTGACGACCCGTCAGGCGCGCGGCTGCGCGACTGGATGGGCATAGGCCGCGATATCTTCTACGACCAAAGCCGCGTCGCGGTCGTGCCGATGGCCTTTTGTTTCCCGGGCTACAACGATCGCGGGGCCGATCTGCCGCCGCCGCCCGTCTGCGCGCAGACCTGGCATGACCGCGTCATGGCCGCGCTCGGCGGAATCGAGCTCAAGCTGCTGATCGGGGGGCACGCGCATCGCTGGCACCTGGGAACCCGTGCCAAGGTTTCGGACACCGTCGCCAACTGGCGTGACCACGCCCCGCATGTCTTTCCCTTGCCTCACCCCTCCTGGCGCAATACCGGATGGCTGAAACGAAACCCGTGGTTCGAGGCAGAGCTGGTGCCGGCCCTGCAGGCTCGGGTGAGAGAGGTTCTGGATGACGTCTGACACCACCGCGCTCGACAGCGCCCACGCGGCCATGGAAGCCGCCCCCGAGGACAATGCCGCACGGCTGCGCTTCTACGAGCGGCTGGCCGACAGCGAGCTGTTCCTGCTGCTCTCGGCTGAACCCGAGGGCGAGCAGATCTCGCCGGAAACCTTCGAACTGGCCGACGGAAGCTTCGTGCTGGCCTTCGACCGCGAGGAGCGGCTGGCGCAGTTCACGGGGCGGACATCTCCCTACGTCGCGCTCTCGGGCCGGATCCTGGCCGGGATGCTGGCGGGGCAGGGGATCGGTCTGGCGGTCAACCCCGAGGTTGCACCTTCGGCCATGCTGATCCCGGCCGAGGCGATGGCCTGGCTCTCCGAGACTCTGGGCCACGCGCCGGACCAGGTCGAGGCTCGGATCGAATCCGTCCATCCGCCCGCCGAACTGCCCGAGGTGCTGCTGCGCGCGCTCGACACCAAGCTCGCCACCGCGAGAGGGCTGGCGCAGAGCGCCTATCTCGTCGCGGTGCGCTACGAGGGCGGGGGGCAGGGCCATCTGCTGGGCTTCGTCGATGCGCTGGACGCCGCACAAGGGCCGCTGGCCAAGGCGGCCTCGGAGGCGCTGACCTTTTCGGGGATCGAGGCGGGCGCGATGGATGTCGGATTCTTCGCGGCCTCCGACCCGATCACCGCGCGCCTGGCCAAGGTAGGGCTGCGCTTCGACCTGCCGCAGCCGGAAAGCACGGTGCCCGAGCGCATCGCGCCCGGCTCAGACCCCGACAAGCCGCCGCGCCTGAAGTGACAGGGAGGGCTCCCGCCCGAAACGCCATCCCCGGCTGCGCCGGGCCAGGGTTTCTGTTGGGCCCGGCAGCGCGCCCTTTCGGGCGCGCTGCGGTAGCGTCATATCCGACGGAGCCGCAGCGTGCGGGGCTGGTCACCACCGCGCCGGGCCGCAGGCCCGGCGCCCGGCCCAAACCCACCAGCCTGCATCGCCAGATGCAGTCGCGGGGGCGGGAGCGCCCCCGGCTCAATCTTCCGACGGTTCCAGCTTGTCCTGAGTCTTCGTCTCGAAATCGCTCGCGTCGTGGCGTTCGCGCAGTTGCAAGGCCGGATCGCCGAAGCTTCGGTTCACCATCCGCCCGCGGGTGACCGCCGGTCGCGCGTCCAGCTCCTTCGCCCAGCGCTGCACGTTCTCGTAGCTTTCCACGTCCAGGAACGTCCCGGCGTCATAGAGCCGCCCCAGTGCCAGCTGCCCGTACCAGGGCCAGATCGCCATGTCGGCAATGGAATACTCATCGCCCGCGATGAAGGGCTTCTCGGCCAGTTCGCGGTTCAGCACGTCCAGTTGTCGCTTGGCCTCCATCGCGAAACGGTCGATCGGGTATTGCCATTTCTCGGGCGCGTAGGCGTAGAAATGACCAAACCCGCCGCCCAGATAGGGCGCGCTGCCCATCTGCCAGAACAGCCAGTTCAGTACCTCGGTCCGCGCAGGCCCCGAGGCGGGAAGGAAGGCGCCGAATTTCTCGGCCAGGTGCATCAGGATCGAGCCGCTCTCGAACACGCGCACGGGCTCGGACCCAGAACGGTCGAGCAGGGCGGGTATCTTGGAATTCGGGTTGATATCCACGAAGCCCGAGCCGAACTGGTCGCCCTCGCCGATATTGATCAGCCAGGCATCATACTCCGCCTCGGCGTGACCGGCGGCCAGCAGTTCCTCGAACATCACCGTCACCTTCACCCCGTTGGGGGTGGCCAGCGAGTAGAGCTGGAAGGGGTGCTCGCCCTCGGGCAGCACCTTGTCATGGGTCGCACCGGCAATGGGACGGTTGATCTTGGAAAATCGCCCTCCGCTTTCGGCGTCCCATGTCCAGACTTCGGGCGGGGAATAGGATGTCTCACTCATGTCGGCGCGTCTCTCCTTTGTGGGTATCGGGGCCAACGGCCCCGATCGCTTCGCGTTCCAGCTAGATCGGCGTCAGAAAAGGCCAAGCTGCCCCGGGATGCAAGCCGCGCCCCGGTGCGGTCACGCACATGGGATTTGCATCTCGCCAAAGGAATGCCGCCAGGTTGGAGGCCCCGGGCTCAGTTCGCCGGGCTTGCCGGGGGTTTGGATCCACGCTGGCCCGCCATGCCGCCCGAAACCTCCTCGGTCGCCTCGTCGGCAAGTTCCGTCGGCAGGAGCAGGTTCAGAACGATGGCGATCACCGCGGCCGGAAGCAGCCCGCTGGTCATCAGGATCCGCGCCGTGTCGGGCAGGTACTGCACCGCCTTGGGATCGAGTTGCAGGCCCAGCCCGACCGAGAGCGCCACGGCAAAGATCACCATGTTGCGCCGGTTCCAGGTCACGTCCGACAGCATCGAGATACCGGCCGCCACCACCATGCCGAACATCACGATCACCCCGCCGCCCAGAACCTCGATCGGGATGGTGCGGATCACTGCGCCCACCTTGGGGACCAGCCCGCACAGGATCAGGAACAGCGCGCCGATGGTGACGACATGGCGGCTCATCACGCCCGTTATGGCGATCAGGCCCACGTTCTGGCTGAACGAGGTGTTGGGAAGCCCCCCGAACACCCCCGCCACGGCCGAGCCAAGCCCGTCGGCAAAGGTCGCGCCGCGGATCTCGTCGTCGCTGGCCTCGCGCCCCGCGCCGCCCTTGGTGATGCCCGATACGTCGCCCACGGTTTCGATGGCCGAGATAAAGGCCATCAGGCAGAAGCCGATGACCGCCGCCACGCTGATCTCGAACCCGTACTTGAAGGGCACCGGTACGGCGAAGGTTGCGGCCCGGGACCAGCTCGCGGCGATCCCCTCGATGGTCACCATGCCGATGGCCAGCGCATAGAGATAGCCCGCGAGTATCCCGAACACCACGGCCGAGACCGACAGCATGCCGCGCGCAAAGAACTTGAGCGCCAGCGTGACGAAGATCACCACCAGCGCCGCCGACCAGTTCATCAGGCTGCCATATTCCGGCGTGTCGATGGCCGGCACCCCGCCCGCGGCATACTGGATGCCCACCTTGACCAGCGCCAGCCCGATCATCGTGACCACCAGGCCGGTGACCAGCGGCGGCAGGGCAAAGCGGATGCGTCCGATCACCGTTCCAAGGGCCGCGTGGAACAAGCCGCCGATCAGCACGCCGCCGAACAGCGCGGGCAGCGCCTCCACCCCCTTGCCCGCCACCAGCGGGATCATCACCGGGATGAAGGCGAAACTCGTTCCCTGAACGATGGGTAGCCGCGCACCCACCGGGCCGAAGCCGATTGTCTGGAACAGCGTGGCGATGCCCGCGAAGAGCATCGACATCTGGATCAGGTAGGTCATGTCGGGAAAGCCCTGCGCCCCTGCATCGGAGCCAAAGCCAAAGCCCGCGGCGCCCGCAATGATGATGGCGGGGGTCACGTTCGAGACGAACATGGCCAGCACGTGCTGTATGCCCAATGGAACCGCCGTTCCCAGCCCTGGCATGTAATCCGGATCGCGCAGTTGCGCGGGTGTACCTATCGAGTCATCTGCCATTGTCGCTGTCCCCTGTCGGATTTCCTGTCCGAAAATTTCTCCGATCTTACCTCGGGGCGGCGGTGGAATAATCAAAAAATGCGGAATGCTCATAAAACGCCCCCGGGCACGGGTCCCGGGGGCGGGTGGGCTGGCACGGCGCCTGAAATTCAGGCGGCGTTGAACTGGATCACTTCGTGCTCGCCCACATCGGGCTGATGCTCGTCGTCCATGTTGGCGCGCAGGATCTCGAATCCGAACTTCACGTTGCTGTCGGTCGCGGTCCAGATCGCGGCCTCTTTCAGGGCAAAGCGCAACAGAACGACCTTCGGGTCGTCCTTGCCGCCCTCAAACCACGCCGAAGCGACCGAGGACCAGATCTCGTCCAGCTTGGCGCGATCCTGGCTCTGCTGCAGCGTGCCCTTGACGCAGGTATAGAAATCCTGGCTGCCCGAGACGAGCGTATAGATGGCCTGCGCGCCCGTGCCGACGGCGCGGACCAGGTCGGTGTCGGTGGAAGTGATGAACCACAACACCCCCGTGTCACGGTCGCAGAAATGGGTCATGGGTTGCAGGTGCTGGCCGGAATTCTCGACCGCCAGCATGCCGGTGCGCTCTTTCTCCAGCACGTCGAAGAAAGCGCCATGCGGGTTGTCGCGAACGGCTTTGGTGGGATTCATCTCGATTTCTCCTTGTGTGTCTTCGCGTGGTGGTGGTGGGCGGCAGGTCCTGGCGCGCGGGGCGGTGGCGCGACGGGGCCTGCTCGGCCCCGCCACGGCGGACAATCACCCTAAGGGGAGGGTTACGGCGATCGTCCGCTTGCCGGGCAGCACAAGGACCCGCCCGGATCCAGTCAGGCGGCGCGCCTTGCGTGCGGCCCTTCCTCGATCTCCTCGACGATCTTGCCGACGAAGGCGTCCAGGTCGCCGGGATTGCGGCTGGTGATGATGGCCTGGTCGACCACCACCTCATGATCCTTCCAGCTTGCACCGGCATTCTTCACGTCGGTCGCGATAGACTTGAAGGATGTCGCGTCGCGTCCCTTGAGGATGCCCGCCTCGATCAGGACCCAGGGCGCGTGGCAAACGGCGGCAATGGGCTTGCCCGCATCGTAGAAGGCCCGCACCAGTTTCAAAACGCTGTCATTGACGCGCAGCAGGTCGGGGTTGATCTGCCCGCCCGGAATCACGAGCGCGTCGAAATCGCCTTCGCTGACCTTGTCGATATGGGCGTCCGCCTCAACGGTGTTGCCCCAGTCATCCGTATCCCATCCACGGATCTTCTCGCCGTCGAGCGTGGCCAGGGTCACGCTTGCGCCCTTGGCCTTGAGGTCGTTCAGAGGCTTTTCCAGTTCGGATTGTTCGAATCCATGTGTGGCGATGATGAGAACGCGCGCGTCCATAATCTTGGGCATGCCAACTCTCCTTTCGGGTGTATCTTTCTGTCTGCTTGCTGCGCCAACGTGTCAGCCGGTCGGTGGTTCCGTGTCGGCGCGCTTTCCCGGGCGCTCCCAATTTGACATCCCGTTTTCTGTGGCTAGGCTGCGCGCACCGAACAAGGCGGCCGGCTGCCTCGTGCGCCGTCAAGCCGCCCTGCGCCGAGCGTTGCCTGATGGGGAGGAGCCCGTTCCATGACCAAGACACCGGACCCGCGCGAGAGACACGCCGGGGCGAGATGAAGGCGGCGCTTTGCCTCAAGAAGGGTTCCCCGCGATGGGCAATCGCGGCGCGCTTCAGCCACGGGCGCGCAAGGACAATGGCGATCAACGGATCGTCGAGACATGACTCCCAAAGGAAAGAGATGGAATGAGACTCGTTACTTACCGGCATGAAACGGCTGGCGAAGCCCGCCTCGGCGTTCTCGCCGACGGCATGGTCGTCGATGTTGAGCTTCTGGGCGAGGTGATGGGCGAGGGGCTTCCCGCCACGATGCTCGACCTGATCGACATGGGCCCGGACGCGCTGGGCGCGATCTCCCGCGCGTTGACCGCCACCGAGGGCGCCCGCCCGGCGGGCCTTGCCGTGCCGCAGGAAAACGTGCGCCTGCTGGCCCCCATCCCGCGCCCGCGCAAGAACATCTTCGGCATCGGTCTGAACTATACCGAACATGTCGCCGAAAGCGCCCGCAGCCTCGACACCTCGGCCGAGCTGCCGCAGCAGCCCATCATTTTTTCCAAGCCGCCCACCGCCGTGATCGGCCCGGACGATCCGGTCCGCCACAACGCCGCGATCACGCAGCAGCTCGACTGGGAGGTGGAGCTTGCGGTAGTGATCGGCCGGCGCGCCACGCGGATCGACAAGGCGAACGCGATGGACCACGTCTTCGGCTACACGATCATCAACGACATCTCGGCCCGAGACAACCGCCGTGCCGGACAGTGGATCTTCTCGAAAGGGCAGGACAGCTATTGCCCGATGGGCCCGGCCATCGTCACCGCCGACGAGATCCCCGATCCGCATGACCTTGAGCTCTGGCTCGCCAAGAACGGCGAGGAAAAGCAGCGGTCGAACACCAAATTCATGCTGTTCCGCATCCCCGAGCTGATCGCGGACCTCTCATCGGGCATGACGCTGGAACCCGGCGACATCATCGCCACCGGCACGCCCGCGGGTGTGGGCGCGGGGCGCGACCCGCAGGAATGGATGTGGCCCGGCGACGTGATCGAATGCGGGGTGGACGGCATCGGCACCCTGCGCAACCCGGTCATCCGCATCGACTGAGCCCGGAAAGGAGCATCATGTCGCGCACCGTATTCCTCAACGGCGTCTTCCTCCCCGAGGAGGACGCCAAGATCTCGATCTTCGACCGCGGCAACCTGATGGGCGACGCGGTCTATGAATCGACCACCGTGCTCGACGGCAAGGTGATCGAGTTTCCCGCCCACATGCGCCGGCTGGAACGCTCGATGGCCGAGCTGGAGATCCCCGCGCCGATGGATCCCGACGCCATCCTCGCCATGCACCGCGAGCTGATCGTCCGCAACCGGCTGGAGGAGGGGCTGATCTACCTCCAGGTCAGCCGCGGCCCGGCGGACCGGGATTTTCCCTATCCCGGGAACCCCACGCCCACCATCTTCGCCTTCCCGCAGGCCAAGCCTTGGCGACAGATGCCCTTCGTCGAAAAGGGACTGCGCGTGATCTCGGTGCCCGACGGGCGCTGGGCGCGGCGCGACATCAAGACGGTACAGATCCTCTGGGCGAGCATGTCCAAGATGCGCGCCCTGCGCGCGGGCGTCGATGACGTGCTCTTCGTCGAGGACGGTTATGTCACCGAAAGCTCGGCGGCCAATGCCTTCATCATCGCCGGGGACCGCATCATCACCCGACCGCTCTCGGACGAGATCCTGCACGGCGTGACGCGTGCCGTTGTCCTGGGGTTCTGCAAGGAGACGGGCCTGACGCTGGAGGAGCGCCCCTTCACGGTGGAAGAGGCCAAATCCGCCGACGAGGTCTTCATCACCGCCTCGCCGCTCTTCGCCACCGGCGTGGTCGAGGTGGACGGCGTCATCATCGGCGACGGCACACCGGGCCCCAAAACCCGCGCCCTGCGCGAGGCGCATATCCGCGAAAGCCTGCGCACCGCCCTGTGAACACGAGCCGGGCACCGCGCCCGGCCCGTTCTTTCGCCCGCTGGACATTTTTTCTGCACTTTAAGATGCTTGCCCCAGCTTGGAATTTCGGAGTCCAATCTCGGTGCCTATGCCTTGGACATACCGGCACGCCTCGAAGGAATGGCGCGCCTTTCTCGACGACGTGAAAGAGCGCATGTGCCTTGAATCCGACAACATGGCCTACACGGCCGTGGACGGAGTAATGCAAGTGTTTCGGCGCCGCCTGACCGCACAGGAAGGTTTGGACTTTGCAAGTGTTCTTCCCTGCGTGCTTCGAGCGATTTTCGTGCAGGATTGGGACGTTACGGCCCCGCCCGAGCCATTCCGTTGCCGTGCCGCGCTAATCGCCGAAGTGAAGCAGGTTCGCGGGAACCACAATCTGACGCCGGACAATGCGATCGAAGCGACTGCGTGGGCGATCCGCCGCGCCACGAACAAACGAGATTTCGAGCGCGCACTCGGGAGGTTGCCGAAAGAAGCTCGCGCCTATTGGCATGTCGACGTGGAGGACCCAGCCGATCTGGAGCAACGGATCATCTGAACGTGGTGCAGCATCGCTGGGAAAGGGCTCGCAGGGGAATTGCGTTCCGAGCCTCAGCATCGCCCGCCTGCCCCACAAGATGCAAGCGGGCCGGTCCGTTGCGTGGTTTTCAGATCTGTTCCGACCCGCTCATCGCCGCCGGTCGCGGCGCGAGCTCATCGGCTGGAACGCGACGCCGACATGGGCCTCGCAATAGGGCTTGCCCTGCTGCACCGGCAAGCCGCAGAACCAGAAATCCACGGTCGCGGGGTCGCCCACGGGCCATTTGCAGGTCCGCTCGGTCAGTTCCATCAGGGTCAGCTTCTTCGCTTTCTTCTCGATCTCGTTCACCTTTGCCAGGGCTTCGGGGCTGATCTCGTTGGCCGAGGGCTGCGGCGGCAGCGGCTGGCCGGCGGGGATGATCTGGCGGCGCTGCGGCTGGGCGGGTTTCGCCTCCTCCGTCTCCGCCTCGGCAGCCGGTTCGACCGCGGCGGGGCGGGCGGGTTCCGTGCGCGGCGCGGGCTTTGGCTTGGCCTCGACCTTGGGGGCCGAGGGTTGCGCCGGCTTTTCCTTGGCCTCCGGCTTGGCTGCCGCCGCCGGCGTTCCGGAGGTCCGGTTCGACAGGCCCAGCCTGTGTACCTTGCCGATCACCGCGTTGCGCGTCACGCCGCCAAGCTCCTTGGCGATCTGGCTGGCCGACTGGCCCTCGCTCCACATTTTCTTGAGCAGTTCGACGCGCTCGTCAGTCCAGGACATGGGTAGCCTCTCAAAAGCGGGAAAGCGGCCCCGCCAATACGCGGCCGCCTTCGAAATTCATATCGACGCCCTATTCTAATCACTGCGGGGGGAGTTACAAGGCTCTCCGAATCGACTGGCAAGGGAGCAGGCAGGAACATGCAGGATTTCATGGAACTGGGCGAACGGCGTTTCGGGCGGGTGAACTGGCTGGGGCTTTACACGCTGGCCAGCCGCGAGATCCGCCGTTTCCTCGCCGTCTGGACCCAGACCCTGCTGGCCCCGCTGGTCACGGCCGGCCTGTTCCTGCTGATCTTCAACATCGCCATCGGCCCGCGCCGGGGCGACGTGATGGGGGTGGAGTTCCTGACCTTCATCGCGCCGGGCATCCTGATGATGACGGTGATCCAGAACGCCTTCGCCAACGTCTCCTCCTCGGTTGTGATCTCCAAGGTGCAGGGCAATATCGTCGACACGCTCATGCCGCCGCTTTCGGCCTCCGAGATGCTGCTGGGCTACCTCGCGGGCGGCATCGTGCGCGGTCTGATCGTGGCGCTGGCCATCGCCGCGGCACTGGCGCTGGTACTGGGGATCGTTCCGGCCCATCCGCTGGTGGCGCTCGCCTTCGTCGCGCTGGGCGGTGCCTTCATGGGCGCGGTCGGGCTGGTCGCCGGGATATTCGCCGACAAGTTCGACCAGATGGCCGCGATCACCAATTTCATCGTCACCCCGCTGGCCTTCCTGTCGGGCACCTTCTACTCGGTCGAGGCGCTGCCGCCCGTGCTCTACCGCATCACCCATGTGAACCCGGTCTTCTACCTGATCGACGGCACCCGCTGGGGCGTGATCGGCATCTCGGACAGCTCGCCCTTGCTGGGGTTCGTGATCTGCGTCGGCGCTACGCTCGCCGTCAGCCTGCTGGGATGGTGGATGCTGCACTGGGGCTACCGGCTCAAGGCCTGATGCCTCAGGCGACACTCGCGGCCAGCCGCGCCCGGCCCAGCCGGGGATGCAGCCGCGCGCCCACGTGCCAGGCAATCCCCATCGCCAGCGCCCCCATGGCGAAGATTCCCGCCACCGGCGCGACGAGCAGCACCAGCCAGGCCGCGCCCGGCGTCAGGATGCCCGAGACATCCCGGAAACTCGAATAGATCGCCGACATCTCGGTCCGCTCCGAGGGTTTCACCGCCATCAGGAAAGGAAGCCCGCCGCGGATATCCAGAACGATCAGCCAGCCCGAGCCGAGAACCAGCGCCGCCACCGAAAGCGCGGGCCAGCCCGCCAGCGCCGCCGCCGCCCCGAAACAGAAGGCCGCCGCGGCGAAACCGGTGCGCACCGCGCTGCGCAGGGGGCGCGCCTGCACCCAGCGCAGGATCAGCGGTGCACCGAAGAGCATTCCGTTGGTCAGCGACAGCAATATGCCGCCCAATTGCGGGTCGAGGCCGGATTCGATCGCGAAGATCGGCAGGTAGACCACATAGACCCACCACCCGCAGGAGCGGACAACTGCAAAGAGATAGCCCGCCACCAGCCTCGGCTGTGCGAAGAAACGCGGCAGGAAGGCCAGCGGGTTGCGCGGCGCGCGCCGCGCACGGGTGATCAGCTTGCCATTGCCCAGCCGCAGCGCCCAGAACACCGCCAGCATCACCAGTGCCGCGACACCGCTGATGACGAAAGGCGCGGGCGGCCAGACCTCCATCAGCAAAACGCCCGTCATCGGCCCCGCCGTCCAGCCCAGCGCTGAGTAGAACATCCGGCTCGTCTCGCAGCGGCCAAGCGCGATCCGCTCGATATAGTCCAGCACATAGGCGTTGAAGCAGATGAAGCAGATCACGGTGCCCAGCGTGTTGCACCCCAGCGCCATCACCACCGCCAGGGGCGTGCCCTGAACCGCCAGCAGGGCGCCCGCGACGAAGAGCAGGCAGCCGCCCGTATAGGCCCAGCGCCGCGGCAGCCGTCGCAGCGCGAACGGCACCATCAGTCCCGCCGCCAGCGACAGAAGCCCCACGAGGAAATAGACCGCCGACACCGCCTCGGCGCTGCCCAGCGCGCGGTACATCACCAGCGGAAAGACCGAGATCAGGATGCCCCGCACAACCGCCTCGAGTCCGGCCAGCACGCCGAAATCCCGCACCGAGGGAGCGGGGGGATGGCGCAGCCATTCGGGAATTCGGCGTTCATGCATGGGCGATTCGGGCGCGGTGTCGACTGACCGCACGCTGGGGCGAAAGCCCGGCCAGGTCTTGGGGGAATACGACACCGAGGTCGGGTTCGCCCCATGCCCCGACAATAATTCCGACAAGTATTCGCCATTGCGAGGGGGCGCTCCCGCCCGTGCGCCATTCCCGGCTACGCCGGGCACGGCCCCCGGTTGGGCCGGGCAGCGCGCCCTTGGCGGGGCGCGCTGTGGCGCTCCTCACTCGGCCCGGCGGCCCAGCGCGCGCAGCGTCTCGAACCAGCCTTCCGCCTTTTGCGGCGTCATCCGGTCCACCAGCCCGATCAGCGTCTGGTGCACCGGCCGCACCCCGGCGAAGCCCAGCACCGAGCGGCGCAACAGCTTCGTCCCCGGCTGGCCGAAATACCAGCGATAGAACAGGCTGGGCATTCCCATCGTCACGATCAGCCGGGCCGACTTGCCCTTGAGGTGGCGCACCATGCGCCCGTCCTTCACCTCCATCACGAAGGACTCGCGAAAGCACTGCTCGAACCAGGCGCGCAGCAGCGCCGGCATCCCGCCCGCCCAGAGGGGAAAGACCAGGACGATGTGATCGGCCCAGGCCACGGCCTCCTGCGCCGCGCGCGCATATTCGGGCAGGGGCCCCTCGTCATACTCCTTGCGCGACCGAAGGAAAGTCACGGGTTCCTCGGCCACCGAGATGCGGCGCAGCGCATGACCACCCGCCTCGGCGCCCTCGGCATAGGCATCGGCCAGCGCGTGGCACAGATGCGGCGCGCTCGCGTCGGGGTGCCCCTGGACGATCAGGATATTCATGGACGTGTCTCCCGGTTCTCCGGCCTCTGCACAGCCTGCGCGCCCACCGGCACCGGCGCAAGCCCGGCGCGCCGCCTGCGCCGGGCCAGCTGCGCTTCGCGCCAGGCCAGCATCGCCGCGCCGCCTAGGATCACCGCCGCGCCCAGCACGCTCACCGCGTCGGGAACCTCTCCGAACCAGAAAAGGTCGTAGCCCGCGGCGAAAACCAGCGTGGCATAGCTGAACGGCGCGACAAAGGACGCGTCCGCCCGCGCCATCCCGTTGACGAAGCAGGCCTGCGCACAGGCCATCAGCCCGCCGATCCCCGCCAGCGCCGCCCATTGCGCGGGCTCGGGCGCCTGCCAGACCGGCCAGACCGCCGCCGAGGCAATGGTCAGCCCGATCGCATTGTTGATGAACAGGATCTGCAACGGCCCCTCGCGCCCCGACAGCCGCTTGATGAAGATCAGCTCCATCCCCATCACGCAGGCCGCCCCCAGTGCCAGCAGCGCGGCTGGCTGGAAACTCGCGGGCGTCGGCCGCAGAAGGATCAGCGCACCGCAGAGCGCGATGCCCGCCGCGCCCCAGCGAACGGGGCCGACCTTCTCGCCCAAGAGCGGGATCGCCAGCATCATCGCAAGCACCGGGTTGAGAAAGGAGATCGCCGTGGCATCCGACAAAGGGATATGGGCGACCGACGCGAACATGAGCGTCACCCCCGCCCAGCCGAAACAGGTTCTCCCCACATGCAGCCCCCAATGCACCCGCGCCAGCCGGGGGCGCAGCACCGCTACCGCGCCCGAGATGACCACAAATGCGAAAAGGAACCGCCCATGGCTGATCTGCAGCGCGGGGAGCGCAGGGCCAAGCGCCCCCGTCCCCAGCGCCTTGGCCAGCAGCGTGGTGCCCGCGATGAAGGCGGTGGCCAGCAGGATCAGCCCCGCCGCCAGCGCCGGATTCTGATCCCTCGGCGTGAACATGGCCCAAGCGGTGCGACGGCCCGCGTGCGAATGCAAGGCCGAAACGCCACACCTGCCGGGCAGCGGGAAGAAAACGCTTCCCCGCGCCACCGGGCTCGGCTATGCCACGCGTCATGATCGACCAGACGACTCCCTTCGCGCTTCGACGCCGACGCATCGCCTGACGGGACCCTTGCGGCCCGACCGATCCCGCGCACGCCTTTCCGTGCGCCCCGCCCCCAAAAATCTTGACGACATGCCCCGTGCTACGCCACTCACTGGGGTTCAATCACTCGAAAAGAGGATGATCCGATGATCCCGTCCGTCCTGCCGACCTATAACCGCGCAAAGCTTTCCTTCACCTCCGGCGAAGGGGCCTGGCTGACCGAGGCGGATGGGCGACGCTTCCTGGATCTCGGCTCCGGCATCGCGGTGAACGCGCTGGGCCATGCCCATCCCGCGCTGGTCGAGGCGCTGACCGAGCAGGCGGGCAAGCTCTGGCATGTCTCGAACCTCTACCAGATCCCGCAGCAGCAGGCGCTGGCTGACAGGCTGGTCGAGCACAGCTTCGCCGACACGGTGTTCTTCACCAACTCGGGCACGGAAAGCTGCGAACTCGCGGTCAAGATGGCGCGCAAGTACCATTACGAGCAGGGTCGGCCCGAGCGGGTCGAGATCATCACCTTCGAGGGCTCCTTCCACGGCCGCTCCTCGGCGGGCATCGCCGCGGCCGGGTCCGAGAAGATGACCAAGGGGTTCGGCCCGCTGCTGCCGGGCTTCGTCCACCTGCCCTGGGGCGATCACGACGCGCTGCGCGAGGCTGCCGCGCGCGAGACCGTCGGAGCCATCCTGATCGAACCCGTGCAGGGCGAGGGCGGCATCCGTCCGCTGCCCGACCAGTGCCTCAAGGGGCTGCGCGATCTCTGCGACGAACACGGGCTTCTGCTGATCCTCGACGAGGTGCAATGCGGCGTGGGCCGCACTGGCAAGCTCTTCGCGCATGAGTGGGCCGGTATCGCGCCCGACATCATGATGGTTGCCAAGGGCATCGGCGGTGGCTTCCCCCTGGGCGCCGTGCTGGCCACCGAAGAGGCGGCCAGCGGCATGACCGCGGGCACCCACGGCTCCACCTATGGCGGCAACCCGCTGGGCTGCGCGGTGGGCTGCGCGGTGATGGACCATGTCACCGACCCCGCGTTCCTGGCCGAGGTGAACCGCAAGGCGGGCCTGCTGCGCCAGAAGCTCGAAGGGCTGGTCGCGAACCACCCGCAGGTCTTCGAGGAGGTGCGCGGTGCGGGCTTCATGCTGGGCCTGAAATGTCGCGCGCCCAATACCGAGATGGTCGCGGCGGGCTATGACAACCTCGTCATCACCGTTCCGGCCGCCGACAACGTGATCCGCCTGCTGCCGCCGCTCACCCTCACGGATGCCGACATCGCCGAGGCGCTCACCCGACTCGACACCGCCGCCGCTCAGGTCGAGGCCAAGCTCGAAACGGCCTGATCTTCCTCTTGCCATAAATATTCCCGGGGGTCCGGGGGCAGCGCCCCCGGTCCGCGGTTCAAAGAAGCGATCCGACATGAACCATTTTCTCGACATCCACAAAACCGACGCCACAGCCCTGCGGTCCATGATCGACCAGGCCGCCGCCATGAAACGGGCGCGCGACGGCCGCCCCAAGGGCGCGGCCGATGACGACCAGCCGCTTGCCGGCCGCATGGTCGCGCTGATCTTCGAGAAGCCCTCGACCCGGACGCGGGTCTCCTTCGACGTGGGTGTCCGGCAGATGGGCGGGCAGACCATGGTGCTTTCCGGCAACGACATGCAGCTGGGACACGGGGAAACCATCGCCGACACCGCCCGCGTGCTGTCGCGCTATGTCGATCTGATCATGATCCGTACCTTCGACGAGGCGGTCCTGACCGAGATGGCCGAATATGCCGATGTTCCGGTGATCAACGGGCTGACCGACCGCACCCATCCCTGCCAGATCATGGCCGACGTGCTGACCTTCGAGGAGCACCGCGGCCCCATCGCGGGCAAGAAGGTCGTCTGGACGGGCGACGGCAACAACGTGTGCTCCTCCTTCCTGCATGCCGCAGGGCAGTTCGGCTTCGACCTGACCTTTACCGGCCCCGCGCAGTTCGACCCCGAGGAGGAGTTCATGGGCTTCGCCCGGCAGAAGGGCTCCAAGGTGGTGATCGAACGCGACCCGGCAAAGGCGGTCGAGGGCGCCGACCTGGTGGTGGCCGATACCTGGGTGTCGATGCATGACGCGCAATCGGCCAAGGAACGCCGCCACAACCTGCTGCGCCCCTACCAGGTCAATGCCGAGCTGATGGCCCACGCGAAACCCGACGCGCTCTTCATGCATTGCCTGCCCGCCCATCGCGAGGAGGAGGCGACATCCGAGGTGATGGACGGCCCCAACTCCGTGATTTTCGACGAGGCCGAGAACCGCCTGCACGCGCAGAAGGCCATCATGCGCTGGTGCCTGAACGTCTGAGTCCCTTGGCCCGAGTGCTCCCGCCCCCTGCGGGGCCGCGCTGCCGCGCACCCTCCTCGGGGTTGGGCCCGGCCGCGCGGCAAGCGCGCGGCCCATCTTTCCTGGCGCGCTGCGCGCGCGATGCGAGGCTCTGCCTCGCGCTCCGGGATATTTCGGGCAAGAGGAAGGGGAGGCCGGTGCTTAACATGCTAAAAAAGAATTGCCTCGCCGGGCGGGGCCGAGTCATGTTTCCCTGAGAGAGATCCGGAGACGGATGCCAATGGGGAGGAGACACGGACATGAGATTGCTGCCGAAACTTGCATCATGGGCCACCGCGGCCGTCATCGCGCTGGCCGGGGCCGCGCAGGCGGAGTGGAAGCCCGACGGGCCGCTGACGCTGCAGATCGGCTTTGGCGCCGGCGGGTCCACCGACACGATCGGGCGCATCGTCGCCAAGGTGATGAAAGAGCAGACCGGCTGGAACGTCATCGCCGAGAACAAGCCCGGGGGCGGTGGGGTCGCGATGTTCACCGGCATTGCCAACCGTCCCGCCGACGGCTCGGTCGTGGGGCTGGGCGTCAACATGCCCTTGCTGGTGAACCTCGTGAACCGGCCCGACCAGATGCAATTCGATCTCGACAGTTTCGAGTATCTCGGCACCGCCGCGCGGGCGCAGCTTGCGCTGATCGCCCGGTCGGACGCGCCCTTCGACGACGTGGCGGGGCTGGTCGAATATGCGCGCGAGAACAATGCGCCGCTGGCCTTCGACGCCAAGCCGCAGGAGCTTGCCATGCGCAAGGTTGCCGAGCAGGCGGGGGTGGAGTTCCAGTTCCTCTCGACCAAGGGCGGGGCCGAGAACGCCAAGCTGATCCTCGGCGGTCAGGCCATCGCGGGGTTCGAGGCGGGCGAGCACCTCGAGCGGCTGGCGGCGGGCGACATCAAGATGATCGCCTCGATGAACGACACGCGCCACAATTACGCGCCCGACACGCCGACCCTGCCGGAACAGGGGTATGACATCTATGTCGATCCCGTCTTCTTCTTCGCAACCACCGCCGGCACGCCCGCGGATGCCCGCGCGGCCCTGACCGAGGCCATTGCCGAGGCGCTTGCCAGCGAGGAGGTCGCGACCGTGGTGATGAACTCGCTCAAATCGCCGATCGTCAACCTCGGGCCCGAGGGGACGCGCGAGATGATGATGAACGGGCTTGCCAACGTGGCGAACCTTTTCGGGCAGTGATGCGCGAGGCGGATCGCTGGTCCGGGCTTGTCTGCCTGCTCTTCGGGGTGGCTCTCTACGTGGCGATCATCCCGTGGCAGGTGGAGACCGTCAGCTATGGCTGGCTGCGTCCGCGTACCCTTCCGCGGGCGCTGGCGGTGATCATCGCGCTTTGCGGGCTTTGGCTGATGCTCGTGCCCTCGGGCGATGCACGGCCGGTCGGGACGCCCTGGCTGCGCGCCGGTCTCTTCGCCGGGCTGCTCATCGCCGGTCTCTGGCTCATCTCGCGGCTTGGCTTCGTCTGGGTCGCCCCCGTGCTCGCGTTGGCGATCATGGTGCTGTCGGGCGAGCGCCGTCCGCTCTGGCTGGTGCTGGGCGCGGCGGGGCTGCCGCTCGCGATCTGGTGGACCGTGACCGTGCTTCTGGAACGTACGCTGCCGGGGCCGAGCTGAAATGCCGGAGCTCGACATCATCCTGGCGGGCCTCGGCGACGCCTTCAGCCCGGTCACGCTCCTGTTCGTGCTGGCCGGGGTGGTGCTGGGGCAGTTCGTGGGCGCGGTGCCCGGGATCGGCCCGGTCATGGCGATGGCCATCGCGATCCCCTTCACCTTCGGCCTCGACCCGCTGGCGGGGATCGGGTTTCTCGTCGGCGTGAACAAGGGCGGCCTGGTCGGCGGCGCGATCCCGGCGGTGCTGCTGAACACGCCCGGCACGCCCGATGCCGCGGCCACCGCGATGGACGGCTATCCGCTGGCGCAACAGGGCAAGCCGCTCAAGGCGACCAAGATGGCGCTGTTTTCCTCGGTCACCGGCGACACGTTTTCCGACATCGTGCTGATCACCGTCTCGGCCCCGCTGGCGATCTTTGCCCTGCGCATGGGCCCGGTCGAGGTTCTGGGGCTCATGATGCTGGCTTTCGCCGTGATCGCTGGGCTGATGGGCCGCTCGGTCGCCAAGGGGCTGATCGCCGCCGCGCTGGGCCTTCTGGCCGCGATGGTGGGCACCGACCCCGAACATGCCACCCCGCGCTTCATCTTCGGACAGTTCGAGGTCTATGACGGTCTGCCGCTGCCTGCCATCGCCATCGGGATGCTGGCGATTTCCGAGCTTCTGTCGCGGCTCGCGCAACGGCAGGGGACGGTGCCCGCCATCCGCATGGACAAGGGCGGCGACCCGGCCGACCGGCGCGTCTCCTGGGCGGAATACTGGGGCTGCCGCTTCACCATGCTGCGCGGCGCGGTGATCGGCACGATCCTGGGCGCGCTGCCGGGGATCGGCTCCACCGCGGCTGCCTTCATGTCCTATGCCTCGGCGCGGCAGGCCTCGGACGATCCGGGCAGTTTCGGCAAGGGCAACCTGCACGGCATTGCCGCCGCCGAGTCGGCCAATTCCTCGGTGATGGGCGCGAACATGATCCCGCTCCTGACGCTGGGCATCCCCGGCAGCGTCTCGGCGGCGCTGATCATCTCGGCCTTCATGATCCACGGGGTGCAGCCCGGCCCGTTCCTGTTCGAGCAGCAGGGCAGGCTGATCTACGGCCTCTTCGGCGCGATGATCCTGGCCAACCTGCTGAACTTGATCGTGGGCCAACTCGGCCTGCGCCTGTGGACCCTCGTCGTCAGCGCGCCGCAAAGCTTCGTCTTCACCGCCGCGCTGCTGATGTGTTTCGTGGGGGTCTCGCTCGCCTCTGGCGGGCTGTTCGGGATAGGGCTGATGCTGGGCTTTGCGGTGCTGGCCTTCGTGATGACGGCTTTCGGGTTCTCGGTCGTGGTCTTCATCATCGCCTTCTTTCTCGGCCCCCGGCTCGAGATCTCGCTGTCGCAGACGCTGGCGCTGCTCAACGGCAACCCGCTGGCGCTGCTGAACTACCCGTTCGGCCTGCTGCTGATGCTGGCCGCGCCCGTGGCCGCCGTGGCGCTGGCCCGCAAGCGCTCGGTACCCACACGTGAGGAGGTGACGTGACCCGCATCGTCATCGCGGGCGCGGGCAGCATCGGCTGCTTCACCGGCGCGCTGCTGGCCGCGGCGGGCCATGACGTGACCTTGCTGGGCCGGCCCCGCATTCTCGACCCCATCGCAGCGGAGGGCCTTGCCGTCTCCGATTTCTCGGGTCTGTCGAAAACCGTTCCCGCAACGGCGCTGACGCTCGCCACCGATCCGCAGGCGCTGCACGGGGCCGAGATCGTGATCGTCACGGTCAAGGGCCCCGCCACCGCCGGGATGGCGCAGGCCATCGCCGAACACGCCCCGCCCGAGGTGCCGGTGATCTCCTGGCAGAACGGGATGGAGGCCGCCGCGACGCTCCGCCGCCTGCTGCCGAACCGCGATGTCCGTGCGGGCATGGTGCCCTTCAACGTCGTCCCCAGAGACGCCGCCGCGTATCACCGCGCCACCTCGGGCGACATCGTGATCGCGGCTGGGCCGGGCGGGCTGGCGCAGACGCTTTCCGTCCCGCACCTGCCCGTCACCGAAAGCGACCGGATCGAGGCGGTGCAATGGGGCAAGCTGCTCATCAATCTCGGCAACGCGCTCAACGCGCTCTCGGGCCTGACGCTGACCGAACAGCTGCGCGACCGCGACTGGCGCCGCCTGATGGCCGACCAGATGGAGGAGGCTCTGGCCGTCCTGCGCGCCGACGGGATCAGACCGGCCTCCACCACGCCGCTGCCCGCCTGGATGACGCCGCATGTCCTGCGCCTGCCCACGCCGCTCTTTTCCCGGGTGGCGGCTAGGATGCTCACCATCGACCCGACCGCGCGGGCCTCGATGGCGCATGACCTCGACGCCGGGCGGCCCACCGAGATCGACAGCCTGCAGGGAGAGATCCTGCGCCGAGCCGAGACGACGGGCCTGCCCGCGCCGATCTGCGCCCGCGTCCGCGCGCTGATCCATGCCGCCACCCGCAAGGGCCCGCCGCACGCGCCCCTGAGCGCCGCCGCGATCCGCAGCACCGCGCCCGCATCTTCCTCTTGCTGAAAATATCCCGGGGGAGGCGCGCGGCACGCGCGACGGGGGCAGCGCCCCCAAATCGGGACGGGGCAGCGCCCGGCCCAGACGGCCTCAGCGCAGCACCAGGAAGATCAGCGCCGAAATCAGCCCCGCGCTGGGCACCGTCACCACCCAGGCCGCCACGATGGTCAGGAAATGCGACCGCCGCACCAGCCGCCGCCGCTGCCGCTCCTCGCGGGCCATCCGCGTCGGACCCTGCGGCCGCACGGCCAGCCATTCCCGGTAGAAGCCGATGCCGAACACCGCGCCCACGGCCACATGGGTGGAACTCACCGGCAGGCCCAGCGCGCTGGCCAGGATCACCGTCACCGCCGCCGACAGCGCGACGCAGAAGGACCGGATCGGGTTCAGCTTGGTGATCTGGTTGCCCACCCGCCGGATCAGGCGCGGCCCGAACAGGAACAGCCCCGTCGCCAGCCCCAGCGCGCCGATGATCAAAGTCCAGGTCGGGATCGCCAGCTGATCGCCCACGGTTCCGGTCTCGCTCACCGCGACGATGGCGGTCAGCGGCCCGACCGCATTGGCCACGTCATTGGCGCCATGCGCAAAGCTCAGCAGCGTCGCCGCGATCACCAGTGGCAGCGAGAACAGCGCCTTGACCGAGCGCATCCGGTTCTCCCGTCCCGCCGCCTGGCGGCGGATCGCCGGTACCGTCACCGCCCAGACGGCGGCCCCCGTGGCCAGGCCCAGCGACAATGCCGGCGGCCAACCCAGCGAGCCCAGCCGCCCCAGCCCCTTGATGGCAAGGAAGGTGGCAAAGGCGCCACCCATCAGCCCCACCAGGATCGGCACCCAGGTGACCGCCGCGCCCAGCACGTCCTCGCGCGTCGAGATGCGATTGCGGATCAGCGCCAGCAGCAGCGCCGCGATAACACCGCCCAGAAGCGGCGACAGGATCCAGCTCAGCGTGATGCGCCCCACGATGGCCCAGTTCACCGCATCGAACCCGGCCGCGACCACGCCCGCGCCCAGGATCCCGCCGATCACCGAATGGGTGGTCGAGACCGGCGCACCCAGGAAGGTGGCCATGTTGACGAAAAGCGCAGCACCCAGCAACGCGGCCAGCATCGCCTGCATCAGCGCCCCGGCCTCGCCGAAAGCGCCCGGCTCCACGATGCGCACCGACACGGTCGAGATCACCTCGGACCCCGCCAGCAGCGCCCCCGCCGCCTCGGCGCAGGCCGCCAGCGCGATGGCCGAGGCCATGCCGATCGCCCGCGCGCCGACCGCGGGTCCCATGTTGTTGGCCGCGTCGTTCGCGCCGATATTGAGCGCCATGTACCCGCTCACCACCGCCGCGGCGAGGATCAGCATCGCGCCGGGCGTGCCGCCCATGAAGACCATGCCCTCGATGGCGGCAAATATGAGGAACGCCAGCGCCAGCCCGAAGGCCACCAGCGGCCGCGCGGTATAGGCCGCCGCGATTTCTATGCGGGTGATGCGGCCCAGCTCCCGGTCGAGCGAGAGCCAGCTGCCGCCGTCATTGGACCGGGGCATGATCGTACCAGGTTACAAAACGCGATGGACTCCGCTAGCCCACCGACCGCCCGGTTTCAAGGCCCGCCGTCCCAGCATTCGTGCGCCCGGCCGGAGCGGGAGCGGCTCCCGCCCCCTGCGGGTCCGCGCTGACGCGCGCCCTCCTCGCGGTTGGGCCCGGCCGCGCCCACGGGCGCGGCTGCGAGGCGCGGTCTCGCGTTCCGGGGATGCCGAAGACGGGCAGGGTCCGTCCCGGTCTTCGCCTGTTCGGACGTCCATTCGGAGCGCTGCCGAAACCGGCCCCCCGGAGCCTCAATAGCGTTGCAGGATCGCGCGCAACTCCTCTTCGTCCACCAACTTTGCCGCCTCCCGGGGGCGCATCCAGCGGCGCTCGCGCTGGCCCTGCTCGGGAAAGCGGTCGGCAAGCCCCGCGACGTCGATGCGATAGAGGTTGGTCTGCACCGGCTCGGGCACCCCGCTGTCTTGGATCTTGTCGTAGGAGTAGGAGCCGACCGGCCGCCGCCAGATGCGCCGCACCAGGACGCCTGCCTCTTCCCAGGCCTCTCGCGCGGCGGTCTCGGCGCCGTCCAGCCCCTCGATGGGCCAGCCCTTGGGGACGATCCAGCGCCCGGTGCCGCGGCTGGTGATCATCAGTACCTCCGTCCCGTCATCTCCCTGGCGCAGGCAGAGCGCGGCCACCTGCACCCGCTTTGGCCGGAGGACCAGGGGACGCAGGACTTCCTGCCAGAACCTGCCGAGAAATGATGCCATGCTGCTCTGCCCCCCTCCCTCCGTGCGTCGTGCTGCCGGCGGGAACTGCGTGAAGACATACGTCCAACCCGCTTGATTTCAATCCGTTCCGCCGAAAAATCCGCGCGGGGATGCAATCCCGCCGCACCGGTTGCGCCCGGCGCGGCCGCGCGTCATTCTGGCCTGCGGATGGCAGGTTGGGACGCGCGAGGAACATGGCAGAGGCACGGATCGGCATCTACGGGCTGGGCACGATGGGCAGCGCGCTGGCGCTGAACTTCGCCGAAAGGGGCATCGCCACCGCCGTCGCGAACCGCGAGGCGGAATGGATCGCGCCCTTTCTCGACCGCGCCGGCCCGCTGGCCGACAGGCTGGTCGCCGCCGATGGCCTGCGGGCGCTGCTGGCGCGGCTGTCGCGGCCCCGCGTGGTGATGATGATGATCCCCGCCGGCGCGCCGGTCGAGGAGAGCATCGCGCGCCTCCGCCCGCTGATGGAGCCTGGCGACATCCTTGTCGATGGCGGAAATTCCGATCACAACGACACGGCCCGCCGCGCCGCCGCGCTCGCTGGAGAGGGGCTGCACTTCATGGGCCTCGGCGTCTCGGGCGGAGAGACCGGGGCACGCCACGGCCCCTCGCTGATGCTGGGCGGCGCCGAGCAGGGCTGGACCACCCTGAAACCGCTGCTCGAACCGATTGCCGCGCGGTTCGGCGAGGCCCCCTGCGTCGCCCATCTCGGCCCCGGCGGCGCGGGCCATTTCGTCAAGACCGTGCATAACGGCATCGAATATGCCGACATGCAGATGATCGCCGAGACCTATGGCCTGCTGCGCGACGGCGCGGGTTGGGACGCGCCCGAGATCGGTGCGCTCTTCGTCCGCTGGTCCACCGGCCCGCTCGCCTCCTTCCTGGTCGAGACCACCGCCCGCGTGCTGTCCGTGCCGGACCCGCTCTCGGGCCGGCCGATGGTGGACATGATCCGCGACCAGGCCGGGCAGAAGGGCACCGGCCGCTGGACCCTGATCGAGGCGCTCAAGCTCGGGCAGTCCGCCTCCGCGATCGAGGCCGCCGTCGGCGCGCGCGCCTGGTCCGCGCTCAAGCCCCAACGCCTTGCCGCCGAAACGCAACTGCCCGCCCAGACCGCGCTCGCCCCGTTGCCAGAGCCCGAAGCGCTGGCCCGCGCGCTCTATGCCGGGCGCGTCATCGCCCATCTGCAAGGGTTCGAGATCCTGCGCGCCGCCTCGACCGCCCATGGCTGGACCCTCGACCTCTCGCGCGTGGCCGCGATCTGGCGTGCGGGCTGCATCATCCGGTCGTCCCTCATGAACGAGCTTGTCGCGATCCTCGCCGAGACGCCACAGCGCCCGCCCTGGCTCGCCCCCGCCATCGCGGGGCTGATCGGCCCCGCGCTGCCCGCGCTGCGCGAAACCGTGGCCGCCGCCGCGCTCACCGGCCTGCCGGTTCCGGCTCTTTCGGGGGCGCTGGCGTGGTATGACAGCATCCGCCGCGGACAGGGCACCGCCAACCTCATCCAGGCGCAGCGCGACGCCTTTGGCCGCCACGGGTTCGAGCGCACCGACCGCGCGGGCCTCACCCATGGCGACTGGGGCTGATCCGGCTGGACAGACCCGGCGCCGGGCCCATCTTCCCCGGCATGACCCGGCCCGACCCCCTGTCCGAGGACACCGCCTCGCGCGATCTCGGTCGCTATCTCTACATGGCCGATCGCGAATTGCGCCTGCTCTCGGTCTTCGACGACCTGCGCTATGACCGTGCCGACGCCGACATGCTCTCGGGCCCCATGCGCCGCCATGCCGCCGCACAGCTGGCGCCCTTCGGCTTCCGCCAGACCTCCGGCACCGTGCTGGAACAGGCCGGAACGGGTGCACGCGCGATCATGCCCAAATGGCACGCGCTGGGCGCCTCGCCCTTCGACATCGCCCGCTACACCGCGCGGCGACCGGGTGACTGGTACATCCTCACGCCGACGCAGGCCGCCTGCCAGGTCATCGACGCCTGTCCCGCCGACACGGCGGTGGAGCGCATCGAGGAACTGGTGATCCGCCACCCCGTCAACCTGCTCAAGATCGCCGATCACCTCGAACGCAAACCCGCGCACGAGGCCTTCCGCGCCGCTCTCGGCCACCTGAGATACGTCCAGCGACAAGCGGTCGAGTCCGAACCGCTCCGCACCCTCCGCGCCCTGCGCTAAGCGGGCTTGCATCCCGCCCGCCGATGAACAACCCTGCCCGCCGGGGAGGCGCGGAATGAAAGAACTCGACGGCGACTACGACTACATCATCATCGGCGGCGGCACGGCGGGCTGCGTGCTGGCCAACCGGCTCAGTGCCGATCCCAGGGCCCGCGTCCTGCTGCTCGAGGCGGGCGGAACCGACCGCTATCACTGGGTCCATGTCCCCGTGGGCTACCTCTTCTGCATCGGCAATCCGCGCACCGACTGGATGATGAAGACGGCCGAGGAGCCGGGGCTCAACGGCCGCTCCCTCGTCTACCCGCGTGGCAAGCTGCTGGGCGGCTGCAGCTCGATCAACGGCATGATCTACATGCGCGGGCAGGCGGCCGATTACGATGGCTGGCGCCAGATGGGCAATCCCGGCTGGGGCTGGGACGACGTGCTGCCCTTGTTCAAGCGGTCCGAGGATCACCATGGGGGCGCGACCGAGCTGCACGGGGCAGAGGGCGAGTGGAAGGTCACCACCCAGCGCCTGAAATGGGACATCCTCGATGCCGTGCAAAAGGGCGCGGCCGAGATGGGCTGGCCCCCCACGCCCGATTTCAATACGGGCAGCAACGAGGGCTCGGGCTTCTTCGAGGTCAACCAGAAGGGCGGCATCCGCTGGAACACCACCAAGGCCTTCCTGCGCCCGGCGATGAAGCGGCCCAACCTGCGCGTGTTGACCGGCGCCATGACCGATCGGCTGATCCTCGACGGCAAGCGCGTGACCGGCGTTGCCTTCCGCCATAACGGGCAACCCGCCACCGTCACCGCCACGCGCGAGGTCATCCTCGCCGCCGGCAGCATCAACTCCCCCAAGCTGCTGGAGCTTTCGGGCATCGGCCAGCCCGACCGCCTCTCGGCGCTGGGCATCACGCCCGTCCACGACCTGCCCGGCGTGGGTGAGAACCTGCAGGACCACCTCCAGATCCGCACCGTTTTCGAGGTCTCGAACACGCGCACGCTCAACGAGATGTCGAACTCCCTCGCGGGCCGCCTCTCGATGGCGCTGCGCTATGCGACCACCCGCTCCGGCCCGCTCGCCATGGCGCCCAGCCAGTTCGGCATCTTCACCAAATCTGACCCGTCGCTGGAAACCCCCGATCTCGAATTCCACGTCCAGCCACTCTCCTGCGACAAGCTGGGCGATCCGCTGCATGACTATCCCGCCATCACCGTCTCGGTCTGCAACCTGCGTCCCGAGAGCCTGGGCCATTGCCACATCACCACGCCCGATCCCGACCCGCAGCCCGAGATCCGGCTCAACTACCTCTCCGCCCCGCGCGACCGGCAGGTGGCCGTGACCTCGATCAAGCAGGCCCGCCAGTTGATGACCGCACGTGCGCTCGCCCCCTTCGCCCCGCGCGAACGCCTGCCCGGCCCGCAGGTGGACAGCGAGGCCGACCTCGTCCGCGCGGCGGGCGACATCGCCACCACGATCTTCCACCCCGTGGGCACCTGCAAGATGGGCTCCGACCGCATGGCGGTCACCGACCCGCAATTGCGCGTCCATGGGCTGACCGGCCTGCGCATCGCCGACGCCTCGATCATGCCGAAAATCGTCAGCGGCAACACCGCCTCGCCCGTCATCATGATCGCGGAAAAGGCGGTCGAGATGATCCGCGCGTCCTAGTTCAGTTCCTCGCCCACGGCGGCAATGGGCGCAAGCACGGTGGTCGTCGCCTCCTGCGCGAGCAGCACGGTGCCGGGCAGGAGACCTGTCCGCCCCGCCGAATCCGTCTTCAGCCATTCGCGCAGCGACCCCAGTCGCTTGCTGAAGGCGATCAGCGTGGGCGAGGTGACCGCCGCCAGGTGAGGCGAGACCGCATCGCGCGTGTCCGAGATGTCGATCACCGTGACATCCAGCCCCGCAAGATCCTCGACGGAGGCGAGATTGCCCAGCCTGTCGTCATGCCCCGTCAACCGCGCCGACAGGCGCAGCGCCGGGTCCCGGCGCGACGAGAAAATGACGAAGGGTTGCGGCAATTCCCCGATATCCTCCGCCTGCTTGCGGAACAGCACCGGGTCGATATCCGGCGCTATCAGAACCACGCCGCCCACCCGCGACAGGGTCGCCCTGTCGCCCTGCAACGCGATCTGGCGCAGCACCTCCATCGTCAGTTGCGCCCCCATCGAATGCGCGACCAGCAGGATATCGCGCGCCCCCGCGGCGCTCAGATCATGCAGCATCTCCTCGAACCCGTTGCGTGCGACCAGAACGGCATCGCGGTCGGCGGCATAGGCCAGCGGCTCCCCGCGCGAGGGCCAGGCGTAGTGAAAGAGCGGCCCGGTCACGCCGAAATCCTCGGCCATCTGCGCGGTTCGGAAAATTCCGTCCGCCGCGGTGCTGTTGAAACCGTGGACCGTCACCACGACCTCTTTGCCCCGTCCCCCCGGTGCGGCAAACGCGCGCCGCGCCGCCGCCCTGAAGCCGGCGCGGTCGGCAAAGAGCGAGACCTCGCGCGTCAGGAAATCGGTCCGCGCATCGGGGGTCCTGTCGGGCAGCGTGACGACACCGGGCTTCCGGTCGGGGGGAACGCTGACATCGACCGAGGCATAGGTTAGCGGGCCGGGGCGCGAGTCCGAGAACACCTCGCGGGGGTCGCGCGCCCGCGTGGTGCCGACATGAATGGTCACGGTCTTTCCCGCCTCCCCCGCGCCGCGGTCGGGCACCAGATCGGCGTGGGGGGTGCAGGCCGCCAGCGCGGCGATCAGCGCCCCACAGACCGCGCGCGACCTCCAAACGGTATCCATAATCCGGGTCCCTCGCTTCACCTCATCTTCGCTCGCCGCCCCGTCGCGGCGGGCCTTTGCGCGCCTGCCTCGGATCGTCGCGTATGGCCGTCCCGCAGGCAAGCGCCGATCACCCCCGCCGCTTGGCCCGCAGCGTCGGGTCGGCCTGGGTCGGGTCTTCGGGCCAGGGATGGCGGGGATATTGCGCGCGCATGTCCTTGCGCACATCCGCATAAGAGCCCGCCCAGAACCCCGGCAGATCGCGGGTGATCTGGATCGGCCGTTGCGCGGGCGACAGCAGCGTGACCTTCAGCGCGACGCCCGCCACCGCCGGATGCGTGGTCACCCCGAACATCTCCTGCAACCGGACCGAGATTTCCGGCAGCTCGCCGCTGTAATCTATCGGGATCTTCCGCCCCAGCGGCGTCACGAACGATCCCGGCGCCGCCCGGTCCAGCGCCTGCATCCGGTCCCAGCCCAAATAGGCCTGCAAGGCGGGCAGGGGATCGAAGCGTTTCCACTCCTCCGCGCTGCGCACACCCGACAGGAAGGGCAAAAGCCACTCGTCCAGCGCATCCAGCAACCCCGACTCAGAAAAATCCGGCCAGTCGCCGCCCTCTGCCCGCACCAGCTCCACCCGCGACGCCAGCCGCGCCGCCGCGCCCTGCAGCCGCAGGCCAAGGTCGCGCACACCCTCCAGCATCGCGCGGGCCACCAGATCCTCGGGCACCTCGCGCCAGATCCGGTCATCCAGCGTGATCGCCCCGAACCGCTCTTGTCGCCGGGCTACCACGCGGCGGTCCCGCTTCGACCATTCGCACAGCTCGACCCAATCGATCTGATCCGCAAACAGCTCCCGCAACTCCCGCTCGCCGATCTGGGCCGCCATCCGCACCCGCGCCTCGCGCGGGTTGCCGTCGGTATCGACCGCGACGATGTAGGGTGCGCCCGCCAGCGGATCGCCCTCGTCCAGCACCGCGCCCTTGCCGCCCGACAGGACGAAACGCGGGGCATCCCCTTTGCGCCGCTGCCCCACGCGATCTGGATAGGCAAGTGCGGCCATCGCCGCCGGGCTCCTCCCCGCATCCGCGCCCGCGCCCTTGCGGAGCCGCGCCGCCTCCGCCCGGATCCGCTCCAGTGCGCCCCGGTTCACCTCATAAGGCCGCCGCGCCGTGAACCCCTTGAGATCACGCAGCGCGTCCAGCCGCAGGGTCAGGTCCACCGGCGCGCCGCGCAGTGGATCGCGCTCTTCCATCAGCGCCGCCAAAGGCGCCGCGCCCTGACCCGCCACCACCAGCATATGCCCCAGACGCGGATGCACCGGCAGCGCCGCAAGCGCCCGGCCATGCGCGGTGATCAGGCCCTTGGCATCCAGCGCCCCAAGCATCCGCAACAGCGCCCGCGCCTCGGCCAGCGCCCCCTCGGGCGGCGGCGTGAGAAAGGCCAGATCGCCCTCCGAGGCACCCCAAAGCGCCAGTTCCAGCGCCAGCCCGGTCAGGTCCGCCGCCTCGATCTCGGCGGGCGGGAACGCGGGCAGGGCGCCTTCCTCTCCCTTGGTCCAGAGCCGGTAGCAGACCCCCTCGGCCACGCGCCCCGCGCGGCCTGCGCGCTGTGTGGCCTCGGCCCGGCTCACCCGCTCGGTCACCAGCCGCGACATGCCCGCGCCCGGATCGAACCGCGCCCGTCGCGACAGCCCCGCATCGACCACCACCCGCACATCCGGGATGGTCAGCGAGGTCTCGGCGATGGAGGTCGCCAGCACCACCTTGCGTCCGCCCTCCAGCGGCGCCAGCGCCGCGCGCTGGGCGGCAAACGGCATCGCACCATAAAGCGGCCGGATCTCGCAGCCTGCGGGCAAGCGTGCCGACAGCAGCCCCTCGGCCCGCCGGATCTCTCCCTCGCCGGGCAGAAACACCAGGATCGCGCCCCCCATGCCGCGCGTGTCGGCCTCGGCCCGCGCCACCAGGTCGGCCAGCGCCTCCACCCGTCGCGGCCCCGGTCCGCGCGCCTGCGGCGACAGCGGCTGGTCCAGCCAGCGGATCTCCACCGGATAGGCGCGCCCTTCGGAGCTGACCAGCGGCGCCTCCATCAGCGCCGCAACCGGCCCCGCATCCAGCGTCGCCGACATCGCCAGCAGGACCATGTCCTCGCGCAGCGCACCCGCCACCTCAAGGCACAGCGCCAGCCCCAGATCGGCATTGAGAGAGCGCTCGTGGAACTCGTCGAAGATCACCGCACCCACGCCCGGAAGGTCGGGCGCGGATTGCAGCATCCGCGTCAGGATCCCCTCGGTCACCACCTCGATCCGGGTGGCCTTCGAGACCTTCGCCTCGCCCCGCACGCGATAGCCCACCGTCTCGCCCGCGCGCTCTCCCAGCGTCTCGGCCATGCGCTCGGCCGCCGCCCGCGCGGCCAGCCGGCGCGGCTCCAGCATCAGGATGCGGCCCTGCACCAGCCCCGCCTCCAGCATCGCAAGCGGCACCCGCGTCGTCTTGCCCGCGCCGGGCGGCGCCTGCAACACGGCCCGCCCCCGTGCGCGCAAGGCGTCCACAAGCTCGGGCAGGGCATCGTCGATGGGAAGGCGGTCGCTCATCCCCGCCTTATCGGCATAATGGCCACCGGCAGGCAAGGGCTCCCGCCCGATCGGGACGCATCGCAGATGCGCCGCCGATCCGTTGGGCCGGGCCGGCCGGCCCCTCGCGGGGCCGCCCGGCGCAAGCGCCCCCTCTCAGCGCCGCACGATGGTGGCGGGCCCATAGGTCGTGTCGGCCCGGACCGAGACCATCTGCATCAGATCGCCCTCCGGCGCATAGGTCACGGTCAGCGGAAAACGCGCCTTCTCCGCCAGTTTTTGCGGCGAATAACCCGCGACCCGGCGGTAAAGCCCGGTGCAGGTCACGGTGTCCCCGTCCTCGCTGCGTCCCGTCAGCGCGATCTCGGTCAACCGTTCGCCGTCATAGATCCGCTGGCTCATCCGGCACAGCCCGTCGCGCGGCTGGTCGCGCAGCACCATGAACATCGCGGTCAGCGGATCGACCGCGCCGCGCTGCTGCGCGTCGGTGACCGCGTAGGGCCCCGGCTCGCCCACCTCGCTGCCGCTGGCGCGCGCCACGCCGCCCTTCCAGACCAGCTGCACCCGCGATTCGCGGCTGCCGGTATCCATGTCCTCGCTGTAGCGGGACGGGATGAACCGGTCGCCCCGCCGCGCGCCGCGCGATTCCATGACGAAGCGGATGCCCTTCACCGCGCCCACCAGGCCCGAAGTGGTGAACTGCGCGGTCACGGCAAAGGCGCTGTCGGTCACGCGGCCCGACACCTGCAACTGCCCCACCGTGACACCCAGCGCCCGCACCGCGTAGGTGCCGACGGTATCCCGTGCGGCCAGCGATGCCGGAAGAAGGCAGAGGCCAATGGCAAGGGCAAGAGAGCGCATGGTGGGATTTCCTTTCGCACCGGGTGGACAAGGCGCGGCCCATGACGGCAAACAGGGCCGGCGAGGCCAGAGGGGACAAGGATGGACATAGACGAGTTGCGTGACAAGATCCTGACCGGCGACCGGCGATCTCTCGCCCGTGCGATCACGCTGGTGGAAAGCCGCCGCGTCGATCACCGCGAACAGGCGGCAGCCCTTCTCGAAAGCCTGCGCCCGGAGGCCCGGCAGGCGCTGCGCATCGGCCTCTCGGGCACGCCCGGCGTGGGCAAGTCCACCTTCATCGAGGCCTTCGGCATGATGCTGCTGGCCCGTGGCCTGCGGGTCGCCGTCCTCGCCGTCGATCCGTCCTCCGCCCGCTCCGGCGGCTCGATCCTGGGCGACAAGACCCGGATGGAGCGCCTGTCCCGCGAACCGGGCGCCTTCATCCGCCCCTCGCCCAGCCAGACGCACCTGGGCGGCGTCGCCCGCCGCACCCGCGAGGCGGTGGCGCTCTGCGAGGCGGCCGGATTCGACGTGGTTCTGATCGAGACGGTGGGCGTCGGCCAGTCCGAAACCGTCGTCTCCGAGATCTCCGACCTCTTCCTGTTGCTCCTCGCGCCCGCCGGCGGCGACGAGTTGCAGGGCGTGAAACGCGGCATCATGGAAATCGCCGACATGATCCTCATCAACAAGGCCGATGGCGACCTGAAGGCCACCGCCACCCGCACCTGCGCCGATTACGCGGGCGCGCTGCGCCTGCTGCGCAAGCGCCCGCAGGATCCCGAAGGGTTCCCCAAGGCGATGACCGTCTCGGCCCTGCAACAGGACGGGCTCGAAGCCGCCTGGGACGAGATGCAGGGCCTCGCCGACTGGCGCCGCGAAAACGGTCACTGGGACCGCAACCGCGCCGCCCAGGCCCGCTTCTGGTTCGCCGAAGAGGTCCGCCAGGCCCTGCTGGCCCGGCTCGAGACGCCGCAGGCCCGCGCCGAGATGAACCGGCTCGCCGAGGCGGTGGCGGATGGCAGGGCCACCCCCACCGCGGCCGCGCAGGAAATGCTGGCCAGCCTCGACCCGGCCTGACAGGAAGGCGCGCCGCCCCTGCTTCATCTCTTCCAAAATATTCGATCCCCCGCCGGGCAAGGGGCCGTGCCGCCGGGGGAATGGCGCGCCCGCAAGGGGCCATGACCGCGCGGAACGGCCCGGTGCAAGATTTCGTCCCCTCCGGCTTGACCCCGCCACCGATTCCCACTAAAGCCAGCGCACCAGTTTTCGGGCGCGCCCTCGGGTTGCGCCCCTTGTATTTGACCCAAGGCCCTGGCCCCGGGTCCACAGAGACGAAGGAAGAAACCCATGTCGCGCGTCTGCGAACTGACCGGAAAAGGCCCGATGACTGGCAACAATGTCAGCCACGCCAACAACAAGACCAAGCGTCGTTTCCTGCCCAACCTGAATGACGTGACCCTGCAATCCGAGGTGCTGGGCCGCGGTGTCAAGCTGCGCATCTCCGCCTCCGCGCTGCGCTCGGTCGATCACCGCGGCGGGCTGGATCTCTACCTCGCGAAAGCCAAGGACGAGACCCTGTCGCCCAACGCGCTGAAGATCAAGAAGGACATCGCAAAGGCCAAGGCCGCCTCGGCCTGATCCCCGCGATCCGTATTTTGCAGCAAGCCCCACGCAACCGCGCGGGGCTTCTTGCGTTGATGGACCGGCCCATCACGCCCATCCCAGCTGTTTCAGGGAATGGCCGTCGTTCCAGATCTTGGTCATGTGCCGGATCTTGTCGCCGTCGAATTCCATCACATAGGCGTAATCCGCCGCAACCGCCTTGCCGGTGGGCGCGCCGTTGCCGGCATCGGCCGTATGGGTGCCGTGGAAGACCGCCGCCGCCGTGACGGTATTGCGGTCGTCATCCACCGCGAAACTCTTCAATTCGTAATGCCCGTCGGGCATCGGCACCAGCAGGCCCTTCATCCATTCGGCATAGCCTTCCACTGTGGTCACATCCGCCAGCGCGTCGGCCTGAGCCGAAAAGGTCGCTCCCGGGTGGCACCATTGCTTGCACACGTCCGAGCCCTGGCCCGTCTCGCAGGCCTCGAAGAAATCCCGCGCCTTCTGTTTGATCGACATCGTCCTGATCCTCCCCCGGCGTGTGCACCGTGCCCCGCCGCCGTGCGCAGGATAGCCCGAATCCTGCACGTCCCGTGAGTCCTGCTTTCCCGACGCCTGGCGGCAGGGGCGCAATGTCCCATTGCATCCCGCCCCGGATCGCGCCTAGACCGCGAATGCAATGATCCGCTGGCTGCCCCCATATTCCGCCCTCTGCCTCGGGCTGCTGCTCGCGCTGACCGCGCAGGGCGTCGCGCAATCGCGCGGCGTCTCGGCCGCGGTGGGGCAGATGACGCTGTGCACCGGGACGGGTCCGGCCGTGGTCTATGTCGACGAGCAGGGCCAGCCGACCAGGCCGCCGCATTACTGCCCGGATTTCGCGTTCAGCCTCCTCGCGGCGCTGCTGCCCGATCTCGCGACCGCGCCCCCGCCGCCCGAGCAGGACGGCCTCGGCGGCCTCGCGGGAGAACGGTCTGAAATCCCCGCGCCCCGCGCCCTGCAACAGGCGCGCGGCCCTCCCTTGCCCGTCTGATCCCCCTTCCATCAGACACACGCAAGGAGACATGACATGTCCATCAAGACCCTGCTGCTCGGCGCAGCCGCAACCCTGACCCTGTCCACCGCCGCCCTCGCGGAGATCGTGATCGAGGATGCCTATGCGCGCTCCTCGGGCATGAATGCAAAGGCCGGCGCCGCCTTCATGGTGATCCGCAACACCGGCACGGCCGACGATCGCCTGATCGGCGCGCAATCCGATGCGGCCGCGCGGGTGGAGCTTCACACCCACAAGATCGACGACCAGGGCGTCGCCCGCATGATGGAGGTCGAGGAAGGTTTCGCCATCCCCGCAGGCTCCGATCACGCGCTGGCCCGCGGCGGCGATCACGTCATGTTCATGGGCATCACCAGGCCCTTCGAACAGGGCGCGACGGTTCCCGTCACGCTGGTCTTCGAACAGGCGGGCGAAATCGCCGTCGAGATCCCCGTCGATCTCGAACGCCAGGACGGCCCCGGCATGAATCACGGCCAGATGAAGAAGAACTGAGCCCGCCGGGCGGGGCGGGGCGCGGCGCCCTCCCTCGCGCCGCGCTGCGGCCCTCGCTCGGGCGCGAGGCCGGGCTGCGCCCCGGCCTCCGCCTCCCTCAGCCCGCGCGCTCCAGCAGCTCCGCCACCCAGGCCGGCACCGTCTCGGTCGCGCGCCCCTGCCGCGTCTCGTGGAACCGCGTGACCACGGCCGAAGGCTCCAGGCTCATCTCGACGCAATGCGCGCCCGCCTGCCGCGCCTCCTCGACGAAGCCCGCAGCCGGGTAGACCTGCCCCGAAGTCCCGATCGCGGCAAAGATCCCTGCCCCCGACAGGTGGGCAAAGATCTCGTCCATGTAATAGGGCATCTCGCCGAACCACACGACATCGGGCCGTGCCGCTGGACGCGCGCAGGCGGGGCAGGGCTCTCCCACCGCCATTTCCTCGGGCGCCACCCAGCGATGCCCGCACGCGCCGCAGAGCGCGCCCGACAGCGTGCCATGCATGTGCAGCACCCCATCGGCGCCGCCCGCCTCGTGCAGCGCATCCACGTTCTGCGTCACGATCACCACCTCGCCGGGCCAGTCCCGTTGCAGCCGCGCCAGCGCCTCATGCGCGGCATTGGGCCGGGCTCCGGCCGCCTGCGCGCGACGCGCGTTGTAGAAACCCTGGACCAACGCGGGATCGCGGGCGAAGCCCTCGGGCGTCGCCACATCCTCGATCCGGTGCTGCGACCACAGCCCGCCCTCGTCGCGGAAGGTGCCCAGCCCGCTCTCGGCCGAAATCCCGGCCCCGGTCAGAATGACGATCTTCTCCATGCCCATCTCCCTTGCGTTTCCCTGCCCCACCCGAGGCGTAACTTAAGCAGCCTGAAATCGGCGCATCCCTCTTGGCGAAACTCCGCACCGCCCCCTTGCGTGAAGGACGCGCCGAAGGCTCAACAGAAGGGACGCCCGCCCCATCCCATGACGCCACGGATGCCATGCCACACGGATCAGCTCTCCAGAACCCGGAACCCGCCGCTCAGCCAGGGCAGCTGCCCTATGGCGGGGTCGATCACCTGGCTCTGCATCAGCCGCCGCATCATCTCGGCCACCTCGCCCGGCACCCTGTCGGCCAGATCCGCCCCGGCATAAAGAGAGATGGTCCGCGAGAACCCGGCGAAGGGCAGGGGAAAGACCTCCATCTCGCCGTGAAACCGCACCGCCCGCATGTAGCCCAGCGGCGTGGTGATCGCCCAGCCCAGACGCCGCGCCACCATCGCCATCAGCGCCAGGTGCGAGCCGATCTCGAACCGCTCCTCGAATTCCAGCTTCTGCCGCGCCAGATGCGCCTCGATCTGCCGGCTGATCAGCTGTTCGCGCGCATAGCGCAGAAAGGGCAGTTGCGAGAGACCCGCCCGCAGGTCGCCCGCATCGAATGCCCCCTTCGGCGCTACCAGGATGAAGGGGTCGCGCACCAACGGATATTCCAGAACCCCCTCGATCACCTCGCCCGTGCTGGCCGAGACCGCGATCTGAAGCTTCTGGCTCCGCATCGCCTCGCTGATCTCGAGGCTCGAGGCGGTGATCAGCTTGAACCGCGCGCGCGTCATGCTGTCCGCCAGCAAGGTCGCCAGCCGCGGCGTCAGGTCATTGTCGAAATCGTCGATCAGCCCCACGCTCAGCCGGCTCAGCTCGCTCAGGTCCATCACCATCAGCTCGCTCTGCGCCAGCCGCAACTCGCCCAGCGCCGCCTCGGTCCGCGCCAGGAAACTGCGCCCCGCCTGTGTCAGCCGCATCGGCCGGCGCCCGTGATCGACCAGATCGGCCCCCAGCGCCGCCTCCAGGTTGCGCAGCTGCTGGCTCACCGCCGGCTGGCTCAGCCCCGTCAGTTCCGCCGCCTGCGCGACCGAGCCCGAGCGCGCCAGCGCCTCGAACACTTCCAGCCCGCGCAGCGTCACCCCCTTCATCATCGACACGCCCCCCTCCGGCAGTTTCGCCTTTTCTGAAACTCCGCACCCCTCCGGTCAAGCTTTCAAGAGGTTCCGCAAATGCCCGTCACCCATCTCAAGACAGCCCCCGGCCTGCCGCCCCAGCCCCAGGGCGACGCCGCCGACACCGTCCAGATCATGCTCGCACGCCTCCGCGAAACCCGCGAGGAGGCCGCGCGCGACTACGCCGCCCGGCTCGACGGCTGGGAGGGCGAGATCGAGGTGCCGCAAGCCACGATCGAGGCCGCCGCACAGCAGGTGCCCGAGGATCTCAAGGCGCATATCCGCTACGCCCATGACAATATCCGCCGCTTCGCCGAGGCGCAGCGCGCCTCCGCCACCGATTTCGAGACCGAACTGCGCCCCGGCCTCTTCGCCGGCCAGAAACAGATCCCGCTCGCCGCCGCCGGCGCCTATGTGCCGGGCGGGCGCTATGCCCATATCGCCTCGGCGCTGATGACCATCACCACCGCCCGCGCCGCCGGCGTGCCCGACATCACCGCCTGCTCGCCCGCCGCGCCGGGCCGCGGCATCCACCCCGCGATCCTCTACGCCATGTCGCTGGCGGGTGCCACGCGCGTGCTCGCGCTGGGCGGGGTGCAGGGCGTGGCCGCGATGGCCTTCGGCCTCTTCGGCGCACCGCCCGCCGACATCCTCGTGGGCCCCGGCAACCAGTTCGTGGCCGAGGCCAAGCGCCAGCTCTTCGGCCCGGTGGGCATCGACATGTTCGCCGGCCCCACCGATTCGATGATCCTCGCCGACGCCACCGCCGATCCGCTGACCGTCGCCTGGGATCTCGTTGGCCAGGCCGAGCATGGCTGGAACTCCCCCGTGTGGCTCGCCACCGACAGTCAACCGCTGGCCGAGGCGGTGCTCGACGCCATCCCGACCTGCATCGCGCAACTGCCCGAGCCCAACCGCGCCAGCGCGCAATCCTCCTGGGACGCGCTGGGCGAGGTCCTGCTCTGCCCGACCCGCGAGGAGATGGCCGAAACCGCCGACCGCTACGCCCCCGAACATCTCCATGTCCAGGCCGCCGATCTCGACTGGTGGAAATCCCGCCTCACTGCCTATGGCTCGCTCTTTCTCGGGGCCGAGACCACCGTGGCCTTCGGCGACAAGGCCAGCGGGCCCAACCACGTGCTGCCCACCAGCGGCGCCGCGCGCTACACGGGCGGGCTCTCGGTACACAAGTTCCTAAAAACCGTGACATGGCAGCGCGTCACCGACCAGGCGCTGCCCGACCTCGCCCGCGCCACCGCCGCCATTTCCCGCGCCGAAGGGATGGAGGGGCACGCCCGCACCGCCGATATCCGCCTCGAGCGCATCGGCGCGCCCCTGAAACTCACCCGGACGGGCTGACGGGACGCCGGGGGCCCGGCACGCGGCCCGCCCCTTCCTCTTGCGGAAAATATCCCAGAGCGCGAGGCAGAGCCTCGCCCTGCGCCCGGAACGGGCGCGAATCGAGCGCGCGCGGCCCGCGCGCTCCTGTTGCCTGGCCCGGACTGTTTACCGGCAGACCGCCTGTGCCAGCTGCCCGAACGCCTTGTAGCGCTCCCACAGCGCCTCGTCGCTCGCCCGGCTCGACATGCGAACCTCCTGCGCCTGGTGCGGATCGGCGAACCACTTGGCGACCTTGCGCTGCTCCGAGCGGCTCAGCGCGTCATCGGCAACCTTCTGGATGCAGGCGCAGCGCGCCCGCGTCGCCGCCGGGCGATCCGAACCCATGCAGGCCCGCGCGATCTTGCCCGCCTCCGCGGTTGCCGGGACACCGCCCGCCAGCATCGCCGCGCAGATCCCCGCGGCAAGGGGCATCGTCAGAAATCGTGTCATGTCTTGCCTCGTTCTCATCAAGCGGGGTCTTTGGCGCCCCGGCCTTCACTGCCTCGGTACTATGTCGCAGCGGGCCCGCCCGATCAACTCGCACCGACGCCCGTGCCCGCACCGGCAGGACTCTGCCGATCCGACGCCCCGGCCGCCTCCGCGGGCTCTGCGATGCCCGCATCCTACACTCCGATTGTGGCTGAATTGCGGACGGGTTGCCTGACGTGGGTCATTCGCCTGTCGGTGCAGTTCAAAGAAGGGGAGAAATCAGGTCAATCAGCTTCTGCAGGCGCATTATCCGCCCAAGGCCCTTGTTGGCAGCCGAGCCATCTACCGCTTTCACCGCCTCTCCCGAACGCTCCATCAAATCGGCGGCAATTTTCGCGCTACGGCCCCCGGATCGCTTGATGGCATCGGCTTGCGCTTCGGCACCGCTATCGCTCTCCAACGTGTCTGCATCCAGCCCATACTCCTGCGCCAACCGTTCCTTCGTTGGGGTTTGCATCTTCCGGAATTCTTCGGCGATCTTCAGTCGCCGCTCATCGTCGAGGTCCGTTACCTTTTGGGCAACGAAACGGTCATGTGCAACTCGCACAACAGGATGGTCAGCGCGCAACTGGACTTCGTGCCGCGCCATCGAAAAAACAAGTGCAGTCAACCCGTCTTCCTGCCGATACACCCCTGACTTCAGATTCGCTTCGATGATCTCACGTGCTAGCCGCAGATGCATGTGGACTGCGTTTGGGTCGTCTCGACACTCCTCAAGCGTGTGCTCCAAGTATCTGAAGGCGACGCACATCTCGTTGAAGCCGCTTTGATTGTGTCCGCGCAACGCCATGTCCAAGGCGAACCTGAGTTGCTTGAAAAGGCGGTCGATCATGTCATCGGGATCGAAGACGATCGGCGAAACGGTGTACCGCCCGTCGCTTGGGTCTTGCCTGATTTCTTCTGCTTGCGGCAATTGCTCCGCCAGCCACTCCGCCTCGATCCGCGCAATCGCCTCGGCCACCTGGTCCGCGCCGCTTTCCCATGTCTCGCGGGAGATCTGTGTGGCGACGCGGCGGCACAGCTCCAACGGCAGCGGCTCGCCCCTCACGATCCCCTCATACCAGCGACGAAAGAACTCGAAGCGTGGGTCGGTATCGAGCAGCGTCGGGCCGATATCCTCTGGGCGCAGACCCTCAGGCGGGCCTTTTTCTTTCCATAGGGTTCGGCGCAGAAGCCTTTCCGGATTCTCGGCGTCAGCATAGGCAGCAAAAGCGGCGTAGCCGGTGGTGTGGGCAGCGTAGCCAGCGCATGTAGCTGCTCCGTCCGTTTCCGAACTGGCGCGGGCAGCATAAACCGCAGAATATGCAGCAGAGTTGGCAGCGCTCGATGCATTGTCGCCATAGATGGCACGGTCGGCATAAACAGTAGACGCGATCCGGACTGCGCGGGCGCTATATGCAGCGCGCGCGATATAGGCTGCCCCTTGGAGTTCGTCGATCGGTACGGCGACAGCGACCGATGAGATGACCATTGCCCATCCGATTAAAAGTACGAGCTTCTCCTGTGCCTTTTTTGCTTCCTCCGTGTCTTTCCAAGACTGATGGCCAAGAAGCAAAGGCCATAACCGCACCGCCGCGCGCGTTGCTATGGCCACGCAGACTTCTTGGCTCTGCTTTTCCAGCCATTGCTCGAACTCGCCTTCCGACCCGAACTCCACCACACCCTCACCCTTGCGCCACACCACCCTACCGCAGCCCCGCGCCCCATCAACCCACCTTGACCAGACCCCCAAACCAGCGCATATCGCCAGCCATGAGCACAGCCCTGTCCCACATCCGCAATTTCTCCATCGTGGCCCATATCGACCACGGGAAATCCACGCTTGCCGACCGGCTTATCCAGATGACCAACACGGTCGCCGAGCGGGACATGAAGGAGCAGATGCTCGACGCGATGGATATCGAGCGCGAGCGCGGCATCACCATCAAGGCCAACACCGTGCGCATCGACTACACCGCGCAGAGCGGCGAGAACTACGTGCTCAACCTCATCGACACGCCCGGCCATGTCGATTTCGCCTACGAGGTCTCCCGCTCCATGCGCGCGGTCGAGGGCTCGCTGCTGGTCGTCGATAGCACCCAGGGGGTCGAGGCGCAGACGCTGGCCAATGTCTACCAGGCCATCGACGCCGACCACGAGATCGTGCCGGTGCTCAACAAGATCGACCTGCCCGCCTCCGATTGCGACCGCGTGGCCGAACAGATCGAGGACGTGATCGGCATCGACGCTTCCGGCGCCATCCGCGTCTCGGCCAAGACCGGGCAGGGCATCACCGAAACGCTCGAGGCGATCGTGCACCGCCTGCCCGCGCCCAAAGGCGACCGCAGCGCGCCGCTCAAGGCCATGCTGGTCGACAGCTGGTACGACCCCTATCTCGGCGTCGTCGTCCTCGTGCGCATCATGGACGGCGTGATGAAGAAGGGCGACCAGATCCGCATGATGCAGACCGACGCGCGCTACGGCGTCGACCGCATCGGCGTCTTCCGCCCCGCCATGACCGTGGTGGACGAGCTCGGCCCGGGCGAGATCGGCTTCATCACCGCCTCGATCAAGCAGGTCCGCGACACCAAGGTTGGCGACACCATCACCCATGACAAGAAACCCTGCACCAAGGCGCTGCCGGGCTTCAAACCCTCCGTGCCGGTCGTCTTCTGCGGCCTCTTCCCCGTCGACTCGGCCGAGTTCGAGGATCTGCGCGACGCGATCGAGAAACTGGCCCTCAACGATGCCAGCTTCTCCTACGAGATGGAAAGCTCCGCCGCGCTGGGCTTCGGCTTCCGCTGCGGCTTTCTCGGGCTTTTGCATCTCGAGGTCATCCGCGACCGGATCGAACGCGAATACGATATCGAGCTGATCACCACCGCCCCCTCCGTCGTCTACCATGTCTTCATGAAGGACGGCGAGATGCGCGAGCTGCACAACCCCGCGGACATGCCCGACCTCTCCAAGGTCGAACATGTCGAGGAGCCGCGCATCAAGGCCACCATCCTCGTGCCCGACGACTATCTCGGCGACGTGCTCAAACTCTGCCAGGACCGCCGCGGCATCCAGATGGAGCTGACCTATGCCGGCTCCCGCCCGCTCGTCGTCTACGACCTGCCGCTCAACGAGGTGGTGTTCGACTTCTACGACCGGCTCAAATCGGTCACCAAGGGCTATGCCAGCTTCGACTACCAGATGATCGGCTACCGGCAGGACAACCTCGTCAAGATGTCCGTGCTGGTCAATGACGAGCCTGTGGACGCGCTGTCGATGATGGTCCACCGCGACCGGGCCGAGATGCGCGGCCGCGCCATGTGCGAGAAACTCAAGGACCTCATCCCCCGCCACATGTTCAAGATCCCGATCCAGGCCGCGATCGGAGGCAAGGTCATCGCCCGCGAAACCCTCTCGGCGCTGCGCAAGGACGTGACCGCCAAATGCTATGGCGGCGACGCCACGCGGAAACGCAAACTGCTCGAAAAGCAGAAGGCCGGCAAGAAGAAGATGCGCCAGTTCGGGAAGGTCGAGATCCCGCAGGAGGCGTTCATCTCGGCGTTGAAGATGGATAGTTGATAGATGGAGGTTTGATCTTCCGTCCTCGCCGTGCTTTCAGCCCCGGCTGTTAGATGAACGAGTAACCGATTGCTTAATGGCCATATTTAGGTAGAGTTGTGCGCACTGTTTAGCATAGGTGCGACTTTTATGTCTGAGAACGCTCTGCCAACACCTCATCCTCTGGACGTGAGCCTATTTTCAAAACGAGGAAATAAGACCACAAAGCTAATTAACAGTGCTAATGATCTGGCGCATGTGACAGGCCAGCACCGATGGTATGAATTCAATTTTGAAGTTCCTGTTTTTATTCAGGATATTTTGATCAAGACAAGCGGGTACTCTAACTTCAATGAAATTGAGGTCGAGTTGTTTTGTTTGGATGGTTCGCGGCATCGGGACCTGGTGAGAGTGACCGATGGAAATTCTTTTGCAGGGGTCGGGAGAGTGGCGAAAGGTTTTCGGTTTCGTCCTCCAAGCAAGTTCCTGAGCGAGACTAAGATTATTTCTGTTCGCGTTGTGGGGCTTACTCTTGAAGAGCTGCGGGATTTTGAAAGTGAAATTATTCAACTTGACGCTCGTGAGGCTAAGGTGTCGGAGCGTGAAAGGAAAATGGCAGAAAGTGAAGCCTCTTTCTCCGAGTTGAAGGAAGAAGAAAAATCAATTCAGTCCGAGGTCGGGAAGCTACAAGCGCAGCGCGCCGAAATCGAAGAAATGCTACTGAAAGCAAGAGCGGAGCTTTCGGCCTCAAGGGAAAAGATCAAAGACGTAGATCAAGAAATAGAAAACAGGCAAAACGAGCTGAGATCCGTGAGGGGTGAAGCGACAAGCGCGCACCGAACTAGAGGAACTCACCAGAGAGGTTAGGCTTTTCCCAAGCGAAATAATGGGGTTTGTCAAGGAGGGAAATCGCAGTATTTACTGGTATATTGGTATTTCGATGCCTTTTGTTGTAATTTTGTTTGTCGTTTTATCGGCATTATTCTCTAATGCGATTGATTTGACTCAGCTATGGAGGCGTGATGCTGATGTCAACGTTTGGACAGTTTTTCTAACCCGGCTTCCGTTTGTGGTGGTAGCTGCGGCTCTTGTCGAAACTTGTGGTTATATAATTGGCCGATTGATATCAGAAATTGTGCGAATAAACAGGCAGCGGCTCGAATTTTCGAAGCTCAGCATCATAGCCAAAGATGTTTCGGCCGCTTCTGCCCACGGAACTGAACTTACCGAAGAGGAAATATTTGAAAAAGAAACGGCCTTGAAGATGCAGTTGCTAAGAGAGCATATGAAAAGTCTATCTGGTCAAGAGTTTGAGTATAAGGGTGGTGCGTTGATTTCTGCTTTAGTCAACGTAGCAAATAGAATCGGCGGGAAATCTGGTAGTGGGGGGACGCCGCCCGGACCAAATTAAATTTAAATGCGTAGGGGCGGCACCCCGCCCCCCGCGCGCCACGGTGGGTTTCCAACCCACCGCCCCCCTCACCACAGCCACCACCGCCGCCGCTTCGCCGCAAGCTCTCCGCCTTCCACCGGCTCCAGCCCGCCCGCCTGCAGGATCCGGCGTTCCTCGGCGCGGGTCATCTGGATCTTGCGGACCTGGATCGCCGCCTCCCGCGCGGTCACATAGCTGCCGTTCGGCCCCGGCTCCATCCCCGGCACCGGCGACCGCCTGCGCCACCATCCGCGCAGCCCGCTCAGCGGGTGCCGCCACCCCACCGCGCCATCATCCGACAGGTCCCAGATCCGCTCCGCCTCGGCGATCGAGACGATGGCGGCCAGCGGCTCTCCATGGCGGGTCAGGACGATCACCTCGCGCGGGTCCTGGGCGCGGGTGACGAGTTGGCCCAGCATGGTCCGGGCCTCGGAAACCGAGCATCGCATCTGCGGTACCCCCTTGTACAAAACGGTCAATCACCCCCGAAACCTGCGTACAAAACGGTCAATTTCTTCCCTATGCGGCGTACGCTGCCCCTCACATTCACACATGCGCGCGCCTCTATACGAAGCCCGGGAAATGCCTTAGCCTCCCTTTATCCAAAGGGAGGATACCACGCATGAAACCCATCCTGACCGCCGCCTTTCTGGCGGTGTCCGCCGCCACGACGGCGCTTGCCGAAGGCCAAAGCCACCACGTCGCCATCCATGTCGACCAGAACGATCCGCAGGTCATGAACATGGCCCTGAACAATGTCCAGAACCTCAAGAATTACTATGATTCCCAAGGGGATAGCGTCGTGATCGAGCTGGTGGCCTATGGCCCCGGCCTGCATATGTTCCGCCCCGATACCAGCCCTGTGGCCAGCCGGATCGTGGCGATGAGCATGGAGATCGAGGGGCTTTCCTTCGCCGCCTGCGGCAACACGCTCCAGGGTATGAGCGCCAAGGCCGGGCACGAGATCGAGCTGATGGACGAGGCAACCGTCGTCCCCTCCGGCATCGTCCGCCTGGTCGAGTTGCAGGAACAGGGGTTTGCCTATGTAAGGCCTTGATTCAAAAGGCTACCGGGGTCCGCGCAGGGCCCCGGCGAGCATCCCCGCAAGGCATAGCGCAGAGGCCGCGCAGACGATCGACGGCCCCGCCGGCGTGTCGAACAGGTAAGCCGCCCACAACCCCGAAAGCGCCGCCAGCCCTCCGATCGCACCGGCCCCCATCGCCATCGCCTCGGGCGTTCTGACCAGCCCGCGCGCCCCCGCCGCCGGGATCACCAGCAAGGCGGCGATCAGCAACACGCCCACCACCTTTATCGCGACCGCAACCACCAGGGCCAGTGACAGCGTCAACCACAATTCCTCGCGCCTGGGGTCGATCCCGGCCGCACGGGCAAGGTCGGGGTTGAGCGTGGCGAGCAGCAGCGGTGACCAGCGCCAAGCCATCAGGGCGACCACCGCTGCGGCCCCGCCCCAGATCACGCCAAGGTCCTGTTTCGACACGGCCAGGATGTCTCCGAACAGGAACCCCATCAGGTCGAGCCGAACATCCGAAAGCAGCGAGACCGCGACCAGCCCGGCCGCGAGCGCGGTATGGGCCATCACGCCCAGAAGCGTGTCCATCCCATAGCCGCGTCCGCGCAGCAGCGTCACGGCCCAGGCCATTGTCAGCGCGGCAAGAATCACGGCGGGCAGAATGGGGAGCGACAGCGCCAATGCCAGCGCCACGCCCAGCACCGCCGCGTGGGCTGTGGCCTCGCCGAAATAGGCCATGCGCCGCCAGACAACGAAACAGCCCAACGGGGCGGCCGCAATGGCCACGCCCAGCCCTGCCAGCGCGGCGCGGATCATGAAATCGTCCAGCATCATTCGGTTCCGGCGTGGCTGTGGTCATGGGGGTGATCGTGCGAATGGCTGTGCTTGTGACGGTAGAGCGCCAGGGCGCCACGCGTGCCGGTGCCGAACAGTGCGCGGTATTCCGGCGCATCCGCCACGACTTCGGGCGTGCCCTGGCAGCAGATATGCCCGTTGAGGCACAGTACCCGGTCCGACGCCGCCATCACCACGTGCAAGTCGTGGCTGACCATCACCACCGCGCAACCCATTTCCTGCCGGACCTGTTCTATTCTTTGATAAAAAGCGGCCGAGCCTGGCTGGTCGAGGCCTTGCGTGGCTTCGTCAAGCAGCAGCAGTTGCGGCTTTTCCAAAAGGGCCCGCGCCAGCAGGACACGCTGGAACTGGCCGCCGGAAAGGTCCATCAATTGCCGCGTTGCAAGATCTGGCGCGCCCGCGCGGGCCAGCGCCTCGGCGGCCTCGACCTTGCCGATCCGGTGCGGCAGCGAGAGGAACCGCTGCACCGTGATCGGCAAAGTCGCGTCCAGTGCGAGTTTTTGCGGTACATATCCGATCCGCAGGTCCGGTGCGCGGTCGACGCGACCCGAGGTCAGCGGTACCGCGCCGATCAGCGCCCGCAGGAAGGTGGATTTGCCCGATCCGTTCGGGCCCACGATGGTCACGATTTCACCGGGCGCAATCTCGACATTCACGTCGTGCAATACCCGGCGGCCATCCAAATGCACGCTTAGGTCACGGGCGGAGATGACAGGGGTCATGCGCCGTCTCCGGCGCAGGTGGGGCATAGCCCTTCGGCTTCGACCACGACCCGCTCTATCTGAAACCCTGCGGCGCTTGCCGCCTGGCCAAGACGGCCCTGACTCAGTTCGGTTTCGGTCTCGGCGACGGCCTTGCAGGACCGGCATATGAGGAAGGCGGGGATGTGATCCTCGGTCGGATGGGCGCAAGCGGTATAAGCGTTCAGCCGTTCGACCCGGTGGGCGAACCCGTTCTGTACGAGGAAATCCAGCGCCCGGTAGGCCACCGGAGGCTGGGAGCCCAACCCTTCGGCGGCAAGCTGTTCGAGGATTTCATAGGCGCCCATCGCGCGGTGGCGGTCGAGCAGGATCTCGAGCACGCGGCGGCGCACCGGCGTGAAGTGCAGTTTCTGCGCGGCACATCGTGCCTCGGCCTCGGAGATGGCCTCGGCAATGCAACTGCTGTGGTCATGCGGGTCGAAACCGATGGTGGACATGAAACACTCGGGTTTGGGCGCGATCGGGCCTTGATATGTAATAACATCTCGGATAGCAAGTCGATAGAATGTTATATTATAACAAGGATGATCTCATGCTTCGTACCTGCCTTCTCTTCAGCCTGCTGGCCACCCCCGCACTGGCTGAGGCGCCTCGCGTCGCCACCGACATCGCGCCGGTTCAATCCCTTGTTTCCCTGGTGATGGAAGGGGTTGGAACTCCCGATCTGATCGTCCGGCCCGGCGCGTCGCCTCATGGCTACGCGATGCGGCCCTCCGAGGCGAGAGCCTTGCAGGAGGCCGATCTGGTTGTCTGGATGGGCGAGGGGCTGACGCCCTGGTTGGAGAAACCGTTGGAGAACCTCGCGGGCGAAGCGAGCCATCTGGAACTCCTGAAGGTCGAGGGCACTGTCCTGCTCATGTATCGCGACAGCCATGCAGGCGTCGATCACGAGGGGCATGATGAGGCCGAGCACGAGCATGAAGAGCATGCCGATGATGAGCACGGGCACGGGGACCACGAGCACGACGATCATGGTCACGACGAGGCGCACCACGTGGGCGATGGGCACGATCACGAGGGCGTTGATCCGCATGCATGGCTCGACCCGCGCAATGCGGCGCGCTGGCTTGATGCAGTGGCCGGGGAACTGGCTCGCCTGGATCCGGAGAATGCGGAGCGCTACCGCGCCAATGCACAATCGGCCCGCGCCGCACTGGACGCACAGGCAGAGGAGATTGCCGAACGCCTCGAGCCGATGCGGGACGTCCCCTTCATCGCCTTTCACGATGCCTATCAGTACTTCGAGACGCGCTTTGGCCTGACGCTCGCGGGAACCGTATCCTTAAGCGACGCCGGCGATCCCAGCCCGGCGCAGCTGGCGGATTTGCGCGAACGCGTGTCCGAGGCGAATGTCGCCTGTGCATTCACGGAGCCGCAGTTCAACCCGTCCCTGATCGAAACGGCGATCGAAGGTGGTGACACGCGGGTCTTTACGTTGGATCCGCTGGGCACGGGACGGGAGCCGGGGCCGGCCCTTTATGGTCAAGTCCTGGCGGACATGGCCGAGAGCTTTGCGGCCTGCGCGGCCTCTATTCAGCAGCGCTGAACCCCTCGATCAACTGGCGCAGCCCCAAGGCTGCGCCGGCGAAGATCGCGAGGAAGGTTACCGGCGCGCTGATCGACAGAAGGCTGAACGCCGTAAGCCCTTGGCCTACGGTGCATCCCGTCGCCAGAACCGCCCCGACGCCCATGATGGCAGCGCCGAGGATCTGGCGGCGCAGCTCGCGCGGATCCTCGCAGGCCTCCCATCGGAAATGACCCTTGATCGAGGAGCCGATGAAGGCCCCAGCCCAGACCCCGGCGACCGATCCGACGGCAAAGGAAAGCGGTCGGAGGCTGCCGGTCATGGTCCACAGGATCGTCTCGCCAAGCGGGGCCGAGAAGCTGTGGGACACCACGGGCAGCGCCTCGAAACTTGTGCGGGCCACCCATTGCGTACCGGCCCAGCCGGAGACGATGGCGGCGCCCACGACCACGGACCAGAAGATCGCCTTGCGATCCCGGCGAAGGGTGGATCCGGCCAGCGCGCCGATACAGATCACCGTACCGATGGCGAGGCCGATGACATGTACGGGCAGGCCGCTGACCGCCGCAGCGTGATGGGCCAGGCCGGGGGGGACGTCGCCCGTGACCTCGACCTGCGTGAAGAAGAAGTTCCGGATGGGCGCCAAAGGCCCGCTGAGCGTGACATAGGTGAAGACGCCCATGACCAGCACGATGACGAAGGCGCGCAGGTCGCCGCCTCCCAGCCGCGCGATGGCGCCGTATCCGCAATTGCCCGACAGCGCCATGCCATAGCCGAACAGGAGCCCGCCGATGATCGAGGCCAGCGGCATCCAGCGGATCGAAAGGTAGAAGCTTTGCCCGGGGTCGAGCAGACCAAGGGCCATGAGGCCGAAACTGCCCAGGATCGCGGCGCCGATCGCCAGCGCCCACATACGCATCCTCAGATTGGAGCCGCCATAGAGCAGATCCTCGATCGCGCCGAGGGTACAGAACCGTCCCAGCCGGGCCGCGAGGCCCAGCAGCAGGCCGCCGAACAGGCCGACTGCGGCGACGATCTGATGGTCGCTCAGGTACTGGTTCATGCAGGGGAACCTCCCGGTCCGAGCATGCCTGAAGAGGTGAGCTCAGGCAAGATGAGGAGGGGGGCGACGGTCGGGATGTCAGGCCGCAGCGCCGTCGTCGTTGCAGAACAGCTCGTAGACGGTTTCCAGCATCCGTCGCGGGCGGTCGTCGGCAAGGCGATAGTAGATCGCCTTGCCCTCGCGACGGGGAACGACAAGGCCTTCGAGCCGCAGACGGGAGAGCTGCTGGGACACCGCCGCCTGTCTTGCCGAGAGCAGTTCCTCGAGCTCGGTCACCGATTTTTCGCCGGTCACCAGGTGGCAGAGGATCATCAGTCGCCCTTCGTGGCTGATTGCCTTCAGGAAGTTCGAGGCGCGGGTGGCATTGTCCACCATCTTGTCGATCTCTTCCTCGGCCATGTCGGTCGAAAACTGCGGCAATGCCATCGTCGTTCTTCCCTGTTGCCCGGTCCGCCGGGGTCGTCATCAACCGTGAACGCGTCGCGACGTCGGATCGCCGGTTACACGATACTCATATTCATATCCAGTGCCGGTGCGTTGCCCGGCGGGGCTTGTGGCCTTTCGATCAACTTCCGGGACCGGCGTAGCTTTCGAATTCTGTATGCTCTTCGAGGAGGCGTTCCAGCACCGGCCAGAAGAAGTCGGGGCCAGGGTAGCCCTCGAGCCGCGCAAGCTCTTGCCCGTCCTCGACAACCAGAAAGGTCGGTGTGTAGGTTACGCGGCGATCCAGCGTCAGGTCCTCGGGCATCTCGCGCAGGTCTACCCGCCGCAGGGGGGCGAAATGCCCCTCGCGCGTGTTGGGATAGGCCGGTGCGATCTCTTCGTTCCAGCGCGCGCACCAGGCGCATCCGCGCTGCTCGACCATGACCAGTTCGGCCGCAGAGGCGGCGAGGGCGGTCAGGCCCAAGGCGGAAGCTAGAAAGAACGTGCGAAGTTTCATGACGTGCCCATTGACCATCTGTTGATCCTCAATGTAATTTGAATGTGTGAATTGATCAACCTGCACGACGGATGAAACGGGCCGGACCCCGCGTCATATCGCGTCAATCGAGGGCTCATGCTGGAAATTTCGCTGTTCGGTGCCCTTGCTGCCGGGATTTTGAGCTTTTTTACGCCCTGCATCCTGCCCATGGTCCCGTTTTACCTGTCCTATATGGGCGGGCTGAGCATGGCGGAACTGCGCGGAGACGGAAAGATCGCGCCGGGGGCGCAAAAGCGATTGATCGTCTCGGCGGTGATGTTCGCGCTGGGTGTTACCACGGTCTTCATGCTGCTGGGCATGGGGGCCACGGCGCTGGGGCAGCTCTTTGGTCAGTATCTCGACACTCTTTCGTATGTCGCGGCAGCCATCCTGGTGGTCTTTGGACTGCATTTCCTCGGGTTGGTGAGGATCCCTTTGCTGTATCGCGAGGCGCGGATGGAGAGCAGCGCCGAAGCGTCCACACTGCTTGGTGCATATCTGATGGGCTTGGCGTTCGGCTTTGGCTGGACGCCCTGCGTGGGTCCCGCTCTGGCCTCGATCCTGATGATCGCTAGCGGGATGGGCGATATCTGGCGCGGGGCGCTCCTGCTTTTCGTCTATGGGGTAGGGATGACCGCGCCCTTTGTCATCGCTGCGTTTTTTGCCAAACCGTTCCTTTCCTGGGTGCAGCGCCATCGCGCCGCTTTCGCATGGGTCGAAAAGGGGATGGGGGCAATGCTGATCGTCTTTGCTATCCTGATCGCGACGGGTGGCGTGAATCTCATCGCTGACGCGATGATCCGGTGGGTTCCCGGCTTTTCGAGCCTGGGCTGATCTTCGGCCCGGTGGTCATGGGGAGGAGTTGACATGAAGAGAGTACTGATCTTGATCGCGGCGCTGGTTCTGGCGGCCCCGCTCCACGCTGCGCCGTTGGGCGATGATGGCCTGCACAAGCCCGAATGGATGCGCGAGACCTTCAAGGATCTGCAGGAGGATTTCGCCGATGCCCAGGCGGAGGGGAAACGTCTGCTGGTGATCGTCGAGCAGCGTGGCTGCCTCTACTGCAGGGATATGCACGAGAACACCTTCCCCGACCCGCGTGTCAAGGCCATGCTGGAGGAGGAGTTCTTCCCTATCCAGATAAACCTTCACGGCGATATCGAGATTGTGGATGCCGATGGCGAGACGTTGTCGGAGAAGGAGGCCACACGCAAATGGCGCGTTCTGTTCACGCCGACGATGATCTTCTTCCCTACCGAGCTTGACGATTCGATGGGGGCCGGAGAGCAGGCCGTCGCGATCATGCCGGGCGCGTTTTCGCCCGGTACGACTCTGGACCTGCTGACCTGGGTCGCGGAAGAACGGTATCTCGACCAGTCCGAGGAAGATTTCCAGCGTTATCATGCCCGCATGATTCGGGAGCGTGACGATGGGAACACCCGGTAGCAATCGATGCCCGGCACCTGTTCGGCAGGAGAAATATGGAAATGGTTACTGCCCTACGGCAGATTTATATAACAATTCACATTCGTGAATTTGATGTTGCGTTAGGTAGGGTCTGTAGCCTACGGTATACCAAGCAAAGTCGCCGCCAGCCGGATTCGTCGGACTGTGCGGCAGCCAAGGGAGGAAACATGAAACTGAAATCTCTGACACTGGCCGCCGCGCTCATCGGTGGCGTTGCACATGCCGCGGAAGTCGCGCCCACCGAGGTCTCGTTCGACGATTACGGTGCGGTCGAAACCTCGCTCACCGGCAAGCCAGGGGATCCGGCGGCGGGCGCGATCGTGGTGGGCTCGAAATCGGCGGGCAACTGCGTTGCGTGTCATCAGATCTCGGCGCTTTCGGATGTTCCGTTCCAAGGTGAGGTCGGTCCGACGCTGGATGGTGCGGGCGACCGCTGGTCCGAGGCAGAGTTGCGTGGGCTGATGGTCAACGCCAAGAAAACCTTCGACGGGACGGTGATGCCGGCCTTCTACAAGACGGAAGGATTCGTCCGGCCGGGCGACGGGTACACCGGAAAGGCCGCGGGCGAGGATCTGCCGCCGCTGCTGAGTGCCGCGCAGATCGAGGATGTGGTCGCCTTCCTGGTGACCCTGAAGGAAGAGTGAGACGCGCGCTGCCGCGGCTCGACTGAAACAAAGGAGAGAACCGATGGAATTCACACGTCGTGATACCCTGGGCCTGGCCCTCGGTGCAGCGGCCCTGACCGTCCTTCCCTACCGTGTTCACGCGGCGGGCGAAGAGGCGATACAGGCCTTCACCGGCGGAGCAGAGCTCAAGGAAGGGGGCGTTCAGCTGACCGCCCCTGAGATTGCCGAGAACGGCAACACGGTCCCGATCGAGGTCAGCGCACCCGGTGCATCCGCGATCATGGTGCTGGCGCTTGGCAACCCGACCCCGGGCGTGGCCACCTTCAATTTCGGCCCGCTTGCCGCGTCGCAGGCTGCGTCGACCCGCATTCGCCTGGCTGGCACACAGGATGTCGTCGCCATCGCGAAGCTGGAAGACGGCTCCTTCGCCAAGGCCAGTTCGACCGTCAAGGTAACCATCGGAGGCTGCGGCGGCTAAGGCCGACCGCTCCCGAACGTAACAGGAGTTATAGACATGGCATCTGGTGTAAAACCCCGCGTCAAGGTCCCGAAGAGCGCCTCCGCCGGCGAAGCGGTGGAGATCAAGACCCTGATCAGCCACCAAATGGAAAGCGGCCAGCGCAAGGACAGCGACGGCAACACCATTCCACGCTCGATCATCAACCGCTTCACCTGCGAGTTCAACGGCGAGATGGTGATCGACATCGAAATGCTGCCGGCGATCTCGACCAACCCTTATTTCCAGTTCGAAGCGACCGTGCCCGAAACCGGCACCTTCGCCTTCACCTGGTACGACGATGACGGGTCGGTCTACGAGGACAGCAAGGAGATCTCCGTCGCCTGATCCGCGACCCCGAGGCAGAACAAGAAAGCCCCGCGCGGAGCACGCTTCGGGCCGGGCCAACCACCCAAGGGAGGATAATGGATGAAATTCAAGGCAATGACCGCGATTGCCGCTTTGGTGGCCGCACCCCTGACAGCGGTGGCTGGCCCCGACGAGGACAACCTTGTTGTCAACGGCGAGATCGAGATGGTCACCACCACGGATGCGCCCGCGCATCTGCAGGACACGTTCGACACGATCTATTCCGGCTGGCACTTCCGATCGGACGAGACACAGGCGCTTCAGATGGACGACTTCGAGAACCCTGCAATGGTGTTCGTCGATCAGGCTCAGGAGATGTGGGACACGGTCGAAGGCTCCGAGGGCAAGTCCTGCGCGTCCTGCCACGAGGACGTGGCCGAGAGCATGAAGGGCGTGCGCGCCGTCTATCCGAAGTGGAACGAGGCTGCGGGCGAGGTTCGCACTCTCTCGATGCAGATCAACGCCTGCCGCGAGGACAACATGGGCGCCGATCCGTTCAAGTACGACAGCGCGCAGATGGCCGCGATGGAATCGCTGATCTCGGTTCAGTCTCGCGGCATGCCGGTCAACGTCGCGATGGACGGACCCGCAGCTGAGACCTGGGAACAGGGCAAGGAGATCTATTACACCCGGTTCGGCCAGCTCGAACTGAGCTGCGCGTCCTGCCATGAACTGAACTATGGCAACATGATCCGCGCCGACCACCTGAGCCAGGGGCAGATCAACGGGTTCCCGACCTATCGCCTGAAGAACGCCAAGCTGAATACCGTCCATGGCCGTTTCAAGGGCTGTATCCGTGACACCCGCGCCGAAACCTTTGCGCCCGGTAGCCCAGAATTCGTGGCACTGGAGCTTTACGTCGCCACGCGCGGCAACGGTCTGTCGGTCGAAGGGCCGTCCGTCCGCAACTAGAGAATTGAATGCACCCCGTGTCCCGAAAGGGATGCGGGGTGTTTCGCATTAATAAAATTCATACATGCGAATGTGTCGCATGTTTCAGATCGGAAAGCTGAACCAGATGATCTCGCGTCGTGACTTTCTTCAGGTCTCCATGGCAGCCTCGGCCCTCGTGGGGGCTTCGGGCTTCGGCAACTGGGCGCGACTGGCCGCGCAACAGGCACTGACACAGGATCAGTTGCTGGAATTCGACACGTTCGGCAACGTAACGCTGATCCATGTCACCGACATTCATGCCCAGTTGAAACCAATCTATTTCCGCGAACCGTCGGTCAATCTCGGCGTCGGTCCGAACAAGGGCGAGGTGCCGCATATTACCGGCGAACAGTTCCGGGAATTCTATGGGATCAAGGACGGGACGCCGCGCCACTACGCGCTGACATACAACGATTTCTCTTCGCTCGCTCAATCCTATGGCCGTGTCGGCGGGCTTGACCGTGTTTCGACCGTTGTCAACGCGATCCGTGCCGACCGCCCCGAGGCGCTACTGCTGGATGGCGGGGATACCTGGCATGGGTCCTATACCTGCTACCACACCGAGGGCCAGGACATGGTCAACGTGATGAATGCGTTGAAACCCGACGCGATGACTTTCCACTGGGAATTCACCCTTGGTTCCGACCGCGTCACCGAACTGGTCGAGGGGCTTCCCTTCGCCGCGCTGGGGCAGAACATCTTCGATGCGGAATGGGATGAGCCGGCAGAACTCTTCAAGCCTTACGAGTGGTTCGAGCGGGGCGGGGCCAAGATCGCCGTGATCGGCCAGGCCTTCCCCTACATGCCCATCGCCAACCCGGGCTGGATGTTCCCCGAATACTCCTTCGGCATCCGGGATGAACGGATGCAAGAACTGGTCAACGAGGTCCGCGCCGAGGGGGCCGATCTGGTCGTCGTCCTCAGCCATAACGGCTTTGACGTGGACAAGAAGATGGCCGGTGTCGTCGAAGGGATTGACGTTATCCTGTCGGGCCACACGCATGATGCGCTTCCGGAACCGGTGCTGGTCGGCAAGACGCATATCATCGCCTCGGGATCGAACGGCAAGTTCGTCAGCCGCGTCGATCTGGATGTGCAGGAGGGCCAGATGATGGGTATCCGGCACAAGCTGATCCCGATCTTCTCGGACGTGATCATGCCCGACCCGGCGATGACGAAGCTGATAAACGAGCAGCGCGCGCCCTATGAGGCCGAGCTGAAAGAGGTGCTCGGCCAGACCGATTCGCTTCTGTACCGCCGCGGAAACTTCAACGGCACCTGGGACGATTTGATCTGCGACGCGCTTCTGTCCGAACGCGAGGCCGACATCGCCATGTCGCCGGGCGTTCGCTGGGGACCGTCGCTGATCCCCGGGGACGACATCACCCGCGAAGACGTGTGGAACGTCACTTCGATGACCTATCCCAACGCCTACCGGACCGAGATGACGGGCGAGTTCATCAAGGTGATCCTCGAGGATGTGGCAGACAACATCTTCAATCCCGACCCCTATTACCAGCAGGGTGGCGACATGGTCCGCATCGGCGGCATGGGCTACAAGATCGACATCTCCAAGCCGCAAGGCGAGCGCATCTCGAACATGGTCCTCCTGAAGAATGGAGAATCCATCGACCCGGCCAAGAATTACGTCGTGGCCGGCTGGGCCAGCGTGAACGAGGGCACCGAGGGGCCACCGATCTGGGATGTGGTGGAAAGCCACATCAAGAAGCTCGGCACAGTTTCCGTCACCACGAACAACACCGTCGAAGTCACGGGCATCTGAGGCCCGCCGACTTCAGTAATTCACAGGAGGCAAAACGCATGACGTTTGGTTTCAAGGACAAGAAGCCTTCGCGCCGTCAGTTCCTGACCGGCACGGCGGCGGCTGCGGCAGGGGCTGTCGCAGCGGGATCAGGGCGAGCGGCCGAACCCGATCCGCTGATCACGGAGGTTCAGGACTGGGCCGCCAGTTTGGGCGAAGGCGTGGACGCCACACCCTATGGCTTGCCCATCAAGTTCGAAGATGACGTCATCCGCCGCAATGTCGAATGGCTGACCGCTGACACGATCAGTTCGATCAACTTCACGCCGATCCATGCGCTTGACGGTACGATCACCCCCGCGGGCTGCGCCTTCGAGCGGCATCATTCCGGTGCGATCGAACTGGCCAAGCAAGATTACCGCCTGATGATCAACGGCCTTGTCGATACGCCGCTGGTGTTCACCTATGCCGATCTCGAACGCTTTCCGCGCGAACAGCATGTCTATTTCTGCGAATGCGCCGCGAATACCGGCATGGAATGGGCCGGCGCGCAGCTCAACGGCGCGCAGTTCACCCACGGCATGATCCACAACATGGAATATACCGGCGTGCCTTTGCGGACCTTGCTCGAAGAGGCGGGGCTGGAAGCAGCCGGCGACCTGTCCGACAAGTGGATCTATGTCGAGGGGGCGGACGCGTCGTCTAACGGCCGTTCGATTCCGATGGAAAAGGCGCTGGACGACGTTCTGGTGGCGTTCAAGGCCAATGGTGAGGCGCTGCGCAAGGAGCACGGCTACCCCGTTCGCCTCGTCGTTCCCGGCTGGGAAGGCAACATGTGGGTCAAGTGGCTGCGCCGTATCGAGGTCATGGACGGCCCCGTGGAAAGCCGTGAGGAAACCTCGAAATACACCGACACGCTTGCCGACGGCATCAGCCGGAAATGGACCTGGGTGATGGACGCCAAATCGGTCGTCACTTCGCCGAGCCCGCAGGCGCCGATCACCCACGGGCCTGGCCCGCTTGTCATCACCGGCCTCGCCTGGTCCGGCCGCGGTGCCATAACCGGTGTCGATGTCTCGCTGGACGGGGGCAAGACCTGGACGCCCGCCCGCCTGGCCGCGCCCGGCACTGACAAGGCTCTGACGCGGTTCTATCTGGATCACAGCTGGGATGGCTCCGAGATGCTGCTGCAAAGCCGTGCGCGGGACGAGACCGGATATGTCCAACCGACCAAGGCGCAGCTGCGCGAGGTGCGCGGGGAAAATTCGATCTATCACAACAACTGCATCCAGACCTGGTGGGTGCGCGAAACCGGAGAGGCGGAAAATGTCGAAGTCTCCTAATTCCATGCTCTATGTCGGAACCGGGGTTGGCGTGGCCGCCGTGCTGACCCTGGCGGCGAATTTCGCCGATCACTTCGTACAGCCGATCCCGGATAATCCAAGCATCTGGGTCGCACCCGAGAACAGCCTGTTCGTGGCGGCCGCCAACGCGCAGGCAGAAGCAGCCGGTGGCGCAAAGTTCGGCCTGGGTCGTGCGGCGCTGCCCGAGGAAATCGCTGCCTGGGATCTCGACGTGAGCCCGGATGGCACGGGTCTGCCCGAGGGGTCGGGCGATGTCTGGACCGGTGACGAGCTTTTTGCGGAGCATTGCGCCGTCTGTCACGGCGATTTTGCCGAAGGGCGGGACAACTGGCCCAAGCTCGCCGGTGGTCAGGGCACGCTTGACCGGAAGGATCCGCTCAAGACAGTGGGGTCTTACTGGCCGTATCTGTCGACGGCGTGGGACTATGTCCATCGGTCGATGCCTTTCGGCAATGCCCAGTCCCTGAGTGCCGACGAAACCTATGCCATCGTGGCCTATATCCTTTACTCCAACGATCTGGTGGATGACGATTTCGTCCTGAGCAACGAGAACTTCCTCGATGTGGAGATGCCGAACGCCGAAGGCTTCATCGTGGACGACCGGGAAACGGCCGAGAAGCATTTCTGGACCGATGAGCCCTGCATGGAAAACTGCAAGGAAAGCGTCGAGATCACGATGCGAGCCGCCGTTCTGGACGTGACCCCCGAGGACGAGACCGCCGAGGTGGAGGCATCGGCCGAAACCGAAGAGCAGCAGGAAGCTGCCGCCGTGGCGTCAGGCTCGCAGAAGGGAGAGATCGAAGAGGCCAGCGTCGAGGCGACCCCGGCTGCCGCGACGGCTGCGCCCGACCCGGAACTCGTCGCTGAGGGCGAAAAGGTTTTCCGCAAGTGCAAGGCCTGTCATCAGGTCGGCGAAGATGCCAAGAATCGCACCGGGCCGGTTCTGAACAACGTGGTCGGTGCGCCCGCCGGGCATATCGATGATTTTCGGTATTCCAAGGCGCTTGAAGAAGCGGCCGAAGGCGGGCTGGTCTGGACCCCGGAAGAACTTCATGCCTTCCTGGCCGATCCGCGCGGCTACATGAAAGGGACCAAGATGTCCTTTGCCGGATTGAAGAAGGAGGAGGACCTCGACGCCGTCGTTGCCTACCTCCAGAGCTTCTCGCAGTAAGATGCGGGGGGTGGGGGCCATACTGATCGCTTGGGCTGCCGTTGCGGCGGCGGCCCAGGCCGAAGAGACCGCCGCTCGGATCGGTGACCCGGCGCGGGGCGAGGAACTCTTTCAGGTCTGCGCCGCGTGCCACCAGGTTGGGGAAGGGGCCGAACACGGCATCGGTCCGCATCTAAACAACATTTTCGACCGCAAGGTCGCGCAATTTGACGATTTCGACTATTCCGAAGGTATCGAACGGGCGCGCCGCGACGGCATGGTGTGGGATCTGGAGCACCTCGATGCCTATCTCACGAATCCCAAGCTCCTGGTTTCCGGAACCAACATGGAGTTTGCGGGACTCGCCGAAGCGCAAGATCGCGGCGACGTCCTGGCCTATCTGCGGCAGTTCTCGGCCAGTCCTCGGGACATTCCGGAAGCGGCGCCCACGGCATTACCTCAGGAAGTGAGTTTGGCGCCGGATGTCTTGGCAATCGTCGGCGATCCGGATTACGGTGAATATTTGGCGGCCGAATGTACCACGTGCCATCGGACAGATGGCGAATATGACGGGATCCCGGTTATCACTGGTTGGTACGAGGAGGATTTCGTGCTGGCGATGCATGCGTATAAGCAGAAGATAAGGCCCCACCCGGTCATGCAGATGATGGCCGGGCGACTTTCGGATGAAGAGATCGCCGCTTTGGCCGCTTATTTCGGCGCGCTGGAGTGACCCTCCGGCGCGTTTTTCTTTGGCAGGAGGACAACAATGACACTGAACAGACGCAATTTCATTGGCGCCGGGGTCGGCGTCGCGGCCGCATTGAGCGCCCCGATGGTTTTGGGGCAGGGCAGACCGCGTGTCGTGGTCATTGGTGGCGGCGCAGGCGGGGCCACGGCCGCGCGCTACATCGCCAAGGACTCGGACGGGGCCATTGACGTGACGCTGGTGGAGCCGACACGGACCTATTACACGTGCTTCTTCTCTAACCTTTACATTGGCGGGTTCCGGACGCTGGAGAGCATCGCGCACAGCTATGGCACGCTGGCCAGCAAGTACGGGATCAACGTGGTTCACGATTGGGCGGTGGGCATTGACCGTGACGCGCGAACCGTGCGTCTGGCCGGCGGCGATACCTTGAGTTATGACCGCTTGGTCCTGTCACCCGGAATCGACTTTGTCGAAGGGGCTGTTCCCGGCTGGGACGTGACCGCGCAGAACGCGATGCCCCATGCCTACAAGGCGGGATCGCAATCCGAACTGCTTAAGGCGCAGATCGAGTCGATGCCCGAAGGCGGCGTTTTCGCAATGATTGCGCCGCCCAACCCCTTTCGCTGCCCGCCGGGTCCCTATGAACGGATCTCGATGGTTGCTCATGTCCTGAAAGAGAAGAACCCGACCGCCAAGATCCTCGTGGCCGACCCCAAATCCACCTTTTCGAAAATGGCGCTGTTCCAGGAAGGATGGGGCAAACATTACAACGGGATGGTCGAGTGGATCGGGCCCGATTTCGGCGGCGGAAATGTCGAGGTCGACCCGCAAGCGATGACCGTGAGCATCGACGGCGAAGAAACCAAGGTCGATGTCTGCAACGTGATCCCGGCGATGAAAGCGGGGCACATCTGCCACGAGGCGGGTTTGACCGAGGATAACTGGGCACCGGTGCATGGGAACAGCATGCAAAGCCGGATCGACGAGAATGTGCATGTTCTGGGCGACGCCACCTCGCAGGGGGACATGCCGAAATCGGGCTTCTCGGCCAACAGCCAGGCCAAGGTCGCCGCGATGGCGGTGCGCTCGGCGCTGACCGGCTCCAAGATGTTCCCGGCCAAGTTCTCGAACACCTGCTGGTCGCTGATCGCCACCGAGGATGGAGTGAAGGTAGGGGCCACCTACGAGGCAACGCCCGAAAAGATCGCCAAGGTGGACGGGTTCATCAGCCAGACGGGCGAGGATGCCGAGCTGCGTGCGCGCACCTACGAGGAAAGCATTGGCTGGTATGCGGGCATCACGCAGGACATGTTCGGCTGAACGACCCGACGATTCAGTCTCTTCGACCCCCGGCCAGGGCGCCGGGGGTATTTGTTTCATAAAAATTGGTACCCGGCCGAACCTGCCTGCCCTTGCAGCCCCCCCGAGGCAACACTAAGACTCTGGTAATCCATTTCCGGGTATCCTCCCGATCCATCCAGAAGAGCAGGCAGCCTATATGTTCGATCCAGTTGACACCTACATGAACACCCTTGTCCCCATGGTCGTCGAGCAGACCAGCCGCGGGGAACGGGCCTACGACATCTTTTCACGCCTTCTCAAGGAGCGGATCGTGTTCATCAACGGTCCGATCCACGACGGGATGAGTCACCTGATCGTCGCCCAGCTGCTGCATCTCGAGGCGGAAAACCCCAAGAAGGAAATCTCGATCTACATCAACAGCCCCGGCGGCGTCGTCACCAGCGGGCTGTCGATCTACGACACGATGCAGTATATCAAGCCGAAATGCTCGACCCTGGTGATCGGACAAGCGGCGTCGATGGGCTCCCTTCTACTGGTCGGGGGCGAGCCGGGCATGCGCTTTTCGCTTCCCAACAGCCGGATTATGGTCCACCAGCCCTCGGGCGGCTTCCAGGGCCAGACCAGTGACATCATGATCCATGCCAACGAGGTTCAGAAACTGCGCGACCGGCTGTATGACATTTACGTGAAGCATACCGGCCAGACCAAGAAGGCCATCGAAAAAGCGCTGGAGCGTGATTATTTCATGAGTCCCGAAGAGGCCAAGGAGTGGGGCCATATCGACGAGATCGTCGAGAACCGGGGCAAGGGAGACGATGCCGAGGCGTGATCTCGGCACGGCGGACTGGGCTGCGGCCCTTTCACGCCGCTCCGGAATTTGCGATTGTAGAGGTCGGATAGCTGGCCTAAGCTGCCCGGAACAGGCGGCAAGAAAGCGTGGCCCGACCGCGGGCCCGGACCGGACGGAGCCGGAAAGGTAGATCATGGCAACGAATTCAGGCGGAGACAGCAAGAACACCCTCTACTGCAGCTTTTGCGGGAAGAGTCAGCACGAGGTGCGCAAGCTCATTGCGGGCCCGACGGTGTTCATCTGTGACGAGTGCGTCGAACTCTGCATGGACATCATCCGCGAAGAGACCAAGGCGAGCGGGCTGAAGGCCACCGACGGTGTCCCGACCCCCAAGGATATCTGCGACGTGCTGGACGATTACGTGATTGGCCAGTCCACGGCCAAGCGCGTTCTTTCGGTCGCTGTGCACAACCACTACAAGCGCCTGAACCATGCGCAGAAGGCTGGCGGGGATATCGAACTGGCCAAGTCGAACATCCTGCTGATTGGCCCCACCGGCTGCGGCAAGACGCTGCTGGCGCAGACCTTGGCGCGGATTCTGGACGTTCCGTTCACGATGGCCGACGCCACGACCCTGACCGAAGCAGGTTATGTTGGCGAGGATGTCGAGAACATCATCCTCAAGCTGCTTCAGTCCAGCGAATACAACGTCGAAAAGGCGCAGCGCGGCATCGTCTACATCGACGAGGTCGACAAGATCACCCGCAAGTCGGAGAACCCCTCGATCACCCGCGACGTGTCGGGCGAAGGCGTGCAGCAGGCTCTGTTGAAGCTGATGGAGGGAACGGTGGCCAGCGTTCCCCCGCAGGGCGGGCGCAAGCATCCGCAGCAGGAGTTCCTGCAGGTGGATACCACGAATATCCTGTTCATCTGCGGTGGCGCATTTGCCGGGCTGGACCGTATCATCGCGCAGCGCGGCAAGGGCTCGGCCATGGGTTTCGGTGCCGATGTGCGCGACAAGGACGAGCGCAACGTGGGCGAATTGTTCCGCGAGCTGGAGCCCGAGGATCTGCTGAAATTCGGGCTCATCCCGGAATTCGTCGGTCGTCTGCCGGTTCTGGCGACGCTCGAGGATCTGGACGAGGAGGCGTTGGTCACCATCCTGACCTTGCCCAAGAACGCACTGGTCAAGCAGTATCAGCGGCTCTTCGAACTGGAGGATGCCGAGCTTGATTTCACCGAGGACGCGTTGAAAGCGATCGCCAAGCGGGCGATCGAGCGCAAGACGGGTGCGCGCGGCCTGCGGTCGATCATGGAGGACATCCTGCTCGACACGATGTTCGAATTGCCAGGGCTGAAGAACGTTACCAAGGTGGTGGTGAACGAAGAGGCGGTGACCTCGGACGCGCAGCCGCTGATCATCTATGCCGATGCTGAAAAGGAACCTGCAACAGCAGGGTGAGCACAGGCATATCCGGAATTCGAAACGGCGCGGCAAACCCGCGCCGTTTCACGTTTCAAGGAGGTTGTGATGAAGCGCATTTCTTCGGGCGGGGAATTCGAGCCCCAGGTCGGCTATTGCCGTGCCGTGGTGGCGGGCGGTTTCGTGCATGTCGCCGGAACGGTCGGGCAGGGTGAGACTGTCGTGGAGCAATGCCGTTCTGCCCTGGCCATCATCGGGTCCGCCCTGGAAGAGGCCGGAGCGTCGTTCGCGGATGTCGTTCGCGTGACCTACATGCTCCCGGACCGGGCAGAGTTCGAACCGTGCTGGCCGATCCTCGCCGAGACGTTCGCCGGGAACCCACCCGCCGCGACCATGATCGAATGCGGTCTGATCGATCCCAGATACCGCATCGAGATCGAGGTCACCGCGCTCGCGCGGGAATGAGCCTGCGCGCCGATGTCCCTTGCGCGGCCACTGGACCTTGGCGGGTCTTTGCGCCATACCTGCATCCAACGAATGGCCGGAGGAACCTGATGGGCATCCTGAACACTTTGCTGCAAGCCGTCACCTGGTGGAACGGGTCGACCCTCAACACGCGCATCTATACCTCGCGCAAGGGGATCAAGGTGGGCGAGGACGATCAGGGCAACGTCTTTTACAGGACCGCCGATGACAGCAAGCGCTGGGTCATCTTCAACGGAGAGGCAGAGGCAAGCCGCGTCGATCCTTCATGGCACGGCTGGCTGCACCGCACCTGGGACGAGCCGCCATCGGAAAAGCCGTTGCCGCGCAAGACCTGGGAAAAGCCGCATGTCGAGAACCTGACAGGCACAACACTGGCCTATGCCCCCGCAGGTTCGCTACGTCGCCCCGAACCGGTCGAGCGCCGCGATTACGAGGCCTGGAGCCCCGAGTAGGAACAGATGAGCACGCATTCCACCACCGAGATCCTGGTGGGCGGTGCGGTCCTTGCGGCCGCGATAGCCTTTGGGGTCTACGCCGGACAGTCTACAGGCTTCTCCCGTGCCGCGTCGGGCTACGAGCTTGGCGCATCCTTCCGTTCCCTTGAAGGGGTTAATGTAGGCACCGATGTGCGCCTAGCGGGGGTCAAGATCGGGTCGGTGACAGGTGTGACCCTGAACCCCGAGACCTATCGCGCCGACACGCGATTTTCGGTCGCCGAGGGAGTGCTGATCCCCGATGACAGCGCTGTAATCGTGTCCTCCGAAGGGCTCCTCGGCGGAAACTTCGTCGAGGTCATGCCCGGCGGTTCGCCTTTCTACTTCGAACCAGGCGATCAGGTTGCCGATACGCAGGGCGCGGTCAGCCTTATTTCGCTTCTGGTTAAATTCGTTGCAGGAGATGGGGGAGACGGATGATCCGGGCCCTTGCACTTCTTCTCGGGTTGACCGCCGGCATCGCCACGGCGCAGCAAGATGAACCGGTCACCTCGGCGCCGGGCGCGGTTTTGCGCGGCCTTGATAAGGTGAATGGGCGTTCCGTCGATCTTCGCATTCTCAACGGCGAAACGGCCGAGGTGTTCGGCCTTGACGTGGCGCTGGGAGATTGTCGTTACCCGGTCGACAACCCGACCGGCGATGCCTTTGCCTATCTGACGATCTGGGAACGGGACGAGCGGCAGGCGCTGTTCGATGGCTGGATGATTGCCTCGTCCCCGGCGCTCAATGCGCTGGATCATTCCCGCTACGATGTCTGGGTGATCCGCTGTATCACGTCCTGAGCCCTCTGGTGGAGGGGGCGTGTGAACTCTGCCGGCTGCGCGAGTGCCTTTTCCAAGGCGCGATGATATTCTCCGCGGGAAATTTCGACCGCACCGAGTGAAGCGAGATGCGGTGTCAGGAACTGCGTGTCGAACAGCGTGAAACCGGTCTCGCGCAGGCGATCCACCAGATAGGCGAGCGCGATCTTCGATGCGTCGGTGCGACGTGAGAACATGCTTTCGCCAAAGAAAGCAGCGCCCAGAGTGACCCCATAGACGCCTCCGATCAATCGGTCACTGTCCCAGACTTCCAGCGACTGTGCGTGTCCGGCGTTGTGCAGCGCCAGGTAATGGGCACGCAGCTCTTCATTTATCCAGGTTTCGGTGCGGTCCGCGCAGCCATCCAGAACGCTGGCGAAGTCGCGGTTGATCGTGACATCGAAACCGCCACGTCGCATCCGCCGCGCGAGGGAACGCGATATGTGGAAACCGTCAAGAGGCATGACGCCCCTGCGTTGCGGGTCGACCCAAAATATCTCGGGGTCGTCCCTGTGTTCTGCCATAGGAAAGATGCCCACCGCGTAAGCACGCAGCAGAAGGTCGGGGGTGAGGCTCAAACTCTCAGCCTCCCCGACCTTCGTCACTGACCCATGTTCTCCTCAAGCCAACGCTCCAGCCAGTGGATGTTGTAGGTGCCGCGAAGGATGTCAGGTTCCTGTAGCAATGCGTGGAAAAGCGGAATGGTCGTGTCCACGCCGTCGACGATCAACTCTCCCAAGGCGCGTTGCAGACGTGCCAGCGCCTCGGCGCGGTCACGACCATGAACGATCAGCTTCCCGATGAGAGAGTCGTAATACGGAGGAATCGTGTACCCGTCATACAGGGCCGAATCCATCCGCACACCCAGCCCGCCCGGGGCATGGAAGGCCGAGATGCGGCCGGGGCAGGGAGAGAAGTTGGGAAGTTTTTCGGCGTTGATCCGGACCTCGATTGCATGCCCGTTGATCTTGAGGTCGTCCTGCGAGAACGACATCGGCAAACCGGCCGCGACCCGGATCTGTTCGCGAACGAGATCGACGCCGAAGATGCCTTCGGTCACGGGGTGCTCGACCTGAAGACGGGTGTTCATCTCGATGAAATAGAACTCGCCGTTTTCGTACAGGAATTCGATTGTACCGGCGCCGGCATACTGGATCTTGGCCACGGCCTCGGCACAGATACGGCCGATCTCGGCGCGTTCCTCGGCCGAGATAGAGGGGCCGGGCGCTTCCTCGAAGACTTTCTGGTGGCGTCGTTGGAGGGAGCAGTCACGCTCGCCCAGGTGCACTGCACTGCCCTTGCCATCGCCAAAGACCTGGATCTCGATATGGCGCGGGGTAGTGAGGTATTTCTCGATATAGACCTCGTCATTGCCGAAGGCGGCCTTGCCTTCGGACCGGGCGGTGTAAAAGGCGCGTTCAATCTCGGCGGCGGTTTTCGCGACCTTCATGCCGCGCCCGCCGCCCCCGGCAGTGGCCTTGATGATGACGGGATAGCCGATCTCGTCCCCGATCTTCTTCGCGGTTTCCAGATCCGGCACGCCGCCATCGGATCCCGGGACACAAGGCACGCCCAGCTCCTTCATCGTGTCCTTGGCGGTGATCTTGTCGCCCATGACACGGATATGTTCGGCCCGCGGACCGATGAAGGAGATGCCGTGATCCTCGACGATCTGCACGAAGGCCGCATTCTCGGAGAGGAAGCCGTAACCCGGATGGATCGCCTGCGCGCCCGTGACCTCGCAGGCGGAAATGATCGCGGGCACCGAGAGATAACTCTGTGTGCTGGGCGCCGGTCCGATGCACACGGATTCGTCGGCCATGCGTACATGCATCGCATCGGCATCCGCGGTCGAATGCACCGCGACCGTCGCGATACCCATCTCGCGCGCGGCGCGGATGACGCGCAGAGCGATCTCGCCCCGGTTGGCAATCAGGATCTTGTCGAACATTATCCCCGCCTTATTCGATTATGACGAGGGGAGAGCCGTATTCGACGGCTGCACCATCCTCGACCAGGATCCGCTTTACCGTTCCGGATTTTGGCGCGTGAATGTGGTTCATTGTCTTCATCGCCTCGACGATCAGCAGCGTATCGCCCTCGGAAACAGGTGCGCCGACGCTGATGAAGGGTGCTGCGCCCGGTTCTGCCTGCATGTAGACCGTGCCCACCATGGGAGAAGTGACCGCTCCGGGATGACTGGCCGGGTCCTCGGGCGTTGCCGCGGGCGCTGTCGCGGCGGTCGGAGCGGGCGCAGGCGCCGGAGCGGGGGCCGCGACCTGGGCCGGGGCAGGAGGGAGGGCGACGGTTCTGCTGACGCGAACGTTCAGGCTGTCTTCCTCGCCGTATTCCCGCTTGACCTGCAATTCCGTCAGGTCGTTTTCCCGCAAAAGCTCCGCCAGCGCCTTGATGAACGCGACATCCGCTTCGTGTCTGCTTTCTGTCATTGAGTGTCCTCGACGGTTCCCCTGGCCCTGTTGCTGTCCGGGCCTCGAAATTACGCGGCGTTATAGGCCATCGCCCGGGCCATGAAAAGCGCCGTTCTCCGTATCCTCAAATGGGAGGGTTTACGAGAGATACCACCCTTGCCGCGGATCAGAGTGGCATTCCCGAGAGTTTTGCCACCAGTTCCGGCAACTTGCGCGCTCCGAACTTGTCCAGCAGGCGGGCGCGATGTGCCTCGATCGTCCGATAGGACAGGCCCAGTTCAACCCCTATCTCCTTGGCCGAGAGGCCCCGGCAGGACAGTATCGCGACGTCACGTTCGCGAGGCGTCAATTCCACGAGGGGGCGTTCCTCGGAAATATCCGAAAAGCTCCAGATGCCATGCCGGAAAGGATCCTCGGGCGTCAGCGACCTGCCCCGCGCACGACACCAGAAAAGGGTGCCGTCGCGTCGGCGCATCACGCGTTCGTCGGAATAGGTGTCGGTTTCGCGCATCACTTCCAGCCAGTGCGCTCCGATCCGTTCGAAATCGGCAAGCGACGGATAAAGTTGCATAAGCGGCAGCCCATGATAGTCGCCCTCGGCACCGCCGAACATAAGCGCGAAATGGTGATTGCAGCGCCGGATTATGCGGTTCTCCAGCTCAACCAGTCCGATCGGGGCATATTCGAAGGCGGGATCGCTCATGCGATGTATCGTGACGCGTATTATTACGGAATTGAAGCCCGATATGCGGCGGCTCTAATCTCGCCGCAAGACAAGGGGGAGGAGGGGCGATGAACATTGCGAACTGGCTGATGCGCCGCGCGCAGGTCGATGGTGAGCGGCCTGCTTTGTTTCTGGGAACGGAGCGGGTGGCTGATTACGCGGCCTTCCACGAGGGGGCCGCCCGTCTGGCTGGGTGGCTGCTGGCCCGGGGGATCCGGCCGGGGGACCGCGTGGCCATCTTCATGAAGAACTGTCCGGACTATCTGATCGTCCTTTACGGCGTCTGGTATGCCGGGGCTGTTGCCGTACCCATCAATGCCAAGCTGCATGGGCGCGAGGCGGCTTTCATCCTGGAAAACTCGGGGGCCACGCTGACCTTCACCTCGCCGGGGCTGACCGACGCGCTGGAAGAAGCCGATGCGCCAGGCGCGAAGGTGGACATTTCCAGCCCGGAATATTCAGCCGTGCGCGCGTATGAGCCGGTGGCTGCGCCTGCGACCTGTGCGGCGGACAATCTCTGCTGGCTCTTCTACACTTCCGGCACGACCGGACGGCCCAAGGGCGTGATGATCACCCATCGCATGATGATCGCAATGTCGCTGGCCTATCTCGCGGATGTCGATCAGGCCACGGCCGAGGATTCTGTGATCTACGCCGCCCCCATGAGTCACGGCGCAGGCATCTACAACATGCTGCATGTGCTGGTCGGCGCGCGCCATGTCTGCCCGGTCTCGGGCGGGTTCGACGAGACCGAGATCTTCTTGCTCGCGCGGCATTTCGGCAATGTCCAGATGTTCGCCGCGCCCACCATGGTCCGTCGCATGACCGATGTCGCCAAGGCCACCGGAGAGACGGGGGAGGGGCTGCGCACGGTCGTCTATGCCGGGGGTCCGATGTACCTGGCCGATATCATCGAGGCGGTCGCGCATTTCGGTCCCATCTTCGTGCAGATCTACGGCCAGGGCGAGTGCCCGATGGGGATCACCGCGCTGTCGCGCGATGACGTCACCGACCGCAGCCACCCTCGTTGGCGCGAGCGGCTGGCAAGCGTTGGCCGGGCGCAATCGGCGGTGGAGGTCGCCATCGGAGATGCGCACGGTATTCCAGTCCCGCCAGGCACGCATGGCGAGATCATGGTGCGCGGGGACGTGGTGATGCCGGGGTACTGGCAGAACGTTCAGGCTACGGAAAAGACGCTGGTCAACGGGTGGCTGATGACAGGGGACATGGGATTCATGGATGCTGACGGTTACCTGACGATGCAGGACCGCTCCAAGGACCTCATCATCACGGGCGGCTCGAACGTCTATCCGCGCGAGGTGGAGGAGATACTGCTGACCCATCCCGGCGTATCGGAGGTTTCGGTCGTGGGTCGCAAGCACGCCGATTGGGGCGAAGAGGTTGTGGCCTTTGTGGTCGGACCGGCAGGCCCCGAGGAACTTGACCGGCTGTGCATGGACAATATCGCCCGCTTCAAGCGCCCGAAGGCCTATATCCGGGTCGAGAGCCTGCCCAAGAACAATTACGGCAAGGTCCTGAAGACCGAGCTTCGAAAAATGCTGGAGGACACAAAATGACAGATCTGACAGGAAAGACGGCACTGGTCACGGGCTCTGTCCAGGGGATCGGGCTTTCGATTGCCGAGGCGCTGGCCGGGGCGGGGGCACGGATCGCGGTTCACGGCATCGCAGGAGACGCCCAGATCGAGGAGGTCTGTACCCGTCTGCGTGACAAGGGCAGCCCGCAGGCCGAGTTCTTTCCGGGCGATTTGCGGCAACCCGACCGTATCGCTGCGCTGATGGAGGCTGTGGTCGCATGGGGTGGCGCCGATATCCTCGTCAACAATGCCGGCGTGCAGCATACCGAATGGCTGTCGAAGATGCCGGCCGAGACATGGGACACGATCCTTGCCATCAATCTCAGCGCGGCCTTCCACACCATGCAGGCCGCGCTGCCCGTCATGGCCGAGCGCGGCTATGGGCGGGTCATCAACATCGCCTCGGTCCACGGGCTTGTCGCGTCGAAGCAGAAGGCGCCCTATGTGGCTGCCAAGCACGGGCTGATCGGCCTCAGCAAGGTTGCAGCGCTGGAATATGCATCGCGCGGAGACAGGTCCAAGGGCGGGGTCACGGTGAACTGCATCTGTCCCGGCTGGACCAACACCGCGATCATCGAGCCACAGATTCAGGAGCGCATGGCCGCCTTCGATGGTGATCGTGATGCCGCCATAGCCGACATGCTGAAGGAGAAGCAGCCATCCTTGCGCGGGTCGGACCCCTCCGAGATCGGTTCACTGGCGGTATGGCTCTGCGCGCCGCTCGCGCATAACGTCACTGGCGCAGCAATCCCCGTCGATGGCGGGTGGACCGCGCAATAACTCAGATGGATCGGAACCACGCGGGAAGGCGGGTGCGGATCTTGGGCTGATCCCGGCGGATGCGCACGACGCCACGCTCTGGCTCTCGGATCGGATCGGTGGGGTAGAGCGCGTAGGCTTCCGCCTCGGCCTCCTCCCACGGACGTTCGGGTAGCGTTGCGAGTTGCTGGAAGAAGCGGCGGCTGTCGGTGCCCGGATTGGCCCAGGCAGGACCTGGCAGCCCCTTGCCCTCGATCGTGGCCACTTCGCGCCGGTGTGCATAGCTGTCGGAAAGAGCCTGGGTGTTGGCGTATTTCAGGTGCGCCATGTAAACGCCGCGGGGTATCACGAGGGCAAAGCGTTTCACATGGCGTGGCCTAACCTGCACGCCGTGGAGTTTCAGCCCGGCCCGCCCCCGCACGGCAAACGCCTTTGAGTAGTTCGGGGTAAAGATTGCCGCCTGGCGGGTTCGCAAAACCGGCTCATCAGGCCCGCATGGCGGGTCCTCTTCACTTTCAGCCACGTTGAGACCAAGAGCGAAGAGTGCGCTGGTCTGATGTTTCGCGAATAGGTCCTCGAAGCTTTGGTGTTGCCCCGGGTCCAGGCAGATCAGTTCGTCCGCGTCGGTTCTGATCACCCAGTCATAGATGCTTGCCAGCCCGAGTTGGAAACCGTTCAGCATCTCGGTGCGTCGGCGGTCGAAATGTTCCAGGTCGTCACGCGGGATGGTGATGACACTGGCCGCAGGGCAGATGCGAGCGACCTCGGGGTCGGCGCCATGCGCGATTATGAACAGGTTTTCGGCGCCCAGATAACGCGAGTAATGCCGGTACCATTGCGCCAAGGCCCAGTAATCGCGATAGACCATTGTGAGGGCACAGATCTTCATGACGCCATTTATGCCGCTGTTCAGTCGCAGGGCAAGGCATCCGACCAGCTGTTTCTCGGATGGTGTCGTAAGCGGCCGCAACATGTTGCAAGGCAATTGCATACATGCTGCGGTGACTACTTTCGTCAGATGGCGAGGTATTCCGAACGCAGTTCCTCGTTCTGGAGAACCTCGGAGGCGGTACCGTCAAACACAATGCCGCCTGTGTCGAGGATCACGGCGCGGTCGGCGAGTTCCAGAGCACGTACCGCGTTCTGTTCGACGATGACAGTCGTCATGCCTTGTTCCTTGATGTGGATGAGCGTCTTTTCGATCTCGTCCACGATCACCGGGGCCAGCCCCTCATAGGGTTCGTCCAGCAGCAGCACCTTGATGTCGCGAGCCAGGGCCCGCGCGATGGCAAGCATCTGCTGTTCGCCGCCCGAAAGCGTGACGCCCTCCTGCTTTCGACGTTCGCCGAGCCGGGGGAAAAGCTCGTAGAGACGCTCGAGCGACCAGCCGATGGGGGGCGCGATCTGCGCCAGTTGCAGGTTCTCTTCCACCGTCAGGCCGGCGATGATACGGCGATCTTCCGGCACGAGGCCCAGTCCGGCCATGGCAGCCTCGTAGCTAGTCATCTTGTGAAGAGGCTTATGATCGAGCCAGATCTCGCCATGGCGGACCTCGGGGGTATCCGTTCGTGCGATCGAGCGCAGGGTCGAGGTCTTGCCCGCTCCGTTGCGGCCCAGAAGTGCCAGAATCTCGCCCTCATGCACGTTGAAGCTGATGCCCTGCACGATATAGCTTTCGCCGTAATACGCATGGACATCCCATACAGAGAGGAACGCGGGGGCCGTTTGGGCGGCGTTGGCATTCTTTGAGAAATCGGGTTTGACGTTCATCGTGAATGCTCCTTATGCCGACTCGCCCAGATAGGCTTCACGTACCTTGGGGTTGCCGCGGATGTTCTGTGGTTCGTCCTCGACCAGAGGCGTTCCCTGCGCCAGCACGGTGATCCGGTCGGCGAGGCTGAACACCACATGCATGTCATGTTCGATGATGGCGATCGTGATGTCGCGCTCTTCCTTGATCTGGCGCAGCAGGTCGATGGTGTTGTTGGTGTCGGCCCGTGCCATGCCCGCGGTCGGTTCATCCAGCAACAGAAGTCGAGGCCGCTGGCTGAGGCACATGGCGATTTCCAGACGACGCTTGTCGCCGCGCGAGAGGGAGGCGGAATTCATGTGCTTCTTGTCCGCCATGTTCATCTCTTCCAGCATCGCCTCGGCCCGCTGGATCACCTCGCTTTCACGTCCGACGCTTTCGATGGCGTGCAGCCGGAATGCACCGTCGCGCTGGGCAAAGATGGGGATCAGCATGTTCTCCATCACGGTGAGCTCACCGAAGATCTCGGGGGTCTGGAACACGCGGCTGATGCCCATCTGGTTGATCTCGAAGGGTGCGCGCCCAAGCACCGACTGTCCGTCGAACATGACGGAACCGGTGTCCGGGATCAGCTTGCCTACGAGGCAGTTGAGCAGGGTGGACTTGCCGGCACCGTTCGGTCCGATGATCGCGTGACAGGTATTCTCCTTGACGCTCAGGTTCACATCCGTCAGCGCCTTGAGGCCACCGAACCGTTTGCTGACATCCTTGATTTCAAGAATTCCCATGGGTCAGTCTCCTCATTCCGCGGGTTCGGTGGTGGTGGCGCGCTTTTTTGCGCTGCGCCGGTTCTTGCCGGTGACCCAGGCCCAGATGCGTTGCCCGCCTTCCACGAGGCCTCCGGGAAGGAAGATCACGACAAGCATGAAGAGAATTCCGAGAGTCAGGTGCCAGCCTTTGCCGATGAAGGGGTGGAGCAGGAACACGACCGCATCTTCCAAACCGTCGGGCATGAATGCGAACCAGCCATGCAGGATGTTGTCGTTGATCTTGGAGAAGATATTCTCGAAATACTTGATAAAACCAGCGCCCAGGACCGGACCGATCAACGTGCCTGCGCCGCCGAGGATGGTCATCAGGACGACCTCGCCCGAGGCGGTCCACTGCATGCGTTCGGCACCGGCCAGCGGGTCCATCGCGGCCAGAAGGCCACCGGCAAGCCCGGCATACATCCCCGAGATCACGAAAGCTGCCAGCGTATACGGGCGTGCGTTCAGACCGGTGTAGTTCATCCGTGTCTGGTTCGACTTGATCGCGCGTAGCATCATCCCGAAGGGCGACCGGAAGATGCGGATCGCCATGTAGAAGGCAAGGATCATCGCCACGGCGCAGACGTAGTAGCCGACGGAGAAGGTGAAGGTCCAAGGACCCAGCGCCAGTTCGGTGGCCGAGCGCATCTCGAATCCGAACAGGCTGGTAACGGGGATCGATCCATCCGCGGTGGCCGAGGAACCGAGGATGCGGGGGTCGTCGAGCGTCAGTTGCAGGCCGGTTTCGCCATTCGTGACAGGGGTCAGAACCGAATAGGCAAGCGCATAGGACATCTGGGCGAAGGCGAGCGTGAGGATCGAAAAGTAGATGCCAGACCTGCGCAGGGAGACGTAGCCGATAACCAGCGCGAACAGACCGGCAATGACGACCGCCAGAAAAATCGCCGGCAGGATGTTCATCGACAAGAGTTTGAACATCCAGACCGCGGCGTAGGATCCGACCCCGAGGAATGCGGCGTGACCGAAGGACAGGTAGCCCGTGAGGCCAAACAGGATGTTGAAGCCGATGGCGAAGATCCCGAAGATCACGAAGCGCTGCATCAGGTCGGGATAACCCGCGTTGAACTGCGCCATCGCGCTGCCGGCCGGGAAGGGGTTGAGAATGAAGGGCGCGAGCAAGGTGAGCAATGCCACGATCGCCAGCAGTGCGGTGTCTTTCCTGTCCAGTCCGAACATGGCCGATTACTCCATGACGCCCTTGCGCCCCATCAGACCGCGCGGGCGGGTCAGAAGGATGATGATGGCGACAAGGTAGATGATGATCTGGTTGATGCCGGGGATCGTGGTGGTGGCCCAGGTGGTGGAGGCGAAACTTTCGAGAATACCCAGCAGGAAGCCGGCCAGGACAGCCCCGGGAAGCGAGCCCATGCCGCCCACCACGACCACCACGAAGGATAGCACGAGAAAGTCCATGCCCATGTGGTAGTTGGGCGCGTTGATGGGCCCGTACATCACACCTGCAAGCCCGGCCACCGCTGCGGCGATGCCGAACATGATGGTAAATCGCTTGTCGATGTTTATGCCGAGCAGGCCCACGGTCTCGCGGTCGGCCATCCCGGCACGAACGACCATGCCGAAGGTCGTGAACTGCAGGAAGGCGAACACCCCGCCTATGATGAGGACAGCGAAGCAGAAGTAGACGATGCGCCAGATCGGGTAGACGACACCGGGCATGAGCTGTGCCACGCCGGTCAGCGCGTCGGGGGCGGGGGTCTGGATCGGGTTCGCGCCGAAATAGTATTTGACGATTTCCTGCAGCACGATGGCCAGGCCGAAGGTCACGAGGATCTGGTCGGCATGGGGACGCTTGTAGAAATGCTTGATGAGGCCGCGCTCCATAACGTAGCCGATGGCCAGCATGACCGGGATGGTCAAGAGGATCGCCAGCGGCACGGCCCAGTCGATGATCGCGGTGCCCACCTCAGGGCCGAACCAGGATTCGATATAGGGCGTCTTGACCTTGAGCGGCTGGCCCAGAAAGTCGGTCTTTTCGGGGTCTACCGTCTCAAAGCTGAGTGTCAGCAGGCGCTGCACAGTAACGGCGCAGAAGGCGCCGATCATGAAAAGCGCCCCATGGGCGAAATTTACCACGCCGAGCGTGCCGAAGATCAACGTGAGCCCCAGGGCGATCAGCGCATAGGCCGAGCCTTTGTCGAGCCCGTTGAGGATTTGCAGGATGATGGCGTCCATTGTCCCACCCTTTTGCGGTCGGAGTGCGAAAGTCACGCAGCAGGCCAAATGCGGCCGGCCGGAGAAAGGTACGGGACGGGCGAACTCCACCCGTCCCGCGATCGGCCGTCAGGCGCCCGAGTTGCAAGATCCCAGCGCGCCGCCTGCGAACATCGGGTGATCAGGCGCGTATTCGACCTGTGCACGCGGCGTGATCTGGACCACTTCCAGAAGGTCGAATTCCGAGGTCGGGTTCTCCTTGCCCTTCACCACGAGCACGTCCTTGAAGCACTGGTGATCCTCGGCGCGGTAGAGGGTCGGACCATTGCCCAAGCCGTCGAACTCGAAACCTTCGAGCGCCTCGACCACGGCGCAAGGGTTGAACGACCCTGCGCGCTCCACGGCATCCGCATAAAGCAGGGTTTGCGCGTAGCAGGTATGCGCCGCCTGGCTCGGCGGGAAGCCGTACTTCGTGCCAAAGGATTTCACGAAGGCCTTGGTGCCCTCGTCCTGAAGCGACCAGTGCCAGTTTGTCGACCCGAGAATGCCTTTGATGTTCTCGCCGGCGCCGCGTGCCATGAGGCGCGAGAAAAGCGGCACCACGATCTCGAAATTCTTGCCGTTCACCTGCTTTTCGCGCAGGCCGAACTGCACGGCATTGGTCAGCGAGTTGACCATGTTGCCGCCATAGTGGTTCAGAACCAGCACGTCGGCGCCCGAATTCAGCACCGGCGCGATATAGGACGAGAAGTCAGTCGCCGCGAGGGGGGTCAGTACGTTCTCGACGGTCTCCCATCCCAGCGCTTCGGTAGCGGCAGCGATGGATTCCTGCTGTGTCCAGCCCCAGGTGTAGTCGGCGGTCAGGTGATAGGCCTTCCGGTCGTCGCCGTAGAGCTCGGCCAGAACCGGAGCCAGGGCCGCGCCCGACATGTAGGCGTTGAAGAAGTGACGGAAGCCGTTTGCCTTCTTGTCCTTGCCGGTCGTGTCGTTGGAGTGGGTGAGGCCGGCCATGAAGATCACGCCCGCTTCCTGACAGAGGCCTTGCACGGCCACCGCAACGCCCGAAGACGACCCGCCGGTGATCATGATCGCGCCATCTTTCTGGATCATCGACTGGGCAGAGGCACGCGCCGCATCGGACTTGGTCTGCGTGTCGCCGGTGACGTATTCGACCTTTTTCCCAAGGATGCCGTTGCCCTGCAGCGCCTTCGACGAGAAGGTTCCCATCATGCCGCCATCGCCACCGCCATTCAGGTGTTCGACTGCAAGCTCATAGGCGCGCAGCTCGTCGGCGCCTTCGTCCGCATAGGGGCCGGTCTGGGGCACGTTGAAGCCCAGTGTGACGCTGCTTCCGGTCGGTTCATTGGTAAAGGCCGCGGCCGACGAAGCGGTGAAAATCGTGGGCAGCGCGACGCCGGCTCCGGCTACGGCACCGGACTTCAGCACGCCGCGGCGTGTGACAGAATTCTTGGACATGTATTCCTCCCAAATTCCCAAGTTGCGTCCGGGTCTCCTCTCCCGGGGGCGCAAGGCACAATATGTGCAAATCAAGTATGAGGGCGACATGTAAAACTGGGCAATAAGTACCTTGAAATACAAAACTATTCTGTCAATAAGTGTACATACTCTAGTCTGATCTGGTAAATTATCTTATGTCGCAGCGCAGAAAGCCCTTGGATTCGCGCTGAAAACCGGGAGGTGGCAGGATGCCGCGCGATACACTGACTGGCAGCCGGATCCGCGAGCGCCGGCTGATTGCAGGGTTGCGGCAAGCGGATTTGGCGCGCGAGGTCGGAATTTCCGCATCCTACCTGAATCTCATCGAGCATAACCGGCGCAGAATCGGCGGCAAGCTTCTGCTCGACATCGCGTCGCTGCTGGGGGTGGAACCCTCGATGCTGACCGAAGGGGCGGGGGCGGCCTTGATCGCTACGCTGCGCGAAGCTGCGGCCGATGCCGAGGGAATCCCTGCTGAGGTTGATCGCGTGGACGAACTGGCGGGTCGCTTTCCCGGCTGGGCAGAACTGCTTGGCGCGATGCATCGGCGCATCGTCTCGTTGGAGCGCATGGTCCAGACCCTGTCGGACCGCCTGACCCACGACCCGCATCTAGCGGCGTCCTTGCACGAGGTCCTGTCCACGGCGGCCGCCATCCGGTCGACGGCTGCGATTCTGGCGGAGCCGGGTGAGTTGGCGCCCGAATGGCGCAACCGGTTCCATCGCAACCTGCATCAGGATGCCGAACGATTGGCCGACAGCTCCAAGGCCCTGGTGGCTTATCTCGACGAAAGCGATACCAGTGAAGAACGGCGCGATATTCCGCAGGAACAGGTCGAGGGTTTCTTTGCGGCCCACGGCCATCACTTTGCCGAGATCGAAGAGAGCGGCGACCCCGACTCGGTGTCGCTCAATGAACTGGGATCGGGCGCCGCCCGGATCATTGGCCGCGCCGTGCTTGCCATCTATGCGGCCGACGCTTTGGCGATGCCGCTAGATCAGGTCACCTCGGCCCTTGAAGAGGGACCGCTGGACCCGCTGTCCCTGGCGCGGCGCTTTCGCGTCGATCTGCCGACAGTATTCCGAAGGCTTGCTGCCCTCCCCGAGGGGGTCTTGCCCCGCCCCGTTGGGCTGGTGATCTGTGATGCCTCGGGCAGTATTCTATTTCGCAAGTCGCTGACGGGGTTTGCGCTTCCACGCCATGGCGAATCCTGCCCGCTCTGGCCTCTTTTTACTGCCCTGAACCGCCCCCTGGTCCCACTACGCAGGCGGGTGACGCAGCTGGGCCGGACGCAGGCGGCGTTCGATTGTCTCGCCATCGCCTGGCCGCAGGACGTGCCAGAGTTCGACAGGGATCCCGTCTATCGGTCGATCATGTTGATCCTGCCCGTGCCTGCCGCCGAAGCCGGGGATCGACCTGCGCATCCGGTCGGCACGACCTGTCGCCTGTGTCCCAGTGCCGATTGCACGGCCCGGCGGGAGCCATCCATTTTGAGTGAAGGGTTTTGACAGTTCCGTGACAGCGGCGCTAATCTGTTTACAGGGAGACGGGCGGGTTCAAACCCGACAAGAAGACCATCGGGGGAGGAAGGGCGCGCATGAACCGCAAGGTCTTGCTGATCGAGGACGAGCCGAACATCACCGAAGCGATCCGCTTCCTTCTGACACGGGATGGATGGCAGGTCGAAACCCACGAGGATGGCACGACGGCGGTGAGCAAGGTTTCCGAAAGTCGGCCGGACCTCATCATCCTCGACCTCATGCTTCCGGGAAAGAGCGGAATGGAGATTCTGCGCGAGGTCCGGGAACTGGACGGCATGGAACGGCTGCCTGTCCTCATGTTGACCGCGCGCGGCCAAAGTCGCGATCGTGACATGGCCGAAAAGGCAGGGGTCAGCCGTTTCATGACCAAGCCGTTTTCCAATACCGAAGTGCTGACGGCGGTACGAGACTTGCACGCGCAGGCCTCGCGGACATGAGGCACCCACCCGATGACGATGCCGAACGCCCGGCACCGCCGCCGGTCTTTCTTGAACGGCAGAGCTATCGACGCCGGAGGCTCAACGATGCCGCTCGGCTTTTGCCGTTGATGGCGGCGGGCCTGTTTGCCGTTCCCCTTCTCTGGCCGCTTGAAGGGGAAGGCGCCGATGCGGTTCCGATGTCCTCGGCTGTCCTCTACGTGTTCACGGTCTGGGCGGCGTTGATCGTGGTGGCGGTATTCTTTGGCATCGCCGTGCGACGTTGGACGGGCCGGGAGGTACAGGAGCCGGAGACGCGCTGATGGCGACGCTCAACACACTGGTTCTCGTCTGCCTCGCCTATGTGGTCTTCCTGTTCTGTGTCGCCTTCGCAGCGGATCGACTGGCCGCACGAGGCCGCAGCACCTGGATGCGGTCTCCTCTGGTCTACACGCTCTCGCTGTCGATTTACTGCACGGCCTGGACCTTTTACGGGGCGGTTGGCTACGCCGCGCGTTCAGGCTTGGAATTCGTCACGATCTATCTTGGCCCGACCCTTGTCATCGTCGGCTGGTGGTGGGGGTTGCGCAAGTTGGTTCGCGTGGGACGCAGCCAGAGGGTGACGTCGATCGCAGACCTGATCTCCTCACGCTATGGCAAGTCCAATACGCTCGCGATCTGCGTCACCATTCTCGCGGTCCTTGGCGTGACGCCCTATATTGCGCTGCAATTGCAGTCCATCACCCTATCGTTCGAAACCTTTGCTCAGGCGGATCCGACGGCAGGTATCTATCGCGAAGCGGGTAGTGTCTTTTGGGTTGCGGTAGGGCTGGCGGTCTTCGCCATCCTGTTTGGCACCCGCAACCTTGACGCCAACGAACGCCACCATGGCGTGATGACGGCCGTGGCCGTCGAGGCTGTGGTCAAGCTTGTTGCCCTGCTTGCAGTCGGAATATTCGTCGTCTGGGGCCTGTCGGGCGGGGTGGCGCAGACCCTGGAGCGCATTGATGCGTCCGAGATCGGAACCTGGCAGGTGGACCGGGGACGGTGGGCAGCGATCACTTTCCTGTCGGCTGCAGCTTTCGTGTGTCTGCCCCGGATGTTCCAGGTGATGGTGGTCGAGAACGACGACGAGCGCCACCTGCGCACCGCTGCTTGGGCATTTCCTCTTTACCTCTTGCTGATGAGTCTTTTCGTGGTGCCCATCGCGGTGGTGGGGCTGGACCTGATGCCCGAGGGGACAAACCCGGACCTGTTCGTTCTGACAATTCCCTTGTCGCAAGGGCATGACGGGCTTGCGATGCTGTCCTTCATAGGCGGCTTCTCTTCGGCAACATCCATGGTGATCGTTGCGGCGATGGCTCTGTCTACGATGGTTTCGAACCATATCGTGATGCCGATCTGGTTGCGCGCGCAGGGGGGCGGCGCATCCGTTTCCGGCGACGTCCGCGAAATCGTTTTGCTGGCACGGCGTATCGCGATCGCCGTCATCATGGCGCTTGGATATTTCTATTATCGTCTTTCCGGCGGTGGTGCGGCATTGGCCGCGATTGGCCTTATCGCATTTGCCGGTATCGCGCAGATCCTGCCGGCGCTGGTTGGCGGCCTGTTCTGGCGCGGGGCGACGCGGAGCGGGGCGCTTGCCGGTCTTTCGGTGGGCTTCGTGTTGTGGGTCTATACGCTGCTTCTTCCGGGGATGGGCGGTGCCTTGATGACTGAAACGGTGCTGGTGGAGGGTCCCTTCGGTCTGGACTGGTTGCGTCCGCAAGCTTTGTTCGGGATCGAGGGCCTCGACCCGATGGTTCATACGGTGATGTGGTCGCTGGCGCTCAATGCCGCAGCCTTCTGCCTTGTTTCCCTGGTGACCTTTCCCAGCCCGCTGGAGCGTCTGCAGGGCGCGCAGTTCGTCAACGTGTTCGATCATTCCGCAGGTCCGCGCGGCTGGACCGGGTCGGTTGCGCAAAGCGAGGATCTCATGATCATGTCGCAGCGGATCCTGGGCGCGCGCGAAGCGCAGGAGTTCTTTCTGGCGGAAGCCAAAAGGCAGGGAACCCGTGGCCATCTGCCCGAACCAACCCCCAGCTTTCTTGAGACACTTGAACGCCGGCTCGGCAGTTCGGTCGGTGCGGCGGCGGCACATGCGATGATCGGACAGATTGTGGGCGGCTCATCCGTTTCGGTCGAAGACCTTCTGGCTGTGGCGGACGAATCGGCGCAATTGATGGAATATTCGAGCCGGCTTGAGACCAAATCGGCGGAACTGTCGCGCACAGCGCTCCAGTTGCGGGAAGCAAATGAGAAGCTCACGCAGATATCGCTCCAGAAAGACGCCTTCCTGAGCCAGATCAGTCACGAGTTGCGTACGCCCATGACCTCGATCCGGGCCTTCTCCGAGATCCTTCGCGAGGAAAGTGAACTCTCGTCCGCGGACCGGCAGCGGTATGCCTCGATCATCCATGATGAGGCCTTGCGCCTGACGCGGCTTCTGGATGACCTCCTGGACCTCAGTGTTCTCGAAAATCGACAGGTCACGCTGGATATCACGACGGGCGAGCTGGGCCGCGTTCTCGACCGGGCTGTCTCGACGGCGCTGACAGGGACCGAGCAGCCGATCCGGTTGCGCCGTCACCGTGCCGCCGAGCGGATCAGGATCAGCTCTGATCTGGATCGCCTCGCCCAGGTCTTCATCAACATCATCGCCAACGCGCAGAAATACTGCGATGCGTCAGATCCGGTACTGACCATTTCCGTTCATGACGTAGGGGGGCAGGTGGTGGTCGACTTCGCCGACAATGGCAGCGGGATTCCGGCCGATGCACAATCCATGATCTTCGAGAAATTCGCGCGCGTAAGTTCCGAAAAAGCCGGTGGCGCGGGCTTGGGGCTGGCCATCTGTCGCGAGATCATGCACCGGTTGGGGGGCGAGATCGTCTACCTTTCCGGTCAGGATGGCGCCGCGTTCCGTGTCATACTTCCTGTTGCCCGTGACATTGCCGCAGAGTGAATTCGGTAAGGACTTGGTAATCTCGCTCACCTAGACCTCAAAGGACACGGAAATCCGGCGGTCGGGGATCATGGCGAGGGAACTGGATTCAAAGACGGTGCTGGCGCGAAAGCTGGCCTTGGCACGGCAAGACGTGGCTGGCGGTCCTGTCCGGTCGATACTTCGTGCCCTTCGCTTGGGTCTTGCCCGCGCGGCGGAAGAGAAGTTGGCGCTTGCCATATCCGTGATCGGGGCCACTCAGGCGCGACGCAGCCATGATGAGTTGACAAAGGCGATCCCCGAAGAGTGCCTTTATCTGTTGTTGGCGGGACCGGAAGAGCGGTTTGGCGCCATTTGCCTCGACTTGGGGTCCGTCGCGTCGATCATTCAGCAACAGACGATGGGGGAACTGTCAGAAAGGCCGCCGGAATCGCGCGGTTTCACCGCGACGGATGCGGCCATGGTGTCCCCGCTGGTCGACGAACTGTTTCCGCGTGCCAGGGAAATGGCGGAGACGCTTGAAGATCGCCGCTCTTTAGATGGTTACAAATCCTGCACGCGAATTCCTGAACGGCGCGCGCTCGTGCTCGCGCTGAATACTGATCGTTATCGGGTCTTCGACCTGACCCTCGAAATTGCGGGGGGACGGCGGCAGGGGCACGCGACCCTTATCCTGCCCGAGGTCGGGCAGGAGCAACTTGCGGAGCAGACTAAGGAACTGAACGACGGTCCCGCGCTTGCCGACGCCTCCGGAGTGATCCGCGCTGAACTTGACGCGGTGATTGGGCGGATCCGTATTCCGCTTTCCGACCTGTCAACGATGAAGGTGGGTAGCCTTCTGCCGCTTGCCGGTGCCAAATTGGTCAATACGGATCTGATCGCGATTGATAGACGTAAAGTCGCGCGGGGAAGGCTGGGTCAATGTCGTGGGATGCGTGCTCTACGGCTGAACGAACGTTTGCCAGAGCCTTCGGAAGTTGAGCCGCTTGAGGAGCAGTTCACGGAATTGGAAGCCGAACTAGGCCCTCCGTCACGGCCGACCCGGAAACCGGTCAGCGATATCCCGAAAACGCAGATGCCCGCAGAGGTGGATCCAGCCGAATTTGGCGAGGATCAACTCGCCTTGCTGAGCCCCGAAAAAGCCGCTGCCGAGATTTCGGAACTGGCCGGCCTCGCGGAAAACGATTGATCCGACACAGCGACGCTTGGACGGCAGGATGAGTGTGGTGGGGGGCGCTCGAATGATCAAGGGGACGGAGTGCCGCCCCTTGATTCGTGCCTATACAAGTGAATTACGAGGAACCTGAGATGCTCAGCCTGAGTGGCCCTGGAGGGCGGGACGCAACTGGTCGAGTTGATAACCTGCGGCTCGCGCCTTGGCGAGGATGTCGTCAGCCTCCAGCGTAGTTGCCGACCCGAGCGCCCATGCGACAGTGCTCCTCGTCCCGGAGGCGCAATAGGCCAGAACGGGGCCGCCAGCGTCGGCAATCAGTTCAACCTGGCGGGCCGTGTTCTCGGGTGTCATCGTCTGGTGGGTCAGTTCCAGGACCTGATAATCGAGACCTGCAGCACGCACCGCGGCCCCGACCGTTTCAGAATCATGGCTTGGCGGAACTTCCGCATCCGGACGATTGCAAATGACACGGACGAACCCGGCCTTTGCAATCGCAGGGACATCCTCGACGGCGATCTGCGGTGTCACCGCGTAATTGGGGGTAATGGGGCGAATATCCATGTCCATTCCTTTAGGTTGCCGCGGCCAGCCTGTCCAGCCGAGTTGCGATCATGGGCGCAAGGCCCATGCCGGCCAGCATGGCGAGCATGAAGACAATTCCGCCGAGACCGCCATATGTGATCGAGGCCATTGCCGGCCCGGGACAAAGTCCGGCAAGTCCCCAGCCCATGCCGAAGAGAATGGAACCTGTGATCAGTCGATGATCCAGTTCGGGGCGCGGGAGTTCGGGGAAATCGCCACCAGCCACGGGACGTCGTCCGCGGGTCAGGCGCCACGCGATGAACATCGGGATCATCGCGCCGCCCATGACGAAGGCAAGTGTGGGATCCCAGTTTCCGAACACGTCAAGCCAGCCCTGCACCTTTGTCGTGTCGGTCATGCCTGACACGAAAAGTCCCGCGCCAAACAAGGCACCTGCGATCAGGGAAAGAAGCAGCCGCATCAGATTACTCCCAGGACGTGACGGAAGATCGCCAGGGTCAGGCCACCGGCGAGGATGTAAAAGACGGTCGCGACGATTCCGCGCAGTGAAAAGCGTGACATCCCGCAGACGCCGTGGCCCGAAGTGCACCCATTGGCGATGCGCGTGCCGACCCCGACCAGCAACCCGGCGATGATTACCACAGAAAGGTCGCTGGTCAGATGGGTGTCGATCTCGGCATTGTAGAGCGGCCAGAGGATCAGCGGTGTCACCACTACGCCAAGGATGAACAACAGCCGTTCGCCGGCCGTGCTCCAGCCCGAGCCATCAACCAGCCCGCCAAGGATGCCGCTTGCTCCCATGATACGCCCGTTGCCCAGCAGATAGACGGCCCCGCCAAGCCCGATCATGAGACCGCCGACCAGCCCCCAGATCCAGTCCGTTTCCATCGTTTCACGTTCCTATTTTTGCGCAGAAAAGGGGACGCCCGAACGGGCCGGGCATCGCATTTGGACTGGCCGGATCGGGCCGGTCCCTCTCGTCATAACTTGTTGACCGGAAGCTTCAGGAAGATGTCACCTTTGTCGTCCGGCGGCGGCATCTGGCCGGCCCGCATGTTGACCTGCAGCGACGGCAGGATCAGCCGAGGCATTCCAAGTGTGGCGTCACGGGCATCGCGCATCTGAACGAAGTCCTCGATCGACTTGCCCTGCCCGATATGGATGTTGAGCGCCTTCTGCTCGCCCACCGTCGTCTCCCAGGCATACTCGTCACGGCCGGGCGCCTTGTAGTCGTGGCCGACGAATATCCGTGTCTCGTCCGGAAGCGCCAGGATTTTCTGGATCGATTGGTAGAGCGTCGAGGAGGAGCCGCCCGGGAAGTCGCAGCGCGCGGTTCCGAAATCCGGCATGAAGAGCGTGTCGCCCACAAAGGCCGCGTCTCCGATGACATATGTCAGGCATGCGGGTGTGTGTCCGGGCGTATGCAGGACGTCGCCGCGCATCTGTCCCACGTGGAAGCTGTCACCCTCCTCGAAGAGACGGTCGAACTGGCTGCCATCGCGCTGGAACTCGGTCCCCTCGTTGAAGACCTTGCCGAATGTATCCTGAACAACGGTGATGTTGCGGCCGATGCCAATCTTTCCACCGGTCTTTTCCTGGATGTAGGGCGCCGCAGAAAGGTGATCCGCATGCACATGGCTTTCCAGGATCCATTCGACCGTCAGGCCCTCGGACTCGACGTAATCAATGATTGCATCCGCCGAGCGGGTATCCGTCCGTCCGGACGCGTGGTCGAAGTCGAGTACGCTGTCAATGATCGCACAGGCCCGGCCCTCGGGCTCGCGCACGACATAGGACACGGTATTCGTCGCCTCGTCGAAGAAGGCTTTGACAAAGGGTTTCATGTTCCGCTCCGCTTGGTTCTTGGATATCATATGGCAATTAAGGAATGTGTTGCAATGGCTAAGCCTCTTGGCCCCGAATTGACATGCAACAAAGTGTCTCCATGAAAATCATGCGAAGATTTTGATCAAGCCAACTTGAGGTCGCACGTCTGAGGGGCAGTTCGGCAGAGTCCCGCCTGACACACGCGAAAGCTGTGGGTCGTTGCGGCGTTGTTACGTTAGGGTGGCATAGGGCCAGAAAGAGACATGGGAGGATGACCAATGACTGCACATGACCTGATTCTCGAGGCTGACCGTCTTGAAAAGAGGCTGATCGGCGCACCGCTTGAAACCAGGCTGGAGATGCAGCCCAAAGTCAGTCAACTTGTCGAGGGATTGCGCGCCCAGGGCGCAAAGATTCCGTCGCGCCTGCGTCGTCTTGACGCGATGCTTTGTGACGACGCCATCGAAGCCCGTTTCGACAACATGCCCATCTGAAAGAGCTACATTCGGATCAACCCAGAGAGATACCGACCATCACCAGCATCAGGCCGATCACCGACAGAAAAAGCGCGCCGAGGTTCAATGGGAGCACCGCCTGAACGGCGGCGCGCAACTCCTCGTCGGACAACTTGGCGCGTCGGGCCTTGGCCACCTTCCAGATGCTCCAAACCAAGCCGACAAGGCCCGCAACCGACAGGGCCGCGCCAATCCAGATCATCGCTTCGAACATCCGCGCCTGCCTCGTTCCAGAGCATCCGGCCCCGCGTTAGCGGATCGATGCCATGGGTGCAAGTCTCCCGCTAAATGGCGGCTTGCGACAGGGGCAGGGGGGTTGTATTCCGCACTCTGCCCCAAGAACGAGCAGGAGAGTGTTCCATGGATGACATGCAGGACGACAATCAGGTCACGGACAATTATCGCGTCACCGCAGGCGAGCTGCGTCAGTTCATCGAGCGTTTCGAACGGCTTGAAGAAGAGAAGAAGGCGGTCGCCGAACAGCAGAAAGAAGTCATGGCCGAGGCGAAAGCCCGGGGTTACGACACCAAGGTCATGCGAAAGGTGATCGCGCTGCGCAAACGGGACAAGGATGATATCGCCGAGGAGGAAGCGGTGCTCGAGATGTACAAGGAAGCGCTCGGCATGAGCTGAGCGCGCCTGGGCCGGGGCCGCGACGCAGGCAAGGCAAACCGGGTCACGGAGCGATCATCGTGACCCCGGGGATGCGTTGAATCTCGAGCACATCCTCGTCATAAATTTCGGTCAGAACGTCGACATGTTCCTCGGTCCATCCCGGAAGATCGAGTTCTTCCTCGAGTTCCTCGTCTATCGCGAACTTGTCGAGGAACGCGGCGATGACGCGCTTTTTCTGCACTTCGGTCATCTCGGGGTGCTCGTGCAGATAGGCGCGAAACCGCGCCATGCCTTCACGTGACATGATCTCGGACAGAAGCGCAAAGCCGCCCTGGATCTTTTCTCCGTGATCCAGAGCCGCCAGTTCCCGCACGATCTCGGCCCAGATCAGCGGCGTATCCTCGTTGCACCAGAGCGTCAGGCGGACGGAGGGCGCCGCGGCCCGGATGCGCTGAACCATGTCAGACCAGCGCAGCGCGGCGATGTCGGTTTCGCGAAGCACCTGCTCGGCATGTTCGGGCGAGAGGCGGGATAGTATGGCCGGAACAAAGCTGGCGGGATTGCGTATCGCCATGAACATTTCGACCTGGTCGAAGGCAAAGATCTGCGCCAACTGTGCCATGCGCGGTCCCGCCAGTGGGTAGAACAGGCCGTCGCGAATGGCCGACCAGCTCGTGCCGAAGAAGTCGAAATGCGACAGCACGACGCGATCGGCAGCCTGTTCCCCGAGAAACGCATCGAGCAGAACGTCACGGCCCTCGGGACTGGGAACCCCGTTCTCGAGCGCAGCGAAAGTTTTCTTCATAAGACCGCGATAACGGACGGGACGCGGAATGATGACGCCTCGTCCCTCCAGATCTTCCGCGTTGCGCAGCAATGTCTTCAGCAGGCGATCTTCGTCGGTTGCGTGGGCGCCCGTGTGAAAGATCAACTGCATACCGAGGCTTTCTTGCGTCTGTTACCTTTGACCAATGGGTTACTCCCTGGCTTGGGGACAGTCAAATCCAAGACCATTCTCCGGCCAAAATGGCTTGCACGCGGAGCCTCGCGCGTATAATCGGTCGCCACGGTGCCCCTATAGCTCAGCTGGTAGAGCAACTGATTTGTAATCAGTAGGTCCGCGGTTCGAGTCCGTGTGGGGGCACCATAGTCAAGCCAGGAAATCCAAGAAATGCTGGTTTTCCTCAGGTTTTCGGTGGTCTTGCCCCACAAAACTGCCACACAGCGTGTCCCACAGGCCCTTGCGTCCGGCTGAGGTTCTCATTTTTTCGGCCTGAGCCTCGAGGGCCAAGGGGCTTTGCCAGAGGTGGATCGATTTGTCTGAACAGGTTCCGGGCGTTTTCTAAGTGGTTTTCCGCCTCGGTTACGCCGCGGCCGCTTCGGGCATCGGCTGGTTGAAGTAGGCCTGATCGGGGGTTTTCCCGTCAAGCGATGAATGTGGGCGCCGGGT